>CAWIRV010000017.1:0-500570 GCA_963838645.1 uncultured Parachlamydiaceae bacterium | reverse complement strand
TCTAATGGCCTCTTCATAAAGCTCAGTTGCCTTTTGTTTGGCACCAGAGAGGCGAGCTATTTCAGCTGAAAGGAGCAAGAATTGGTGAAGGTAATTGGTCAGGAGAGGCCTCTGCCACTTTTTTACCCTTTGATGTAGCTGCTTTAAGGTTTTCCATTGCGCCTCTGTCGAACAAACTGCTGCTAGCGCTAAAGCTTGATAGAAATAATAGATGTACCGATTAGGAGACACTCCCAGCAATGTAAATCATCAGCCATACTCTGGGTCACAGCTAGCACCTCTTCATACCGTTCATAAAGATAAAGGAGATAAATATACCAGAGTTTATAAACAGTATGGATTGCCTGTAAATCTTGTTTATTTAATTGGGCAAGCCCTTCTTCTTTTAGCGCTGGAGGTTGGTAAGCCAATGGATTCTTTGTCAATCCTCTTAAAGCCCAACACACCTCTCTTACATGCGATAACCCTTGTATTCCCATAACAGGGCGATATTTTAAGACTTCATCTAAGCTTTGTTGAATTTCTTGCAATACAAAATCAAGATGTTCACCCTTTATCATAAAATAAAAGATGCGATGAGCTAAAGCTATCCAAAGGCAGGTTAAATTTCCTGCTTTCATTGCTCGATAAACCAAATTTTTGATAGGGTCTAGCGAAGTTTTAAAAGGAAAGCCCAAACGATGAATAAAACAATAGAACAGGACCTCTGCTTTAATGGAAATTTTTGATTCTGGAAATTGCTGGGCCATTCTTTGAGTCACAATCCTAATTGAAATGCCATTTGATAATCTTGACGAATTTCTGAACCAAAAAAAGTGGATAAGCCCATAAGTAGAAGAGAGCTTGCCTCTGATACACCATATTTAAAGGTATCATTGGCTGATTTAAGTGAGAGCAATGAAAATAAGGACTGATAGCTTCCTGATATAAAAGAAGATTCTCCCATAGAATAATAAAGCTGCTGAATCATATCCATGGGCTTGTTTTGATTCTTCTTCAATTTACCGATATACTTTACACCATATAAAAATAAATGTAATCTTAGCTTTAAATATTTCATATAGAAGGGTGAATGAATGAGGATGTAGATTGATATCAACTCCCAATAATTTCAAACCTTTTTGACTAGCAACTAAAGCCTTCTCGATTTCTCCGATTTGAGTATAAATAGAGTTTTTTAAGTGGTAAATCTGAGCTTGTTCTAGTTTACTTTTAGCCTGTTTTAATAGGAGATCAAATATTTCTTCTGCTTGTTGATATTGACTTGTCAAATAGTGACAAATAGCCAGGTTTTGATAAAGAAAGAAGGCCAGCTCATAATGTTGATCCCAGCTCTCTTGTGTCAGCAGATCTTTTCCTATCTTAAAATATTCAAGAGCAGAAGGATAGGCAACTGCATCTTTGGCCTTTTGACCTGCTTGTAAGTTCAGCCTTGCCAAGTCCATTCGCTCTTCTTGATCTTCAATGAGATTGCGACCATAGTTGAGCTGATTGACAATGCTCATCACGTCTGATGTTGTATTGAGAAGAACCCTGCCAATGGCATAGTGCAGCTTTGACCGCTCTTGTTGGGGAATCAGCTGGTAAGCAGCCTGCTGAATGCGGTCGTGTTCGAAAACATAGCGGGCCGCTTTGCTCTCTTCAATGGAGATAAACTCTTCTTGCAGAGCTTCCCAAAGATGAGAAGAGACCTGAGCAAGATCCAGGCTGCAAACGTCGGCTAAAATTGAGAGGTCAAAAGCATGACCAATGGCGGAGGCGGCCTTTAAAAGCTCCTGAGTGGCCAGCGGAAGCTCTTGAATCTTGCGACTCATTAACTCGGCCACATTATCAGAGATCTTCAGTTGTTCAATTTGAGCTAAATCGGCTACCCAGCTCTGTTTTTCAAAACTTAGCAGGCCTGCCTGGTAGATCGTTTTGAGAAACTGAATGACAAAGAAGGGATTACCTTGTGTTTTTTGATAGATCAGTTGAGCTAAAGGGGCTATCTGCGTGTTGTGTAGCGTATCGCTCACTAGATTTTGGACGGCTTTTAAGCTTAAAGGTGCAATCTCAAGAGTCTCAAAAGAGTGACCAATTTGCTTCAGCTTTTCGAAAAAGCCCATTAAAGGATGCAAAGGCCCGACCTCATTGTCGCGATAAGCGCCAATAATCAGCAAATAAGAAGGCTGATTTTCAATTAAAAAAAACTCTAAAAGTTTAAGAGAGGCGGCATCAGCCCACTGTAGGTCATCGACAAAAAGGACAAGGGGGTGCTCTTTTTTCAAAAACACTTGAATAAAGCTGGCAAAGGTGCGATGAAAGCGCAGCTCGGCTTGACGGACATTTAATGGAACAACAGGCGACTGTTCGCCTATGATGAGCTTCAGCTCAGGGATGACATCGATCATAATTTGTGCATCAAAGCCTAAGGCTTTAAGAAACCTTTCTTTCCATAAGTCCAGGTCTTTTTCTGCTAAAAGAAGCTGAACCAACTTTCTAAAGGCTTGAATAAGGGCGCTATAGGGGGTATTTTGCTGAAACTGCTCGAATTTTCCCGCAATAAAATGGCCTCTTTTCTGCTCAATGGGCCGGCGCATCTCTTGCACGATACTGGATTTGCCAATTCCCGAGTAACCAAAGATAAGCAATAAGGCTGTCTCTCCTTGGCTGATCCGCTCAAAGAGGGAAAATAAGGTATCGATCTCTTTTTCTCTTCCATATAGCTTTTGCGGAATCTGAAAATGGCCAAATAGATCTTTTTGCGCTAAAGCAAACAGCTCAATCGTTCCTTTTGCTGTTAATTGATTTAAGCACTCTTCAAGATCATTCTTCAAGCCGTAGGCACTTTGATACCGCTCTTCTGCCTCTTTGGCTAGACATTTCATAATAATGGTTGAGACTGCCTCTGGTATCCCCTCATAAACCTCATGCGGAGGGGATGGAAGCTTGGCTATATGAAGATGGATGATGTCAATGAGCTCTTGTGCCTCAAAGGGCAGCTTTTGGGTCAAAAGCTCATAAAGAGTGGCGCCCAAAGAATAGATATCTGTTCGATAATCAATGGCGCGATTAATCCTTCCCGTTTGCTCGGGAGAAAGATAAGCTGCTGTTCCCTCTAATAACTGAAGAGAGGAGATGGATTCTTTTTCGCGCGAAAGAAAGGTCGAGATGCCAAAATCGATAATTTTGATTTGCTCTGTTGTGGAATTAAACAAGATATTGGAAGGGTTGATGTCTTTGTGAATTAAATGCTGACTATGAAGCCCGTCCAGTTCTTCGGCGATTTTAATCCCGATTGTTAAAAAAGTCTTTAAACTCATCCCCTTTTTGTCAAAGAGCTGATAAAGAGATCTTCCTCCAAAATCTTCTAAGACAAGAAACAAGCTATTATGAAAGGGTAATAAACCATAGACTTGAAGAATGCTTGATAAACCAGAGGCATTTAGTTTTTGATAAATGGCATATTCATGGCGTAGCTGTTCTAAATCTTTTGGAGAGGGAGATTCATCTTTTAAAGTTTTAATGACAATGGGTAGACGATCTGCATTGCGATAGCCTTGATAAATGAGGCTCTTCTTTCCTTGATAAATCTTCTTTGTCAATGTGTAAAGAGGTAGACTAGGAAGAACGGACATATCTTAAAACCTATTAAATCAATAAAATTATAGTCATATAATTTTTAAATTTACAAGCAATAACGAAATGCATTAAATCCTGAATTTTTCTGATATCAAGAAAAATAAAAACTCAGGTTATATACTCATTCCAGTTGAAAACTGCAATGAGTATATGGGGAAAAATTCACTAAAAAGATCGAAAAAGTAGAGAAAACAAGAGAGGTTTTGCAAGAAATCTCATACACTTCATATATTATAACAGAAATATATATTGAAAAAAGATGTGCCATTTATACACAATAATCACGGAAATAGACCTAAAATTCAGTTTGTAAAATTTCTCTTAAATATGGCGTGGATCAGTTTTTTTGATAATAATACTTACATTTTTTTGATTAAAACCTTTATAACCTTCACGACGTTGTAAATTTTCTAGATGGCTACCTACTGCGCCTTGGGTCAAAAATTTATGAGCTTGTTCTTGATTGATTTTCCCTTCTTCTAAAAGTTTATGAACTTTAATTGGACTAACAGACCATATTTCACCAGCTGTAAAAGCTTGTTTAAGATAAGAGAAAGAACTAAAAGGAGTCATCATTTGAATTCCCATTTTAGTGAAATCTTGTGTGAGTTCATCAAACATGAATTGAGCTTCCAGGTGATGCATACCGCTCTTTAAAATAGAATCACCATGCAAGGCACACCATAATCCAATAGTCCCTAGATAGGGTAGTTCAGAAAGAGGCTGATGTGCAAAGTCTTCTTCAATTTCATAAGGAGCTAGATCAACATCAAGGAAGAGTACGAGCCTACAAGTTGGATTTTCCATCACTTGAGCTCCCCACCCCGCCTCTTCACCCGCATAAAAGCGCTCTCGACAATGAAAACCTAAGATTTCAAAAAGATGAACGAGACGAGAAAAATAGCGTCTAGATGCGCGAAACGTATGATGATCATGGTTAGCCCATCCCATCCCTAAACGATCTTGCCGGTTCTTTTGCAATTGACCTGCTGTATTACGCTTTTGCCAATACTCTCGTTCGCATTCAAGGACAATCCAAGCTGCCCGATCCTGGCCTATCATTTGTACAATCTCTTGAGCAAGAGTTAGTGTTTGTTGAAGTGCCTTATCCTCATCTTCAAGACTGCGTAACCGATTCTGCCATTTTTCTTTGGCTCTTATATATTTTTCAATAGAGGAGACATCTTCTATGGTAGGCTCTACTGTCAAAGTTCCTCTTCTCTCAATCACCCACAAGTAAACACCTTGGGCAGAATTCACACAACATCTTCGATAACCTCCAAAAGGTGTTCCCTCTACTTGTGTGGCAATTCCTCCTCTTACCATAAGAAAATCAGCAATAGAATCGACTGAGATAGCTAAACCCATAGAAGCATCTTGTAGATCTCTAACAACGACTTTGGGCAGCTGAGCACCAGGATGATAGTAGACTTGGTTGTCAGCCTCAGGTCCTTGTAAGCGGAAACCAGACTCCTTCAATTCATTTGTAATCTTATCTAAAGATCCCACTACCACATGGTCAAGCCAATCAAAAAGCCGTGTACTTGTCTTTTCTAATAACTCTTGTTGCAGTTGAGTCACAAACGGATTTGCTTGTGAAGCTTTATTAAGAATATCTAATATCAATTTTTCAGCTCTTGGCTGACATTCCCATTGAAAAGCTGCATTAATATTCATAAAATATTCCACTCAACTATCTATTAAAAAGATAAAAATCAACTTATAATCAGTTAGATAGATCAAATATTCAAGTTAATAAATCTGCAAAATGGAAGAGCTTTGTTAATTGTCTTCCTTCAAACATATACGCTTCTAATGGGCTCACTTTTTCACAAATACGTTGCAAGCTTTCTGGATGCAATAAGATAAAATTTACTTCTTTTAACGAAGCCAATATTTCGATAAATATTTCATTTGGTTCACGGTCTATGATATAAATTAATAAATTGGCCTCATATTGAGCTAACTGTTTAATAGTTTGAAACAAATGTTGGTTAAACTCTTCTAGGTTAGAAAGAGCCAGTACAATAAAATGTCTTTGCTTAAGAACCTCTTGCAGAGCAAATAAATGCTCTTCATCAAATACCTTATTACTTATATCTCTTTCAAGTAAGCGATGAGCTAAATCAGATAAGGTGATGCGTGCACATCCAATGCGTTCAATCGCAATACCTGCTGCAATATTACAAAGTTGAGCCGCTTCAGCATAAGATAATCGATTAGCTAAGGCACAAGCTAACATAGCTAAAACAGTATCTCCCGCCCCCGTGACATCTCGAATTTGTTTAACATGGACAGGAAAATCTTGACGTTCACCCTTAGTATCAAAAATGGAAATTCCTTCTTCCGAACGGGTTACCATTAACACTTCGGCTTGTGTTAAGGCTAGAATCTTTTTGGCTACTGTTTCCAAGGGAATCAGCGGGGCAAGATTCACAGCAGCATAAGCTTCAGATAAATTTGGCTTAATGACCGTCGCTCCCTGGTATTTACTAAAATCATGTCCTTTAGGATCTGCAATAACTGGAATCCCTAATTCTTTTGCTTGTCCTATGATAGCACTTAAAAGCGTTGAGGTTAAAAAACCTTTACCATAATCAGATATCGCTATAATTTTAACATCGTGCATGAGAACAGGTAGTGATTCAATAATCATGTGTTCCAAACGTTCTGGCAAGGGGGTGATGTGCTCATGATCGATTCGAACGATTTGTTGATTCTCGGCAATAATGCGATTTTTAACGGGTGTTTTATAGTTTTCCTGAGTAACAACCAATTGAGTATTGACTCCCTCTTCTTTTAGAGCTTGGCAAAGATATTGTCCTGCCCAGTCTTTTCCCACTCTTCCAATGACTATCGTGTCTGTTCCTAGTGAAACAAGGTTCAAAACAACATTTCCAGAGCCTCCAAGACAATGTTCTTCTTGCTGAACATGGACAATAGCTACAGGTGCTTCTGGAGAGATACGTTTCGCTTTTCCTATTGTATAGGTATCTAATAGTAAATCCCCTATCACCATGACTTTAACAGATTCTAAACGACTAAACGCACTAGCTAACTTTACCATCTTTTATCCGGTAATAAATAGTTACGAATATAGTCTGAAACAGCTTCTTCTAAATCGATACAATTGGCCGCTTCTTTTAAGATACTCTTTGTTTTAGACATATCAGCGCAACTATAATTTTGATATTTATTAATGAGATCGGGTGGCATATCAATATACTCGATTTGAGGTAGTCGTTCTAGGGCTTTATAAACAGTCTGAGCTAACTGATTCCAAGAAGAGGCTCGACCGCTTCCAATATTATATAATCCCCCTGCCTCATTTTCCAAAAAGGCGCAAGTCATCCTCACAACATCTTTGACATAAATAAAATCTCTTTTCTGTTCACCATCTGCATAATGCACAGGATCAGAAGATTTAAATAAGCGAACTTTTTCTCCCTTCATGATTTGCGGAACCATTTTTGTAATCGCAGAAGCCATACGTCCTTTATGACTTTCATTAGGGCCGAACACATTAAAGTATTTCAATCCAACTAATTGATCTAGTACCCCTTCTTTCAGCGCCCATTGATCAAAGAGTTGCTTAGAAAAGCCATACATATTAAGAGAACATAAAGCATACAAATCCTTTAGCTCGTCTGAAAATCCTTGAGAGCCATCACCGTAAGTAGCAGCAGATGAAGCATAAATAAAGCGATGTCCATATTTAAGAGCGTACTCTGCTAAATGAACACTATAACGGTAATTATTTTCAAGAAGATAGCTAGCGTCTGTCTCCAATGTATTCGAACAAGCTCCTAAGTGAATAAAAGCTCCTATAAGAGATTCTCGACCTTCTAGCCAATTGAATAGCTGGTGCTTAGAAATAATATCTGCAAATTGCTTACCTCTTAAATTTTTCCATTTTTCTGTATGGCATAGTTCATCAACAACAAAGATATTGCTGAAGCCTTGATCATTCAGATATCGAATCACACACGAACCAATGAAACCTGCTCCCCCTGTGATGACAATTAATTGGTCTTCATAAATTTTCATATTATAAATAAACTCATGTTGTTCTAGTGCTCAGAGCACTAGGTATCTTTATCATAAAATCGTTGGCTGAGTTGATGATATCCTGCGCGACGGAACTTATAAGCAATCAATTTAATTTTATTGAGCAAAAGTAATTGACAACCACATCGGCGACAAGTCACAACAGGACTAGGATGCTCAGCTGAACAAAGGGGACAAATCCATAGATTTTCAAAAAAATCGTTCACAGGAAACTCCTCATTGTCTCATTTAAACCTGCTTAACAGAAAGGATCATCATCATTATCATTTAAATATAGACGACTACTTCAGCAGAGCGCAATAGTTTATTTTTTTGCATATAACCCGCTCGAATGACCCGTGCAATCGTTCCTGGTTTTCCCCCTTTGGTCTGTTCAACCACGCGATGCCTCTGAGAATTAAAAGAATCCCCAGGTAAAGGCTCAATAACCTGAATATCTCGTTCTTCAAGCCTTGCCAGAATTTTATAACGCGCAGTATTGACATGCTCGATAAGGGATTGGATGAGATCTTCAGATAACTGATACCAACCAGAGATAGAAGTAGATAAATCCCCATTTTTAGGCAAAATGTTTATTAATTGATTTGTTAGCTGTTTTGTCTTTTTTGATAAATCCAACAAAGCATCTGATGTTTCCATTAAAAGCTCTCTGGAACTTTTTTCAATCCTTTCCTCTCTCTCTTGAAGAAGGACTGCTTCCAAATCTGTTAATTCTATCATCTCACCCTCTTCTAGGGTATCTTCTTCAAATCTACTTTCCGATCCAATCCCTCCTTCATACTCCTTTAATCCCAACTCTTCTGTTAAAGTCTGAATAAACATATCGAGCTGAGAAGATAGCCTCTCTAGTCCTGTGCCAATCGTTTTCATCTCTTGCGTTTGCTTATGAACCTCGGAACTTAATTTTTCATTGGCTACAATAAAATCATAAAGACTAGGGACCTCCAAATGCTCATAAGCTCGTCTGATCTCCTCAGGCCATTGTGAAGTGGGATCATCTTTTAATGGGTCTTTCTGCATGACATCCTATCCTAACCACCCTTTCCTTCATTTAATTGCTTTTGTACCAGCTAAAGGGTTCCCGGTTTAAAAAACGGGCACAAAAAGAAAATATATGGGGATAAACAGGAACTTCTCCTGTCCCTAAACAAAAGAAGGCCGATCCTGACCCTGCTAAAAGTACAGTTTCAAATCCCCTCTTTGATAAAAAGATCTTGAGCTCTTGAAGCTCAGGTCTTATCTCAAAAGCGGGTTGTTCTAAATCATTAAAATAATGGGATGTGCTTGTAAAAAAGAGTTCAAGGTCTTGCCCATCTCTAATCTCTAGCACCTTATTTAAGCGAAGCCTCTGATATACGTCAGGGGTAGAAAGACCCAAGCTTGGTTTGACAATCCAGCAGGAACGAGAAGGAAGATTTGGCAGAGCCAGAACTTTCTCACCTCGGCCCGTACAATGGGCTGTACCCTGCGAGAAGAAAAAGGGAATATCCGAACCAATTTCAGAAGACCAAGCTTTTAGCTCGTCTAGTGAAATCCCTTTTCCAGTCAGTTCATTAAAAGCCCATAAAGTTGTTGCTGCATTACTGCTTCCTCCTCCTAATCCTGCTTGAGTAGGGATATGTTTATTCAAATGAATTTTTAACCCTAGCTTTACACCTGTTTTGCGCCGAAATAAAGAGGCTGCTTTCAAAACTAAGTTAGAAGTATCTGTTGGAATAGCAGCATCTGTACAAGACAGCGAATCGTACTCATCTAGTTGAAAGTGGAGGGTATCTCCTAAACTAATTGTTTGCATAAGGGTAGACAGCTCATGATATCCATCTAAGCGCTTTCCTAAAACACGTAAAAACAAGTTGATTTTAGCCGGAGAAAAGACACTTAGCATCATGACCTCCAAGAGAAACAAATGATTAGAAACCATAGGTACACGCCAAAGGGATGTGCCAACTCCTATTTGTGTTTATCTGTTGTTTCTGTTCCTTATCTATTATCTAGGAGCCGCTAGCAGCCGTCTCTTCTTTTGCAGCCTGATAACTCTCTTCTGATATCACTTTTAAATTAAACGTGGCAGTCACATCTTCTTTAAGCTTAACAACAATAGAATGGACACCTGTGGTTTTGATAGGATGCTTCAGCTGAATATCCTTTTTATCTAACTCAACTTGCTTCTCTTTCTGTAACAAGTCTAAAATGTCTGCTACAGTGACAGAACCATACATATGTCCGTCTTGATCGACCTTTACCACTTGAGTCAATGTCAATCCTTCAATTCTAACCGCCATCTCTTCAGACTCTTGCTTATCGATTAAAGTTTGCTTGCGACGATCCTCTTTTAACCGCTCCTGCAATTGTAAAGCCTGTTTTGTGGCAATCATCGCTAACTTTCGAGGCAAGAGATAATTGCGAGCATAACCAGGCTTAACATTGACAACCTCACCACTTTGGCCAAGGCCATAGATATCTTTCAATAACAACAATTGAGTTGCCATAGATTCTTCTCCTTTCCTATTAATCCTTAAACTTCAGCTACAAATGGCAACAACGCAACATGTCGAGCACGCTTAATCGCTGTTGTCAGCTTTTTTTGGTGATAAGCAGAAACACCAGTAATCCGTCTTGGTAAAATTTTACCTCGTTCTGTAATAAATTTTATCAACGTATCAATATCCTTATAATCAATCTCTTTAATTCCTGCTGCCGTAAAAGGACAACGTTTACGTTTTCTAGAACGAAAGTCAGAGTATTCGGGATTATATTTAGGTTTTCTTTGATTAATCATCTGAGAACTCCTTATTGCTGTTCAGCTAAAGGTTTAAATTCAATTTTATCCATTACTTTGTCTGCACGTAAAGTAATGAAGCGAATGAGATCCTCATTCAAATGGTACTCTTGCCATAATTCAGAAATGGCCGAAGAGGGGACACTAAAATAAAGGATATAATAATAGCCTTCACGATGCCCGCCAATTTCATAAGCTAAACGCCGACGTCCCTGATCGTGAATTTTTTTAATTTCTCCACCTTGGTTGGTAATTCCTGCTTGAATTTTTTCCAAAGCCTTATGGCGAGCGTCATCACTTAATGTGGCACTAATGACATACATGCCTTCATACAGGTTTTGTGTGTGTTGACTCATACGTATTCTCCTAACCCAGTAAAGGGCGTTGTTAAGTCTTTTCCTCTCCTTGGGGACAAGCCGACTGGCCTGTTGGCCTAGGAGAAGCTGTATTGACTGCATTCATCACTTGAGAGATTCTTTCCTTAAGAAGGGATAAAAGGGCCTCTACTCCGCGATCAACAAAAGTCAATAAATATTTTAATTCTTCCTGACTAAAAGGATCTAAGACATAATTGACTAAATCCTTTTCTCCTGGATGTCCAATCCCCATTCTAAGGCGCATATACTCTGAAGTCCCTAAATGGGTTTCAATGCTTTTCAATCCGTTGTGCCCACCTGCACTCCCCTTTGTTTTAAGCCGTATCTGTCCAAAAGGAAGAGCAATATCGTCGACTACAATCACTAAATACTTGGTATCTAACTTAAAAAAATCCAAGTAACGCTTAATGGCTACTCCACTCAAATTCATATAGGTTGTTGGCAACAAAAGGTGTACAGTTGTTGTATTGACTAATTTCTTTACAACAAAAGCACTAAATCGGTCTTCTTCCTGAAAATGCCAACCCATCTTACGAGCTAAAGCTTTAACTACTAGATAACCCATATTATGCCGAGTCATCTCATATTGTTGACCTGGATTTCCTAGACCGGCAAATATAAAATAACGCTGTTGAGACTGTGTCACACTTAATGATTTATCTTCTTAACGTTTTACAATTACGGCAACCACTTCATTGAGATCCATTAAAGGACGCACCGTTGGCGGCATTTGAATATCAGCCAAACGTTTAGATTGTCTTAACCCTAATTCCTTAATATCCAATTGAAAAGAAGAAGGCAAATCCTTAGGCCAACAACGGATTAAGACGTGTCGAATCACTTGACGCAATACTCCGCCTAATTTGATTCCTATACAATCTACAGTTCCCGAACATTCGATCGGTACTTTAACATTTACTTTAAATTCATCTAAAAGCTCTTCAAAATCGAGATGGATGACCTGATAGGTCGTAATTTCATACTGAATATCTTTAATGATGACCCGGCGCTCGCGCCCTTTTTCATCCATAAGAGTAAAGATTGTGGTAGGTAAATATCCTGGCTTAACATGTCGTAAATAAGCATTAAATTCAGAGCTTTTTACAGCCAGTATGTCACCTTCCTGACCTCTAACATAGAGCACAGCTGGGATATATCCCTCACGACGAAGTTTGCTGACCTCGCTTTTCTTCTTTGCAGCTCTTGATATCATTTGTAGTTTCATGAATCCTCCAAAAAAGGATATGGTTAAAACTTAACTGATTGTGATAATCCACTCAGTTCATGGATGACCACAAAAGCTATTTTATTCACCTAGGGTGATGGACTATCCCTACAACCTGGGATTTATAAAGAAGAGATAGACCCATCCGATAAGATATATCGGATTGCATGGGCAAGAAGAGGAGCGATAGAGACAACCATCCATTTATTTGAACCCACCATTCTATCGGTGTATGGAATAGTATTTGTCATCAATACAGCTTCAAGCGGACTTTCCTGAATTTTCTGAGCAGCATGACCCACACAAACACCATGAGTCACTACTCCGAAAACCCGCTGAGCTCCCTTCTCTTGGCATGCTTTCGCTGCTGACGCTAAAGTTTCACCGGTAGAACAGCATATCGTCAGCGAGAAGTACATCTTTTCCTTTCACATCCCCGATTAACGTCACATGATGAACTACAGCACCAGCAAATCGTTGTTTATCTACAACCGCCATATCCACTTGAAGCTGACTGGCAAACGCTCGAGCTATCTTCACACTTCCAATATCGGGGGCAACAACAATATAATTTTCTAAGCCTAGGCTTCGAATTTTTTCGATTAAAGGCCCTCTTCCATGAAGATGGTCAACAGGGATATCAAAAAACCCCTGCAACTGGCCTGCATGCAAGTCAACCGTTAAAACTCGGTTTAAACCTGCTTGTGCTAATAAATTGGCTACAAGCTTGGCTGTAATTGGCACACAAAGCTTATCCTTGCGATCTTGACGACAATACCCAAAATAAGGAATAACCGCTACAATCTGACTTACAGATGCTCTTTTTAAGGCATCAATTATAATCAATAACTCCATTAAATAGAAGTTAGGATTAAGCGCTACAGATTGCAAGATAAACACATTCTGTCCACGCACATTTTCTAATATCTGAACAGAAATCTCCCCATCTGAAAACTGGCTAAGCGTCATTTGGCCCAACGCAACTCCCAGCTGGTTGGCAATCTCTTTAGCCAAAACCAAATTAGAAGATCCACAAAATAAAAGAGTGCGAGGTTGACAGACAGACATGTACCCAATCGCCTGCTTGGCAATTGGGGTGGAAGGATTCGAACCTCCGCGTGGCGGTACCAAAAACCGCTGCCTTACCGCTTGGCTACACCCCATTATATCATCAATTGGTAGCATTAGCAAAGACAGAATATTAGCGATCATTTGAATTATTTGCAACTGAAAATAACAGGAACTAATACTACCTGAGTTTTGGGTCAAGTTAATAACTCACCTTACGCAAAAAGAGTGGCATTTGGACTAAAGCGAAAGTTCCCATGGTTCAATGCTCGTCAGTCACCCTATATTTCCTTATATAGGGTGACTGACGAGCATTGAACCGTGGGGCTTTGGCTCAGTCGAAATATCGCTATTTTTGCGTAAGGTGAGTGATTAACAAATCTCCTATGTCTATTTATCTGCAATTTCTTTTTAGTTTTTGCTAGCACTTTGAAATCCAGTTTTGTATGTTGAATTCTAGAAATTAGAACTGGAGTTGCTCATGCATATTGTTCACATAGCTGCAGAAATTGCTCCCCCTGCCAAAGTTGGAGGCCTTGCTGATGTCGTTTTAGGATTATGTCGAGAATTATCTTGGAAAGGACTGGATGTCGATATCATTATTCCGAAATACGATTGTATGGATAGTTCTCAAATTCGAGATTTGACTATTGACCAAAAAAATCTGCAATCTTTCTATCAAGGAGAATGGTTCAATAATACCATTTGGATGGGATGGGTAGAAAATTTAAAAGTCTATTTTATTGAGCCTCACCATCCACGTTTTTTTTTCAATCGAGGCTGCTTTTATGGATGTGAGGATGATATAGAAAGGTTCCTTTACTTTTCTCGTGCAGCTTTGGAATTTCTTTATAAAAGACCTCTCAATCCGGATATTATCCATCTCCATGATTGGCAAACAGCTATTATCGCTCCCCTTTATGTTGATATGTATCGTGCTCTAGGTTTTACACATCCTAAAACCGTCTTTACGATTCATAACATGGAATACCAAGGAAAATGTGCTGCCAAAGATCTAGATAGCATTGGACTACAAGGCGCTCTTTATCAATATTCCGATAAATTGGGAGATAATCTTTCTCCTCATTTAATCAATCTCTTGAAGGGGGGAATTGTCTATTCTGATTTTATTACAACAGTTTCTCCTAACTATGCCAAAGAAGTGTTAGGAAAAGAAGAGGGGCGAGGCTTGGAATCTACCCTTCTTCACTATCAAAATAAATTTAAGGGGATCCTAAATGGAATTGATTATTCTTATTGGAACCCTGAGATTGATCGTTTCCTACCTGTTCATTACTCACCTCGAGAATTACCTGCTAATAAAAAGGATCGCAATACATTGGATAGAAAAGGGTTTATAAAAAAAATTTTAAGAGAAAAACTTTTATTAGCAGAAGAGCATCGCCCGATTATTGGATGCATTACACGACTAGTCCCTCAAAAGGGCATTGAGCTTATTAAACATGTGATGAAACATATTGTAGATAAAAAAGGGCAATTTGTCCTATTAGGAAGCAGTCCCATTCCAACAATTAGCGCCGAGTTCCATCGGCTGAAGCATCAGTATGCGGATCACCCTCACATTCATCTCACACTTCATCATCAAGAAGAACTCGCTCACTTGATTTATGCAGGGTCGGATATGTTTATTGTCCCTTCTCTTTTTGAACCTTGTGGTCTTACTCAAATGATTGCTTTAAAATATGGAACTGTCCCTATTGTCCGTCGTACAGGGGGATTGGCTGACACTATTTTTGATGTTGATTATTCTGGCAAGCAGTTTGAGGATACGAATGGTTATACATTTGATTACCCCGATGCCAAAGGGATCGATTCGGCTCTTGAGCGAGCTATTTATTGTTGGTTTAATGATCCTGAGAAATGGCGCCATTTAATGGTTAATGGAATGAAAATTAATTTTAGCTGGGACCAATCATCCAATCTTTATTTGGATATTTACAAAAAACTTCGCACAAATCACTCATAAAGGTAGAATAAACTCATCTCAGTTGAAATGATAAATTTAAGGAAGGTTTACTCTTGAGTATCGCCCACTACTTTACATTCATTCGTATTTTGATTAGCCCTATTTTTCTCTTTGTCTATTTAGAATACGACACATTCCATATTAGTTTGATGACTTTGCCTTATGTACTCTTAACTTTACTAGGCATATCAGAGCTTTCTGATGCCTGTGATGGTTATCTAGCTCGTCGCTACAACCAAGTCACTGATCTTGGTAAAATTCTCGACCCGATGGCAGATAGCATCTATCGCATTTCGGTCTTTCTCACCTTTACTCTGCCCCCTATCAATTTGCCCATGGTCTTAGTGTTTATCTTTTTGTATCGAGACTCTGTTATTAGCACGTTAAGAATAATCTGTGCTTTGAAAGGATTTACACTGGCAGCACGTCCTAGTGGAAAATTGAAAGCAGCTATTCAAGCCTTTGCCGCTTTTGTTGTACTTATCTTACTCATTCCTTATTCATTAGGTCACCTTTCTATAGAGACTCTTCATTGGATAAGCACCTTAATTGTCTCTATTGCAAGCATCTATACCGTATTATCAGGAGTTGATTATATTTATGCTAACCGACATTATATTGCCAAACTCTTAATAACCTGAGTTTTGAGTTTATTCCTTGATTCTTAGGAATCTTTCCTTTTATCTCTCGTCCTTTTCTTCTCGGATGAGTATATGGACCTATTTTTGATTGTTGAATCGCGAGAGCTTTCGCATTGCCCAAATTCTCACTTTGAACTGGGATGAGTATAAGGTGAGTTATTAACTCATCTTACGCAAAAATAGCGATATTTCGACTGAGCCAAAGCCCCATGGTTCAATGCTCGTCAGTCACCCTATATTTCCTTATATAGGGTGACTGACGAGCATTGAACCATGGGAACTTTCGCTTCAGTCCAAATGCCACTCTTTTTGCGTAAGGTGAGTTATTAAATCGCTTCGCCTATCACAGCTCTTTTTTCTGTTATCTCAGAAATTTTCTCAGAGGCAATATTGAAAGAGATTTCGTGACGTAAACGGAAAATACCATAGCCGTTGATAATCAATAAAGAAACTCCCGCAAGAGCCATGACAGTTTGTGCCTGGCTTGTCCCCATAAAGGAAAAAATCACAAGAACCGCTATAGCATAGATATAATATAAGGGACGGCCAAAGCGAGGCAAAAGATATTCAGCACATTTTAAACCAACACAGAAATAAGCATTAATTGTATTATAGCCTAACATAAATAAGAAAAGGGGCATAAAAAAATGCATATAAGGGAAATGTTGTCCTAATGCCAATTGTACAAGCAAACCTGCTTCGATAGGTTCTTGCCAAATACCAGTTGTTAAAATCAATAAGAGACTTGTCGTACAAACGATAAAAGTATCCAGAAAGATATCAAAAATGGCTAAAGCAGCCTGCTTCTCTGGAATCTGTACGCTTGTCTCACTATGAATCACAGAAGCATAACCGATTCCTACATCACCCGTATAACAGCCACGCCGAATACCATGGGAAATAGTGCTCATCACTCCTGCTCCTATAAAGCCGCCTATTGCTGCATGTCCTGTAAAAGCAGAGATAAAAACTTGTTGAATGACATTAGGCAAGACAGAGAGATGATTGATTAATACCCAAGATCCCATTCCTACATATAAGACAACAAAAAGAGGAAGACTCGTACTCGAAATACTTCCTACACGACGTATTCCCCCATTTCCCGCAAAAATAACGAGTAATAAAAGTCCCCCAATGACAAGATAAGAATTAAATCCTAAGTTAGCTGTAATGCTAGCAGAGATGACACTAAATTGATAAACCTCCACACCATAAACACAGAGCAAAAGGCAAACTAATTTAGAAATCCAGTTTTTCTTAAAAACTTTTTGAAGGAAATACATAGGTCCCCCATTATAACCTCCCTTCCCATTCGAAACACGGTAACGGAGACCTAAATAGACTTCGGAATACTTAAGAATCATACCTGCTAAGGCAGTCATCCAAATCCAAAAAAGAGCCCCTGGCCCTCCTAATTGCACAGCTGTACAAATTCCCACAATATTACCTATTCCAACACATCCCCCTACAGCGGCAAAAAAGGCTTTTAAAGGATGAATACCCTGATGACTTTCAGCACTTCGAAATTTCAAAAAGCTAAAGAAAGTCTTAAAAACAAGCGGCAATTGTCGAATTTGGAAAAAATTTGATTTAATAGAGAGATAGAATCCAAGCAAAATGACAATAGGGACTCCAAAATAGGTCCATAATATATTCTCTATCATTTCTAATGATGTACTAAGATTTGTTAACATCTCTTTCTTTTTTATTATTTATAATAGTTTGTAAAAAAATAATATTATATTTTTTCTTAAAAGTCAATTATCGATTGATTTAATTCTAAAAAAGCCTGCTTCCAATAGTAACGATCTAATAATCCTGATGTATCTCTTCCTAAGATTTGATAACTTAAATAGATGGCTTCTACTGAGGCGAGTCCGCGCTTTGGATCAGGGCAATCTTCTTGTCGGCGCGGATAAGCTGTTTTATAAGAGGAAGGAAGACTTCGATAAATATAATAATTTTGATTAAGAAAGGGTTTAAGCATCTTTTTAGTATAACGCCAAGTCGCATCCAGGATGAGTAACCCATGGGAAGCCTCTGCTACTGTTAAAGGAGGTGCATTTAACATAAGAACAACATAGTTAGTTAAATGAGGTAATTTTTGATAGGGATAAGTCAAAAAAAGAAAATCGGATCTTCCTTCTAAACCATGCAAACTGCATTTCTTTAAATTCTCAAGTTGATGGCGGATGACAATAGTAGGAGGAAAAGTGGACATACTAAAAAATAGCCTTTATTTTTCATTAAGGGGGGTTCGAGGTTTTGAAAAATATACTCCTTCCAGTTGAAAGCTGAAAGGAGTATATTCTAGCTTAATGTCCAAATAGCATAAATTCAAGCTAAATAAAATTTTTACCGATTTTGAAAACTTGAGATAAGAATTGCAATTTTAAAGAGGTTATTTTAACCTTACATCTAATTCAGGAACTTTAATTCAGGAAGGAGATTATGATGAAAAAATTCATGACTGTATTATTAAGTGGATTCTTGGCATTTAGCGCTGTTGATCTCTCTGCCCACGGAGAAGAGATATCCCACGCAGCTGGATCTTATTATTCCTCTACCCACATCCACTGGTTAAGTAACTATTCTGATGCTATCAGAGAAGCACAAGCATCTTCTAAACCCATTTTAATTCTCTTTACGGGAACTAATTGGTGCCCAGCTTGTCAAAAACTTGAGCGCGATGCGTTGAGCAAACCAGAATTTGCTCAAGCTATTGGGAACAGATTCGTTTTTTTGAAAATCAATATTCAACGTCCAGAAGATGCTGTTCTTGACTCTCCCTATAAAACTCTTATAGATCGTTATGGTATTGAGGCTTATCCTTCTATGATAGTTGTCGATGCAAATGGTCAAAAGCTTTTTAGCGTAAATTACCGATCTGGGGGTCCCGATATCTATGCTAGAGAGCTTATACAGAGGCTAAACCAGCCAAGATAGAGTTCGATTTATTTGGAATGTGTTAGCTGACGCAAAGAAGTTCTGGTCTGCCAACAAAGCAATTTGCTAACAGTCATTGCTTAATCTCATTCAGATACCCTAACGTAGAAGGGGTATCTGAACTGTTACACTAGAATGAGTATATATTCATTCCAGTTGAAAGCTGCAATTTCGGCTGCGTCAAAGCCTCGGGCTTCAACGATCAAAGATGAGCCCATATGAGCCATATGAGCTCATCTTTGATCGTTGAATCGCGAGAGCTTTCGCGTTGCCCAAATTGCAGCTTTCAACTGGAATGAGTATATATATAGATTGATGTTTTATAAAGATCGTTTAATTGATGCCTGATCAAAGGGGTCCAACCAGGAACAGTAAATGTATGGCTAATGATCCATGCCCCTGGTTGAAGTTCCCTCTCAAATTTTGTTTTTAATCGTCTCATAGCCCGTGGATAAAGATAGCATACAATGACCGAGGCTTCTCGAAAAGAGATCTGAAAAAAATCTTCTCGCAAGATATGGAGATTTGGATAAGCAGTTATTTGTTGGATAGCCTTTGAAAAGAGCCACGGTACAGGCGAAATTTCATAAGCATAAACAGAACACTGAGGAAAGCTTTGAGCTAAGGGAAACGCTAATGTCCCCCATCCAGAACCTAGCTCCAATATTTTTCCTTGTACCGTGCGTGGAATAGCCTCTAAGATAGCCTCTTTAGCCTTAGAAGAGCTTGGCATGGGCACTATTCCATAACGTAAAGAATAGAAGATAATACTAATTCCTATGAGCAGCAACAAGACAAAAAAAATCATCACAACCATCTCTGTTTCTTTTTAACCTATTTCACCAGATTCATCCCTTGTAGTTTTATCTTTAGAAGCTCGAAAAGCGCGTTGAGCCGGACCTAAACGATTCATTCTCCCCCCTTCTTCTTGATTTTCTATCTCATTATCGTAATTTCCGTTTTCTTCTTTCTGATTGCGCTGCTGTTTTGGACGATGAGTGCTGACTTTTTCTCTAGCAAACTTACGAGAAAAGGTTTGATAAGAACCACGTGCAGAGGGCGATTGATCCCCTTTTTCTTCTAATTTATCTTTTTTATTTTTATCCTTAACTTTATCTTCCGTATACTCCTCTTCTTTATCTGATTCTTCATTCTCATTATCCCTTGCACTGCCATGCATGCGATGAGAACCAGTCCCTCTCCTTGCTGCTCCAGCCTTCTCATCAAATAATCGCTGAGAAGAAGGTTGAGAGGTTCTACGAACTGATTGTTCTTTATTTAAACGATCTTGTTTTTTAGGATCTAAAATCATAAAATCTCTCCTAAATTAATAAATTATTATTTATAAACTCACTTTACACAAAAAGAGTGGCATTTGGACTAAATAACAGCTGTTAAATTGACCGTAAAATAAAGACTAAATTACAATCAATCTTTTTGATTTTCAGAGGACAATGCACACGATGATTTTTCAATTACCAACCTGAATTTTGAGCTTATTTCCCTGATTTTTAGGCATCTTTTCTCTTTCTACCGTCCTCTTCTTTTCAGAAATAGCCATTTGACTATTTCCCTTCAAAGAAAAGGGCAAAGAGAAAATCTTCTCTACTAATCAGGGAAATAAATCCAAAAATTAGGTTACTATGCATCAATTTACTGATAGAGTTTATGTTGTTTATTTAGCACAATTTTTATTCAATCAAAAGAGATAGGGATTAGCATGGATTCTTCATTCGATTTGTCTTATATGACTTTTATTGCTATACAAGCAGCCCTACAAGCTGGCCATATCCTACGTAAAGGCTTTGGTACCTCTTGTACAATCATCCATAAGCCTGGTAATCAAAATTTTGTGACAGAATATGATAAGGCTTCTGAAGATTGCATTATCTCTTTAATTAAACATCATTTTCCTCAGCACTCTTTCTTAGCGGAAGAAAGCGGTTTCTCAGCTGAACAAGATCATCCCATTATTTGGATGATTGATCCATTAGATGGAACAACCAACTTCATTCATCAGCTTCCTCTTTTTACAATTAGCATAGCAGCCTACTATCATGAAGAAGGATTATGTGGAGTCATTTTTCAACCTATGACACATGAACTCTTTATCACAGAAAAAGGCAAAGGGGCCTATCTCAATGGAACACGTTTATCAGTAAGTGCTGCTAATCGGGTAGATCATGCTATAATGGGGACTGGATTCCCCTCTAATGCTTCAGAAAATTTGAGTTATAACAAGGATCTCTTATCTCACCTGATTCAGCTTAGGACTACCTTGCGTAATCTGGGATCTGCTGCTCTAACTTTAGCCTATGTTGCAGCAGGAAAATTAGATGGATTTTGGATGGATTACTTATATCCTTGGGATTTAGCAGCAGGAAAATTACTTATCGAAGAAGCTGGCGGACGAATCACAAAATATGATGGGAGTTCTCTACAGATGACAGTTCCTTCTAGTGTATTAGCCTCTAACCCCATTCTTCATCAAGAAATCCTTTTCTATCAAACTCTAAAGAATTCAAAATAAGGAAGGTTTCGTAAGCAGTCTATTGCTGCGAGTGAGGGAAAGCTTCTGCTGTAGGTTTTGCTGGAATTTTAGCTAGTGGTATTTTCTGTTTTAAATTTTGCAATTGCTCGGGCGATAATTGCTTGTCTAATTCTTGTCTAACTTGAGGGACAAGCTGAATAAGTTGACTTGGAATACTTTTAAGATCAGGAATGGGAGGCTTAATTTGAGATAATTTTTCTATTTTTCCTATTGGCCGTAATACCTCTGTTGGCTTCATTCTTTGAACTTTCAATTGATTCAAAATCTGAGCTTTTAACTCTAAATTATCAGGAATAATGGGCGCAATTTGTTGTGTAGGAATCCTGCTTGATTCAATATGCACCAAAGCATTTAGCAAAGCATTAGATGAGACCACTCCATAAGGAGTCACAATAGAGGGAGGAATCTCCTCCTTTAATTCATCTAAAAGTAGAGAAGAAGGAGGAGGAATTTCACGACTTATCGCTGTATTTATCCAATAAGGTTGTGGGTAACCTGGATGGGTATACCACCACCATAACGCCCATTGATTACTCCAATTAAAATTCCACCAATGATTCCATAGCCACCAAGGTGGTATAAAAGATAAATCAATTCGTCTTCTATTATAATAAAAATAATAATAATGATGATAAAAATAGGCGTAATCAGGATAGTCTACAATCAAGTTCCTAACAATTGTATCAGGCTTCCTCTTGATTGTCGGCTTATAGATAATCGGTTCTTGTATGTTATTGAGATCATATATATAGAGATTGGCATAAGCCTGTCCCCGTTTTTCGAGAGGCCAATCCCAATAAAAAGGGACATAAACATATCCCTTTTCACGCCATTCATAGTGAGCTGGCACTAAAATCCAATTAGGGTCCATTTCTAACCATTTACCTGGTATCCATACATAATCTTCAGCATCTTTAGAATAAATCCAATAACCAGGCAGCCAAGAAAAATGAATGCCAGGAGAAGTAATTATCTCTTCTTGAATCGGTTCAGGAGGAGGCTTAGGAATATAATTTAACTCTTGTTCCTTATCAGTACTCCAAAAACCAGAAATATAGACCCAATTCTTATTTAAATAATGCCAATATCCTGGAATCCAGCTTAAGTCTGAAGGAATATGTTCAATAAGTGTCGATAGGCTTGGATCGCCTTTCGTTCTGTTAGTACTTAATTCATTAGCTTGCTGATCACCTGTCAAAATCCTTTTAGAGATTGGGCTTGGAGGAGGGTGGCGCCAAATACCACTGATCCAAAGAAAGCTTTTTTGTTCAGGTAACCATTGCCAATAACCAGGAATCCAAATAGTCAAAAAATCATCTTGAACAGGTGTCTTCTCAATAAGCAATTGGGGTGGCTGAGAACTAACCGCCTCTAAAATTATAGATCCTTTAATAGGAGATAAATAAGCTTCATGCACAGGCCCTCTTTCAACAGAACGGGTGAGCTCAGCATATACTTCAGTGGCAATTGTCCATCTGAATAAGATTACAAGACATGCAAAAATAAACAAAATGGACTGATTAAAATTTTTCATGATTTCCCTCAACTTCAGCTCTTCTCATACCCTAATTGAGATCCCTATTTTTTTGAAATATAAACCCAAAAATTAAGTTATAAATATAAAATTAAATTTATGAAATAAGAGAGGTTTGAACGAAAAACCGAGTTCTCATTAATTTAATCTAGAGAAGTAAAACAACTTTCTTTATGCTCCGATTCTTTTCTTTACTCTCATAAGGAATTAACTATGAATGCAAAAAAAAAATTTTTCTCTTTTATTTTAGTTATTCTTCTATCTCATTCTTCTTTCATGACTTACATATATTCTTGCCAAGAAGCCTCTCTTTCCACAGAAGAGGAAGAGCAGCAGTTCATACAGGCTTTAGCCTCTCTTGTTTTTCACATTAGAGAGCTGAAAAATGAGGTAGAGGATCGCATGGCAAACACCCCTCAAACAGAAGAAAATAGAACAGAAGGAATCATCTTTTCAGAAGAGGATGTGGCTACTTTATGGAACAAAATTAAGCAGTTTTCCTACAAAAGACAAATAGCCTCACCAAATGATTTTCAAATGGAAATAGATTGTAGAAAGGCTTATAAAAATTACTATAAAGCTCACTGTTTTATTGATGATCAAGAGCTAATAAAAACTAAAAAACTTCTAAACCAATCATTTGATCTTCTTTCTTCGATTTGGATCGAAGAGAGTAGTCAATCTCTTGACTTATTTACTGAAGAACCTTTATTCAAAATGCAAATATCTTCTCCTTTCTTCAAGAACAATCCTGTCATTTCCTCTCAAATTAGAAAGATGATGCAGCCTTATATCATTCCGAATAACCACCCTATGAAAAAACAGTTAGATGCCATTTTTTACCGAAGTCGAGCCACTCTTAATGAGGAAACTTTTGCGAAAACGGGATTCATGACACTATGCACGAGACCAAGGTCGTTTATTAAGGTCGCTAGCCACTCCTCCTTACCAGGCTATCTTGTGAAAGCCAATCTTGATTCAGAGTTAAGAGAAAAGCGTGGCAAGCCAAGCTGGAGATGGCTGGTGAATCGTTGTGAAGGAGCAGCCAAGATCCATCGTATTATTGAAAAGAAAAAAATAAAGCATTTTACTGTAGCAAAGAAATGGATTTATCCTTTTCCCGCTGAACCTGCACCACCTAGAACACCGAAATATACCAGACACCTTGCTTTGCTTTTGGTTACAGATATGCATCTAGTACCCAAGGAGGCCAATCACCATGCTTGGTATCATGTTATTACAAAGAAGCACTTAGATGAATTATATACTGTTATTAGTTATGCTAAAGGATCAAGTTATCGCCCAGATAATATCTCTTATACTGCGACAGGTCAATTTGCTTTTATTGACACAGAATATCCAAGTCAAGGGCCTGATTTTAAGGGAATTAAAAAATATCTCCGCCCTGATATGCTTTACTACTGGGAGAATCTAGTAAAAAGAGGCGGAAATATCGATCACTGAGCTTATATTCCTTCCAGTTGAAAACTGGGCTGCAATTTCGGCTGGAAGGAATATATACTGACCATAGATCATTCTGCAAAAAACATAGCAAATTTATTTGCGGATAAATAAAATAAGAGATTGATTTGCAATATTATAAATTAATAAATGAACATTTCTCCTGAAATAAAATTAGAACTTGAAAGGCGTGCCAGACAGACAAGGGATGTGCACGAACGACTGCGTCTGTGTGTAATTTTATCTAGCAGTGAAGATATATCTGCGGAGCTAATTGCTCAAACTCACCGTATAAGTGTTGATAGTGTTTATAGATATTTACGCGAATATGAGAGGGAAGCTAAGACTCAGCACGATCAAAGAGGAGGCTCGGTGAGCAAGCTTAGTACACAGTACTCTCAAGAGCTAGTGGACCATCTTCAGAAATTCACCTATTTTTATTCTAAAGACATCGGCAAGTACGTTAAAGACAAATATGGATTAGAATACTCGAATTCAGGAATGCTCTTTTGGCTTAAAGAACACGGCTTTGAATATAAGAAACCAATCAAAGTTCCGGGTAAAATGGATCCTCATAAACAAGAGATGTTTATTGAGAAATATGAAGAGTTAAAGCTTAATGCTGAGCCGGATGAAGAGATTTACTTTATAGATGCTGTACATCCAGCATTTCAATCGCAATCAGTTTGTGGATGGATTAAAAAAGGAGAAAGCAAGACTCTT
The DNA here is from genome assembly GCA_963838645.1 of uncultured Parachlamydiaceae bacterium. Taxonomy (GTDB): domain Bacteria; phylum Chlamydiota; class Chlamydiia; order Chlamydiales; family Parachlamydiaceae; genus CAWIRV01. The sequence continues at coordinate 475,589 of CAWIRV010000017.1, read as the reverse complement.
CCTACTACGAATAAACAAAAGCGTTTGCATTTTATAGGTGCTATCGCTCTTGAAAACATGCAATTGATTTCCCGAGAGTATAAGACGATTGATGCGGAAAGCATGATTGAATTTTTTAAAGAATTAGAAACAAACTCGCAGGCTTCTAAAATTCATATCATTTGTGATAATGGTCGTGCTAATAAGAATAAAGCTCTTCAAGAATATCTCAAGACATCTAAAATTGAAATTCATTATCTTCCACCTTATTCGCCTAATTTAAATCCAATTGAAAGACTTTGGAAGTTGATGAGAGAGCGAAAAATGTATAATAAATGTTATTTAAATTTCGCAGAATTTACAGAAGCTATACGTTGTTTTTTTTGGGAAGATGTTCCCAAAATGACAGATATTTTAAAACAAAGAATTAACGATAAATTTCAACGCATTCAGCTAAATACCATTCAGCCTATTGTTTAATTTTTTGTAGATTCAGCTGGAATGAGTATATACTCATCCCAGTTCAAAGTGAGAAGTTTCGGCTGTGCCAAAGCCTCGGGCTTCAACGATCAAAGATGAGCCCATATAGCCTATATGGGCTCATCTTTGATCGTTGAATCGCGAGAGCTTTCACGTTTGCCCAAATTGCAGCTTTCAAGTGGAATGAGTATAGATATCAATCTAAGGCAACTCCTTTGTAGACTAAGGCTTTACCAGGATCGAGTGTAATTAACTGCCCCTCTTTAAGAACGCGACTCGCTTCATCAGCTCGCAGCAGCACAGGTTTACCTAGAGTCAGAGCAATCTTTTTGGCATATTTCTCTGAAGCGACATCATTGATATGATTTTGTAAAATAACTCCGGCTGCCTCGTGCATTAAGGGAAGATAAGACTCATCACATCGAACAATAACCAGCAATTGATCCTTAACAGAGTAAGGTTCTCTTGTTTCAGGAGCTAAGACAATTGTTGCCCTTCCATGAATACGCGATCCATAACCTATATGCCCTCTAACAAGAACATCTCCAATGCTTTCCACGATCATCATGTTTGTTGTTCCAGAAATGCCAAATGGTGTCCCTGCTGTCATGACAATCAGATCTCCATAAGAAACGTAATGGCTTTCTAAAGCAAAAGAGCTGATCTTCTCAAACCCCTCGATAATGCTCTTGCAAGGCCCACTCTTATAAGGAATTACTCCCCAATTAAAAGCTAATTGATGGAAGATGGTCTCATTATCTGTCATGGCAATAATAGGCATTTTAGGACGTAAACGAGAGAGTAAACGAGCGGTCGATCCTCCATGAGTAAAAGCAAAAATAGCTCTAGCATTTGAGCTATAAGCTGTTTTAACAGTGGCTAAAGTAACAGCAGATGGCACATCATGATAGATCAAGGGAGCATGTTGATCAAAGAAGGCGCGATAATTAAAATCATTTTCGGCCTCTTGAATGATACTACGCATGACATTAACAGTTTCGATTGGATAGCGACCTATAGCTGTTTCTCCTGATAACATAACGGCTGATGTACTATCATAAATAGCATTAGCCACATCGGATGTCTCAGCTCGTGTAGGACGCGGGTTATTAATCATAGATTCTAGCATCTGTGTGGCTGTCACAACAGGCTTACCTGCTAAGTAACTTTTTCTGATCATCATTTTCTGTAAGCGAGGAACTTGGCTAAGCGGTACCTCTACTCCTAAATCTCCTCGTGCAATCATAATCCCATCAGCTGCTTGAACAATGCTATCAAAATTTTGAACTCCTTCGCTATTTTCAATTTTTGCAATGATTAAAATATCGGGCTTTTTTGCTTCAGTTAAAAGTTTTTTGATCGCTAGCACATGTTCTGCCGATCGAATAAAAGAAGCAGCTATAACATCAATATCTTGCTGACATCCAAACTTAATATCTTCAATATCTTTATCTGTAACAGCTGGAAGGTTAAGATGTGTATTGGGAATATTGACTCCCTTGCCCGATCGGATGATCCCTCCATTTTCAATTTGAATAACAACCCCATTTTCATTCACCTCGATAACTTTTGAAGAGATATAACCATCATCAAAGAGAATGATTGTGCCTTTTTGAAGTTTTTCTAGAATATAAGCAGGGTGAATAAAGACCTTTTCATGATCTCCTATCTCCTCATTTTGTAATAAAGACCATCTTTGTCCAGATTTAAGTTCTGTTTGCCCATCCTTGATTTTCCCTAGACGAATTTCAGGCCCTTTTGTATCCAACATAATCGCTAAAGGCTGATTCAAACGTTGACGAGCTTCTTTGAGATAATTAATTGTAGCTAAATGTTCCTTTTGCACACCATGACTGAAATTCAAACGAGCTACATTCATTCCTGCCCTCATTAACTCAATGATTTTCTCGAGGGAATTAACAGCAGGACCTATTGTACAAATAATTTTTGTCCGAATCATGCTCGACTCTCCACATCTAATTATTTCATAATTTAATCCCAATTACTTATTTTATAACACATGAAAGTTATAAATTTCCTTCAAAATGCAGCAAGAATTCGGAATTCCATAAAATACATTCCGACAAAACATTCCAAGGAATTCATGGATAATTTAAAGACAATATAATGATCAAAAACGGGTTTCTATCAAATTAAGAAGTTCTTTTTGCAATACTTTTGATAAAGCTGACTTAGGGATAAAAGGGACATGATGAATATGTCGAATCTTTTCGAAAGGAAGGACTCGGCTTTGAAATTGTTCTACTATAAACTGTAAATGTTTAGGTATAGGAGCTGCTACTGCTAAATGAATGGCAAAACCTAAGCGATCATCAGGGTATGCCACTAATGTCATCTCCTGAGAGATTTTTAATCTCAACCGAATCTCCTGTAAAAGATTTTCTAAATGTGCTATATTAACATTTTCTCCCCCAATTTTAATCATTTGATCGAAACGTCCTAAAACTTCTAGAAATTCTCCTACCATTTTTCCCTTATCCTCGCTAATAAACCAACCTTCTCTCTTAGGATCATTTAACTGTATCTCTTCTTGCTCATCACCCATTACATAGACACTTAAAAGAGAAGGACTTTGCAAACTGATACGCCCCTCTTCTTGCAATTTCACTTGAACATGAGAAAGAATTTTTAAACTAGGGAATCTCCCTATCTCCCAAGACCCTAATTCAGCAGTTGCGACTTGAGAAGAGCATTCTGTTAATCCATAACTAGGCAAGATTGGCCATCCTAATTCTACAGCTTGATGATAAAGATCTAGAGACAGAGCCCCTCCTCCAATAATGACAGCTCGTAAGGACGGAGGGCTTTTTAATCTTAATTGTACAAGATCGTATAATTGAGTCGGTACAAAAGAGGTCAATGTCCCTTTTGTCGCCTGAACAAATTTATAAAAGGATGATGCATGCCACTTATCTTGATTCACCCGTCTAAAATTCACCACAGATGCTCCACTTAAATAGCTACGCACCCAGACCCCTAATCCACCTACATGAAAATCGGGAAGAGTTTGCACCCATTTATCAGAAACCGTACTCTGTAAATGTTTATTGACAGCCTCAGCCGAGACCAGGAGGCCTTTTTTAGATAATCCCACCCATTTCTTTACTCTAGAGCCAGAAGTAGCTAACCATACATGGCCTGGCAAAAAAGAGGTGATATCTAAAATTTTTCTAAACTTTTGTTGTTCCTCAAGCGAATAGGCAGAATTCATTAAAATTTCTGAAGAGTCTTCATCCCAACAAACTACTATAGAAGCTTTTTCCATTTTAAGCCCGCTAATCATTTCTGCTCACTTTCATTTGAGCGCATAACCTATGCAAAGTAAAAAGCCAAAAAGCACTTGAAAAATAATACAAGAGACAAAAAATTGATTATACTGCGAGTTTGGCTCTGTTTGCCAAATTGACTTCAAAATGCGAGAAGCTAAAGGCAAAGTGCAGTAAGGAAGAAAAGCTGAAAACGGATAGCCAAAGCCTATCCACAATAAACTTAATATAAAGGGAGTTAAAATCAAACAGCTGATCTCGATCCGAGCAAACGTTTTTCCAAAGCGAACAGCTAATGTCCGTTTATGTGCCTTGGCATCGCTGACAATATCTCTTAAATTATTGATAGCTGTCATGACTGTCGCTAATAGACCGACTTGAGTGCCAGCTAATAAAACTTTTGAATCAATGTATCCTGTTTGTAAACTATAAACAGTTAAAGTTCCTACTAAGCCATAAAATAGAAAAGCAAATAAATCCCCCAATCCTGAATAAGAAAGGGGCATAGGACCGCCCGTATATAAGTAGCCATTGGCCACACAAACCAGTAAGATAATAAGGAAAGGCCATCCTCCTTGCAAGATCAAAGGAATACCACATAAAAAGGCAATAGCCAAGCAGCTGAATCCCCTCACTAACATATACCTAGAAGAGACTAGCCCTAATTTTGTTACTTTTGGAAATCCCAGACGCTCAGTAGTATCTACTCCTTTTTCAAAATCTAAAGCATCGTTAATAAAGTGAGTACCAATTTGAATGAAAATTGAAAATAACAAAGCAAAAAGAGCAATTGTCCAACTGAAAAATCCGATAGTACTTTGAGCTAATAGCGTGCCTACAGCAACAGTCACACAGGAAATAGCTAAAGCTTTAGGACGAGCTGCCATCCACCAAATGGCTATAAAATTTGTCTCTCTTTGAGAGACAGGCGTGAGAGGATCTATTTTCATGCTATTATCCTTGGATATCAAGGTAAACGGGAAAATCGGCTAAAATCTGGCTTGCGTTTTTCCATAAACGCTTGCTTTCCTTCTTGAGCCTCTTCTGTCATATAATAAAGCATCGTAGCTTGACCAGCCAAATCCAAAAGACCTATTTGTCCATCACAATCGGCATTTAAAGAGGCCTTCACACAACGCAATGCTAAAGGAGAATGTTGTAAAATCTCACGACACCATCGTAATGTTTCAGTTTCTAGTTGTTCTAGGGGAACAACGCAATTGACCAGACCCATTTCGAGCGCTTGCTGAGCATTATATTGACGACATAAAAACCAAATTTCCCGTGCTTTTTTCTGTCCCACAATGCGAGCTAAATAACTACTACCAAGTCCTCCATCAAACGATCCAACTCGAGGACCAACTTGTCCAAACCTAGCATTATCGGCAGCAATTGTTAAATCGCATACAACGTGAAGAACATTCCCACCCCCAATAGCATAACCAGCTACCATGGCAATAACAGGTTTAGGTAAAGAACGTATTTGCTTCTGCAAGTCTAATACATTGAGACGTGGAACACCCTGACTATCTAGGTAGCCTTCGTTTCCCCTGACTTGTTGATCACCACCTGAACAGAAAGCATGAGACCCTTCACCTGTAAGGATGATCACTCCAATCGTGCTGTCATTGCGACAGAAATCAAAGGCATCTTGCATCTCTTTAATTGTTTCAGGACGAAAAGCGTTGCGTACCTCAGGACGATTGATTGTAATTTTAGCAATACCATCTTCTGTCCTTTCAAAACGAATATCTTCATAAGTTTTAACTTCGGTCCAAAATGCTATCGTTGTTTCCATATTCCTCCTCATGGCATAGTTAAAATAATAAAGCAGAAATTAAAGGTAAAGAAGCAATCCAATTCCTATTTTATTTTTGAAACATAGAACCGATATTTGCTGTTTTGTGTCCACATCTTAGATTTCTCAACTCTTTCTTGTCTATAGATAACCTTTGTAAACGATTCTTTCTCGCTCCTATTAAAAAAATAATTGCTTAAATCTATCACGTTAAATGACGTCGGAAGTTAATCTGTCTATTTGGCATAAAGACAAGAATTGTTTTAAATCATTTTTAAACTGAAAAGGCTGCTCCCAAGGAACTCGATGGCCGGCATCTGGAACAACGATAACTGCCGACTTAGGATGGGCAAAAGTTAATGTTTTTGCTATGGAACAATGAAGTGGATCTTTTTCCCCTACTATCCATAAAATTGGCATTGGTAACTGACTAATAGCCTGCGTTAAGTTATCCTGTCTTCCCAAAGACCATTTTTGTAAAACACTCGCTAGCTCTTGACGTCGATAATGACTTTCAATCCGTTGAAAAGTAAACGAGCTTTGTGCAAATACCTGTTGATTATTCCAAGCTTGCATGAGAGTCTCCCATTTGTCTGTTTGGAAGCGTTTAGCCCATACTTGATCTCTTTTTAAACGTTTCTCTTTCTCTAAAAGATTAGATAATCCCGGATGAGCTGAAATGATAACACCGGCTTGCCATAACGAAGGCGTATGCAAAAGAGCATGTAAAGCAAGACGCCCTCCTAGGGAATATCCCATTAAAATAGGTTTTTCAGATTGATTTTGCCTGGAAAAGTTAAATTTCTCAGCCCAGTTCCATAAGCCAGTCTCAGCAAAAAGAGAGAAAATATCAACTGTCTGGATAGAGTCGATTGTGAGGAGATTCCAATCTGCAGGCCGACCTAAAAACCCATGCAAGGCAATCAACGAATGCGATAATGTCATATACTCCTTCCAGCTTTCAACTAGAAGAAGTATATACCTAACATCTTTATCTGTTGTAATAAATTTGAAAAATTTTTATTATTTTAATAAGATAATTAATTATTTGAACGAATTAATATCGACTATTTATAACACAAGATTTATCTATGGCGATTTCTGAGGAACTTAAACAATGTGCAACCATCGACAATTTATTTCATTTTTTAACTAAGCTACATCCATGCATTGGAAAATTAGGAGGCAGAAGCTTTTATATCACTGGCCAATTAGGTAGTATCTCTCTAAATGACGTTGTTAAACGTTTGAATAAAGCTTACTATCAAAAATCTTCTGAAGATGAAAAAAACCAAAAAACTAGTGAAGTGATACAAAGAATTACAATTCTAGACCAAGAAGCTAATCTACTGATTTGTCAATAAAATATTTTAATTCGAATTTTGACAGCTATAAAAAGATGGATAGGAAATCGCGGATTTAATCGCACTAGAATAGGAGTTACGCAGTTGAATAAATTTTAGAGTTATTTTAATTTATTTGGCATGACTAATCCAAAATGCCAAGAAGAAGATTACATCAATTTTTTAATTGCAACACAAAAAGCTTATAGTTGTACAGAAGCTGCTCGCGTGCAACCAGATAAACCAGATCCCGCCTCTCATGATGCGATTCTTAGAGTTTTATATAGACTTGAGCCAACATCGGAACACTTGTGGCAGGAGGCTCATGCATTTGTAGATAAGTCAAGAGGCTGCTTAGTCATTGATGATACGACACTCGATAAACCTTATGCGAGTAAGCTTGTCTCTTATCACTGGTCAGGTAAACATCATCGAGTAGTCAAGGGAATTAACCTTCAAAGTTTAATTTGGACAGATGGTGATCAACTTATCCCTATAGATTATAGCCTTTATGATAAAGCAAAGACTGGAATGACTAAGAATGATCATTTTCGCGCTATGTTAGTTAAGGCTAAAGAAAGAGGATTTTGTCCTGAATGTGTTTTATTTGATTCTTGGTATTCAAGCCTTGATAAGTTGATCAGGAAGTTGGATTGGTTGTGGTTAACAAGACTTACTCCTGATCCAGATGGTGATGACAATCGTTGCCTTAGTGAAGTGAATATAGAAGATCTTTAGTTCATTTAAAAGCCTATGGTTGGATTAAAGTATTTAAGCTAGTCTCTAAGGAAAGGGGCATTGAGGGCAACAAACAACCTTAAAATGAATGAATTAGATCGCCTTAGCTTATCAGACAAAGGCTGGTTAATTGAAGATTATCATCGAGGGATCAAGCAATTTTGTGAAAAATGCCAAGCAAGGACAGAAAAAGCTCAAAGAAATCATATTCTTTTTTCACTCCGAGCTTTTTTAAGGATCGAAAGATTTTGTTTTCGAACAGGTTTAACTTGGTTTGAGGCTAAGATAGGTATTGTTAGAGAAGCTGTTAAAACATATCTTAGATGTCCTAAATATGTATTAAGTGCGTAACTCCTATAGAATTTTGTCCTTTATTCAAAGAGATGTCGATCTAAAAATTCAACAGGAAGAACAGACTAAACAAATACTTGAGGAAAATTTATTCACAAAAGAAGTACTCCACCAACTGGCAATGCAAGACTGGTTAAGCCAACAGCATGAGGTGAAAAATATTATTGGAAAGTGGATTGAGAACAATCAACAAATCTTAAATGATTCTGCAGTTGTTGAGGATTTACTTAAAATTAATACAAAGATAACAGATGGTCTTCAAGATATTCTTATCGAAAAAGGACCAAAAGAATTATTAATTACATTGCAAACAGAAACAGAAAAGGTCAGTTTTTTCCAACCTTTTCTTGTCCAAAAAAGTCCTTATTTTAACGTCAGTTCGATTTTAAAATCTAGATTTTAGCAAACAAAGAGGCTTGAAAAAAAAGCTTCCTCGTTGGTTAATGTTTGTTTTCCACAACAAGCTTACAACCAAAAGGAAGCAAAAAATGATTAATTTGACCGAGCTATTTTGCAATATAGATGATTTTTGGAAAAATTTCGAGAAATTATGGAGCGAAAGATTACTTGCTGAAAACAAACGAGAGCCAAAAAGAGAGCCGTACCTCTGCCCTAGTGAAGTCATGACGTTGATTATTTTATTTCATATAATCGGCTATAGGAATTTTAAGACTTTTTATAACAGCCACGTAATTAACTATTTGAAAAGAGAATTTCCAAATCTTCCAAGCTATAATCGATTTGTGGAATTGAAAAGTCAACTGGTCTTTCCTCTGCATTGTTATTTGATGACACGTCTAGGAAGTTGCAGCGGCATTTCATTTGTCGATTCAGCGTCTTTGGAAGTTAGCCACCCAAAGCGTGTCCACAGCCACAAAGTATTCAAAGGGATTGCCAAATGGGGAAAGACCTCTGTTGGTTACTTTTATGGCTTTAAGCTGCATATCGTAGTGAATGATGCAGGAGAGCTTTTAGCTTATATGATCACTGCTGGCAATATTGATGATAGAAAACCTGTTCCAGGGCTCGTACAAAAGGTCTTTGGCAAGGTTTTTGGCGACAAAGGGTACATATCCTCAGATTTATTTGATAGGCTTATGCAACAAGGGGTGCAGCTGATCACCAAAATAAAATCAAATATGAAAAATAAGCTGATGCCACTGATAGACAAGCAGATGCTTCGTAAAAGGGGAATCGTCGAAACCATTATTGATCAGCTGAAAAACATTTCACAAATCGAGCATTCCAGGCATAGAAGTCCGACCAACTTTTTAGTCAACTTGTTGTCGGGATTAATTGCTTACACCCTTCGTCCTAAAAAGCCATCTCTAAATTTGCGCGAAAATGATCTTAAAGTACTGATGACGAGCTAATTGAAAATCGAACTGACGTTAAAGTTCAAATCAAGAAAGGGACTGATTTCACAGTTCGAACTCAATGATTTTCCGATTGAATTTCGATGTCTATTTTGCTATAATTTTGGCTCATAAACTTTTATGAAAGGAAATTATGGCAGCCGTAACCAAACCAAAAACAACCCGCACAAGGCGAGTTAAAGCAGAAGTTCAAGAGGAGTTTGAAAGTATTAAAGAAGAGGTTTCGGAAGCTAGCTCCTATAGCAGTTCAAAAGCTGATGAAGTGCTTAAACAGAGAGAAGCCGAAATTTGTGAATCCGTCAAAGATCTAGCCGTTGATGGAATTTTACGTAAATTTGCTGATCTCAATGGAGACATTTCTAAGACACTTTCGACTCTTTCCGAAAAAATGATTTCTGAGGTCAACCTTCTTTCTAATTTACGCCAAGCTGTAGCTATTGAAACCCGAGAATTGGAAAAACTTCACAAACTTGATGTCGCTCAAACTGCTTTGGATCAACTCATTGAAGAATACACCCAGCAAAAAGAAACTCTAGAAACTGAAATAGAGTCCACGCGTCAAATATGGGAACAAGAAAATCAAGCCAAAGTACGTGAAGCTAAAGAATTCGAAGACAATCTAAAGAAAACAAGACAGCGTGAAATCGACGAATACGAGTACAAAAAGAGTCTTGAACGTAAAAAGGCTCAAGACAAGTATGAGGAGGAGATACGCCTCCGCGAAAAACAAAACAGAGAATCTCAAGAGAGCCTTGAAAAAAGTTGGCAAACACGTGAGGCCGCCCTAAAAGCACAAGAGGAAGAAGTCGCTCTTCTTCGCAAAACAGTTGATGAATTTCCTATTCGCCTTAAGAAAGAGGTGGATAAAGTCGCAGCAGATGCAATCAAGCAAACTGAACAGAAGTTATCGCAAGAAATTCTTCTTCTCAAACGTGATAATGAATCTGAAAAAAAGATGTCCGAACTTAAGATCAAGACTTTGGAAGAAACACTTTCGAGAGCAAGTGCACAAATCAATACTCTGCAAACGCAAGTCGATGAGGCTAAAAAGCAAGTTCAGGATATTGCTGTAAAAGCAATTGAAGGTGCCTCTGGATCTAAAGCCCTGTCACACATTAATCAAATCGCCATGGAACAAGCAAAAACACGCTCTAATTCTGCCTAATAAAGGTTTATGCAAATTATAATCGATGAGTGGTTGGGGACTCGAACTGGAAACTTTTTATTTTTGTCTCTTGTTTACCACATTTTGCACACCTACATTTCATTGCTTGATGTTCGGTAATGATTGGCTTGATAGGTGGAATCTCTCTGACGAGCCTCTGCGACTTTTGCCTTTGGCAAAAAATGACTTCCGCCACAGCCATCGCAATTTTGGGGATAATATTAGATCTCTTGCATAACTTAGAATAAATGTTAAAATAGCTAAAAATTAAAAAGGTTTTAGCTATGAGATATGACAACTTGAAAGAATTTAAAGATGAAGAATTTCGTCGGTTAACAGGAATCAAACGAACGACTTTTGAAAAAATGATTGAGATTCTAAAAGAAGCCGAAAAAGCGAAAAAGACTTTTGGAGGTAAACCGGACAAGCTAGCAATGGAAGATCGATTATTAATGGCGTTGGAATACATCAGAGAGTATAGAACATATTTTCACGTTTCAGCCTCCTATAAGATTTCAGAGAGTGCTTGTTATCGCAACATTCGGAAGATGTACTTATTAAACACCCAGATTTTGCTTTGCCAGGCCGCAAAGCTCTTTTAAAGAGCGATATAGAATATGATGTTATTTTGATTGATGCAACAGAGACTCCTATTGAAAGGCCTAAAAAAAACAAAAGCATTATTACTCAGGAAAGAAGAAAAAACATACTTTAAAGACTCAAGTTGTAGTGGATAATAAAAGTCAAAAGATTATTTGCACAGCTTTTTCTAATGGTAAAAAGCATGATTTTCGATTATTTAAAGAATCAAAGATTCATCCAGACATCAATGCTTTAACTGATTCAGCCTATTTAGGACTTCAAAAGCTTCATGCTAAGACACAGATGCCTAAGAAAAAAAGTAAGAAAAAGCCATTAACTAAAGAAGATAAGAAAAATAACGCTAAGCTATCTAGTGAAAGAGTCATCAACGAAAATGTGATTGGTTTATTGAAGCGATTTAAAATTATTGCTGATCGCTATAGAAATCGAAGAAAACGCTTCTCTTTAAGGTTTAATTTGATTGCTGGAATTCATAATTGGGAACTACAACACTAAGGTTATGCAAGAGATCTATTTAACATTGATATTAGCTTAGGAAGCATTATCAATGTTGAAGCCCAAGCATCTGCTTTTTTAAAGGAACCTTATGAAGAAGCTTTAAAGCTTTTAAGAAAAAGTAAAACCGTTCATGCAGATGAAACTGGATGGAAGACTAAAGGGCAAGCTAAATGGCTATGGCAAGCAAGCGATAAACAAATTGTGATTTTTAAACTCTTCTCAAGTCGAGGTAAAAAAGCTTTTCAAAGCTTTCTAGGCAAGGATTGTATTCAAAATTTAGTCACAGATAGATTTAGGGTTTACTCGACATTGGGTTTACATCAATACTGCTGGGCACATTTAAAGAGAGATTTTAAAAGAATTGAACAAAGAGATGGACTAGTTTCTTGGATCGGAAAGCTTATGGGATCGCTATGCGGTCTTCTTTTTAGATGGTCACATGAAAAAGACAATTTAAGCGATGAAGAGTTCAAAGAAAAAATCAAAGGTTTAAAAGAAGACTTTCATTACCTGTTTAAGCTAGGACTTCGAGCAGATACCCATGATTTAAAGGTAACCGTTCACGGTGTGCATCAAAAATCTAATTGATGCACACAAAAGAAGGAATAGATAGAAGCTGATATCTTGCCTTAAAGCAATGAGTTAAATAACCCAAGATGTTTCGTTTTTGAATCTTTAGGGTTTCAACAACAGAAAGAATTCGTTCAACAAATTGTTCGCCTTTAGCACTTTGATTACCAAAAGAAACTTTACGCCAAAGGACAGCTGGCCTTAAATTTCTCTCTGACAAGTTATTTGTAAGATCAAGGGTTGAGTCTTCTATAAAAGCCCAAAGCTTTTCTTCTTCAGAAAGAAGACGTTCACAAAATCTTCCAGTTTTACCAAGCTTTAAATCATGGGTATCTGCTCGAAGTCCTAGCTTAAACAGGTAATGAAAGTCTTCTTTTAAACCTTTGATTTTTTCTTTGAACTCTTCATCGCTTAAATTGTCTTTTTCATGTGACCATCTAAAAAGAAGACCGCATAGCGATCCCATAAGCTTTCCGATCCAAGAAACTAGTCCATCTCTTTGTTCAATTCTTTTAAAATCTCTCTTTAAATGTGCCCAGCAGTATTGATGTAAACCCAATGTCGAGTAAACCCTAAATCTATCTGTGACTAAATTTTGAATACAATCCTTGCCTAGAAAGCTTTGAAAAGCTTTTTTACCTCGACTTGAGAAGAGTTTAAAAATCACAATTTGTTTATCGCTTGCTTGCCATAGCCATTTAGCTTGCCCTTTAGTCTTCCATCCAGTTTCATCTGCATGAACGGTTTTACTTTTTCTTAAAAGCTTTAAAGCTTCTTCATAAGGTTCCTTTAAAAAAGCAGATGCTTGGGCTTCAACATTGATAATGCTTCCTAAGCTAATATCAATGTTAAATAAAGTCTTAAACAGCTCTTGAATATTTCTTTTGCTTAAATGGAATTTACCAGAAAGCGTAGAGGATAAAGCTTTAATTTTTGGACCAAATGTACTTATTGTCACATCATAAGGCAGAAAAGCCCGCACTTTTTTACCACAACTTGCACATCTGCAAGCTAAGGCTTGATGCTCTGTAACAATTGGCTTTACCTTTGGAAGTTCTATTGTCTGACGGGCTTCTACAATAGTACTTCTTGGTAAAAAGTTATTTGATCCACATTTATCACAATGTAAAGGAAAGTATTGTTTAAATTCTGTGATCTCTTCTTTGGCAAACCATTTCCTTCCCTTGCCTTTTTGGGCGATCCTTTGAAGGTGCCTTTGGTTCTTTTTTAGGGTAACGATCAGATGAAGGTGGTTTAGAAGAATTTTGAGAATTGAGACGAAGCTGCTCTTTTAAATCAGCATTCTCTTTTTTTAATTGTGTGATCTCTTGCTTGAGATCTTCAATGACCTTTTTAAGATCAAGAATAATGGCATCTTTGTCTTCCATGTTAAATGTTATAACATACTGAAAATCAAAATGCAATTATTCTTTTGATGCACACCGTGAACGGTTACATTTAAAGCTTGGTAAAACTGGAAGATTTTGTGAACGTCTTCTTTCTGAAGAAGAAAAGCTTTGGGCTTTTATAGAAGACTCAACCCTTGATCTTACAAATAACTTGTCAGAGAGAAATTTAAGGCCAGCTGTCCTTTGGCGTAAAGTTTCTTTTGGTAATCAAAGTGCTAAAGGCGAACAATTTGTTGAACGAATTCTTTCTGTTGTTGAAACCTTAAAGATTCAAAAACGAAACATCTTGGGTTATTTAACTCATTGCTTTAAGGCAAGATATCAGCTTCTACCTATTCCTTCTTTTGTGTGCATCAATTAGATTTTTGATGCACACCGTGAACGGTTACGTCCTAGAGATGTGCCAAAATCTCAAAATAACAGCACTAGTTGATGACCCTGTAGAGCAAAGTGTCAAGCTTATACTTTGTCCTACCCATGTTTCACTTATGCCTTGTGTAAAAGGACCTTTTTTCGATCGAATACAAACTAAACTCAATCACATGTTAATTCTTACGCGAACATGGTAAGTTTTTGATCCATCGGGATGATCTCTTTCTTGAATATACGCCATGCTAAAAACCTTCAATTTCTTTTGTTGTGGCCCAGAATTGGCCTACAACAGTTTGCATCAGTTGTTGGGAGGTCATGTAGCATTACATAACTCGTTAAGACTAAGTTTTGCTCGGAGCCGGACTCGAACCGGCACGGGGTTGCCCCCAAGGGATTTTAAGTCCCTTGTGTCTACCATTTCACCATCCGAGCATAAATGAAAGAAGGAACACTCTAATCTGTTAAAATATAATCGTCAAGCGTTTTCTGTGATAAGATTAAAAATAGATTTTTTTGCGAAACATCCCTTATTTTGTCTATTTTATCTTTGCTCAATCCTTTTTAATGACTTTTCTTTGCCTACCTAGGGATCTATCAAAGAAAAATTCCTCTCAAATAAGAGAAGTTTCACAAAAAGTCTAATAACCTGAGTTTTGAGTTTATTTCCTTGATTCTTAGGAATCTTTCCTCTTATCTCTCGTCCTTTTCTTCTCGGAAATAGCCATTTGACTATTCCCTTCAAAGAAAAGGGCAAGATCTAAGAGAAAATCTTCTCTAAGAATCAAGGAAATAAACTCAAAACTCAGGTTAATATTAAATTTACCTCTAAATCACAGCGATTCTATTCTTTCGCATTCTATCTTCTTTTAGAAAGGTAAATCTTCTCTTGGACGCTTTTTCCTTCTTTCATGATTGTTAGGCTTCTCAGGAGGAGGTAATTCTTCTGTTCTTAACAAATCACGCTCTTTTATAAATGCCTCTTCCTCTTCAGCATATAAAGGCAAAGAAGCCTCTTCCTGAAAGTCTTCCGTCCCTAACACATGATTCTCTTTTTCCTCTTCTTTCTCTTCAAAAACAACTTCAGCTAAATCTGAAAATGGTTCTTCTAATAAAGAAGATTCTTTCTGTAAAGCTTCTATTGAAGAAATATCTTCTTGAAACGTTTCTTGATCTTGCTGAAAAGGTTGATCAAAGCTATAAGCTTCTTCTTTAGTAGGCTCATAAGTCGGTTCTTGTAATACTAGAGGAGAGCTTTCCTCTTCATCTTCATTAAGTAATTGCTCTACTTTACCGTGCGGTTTATATTGCCCCTCTTCTGTTAAATAGAAAGCTCCTTTAAACCATTCATCTTTTCGATAACGCCTAATAGTATCCGAAATAAGCTCAGAGGGAGGCTGTAAAAGAGAAGAAAGTAAATTAGAAGAAGATGGCATAGCAGGAGATGGTGCCTCTTCTTCTAAAGAAGGGATATGTACTTTCTCTTTATTAAGAGGAGAAATAACCACCTCTGAGGCTGCTTCCTCGCCCAGAGGCTCTTCTCGACTCCCACGGCGTTTACGATAGTGACGTCGACGATCTCTTTTTTTATCTATCTTCACTTCTGAAGAGCGGGCTTCAACAGCAAGTGCTTCTGCAGGCTGGATCTCTTGCTCAGATAGAGATAACGCTTCCTCTACAGAAGAAACTTCGACCCTTTCTTCACGAGGCGCCCTAACCATCGCTTCTCGTCCACCCCCAATCTTGATTGAGCGATCTGGCCCTACATTTTTAAGAACCATACGAGCCTCTCGGACCTCCAATACTTCATAATCACTTACAGGCACAAGAAAAGCCTTGGGCCTTTCTAATGAACGAAAAAAGAGAGAATGTCCAAAAGATACCATCTCAAGAGCATCAATAAAATACTCTTCTTGCCCTGCACTTTTACTGTTTCTGACAACTAACTTACATCCATCCTTAGGGGTAATAATAGTTTCTATAATAGGTTCTCGAGTAAAATCCACGTGTTCAATCCATTGTTAAAGTTGTTAAACAGCGGGAGTTCATCCTTTCAAAAAGATCTTTAAGTATAAGTATGAACAATATGAGTAGCAACCTCAGCTTGAATTTATTTCCCTGATCTTCGGAAATCTTTCCTCAATAATCATTCAACTGTTCTCTTCAAAGAAAAATGCAAGCTTTAAGAGAACGTCATTTTGTCTAATAATCAGGAAATAAGCTCAAAACTCAGATTAATAGATAACTCCCATTCTATGTTGATTGCTATCTTTATAAACCTAACACTTAGGTTATAAGCAAGAGAGTGCTTACAAAGAAAAGTCTCAAATTAGATAGACTCCTATGATTGAAGGCTAGACTTTTTCTAAATAATAACCTGGAGCTTTGGGTTTATTTCCTTGATTCTTAGAGAAAATTTTCTCTAAGAATCAAGGAAATAAACCCAAAGCTCAGGCTAATAAGGTTTTGCTATGACTCTCCCATTGTAGCAAATCAATAAAACTCAAGACTATTTTACAAGTCTTGCTATTTGATAGCAAATGTCCTTTCACGTGAAGCCATATAGGCGATCAGATCAACAATACGAGAGGCATATCCCATCTCATTATCATACCAAGCGACAATTTTATAGAAAGAATCGTTTAAGGCAATTCCTGCCCCTTTATCGAAAATAGATGAATAAGAACTTCCAACAAAATCTGTTGATACAACTTCCTCATCGCAATAAGCAAGAATCCCCTTCATACGACCTTCAGATGCCTCTTTCATTGCTTGAGAAATCTCTTCGTAACTTGTAGGCTTGCTTAAACGTACTGTTAAATCGATAACAGAAACATCTGCTGTAGGAACGCGAAAAGCCATTCCTGTCAATTTACCTTTAATTTCCGGAATACACAAAGCAACAGCTTTAGCTGCACCTGTAGAAGCTGGAATAATATTTTGGCTAGCACCACGGCCACCTCTCCAATCTTTCTTAGAAGGGCCATCTACACTAGGTTGAGAAGCTGTAATAGCATGAATGGTCGTCATCAATCCTTCCTCAATGCCAAAACGATCTAATAAAACTTTAGTAATAGGTGCCAAGCAATTTGTTGTACAAGAAGCATTAGAAATAATTTTATCCTTTTCAGGATTATATTTATTCTCATTTACTCCCATAACAAAAGTGGGAATGTCTCCTTTAGCTGGAGCAGAAATGATGACACGATGAGCACCTGCTGTTAAATGCTTTCCGGCTGTCTCCGTGCTTGTAAATAGACCTGTTGATTCAACGACATAGTCAATATGCAAATCTTTCCAAGGAAGATTTTGAGGATCTTTTTCAGAAAAAACTAAAATTTTTTTACCATTTACAATTAAGGCATCTTCTTCAGCCTTGACTTCTCCCTCAAAACGGCCATGAGTTGAATCATACTTAAGAAGATAAGCCAGATTATCAGCTGGGACAAGATCATTAATAGCAATAATCTTGATATCATCCCTTTTAGAAGCTTGACGCAAAACCAATCTTCCTATTCTTCCAAATCCATTGATTGCTACATTGACTGCCATAAAATCCTCCTTATAATTTTGGTTGTCAAAATAAACAATCCATTAAGGAATGTAAAGAAAAAGTCACTCAAAAAAGAATAAACTACGAAATTGCACTAAAACGCGGATTTACGCCAATGGATTTATCTACAAGCCCGATTAATCGACAAGATATTCAATGACACAGGTTTCAGCATTATCTCCAACCCGATGACCTAATTTTGTGATTCTCGTATACCCTCCCTTACGCTCAGTAAAGCGAGTTCCAAGCTCTCCAAAGAGTTTCTGGATAACCAAGCGATCATCATTATAAGCCTGGGTATTTCCCGCTTTAGCAGCTCGTTGCTCCTTGGGAGTTAAAGTGTTAAAACGAACCATCAACTCTGCAATTGCTTGACGACGCGCTGCTAAAGTATTCCGCTTTGCTAATGTGATCATCTGATCTGCATAACGACGCAAAGCCTTTGCTTTAGGAACGGTTGTTTCAACATATCCATGCGTAATCAACGATTTTAGCATATTAGCGAACATGCAGCGTCTATGAGCGACTGTCCGATTTAGCTTGCATGTTTGATTAAGGTGTCTCATAATTCTTTACCTATTTGGCATTTCTTCTGATTTTACTGTTTCTTTTTTTTTCTTTTTTTCTTCGCGGATTTGCTTAATCCGTTCCTTGACATTATCAGGACTAATACCAAACCGACTTAGATCCATGCCAAGGTGTAACCCCATCTCATGTAACTTGGCTTTGATTTCATTTAGGGATTTTTTACCAAAGTTCCTAAATTCTAACATACGACGCTCAGGAATGCAAACAAGTTCAGCCAACGTTTCAATATTTGCACCTGCCAGACAGTTTGCTGATCTAACCGATAGTTCAATCTCATCAATTCCTAAGGAAAGCTTATCAAGCAATTCATCTTGATCACCCTCTCGCTCTCCACCCTTTTCATCAAAGGTAAGAGGATAGCTATTAAATTGATTAAATACTTCAAAATGTTTAAGACCAATTTGAGCAGCAAAGCTGAGAGCTTCAGATGGGGTAATACGACCATCTGTTGTCACTTCGATGATAAGTCGATCAAAATCTGTATCTTGACCTACTCGGGTATTCTCTACGAAGTAATTAACTAAACGTACAGGAGAAAAGGCAGCGTCAATGAGAATCTCATCTGATGTTTTATCACGAACAATATGACGCTCTGAAGGAACATAACCACGTCCAAAAGACACACGCAGATCAATTTGACGACGCATCGGCTTTGTGACAGTAAATAAATGAAGAGAGGGGTTGACAATTTCAAAGTTACCTTCCTTAACAATATCTCCTAAGGTCACAGGATATTGGCCTTGATCACCGATCTAAATCTTCTTGAGTCACCTCTACTATGCTCGTCAAAATGCGTGTTTCACGCGAAGCTGTCACATCATCAGTAGGGAGCTTACGAAGTAAAGCGCCTTTAAAGTTAAGGATAATATTTGTCATATCCTCAACAATTCCTTCAATAGACATATATTCATGAGGAATTCCTTCGATACGTACCGAAATGATGGCTGGTGCCTCAAGCGAGGAAAGCATCATGCGTCGAAGAGAATTGCCAATTGTATGACCGAACCCTCTTTCAAATGGCTCAGCAACATAACGGGTAAAATTAGGTCCTGCAGATTCTTGATCTGCAATAATTCTTTGAGGCATTTCAAATTTGCCATATTTAACTGACATGAAGTGTAACTCCTAGTCGTAATATTTTGTAAATGATGAGTCGTAGGTTTTGGGAATTAATAAAGACACAATCAAAGTTGATTCCATGAATAAAGAACTAACATCAACTCAGGTTGATAGAGAAAAACCTACACTCAATATCGTTTTGCTATTAATCTGAACTTTGAGTTTATTTGCTTGATGGTCAGGAGAGATTTCTCCCCTGTGGATTGTTATTTTTTGTGCAGACAATAGCAAAAAAGAGCTACTGCTAAGTAAAAATCACAATCCACAGGGGAGAAATCTCTCCTGACCATCAAGCAAATAAACTCAAAGTTCAGGTTATTACTTATACACGGCGACGTTTACGAGGACGACATCCATTATAAGAAACAGGGGTTGTATCTCTAATTGCTGTAATGGCTAAGCCAGAGCTTTGCAATCCACGTACTGCAGATTCTCGACCTGCTCCTGGGCCCTTCAAATTCACTTCGATCTCTTTCATTCCCAGCCCATTGGCAGCTTTACCTGCATCTTGAGCTGCTACAGTGGCTGCAAATGCAGAAGATTTACGAGACCCAGAAAAATTGACCTTTCCAGCTGATGACCAAGCAATTACTCTTCCAGCAGGATCTGTAATAACAATAATAGTATTGTTAAAGGTTGCTTTTACATGTGCAATTCCTGAAGGAACGTTTTGTGCAAATTTTTTCTTTGGTTTAACAGTTTTTTTTACTAGCAGGTTGCTTACTCAAAATTAAGAACTCCTCTTCTTCTTATTTTTTCTTATTAGCTACAGTTTTGCGTCGGCCTTTACGTGTTCTAGAATTAGTCCTTGTCCGTTGACCACGAACAGGTAATCCCAATCGATGACGTATACCGCGATAAGAATGGATGCTAATTAAACGTTTAATATTATTCTGGATTTGACGGCGCAAATCCCCTTCTACAATGTATTCTGATTGTAATAAACCATTTAAACGAGCAATATCATCTTGCGTTAATTTATGAGCACGCATATTGGGATCCAATCCCAATCTGGCAATAATCTCATTAGATAGACGTCGACCTATTCCATAAAGATAGGTTAAACTAATCTCTAATCTTTTGTTATCTGGTATATCGATACCTATAACTCTAGGCATTGAACTCTCCTAATATTTTCCAAAATGACTTATAAATTATAAAGAATTTATCTTTTAATTGCAACTTAATCTAGTGATACAGTTGAAACGACGGAAGCGTTAATACACAAGTCAACGTAAAAACAAATCTTGTATGATAGAAGTGTCTTATATTTTAATGATATTTCTGATTCTGTTGCCGAAATCAACGCCACTTCTGCTCTTTATTATACCAAACTCCCATTAATTTTTATCTGCATTTTTCTGTTTTAAGATGTTACATAGAGGGCGCTAGCGTCCTCTCACACGACCCTTCTTCATGAATCCATCATACCGCTTCATTAATAGATGAGAATCAACTTGCTTCATCGTATCTAATACCACTCCAACCAAAATTAACAAGGCTGTTCCTCCAAAGAAAGTAGCTAATTGTCTGAGAAACTCCTAATAAACGACTAATCATTGTAGGCAAGATAGCAATAAGAGCTAAAAAGACAGCACCAAGCAATGTTATACGATTCATTGTATTTCAAGATAATCTTGAGTAGGTTTCCCTTGTCTAATTCCTGGAATAAAAGCACCATTTTTCTTCATATCAGAAGCAATTTGATCGGGACGAAACTGAGTAGCAGTCCAAAAATAGGTAAAGAAAATGATCAGCATAATGTATAATACAAAATGCAATGAACTACCAGGTGAAAGCCAATTAGCAAATTCCCCGAACCAATTCCCTCTTCCAATAAAGGCACCAATTGTCGCTGGAAACATTAAAAGGGAAGAAGCAAAGATTACAGGGATAACGCCTGCATAGTTGATTTTTAAAGGGATATAGGATGTTCCTCCTTGAACTTCGCGCCTTCCTACGACACGGCGCGCGTATTGAAGGGGAATACGACGATGCCCTTGGATGACCATAATGGTTGCGATTGTCACCAGAATGAAGACGCCAGCCAACACTAAAATAGAGGAAAAGCTCATTTGACCAGGTTCTTGAGAATCCAAATTCAACTGCTGAAAAATTAACCCAATAGCGGTCGGAATTTGCGATAAGATCCCTAGACAGATAATTAGACTCATACCATTGCCAATTCCTCTTTCCGTAATTTGTTCTCCAATCCACATTAAGAACATAGTTCCAGTTGTCATCGTGAAAATCGTAATTAAGTAAAAAAGCCAAGGAATCCCAAATAAAGTGATATCGAGCAATTCGCCTGTGACAATTCCAGGCCGTGATAGATTAATTTGAAGGGCATATTTAGCAAATAGAGCTGATTGAATAAAAGATAAAAGGACAGTTAGAAAACGGGTCGTTCGATTAATTTTGCGTTTACCCATTTCTGGGTTTTCCCGAATTTCTCTTTGCAAGCTAGGCACCAAAGCAACAAGTAACTGCATAATGATAGAGGCAGAAATATAGGGCGTAACACCTAAAGCAATCACTGTCATTTGGGAAAAAGCACCGCCAGAAAAAATATCGACCATTTGAAATAGGTTTTGGCTCCCTCCCGTTGCATGTCTAAAAAAACTGACAGCGACTTCGCCGTTAATACCTGGCACTGGAATAAAACTTCCAATACGGCAAACAGCCAAAAGAAGGATTGTAAAGATAATTTTTGCCTTTAACTCAGGTATTTGAAAAACACGTTTTATTCCGTCTAGCATATTCATCCATTGTTTTTTTACCCTTGCATCTGCCGGTAATTATTAATTATTCAATAATCTCAAAGGCAATCTTAGCTTGTATAAGTTTTTCGCGCGCTCCATTGGAAATGGCATGAGCTTGGATTTTGACATTTTTCTTAATCTCACCATTACCTAAGATTTTAATCCCATTCGTTTTCCCACTAACAAATCCTTTTGTTAGCAATGTGTCAGCATTAACAATCTCCCCCTCCTCAAAAAGCATTTCAATTTGATCCAAATTGATAGTATGATACGTTATGCGAAAACGGGCATTACTAAATCCCCGAATAGGGAGCTTCATATAAAGAGGCATATTTCCGCCCTCTTTTCCAAAGCGTCTTTTATAACCAGAACGTGAACCAGCTCCTTTTTCACCACGACCGCAAGTTTTGCCTGTTTTTGAGCCCAGGCCTCTTCCAACGCGTTTATATGGTTTACGCTTTCTTGCCGTATCTTTAAGTGTATTTAAAGTGATCATGTCGCTACTACTGCTCCTCTTCTATGCTTAATTTCATCCCGACTTTCAAGCTTTTCAAGAGCTTCAAAAGTGGCTTTGACTTGGTTAATAGGATTACTCGAGCCTAAATTTTTTGCCATCACATCTTTATAGCCGGCAGCCTCTAAGACTGCACGAACTTTAGAACCTGCAATGACTCCTGTTCCAGCTGGAGCTGGCTTAAGCAAAATCGTTGCCCCATCCCAATGAACCACTATTTCGTGAGGAATCGTTGTTCCTTCTATGGCACAGGAAATCATATTCTTGCGAGCTGACTCCCCTCCTTTTCGAATGGCATCTGTCAATTCGTTTGCCTTGGCAAAACCATATCCGATATGGCCTTTACCATCACCCACTAAAATGAGAGCAGAAAAGCTAAACTTACGACCCCCTTTGACAACTTTAGCACAGCGGTTAATATATAAGACTTTTTCGCTTAGCTCGCTATCTTTCTCTTTCTTTGGAGACTCCGTATTTTTTGCCATGATTTATCCTATTTCCTTTTCACCTAAGACTTCTTAGAATTGAAGACCTCCAGCACGGGCTGCATGAGCAAGCTCGGCCAGGATGCCATGATATTTAAATGGTCCTCGGTCAAAGACCACTTCTTTAACATTTTTGCTTTTAGCAATTTCAGCAATATGCTCGCCTAACTTACGGGCAGAAGCTTTATTTTTCTTTCCAAACTCTGTATGACGAAACTCTTTTGCAAATGTGGCTGTTCCCCCCAGTGTTGCCCCTGTCTCGTCATCGATCAGTTGGACCTGAATATGTTGATTACTCTTAATTACGCATAGACGAGGTCTTTTGTTTGTTCCTCGCAGATGTTTACGCACTCTCAAAGCACGTTTACGGCGCAATTTTTCACTTTTTATCACTTGATTAATCATAAAAATTCCCTTCACCTATTACTTCTTAGCGGCAGCTTTACCTGCTTTTCTTCGAACATACTCTCCTACATAACGAATTCCTTTACCCTGATAAGGTTCAGGTGGACGTTTACTACGCACATTAGCAGCGAATTGTCCGACTAACTGTTTATCAAATCCTGAAATAGTAATTAGAGTATTTTTATCCACCTTTACAGTCAACCCTTTAGGAATTGATAGTTTAGTCGGATGTGAAAATCCCAACTGGAGATCAAGAAGCTCTCCTTGAACGGCAGCACGGTAGCCTACTCCGATCATTTCGAGCTTTTTTTCAAATCCTTCAGTTGCCCCTACGACCATATTATGGACTAATGACCGGTATAGACCGTGGTAGTGAGACAATTCCTCTCCATTGCCAATGCTTGCTATAGAGACATGGATCTGATTATCTTCTACTTTGACTTCAATTCCTGGTACAAGCTGTTGCTTTAGAGAACCCTTAGGGCCTTTAATTGCGACCTCTGTATTAGATACTTTTACCTCTACATCTTTAGGAAGAGGGATAGGAAGTTTACCTTTACGAGACATTATCGTTTTCTCCTTCGATCTTTACCACACCAAACACAAGAGTTCACCACCGATTCCACGCTTAATGGCTTCTATCCCTGGCATGACTCCTTGGGAAGTTGAGACAATAGATAAACCCATATTCCCATAGAAACGAGGGATATCTTGATGACCAACATATTTACGCAAACCAGGCTTTGAGACTCTCTTTAAACCCTGAATGACAGGCCGACGACCGTTAATATATTTAAGGAATAAACGGATTGTCCCCCGTTGACGCTCATCCACTTTGACAAGATAATTTTCGATAAATCCTTGGCTTTTGAGGATCTCGGCAAGGTTTTGCTTCATTTTGCTCCAATCCACATCAACATAGCGATGTTGAGCTTTTGTTGCGTTGCGAATCCTTGTGAGGAAATCGGCTAATGGATCATTGACTGCCATGATTTCTTCTCCTATTCTTTAAGCTGCTGCTACCGTAATCGGTAAGTTTTTAAATGGGACGCCGAGCAATCGTAAAAGCTCTATGCATTCTTCATCTGTTTTAGCGCTTGTCACGAAAGTAATATTCATGCCTTGCGTTCTCTTGACTTCATCTAAATTGATTTCTGGAAAAACTTGTTGATCATCCAAACCTAACGAAAAATTTCCTCTTCCATCACATTTAGAAGAAAGCCCTCTAAAGTCACGAATGCGTGGACAAACAATATTGACAAAGCGATCGATAAAATCGTACATTCTTTCTCCACGTAGGGTAACTTTTACTCCGATAGGCTGCTTTTCACGTAGCTTAAAGTTAGAAATTGCTTTTTTTGCTCGCGTCACCACAGGCTTTTGTCCAGAGAGCATGGTCATTTCTTTAATGCAATCTTGAATAGCGTTTTTATCTTTTGAGGCTTCAGCAATTCCCATATTAATGATGACTTTAATCAAGCCAGGAATTTGCATGGGATTGTTATAATCAAACTTTCTCTGTAATTCAGGTTTAATCTCAGCCAAATATCTCTTTTTTAACCTAGACATTGTCTTCTTCTACTCACTTCGGTTTTTTTACTGAACGATAGACCAATTCTTGATCACCCTTTTTATAAATCAATTGGCGACCATCCTGCTCATCTTGACGAATTTTTAATTTTGCTGCTGTATCACCTTCTACACAAACTTTCAAATTTGAAACATGGATGGGTTCTTCTATATCTATTATTCTTCCTTTAGGAAGATCTTGGCTAGGTTTGATATGCTTTTTACGCATATTTAAGCCTTGTACGATTACCCTGTCACCTTGACAAGATAATACAACACCTATCTGACCACGGTCATTGCCGGTAACAGCAACCACCCGATCTCCTCTTCGAATTTTTTTTGTGCCTCTTGGCTTAATTTTCATTTATTTATTGCCTTTTAAAAGGTTAAATCACTTCTGGAGCCAACGAAATGATTTTTAAAAAATCACCTTCACGCAGCTCACGCACAACAGGCCCAAATATTCGCGTTCCCCGAGGATTGTTCTTTTCATCGATAATCACGCAACTATTCGTATCAAAACGAATCTTCGACCCATCTTTGCGTCTAATATACTTCTTCGTCCGCACAATGACAGCGTGAACAACATCTTTCTTATTGACGCCCCACCTGGACCACTCACCTCTTTTACCGAGCAAATAATGATATCTCCTTGCTTAGCATAACGGCGCTTTGAACCACCTAGGACTTTAATACACTCGACTTCCTTCGCACCTGAGTTGTCTGCGACATAGAGTCTGGTTCCTTGCTGAATCATAATTGATAAACTCCACGGATAATATTTCCCATTCTTTTCTTATGCAACGACACGCCAACGTTTCAATTTGGACAAGGGACGTGTTTCCATAATTTTCACCTCGTCACCAACTTGCAAGGGCATCGATTCGTTATGGGCATAATATTTTTTGCCTCTCGTAATCACTTTTCCATATTCGGGGTGACGGAAGGTGCGATTGACTTTAACGACAACTGTTTTTTGCATTTTATTGGAAACCACAATGCCTTTTTTAACTTTGCGATTTCCTCTTTCCTCTTGTTCCATGATAATCCTTAATATGAGCGATTTGACTCTTGGCGATTTCTTTTTTCTGTCATCACTGTTAACAACCGAGCTATATCTTTGCGTATATGCCGATTTCATGCGGCTTGTCTCTTTTCTTTTGTGCTTTAAATTGGTTGTTCAATTCAAACAGTTTTTTACAAACTTCATCATAAGTCGCTTCGAGCTCTTCTAAACTTTGATCTCTTAATTCTTTGGCCTTATACATAATTCCTCAAACCTGTTCTACCCGTTCAACAAAACGTGTCTTTACTCCCAACTTAGCTGCTGCTCGACGTAAAGCATCTTTGAGCCATTTCTTTAGGAACATTAGCCACTTCAAAGAGGACCCTTCCAGGGCGCACAACAGCAACCCAATGATCGACGCCCCCTTTTCCTTTACCCATCCGCACTTCAGCAGGTTTCTTTGTAATGGGCTTATCGGGAAAAATACGAATCCAAACTTTGCCACGTCTTTGGAAGAAACGGTTAATAGTCACACGGCAAGCTTCAATTTGTTTATTGGTAATCCAACCTCTTTCTAGAACTTGAATGCCATATTCACCAAAGTGGACAAAATTGCCTCCTTTACTTAAGCCGGCAAACTGTCCTTTCTGCATTTTGCGATGTTTTGTCCGTTTTGGCATGAGAGCCATCGCTATACCTCCTTCCTGACTAAATTATCTTCGCCACGATAAATCCACACTTTCACGCCTATGCTTCCATAAGTCGTTTCAGCGCGGCCTGTCGCATAATCAATATCAGCACGGAGAGTATGGAGAGGGGTACTTCCTTCTTTATACCATTCTGTACGAGCAATTTCTGCTCCACCGATTCGCCCAGAAAGCTGAATTTTAATGCCAAAGGCTCCAGCATCAATAGAGGATTGCATCGCTTTTTTCATTGCGCGTCGGAAAGGAATACGTCTTTCGATCTGCTTTGCAATATTGTCTGCAACAACTTTGGCATCCACATCAGGTCGTTTAATTTCTTCAACAGCTATCCAAACTTCTTTACCAGTCAGTTTGCTTAACTCGGTTTTTAAGATATCAATTTCGGCTCCCTTCTTACCGATAACAAGTCCAGGGCGAGCCGTGACAATTGTCACTTCAATCTTTCCACTCATCCGCTTGATTCTAATTGAAGAAACCCCCTGCATAGCGGGTTTTTTTAACAAATAAGCCCGGATAAGTTGGTCTTCAATGAGTAAATCACCGAATTCTTTTTTATTTGCGAACCACTTGGAGCGCCAGTCGCGTGTGCGAACTAAGCGAAAACTCACTGGGTTTACTTTTTGTCCCATTCGATTACTCCTTAATCATGACTTACGATGACAGTAAAGTGGCTCGTCCTCTTCATAATCGGATGACGTCCGCCGCGGTTTTTGGGCTTAGCCCTTTTCAAGGTGGGACCCGCATCGATACGTACTTCAGCAACCTTCAGGCTCTCTCGTCTGAATCGAGTTGTGTCTCTGCATTTGCCACAGCACTATCCAATGTCTTTTTTAATAAACGCCCAGCTTTCAGGTTACTGAACATGAGTTGAGCGGAAGCTTCGGGAACGGATAATCCACGAATGAGTCCAGCGGCTAAACGAGCCTTGCGAGGACTAATACGCACATATTTGCTGACTGCTATAGCACTATTATCATTCATCTTAGCGACCTTTATTTCTTAATGGGGTGTCCTTTAAATGTCCGTGTAGGGGAAAATTCTCCCAAACGATGACCGACCATATTATCTGTCACAAAGACGGTAGAGATGTTTGCGGCCATTATGCACTTCAAACGTGTGTCCGATCATATCGGGTGTAATCATCGAGCGTCTCGACCACGTTTTCATAGGTTGTTTCATTCCTTTTTTATTTTGATCATCCACTTTCTTTTGCAAGATGGTGATCTACAAAAGGACCTTTTTTCAACGATCTTGCCATATCTACTTCTTCCTTCGAGATTTAACGATAAGCTTAGTGGACTTTTTATTAGACCTTGTCACACGTCCTTTTGTGTAGACCCCAAGGCGACTGTGGTATATTTCCTCTATGTTTACCTTCACCACCACCGTGTGGATGGTCAACAGGATTCATTGCTGTTCCACGTACAGTGGGGCGAACACCTTTCCAACGCATACGCCCTGCTTTACCTTCCATGCGTAGACTACGCTCTGGATTAGATACAGCTCCAAACGTTGCTCGACAGTTCTTCATTGATCATTCGCACTTCACCAGAAGGCATACGTAAAGTCGCATAGCCACCACTGCGCGCCATGAGCTGTGCTGACAAGCCAGCAGAACGGACAAGCTTCCCACCCCGACCAGGGTAGATTTCAATATTATTCACAACAGAACCTAAAGGCATATACTTTAATTTCATGCAACAACCAATATTGAAAGGAGGTTCATCGCTTGTTTGCACAGTATCACCCACCTTTAATCCTTGTGAGGCTAAAATATAACGCTTTTCACCATCTACATAATTCAATAAAGCAATGTAAGCTGTTCGGTTAGGATCATACTCAATCGAAGCCACTTTAGCTGGAATATTTTCTTTATCACGCTTAAAATCAACGATACGATAATGTCTCTTATGAGCTCCGCCCTTATGTCGGCAGGTAATATGACCATTATTATTACGCCCATTTGTTCGCCTTTTTGGCAATAAGAGCGACTTAGTCGGTTTAACAGTAGCCCGTGTTTCTTCACTTGCACGCGTCAGTCCCTCGTAAGTTGGCAAGATTAACTGACGTGTCCCAGGTGTCACAGGACGATATTTCTTTAACATCTAACTCAAAGCTCCTATTAAATATTATCTAGGTTATCTCCCTCACGAAGCGTCAAGATAGCTTTTTTAAAAGCACTTGTGCGCCCCAGATCTTCCACGAACGCGCCTTGGTTTAGTTTTCATATTGATTGTATTTACAGAGACAACTTTAATCTGTCGATCTTTGTAGATCTCTTCAAAAGCTTCAGTAATTTCTTGTTTATTCGCTAAGCGATCAACAATAAAAACATATTTTGGAGACTTACAACGCCTTAATGAAGGATTGCTTTCAGCTGTTTTCAACCTTTGCAGCATCATCGACTTTTCAGTCACATATTGATGCTTGATGATTTGGTATGGACTTTTTCTGCGCCATGATTTATACCTCTGCTTAACTCAACCACTGATTCAATTCATTCAGAGCTGATTCGGTCAATACTATTTCACGTGCCATCATGACGTCATAACCACTGATATTAGGCGCTAACATAAAGGCCACTTTAGGCAAATTACGCAAGCTTTTAGTAAAATTACGATGTTTATCACTGCTGATGCTCACACGTTGGATCTTTCCCTCTGTTTCAATATCGATATAGTGCCCTTCTCCCAAGAAACAGGATCCGCCCTTTGATATCAAGCCCCTTCAGAAAGCTAGCAACAACGTTTTGTTTTAGGAGCTTCCATTTGCATATCATCAATCAACCATATCCGATTTTCTCTCATTTTTTCTGCAATCAAGAAACGGATAGCTGCCTTGCGTTCTTTTTGATTAATTCGAACGTGCTGATCAAACTTAGGCTTTGGACCGAATACCCGCCCTCCTCCTCTGTATTGAGGAGCAACAAGAGAACCTTGACGAGCACGCCCTTGTCCTTTTTGAGGATGAGGCTTCTTTGTCGTATGCTTAACTTCAGAACGGGTTTTGGTATTAGCTGACCATTGCCTAGCATTAGCTCTCAGCGCTACGATATAATCTTTAATCATCTGACTGTTAGCTTCAGCATTGATAAGTCGCTCATCAATCTCTACTTGACCCACTTCTTGACCAGAGAGACTGTATTTTTTAAGTGTAGCCACAACTTAACTCCATAAGATCTTGTTACTTACGACTATTTTTCGAGATAGCTTTTTTTTTGGCTTGAGTGACATACACCAAACCATTACGTGGGCCTGGCACTTGACCTTTAACTACAATCAAGTGATCTTCCTTATTAAGGCAAACAATGCGAAGGTTTTGTACAGTCACCCTTTCATTCCCCATTTGCCCTGCCTTTTTTCCTCCAGGTAGTCCACGACCCGGTGTCGAACGCATCCCAGTCGAACCTGCATGGCGATGAAAGCCAGAACCGTGAGAAGCAGGTCCACCAGCAAAGCCGTGGCGTTTCATCACACCTTGATAACCCTTCCCTTTTGAAGTCCCTACTGCATCGATAAACTCAACCGCTTCAAATATTTCTACGCCAATTTCTTGACCCAGTTCGTATCCATCCACTGAATCTAATCGTGATTCAGTTAAGAAGCGACGTGCTTCCACTCCTGCTTTCTTAAAGTGATTACGCTGAGGTTTTTTTGTTCTTCTTTCAATCGTGTGCTGCGTCTTACCTGTCACTTTATCAAAACCCATTTGGACAGCTATATACCCATCCGTCTCTTTTGTCTTAATTTGAGTGACAGCATTTGGCTCAGCCTGAATCACAGTACACACTCTGACAGTGCCTTTTTCATCAAAAAGCTGAGTCATGCCACGCTTTTTTCCCATCAATGTAAGCGCCATACTTTCAATCCTTAACAAATTAATGATCTGCCATTTTGCAGCAAACTTAAAGCTTGCCACTCACTATAAATAAACAATTAATGGTCTATTGCGGCTTCTTTACCTGTGGCTAGGTGCGCGCGAAACACGTTCTAACCAGGGTTTAAGAAGCGATTTTGAATATCAGCAATCTCCAATGGAAAGCTAAAGTAACAAGCCTAACAAAATAGATATTTCCTTACAAGGGTTTTTTTCGCTGATTTCGTTTTTGACTCTTAAGCTCCTCTTTGATAGGGACATGAATTACTTCTTGATCTTTAAGGCGTCGTTTTCTTTGCATCTTTTTTAAATCAGCTTCAGGGGTAAATTGAATGTGTTTCAGCAGATCTTCTAATTTTGTTCCTTTAAGGACTTGCAAAGCACCTGGTTTTTCAACCGCTCCTCCTACAAAGATTGTAATGAGGGGTTTAGTGATAATTCTTACTTTTTGTCCATGACGAAGCTTGCCCTCCAAATTCAGACGGCGCAGGTCCGCTTCTGGAAGAGGTTTACAAAGTTCTAATAAGTCTTTTAGGAGAGCGTCTTTTCGTAAAACATAGGTCCCAGGCTTTGTAACAGCTCCCGCAATGATCACTTCAATCTCTTGAGAAACTAGATCATGAGATACACCTGTAGAGGGTAAAAATCTCTCTTCACCTAAATAAGCAATCGCACTGAGAATCAGCAGAATAGCTATGATTAAAACAATTATTAACCATTCATGAGCAGGAAGCTTTTGTGCCATTAGGAAAAAAATGGGTTCATTTACTTTGCTTTCTTAATTAAGCCGGCAGTAAAGCCATCTGTTTGGATGATAAAATTAATCATATCAAACCCAAGTGTTTTAGAGTATTGGCTAGCAAGCCAGTAAAGACTTATCTTTCCTATACTGGGAAGTAATTTAAGACAATTATCTAAAGAAAGCAATTCCTTTTTTAACTCCTCTTTCACATCATCTGGAGCATCAGTGAAATAATAGAGGAAAATAAATTGGCTAATCTCTAGGGTTGCAACAATAAGAGTACAAAAATCTTTTGGGCGACTGCATAATGAATACAAAGGTCTATAGGTAAACGGTTGGATGTTAAGCTGTTTTCCAAGCTTGAATTCTTCCAAACGGGTTGCTAAACTCCTAAATCTAGGAAATTCGCATATATCATACTTTTGCAGGAATTGTCCTGTATCGAAGTAACTGCCAATCGTTGATATCCATTTGATCGCTAATTCTCCTATCTGAGATTCTCTAACAATGCGCGTACGCTCTTGAAGAGTTCCAGTTATTTTTCCCCGTTCTTGCCGAGCCTTGATAAATTTACGCGTTGCGCCAATAAGATCTGCAGTACTAGGAATAAACCAAAATGCATAATAGAGCTCAGTTTGCTTTTCGGATACCGCAATAATCGTTTTAATAGCTTCTCCATAAAGATTTTTGATGGCTTGATTATGAAGAGCTAATTTGCCGGTTGCAATGACTAACTTTGTGGTTTTTTCAAGACCCATGACATAAATTTTATTCAATCCACGTAGCCAACCTAATTCACCAAGCCTATTCTTAAGTTCTTGAGCTTTATTGGTTACTCCATCTTTAAACTCATAAATGCCACCCAAAATCACACCCATTTCCATCCTCGCTAATTTTGATTTCAATTTTCTTTGCGGACATCCTTAACTCAACTTACTGTATACTGCAGAGACAAGTCCAACAGATTCAGCCAATAGCCCCCATAAATAGATAGAGGAAATCCCATATCTTCTCCGAATCACTTCACTAAAAGTAATCGTTAAAATGGAACCGGCTATATCAAGCATCGCTTTTCTTCTATCCACTTTACTTAATTGATTTTGATGATACCAATCATAGAAAAGACGACGTGTAGACTCAACTATCTTACATCCAAAAGCCAGATAAAGGCAGTTTCCCGCCCAATTCTCTAATCTCTGTTCCGCAATCCAACTAAAAATAGCGTAACCATAAATTTTACTCTGACCAATCGATTGAGCTACTTTGGATAAGTCACATAGATGAAGTTCTTGCAGATAAAAAGGAAGACAGCCTAGCCTAAACAAAGTCGAGAAGACAACTTCCATAGCATTAAGAAAAGAGATTGATGCGGAGACATCTAAATCTAGCAAAGAAATAGTGTTAAGAGGCACCTTAACTTCTAGATACGAGATCTCTTGCTTATTCATATGAGATTGCAGAGCCTGAAGAAATTCTTCTTTTGTTCGGTATCCAAGCATTTCATTTTGCATATGATTGAAAAATGTATTTAAATGACCTTCAACAGCTTGACGAATATGCGCTTTTATGGTTTTTGGATCAGTAACTTTTTTAATCGTTTTTCGAAAAACATCTAAGATTAAGCCTGCTTTACGCCCAGACAACTTAGAACCTTCAAAATGAATATTTGGCAAAAGCGTTGATTGAACAACTTCTGTTAGGACTTTGTCTCTAGAGCCTTTTAAAGCACTTGGCAAGGCAGAAAGTAAGGTTTGTTTTGTCTTGTTTGACCATTTTTGCTGCTCGAGATACTTTTGTAAAGCCGACTCTAAAATTTTTTGTACCTGAGCCGGTTGCTTCTGAATTTGCTCCTCAATATGCACGCTCTCTTCTTGAAGCACTTGATCCGGTACCCACGATTGCTCATTCGAATCTAGCGAATTGAATGGAGTAAGAATAATATGGTTAAATATCTTATTGACTAAACTATCTAAAAGTTGATTTCTTTTGATTGTAAAGGCATTTACTGTCTTATCAAAATAGTGAGATAGAGTCAGTGGAATAGTTAAGAGATCATACAAGTCATGCATCACCATCGTGCTTAACACAGTCATTAGTTTGATAAATCTCACTTGTTCACTATGTTGAATGATTAAAATAGCGATTCGACTCACCGCTCTCAAAATATATGGATCTGTTTTCAATTCATGAATTTTTCTTAATCCTGTCTCAATCTTACCTAACGTTGTGGCTGTTCCCTTATATAAATAATCATAATGACTGGACAGATTAGCAACAAATTGCATATAAAGCTCCTAACTATTTTTTTAAGAAGGAACTTGTTTATACAAAGCAAATCTAATAAAAGCAAGAAAATAATTTTAGAAAAAAAGACAAGAGTGACGGAGTTGAACAAACTTTTGTTCTATAATCAGAAAAAAGAAAAGCAACTTTATCACTCTTCTTACGCAAGATATTACAATTAGCTGAGTTGATAAATCAAACAGAAAGAGATTAAGATTTTGCTAGTATGGAGACTATTCCCATCCCATTTGCAATAATAGCCAGTCCAATACACCCTACCGTACCTACTCCTAAAAAGGCAGCAGTTCCAGCAACCATTTCTACAACACTAATTGTGCAATACCACATATCTTCTTTGGCTTTGTTCCAGTTGTCTTGATTTTGATTTCCCATGATAGCGTGAATATCTGCACCTACCTTATAGAGTGCTATCGCCAAGCTAAAACTTCCCCCTACACAAGCGAGTATAGTACTACTCATACCAAGGTAATCGATCAGCTCTGCCGCTCCTTTAGGCACAGAAACTAAATCTACAGCAAAATTGAAAATTTTTATATGAGTTCCAATATTACTTGCCAATTTAGCTAGATTATTTGCTAATTTAGCTAAATCAATAAACTGCCATTCATGCAAAATAACAAGGCTACCTTCAAAGCCAGCTCCTATAAAACAAGCAGCAGATATAGACTGGCAAGCAGCCAGAAGAGGAGAGGCATTTGATTTAGCTATTTGCACATTTTTTTCAACAAATGATGTCGCACCTGTATCATTCCACTGGCCAAAATCAATTAATTGTTGTCTTAAGACCACTTTAAAATTCATTAATAAGGAGTGTCGACTCACGTATTTTTTATTTTCTATTGATGTGATAGCTTGCTTAATAATAAGATCAATTTGCTTCTCTGATAATACATTATTATTTTGACTTTGCTTAAGAGACACTTTTAAAGCTTTCTTATCAATTAAACGATGATCAAAAAATAATAGAGAAAATACTGTTTTTGAAAAGCTATATAGATGGATAATTCGAACTAAGCCTTTGCTATCTCGAGCTAACTCAGGATAATGCTCTTTTGTTTTATCAAGTTCATCAGCTAACTTAATAAAATTTCTAATAATTTGTGTGATTCTTTTAGCTAAAGAAGGATCAGGTGCTATCTTGTTAATAGCAGAGAAAGCAAACGACGCACTACATTCAACTATAGAAGCGACTGGTCCCATCTTTTTTTTCCTTAAGTATCATATTAACCTGAGTTTTGAGTTTATTTCCTTGATTTTTAGGAATCTTTCCTCTTATCTCTCGTCCTTTTCTTTGAAGGGAATAGTCATTTGACTATTCCCTTCAAAGAAAAGGACAAGATCTAAGAGAAAATCTTCTCTAAGAATCAAGGAAATAAACTCAAAACTCAGGTTATTAATAATGTTAATTATAAAATTAATTCAAAATAAATAATTATTTAAATTGTACTTATATCACTTTAGAGTTAAGATATAATTAAGATTAATGCAAGGAAAAATAAATTTATCTTTTTTTAATAAAAAAGAATTACCACGTCAATAGTGTAGCTATTCTTTTTCGCGTAAGGCGAGTAAATAATTTTAAAGAAAAAAAGAAATATCCTTTAAAGGAAGGCCTCGCATGAGTTCGGCAGAACTCATGGATTTACGACCCTCTAGTTGAACTTCTAAAAGTTGGAGAGCCTGATCTCCGGTTGCCACAATTAAATTTTCCTGATTTAAACTTAAAATTGTGCCAGGCAGGGCCTTAGCAGAAGAAACGATTCGTGTACGGTTTATCTTTAGCCGTTTTTGTTCATTTCTTACACGGACATAGCACCAAGCACCTGGATCAGGATTGGCTCCACGCACAAGATTATGCAAAAAGGCAGCAGGCTTTTCCCATTTGATTTCACATTCTTCTAATTCAATCTTAGGAGCAAAGGTCGCTTGAGTATGGTCTTGAGGAATTTCATTCACAACGCCCCTTTCAAAATCAGAGATAACCTTTAACAAAGCCATTTTTCCTACTTCGCAGAGGAGAGCTTCTAATTCTCCGAAGATCATGTCAGGATCAACGGAAACCTTAGCAGTTTCGATCATATCTCCTGCATCCATTTTCTTCACCATATGCATAATCGTCACGCCTGTCTCTGTCTCACCATTCATCAAGCAACGTTGGATAGGCGCAGCTCCTCGATACTTAGGCAGCAGACTGGCATGAAGGTTAATGCATCCTAAACGGGGCATATCCAAAAGATGTTGTTTAATCAACTCTCCATAAGCAACAACGACAAATAAATCTGCCTCATAGGACTGTAAAATAGGAGCAAACTCGAAGGCTGAGACTATTTCGGGTTGATAAATGGGAATAGAAGGTTGATGCTGTAAGGCAATGACCTTGACTGGAGTGGGTACAGGGATACTAGAGCGCCCTTTAGGACGATCTGGTTTGGAGATAACTGCTACGACGTTAACCTGATGATCTAATAGATATTGCAATACTCGAGCAGCAAAAGAAGGAGTACCAAAAAAAATAATTTTCATAATTTTGTCTATTTGGTATTTCGCTGATTCTAAGGGATTCTTCCTCTTAATCAAGTAGGTTTCGAAAGAAGTCAAATATAAGTTTCTATTATTGTTTAAGTCAATGTATTGAGCGATAAAAATGTTTCTACTTCATCTTCATCCTCTATCTGAAGTAATTCATCTTCTCCTCCTTGCAAACACATGAGACCTCGACGTGTCTGACGGCAAAAACCGACAAAATGCTTAATCTCAGGAAGAGATGATAACTCCTTTTCAATCCGATTCAAAGCCTCCTCAAAATGAAGCTGGGACCGGTAAAGAAATTTAAAAGCTTTGCTTAATTCACGCCGCGTTGCCAATGGAAAGCCATGACGTTTTAAACCAACGATATTAAGCCCCCCAAATTTAAAAGGAATTCCTGCTCCAATGGTATAAGGAGGAATATCATGCGTTACACGGCTCATTCCTCCAACCATTGCATAACGTCCTACTCTTACAAATTGATGGATAGGTGTCATCCCTCCAATAATCGCATAATCTTCTACAAGCACATGCCCGGCCAATGTGGCATTGTTGCTCATGATTACATGATTCCCTACTATGCAATTGTGAGCAATATGGCAATAGGCCATAATAAGACAATGATCGCCCACTTCAACAGTGGTATTTTCTTGGCAAGAAGAGTTAATTGTGACAAATTCACGGATTTCACAATTTTTACCAATCTTCACGTAGGTTTGCTCGCCTCGATATTTTAAATCTTGAGTCTTGGTCCCAATACTTGCGGAAGGATAGATGACTGTTCCTGCTCCAATTGTTGTATGTCCATCAAGATAAGCATGAGCCTTAATCACCACATTATCTTCAAGGACAACATAGGGAGAATTAATGACAACATAAGGCTCAATTGTGACATTTTCTCCTATAGCCACACCTGGAGCAATCACAGCTGTAGGATGTATTTGGTAAGATTTATGCATGGGGATTAACTCAAGCTAAAAATGTTAAGACGTTTATACTTTAAAGCTGACTTTTATCAACGAAAACAAACCCAATTTCTGCTTCAGCAACGACTTTATAATTGACTAAGGCTTCTGCTTTAATACGCCCTCCCTTATTGCTAAAATGCAGTCCTTGACCACGTAATAATACTACATCTCCTGGCTTAATGGGATGGCGGAATTTAGCCTGGTTCATATTGAGGAGAACAGCAATTTTTCCATTTTGTGATTTCAGATGGACAAGAATACCTCCAGCCTGAGCCAATGCCTCTAGAATAAGGACTCCAGGCATGATAGGTGCTTCAGGAAAATGCCCTTGAAAAAATGCCTCATTGATCGTGACATTTTTTTGAGCTAGAATGTATCCCTTATCTAAATCCATTTCCAGAACACGATCGACAAGAAGGAAAGGATAGCGATGGGGTAAAATGCTGATAATCTGTTTGATATCAAACGTATGGGGGTTTTCTTGAGAGGGATTCATCACTAAGTCTCCATCGTGATATGGTTTAACATTTTTTTTGCAAAAGCAAAGTTTGAAGCATGGCCAGAACGAATAGCTAAGATATGGGCGTGAAAATCAAAGCCGATAAGGGAAAGATCTCCTATTAAATCTAAAATTTTATGCCTAACCATTTCGTCATGAAAGAAAAGTCCTTCTTTACTGATAATGGCATCATCTTTAATAACAACAGCATTATCTAGGCTTGCCCCCTTAATTAAATCACGATCCATGAGAGCGGAGATCTCTTTATATAAAGAGAAAGTACGGCAAGGGGCGATTTCTCTCTTAAAATTCTCACTTGTGATGAGAACAGAATGAAATTGAGCACGTAAGAGAGAGGACTCTGCATAACTGAGTGTATAACTAATTCGATAGCCATCGTAAGGTAAAGCCACCAAATGTATATCCCCAGCAGACCAATAAACTGGTTGCTGGATTTTGACAACTGGGACTGTTATCTCCTGCTCCTGCGTGCCAGCTTTTTCGATCATCTCAACAAAAACATCTGAACTTCCATTGCCTATGGGAGGCTCAATGCTTGAAATTTCAATGCAGATATTATCGATACAATAGGCTTTAACTGCGGCTAAAACATGTTCAATCGTGTGAATGCGGATTTCTTTAACCCCAATGGTTGTGCTGCGAGATGTATCTTGAACATATTCGACTGTAGCAGGAATAATAGGTTGACTTGGCAAATCAATTCTCTTAAAAATAACTCCTGTCCCCTCTTTAGCTGGGCAAAAGCGGAGGCTGACCTCTTTTCCTGTATGGATTCCAATACCAGAAAAAAAGCTGGTTCTACTAAAGTTCGTTGTTTACGGACAAGTATTTCTAAGGCGGGGTTAATCTTAGCCACTTCAACCTGCAATTCATGGGATCGCGAAATCATTTCGAATCGAACATATTAATTAATAATCAGATGAATTGTATATAAATAAAAAAGGCCTTAAGACTGATGATTTCTTAAGGCCATGAATAAAAAGCTTGGCAGCGACCTACTCTTCCACACTCTTGTGTGTAGTACCATCGGCGATGAAGGGCTTGACTTCTGAGTTCGGGATGGGATCAGGTATTTCCCCTTCTCTAATGCTACCAAGCACAAGTTAATCTATTCCTCTTACAAAAAACAGCGCTTCAAAGATTTTCTTCTTGCTTTCATTATTTCTGACCACTTGCTTGAAGGGAATGGTCTCCTCCTTCAAAAAAAGGTGGTCAAGCCTTTGGACTGATTAGTATTGGTTAGCTACACACATTGCTGTGCTTACACTCCCAACCTATCTACCACGTCGTCTTCATGGTGTCTCTTGGGATACTTTATCTTGAGGGAGGCTTGGCGTTTAGATGCTTTCAACGCTTATCCTTTCCAAACATAGCTACCCGGCTATGCTCTTGGCAGAACAACCGGCTCACCATTGGTTTGTCCACTTCGGTCCTCTCGTACTAGAAGCAGCTCCTCTCAAGTATCCTGCGCCCACAATAGATAGGGACCAAACTGTCTCACGACGTTTTGAACCCAACTCGCGTACCGCTTTAATTGGCGAACAGCCAAACCCTTGGGACCTTCTTCAGCCCCAGGATGCGATGAGTCGACATCGAGGTGCCAAACCGCCACGTCGATATGAACTCTTGGTGGCGATAAGCCTGTTATCCCCGGAGTACCTTTTATCCGTTGAGCGACGGCGATTCCACTTTCCACCGCCGGATCACTAAGCCCGACTTTCGTCTCTGTTCGACTTGCTGGTCTCACAGTTAACTTGCCTTCTACCTTTACGCTCTTCTCGTGATTACCAACCACGATGAGGCAAGCTTTGGACTCCTCCGTTACTTTTTAGGAGGATACCGCCCCAGCAAAACTGCCCGTCTGACACTGTCCGAATCCCAGATTCATGGGGCTTCGTTAGATTCCCGTTTTATCAAGACCGGTATTTCAACGGCGGCTCCAGAACGCCTGACGACGCTCTTTCTCTGCCTCCCGGTTATTCTACACATGATAAATCAGAAGCCCATATCAGAGTACAGTAAAGGTTCACGGGGTCTTTCCGTCTTATTGCGGGTAAACAGCATCTTCACTGCTACTACAATTTCACCGAGTCTCTTGTTGAGACAGTGCCCAGATCGTTATACCATTCGTGCAGGTCGGAACTTACCCGACAAGGAATTTCGCTACCTTAGGACCGTTATAGTTACGGCCGCCATTCACCAGGGCTTAAATTCAATGCTTTGCCTTGCGGCTAACATCTCCTTTTGACCTTTTGGCATTGGGCAGGCATCACACCATATACTTCGACTTAAGTCGTCTTTGCATAGTGCTGTGTTTTTGTTAAACAGTCGCCTGGGCCATTTCTCTGCGGCCGCCTGACGCTCTTGGCGCTTAGCCAATCACCTCTGGCGGCTCCCCTTCTCCCGAAGTTACGGGGATAATTTGCCGAGTTCCTTAACAAGAGTTCTCTCGCGCGCCTTAGAATATTCTTCCTTCCCACCTGTGTCGGTTTTGGTACGGTCGCCTTGAAACGGTTAGAGTCTATTTCTTGGAAGCCTCACTCTGCGCCATTGGTTCACCCGAAGGCTCCCCTTGGTTGCGACCTGGTCTTCTAGCTGGCGGATTTTCCTACCTGCTAACCTCATCGCACCACGAACTTTTCCAATTGTTCGCGCGCTTCCGCTTACTTCGTCAACCCTTCACCTTGGCTTCTTGGCGGCGCAGGAATATTTAACCTGCTTCCCATCGCCTACGCTTTTCAGCCTGAGCTTAGGGGCCGGCTAACCCAGGGAAGACGAGCTTTACCCTGGAAACCTTGGGTTTTCGGCGAGGGGGATTTTCACCCCCTTTATCGTTTACTCATGCCATGCATTATCACTAGTATTTGCTCCAGCGCTCCTTCCGGTACGCCTTCTGCGCTCATACTACGCTCTCCTACCGCTTATCTAATTTAGATAAACTCGCGATTTCGGCTCTATGCTTTAGTCCCGTTTATTATCGGCGCGGTGTTTCTCGATTGGTGAGCTGTTACGCACTCTTTAAATGATGGCTGCCTCTAAGCCAACATCCCAACTGTTTCTGAAACTCCACTTCCTTACTCACTTAGCATAGAATTGGGGGCCTTAATCGGCGATCTGGGCTGTTCCCCTTTTGACAATGTAGCTTATCCCACACTGTCTATCTCCCGGTTGGCTTTACAGTATTCGGAGTTTGATTTCCTTTGGTAGGCTGGTAAGCCCCCGCGTGAATTCAGTGCTCTACCCCTGTAAAGTTCTTACCGAGGCTAACCCGAAAGTTATTTCGAAGAGAACAAGATATCTCCAAGTTTGATTGGCCTTTCACCCCTATCCACAGCTCATCCAAAACTTTTTCAACAGTT
Source organism: uncultured Parachlamydiaceae bacterium (assembly GCA_963838645.1). Lineage (GTDB taxonomy): Bacteria > Chlamydiota > Chlamydiia > Chlamydiales > Parachlamydiaceae > CAWIRV01. Next base: position 434,620 of record CAWIRV010000017.1, on the reverse strand, counting down.
ACTGGTTCGGTCCTCCACAAGGTGTTACCCTTGCTTCAACCTGGCCATGGATAGATCACTTGGTTTCGTGTCTGCGTCAAATGACTATGCGCCCTTTTAAGACTCGCTTTCGCTTCGGCTTCAGAACGGATGTCCTTTAACCTCGCCATTTATCGCAACTCGCTGGCTCATCATGCAAAAGGCACGCCGTCAGCCTTTCCCATTTAATGGGCATAGGCCTTCGACCGTTTGTAAGCTATTGGTTTCAGGTTCTATTTCACTCCCCTCACTGGGGTTCTTTTCACCTTTCCCTCACGGTACTTGTTCACTATCGGTCATCAACTAGTATTTAGCCTTGGAGGGTGGTCCCTCCTGCTTCAGACCGGGTTTCACGTGTCCGGCCCTACTCAGGTGCCTGTCTAAACAATTCCATCTTTCGCCTACGGGGCTATCACCCTTTATTGCCTTCCTTTTCAAAAATGTTCGGCTAGACTTCCTTGTCTTTTATTGACTGGTCCTACAACCCCGTTAATTCCTTAACGGTTTGGGCTCTTCCCTCTTCGCTCGCCGCTACTAGGGGAATCTCTTTTGATTTCTTTTCCTCTGCCTACTTAGATGTTTCAGTTCGGCAGGTCTTGCCTTCTTAACCTATGGATTCAGTTAAAAATAATGGGCTTTCTTCCCATTGGGTTTCCCCATTCGGATTCCTCCGGGTCTAGGCTTCTTCCAGCTCTCCGGAGCTTTTCGCAGGTTGCGCGTCCTTCTTCGCCTGTTGATGCCAAGGCATCCACCAATAGCCCTTAATAGCTTGACCATAATTCTTTCTCAAGCAATTAAGTTCTGAGTTCTACGATTGATCTTCATGATCAATTCTTCATCCACTTTTTGAAGAATAATCTTTCAAGCGCTGATTTTTGTCAGTGAATTTACTTCTATCGATTGAGTCCTTGGCTTCTCCCTTACGGGCTTCACCTCCTCCTCAATCTTCGCTTTTAGATTAACTTGATTTTCTAATTTATGACTTTCAAAATAACATTTCTGTTGATAACAGAACCTACTTAAAGTAGGCGATTGCTCATTATATACTCATCCCAGTTGAAAGCTGCAATCTGGGCAATGCGAAAGCTATCGCGATTCAACGATCAAAAATGGGTCCATATACTCATATGAACCAATTTTTGATCGTTGAATCGCGATAGCTTTCGCATTGCCCAGATTCTCACTTTGAACTGGGATGAGTATATTGGTGCGGTTACCAAGATTTGAACTTGGGACCTCGACATTATCAGTGTCGCGCTCTAACCAACTGAGCTATAACCGCAAGTGCAAATCTTGGAGGCTAGGAGACTCGAACTCCTGACCCTCTGAATGCAAATCAGATGCTCTACCAACTGAGCTAAACCCCCGATTGGCAATCACTCATCGGCTGTCTGTTAAGATTTGCGATCTCTATTGTGAATAGCTTATTTGTTTTTACAGCATAAGGAAGACAATATACAAGCGATAGAGCTTGCCCAACCTGTTTGTCTTAATGACAAACTGTCCTTAAAGGAGGTGATCCAGCCCCACCTTCCGGTAGGGCTACCTTGTTACGACTTCATCCCAGTCATCAGCCTTACCTTACACGCCTCTTCCCTTGCGGTTAAGCCAGCGGATTCGGGTAAAACCAACTCCCATGATGTGACGGGCGGTGTGTACAAGACCCGAGAACGTATTCACGGCGATGTTGCTGACTCGCCATTACTAGCAATTCCGTCTTCATGTAGTCGAGTTGCAGACTACAATCTGAACTGAGGCCGGCTTTCGGGATTTGCTTCACCTCGCGGTTTCGCTGCCTTCTGTACCGACCATTGTAGCACGTGTGTAGCCCCAGACATAAGGGCCATGCGGACTTGACGTCATCCTCACCTTCCTCCTGGTTAACCCAGGCAGTCTCATTAGAGTTCCCACCTTATATGTTGGCAACTAATGATAAGGGTTGCGCTCGTTGCGGGACTTAACCCAACACCTCACGGCACGAGCTGACGACAGCCATGCAGCACCTGTGCAGCGGCCCCTAAGGGATTTCCCATCTCTGGGATTGTCCTCTGCATGTCAAATCTGGGTAAGGTTCTTCGCGTTGCATCGAATTAAACCACATGCTCCACTGCTTGTGCGGGTCCCCGTCAATTCTTTTGAGTTTCAGCCTTGCGACTGTACTCCCCAGGCGGTATACTTAACACGTTAGCTTCGGCACAACCAGGGTTGAGTCCGGTTACACCAAGTATACATCGTTTACGGCAAGGACTACCAGGGTATCTAATCCTGTTTGATCCCCTTGCTTTCGCGCCTTAGCGTCAGGTATAAGCTAGAAAATCGCCTTCGCCACTGGTGTTCTTCCACATATCTACGCATTTCACCGCTACTTGTGGAATTCCATTTTCTCCGCCTACCCTCTAGAAATGCAGTTTCATATGCTGTTCCGAGGTTGAGCCTCGGGATTTCACATCTGACTTTCATCCCCGCCTACGCGCCCTTTACGCCCAATAAATCCGATTAATGCTTGCACCCTCCGTATTACCGCAGCTGCTGGCACGGAGTTAGCCGGTGCTTCTTTACCTGGTACGCTCAAATCCACTGGATTTTAGCCAGCTTCTCTTGTTCCCAAGCGAAAGAGCTTTACAACCCTAAGGCCTTCTTCGCTCACACGGCGTCGCATCGTCAGGCTTTCGCCCATTGCGAATGATTCTCGACTGCAGCCTCCCGTAGGAGTCTGGGCAGTTCTCAGTCCCAGTGTTGGCGGTCAATCTCTCAATCCGCCTAGACGTCTTTGCCTTGGTGTGCTTTTACCACTCCAACTAGCTGATATCCCATGGGCCCTTCTTTAACCGTAAGGTCTTTCGATCCCCTACTTTCATGAAACTAAGATGCCTTACTTCCACTTTATTCGGTATTAGCGATCGTTTCCAATCGTTATCCCTATGTTAATGGTAGGTTACCCATGTCTTACTAACCCTTCCGCCACTAAATATCAAGTTGCCTCAATATTTCGTTCGACTTGCATGCCTCATCCACGCCGTCAGCATTCAATCTGAACCAAGATCAAATTCTCACAGATATTTACTCTCGAAAACTTGAGCATGATACTCTCGCATAGAGTTTAACCCTATGCCTATTCATCTGTAAAACAGAAACCCTGTCTTACACAAGCTCTATTATTCAGGCTCGCATATTGTCTCTCTTATACTGTCAAAACAAACTTATGAACACTCAAGGTATTCGTCTTCTTAGCAAACATCCCTATTGATAACGGCTTCGCTCGTAAGAAGTTACAAACATACAAAAAATTGGTGTTTATCGCAATAACTTTTTCTATCTTTCATTATTTTTTGTGTTATTGCACTTATAATCAATAAATTAGTTCTAAGTATTTTGGAAATAGTAAATTTAGCTATCTCCTTTGTCTCTAAAACTCTCTGACCTGAGAAAAGATTTATTTAAATGCTAGAGAGTTAATAAAGGATTTAATCAACAAATTTATTATAACATTTTACATGTGAGTTATTAAACTGATAGGTTAAATTTCAATCAACTTCTTGATTAAAATTCTCCTATTACTTGTAATGAAGAAAAAGATCGTCTTAAAGGAGGGTTGTTTATGTACATATTTCCTAAAACTATCATAATCGTTCTCATTGCCATTTTCAATTTAGGGATCGGGCATGTCTATGCAACATACTGCCCTCGCTGCGTACAAATTGAAGATCAACGGGCAAAAGAGCAACAAGGACATCCACCACTCATATCTTACTCTGATAATCAAGTCAGTATGATGACATCACAAGATCGATTAATGCCTGGTAGACCTTTAATTCAAGAGGATGAAATAGAGAATTTGCAATCAGGTGCATTAAGTACCGATCGGGGAACTTTTACGAATAATTATGATCGCAGCCATCATATAAAAGATTCCGTTAAAACAACAGAGCTTGCTAACTCTACCATATGGGATCACACCCCTACACATTCTACTTGGACACCGAATGAAATTCATTATTCTACTTTATTGACCATTTTACAATCGAAGAATCTCATTAATGCTTTAAATGGCCCTTTCACTTTGTTTATTCCCTCTAATGAGACCCTCCACAAACTTCCTCCTGGTACCATTCAGAATTTATTGAGACCGGAGAATGGGAATAAACTATCTAATCTCATTGACAATCATGTTGTAGCAGAAAAAATCTTAGGGAAAGATTTCATCGCTATCAAAGTCAAAACAATTAATGGTAAAGATTTAGATATCAGAGTTGAGAATAGGATAATGACAGTGAACGGGATTCGAGTTCTAAAATCCGAGAACACAGGTTTAAATGGAATTATTTATATCATCGATGGTATTTTGGCACATTAAACAATTTATTATCAATTATTTACAAACAATTTAAACAATTAAAAATTTTACTTTATAAAAAAAGAGAGATGAGGCATGTAAGAAGATATAGGCGGACTCATAGTCCTTTTAAACCAAACAAGGAGTATTTTATGCGCAAGCTTTCAAAATTTTTTCTATTAGCATTCTGCTCAACAACACTTTCTTATCAAGCATTGTCAGCTAATTGCCAAGCAGATGCTGGCTATGGTTATCAAGGTGGCTATGGTAGCCAACCCATGTATGGTTATCAAGGTGGTTGGGAAGGTAGACAAGGTACTTATGGTAGCCAGCCTATGTATGGTTATCAAGGTGGTTGGGAAGGTAAACAAGGTACTTATGGTTATAGTAGCCAGCCTATGTATGGTTATCAAACTGGTTGGGAAGGTAGACAAGGTACTTATGGTAGCCAGCCTATGTATGGTTATCAAGGTGGTTGGAGAGCTAATCAAGGTGGTTATGGATATGGTAGCCAACCTGCGTATGGCTATCAACAAGGTGGTTGGGGAGCTGGACAAGGTGCTTATGGAAGCAATATAGGGACTGGCCAAGGTGCTTATGGAAGCAATATAGGGACTGGCCAAGGTGCTTATGGAACTAATATAGGAGCTGGACAAGGTGCTTATGGCTATGCTAATGCTCCAATCAACGAAGCTGGTTACACTGAGGGTTTTGCTAGAGACGCTGGAGCTAACGGTCAACCAATGTCTAGAATGGCTAGAGGTAGCGAATCTCTTGTTAATCCACAACAAAATAATTCTACAATGAGCACTCGTTAAATTTTAGCCTATCCTTGTTAAAAGGAAAGAAAGGGTGAACCTCTATGATCAGTTCACCTTTTCTTTTATAAAGCCTGAGTTTTGGGTTTATTTTAAGGAGAAAGAAAGAGAGATTGGCCTTGAATTGACAATAGCCACTGTAACGAAATGGATAGCCATCCCAAACGGTCTTGACTAAACTCATAAGCTAGATCGTCGATTGCCTTTTGAAGCAAATAGACGTTTAACATAGAATTTAATTCTGCTGGTTCTTGTGGAATAAAGAGGGCTTTATCAACAATCTTCAAATAGGCTTTTAAAAAGGCAACAGAGACCCAATCTCGCCAAAATAATGCGCTTCTCTCAAGTAGAATGAGTTGATCAGAAGGGATTAACCCTTTCTGTTTTTGTTGAAGAAAGCTTGTATAAACAGCGAATTGGAAAGAACACAGCATACTGACAACGTCCTTTAAGGGAGAACGCTTACTTCTACGCTCTTCAAGTGGACGATCAATATTTTGCTCAAAATCGACAATGATAAAATCTTTACCAGTAAAAAGGAGCTGGCCTAGGTGATAATCTCCATGGCAACGAATTCTCATCGTTGTTGATTTGATATACAATATATTCTCAAAATCACGCAGAATTTTACTCTCTAATTCTAATACTTGCTTAGCAAGTCTTTGTTGATTAGGTGTGAGGTCAAAAAGCCTGCGACGTAATTGTTGACATACTTGAGATGCAGAGCTACGGCCTGATTGGTATAAAGATCGTTGGTAGAAAATGTTGGTTAGCTCCGGCGCAAAAGCTGGATCTGTTGTATGAGCAGATAAGGCTAAATGTAATTCTCCAGTCTTTTTCCCTATTAAGCGGGCCATTTCTAGATAGCTTCCAATTAATTTAAATGTACTTTCAGTAGGTTCTTGATGCATTTTGTTTAAGATAGGCATCAAAAGATCTTCCTCTTTAAAATCAATTAAATTGGTTAAACTGCGCTCAAAATAGCGATCTAGCTCATTTAATGTGTAGTCCCAAGCTTTTCCTTCATTAGGAACATAAGCTTGCAAGAGTCCGAGTGTGAAATGTCTCTGCCTAATTTGATGATATTCTATTGAGCCAATCATAGGAGGGATAAAGCTTAGTAATGCCTGATTGGTCAAGAATTGGCTTACTTCAACTTCTGGATTAATTCCTTGTTCCAAATGACGGTAAATTTTTAAATACCATTGATTACCAAAATTGATATTAATTACGCTCCTTTCCAGATATTTTATGGAAACGTGGTAAGACTGTTGTTCATGCTGTAAAGGATATTTAAAACCTGGATTAGGAAGATTGATTAACAGTCCTGATTGGCCCTTAAAACGTCGATATTCGAAAAAGTTTTTTAATAATATCAACATAAAATCAGAATGATAAAAGGCATCATATAGCACACCTATTACTTCTTGATCTTTTTGCTGAATATGAACGCGAGCGATCAAAGCTTGTGGGTGTTCTTTAAGGAATGGTTCATCAAATTCAGAAGTAAAGGCAATTGGAATTAAACAAGTATCAAAATCCCCTTTATCATATTCAATACGAACAAAAGTTAAATAAATCTTTTTTGAACCTGTGAGTAAGGCGATCTTTTCTTGAATTTTTGCATTTTTGAAAGGTTGAAACTTGCCCTTAAACCAGGCGCTTTTCTTTAAGTAAAAGAGGAGGTGAGATGCCAATAATTGTTCGAAATTATAATAATAAATTTCATACCAGTGATTAGGAACTTCTATAGTAGGCAAAACAGGACTAGCCAAATTAACCAAAAGCTCAGGTCTCTGCTCTGACTGTAGGATAAACCAATAGAAAGAGTAAGGTCCTAAAGTCAAAAGATAAGGCCACTCTCCGATAGAAGGAAATCGTGTTCTCCCAAAAAGTTCATAAGGCACCATCCCTTTAAAAGAAGCTAAGTTGAGCTCAACGTATTGCACAAAACGGGAAAAGTTAGCGACAATTAAGACATCTTCATCGTGATAATGTCGTGTAAAAGCAAGAACTTTGGAATTCTTAGCATCTAAGAATTCCATTGTTCCTCGTCCAAATGCTTTAAATTCCTTTCTTAGTGCAATGAGGCGCTTTGTCCACCAGAGAAGAGAGTGGGGATTTTTATGTTGAGTTTCGACATTGATGGTCTCATAATGGTATTCGGGATCCATAGTAATGGGCAAACAGAGACGTTGCGAGCTTGCTTGTGAGAAGCCTGCATTGCGATCAGCATTCCATTGCATAGGAGTGCGCACTCCATCTCGATCTCCTAAATAGATATTATCTCCCATGCCAATTTCATCGGCATAATAAATAATTGGGGTACCAGGAAGTGAAAAAAGAAGGCCATTCATGAGCTCAATCTTACGACGATCATTGCCCAGTAAGGGGGCCAATCGACGTCTAATCCCTAAATTCAGTCGAGCTTGTGGATCTTGTGCATAGACACGATACATATAATCTCTTTCTTGGTCTGTTACCATTTCAAGTGTTAACTCGTCGTGATTGCGAAGAAAAAGGGCCCACTGAGTGTTAGAAGGAATGGGTGGTGTCTGTTTAAGAATATCAATGACAGGAAAGCTATCTTCTAACTGAATAGACATAAATAATCGAGGCATAATAGGGAAATGGAAAGCCATATGACACTCATCTCCCTTGCCAAAATAGATGATTGCATCGGAGGGCCATTGATTAGCTTCTGCAAGAAGCATGCGATGAGAGAATTTATTATCGATATGCAGACGTAAATCTTTAACAAAAGCATGTGTTTCAGGAAGATTTTCGCAGATTGTCCCTTCTCTTTCAAATAAGTAAGGAATCGTATCCAAACGCATGCCATCCACTCCCATACCAAGCCAAAAATCTACAACACGTAGCACTTCCCTTTTGACGGCTGGGCTATCGTAATTTAAATCAGGTTGATGAGAGTAAAACCGGTGCCAATAATAAGCTTTAGCAATATAATCCCATGTCCAATTCGAACGCTCAAAATCTTTAAAAATAATACGAGCTTCTTGATATTTTTCTGGGGTATCGCTCCAGACATAATAATCGCGCCATTTACTATTGGGCTTAGCACGACGTGCTCGCTGAAACCAAGCATGTTGGTCAGATGTATGATTGAGAACAAGCTCCGTAATGACATTAAGTCCTCTTTGATGGGCTTCTTTTATAAAAGTTCTAAAATTGGCTAGGTTACCATAATCAGAGTGGATATTATAGTAATCTGAAATATCATAACCGTCATCACGCAAAGGTGAAGGATAAAAGGGAAGCAACCAAATTGTATCCACTCCTAAATCTTGCAAGTAATCCAATTTTTCTATTATGCCTGGAAAGTCCCCTATCCCATCTGCATTGCTATCATAAAAGGAACGAATACGAACTTCATAAATAATCGCATCTTTATACCAAAGCGGATCTCTTATTCTACTTTGACGATTTAACACGTGCATCCCTCTGTTAATGGGAAAATTTATCGATAAATCTCTTCAGAAACCTTCAATCATGCATATACAATATTAACTATTTTAAATTAAGAAATCTTCTCTAACAAAACGATTGGAAGCTTGGAAAATAAAGTCGCTATGGGCAATGGTTGAGAATGTTCTAATGAAAATTCTAGTCTACTTAAGATATCGCGAAACTTGTGATGTAAATGAGAAGAGGTAGAAAGATAAAGCCCATCCCAAGCTTTTTCTCCTATGGGAAGAATATTAGAAATATCTAATAATTGAGTATAAAACCGTCCTACAGCAACAAGGATTGTTTGATTGCCTAGGGTTCGACTGAAAGCAACCACATGCTGTGCTTTTTTTCCTTCCAATTGAAGAGGAACATAATCTCCGTGTTGGAACAGTTGAGCATGGTTACGGCGGAAGTTCAATACTTGAGTGGTTAAATAAAGCTTAATTAAACCGTCTTCCGGTGTCTCTATTAAATGGCTAACTAATTTGCTTCGATCTTGTTGAGCTTTTTCCTTTAAGAGATTAAGCAAGCTTAGACGATTTGAGTAATCAACAGGATGTCGATTATCTGGATCAACTAAAGTAAATTCCCATAATTCACTTCCTTGGTAAAAATCTGGAATTCCAGGTGAAGTCATTTTTAAAAGTGTTTGAGATAAAGAATTGAACATGCCTGCACGCATAATAGGTCGGACATATTGGATAAAATCTTGAACAAAGGCATGAGAAGGATCTAAATTTAAAATTTTATGAATGAAATCTTGAACACTTTTTTCATAACTTTCATTGATATTAATCCAACTTGTATGAGTCTTGGCTTCTCTAAGGGCTTTATTCATGTACTTATCGATGCGATCAATATACTGAGCTTTGGCAGAAGCATCCATTGGATAGAGAGGCCAGGTACCTACTAGGGTTTGGTAAAGTAAATACTCTTCATTCATATCTGGAACATTTCGATTGTTCAATTGCGTCTTCTTATCTTGGTTGTACTGATGCCAACGATGAAGAGCCTCTCCCCACTCCTTTGGATTTTCTGATAAAACATTTATACGAGCTCTCACATCTTCACTGCGTTTTGTATCATGTGTAAACGTTGTTAACAGTGTGTGAGGCCATTTTATTTTTTTCTCTTGATTTTTCCTATGAAAAGTCTCGATGGAAGTTCCAAAACTTTCTGGATCCATTCCCACTTCATTTAACGAGGCTAAAGGATAATATCGATAGAAAGCTGTATCTTCAACTCCTTTGGCTGTTACAGGACCTGTTAACTGTTGAAAGTGCAGGACAAATTGACGGCGGCAAGCAATCTGTTGCTCACTTAGCCCTTCTGGGTCTTGCAATAACAAAACATTTTCAATGAAGTCAAAAATAGATGATTCACTGGCAGGATTCAATCTTTTAGCCTGTTGAACAGCCGATGTAATATAGTACTTATCTTCATCTGAGACCTGATTTTCTTGAGCCTGAATATAACTACGGTAAACAGGAAAGCAAGCAATGATTTCCTTTAAAGCAAAGCGTAGACCATCTAGTGTAAAATCTTTTGACCACCGATGTTGTTCGGAAATCTCTGCTAAATGGCGTCCAAGAATATGAAGTTCGCTAGACATAGATACAGTCAAAATAAGCTTTTTACATATATAAATGATCTCTAACATATCCTTATATGATTTAGTAAAACGTTCATATATTTGTTGCATAATAGACTGATGATGAGAGACAACGAAAAGGCCATTAACAAGATTCAAATAATCATATCCCGTTGTTCCATAGATAAGCCAATGTGGGTTTAACTGCTCATCTCCAATCAAAATCTTCTCTACAATGATATAAAAAAAATCCTTATTCATTTCTAGATGAGTTTCTTCTTCTTTTAGTACTTGCGAACAGGCTTGTTGAAGGCGCTTAAAATATTGTTCAGGATTAAATAAACCATCAACATGATCAATACGAAGTCCAGTCACCCACTTCTGCTTAACAAATCTAAGAATAAGCTCATGAATATCATTAAAAACGTTTTCATCTTCTACATGGGTGCTAGCTAACTCATTGATATCAAAGAAACGTCGATAATTGATCTCATCATTGGCAACCCGCCAATAGCTGAGACGATAAGCTTGAGTATCTAGCAATTTTTCTAAGAGGTCAAAACTAGCCGGCTGACCCTTTATTCCATTTAAAGACTCTAAAGAGGATTGGACAGCTTTCAAAATATGCATTTTTTCTAATAAGAGAGTTAATCGTTTTTTGATGATCTCTTTTTCTCTTTGACGTTCCTTAATTTTCTTTGGGTCAGTCTCAGTTATAGTAGGAAGATGGAAGAGAGCTGTTAAAATGCTTTGCAGTTCTAGGACATCTGGATGGGAATCCCCTGATTCAGCTTCCATTTGCTTAGATACTGGTTCTAAGATAACCTGCCAAGTCCGAGGATTGATAGGAAAGCGCCTCATTTTATACTGAAGAAAGAAGGCTCCTTCGTCGTAAATAACCTTAAAATCTTGATTTTCAATAACTTTTCCATATTGCTGATCTAAGACAGGCAAAAGAACTTTGTTTGTTAATTCCCTTTTGCGTGGATTCCAAATAATATTGAAATGGCCTGCATAAGGAGAACTAGGGCCATTTTCTAAAACATCATTCCACCAGCGATTAGCAGCTTCTGCAATGCACATATGATTAGGGACAATATCTAATATAAATCCCATATCTCGTTGCTGTAAAGCCATCATCAAACGGCCCAGTTCCTCTTCTGTGCCAATTTCTGGGTTAATCTGGCCATGGTCTAAAATATCGTATCCATGAATACTCCCCTGCTGAGCTTTCATGATAGGCGAAGCATACAGATCAGAGATCCCTAACTCATAGAAATAATCGACTAATTCTAAAGCTTGATTAAAGGTAAAATGATCATTAAATTGTACACGATAAGAAGCAACAGGAATACGTAAATGAGTCATCTTTCATTCCTAGTAAAGATTCCTACCAAAATAAAAAAACTACATAAGCCAATTATGAAAGCATCTCCCCATCTGGCATAAAGAGTTGGATAGTGATAGGTAGGAACTTCAATACGAATGGCATCAGCAATCGGATGAGAAGGAGTTTCTTCTAGGATATTTATAATATTCCCCAAACTATCGATAGCTCCTGTAACTCCCGTATTACAAGCCCGGATAAGCGGAATGCCATTTTCTACTGTACGTAAACGGGCATGATCAAAATGTTGCCGAGGCAATTTAGAATGGGGATACCAACCATCATTGGTTAAATTAACGAGAAGCTCAGCCCCTTGAAGACGACCTTCCCTTATGAGATCTCCATACATCTCTTCATAACAAATAGAAGGGCTAAAAGGGACTCGACCAGTAAAGGTTTTAGCCGTCTTGCCACAAGTAAAGGAAGCCTGAATTCCATATTGGGCAGCTAAGGATCGGCAACAGTCAAAAGGGATATATTCTCCCATCGGAACGAGGACACGCTTTTCATAACGATGCATATCCTGATGTCGAGGTGAAAAGTGAAAAGCCGCGCTATAGCATTCAATCTGATTAGTCGCCATTTGCACAGTATCTTCTAATCCAATAACCACGTCTGTTTGGAAGATATTAGCAAGCGCTTGAGCCCAAAAGGCATTAGAAACCAACCATTGAGATCCATGATTTGTCTCTGTGTAAGAAGCATAAGGTTCTTCTAAGGGAGGAAGAGATAGCAACGAAGCTTTTCCCAATATATTTGCAAAAGCTGGTCGGACATGTTCTAAAGGAAAAACAGGCTGATAGGTCCCAAATGGCACAACATATTCAGGAAGAATCAGGAAATCAATAGGATGTCCAAAATGCTTGCGAGTAAGAGATAGAATATGAGACCATTCTCCAATAACAAATTGACGATATTCTTCAGCGCTTATGAAACTCATATTCTCTTCTACAGGAAAACTGGTCTGGACTAAAACAACAGACAAGGTTGAATGTTCTTTTTTTAATGACTGCTTCATTGCATGAGCATGAAAGTGGAAGTGAATGATACCAAAAAGATAAGGCACACAAGCTATAATCCCCCATCTTATGAAATCAGAAAGACGAACCCCCTGTACCCAAATACGCAAGGCAAAAAGATTTGTCAATAAAACCCAAAAGGAGAGAAGATAGACTCCCCCTAGTGAAGCAAACTGAAGAGGATAAAGAGCTCCAGTCAAGGCAATGCCAATGGGATTAAAAGCCAATCCAGAAAGGATAAATAAGCGAGACCATTCTAAGATTACCCAGAGGGCAGCAAGAGAGATAAGAGATCGTATGGATTCAAATAAACGGGGTTGTATGAAGAGAGCTAGCAAACCAAATTGAGCCCCCATTAACCAAGCACAAATAAAGACAACCCCATAGATATATAAATAGGGATGAGAGAGCATCCAAGAGAGTTGAACGATCTGAACAGAGGCATACCAGCCAGCTGCAATGAAAAAACGGTTTGACTTCTGCGGAATATCAAGCAAAATACGCCAAAAAAGGGCAAAACCTACAAGAGATACGATTAATCCACCCCACCAAGTCCAAACAGGCTGTCCAAAAGCTACTAATAAAAAGGAAGCTACCCAAAGCAAGGTTTGACGAGAAAAGGTTAAGGATTTGAGATTCATATAATCCTAATTTAAGTAGGCGCTTTTATTCGATGATAAAATTTTAGACTTATCTTAAGTATCTACCAAGAAGTCGCATTTTGTAAATAGTTATGGCCTTATTTACTAAAGAACTGACTCAGTAAAGATGAATTTTCTTTATCCATCTATCGAATGCACATTTAAAGCAGCTACAGAAAGAGATTTCATTATACTGAGAGATTAATTATACTGATTTGTTATGAACTTTATATCTTTCCGTGAATACCATCTTTTTACTCTTTTAGAAGCTTATGAGAAGCAAGCTCTTCCTCTTGATCTGTTCATTAATTCTTATTTCCGAAGTCACAAAGCCTTAGGATCTAAAGACCGAGGATTTATTGCAGAAACAGCTTATGCCCTTATCCGGTGGTTAGCCCTATTAGATTATCTCTCGGTAAAACCTCTTTCTTGGGAGAGTCGTTATCAAACGTATCAAAACTTAAATATTGAACAAATCCAGCGACAAGAAGAGATTCCTCTCTTCATTCGAGTCAGTTTTCCCGAATCCCTTTTCAATTTAATAGTAACAAGCTATGGGATTGAAAAAGCAATGGAATTATGCCAAATTAGTAATACACCTGCCCCTACAACTATTCGTGTTAATACCTTAAAAGTCACCCGTCAAGCACTTATTCAACGTTGGGAAAAGCACTATTCAATCTCTCCTACTCTCTTTTCTCCCAATGGGATTATCTTTCATAAAAAAATAAATTTTTTTGAACTTCCTGAATTTAAGGAAGGGCTATTTGAAATTCAAGATGAAGGCAGCCAACTCTTAGCGTACCTCATCCAAGCCAAACCGGGAGACCAAGTGATGGATTATTGTGCTGGTTCTGGTGGTAAGACACTTGCTTTTGCCCCTTTCATGCAACATACAGGTCAAATTTATATACATGATATTCGATCTTATGCTTTACAAGAAGCCCGTAAAAGACTCAAAAGGGCTGGCATCCAAAATGGACAGCTCCTTGTTTCGACTAGTTCCCATTTAGCAAAATTAAAAAAGAAAATGAATTGGGTCATGGTTGATGCTCCCTGTACTGGAACTGGAACACTGCGACGTAATCCTGATATGAAATGGAAATTCACCGAAGAAACCCTATTTCGTCTCATAGGACAGCAACGGATCATTTTTGAAAAAGCCCTCAGTTTTATGCATCCTGAAGGGCGTATTGTCTATGGGACATGTAGCCTCTTAAAAGATGAGAATCAGTCTCAGGTTGATCATTTCTTAAAAATGTATCATTTAAGTATAGAAGGAGAAGTATTTCAAAGTCTCCCCACAAAAGATGGAATGGATGGTTTTTTTGGAGTTGTTCTTAAAAGAGCATAAGCCTATTATCAATGCACATCTTCAGAAATAAGTCTGAAAGATTTAATTAACGGAAGTTCGATGTGTAATCCCCTTGAATTCAAAGGATTTACGTATTGAACTTCCATTATACACAAGTCAATTGAAAAATGGGCTTTTACGTGCCCAAAAACCAATTTTTCAATTGACTTGTGTATAATTTATCTATAATCCAGTTAATCTAATAACTAATTTGATTTTTATGAGAAAAATATTTTTTATTCTAAATTTTTTATTAATGGGATGTTTTTCTCTTCAAGCTGCTAAGAGTGATGCGATTTTTTCTAAGCAACAAGAAGAGGCTAAACTGATTGTCAATAATCGCATTTTGATCAAAATTAATGATAAGGCCATCTCGACTCACGATGTCATGAAGAAAATGGACATGACATTTTATCGTTATTATCCTGAATATGCCTCTTCTATAGCTGCACGTTATCAATATTATTTAGCTAACTGGCAATATGAATTAGAGGAATTAATTAACAAAGAACTGATTTTAGCTGATGCCAAAGAGAACAAAATTGAAATCAGCAATGGTGAAGTACGCAAAGAGATGGAGTTCTTATTCGGTCCGAATATTATTGCTAATTTAGATAAAATGGGAATGTCCTTTGACGAGGCTTTTAAAATTGTACATGGAGATCTTATTATTCGCCGTGCTCTAGGAGGGCGTGTTGATATAAAGGTCATCCGCCTTGTAACTCCTTCTAAAGTACGCCAAGCCTATGCAGATTTCGCTAAAAATCCAGAAAATGTGCGCTTGGCAAATTGGTGTTATCAGGTGATTTCTATTCGAGATCGGACTGCACAGAAAGCTGAAGAAACAGCTAATAAAGCATACCTTCTTTTAGAAGAAGGAATTCCGATTGATCAATTAATAACGACTATGCAAGAGAGAAAACTATGGGGACGAAAAACCAAAATGACCATTTCTCAAGAAATTCAGAATAATGAAAAAGAATTATCAGACTCTTACAGACAGGTCCTCTCCACGTTAGACACTGGTATGTATGGTCGTCCATTTGCTTACAAAAGTCGATCGGATCATTCGACTATCTATCGCATTTTTTATATCAAAGAGAAAACTTCTAGAGGATTGCCCTCTTTTCGAGAGATGGAAAATAAGCTCAAAGAAAAATTATTGAATGAAACTTTAGAACGAGAAACAAACCTTTACTTGAAAAGATTGCGTAAACATTTTCATGTGCAAGATAATGATCTCAATGCCATGATTCCTAAAGAATATAAACCTTTCATTTTAAAGTAATAGAACCATTTTTAAAATTTTGATTATCCCTTAGTACTCCGTCACATTAGTTTTGGGTCTTTGACGCACCCAAAGACCCAAAACTAATGTGACGGAGCACTGAGAAGAGTGTGGTGATTTTTCTGATAACCTGAGTTTATTTCCTTGATTATTAGAGAAGATTTTCTCTTAGATCTTGTCCTTTTCTTTGATAAGAATCAAGGAAATAAACTCAAAACTCAGGTTGATAAGGCTTTCTCAAGTAGAGTGGTATGTACAAACCAAGTGAATTGCACCTATTTTTAAGCGAGCTGGGAATTTCTCCTAAAAAAAGTCTTTCTCAAAATTTTTTAATTGATGGCAACATTGTCCGAAAAATTATCTCAATAGCCCGCATACAACCACAAGATCTCATTTTGGAAATTGGGCCAGGGCCTGGCTCTTTAACACAAGCCCTTTTAGAAGCTGGAGCTCAGGTTGTGGCTGTTGAAAAAGATAAGGCTTTAGCAACGGCTTTACAACGTTTACAAACTCCTAATCATCAGCTAGAAATCTTTAATGAGGATATCCTAACTTTTTCTTTAGAAAAGATTGCTCAGAGGCTAAAAGGCCAAGATCAATCCAAAGTGATTGCTAACCTCCCCTACCACCTGACCACCTTCATTTTAACACGCTTTATCTTAGAACACCGTCTCTTTTCTTCTTTGATCGTGATGGTTCAAGAGGAGGTCGCACGTCGCCTAACCGCTGCACCCGGTACAAAAGATTATAGCTCTTTTACTGTGTTTATGCATTTTTATACAAATCCCCATTATGCCTTTTCAGTCAGTCGTCATTGCTTTTATCCGCAACCTCAAGTCGATTCAGCTATTATCATATTAGACCTTAAGCCTCCCCCTCTTACTCAAGGGGAAGAAAAACAATTTTTTAATCTTACTCGAACAGCTTTTGAGCATCGGCGTAAAATGCTACGTGCATCTTTGAAGACTTTATTCGATCCACAATCTATTTCTGCAGCGTTAGAAGCAATAGGGCAAAATCCTCTTGCCCGTCCTGAAGATCTTTCTTTAAGCGAATTTCTCCAGTTTTATCAAATTCTTAAACTTAATGAGACAGAGCACTAGAAAAGGTGAGTAACTTATCCCTGGTCTCTTTTTCTCCACATCCTGTAACCAATTAAGCAAATAGCTAAAGAAGTTATCAATCCTAGATAGGATAGAAAGGGATAGGTATGCAGAGTGGACATCGTAGAGTCTATCCAACGATAAGGCCATCTCAGTTCAACTTTTTCTAAAGCAAGCAAGGGAATTGTTTTAAGTACCTGACTTTGATCTTTTGTAACAAGCTGCAATATTCCCACTTGCTGCCCTTTCTGAATGGGTAAAGACAATTCATCCCAATAAAGTAGACATTTGGGTTTAGGATCTTCAGCTGGATAATACTCTAGCAAAAGATCTTCGGCTAAAAATGTTTGGAGCTCACGCTTAGCATGTAAAAGATTTTGTGTAAATGACTGAGGACCAGATTTTAAAAAAATATGTTGCACCTTGGGTTGATTAAAAGCTGCATCAAATAATTTAATGGCATCTTGAAAAATTTGATTTCGATTCGGAGCTCCTAGAAGAACAGCAATTAAAGTACGTTCTTCAGAACGGGCAATTCCAATAAACGTATGCTTTGCTTTTGAATGATATCCCGTTTTACCTCCAATAGCTTTAGGATAATAAAACTTGCCTGTCCTTAAAAGACGATTTGTTTGAGCTAGAGTCGTGGTTTCCTGCTTATTGGTTTTCGGTCTAATAAAACGGGTTTGTGAAATCATTTCACAAAAAATGGGATTTTTTAAAGCTTCCTGTGTTATTAAGGCCAAATCATAGGCCGTTGTTTGATGTTGAGGATGGTGAAGTCCATGAGGATTATAAAAAGTTGTCTGACGACAACCTATTTCTTTAAGAAATTGATTCAATTCCTCAATAAAGCAAGGAATGGTGCCTCCAACGGATTGGGCAATGACATTAGAAGCGTCGTTTCCAGATGAAATGAGCATTCCCTTCAATAAATCACGGATTGTCATTGCTTCTTCTTTCTTCAGTCCAATATGACACCCGTCTGTCTCCAGCCAATAAGCTGGAAGATTATAATGAGATTGGCGTTTTATCTCAGGCGAAACAGAAACCAAAGCCTCTTGATCAGCAACCACTAACGTCTCTAACTCTCCTCCCTTCTTTTTTAATGCATAGAGGGCCGTAGCCACCTTTGTTGTACTGGCAGGATAATGAGGTGTATAAGCTTCCTTCTCAAATAAAATTGCCCTACTTTCTGCATTAATTAAGATTGCTGCTACTCCCTTGACCTCTATTTGAAGAGGTTCAGCAGACAAAATGACAGAAATAGCTATAGTCATCCAGCAAATAAAAGAAGTCATTTTCATATTTACCGATACCCTATCCGCTATCAAGATATCAAAGAATAATACTAGGCTACATTAAAAAAAAGAGAATTGTTCATTCATGTAAGGTAAATATTGATTGTTATTTTCAAAAATAAAATAATTGAAATAGTAATTAATTTATAATAAAATATTAATAAAGGATAATAACGGACATTTTTACTATGTATAATTTAGCTACTTTAGATGGATATTATAAAAAATATGTGAAGAGTCTTAATTATTGGATTCCTGAAGGATTTTTTCCAGTTAATTTAGCTCTTTTACACCGTTTTGATCTTTTACATTTCCATCGTTCTGGATATTGTAGTCCTACTTTAAATAATGATTTCCAAGTGATTGAATCTCCGGAAAAAATCACACTTATAAATAATGATTTCGTTATTTGGATTGTATCAGAACAGGTAAACAAAGCTCCTGTGACTTATGCTCTTATCGCTGTTAATAAGTTAAATCAGCTGAAGTTAGAAGTAGCTTTTACCGCTTCAGGAATTTATAATAATTCTCGGCTTATTTTACGCCTTTTAGAAAAATTTCTAATAGATATTCAAGAGACAGACTCTTGGCTTGCACAGCTTGAATTTAAGACATAAATCTTATACCAAACAAACAAATTAATTTTTGGTATTAACTATGCGATCAACAAGGTCTTATAAATTATAATTTATAGTTTATAGATATTTAATTAAAAACAATAAATTTCCATCGTCCGTGCGGTAATACTCAACACGATCCATCAAGCCTATATAAATAAAAATGCCATAACCCCCTATTGAAATTTCCTCTTCAAGAGAAGAGCTTTTGTAACGTTTTTTCTTAATTTTTTTAATCTCTTTTGTCGGATCAAAGGGAATTCCATAATCTTTGATCAAGATTTTGATGCCCGGTTTTGCAACAGTATGACTGCACTGAATTTCAATTTCCCCTTTATTTACCGGATACCCATGATGAATAATATTGACAAGGGCTTCTTCTGTTGCTAGCGTAATTTTATCGATTGCCCCATCATTGAACCCCTTTTCAAAAGAAAATTGATGAACAAAAGCTAGCATATCATATAAATGATCAAGCGAGGCAGGAAATATCTTCTTATACATAGGTATTATTTCGCCCTTCTGCTAAAGTCATCAGCAGTGAATTACCAACTATTGATAATATAATCCACTATTTTTTCTGCTAGACAGCGATTTAAAGGACGCATGACCGCATCATAAGCTGCATCAATATCGCTAAGTTGCCCTAAAGAAAAGATATTGACTGCATTTCGACTATAATAGTAATCATGATCAAAATCTATGCTTGCCGTGATGCGAGTGGGACCTCTCATTATCTTATTTGTCGCAGCCTCTATAACAGAGACTTCAACAAGAGCATTTAAACGGGTCTCCGTTGGGACAATCGCTCTCTTTAAATTCCCCTGTTTTTTACGATCATAGCGGAAGCCAATATTTTCATCACGTAATTCAATGACTTTAGCTTTTAAGATTAATTCTCCACCCGAGTGACGATATTGAAAAGCTCCAGAAGTGCTGATCTTTTCAATTAAATTGGCTGTCAATTCTCCATCTTTATCCCCATCTACATAAGGAACCGAAATAGTAAAATACCGAGTGGATAGATCACCATGTCCAAATTGATAATGGCAACCTATTAGCAAGAACAAGCTTAAAAAGCATAAAAAAAGATAGGCATAAGAGGCTTTAAGCATGTCATTGGATTTTCATTATGATTGTTCTTTTGATGAGGTGGATGGAGAACAAGCCGTTTCTTTCTCCTCTTTATATTCACAGCCTAAGCAATACAGGCGCTCGCGACAACAATCGGCTATCCGCGTGTCCGGAAACTCCTGAATTGCACATTGATAATAAATGACTGCTGCTACAGGTCGTCGAGTCCTTTCATAAAACAGACCGATATCGCAGAGTCCTTTTGCATACATTTCTTTAATTCTATGTACATATCCCTCTGCTATTGCTACTCGTTCATCTCGCGCAAAATTTTCTCTAAATCGTCGAGCATTCACTTCAGCAAGAGCTAAGATATCAGGATTTTGAAACTCTCGTCGGCTTTGCTGACAATAAGCTTGGGCAATATTAAGGTAAGATTGAGGAGCCAATTCATGCTTAGCAAAACGACGAATTAACATTTGGAAAGCCTCTATACTTTCGCGATATTCCTTCATTGATAAGAGTAGACACCCCTTGGAATAAAGAGAAAGGGCTGCCAATTCATGATTAGGACAAGCTATAATAATTTCATCATAAATAGGAAGAGCCAATAGACGTTCCTTCACCCATTTGGGACAATAACGGCTCCTCAGTAAGCGTCGTTTCTTGCCATATTTAAAATGTTCTGCAATACAGAATTTGTACTGTAAGACATCTTCAAAAAAATCAGGATCTCCAGGTGATTTTAGATAGTTAGAAAAGGCTTCATTAGCAAAATCATACTCTTCTATCTCAAACAAGCAAACGCCTAGAAAATAATAAGCATTCGCGGCCTCTAATGTGCTAGAACCGAAATAAATAACCCTCTCAAATTCGTTTAATGCTCGACGCCAACAATGTTTATTATAATAACGGCAAGCTTCATTGTAATGATACATCAGATAAGCCTCAGCTTCTTGACTGGATGCAAAAGTCTTTTTTGCCGCTTGCAATGATGAAGAAAAAAGCAGAACAGAACTTAAAATCAAAAGGAAAAAATTGGATATCATTTTCATAGGATTTTCTCTAGCTTGGACGTAAAAATTGATTAAGGAAATAAAAAATTGAATTTTTGGTTAATTACCAGCTCATTAAGAAGAGATGTTCTCTTAACTTAGATTGAAAGTGTAGAGAGAGCCCTTCTTCATGTCAATCTAAATCATCGGTTGAATTTTGAGTTTATTTCCCTTTATTAGAGAAGATTTTCTCTTAGATTATATCCTTTTCTTTGGGAATAAGGTATATCTCAAATTGCTATTGCTGAGAAGAAAAAGACAAGGGATAAGAAGGGAGATTCTTAAAAACTCAGGTTCATAGATAGCTCAGTTCAAGGATTAATTTAAGTCAAAAAACAATAGTTGAGAGAAAGCCTGGGCTTTTATCTCAAGATGCGCCATCTCACTGATTGAAGCTCCATCTCCTCTTTCTAGTCTTTGCCCGTTTAAATCCACGCTACCTCTCATCACTTGCAACCACCCATAACGATGTAACGCTATCTCTTTGACTAAAGAGACTCCTTGATCCATATGAGCAAGATAAACCTTAACGTCTTGATGAATTTTTAATGAATCCTCTTGACCATTCTTAGAAATAATTAAACACCATCGATTATGTTTGGCTGATTCAGGAAAAAACAGCTCTTGATAACTTGGCTCTAGTCCTTTTATTTCAGGAATAATCCAAATTTGCAAAAAATGGACTTCATCTTGATTAGAGGCGTTATACTCACTGTGCGTAACTCCTCGTCCTGCACTCATAAGCTGGATATAACCGGGCCTTAAAATAGATCCATTCCCCATATCATCTTGATGAGCCAATCCTCCTTCTAAAATCACCGAAAAAATTTCCATATCTTTATGAAAATGCAGAGGAAATCCAGTTGCTGGCTTTACTCGATCTTCATTGATAACTCTTAACGAACGAAAGCCCATCTGACTAGGATTGTAATAATTAGCAAACGAAAAAGTATGATAAGTTTTTAACCAATCATGATCGAAATATCCTCTATCTCCTGATTGACGAATCGTGATTGCCATGGCAGCTTCCTTTTTAAATCACCTTACGCAAAAATAGTGGTATTATATACTCATCCCAGTTCAAAGTGAGAAGTTTCGGCTGTGCCAAAGCCTCGGGCTTCAACGATCAAAAATTGGTTCATATAAGTATATGAACCAATTTTTGATCGTTGAAGCCCGAGAGCTTTCGCATTGCCCAAATTCTCACTTTGAACTGGGATGAGTATATACTCATTCCAATTGAAAGGAAGAGATAGTTTTAATCGAATCCATTGTGTTTTTCAATAGACTTCTCTCCAAGTCTCCTTTATTTTGGATTCTTTAAAATTTACTTGAGATTTTGATTGCTTTTCTTTGGACGGCCCCTTAAATCATTAAAAAGATCTCATTTTACTGCTATTGACAAAAACTAATTGGATGCGGATGAGTCAAAGTCAGATTCATATTTATTGGGTATAAATTCTAATAGAGGAGTAGAAATCTAGCTATGCCCTTTGATTCAGTGAAGCACCTTAATAATAATTCGGGTTCTAGCACTTCATTATGGATGGAAGTTAAGATCCCTTCTCCTCCTTCCCTACAAGCCAATTTACAGACAGATGTTTGTATAATAGGTGCAGGAATTGTAGGACTGACATGTGCCTATCTTCTTTCCCAGCAAGGAAAATCAGTTATCGTACTTGATAAGGGTCCTATAGCGGGAGGACAATCTGCACGTACAACAGGTCATTTGACTTGGATCCTTGATGATCGTTTCTCTGATTTAGAACAATTATTTGGCGAAGAAGGATCTCGGCTAGCCATGGAAAGTCACCGTGCTGCTGTCGATCAAATAGAGAGAATCATTCAGGAAGAACACATCGACTGTGACTTTGAAAGGGTGGATGCTTATTTATTTACTCCTCCTGAAAATTCTAAAGATATTCTAAATCAAGAGTTAGCTGCGATCAAAAAGGCAGGTATCTTAGTCCACCAAGTTGAACGGGCACCTTTTCCAACATTTGATACTGGTCCGTGTTTACGTTTTCCTCATCAAGCTCAATTTCATATACTTAAATATTTATCAGGAATTATTCCAGTCATTTTAAAGCGAGGTGTTCAAATTTTTAGTGGCACACAGGTAAAAGAATGTAAAGGAGGGACCCCTTGTCATGTCATTACAAACCAAGAAGCTGTTATCACCTCTCAAGCTGTTATTGTAGCGACTAATACTCCCATCAATGATCGCTTTATCATGCATACCAAACAAGCCCCTTATCGTACATATGTTATTGCAGCCTGTATTCCACAAGGCGCTATCCCTAAAGGGCTTTATTGGGATACACTTGATCCTTATCATTATGTACGCATCCAAAAACATCTTTCAGATCCTCATCATAACTGGATCCTCATTGGAGGGGAAGATCATAAAACTGGACAGGAAGAAGCGGTATTACAAAAATATGATCTTCTAGAACAGTGGGCCAGAGAACGTTTTCCTATGATGGGACAGATTGATTATCGATGGTCAGGCCAAATCATGGAGCCGGTCGATTCTTTAGCCTTTATTGGACGCAATCCTCGCGATGAAAATGTTTATATTGCGACAGGAGACTCAGGTAATGGTCTGACTCACGGAACAATCGCAGGCATGCTCCTAACTGATTTAATTTTAGGCAAAGACAATCCCTGGACTGAGCTTTACGACCCATCTCGCAAAACACTTTCAGCTACAACCGAATTTGCTAAAGAAAACTTCAATGTCGCCACACAATATGTAGAGTGGATAATGCCTGGGCAAATCAATTCTATTGATCAAATTGCTTCCGGAACAGGAGCTATTATACGAGAAGGACTTAAAAAACTTGCTGTTTATCGGGATGAGCAAGGAGATATCCATTGCTACTCTGCCATTTGTCCTCATCTAGGATGCATAGTTGCCTGGAATTCTGCAGAAACTAGTTGGGATTGCCCTTGTCATGGCTCACGCTTTGATGTCAATGGTAAAATCTTAAATGGTCCTGCTATTAGCTCTTTAACCCGTTGTCAATCTAATACTAAACAGGCAACTGATACACAAGTCAATTGAAAATTGGCTTGTGTATAGTGTGCAGTGATTCCAGCTGAAAGCTGGAAATTTGGGCAACGCAAAAGCTCTTGCGATAACAATCAAGAATAGGTCAGTTAATTGGTCTGTTGGTTATAATTAATTCTTTCAGAAACTTGCCTTGTTCGCCTTATTGATGGTTCCAAGCTTGCACGCCGCTGCACCCTCTGCTTGTCCTTTGTATCTTCTTCATAAGCGACCTCCTTAAGCCATATCGCAGAAATTCCTATCTCTATTCCAAGAACAGTATAAAAAGCCGGATAAAATCCTATAGATTTTTCACATAAAATTCCCATAGCTATTGCACTCACTGTTACTATAACTCCAATAATAGGTCCCTTTACTTTCCGATTAAAAATAATGCCAACTACTAAACCAGCACAACCACCGTAAAAAGCCCCATCAAACATAGAAATTGCCATAATAAATTCCTGTTAAAAGGTTGAATAATGTAATAAAATATTTTTCATAATTTGTAAAAACTTATCACTATCAACATAAGTGCTAGCATGAACGCTTACTCAACGAATAATCTTCAGTTATGCGGCCAAGCCTATTGCTCCTTCTTATATCTAATCATCTACCTGCTCTCGTTTACACTTTTAAGCGTTCACTGATAGGTGTTAAGTTACAAATAACTAAATTGAAATAAATTTTGCATCTAAATAATAAGACTCGAAATTTCAAAAAATTTTTTTCCAAAGTTTGAAAAACAGTCATCCAAATGGCAATCATTCTTTATCATTCGTTCCTCCATAATTTTACATTTTTACATAGTCTTTCGATGAAATTTTTCTAAAATTTTATTTCAAATATTTTTGATAAAAGTCTTATGGTTCATGAACCATTTTTAAACGATTCTTTCTCACTCCTATTCAACATTTGGGGATTTAAGGTTATTTACTTATTAACCTACACAAAATACAAAATTTAGGTTAATATTAAGTATAGCTCTATCATTGAATATAGGCTAAACGAATATTCAGAACACGTTTTTCAAAGGAGGTCTATTCCTTATTTGAAAATACAACTTAGATAGCCAAAAACGATTCTAATATGATTGAGATATTTTCTAAAGAATAAATTGTATAGGAAAAATTTCATGACCTTACTTTTTAGTTGTCAGTCTATTAGCAAATCACATGGATCACGTCAATTATTTAAAGATATCTCTTTTGGGATTTTCCGAGGCGATAGGATAGGCTTGATTGGCCCTAATGGATCTGGTAAATCGACCTTTCTAAAGATTTTAGCTGGCTTAGAACCTTCTGATGAAGGAGTTATTGCAGCGAATCGTCATCTACGAATTGGTTATGTTCCACAAGAGTCTGTTTTTTTTGATAAAAGCTTAGAAGAGATCGTGATTGATTCTCTAGATCAAGATACGACTCTAGATCTGCCTGCTAAGCGCACACAAGCTCTCATCACTCTTGGTAAATTAGGGTTCCTGGATCCTTCCCAAAAAACCTCTTCCCTTTCAGGAGGATGGAAAAAGCGATTAGAGATGGCAAAGGAACTGGCTAAATCTCCCGATCTTTTGCTTCTCGATGAGCCAACTAATCATTTAGATTTAGAAGGGCTCCTTTGGCTAGAGAAATTCCTTCAGAGTGCCTCATTTTCTTATATTGTTGTAAGCCACGATCGTTATTTTCTTGAAAATGTTTCAACACGCATGATGGAACTCAATAAAAGCTATCCTAAAGGTCTCTTTAGTATTGAAGGCCCTTATAGTGTTTTCTTGGAAAAAAGGGAGGAATTCCTCAACGGTCAGATACAGCAAGAGAGATCTTTGACCTCTAAGGTAAGGCGTGAATTAGAGTGGCTTAAGCAAAATCCAAAGGCGCGTACGACCAAATCTCAATCCCGTATCCAAGAAGCTCAAAGATTGATACAAGATTTAAATCAAGTGAAGACTAGAAACATAGAATCAAAAAATCAAATCAACTTCTCTTCCTCAGCGAGACAAATGCAAAAAATGCTTGTTGCAACAAATATTGGCAAATCTTTAGGAGGCCGAGAATTGTTTTCTCATCTTCACTTCACCCTCTCACCTGGAATGCGCTTGGGGATTATTGGACTTAATGGAAGCGGCAAAACGACTTTATTGCGCATTCTTGCTGGTGAATTGCCACCCGATCAAGGAACCATTAAATATGCAGAGAATCTCTCTATTGTCTATTTTGATCAACATCGCATACAACTCCCCTCCGATCTATCCTTACGTCGAGCTCTAGCTCCTGTAGGTGATACAGTCAATTATAAAGGAAAGTCAATTCATATTAATTCTTGGTGCAAACGATTTCTATTTGACCCTAATCGGTTAGATTTGCCTTTTGGTCAATTATCGGGTGGAGAAAAAGCACGTGTTCATATTGCTCGCTTCATGCTTAAACCCGCAGACATCCTCCTTCTTGATGAACCTACGAATGACTTGGATCTCCCAACCTTAGAGATTTTAGAAGAGAGCTTATTAGATTTTCCGGGAGCTATTGTTCTCATTTCTCATGATCGTTACATGCTTGATCAAATCACCAATGTCATTCTTAGCTTAGGAATAGGCAGTGATACAACCCTCTTTGCCGACTATAGACAGTGGGAAGAATTACAAAGCTTGCAAAAACAAAAAAAAGTCTCTTCATTGCCTAGTATAACCCTAGAAAAGAGACGAGAGATGCCCCGTTCAAAAGTACAATCGAACAAGATGACCTATCTAGAAAAACAAGAGTGGGAACAAATGGAGGAAAAAATTTTAGAAGTAGAACAGGAAATTGCACGGCAGCAAGAACAACTTACAGTACCTGCCATTTCATCCCATCCCTCCAAGTTGCAAGAGATATGTCAAAAGCTAGATGCTAAACAAAGCTATCTCGATCATCTCTATAAACGTTGGGCAGAATTAGAAATCAAAGCAATGAAATGAACCTGAGTTTCAGAGGAATAAACTCAGGTTAAAAAACTTCAATTTAAACCACTCTAAAGATTTTCGAGGATGCTTAAGCTCTTTTTCTTAGCTTTTTGCCTAGCACCTGATATAAGGAATCCTGTTTATAATCTTCACTCATCTTTTCAGAATAGATACATATGATATCTTTACAAAAACGAAGTGGAGTCTCCTTGAAGATAGTTAAATCAGAAATCTTCAGTTCTCCTGTCCACTCTGAGTAGCCTGTAGCTAGCATCCTATAAGTGCATGTATAATGATTTCTGACTTGAGCGATTTGAAACCCTTTTCCTTCTTGATCTTCCTGAAGAAGTTGTTGCTCTTGAGGGGATAAATATTTTTTATTATAAATATAAATGTCATTAGTCCACTCTCTGATAATCTGGAAAAATTGAGGGGAAGAGATGCGAACATGGCAGTCTATTCCTATTCCTGTTCCTCCATTTCTTTGTGCCATATTCATTTGAGTCCAATAAATCTCTTTATCATAAAGTTGCTGATGATAATGTTTAGGAATATTTTCAAAGATTGCAGGCTGAAGAGTAATATTGGTCATCGCCTTGAGTAATTTATTCACTGAAAGCTCTTGCTTGTTCAAAAGTTTTAATGCTTGCTCTTCAAGAGGTCCCTCTTCTGGAGAAAATTCCCATCCACACTCTTGAATGGTCTTTAAAAATAAGATTAAAAATTCCTCTTTATTAGAGTATAGAGAAGGTATCTCAATTGCCTTATCCATCTTGTAAGGATTCATAGCTATAATAGTTAAAGAGCGAAAATTATGCCTATCTTCTTCTTGAAAAATGGATCGCTCAATCTCTTCAATTCGTATATTATCAACAAAACATTCTTCTTTCGCTTCCCATGTCAAATAATAATGCTTTTTAAGTAGCTGATTCTTTAACTGACACTGGATCATATCATCAATTTGGCAAACAACAATAGACTTCCATCCTTTATCAAAAAAACTAATCCCTTGTTTTCCTCCTATGATTTTTAAGATCAATTTTTGCATCTTTTTATCTTTAATCTGTAAAATAATTATAAAAAAATCTCTAAAATTAACTTGGCTCATGATTAAATCAAATAAATAAAAAGAAAAAGCAGTCATCCAGTCTTTATTTTTTTGATCCCTTTGACTAGTTAAGAAAGAACGCAATTCTTGCAATCTTTTCTTTAATATACTTAAAAAGAGAGAATCTTGTTCTAATTTTTCTATAATACACGAGATCAATTGTTCATAAAAGCAGTTGAGTTCTTCTAAAGAGGTTTTGGTCAAATCTGAAATACCTAACATATGCTCTTCAACAAGCCGACTCAATAAGGGATTTAGATAAGTGAGTTCTAAATCTTGAGGATAATTTTTAATAATAATTTTAATCTGGTTGTTGAGTTGCTTAATCATATTCTTCAAATCGACATCAAAATTCAGCTGTTGGTTCTCTCCATTTATGCCAGTTATTGGTGATACTAAGCAGGAGCTAGTACGATGTAGACCACAAATCGGCTTTCTATCCATTAATTCGTCAAGAGATTTTGAAACTTTCGCTTTTGGTTTAACTTGATGAGATTTTGAAGAACTTTTGAACAAAACAGAATCGAGCGAGATTTTTCTAACTATAGTTGCAATCTTAGAGAGAGTATAATTGGAAGAGCGAGGAGAATTTTTCACTTCCTCTTGATTTTCTAAGAGATTTCCTGCATGATCTGGAAAATTTAAATGATTAAAATTTAAAATATTAGACATATTTAAATCCCCCTGTTAAAGCCTAAAATAGGCATAATTCAGAAAGGGTCAAAATGAATAAAAAATGATAAAACACATTAGACTGTTATCTATAGACTTGACACTTGAAAACATACTAACCTGAGTTTTGAGTTTATTTCCTTGATTATTAGAGAAGATTTTCTCTAATAATCAAGGAAATAAACTCAAAACTCAGTTTACTAAGAAGACAGAGCAAATGATTCAGATAAGGTTAGCTTCTGTAGAACCAACTTTTTGATGACTTTTCTCTTGTCCACGTAAAGAGATCTATCAAAAAAATCATCAAAAATCTCAAATAAATTCTAAATGATCTAACCTAAAGGAAGTCTCGCAAGAAGTCTATTCATGAAAAATACAAGTTATTTGAGTACAGATTCCTCTGTACCTCGTGAAAATCTATGATTTCTATAGGTGCTGTTCTTTATTTTCTATCCTATCATCTAAATATTAAATAGACAACCCATAATCAAATTTAATGAAATAAATTAGTCTTTTCTTTATAATGATATATTTTCCCCTTATATAAAAAATTTAATATTATTTTAGATAAATAGGATGGATTTTTTGGATAATCATTTGCTCTTACAAGAGGCCTGCGCGAAAAGACGGACCTTTGCTATTATCAGTCATCCTGATGCTGGAAAAACGACTTTAACTGAAAAACTTCTTCTCTATTCTGGCATGATTCATACAGCAGGTATGGTACGAGGACGAAAAGGGAGAAAGGCAGCAACTTCTGACTGGATGGCCATGGAACAAGAGCGAGGCATTTCTATTACAGCTTCTGCTATGCAATTCACTTACAAAGACACTATTATCAACGTTCTAGATACTCCGGGTCATGAAGATTTTTCTGAAGACACCTATCGTACATTAACAGCTGCCGATTGTGCAATCATGGTCATTGATGCTGCTAAAGGTGTGGAAAAGCAAACACGCAAACTCTTTGAAGTATGCCGTTTGCGCAAAATTCCTGTTTTAACTTTCATCAATAAAATGGATATGCCAGGGAAAGAGCCTCTTGACTTAATGCATGAAGTCGAGAATGTGCTTCATATCCATTCATCGGCTTTAAACTGGCCTATTGGATCTGGAAAAGATTTTATTGGAGTTGTAGATCGGCTTACACAAGAGAGTCTATTATTCACCAAAGTTTCGACTGGTGGAGCTCAAAAAGCCGATATTCATCGTATTCCTTTAGCAAGCCTTGAAATGAAAAAATGGATGCATGAAGACCAGATTCAACACCTGATGCAAGAGCTAGAACTTTTAGAAATAGCGGGAAATCCATTTAATCATAGTGAATTTTTAGCTGGAAAATTGACACCTGTCTTTTTTGCCTCTGCTTTGACTAATTTTGGCGTTGAGCCATTCTTTGACGCCTTTATCCATTTGGCTCCAGCTCCCTGTGCTCGATGGGCCAATCAAATAGGGGGAGGAGAAATAGAAATAGATCCCATCCAAACCCCTTTTAGCGCTTATGTTTTTAAGCTACAGGCCAATATGGATCGCCGACATCGCGATAGTATGGCTTTTCTTCGTATTTGTTCTGGAAAATTTGAACGAGACCTAGTTGTCAAGCATCATCGCTTAGGCCGAGAGATACGTCTTTCTCGACCACATGGCATGGTAGCAGGAGAACGCACGACACTGGATCTTGCTTATGCAGGAGATATTATTGGAGTCATCAATCCAGGTGTATTTGCAATTGGAGATACTATTTCTTTAACAGGAGGATTTAATTTTAAACCTTTGCCTTCTTTCCAACCTGAAATTTTTGCTCGTGTTTCCCCTAAGGATATTAGCAAAAGAAAAGCCTTCGATAAAGGCGTCATGCAATTGACTGATGAGGGAGCTATCCAATTACTTCATTCCAATGATATCAATAACGAGCTTATCTTTGCTGCTGTTGGACAGCTACAATTTGATGTCATGCAATATCGTTTAAAAGATGAATATGGAGTGGAGACTGTCATCCATTCTTTACCCTATCAATGTAGTGCCTGGCTATTAGGAGACATCAAGACGTTCAAAAAACCGATAAATTCTTTAATTGTTCGAGACCGCTATGAACGGCCGATTATTCTTTTTGGGGAGCAATGGGAAAAGCAATATGCTATCAAACAAAATTTAGATCACCAACTTGTCGATATTTGTTAAATACGAAAATAATAACCTAGACTTTGGGTTTGAGATTTTTATGTAGGCAATAGCAGGCCATTGATAAATAAAAAACTCAGCAAAAGAAGAAAGATCCTTTCATTTGATTATAAAATGGCAAGGCTATTATTATTCTTTCTATTTATTCCACTAACTTGCCAAAATTAAAAAATTAATTTGTTTTTAAAATTAAAAAAAGTTTAAAAAAAGCTAAAATCTTTAACCATCCTTGATGGAGCTCTTATGATCATTAGATCTACTATTGTCATATTAATTTTATTGACAGGGTGCTTTATCTTCTTTGTAGAATCTGAAGAACCACAAGCAATAGTCATATTAAATATGAATAATAATCCTAATCTTCCCCGTAATTTTCGCACTATTAAAGAAGATTTTAAAATAGAAACGCCTCACCCTTTGCCAACACGAGAAGGACTAGAGCGTTTGAATATTTCTGGTAGTGCTCAATTCTCCGAAGAATCCCTTCAAATGCTCATTAAGCAATTAGGCAACTCGGAATCCTTATATATTATCGATCTTCGACAAGAATTCCATGGATTCGTAGATAGTATTGCGATTAGCTGGTATAAGCCTCCTCGCAACTGGGAGAATATTAATAAAACACTTCAAGAGATTGAAAAAGGAGAGAAACAGCTTCTATATAGTCTTTTAAGACAAAAAGAGGTGACCCTCTATCGCTTGATTAAGAAAAGTCATGCAGAGAGTCAATTACTTCAAACAGAAGCTGTTCCTATTGAGGCGGAGCGAATAGCAACAGAACAAGAGTTAGTGACTAAGTATGGATTAGGTTATCTCAGAATAGGAGTCACAGATCATCTTCGCCCTTCTGATGAGAGTGTTGATCGCTTTATCACTTTTATGAGAGATCTTCCAAAAGAGAGATGGGTCCATATCCACTGTGCAGCAGGAATAGGTCGCACAACAACTTTTATGTCTATGTATGATATGATGTTAAATGCCAAGCATATAAAATTCGAGGATATTATTAAAAGACAATGGCTTTTAGGCGGAGCAAATCTTAAAAAATTGTATCATTCAAATAATTGGAAACAGTCTTATGCAGAAGAAAGACTTCGCTTTCTTCAAAATTTTTATGAATACTGTCGTACAAATATAGATAATTTTCAGCAATCTTGGTCTTCTTATATCCTTGGAAATCAAGAAACAGATGATAAAACCCATCTCCTAGAAGAGATCTTAGCAAAATCCAGTTAAAAAACTATAACTTTAAATATTTTTAAGCATTTGCAGGCTATCTCTATGGGATATTTAGAACATTCTGGTTTACTAAAATTTTCTACCCAACCTTTCCTCTTTCTACAAGAGGAAAGTCTTTCAAATGCTAGGAAGAATCAAGAAAGTCAAGGGTCTAATGCCAAAGAGACTGCTATTATCATCACTGAATATCTTAAATGTTTTCAAAATAACGGTATTCCATTAGCACAGCATGCTCAATTTCTCTTATCTTTAAATAAGCGCTTAACAAACTATAGCCAGACATGGATGAAAGCTCAGCCTTTATGGTTACGAGTTTCAGCTTGGTTTGGTATAAAAGAGAAAGATGAAAAAATCATTGATCAGCTTGCTAATCAGATCTTGAGACAAGTTAAACAATATACAGAACAAGTGAAGCAGATTGAATCTTTTGTGGCTGTTTGTCGTTCACTGACAGCAAAGACTGTAGGAAAATTATCTCGCATGAAATTAAATCTCTTTACAATGAAGATTTTGGAATCAACACCTATCACGATTCCTTCTCTACAAAGAACACCTAAGACAAATGCTTTTTTATCTATTCTTGAAGATTTAATATTTTATAAAGCCAAGTTATCTGATATCCAGTCTATAGAAAAAATTGAAAGTGTCTTTAAAGAGATTCAATTTGCTTATGAAATCTCTCTCCTTCTATTTGGAGTTTCCGGTGAAATCAATGAATTAGATAAATTAAAAGAATCTTATTCACATTCTTACTTCATTAATCATTCTGTTTTGCTTAATGAGATTGCAAATAGGATTTTATTTAGAATGCACTTTCTTTCTCCATTCAACTCTCTTGTTAGAAATTCTTATATGGTGATTCCAGGTGGTTATTTTAGAGGAAAGCTTTCCTCTAAAAACAATGCGCAAAATAAGGGTCATACTGTTTTATATCTGATTGAGAAAGAAAAAAACTATACAAGAGACAATAGGACCCCAACGTTTTCCTTCACAGTCATTAATTGTGGAGAAGGGGCTGTATTTGATTGGGATCCAGAAGTTCAAAAAACCTTGGATCATTTGAAACAAGAGCGTTTGAGTATCCAACATACTACTAAAAACCTCCAACAAAAAATAAAAGAATTAGACTGTCCCTACAATGAACTCCGTTTAGCTTTAGCTCAATCTGATGTGCTCATTCAACGTTTACAACAATTAATGAGTGAAGAAGAAAGAATGAAGTCTTCATTCAGCCAATTTCCCATCATAGATGTCCAATTCTGTCAACTAACTTATCGAGAATTATCTCAAGATTTCTTTAAGAAGATCATGGCCTTCCAAATTCCTGAGCAAGGAGCAAGCAATATGGAAGAGGTCAATCAATTTATTGAACAAAGTCTTTTTCATCCCGAGCATCCTAATAAGAAACTGACTCGAAAGCATAGGGCACAGTACAAAGAAAGCTGTACAATCAAGTCTATTTTGGCTGTGCTGCATGATCGAATCGATCAACCTTTGTATCAAGAGTTTAAAGTTGATATGACAAAGCGAGAACTAGAAGAACTCCAACGCACAATCTCTTCTATGGACTCTGATACCTTATCTAATTTAACCGGAACAGAGTTCAAAGGGGCAATCTCTATTCATTTATCAGGAAAAATTCTCCTTCAACGGATGCAGGAGTTAGGACAAGAGATCTATAAAAAAAGACAGCTTAAACTTAAAGATTTGCAATCACGCGGTTCTTCAACCCCTCAAAGTGAGTAAATGATTTTACAAAAACCAAGGCTTCTAATATAGATCAAAAATAAAGGGAGGCAAGTATGGATACAACGCCAAATCTGCGAAGTCTCTTTATATTTGAAGGGGTCTTGTTTATGATCTTTGGACTACTAGCCATTGCATTCCCCATCGTTTCTACTCTAGGTTTTGAGCTCTTTATTGGCTGGCTGCTTTTAATTACTGGGATTATTCAAGCTTATCGCAGCTTTCAAATTCGCGACAGATCCGGCGTGAGCGCTTCTTTCCTCACCTCTCTTATTTATATGGTTGTAGGAGCCTTATTAATCCTTTATCCTAGATCGGGTGTCCTCTCTCTTACGCTTTTATTCATGATCTTCTTTATTGTGCAAGGCATTACTAAAATTATTTTAGGATTGCAGTTTCAGCCTACCCGTAGTACCAGTTGGTGGATGATTATTAGTGGTCTTCTCTCCATAGCGATCGCTGCCATTATTTGGTCTGGTTGGCCTGGCACAGCTTACTGGGTACTGGGATTGTTAATTGGAATTGATCTCGTATTCTTTGGTTCTGCATTAGTCGGATTGGGTTTAGCTCTTCCTAAACTTAGGCAATAAGAAAATTTGAAGACAAAAGATCAATGAAATGGAAAATTTGATATGCGTGCCATGGTTCTTGATCAACCCAGAAATCCGCTTAGGTTAGCTGATTTACCAATTCCTACTCCTCATCGCCAACAGCTTCTTATCCGTGTACATACCTGTGGTGTATGTCGCACTGACCTACACATTAAGGATGGAGAGCTTCCTCATCCTAAATTACCTTTAGTTCTTGGTCACCAAATTGTGGGGACTATTATTAAATTAGGTGAAGACATCTCTCACTTTCAGATCGGTCAACGTGTTGGAGTTCCCTGGTTAGGAGAAAGTTGTGGTCATTGTCTTTATTGTACGACAGGACGGGAGAATCTTTGCAATCAGGCTCTTTACACAGGTTATCAAATTGATGGTGGCTTTGCCGAATATTGTATTGCTCATGCTCACTTCAGCTTCCCTATTCCCCATGGCTATTCCGATTTAGAAGCAGCTCCACTATTATGTGCCGGCCTGATTGGCTATCGTGCATTTCGTATGACTGGTCAGGCTAAACGACTTGGATTTTATGGATTTGGATCAGCAGCTCACCTCTTGACTCAAGTCGCCCTTTATCAGGGACGAGAGGTCTTTGCTTTTACCCGTCGAGGAGATCTTAAAACACAAGAATTTGCTCGCCAACTCGGCGCCCAATGGGCAGGAGATACAGAACAGCAACCACCTGCCCCTTTAGAAGCCGCTATTATCTTTGCTCCTGTGGGTAGTCTTGTGCCGTTAGCCTTGCAAGCCTTAGATAAAAGTGGAATTATTATCTGTGCAGGCATCTATATGAGCGATATCCCCTCCTTCCCTTACTCCATCCTCTATAACGAACGAGTCATCCGTTCTGTGACTAACTTGACACGTCAAGATGGTGTAGAGTTTCTAGCTTTAGCCCAAAAAATGCCTATCAAGACGACAGCAACTCCTTATCCACTTGAAAAAGCCAATGAAGCCTTAAATGATCTTAGGCAAGGTAAATTCTCGGGTTCTATTGTTATCACTTTAGATAATCAAAATTCCTAGGGAGGTTAAATGAAAGATGTTGAACGTTTAGCGGCCTATATCACAAAAGCCGATTATCAAGATCTATCGAAAACAACTCAAGAAGCTCTCAAAGCACGTATTCTTGATTCACTAGGATGTGCTATTGGAGCTTTAGGGGGCGAGCCCCTAGATATGCTTCGTAGGCAACTGCAGGAGTTCGGTGGAAATCCTCTAGTAAGCCTCATCGGCGGCGGAAAAATAGCTCCAGATCGAGCTGCTTTCTTCAATGGAGCCCTTATCCGTTATCTCGATTTCAATGATAGCTTTTTAGCTAAAAAAGAGACATGTCACCCCAGTGACAACCTTTCTGCTGTTTTAGCCGCTAGCGAATATGCCAATCGCTCAGGCAAAGAATTTTTAACAGCTCTAGCTATTGCCTATCAAGTCCAATGCCGTCTCTCTGAAGCAGCTCCAGTCAGGCATAAAGGATTTGATCACACAACACAAGGAGCTTTTGCTGTTGCGTCTGGAGTAGCTAAAGCTTTGGGCCTTAATTCATCGCAAACAGCTCACGCTATTGCGATTGCAGGAGTAGCTAATAATGCTCTACGTGTCACACGTACAGGCGCTCTTTCTCATTGGAAAGGTCTTGCTTATCCTCAAACTAGCTTCTCGGCGACTCATAGCACCTTTCTAGCCCTTCGAGGGATAACTGGCCCTTTGGAAATATTCGAAGGAAATAAAGGATTTCAAGATACAATTTCAGGACCATTTTATATTGATTGGGAACGGGAAGGATTAGATGCTGTTCAACAGACAATCATAAAAAAATACAATGCTGAAATTCATTCTCAATCTACTTTAGAAGGAATCTTGGAATTAAAAAATACGCATCATTTACAAATCGAGAATATAGAACTGATTGAACTTGATATTTTCGATGTTGCCTTTCATATTATTGGTGGAGGGGAAGAGGGAGGCAAAAAAGATATTCATACGAAAGAAGAGGCTGATCACAGTTTGCCCTATCTGATTGCGGTTGCCCTTTTGGATGGAGAAGTCATGCCAGAGCAATATACACCAGAGCGGATTAATCGCCAAGACGTTCAAATGCTTTTACAAAAGGTGACAGTGAGACCTAGTCAAGAATTTAGCCAACGATTCCCACAAGAAATGCCTGCTCGTATTCGCATACTCACTAAAGAGGGGAAAACATTAGAGCTTGAGAAACATGATTATGAGGGCTTTAACACTAGACCGATGAGTTGGAAGCATATCTCTGATAAATTCAACCGTCTAGCCGCTCCTTACGCTGATGATCATTTACGCCAATCTATTATACAAGCAGTGGCTCACTTGGAGTCTATTCCTATTTCTCAACTCATGAGTTTATTAACTCAACTTACGCAAAAAGAGCGATATTTCGACTGAAGCGAAATATCGCTATTTTTGCGTAAGGTGAGTTATTAAACCAAGTTAACAGAGGAAAAGATTATGAGTGAGCGTGCATTTTCCTTTATTCCTACCAACCAAAGAGATCAAAAACCAAGAAAACGGGGACTTACAGAAATTCGAGGACCTTACTATAGTGTCATGGGAAAACGCTATCTGGAAGATGTCCTTGAGACAATGGGCATCTATATTGATAGTCTTAAATTCGCAGGAGGCTCGTTTGCCTTAATGCCTCGCCAATCTATCAAAGAATTAATCGACTTAGCTCACCGATACCAGGTTCTTGTCTCAACCGGTGGATTTATTGAGTATGTTTTGACGAAAGGAGCACATGCTGTTGATCAGTATATTCAAGAATGTAAAGACATAGGATTTGACATCATTGAAATCTCTAGTGGATTTATTACCATTCCCACAGATGATTGGTTACGCTTGATTGAAAAGGTCCAAAAAAATGGTTTAAAAGCGAAACCAGAAGTAGGCATTCAATTTGGGGCTGGCGGAGCTAGTCGCTCCGAAGAATTAGAGGCTGAGGGAGTTCGTGCTGTAGAATGGGCTATCCAATTGGCACAACGTTTTCTTGAAGCAGGTGCTTATATGATTATGATTGAATCTGAAGGGATTACAGAAAATGTCAAAGTCTGGCGCACAGATGCAGTAGCCAAAATCATTCATGCACTTGGTCTGGAAAAAATCATGTTTGAAGCAGCTGATCCAGAAGTCTTCACTTGGTATCTTAAAAACTACAGCTCTGAAGTCAATCTATTTGTCGATCATAGTCAAATTGTCCAATTAGAGGCCTTAAGGTCTGGCATTTGGGGAACAAAAAGTTTATGGGGTCGTATCGTTACTTATAAGGAAGAAACACATGATAAATAAAAAGATAAACAAAACATCTTTCATTTTAGTGATCCTGTCCATAGGAGTTACGTTTTTACCTTTAAACGCCATCAATCAGATACAATCTTTACAGCATCCATCCGAAGAAATTTTTCTCTCTTCAAAACTCCAGCCTCCCTTTTTATATCACCCTGTCACAACAAAAAATCCAGAAGCTCAGTATTTTTTTAATTTAGGATTAGCCTTTGTCTATGCCTTTAATCATGAAGCTGCTTATCGTTATTTTAAACAAGCTGCTGAGCGAGATCCTCAACTAGCCATGGCTTATTGGGGTATGGCATTAACATTAGGACCCAATATCAATATGGATATCACTCCAGAGAAAGTAAAAGAGGCTTTTGCAGCTATCCAACAAGCACTTAAACTGGCTCCTAATGCCACTGCTAATGAACAAGCCTATATTAAAGCTCTTTCTACCAGATATTCAGATGATCCTCATCCTGATTTAAAGCTATTAGCTCATCGCTATCATCAGGCTATGCGGAATCTTGTAGCAAAATTTCCAGATGATCTTGATGCAGCAACCTTATTTGCCGAAAGTGGCCTTGATTTAAATCCATGGAATCAATGGACGTCCGATGGTAGACCCCAAGAGAATACTCTAGAAATTGTCAAAGTATTAGAATCGGTGATAAAAAGGGATCCTAATCATTTAGGAGCTAATCATTACTATATCCATGCCATTGAAGGTTCGAATCATCCTGAAAGAGCCCTCATGAGCGCAAACCGTTTGCGTCATGTCAATATTAATGGCCATATCTTGCATATGCCTTCTCATATTGATATGCGTATAGGAGATTATGAGTCAGCAGCTCAAGCAAATGTGAGGGCTGTTGCTGCAGATCAGGCTTACATTCAAAAATATGGTGCAGGAGGAATATATCCGGTTCATTATATGAGCCATAATCTCTATTTCCTTACTCAAGCCTATATGATGGAAGGACGTTTTGCTGATGCGAAAAAGGCTGCTGATGAACTGCAGGCTTTTTATACACCTCATTTTCGCAATATGCCCGAGCTAGAATATTACCAACACACTCCCCTTCTCCCTCTTCTCCGTTTTCATCGTTGGAACGAGATCTTATCTCTTCCTTTCCGACCAAATCCCTCTATGTTAATCTCCAATGCCATGTGGTACTTTGCGAGAGCTTTAGCCTATGCCTCTTTGGGTGAATGGGGACCAGCTAAAGAAGAGCAAAAACTCTTCCAAGAAGCTTGGAAGCAATTGACTCCAGACATGACTTAC
The DNA here is from genome assembly GCA_963838645.1 of uncultured Parachlamydiaceae bacterium. Lineage (GTDB taxonomy): Bacteria > Chlamydiota > Chlamydiia > Chlamydiales > Parachlamydiaceae > CAWIRV01. The sequence goes on along the minus strand of CAWIRV010000017.1, from coordinate 395,424 downwards.
GGAAATAATCGGGCGGATCAAGTCATGACTATAGCAGATCATGTCCTCAATGCTAAAATAGAAGAGGTCCAACATCGGATGCCTTTAGCCATCTCGTTCCTTCAAAAAGCAGTAGCAGTTCAAGATAATCTTCGATACAATGAGCCTCCAGATTGGTTCTTCCCTGTTAGAGAAAGCCTAGGCGGAGCTTTATTAAGGGATCAACAGATCAAAGAAGCTGAACAAGTTTTTCGCAAAGAATTAGAGAAGAATCCTGGAAATGGCCGAGCCCTCTTTGGCTTATGGAAAAGCTTAGAAGCTCAAAAACGTGATACAGATGCTTTCTGGATTAAAATGGCATTTGAAAAAGCCTGGAGAAATAGCGACAGGCCTTTAAGTACCGAAGATTTATAACTCACCTTACGCAAAAAAGAGTGGCATTTAAATAAGATAATTCCTTCTTTTTAAGGAAGAATTATTACGATAAAATCTTTAAAGCTTTACCTAAAAGAGGGGTAGTTAAGTAAAGATTACAACTACTAGTGAAGCTATCATTTATGCCACTATGTCCAGGACTATGCTAAAAAGATTGATGGGTTTGTGAAAATTTCCTAAGAATAATTTTTTTATAAAGAAAAAAGTAACTATTCAGGTCGTCGTCATGTTTGCACTGCAAACATGACGACCTGAATAATTACAAATTAAAATTATCCTAATGGATAATCACTATATTTACTTAATATTTAATTAATATTTTCTTAACTAAATTATTTTATAATGATATCAAATTTAATAACACTTAATAAGGAAAGTATATGACAATTCAAAAAATATATGCAGATTTAGTAAATGGAAAATGTTTTACTAATTTTAATTCCATGAGTAGCCAGTATAAACTGGAGACAGTAGGGAAAATGGTGTTAGCAGCGGTTGCGGCCGGGATTCTTGGAAGTGCAGTAGCTTCTATGGCTGCTCCAATTTTTATGGTAATAGGTGGTGTAGCAGCTTTTGCATATACCACAAGTCATTATACAGCTGGGGAATGGATAAAAGATAAATTTAAGAATTTGCCAGAAACAGTAATAGTAACATATGGTGGCCCAAGTAACTTAGAAAAAACTGTCTTAAAATTTGTAGAAACAGTAGTAGAGTGGACACAACAAATTAAAGAAAAGCTTGAAGACAAAGTATCAGCACTAATACATAAGAATAAGATTAAACAATATCAGCAGACAAGCAAACTTATTGCAAAAAAATACAATAGTTAATGTATCAAATTGATCTTTAAAGAAAGATTTTTTCTTTCTAAGAATAGGACATGTCTTATTGCATGTCCTTTTTTATTCATTAGACCTCTTTCGAAATTTGCTTTGTTTGAAAAAATGAATTGTTTTTGAGCAGATTGATTGCCAAATTTTGAAAGCATATGTGCACATATGGTTAAAAAATTTGGCAATCAAGATGCCGAAAAGAATCATTTTAGCAAACAAATGAAATTTCGAAAGAGGTCTATTCACCTCGACCTCAGGATGCATTGATTTAACGAGATCATCCCTTGTCGAAAATCAAATTTTTTATTGTTAAAATTTCTTATCAAAGAATTCAGCTAGGATAAAAAGAACTTATACACAGGTCAGTTGAAAAATTGGCTTTTTGGCTATGCCAAAGCCAATTTTTCAACTGACTTGTGTATACTGAAGCTGACATCGAAAATTATTATTTGACACTAACATCAAATAATTCGTATAGTTAAAATCCATTATAAATATAATTTTAATTATACTTACTGATGTTTATCTTCTATACCCGCCTACTTTTTTTCTTCCTCATTTTGCTCCCTTTTACTTCTTTACCTTCTGAAGATATTCCTCTTTCTGTTGTGACTACAGAAGGTTTACCCTCTAATATTGTGAATCAATCAGTTTGTGTAATTACAGGGAGTTATATTGATTATGAAGTAGATGCTTTTCTTCCTGGCCCTGAACCCCTTATTTTTAGCCGTTCCTATTCTAGCTTACACTCAAAAGGTCTCCTTGGAAATTGGTGCTCCAATCATCGGGAAGCAATATGGCTAAAAAAAGGATATGAGAATGGACATCAAACGCTCTGTTTTTTATTAGCTCAGCCATCTGGCTCCATTTTTTATTATAAAGGTTTATATCCTACACATAAAAATAAGTCTTACACCTTCCAACTTGTGCATCCCAAAGGGTTGACCAATGGAGCCACTGGTGAGATAAGTGGAAAATCTAATATCAAAAATCAAAAGATTGTTCTTCTTCCTGACTTGGAGATAGTTGAAACGACAACGGGTGCTGGTCATGTACGCACGTTTAAACGTCTGACCAAATCTAAAGAAGATGGTCGAGTTATCCTTTGCCAAGTTTCAGAACGGAAAGCCAATGGCAATGGTTTGCTTTATAAATATGGCAAGAAGTCTGTAACGATTAATCGTGTTGAGGCTTTAAATTTATCCACTCACTCTCTTTATAGTTGGGTTAATTTAAGTTTTCCCAAACATCACTGTCTGCTCCAGACGAGCAATGGCAAAAGCGTTTTATATAAATTCATGGAGCACAAGTATCATGTCTCCACAAAAGAATTCGGTCACGAAGATATTGGCAGTCTACATGGCTACTATCTCACTCAAGTTGAGCGATCCGATCGACCTTCCCTCTCATACGACTACTGCCATAAGCACAATCCCAATCAACTTCACATCTGTTGTAAAAACTTGCCTGAAGACCGCTTTTTATCTACAGAGTATTATTGTAAAGGGAAGAATGAGATGGGAGAATTGGGGAATATTGAGATAACAGATGAGCAAGATTTCCGTCTTGACCGTGTTAAGCTTCAACTTGCTCCTGTTAGCCATGATACCACTCCTATTATCACCTATCGCTTCCTTTACCATGCCAATATGAAATCTCAGGACAAAAAACCCCCTGAAGTCCTAGATGGCCATACAGAGATATTTGACGCCTATCATCATAAAACAAATTACTTTTACAATAAGGAGCACCGTCTGCAGTCAATTGAGAAATTTGCAGGCACCTATCCTTCTTATGATTTATATAGCCAAGATTTCTATGTTTGGGGAGATGCGGGAACACTTGATGAAGGGAATTTAGTAGGGAAATACCTCAAAGAAGCCAATGGCCATCTCTATTCAGCTCGTTATTTTACCTATGATGAACGGGGTAATATCTTAATTGATCGTCTATATGGGCGACTCACAGGGGAACAAACTCCAAGTATCATTTTAGATGAGCATCAAAGGCCTATTGCTAACGGATGTGAAGTCTACCAAAAACATTTCACCTATTCAAATGAGGGTTTTAATCTTCTGCTAAGCGAACAAGAGGAGGACGGTAAACTGACAAGCTATGTGTATTATCCAGGTACAGATCTCTTAGCTAGTCAATTTCTCTCTCATCAAAATCAAATTTATCTTAGAGAATTTTATACATATGATCAAAATAAAGTCTTAATTAAGAAGATAAAAGATGATGGACATACACAGCAGGAACATGACCTTGCAGGTGTAACAGAGAGGCATATTACTTCTATTATTCCTAGACTTTCTGCTCCCATTGACCTCCCTGAATGGGAAGAAGAAAAGTATCTGGATTTGGCAACAGGACAAGAAATCTTACTCAAGAAAGTCCATTCCATTTATTCACCCGAGGGATGGCTTCTTCAACAAGATCACTATGATTCTCAAGGCTCTCATCGTTATTCTCTGTGCTGGGAGTATGATCATCATGGCAATATCATAAAAGAGGTTGATCCTCTTGGACAGACAATCATTAAACGCTATGATCAAAACGACAATCTTATTTTTAAACAAGGCCCCTCTTCTGATTGTTATACTCAGTATACTTATGATTTTTCTAACCGTCTAGTACGTGAAGATGAATTTCACCTCGATGGCTCTCATTGGGCCATCAGTTATCGCTATGACTATTTAGGTAATCGGATAGCCACTATTAACCGTTATGGATTAGAGACTTCTTATACTTATGATGAATGGGGTCGTCCAATAGCAGTATGCTATCCTATAATCTCTGATGAATTAGGGAAACCTCTACAGCCAACCACGAAAACACAATATGATGTGGCCGATCATCCCATTTGCCAAATTGATCTAAAAGGAGGCAAAACTGTTACCATTTACAATACCAGAGGAGAGCCGACTCACATCATTTACCCAGATGGGACTGAAGAAAAATTCACCTATAAACTAGAGGGGACCTTATCAAGCAAAATTGAAAAAAATGGCCGAAAAATTCGCTATAGCCATGATTATCAAGGACGTGTATTAAAAGAAGAGATCTATTCTGCCGATCAGCACTTGTTCAAATGGACTTCTTTTCATTATAATACCTTCCATTTGTTATCTTCAGTAGATCCAGAAGGACTGGTCACTTCTTATACTTATGATTCAGCAGGTCGTTTGGCTTCTGTGACTCAACAAGATCTTATTCAAACTTATATTTATGATGAGTTAGGTCGTGTGATTCAAATTCGGGAAGGAGAAGAATCGCAACTAGGACAGTTTCGTCTTTATACTAAAGAGTATGATCTGCTCGATCGGGTGATTGAAGAGAGAATAGAAGGGGATGAAGGTAAAGTTTTGCAATTGATCCGTTATACTTATGATAACCAAGGTCAGCGCACACTGGTACAGGATGGAGAAAACATCACTCGTACTGAGTATAACTCAGAGGGTAAACCAATTAAAATCAGTGATGCTCTAGGGAATTGCACTCATCTGAATTATCAATATGATCACTTAAATCAATACCATCAATATGTCCTTAAAACGACTATAACAGATCCATTGGGATATCAAACAATTCAAATTGAGGATGCTGCTAACCGATTAATAGAGGTTTCAAAAATCAATCCATTTGGAACCATAATCTCTCTGAAGCAATTTTTATATGATGTGCACGGTCATCAAGCTCAGATGACCGATATGGTCATACAAAAGGGTAAACCTGATAGATGGGTAAATACGGTTTGGCGCTATAATGAGGGGGATCAGTTGATCATGCTCATGGAGGCAGCTGGGACGTGTGAGCAAAAAGTCACTCGCTATCAGTATAATGTCTATGGTCAAAAGTTTTCTGAAGTAAAACCGAATGGGGCTTACCTATTTTATACTTATGATCATGAAGGACGTCTAGAGACATTTAGATCATCTGATCATTCTTTCCATTATGCTTATCAATATAACCGCCGTGATCAACCTATACACATTATCGATTACAAAAATCAATGCACGAATGAATGCGTTTATGATTTAAAAGGTCAGCTCATACAAGAGAAATTAGGCAACGACTTAACAGTCTCTTATACATATGATGTGTTAGGACGAATTAAAGAGGTGACTTTTCCAGATGGCATCAATCACGTCGAGTATATCTATGGATCTATTGATCTCAAACAGGTACGTCGCTGTGTAAAAAACACCCTTTGCTATACGCACACTGATCTAAGCCATGATCTATCGGGTCGTGTGACTCAGTCCCAACTTGTGGGGCAAAATGGATTGGCGACGTATCAATATGATCCCTTAGGCCGCTGTATCCATCTGCAGACACCTCACCTAGACCAGAACGTGCCTCCAGAAGGTTATAATCCCCTTAACCACTTACTCTGTTATCAAGATCAATCTTCTCTGTGCACATTTACTTATGATGATCATGATCAATTATCTAGAGAAAAAAGCCACATGGAGCACACCTATCAATGTGATTCGCTTTCAAATCGGGTAGCTAAAGATGAGCTGTCGTATGAGCTCAATGCCTTGCACCAGATTCTCAGGCAAGGAGATAAGCAATATTGCTATGATGCCAATGGAAATTTAACTCAAGTCATTCAAGGAGATGAGGTTACATTTTATACTTATGATGCTCTTAATCGTTTGATCGAGGTCAATTCTAATAAGACCCTAACGACTTATCTGTATGATTCTTTTAATCGTCGTTTAGCTAAAAAGCGAGAGGGTGCAAAGGATCAATACTTCTTTTACCAAGGTCAAGAAGAAATTGGAGTCTGGGAAGATGACCACATCACAGAACTCAAAATTTTAGGTAATGGCAAAAAAATCCGTGCGATTGCCTTAGAATTGCAGGGACAAGTCTATATGCCCATTTACGACCTATTCGGAAATATTAGATATCTAACCGATCTCAGTGGACAAATCGTAGAAGGGTATCGCTATACAGCTTTTGGCGAGGAAGAAATTCTAAATTCAGAAGGACAGATTTTATCTCGTTCACAAATAGGCAATGCTTGGCGGTATGCTGGCAAGCGTGTAGATGAAGAGACTGGTTTGGTCTTCTTCGGCCTACGTTACTACGATTCTGAAGTTGGCCGTTGGATAAGCCAGGATCCTCTTGGCTTTGAGGATGGACCTAATCTATATGCTTATCTACATCATAATCCTTTGGCTTATTTCGACGCTTTTGGATTGTACACAACCCCTTTAGAAGCCTCATTAATTACCCATAAAAAATTTGAATCAGGTATTTTTCACTCCCATCCGATTAAAGCTGGTGTAAAAACTTTCCCACTTAAGATTAGGCAACCTGAATATTCAGCTCGCTACCATTTAAATCAGGGATTTATAGATCCTAAGACTGGTGACGTTTTCAATCGGCCAAATCTTCCAGATAAACGGATTACATTTATCAACGGGATTTTGAATAGATTCAAAGATTTTTTTCAATCTCTGATTTTTCTTGGTGATTTAGCCCATATTAATCTCCATGGTGTGCATAGTGCCTCCTATGGAATCTTGCATGATTTTTTATATTACTGTCAGGCAGCATTTCATTATATTGCTTATGAAGCTGTTAGATTATTGCACGAGGAGTGGGATGATTTTTTTACCAATGCTCCAGCTGATGCCACTCTACTTCATTTCTGTAGTAGTCGTGGTGTCACTGATACACGCAATGCTTTAATGTGCTATCCCAAAGAGTTAAGAGCAAGGATTAGCGTCGTAGCGATTGCTCCTGGCTCCTATATCTCAAAAAAATTGTGTAAAGATGTTAGACATTATGTTAGCAAACGAGATATTATCCCTTACTTTGATAAAATAGGAAGAGCAATGGCCAAACGTGAAGGGACAATCCAGATTCTTGATCCTCATTCAAAAGCCCCTTTATGGGACCACCCTTGGCAAAGCCCTACATATAGGCCGTATATTCAAAAGCACATCAATGAATATTATCGACACTGATCATCTGAATTTATTTTCCTGATTAAAAAAGATTTTCTCCTAGAGCTCCTTTCTTCTCAGAAATAGTCAAAGACTATTTCTGAGAAGAAAGATATAAGAAAATAAGATTCCCAACAATCAAACGAATAAATTCAAAATCTAGTTCATTATTTTAACTTTGCTATTTCAGCCATCTTTTCTTCAAATACTTCTTGAACAAATTCTACATCAACTTTGCCTGCTATCTGCTTTTCTTTTAAAGACTTAAGCTGTTCCTTAAACAAATTACTCAAAATAGGAATGGAATAATATTTACAAAAAATAAATAATTTTTTTAGTGATTGAGTAGAAGCTTCTTTAGGCATCATCTTAATTTGTGCGGCTAACTTCCACGTAGCCTTTTTATAATCATCTTTTTGCTTTTTTAATCCATTTAGAACAGTAAGTTCTTGCTTTATTTCAGTTGATCTTTCTTTCATCTTTTGCACTGTAAGATTACAAGCATTTAAACCTGTATAAATCATCTGTCCATTTGGAGTATCAATTCCTTTACTATTTTGAAACTTCGTTTGCCACTCCTGTTGTAGTTTTTCAAATCGTTCTGATTCAACTTTACCACTCTGAATATCTTTTATTTTAACAATAGCCTGATTAACTATTTGTTTTGAAATATTAATCTGAGATGTTCTAGTTAATTGGACGATTTTTCTAATCGCTTTATTAGAAAATTTAATAGATGGTTCACTTTGATTAATATAAGCACGAAGAACATTAAATGTTTGATCATCAGTCATCTTATCAACATTAATTTTTACAAAACGACGGTCAAGCGCTGCATCTTTTGCAATGTACTGCTCATATTCTTTACGTGTTGTCAGACAAATACAATGCATAGGACGAGCTTCTGAATCTAACAATGTTTTAAAATTATTACGTACAGTTTCGTTTTGAGCTGCTATATGGAATTCATCTAAGGCTAAAATTGTTTGATTTTCGTAGCCTCTTATTTGATCTCTCGTCTTTTCTATTATCTGTCCAGATGACTTTTTACCTCCATCAGATAATAATTTAGTGGTATTAGCATAAAACAACTGAACCCCTTTCAAAGCTGGAACCCCTCCTTGGGCAATACGTTGTGCCACTCCCTTGAGAATCTCTGTTTTTCCCACACCTGAATCTCCAACTATGAGAACTTGAGAGCTATCTTTTTTAAGAGATCCTAAGAATTTCAGAATTTGATTAATCTCCATGTCTCTTTCTTGAACAGGATCCATTCGTCCTGTTTGCGCAGTCAAATTTTCAAAAAGGTCTAATTCTTTTGGACGTGGCTTCAACCATTTATAATAGATAATGAGAAGAGCTAATCCAGCGACTACAACACCTGTTGTTGCTAAGCATAGCTGCCAAACTGCTGGAATATAAGGGCTTAATAACTTTCCAATTGCCAGTGGAAGAGTAATCAGAGAAGCATAAAGCGTTAATAGTTGCTCAGCATAACGTTTGTCATCGGGACGTTCTTGAATGAAGCTTGCTGGATTAAAGGCTAACTCAAATGTCACTAACACGTTTTGTAAAATATTTAAGATAATGGGAGTTTGCTTGCGAATTTCTGTTTTGAGAGCTTGAGAAACAAGCGATTCCTCGGCTTTAAGAGGATATTCAGCCATAGAACTTAACACTTTTTCTAGTGTCATTTCCTCAGCTTCTCCTCCCTCCGTGGTTATATTCTTAACTAACATTTTATTTTGAGCTAAAGCGGTTAATTGCTCAATCGAGAAGAGATCTAAACAAGTCAGAAATAGACCTGTTTGCTTTATTTTAAACCCCTGCTCAATAATGCGCTCAATAAGATTACTTTGCTGATCTACAGACAATTGGGATAAAACAGCTAGCAGGCCTTGCTTAATTTTATCAGATTTCTTGTCTTTAACAAACGCGAGGACTTCAATTGCTTTTACTAAATTCTCAGAACATACCTCCCAATTGCTCTCTAAAAGGCTTGCATTCATCTTTTCTAATTTCTTGCTTAAAGGCGAGATTCCTTGCCAATACTCTTTAAAGCGAAGCCAATAAATTTTCGGACTCTGATCGTTTAAATTTGTTTGCAAGTCGTCTTTTATAGTCTGCATAATCTCAGTTTCTTTAGCTGTTGGAGAAGGCAAACTTGGAAAAATACTTTCAAAAGGTTTTTGTAAAGAACAAGAATATATCATTATCATGACCTCATAAATTTCTATTTTTAAATAATTTTAAATTATAGATTGTTTTAATAAATATATTTGATTTATTTAAAAATTTAATATTAAATTAATTTAAAATAAAAATTTCAAATCTTTAATTAAATATAATATAATTGATTTAAAATTTTTATAAAACACGTTTACTAATATAGTATAAACATTGATTATTATCAAAACTAATTAAAAGCTTACAGTAATATTAAATTAGGAAATTGATAAAATATGAACTTTGACTTTTTTATAATGAGGATAGCTGAATGACGAATGCATCCGGCGTATTAGATTGATAGTGTTCTGCAAAAGCTCTTCATGTAACTTTTATACTCATTTAACTTGAAAGCTGCAATTTGGGCAATGCGAAAGCTATCAGGCTTCAACGATCAAAAATAGGTCCATATACTCATATGGACCTATTTTTGATCGTTGAAGCCTGAGGCTTTGGCACAGCCGAAATTGCAACTTTCAAGTTAAATGAGTATAGACATGTCCGGAATTCATTCCGGTAAAGGGCTCACCTTAAGCAAAAATAGTGATATTTGGACTGAGCCAAAGCCCCATGGTTAAATGCCGCTCTTTTTGCGTAAGGTGAGTAAGATGAGGACTTATTATTCTGGGTTTCAAGGTGAGTTCCTAATGACCATAAGCAAAATCAGGTTTGTAAGATATGTTGCAAAATGATGTTTTTCAATGCTTCAATCCACACTGGATGGCTATTTAAACCTTCTACCAATTGCAAAGAATCGCCTCCCCGATTTCGAAACTCTACTGCATATTCATGACCAATCTCACAAGTCGTCTCTAAGCAGTCACAAACAAAAGCAGGACAAAAAACTAAAATCTGCTTATGACCGCGCTCTGCACATTGTCTTACAAGATCTGTTGTATAAGGCTGAATCCAAGGATCTTTGCCTAAACGTGATTGGAAACAGATTGTATACTTTCTTTCTTCAATGCCTAGCTGCTGTACAATTGCACGTGCTGTAGCATGACATTGAGCTTTATAACAAAATTGATTCCTTGTGTTTAAAGTTTGACAACATTCTCGACTTAGACATTTCTGAAAAGAATCTATTTGACGAATTTGCTTCTCAGGTAATCCATGAAAACTAAACAGAATATGGTCATAACGAGAAATTTCATATTGCTTACCCCTTGCACAAAAGGCTTGAATAAGGCCTGGATGATCAGGATAGCTATTAATAAAAATCATTTTAGGAATGATTGGCCACTTTTTAATGTGCTCCATGACTTTTTGATGAACAGAGCCTGTAGTGGCAGAAGCATACTGTGGAAAAAGAGGAAGAATCACAATACTCTTCACTTGTGCTTGTCGAAGCTCTTCTAAGCCTGAAGCAATAGAAGGATTTTGATAACGCATCGCTAAAGAAACTTTAAATTCAGGACCTAATCTCGTTTGCAAATCGTCTTGAACAGTTTTTCCATGAACTAAAAGAGGACTTCCCTCTTTTGTCCATAACTGACGGTAAAGCCTTGTTGATTGTCTATAGCGAAAGGGAACAATCATCCCCCTGACGAGGAGCTGTCGCTGCAGCCAAGGGAGATCCATCACCCGCTCGTCAGTCAAAAATTCATTGAGATATCGAAGGATATCTCTAGACCGATAAGAATCTGGTGTTCCCAAATTTACTAAAAGAATTCCCTTTTGAGCGGCTATTGTCATGATTCTTATTTCTAACTAAAGTATTCTCCGATTAATTTGTCATCGATCATGAGATTCATCTTTTCTCTAAATTCACCCATCTTATCATGAATTCTTTTTTGCAGAATAGGGCATAGATAATAACGATAAAAAATATAGATCTTCTGAAGATCTGGATTGTTGTTAAAGTGAGGATCTTGGCTTAAGTGAAAGCATTCTCTTTTATAGGATAACTCTAGTCTCTTCCATTCCTGAATCTTTCGAGCCGCTTCCTTGCGTTGCTTAAGCTCATTCTCATCAAGTGGAGTAATCTGAACACCTATCCGCTCTTCATAAAGTCGACATCTTTTGGCCTCAAGTCTCTGTTTCTTATCTATATTATCTAATTCGGAAATCGAGTGAAGGGGGCTATACGCTTCTTGACATTTCTTCATCAATTCTTCTAAATTTCGAATTGCTTTACGAAGAGGAACTTGATGAGGAAAAGCCTGACATGTTTTCAAAACAATTTTTTCAATCGCTCCCTTTTCTAGAAAAATATACACACCGGTTTCCCTAAAAATTTTTTTAGCTTCTAGTTCATAAATTTCCAAAAGGATCATTTCAAGATCTTCATTATGGATAAAAATGGTATTATCCTTTGCTAAACATAGATTATTCTTATCTTCATTTGGAGAAGCATATTTAATTTTTAGCTTTGAAACTCGACCTTGTAAGGCTTGATCTCGATCTAAATTCTTTCGAATAGCTTTCCACTCTTCAGCTGTTGTAGCCAAAATACAACGGAGATCTTTTAGATCTAAAAAAGGCTTCAAAGCAGAAAAAGCATCCGAATCTTTAACAAAACTTTGACATTCATCCAAGAAAAGTACAGCTTGATCTTTACAACCGTTGATCGCCCTTTTAAGTGATTGAATAACGGCAAACCTACTAGGAGAACTAGCCGCTATATCCGGTCGATAATTCTCTCTGAAAAAAACTCTTTTCCTTAAATTTTCCGGCACTATCTTTTTTTCACCCGTTTTTAACTTCATTTCTTCTACGATTCCTTTTACGACAGCTTCGACAATCCCTGTTTTTCCACAGCCTGAATCTCCAATTAAGATTACGTTTCCCAATTCTAATTTCTGTATAAGTTTCTGCAAGATGCGCTCCTCAATGACTCGATACTTGAAGTCCCCTTTTTTATAAGATTCATTCATATTTTCTATATATGAAGAATCTCTCATAGGAGGCCTCACCCACTTTTGATAGGTGTAAATCAAAGCACTAAATGCAGCAATAATCAAGTAAGCTACTACATAGGCTTTGGAACTTGTTCCTAAAAAAGGGGTCAAAGCACTAGCGATGAGCTTAGGAATTTCTAGAAACTTACAAATAATAAACAAGATGAGCTGTCTATCCCATAAGCTAATCGTGTTCTGATGATCATATAAGAAATTTAGAGTATCAACAAAAAGATTTATCAGACTTGTGACATAACTAGCCAAGATAGTCCAATCTTTTGTGCATTGCTCAAGAATAACCTTTTTGAAAGAAGTTTTTTCCTCTTTCCAGTCTATAAAGGAATGACCCATTTCTTCAACATCCTGTAGAAATGAAGACGGCTCTCTTCCTGTCTTGAATGCTATCCATTCATTCATTTTGTCTGATGACACAAAATTCTTTAATCCATTCAATATAAAATTAGGATTATCCCATCCCCCATCCTTTAAAAGCTTGGAATCCTCATTTAACAAATACATCAATAGCTGATCCAGTTGCTCTATAGTCTGATAATCTTGTTGGATCCGATTCTGTAGAGCCTTCTGTAGAGAAGAAAACTGCAAGAGCTCTTGAAAGTTTTGGTAGATAAATTCAGATAGATCTATAGATTTTTGTAAGTTTGCCAGTAATGTCTCCTCTTGCTTGGAATAAGCTGGGATTGGAGAAGAATTTGAGGTGCAAAAAGGTAAATGAATAGAAAGAAAAGACATATGCCTCCCATATGCATAACAGCCATTAAAAACTCACCTTACGCAAAAATAGCGGTATTTCGACTGAGCCAAAGCCCCATGGTTAAATGCCACTCTTTTTGCATAAAGTGAGTTAAAAATTTAAAAACCTGAGTTTTGAGTTTATTTCCTTGATTAGACCTCTTTCGAAATTTGCTTTGTTTGAAAAAATGAATTGTTTTTGAGCAGATTGATTGCCAAATTTTGAAAGCATATGTGCACATATGGTTAAAAAATTTGGCAATCAAGATGCCGAAAAGAATCATTTTAGCAAACAAATGAAATTTCGAAAGAGGTCTATTATTAGAGAAGATTTTCTCTTAGATCTTGTCCTTTTCTTTGAAGGGAATAGTCAAATGGCTATTTCCGAGAAGAAAAGGACGAGAGATAAGAGGAAAGATTCCTAAGAATCAAGGAAATAAACTCAAAACTCAGGTTAAAAGGGTTGGCCATATGAAGCCAATATGATCAACCCTTTGTTGCGCTTAGAGGTGACAATGAAGGCTTTGCCAATCACTCTCTAAACTAAAATTTAATCTCTAACGTTTGGGCGCTCTCCTTCCCCTTCCTCTTTGCCCTTCTCCACGCCGCAGCGATTGCCGTCCGTAACGTTTGGATTTTTCACTTACTAATTGTTCTTCCAAGTGCTTCGTATCCATTCCAATTTGATCAGGCCCCTGGATTTTCTGACGATCCAATAAAAGAGAAAGAAGCTTTGAGGCAAGAGCTGTCATATCCATCCCTTGCAGCGTTTTTAACACCCGCTGAGCTTCTTCATGAAGAGGTTGATCATGAATCTCGTTCACAAGCTTAGCTATTTGTGCTCTTTTGACATCTTCTAATGTGGGAATAAAATCTTGTTTAATATGGGTTCCAATCATCTTCCCATAACGCTGAAAATCTTTATATTCTTTAGGAGTAACGAATGTACTAGCCACCCCTTTGTTCCCAGCTCTTCCTGTCCTCCCGATACGATGCACATAACTAGAAGGATCAAAAGGTAAATGGTAATTAAAGACATGGGAAATATCGGAAATATTTAAGCCTCTTGCTGCCACATCTGTGGCTACAAGTGTTGTGACTTGTTCGGATCGAAAGCACCGAATCACCTCTTCTCGTTGAGACTGTTCCATATCACCATGAAGACCCCGTGCTTGATGTCCTCTTGCAATTAAAAACATGGTTAAACGATCCACATCTTTTTTTGTTCGGCAAAAGATAATAGATTTATGCGGCATGTGACTATCTAATAGACGTATAATTGCATTATCTCTTTCTCGTTCATTAATGATATAATACACTTGTGCGATATCTTTGTTTGTTGTCTCTTTATGAGTCACACTGATAAAGACAGGATGTTGAAGAATTTTTTGAGCTAATTGTTGAATGGGAATCGGCATAGTGGCTGAAAAGAGAAGAGTTTGTCTTTTTTGTGGCAAAAAAGTAAAAATCTTCTGAATATCTTCTAAAAAACCCATATCCAACATCTCGTCAGCTTCATCTAAAACAACGATGGATGGTTGAAAATGAGGTAGGCGTCCTGACTCTAATAAATCTAAGAGTCTGCCAGGCGTTGCGACAACGACTTGTGCACCACGCTTAACGGCTGCTATCTGAGTTGCAAAGGATGCTCCTCCATAAATAGTAGCTGTTTTGATCCCACAATAGCTTCCTAAACGGTAAAGCTCTTCACTAACCTGAGTGGCTAATTCCCTCGTTGGAGTGATGACTAAGAGCTGTACTCTAGGTTCCTCTTTGAGGAGATGAAGGGCAGGCAAGCCAAAAGCAGCTGTTTTACCTGTCCCAGTGTGCGCTTGTCCAATTAAATCTGCACCTGCTAAAATTTTAGGAATCACTTGCTGTTGAATGGGGCTAGGAACCTTAAAACCTATTTCTTCCACAGCTTTCATCAGGGAATCTTTTAACCCGAAAGACTCAAATGAAATATATTGTACCATACTTCCTTCTTTTAATAATGTTTGAAATAATACCAATTCGGATAAATAACGTTTGATTGAAAGCTGGACTTTTGAATCTTAAGAGGGCTCAATTCATCCTTTGAACGCTCCTTTTTTTACTTATTTACTTCTATTTTAGACCATCTTTCATTAGACTGCTTTCGAAACCCCCTTTATTTTGTCTACTTTGCTCGATTCTTTTAATGACTCTTATTTGCCTGCCCTATTAACCTGAGTTTTGGGCTTATTTCTTTGATTCTTAGGAATCTTTCCTCTTATCTCCTGTCTCTTTCTTCTCGGAAATAGCCATTTGACTATTCTCTTCGAAAAGGACAAGATCTAAGATAAAATCTTCTCTAGTAATCAAAGAAATAAGCCCAAAACTCAGGTTAATAGGGATAACAAAAAATTATCAAAAATCTTAAACAAATTTTATACTCATTTAACTTGAAAGTTGCAACTTCGGCTGTGCCAAAGCCCCAGGCTTCAACGATCAAAAATAGGTCCATATTAGTATATGGACCTATTTTTGATCGTTGAAGCCTGATAGCTTTCGCATTGCCCAAATTGCAGCTTTCAAGTTAAATGAGTATAAATAATCCAAAACAAATTCAGTTCTGAAAGCAGTCAATTATACACTCCTTCCAGTTGAAAGCTGCAATTTCGGCTGCGTTGAAGCCCGAGGCTTTGACGCAGCTGAATTGCAGCTTTCAACTGGAAGGAGTGTATATACACAAGCCAATTTTTCAATTGACTTGTGTATAAAAACCCACCTTACACTCGATGATAGAGAGACAGAGACTAATTAATCATCAATTAAATCCTGCATAAGGTAAATTATAAAATATGATAACAGAGCAGGGATATTAAATATACAATTAATTAAAAATAGAAGTGATTCAAATTGTATTTTTAATAACCTGAGTTTTGAGTTTATTTCCTTGATTCTTAGAGAAGATTTTCTCTTAGATCTTGCCCTTTTCTTTGAAGGGAATAGTCAAATGGCTATTTCCGAGAAGAAAAGGACGAGAGATAAGAGGAAAGATTCCTAAGAATCAAGGAAATAAACTCAAAACTTAGGTTAATAGGAGGCCTCCTTTTTGGAATTCAAAGCGAACAAGAAAATCGACCTGACCTTTCAGCCACAATGAAAGGGGGATAAGGGGGGCCACTTCTTCGATTTTTAATAGACCTCTTTCGAAATTTGCTTTGTTTGAAAAAATGAATTGTTTTTGAGCAGATTGATTGCCAAATTTTGAAAGCATATGTGCACATATGGTTAAAAAATTTGGCAATCAAGATGCCGAAAAGAATCATTTTAGCAAACAAATGAAATTTCGAAAGAGGTCTAATCTTGATATTTTGCATGATCGGCTCCCTTTTTTTCCTCTGATAGCGTTCTTAAAAGTTGATCTAAAAGAAAAGGTTCCTTTAATTTGTCAACCATATAACGCAGCTTCTCAGAAAAATCATTAAAGTCAGGTTGACTACGCTCAGGTAGCATCTGGACTACTTGAATTGCTTGCTCATATTGACTTTCTACTAAATACTGTTCTACAATTATTTTTAAGCTTACTGCTCTATGATCCTCAAATTCTTTATTAAATGGAATTTCATAAATCATTTTAAATACGTTATCTATTTTATCAACTAAAAGATAAGCATGAATAAGACGAGATATCTTTTCCCATTTTTTCTTTTCATCAACGATCTGTTTTATTTCCTCACTGAATTCTTTTATCTTTTTATTTGCTCTGGCCAAACCTAGCGGGGACGAATCAACGAGCTTTTTAAAACTCTTCAATTCGTCTTGAAAAGGTATTTCTGGCTGATCCATAACTAAACTTTGCAAGCAAAAATTTAAAGATAGGAGGTACCAGAAATGACTGAAACTTAGAGGTGTGTTCTGATTGCATTCCTCTAACGCCTTAGCCTCTTCTCGTTTTAAAACGGATAAAGACTTTAGTAAAGCCTCTTGCTGATCTGAGAGATAAGTTTTTAAATCCTCAATTTCCTCATTTCTTTTTCTTTTACATTTAATTAATCTGAATTGATCTAAAATAGTTGGATAGAGATCAAGATTAATTTGAGATTGTAAAAAAGAGGTAAATAACTTAAGCAATCTCACGTCATTGATCATGACTTGTTGGTGGATGTTTCTATTGACTAAAAAAGCTTGAGATAAGCTCGATCTGTCTAAAAAAGATAAAATGTGACGAATAACATCTATAGGAAGCTGAGCAAAATATTGCTTGTTTGTCTCTATGCTTTTATAAACTGGTTGATAGATTTGTAGCTGTTGTTGTAAAGGCTGCATATCACTTAATTCTCTTGAGTTAGTAATTAACACCATAAATAGATTCTACATAAATAATGATTATTTTCATCCATAAATTTCGATTGAAAAATTCCAATTTTTGATCGTTGAAGCCCGAGGCTTTGGCACAGCCGAAATTGCAGCTTTCAACTGGAATGAGTATATAACTCACCTCATGCAAAAATAATAGAAATCTCTTTTTGCGTAAGGTGAGTTTTTAATCATCTACGATGAAAGAGGCTTCTGTTTAATGTGAGCATTAATTTGATTCCACTCAGGATGGCGTTGCAAAAGGTGTAAAATATCTTTTAACCTAAATAAAGGAGAAGAAGGATAGAGATGTTCTAAAATCAGGCGGATCAATATAAAATCATCAAGCGTATCTACTGTCCAACGGTGGTGCCCTAAAAGAATAGGCGAAGCGATATTTTTTAAATGAAATTGCTCTGGATGCCGATAAAAATAAAGTGTAACATGCTCTCGCTCAGCCGGCTCTTTTGCTTCCTGAAAAGCACGGTTAAGGGCTTGAAAGGAAAAAATCTCAGTATCCAAGCCGCTTGGATAAGTTCTTATGAGGCTGTTAGAGAGATAATCATAGGTAGGAAATGTTTCGCGATAAGACCGAATCACTTGATCGACTATATCAGGATCAATCAGAGGACAATCTGCCGTGATACGAACAATGGCATCTGGATGCCTTTGTATAGCAATTTGGTGATAACGTGTAAGCACATCCTCTTCTGGCCCTCTATAACAAAGGATCCCTCTTTGTTGGCAAAAAGCCATAATCTGATCATCATCTGGCTGTGTAGTGGTCAAAACAGCTAATTCATCCGCCTCTCGTACTTGCTTTAACCGTTCCATCAAATACTCTAACAAAGGCTTGCCCATCACAGGAAGCATGACCTTGCCTGGAAGACGGGTAGAACCCATCCTAGCTTGCACAAAGATCTCCACATGCATATTAATCCTTCATTAATCAAGGAAAATATTTAAATAAATCCCAGCTGACAGGCGTTCCTTGTTTTACTTCTCGACAAAGCTTTAAACCTATGATCTTTTCCCACTCCTTAGGCGGAAGTCCCTTACCTGGACGAATTGAACGAATAAAATGTGGTTGAATGATTTCACCAGCTGGTATATCTTGAACAAAATACAGAGAAGCCCGATGAGAAAGGGAGAGACGTTCCGAATCTAGAGGAGCATACTGAATATGTCCTAATGCTTGCCAAGCTCTTTCAGACTCTATTACCAGTGTTTGAAGCTCATGAGGTTCCAAAGAAAAAGCATCATCTACGCCCCCTTCTTGCCGAGATAGTGTCACATGTTTTTCAATCATACATGTTCCAAAAGCAATACTTGCCAGTGGAACACCCATTCCAAGAGTATGATCAGAAAGGCCTACCAAAGTATCAAAGCTAGCAGCTAAATGGGGTATTGTCCTCAAATGAGAGTCTGTAGGCGAGGCAGGATAAGCGCTCGTACATTTAAGCAAAATGAGATCACAGCATCCTGCTTTGCGAGCAACAGCTACCGCTTCACCAATCTCTACTAATGTAGAAGCCCCTGTTGAAAGGATCAGCGGCTTGCCTGTTGAAGCCGCTTTATGGATTAAAGGATGATCGACAATTTCTAAGGAAGCAATCTTATAACAAGGACTTCCTAATTCCTCTAAAAAATCGATAGCCGTTTCATCGAATGGAGTGCTAAATACGAGAAGACCCAATTCTCGGCCTCGATCAAAGAGAGAGGCATGCCATTCCCATGGCAGAGAAGCTTCCTGATACAGCTCATAGAGATTTTTGCCTTTCCAAAGACTCTTTTCATCTGTAATTAGAAACTCTCTCTCCTTTATATCCAGAGTGATGATATCTGCAGTATAGGTTTGCAACTTAACCGCATCAGCACCAGCCCTTTTTGCAGCTTCAACAAGCTGTAAAGCCCGTTCTAAGGAGTGGTGATGGTTGCCTGACATTTCAGCTACAATGAAAGGACGATGATCAGGGCCAATTTTTCGATTTTTGATTGTGATAGTTTGCATGATCGACTCTTTTCCTCTGACAGTAGTCCTCTACCTCTATTGCTGATCTAAAGTCAAAATTCCTTGTAATCCGTTAAATATATACTCATCCCAGTTGAAAGCTGCAATTTGGGCAACGCGAGAGCTTTCGCGTTGCCCAAATTGCAGCTTTCAACTGGGATGAGTATATAGTACAGCCTCTCAAACTCTTGAGACCGGATGTTCTCAATCGGTATAAGCTGAAGTGCTTTCAAAGCCATTTCGAAGTTATATGCGAGTTCACAACGAACAATAATTTTCTTGAGAGCCTCAGATTTAATCTCAGGGAGAGAAATTGGCTGAATTAATGTTGTAGGAATCTTATGACAGTAGCAAAAAGTCTGGCTTCCACCAGCCCTTCCTTTAATTTTCTTGTATGACTACTACGAACGGCTTTCCCTTTACTTTTTCTATCCATGTATCTTGATTTGCTTTCTTATTTTCTATTTCCTCAAAAGCAATAGCAGTCGCACCTCCTAAAGCTCCCATTACATACCCTGCAGTAGCACCTGCAGTGATAATACCGCCTAGATAAACTCCAGCAGCTAGCGTTCCTGCTATTTTAGCTCCAGCAATCATGGCATTAGAGGAATTTGTCTCCATTTTAAGTTCACGAATTTGCCTATCTCGTTCCAAATTTCCTCGTTCTAATTGCTCTATCCTTGCTTGATCTTGAGCTCTTGCAATAAGATTCTGCGCTATTACTTGTTCTGTTTCTGCTATTGCAATATTAGCTATCTCATTTGCTTGCCTAGCTCGCTCATTTGCCTCTGCTGTTTCCACTCTTGATAACCTAAGTTGTTTAGCTTGTGCTTTTAAGCATTCAGCTTGTTTCTCTTGTTCAAACCTATCTAACTCCATATTAAATCTAATTGTAGCTTCAAGACTAATTTCTGACGAATGACGTATGCGATCTACTTCATCTCGAATGTCATTAAAAGTCGCAGAATATTCGGACATAATTTTGAGAATGAATTCACGTAAAATGTGGCGATTAGAATTCTCGACGAACGTATTTAAGTCTTTTGGAGTCTTAATCTGATTGCCTACTAATAATGAAATGACCCTTACTTGGCTATTTTCTCTTGCTACTTGTGCGTCTATTTGCAGTCTAAATTCTTCAAGAATCTGCCGTACGGCGAAATTAGCCCGAATATCTGCTAGGGTCAATGTCTCTCCTCCAATGGGACATGTATGATTATTCCGACTTAACCATTCCCGAATTCCCTCTTCGCTAAATGAATGACCCCGATTGTCCACTATTGCATCATACATAGGTTGAAGGGTAATGGGACATATATATGAACAGATATCAATGGCTTGCATGTGCTCTCCTTATCAAATACAATTTAAATAAAAAAAATTGCTAAGTACTTAATTATAACTTAACAAAATCTTAATAAAAAAATAATAAATGAAAGATGAATTTACCTTCAAGGTTTATTTGTTAAAAAATACTCAAAGGGATTAAGGAACTACGCTTCTAGCTGCTGAGAAGGAAAGTAGGTTCAATCAAAAGAGAAAAGGCTGTCTGTTAGAGAGAGCATTTTCCTTGGGAACTACGTAGGAGATCATGATGTTGTATGCTGGGCATACTTACAAATTATCTCTCTTCGCGAGAGTATTAGATCCAACTATCAATCACGGAGATAAGCGTCTAAAGCTTCTATAAGATTTTCAGTCAACGCGACGCCTTGAGATGTCTGTCATGCAGTATCTATGGAGTGGACGTCATCTCCTGTTTTAGTCCAACTTTAAAATATCATAATTTTAAGAATAAAGATAAATTGAGTTTTAGAAGGAGTTTTTTCTTAAATAGCCAAAGGTTAAGAATATAGAAAGTGCTAATGTAGCAATTTTCAAGTTTCTTGGAGATAACACCCTAAAGATTATAGCTATTTTTCCTAAAGGCCAGAAAACATAAGTACCTTGTTTTTTCTCTTCTTGTAGAGCATCTAATTTATCCTGTGTCCGCTGACATTGATCAGATACGACCGATAATGCCATCTTAAATACTGCTCTTGTGTAGAGCTCTGTTGTCTTAGCTTCGTGGATTGTTTTATTGGCCACCTGAATTTTCTCATTAACCTTAAGAGTGATTTCCATCACCTCGCGATTTACTTCATTAATCTCGCAAATGATCTTTTGATTCTCTTGTATTTGCTCTTGGATAGAGTTAAGGTGTAGCCTCTGAAATACATGTCCCATGCGGTTTGTTAACGCATAATCAGACTTAAGAGAAGATTTCTCAATAAAAGCAATGATGCGATTTTCCAAAACTTCTAGCTGCTCTGAAGCTTGCTCAATGCTGACCTTTTTCCTCTGAAAATAGAAGGTTAACGACATCTCTACCTGACGACAACTGGCTGCCTTTAGGTAATTCTCTAGCCTCAGCTTATCTGTCTGTTCAGCATTCTCAACCAAGGCATTTTGATATAAGCTATAAGCATCAATCTCCGAGGGACTAGATGAAGTGATTAGTTGCATAAATCTCCTATCTTTTCTGCGACTTACTTAGTTTTAAAATATCAGAATCAATCATAATATTCTAGTAAGAATGTCGATTTACCCCTAACTCTGTTGGATAATTTTTTGACATTAATTTGTTTATTAGATTGCTTCTTTCCGGATCAAAATTGATCTGTTTACATCTATTAAAGTCTACTTTGCAACAAAGGTGTAAGACTGAGGAATTTTTAGCTTTCTAGCTTTTCTGACAAAATTTTCTCTTAATTTAAAATAAAGCTTGGCATCTGGTAGGTGAGTGATATTTTTTTCCATCACTGTTGTATCAACAATGACATCTTTAAGGTCCTTGGTAGCCACTACTTTATGATAAATTGCCGTTCTAATTGTTTCAGATAAAATTTTCTCAACACCTTCTTCTCCAATTCGATTTCTAAAGCGGCTAAGCGAGGAGGGGTCGATTGGAAATTTCCATTGCAAAACATCAAAGCCGCAAAAAAATTGCTAATAACCTGAGTTTTGAGTTTTTACGCAGCCATTAATAACACACCTTACGCAAAAATAGCGTTATTTCGACTGAGCCAAAGCCCCGTGGTTCAACGCCCGTCAGCCCTATATACTCATTCCACTTGAAAGCTGCAATTTCGGCTGTGCCAAAGCCTCGGGCTTCAACGATCAAAAATGGGTTCATATGAGTATATGAAGCAATTTTTGATCGTTGAATCGCGAGAACTTTCGCATTGCCCAAATTGCAGCTTTCAACTGGAATGAGTATATGCAGTATTTATGGAGTGGACGTCATCTCCTGTTTTAGTCCAACTTTAAAATATCATAATTTTAAGAATAAAGATAAATTGAGTTTTAGAAGGAGTTTTTTCTTAAATAGCCAAAGGTTAAGAATATAGAAAGTGCTAATGTAGCAATTTTCAAGTTTCTTGGAGATAACACCCTAAAGATTATAGCTATTTTTCCTAAAGGCCAGAAAACATAAGTACCTTGTTTTTTCTCTTCTTGCAGAGCATCTAATTTATCCTGTGTCCGCTGACATTGATCAGATACGACCGATAATGCCATCTTAAATACTGCTCTTGTGTAGAGCTCTGTTGTCTTAGCTTCGTGGATTGTTGTATTGGCCACCTGAATTTTCTCATTAACCTTAAGAGTGATTTCCATTACTTCTTGACTTTTTTCTATCACCTCGCGATTTATTTCATTAATCTCGCAAATGATCTTTTGATTCTCTTGTATTTGCTCTTGGATAGAGTTAAGGTGTAGCCTCTGAAATACATGTCCCATGCGGTTTGTTAACGCATAATCAGACTTAAGAGAAGATTTCTCAATAAAAGCAATGATGCGATTTTCCAAAACTTCTAGCTGCTCTGAAGCTTGCTCAATGCTGACCTTTTTCCTCTGAAAATAGAAGGTTAACGACATCTCTACCTGACGACAACTGGCTGCCTTTAGGTAATTCTCTAGCCTCAGCTTATCTGTCTGTTCAGCATTCTCAACCAAGGCATTTTGATATAAGCTATAAGCATCAATCTCCGAGGGACTAGATGAAGTGATTAGTTGCATAAATCTCCTATCTTTTCTGCGACTTACTTAGTTTTAAAATATCAGAATCAATCATAATATTCTAGAAAGAATGTTGATTTACCCCTAACTCTGTTGGATAATTTTTTGACATTAATTTGTTTATTAGATTGCTTCTTTCTGGATCAAAATTGATCTGTTTACATCTATTAAAGTCTGCTTTGCAACAAAGGTGTAAGACTAAGGGATAATCTTGCTTATACCCTTGGTTTGATAATACGCGAATCAGCTTAGTAACCTCTAAAAGCCATTCTACATCTAGAGAATATTCTGCTTGTTGTAGCCGAAGATAAATATCAATGATATTTTTTAATGATGATTCTTTATTTATCCCATCAGACATCACTTTTATGATCTTTAAAACCTGATCTAACTGTACTAATGACAAAGATTCATTATCTAAATATATTTCTACAATATTATTTAATAAATTATCTTTACAGATATGCGGACTACACTCAGGCAGCATCTGTACCACTTGAAATGCTTGCTCACATTGACTTTCTTCTAGATAATGTTCTGCAATTATTTTTAAGCTTATTGCTCTATGATCCGCAAATTCTTTATTAAAGGGAATTTCAGAAATCATTTTAAACACGTTATCTATCTTATCAACTAACAAATAAGCAGAGATAAGACGAGATATCTTTGCCCATTTTTTCTTTTCATCAACGATCTGTTTTATTTCCTCAAAGAGTTCTTTTATCCTCTTATTTGCTCTGACAAAAACTAGTAGAGAAGAATCCATAAGCTCGGCAAAATTTTCCAGTTCGTCTTGAAAAGGTATTTGTGACTGATCCATGACTAAACTTTGCAAGTAAAAATCTAAAGATATGAAGTACCAAAAATGACTAAAACTTAGAGGCATGAACCGGTCATCACAATCATATACTGCCTCAGCTTCTTCTTGTTTTAAAACGGATAAAGCTTTTAGTAAAGCCTCTTGCTGATCTGAGAGATAAGTTTTTAAATCCCCAATTTCTTCGTTTATTTTTCTTTTACATTTAATTAATCTGAATTGATCTAAAATAGTTGGATAGGGATTAAAATTAATTTGGGATTGTAAAAAAGAGATAAATAACTTAAGCAATCTCACGTCATTGACTACGACTTGTTGGTGGATGTTTCTATTAACTAAAAAGGCTTGAGATAAACTCGATCTGTCTAAAAAAGATAAAATATGATGAATAATATCTATAGGAAGCTGAGCAAAATATTGCTTGTTTGTCTCTATGCTTCCGTAGACTGGTTGATAAACTTGTAGCTGTTGTAAAGGCTGCATATCAATTGATTCTCCTACCTGGATTTTAAATCCAGTAAATCGGGCTATTTAATGAAAAATTAATAATAGACCTCTTTCGAAATTTCATTTGTTTGCTAAAATGATTCTTTTCGGCATCTTGATTGCCAAATTTTTTAACCATATGTGCACATATACTTTCAAAATTTGGCAATCAATCTGCTCAAAAACAATTCATTTTTTCAAACAAAGCAAATTTCGAAAGAGGTCTAATGTTATTATGATGAATATGGATCCTTTTTCAGATAGGATATTTTAATATTTGATTTAATAAAGATTCAGTGAGTTCATTCAGATTAAGAATTTTTATCTCTGCATCATAAGTAGGATCAACTATCTCATCACGATAAGGACCTGTTAACACTCGAATTGTATGAAATCCTAAAGGTTTAAGGCCAATAAAATCTTTCCGAGGATTATCTGCAATATAGACAACTTCGGAGGGCAACACTTTTTCTAGCTGACAAATCTTTTGAAAACAATAGGGAGATGGTTTACTAGAATGCTTCCCATATAAATGGGTACATAAACATCCACGTACCTTAAGAGCCAGTCCTAATGCCAAAAATTTCTTTTTCTGCACCAATTTATTTCCGTCTGTTACTACGTACAAAGGAAAATTTTTGAAACGGGCTAAACAAGCCTCCGCCTCTGGAAATAAACGAATGTCAGGGTCATGCTGACGATAGACACTTAAACATCGAACAATTAAACGTCGGCTTTTTATCCCTTTTTCCTCCAAAAACCGATCAAAGACATCCGTTCTTTGAAATTGTAGCTCCTGAACCAATTCACCAAAAATTTGTTCTGCACTTAAGTGAAGTAAAGGACTTAAATAGTGAGCTACGGCATTAAAACCACTATAGACAAATGTGATTTCTGGGTAGAGAGTATCATCTAAATCGAATACGATAACCATGGAATCACCTGATCGACTGGATGACGAATTTGACGAATTTCTCCCCGTCTCCGTATAAAGGGATAATCCTCTAAGTCTTGCCCTAAGCAATCCAAAAAGAACCAATAAAAACTATCTAACCCAACCGCTAGACTCGCTGTTGATGCTCCTCCGAAACGGGGATTGCATTCAATAACGAAGAAATTTCCTGGAGCATCCTCTAATACTTGAAAGACAGCATGCCCTTCAAGACAAAGAGTATCTGCCATCTTTTGGCAAAGATCTTCAAGTTTAGGATAGGATACCGTTGTAGTCACTTGAGATTCGCCTTGAACAACAATATCACGAGAACGGACCACACACCCTTTTACCTTTCCTGTACGACTCCGATATAAGTCTACACTCCATTCTTTTCCTTCGATTTGAGGTTGAAAGATAGGATTTTGAAGGCATTGACTATGTCTTAAGGCTTCTTCTCTCGAAAGATGGAGCCCAAGCTGAATGGAACCTGTTCCATACCGCTCTTTGACGACATAGACAAGAGAATCAATTTCTTTCAAAGATAAAGCCGTTGAGATCATAGGAAATCCCTTTTGCATTAACGTATCGGCAAAAAGCTTTTTATCTAAACAACAATGGATCGTGTCCGGTGAAGAGACAAGGACCTGGATTCCCTGCTGACTAAACGATTCTCGATGATGAGCATAAAAGATAAGGTCATCATTTCGAGTAGGGATAATCGCTTGAATGGCATGCTGCTGACAATAATGAATGACTTCTTCAGGATGAAGATCTTTTAATAGAGGACTCTGCCAAAATACATCTACTCCGTACTGACCAATACAATTTTCTTGGCTATCAGAACCATAGAGTCGAGTAAAATACCCTACTTTATTTGCAGCCTTTCGCACTGCCTGAATAAGAGGCATTTTTTTGGAAATACTTGTGATCAATACCGCGGAGCGAGATCGCTCTTCTAGTCCAGAATACGGCTTTTGACGTTCAAATTGAATCAATTTAGGAATAGCCATCTCTAATGTATGTGGTGGTCGCCATCCTGTCACTTCTTCAAATTGCTGCATATCAGCTTGAGAACACTCAAAAGGAATGGTAGAGGGAATCTCTTCAATTCTGAGAGAAGGAAAATAGTGCTTTAAAATTTCTAATACTTCTTGGATAGAACGAGCATAGCCAGATCCCAAGTTGATGACTCCCCTAAAAGTCGTTTTAGTCAACCGCATCAAACCCTCTGCCACATCATCAGCAAAAATGTAATCAAATCTCCCCTCAGAACGATAAACCATTAACTTCTCATCATGAAGGGCTGCTCGAATCCAGCGTGAGATCACATCTCGTGAATGTCGACCATAGACACGAAAAATGCGTGCTGAAATAAAAGTCACTTCCTGCTTAAAAAAGTTCTCAAGAAAGCGTAACTCCAGCTCATGAAAAAATTTAGCAGCTCCACAAATATTACGAGGATAAATAAGGGAATCCTCTTTTAAGAGAATGGGCGTAAGAGAAGGCTGTTGAAATTGATAAAGAGTGGGATTATAGATCAAATAGCTCGAGGCAAAGATGACCTGTTTTAAGGCTACTGAGCCTTGCAAACAACCAATAAGATGGTGGCTAAGTTGAACATTGTGATGAAAATTCTCCTCGAAAAAAAGAGATGATTCTTCCGATCTTTCAAAGGTCGCAGCTAAATGAAAAACTATTTCTGGATTAAAAGAGGCTAGCTCATCGGATGTCAGAGTATTTAAGTCACCTTGACGATAGCGAATTTTTCCCTTCCACTCAAGAGGACAAGGCTTAAGATCTCCCACCCAAATATGAGCCCCTTCCCGAAGAAGAAGAGGGACAAGGGCTGTCCCAATCACTCCAGCACCCCCACTGATAAAAATTCGTTTATCATGCATGAAAAGAGTGTTCTCCTGCTAGATAACCATGGATAAAGGAATGATGCCATCTCCTCTTTTTATAAATATGATCTCTTAAGGTTCCTTCATGGCGGAAACCAAATTTTTCTAAGATAGCAATATGCAGGTGTCTAAAGGCAAATGTTTCTGTAAATAAACGATGGAGATTCAAATCATCAAAAGCTACATGACAGAGGAGAGCTAAGAAATGGGTAAAGTCCTGCTGATAGCAAGCTGTATTTTGTACTCGAATAGGATTAACTAGAAATGAGACCTCTGCACGGTAGGCCTCCCAATCGAGATGAGTTAAACCACCATAGCCAATGCATGTTCGATGATAGAGATAGCTAAAAAGAATTTGATGAGGTTGTTGTTGAACAAAAGTAGGCCAAATCACATGATGAAAGTAGTCACTCTGCTCTTGAGCAGAGATAGGGCCTTTTTGCCTGAGTATCTCTATTTGAGCGTTACGCCATAAGCGAATGGACTCTAGATCTTCTTCCCGAATGGTAATCAGTTGATAGCCCTCTCGATCTTGGAAGTTATTTTTTTTTAAACATCGATACATATACTCCTTCCAGTTGAAAGCCGGAAATTTGGGCAACACGAAAGTTCTCGCGATTCAACGATCAAAAATTTGTTCATATGAGTATATGGACCCATTTTTGATCGTTGAAGCCCGAGGCTTTGGCACAGCCGAAACTTCTCACTTTGAACTGGGATGAGTATAGGATAGAGATTTAGGAATTCCATTGAGCATGTGTAATTAAAGAATCTCGACTGGATACAATTTGAAAACCCAATTTTTGACAAATGCTAATCATCCCTTCATTTTCAGAAAGGATATAGCCATCAACAGTTCCTATTTTTTCCTCTCGTGCAATATGAAGGAGCTGCTGAAGCAATTGTTTACCTAGCCCCAAATTGTGATAGGCATCTGCAATGATCATCTTGAATTGGGCATAGGAAGTATCTGGAATACGCATGAGACGGCCCACACCAATAATTTGTCTCTTATAGTCTTTGGCAATTTCAGCAACCAAAGTCCACTCTCGATCATAATCATTAAAGCAGATACGAATCAATCGATCATGAGCAACTCTCTTATCTAGACTCAAAAATTCAAAATAACGCTGACGTACACTATGTTCTGATAACTCACGGTGAAAATCGATGATTAAAGGTTCATCTTCAGGTCGAATGGGGCGCAAAATCAATCGTGTACCATCTTTTAAATTAATTGCTTTTACATAATTAAGGGGATAAGGACGAATAGCTAGTTGAGGTAACTGATCCTCAGCTAAATTGGTCTCATGCAAAATAATACGAGCATCTAAAGCCACAATTTCCTCTTCTGAGACTAGTAAAGGATTGATATCACATTCTTTAATCCGTCGATTCTCAACAATGAGTCTAGAGAAATCTATTATAATAGTTTCTAAGGCTGCTAAATTTACAGCTTTTCTTCCTCTTACCCCTAATAAAGCTTCATAAATTTTGGTCTTTTGCATAAGACGACGAGCTAATGTCCGGTTCAAAGGGGGAATCGCTAATGCCCGATCTTTAAAAATTTCTACTAATTGACCTCCCATTCCAAAAAGGAGAACAGGGCCAAATTGAGGATCTGTAGAACTTCCTAAAATGAGCTCATATCCCAGCCTTTTGACCATCCGCTGAATAGTCACTCCTTCAAAATACTCGGGACCTACTACATGACTTACAGCTTTTCGAATATCCTCAAACGCCTTCACAACCTCATCTGGACCTTGTAAATTGAGCTTAACACCTCCAACATCTGTTTTATGCGTGATGGCTTGAGAAAAGACTTTTAGTACAATAGGATATCCGATTTGATCTGCTAAGTGAACAGCTTCCAGTAAACTTCTGGCAACAAGAGTCTTCACAACTGGAATATGGTAATATTCTAGAATCTGTTTAGATTCAAACTCCGTCAAGAGAGTCCGCTTCTCATGTAAAACCTGCTGAATCAATTGTTGAGTCCGATCTATTTGTCCAATTGATTTTTTCTCATCAAATTCTAGTTGTCCCATTGTGGGGATTTCATAGAGGCTTTGAATGCTTTGACTATAATGCCACATAGTAGCAAATGCTTTAGCAGCATCATCCGGATATTCAAAGGTAGGGATAGCAGCATCCCATAGAATTCTCCTCCCTTCTTGCACCGTTTCTCCACCCATCCAGCTTGCTAATAGAGGCTTAGCTGAAATATTCGCAAAAGATTTTAATCCTTCAGCCGTTGCAGTGGCATCTGTCATATCCTGTGGAGATAAAATGACCAAAGTTCCATCTGTATGGGAATCTTGGAAAAGAATCTTAATGGCTTTTGTATAGCGATCCGCATTCGCATCTCCTAAAATATCAACAGGATTACTATGGCTCCAAGCTGAAGGTAAGACATCATTTAAAGCATAAATGGTCGAATCAGCCAATGTCGTCAATTCAGCATGATTCACAACAGCGGCATCTGTGGCAAGGACAGCTGGACCTCCTGCATTGGTGATAATAGACAGATGAGGGCCTTTAGGAAGTGGCTGTCGAGCTAAGACAGAGGCCATGCTAAATAGCTCTGAGATCGTATCGACACGTAGAACACCCACTCTTTCTAGAGCCACATCAAAGACCTCATCACTTCCCGCTAAAGAACCTGTATGAGAAGCTGCAGCCTTTGCTGCCGCTTGGCTACGCCCAGCTTTGATCACAATAATAGGTTTTTCAAGAGCAACTTCCCTTGCTGCTGTCAGAAATGACCTCGCATCCCCTATCGTTTCCATATATAAAAGAAAGCTATGTGTATGAGGATCATCTCCTAAATAATCAATGAGTGTTCCCCAATTGACATCAGCCATAGAACCAATAGAGACAAAAGCACTAAATCCAATATTCTCTTGTAAACTCCAATCTAAAACAGCTGTACACATGGCTCCTGACTGGCTAATGAAGGCTAAATGGCCAGGAAGTGCCATTCCTCTTGCAAATGTTGCATTAAGGCCATAGACTGGATTCATGACACCTAAACAATTAGGTCCAATAATAGGCATATGGCCACGGCGAGCATGAACAAGAATCTCTTCTTCCAAGCTCTGGCCAGATTCTCCTAGTTCCTTAAATCCGGCAGAGATAATGATTGCACTTTTCACTTTCGCATCCACACACTCGGAAACAAGACGGGGAACAGTTAAAGCTGGTGTCACAATAATAGCCAAATCCACACTCTCTGGTAGACTTGCAATAGAAGGAAAAGCCTTGATTCCTAAGACTTGATCTCTCTTCGGATTAACTGGGTAAATCCTTCCATTAAAAGAACCAGTGCTTAAATTATGCATAATAGTTCGCCCAACAGTACCAGGGTCGTCTTTTGCTCCAATTATAGCCACAGACTGGGGAAGAAAAACAGCATCAAGCCGTTGTGGATAACGAGCGATAAAGTTTTGAGAAGGATCCTTATAATTAGAATTAACCATTGAATATTTTCCCTAGAATAATTGCATAAAATCCCTATTCCTTTTAAAACACACATTATTAGCATTCTTATTTTTATCCTAAGGGTTTATGTAGTAGTGTAAAAAATTATGACGATTTCTCCAGTCTTCCCTGCTGATTTAACAGAGTTAGCCAAAAAGGCGATGCTTGAATACCAGTTCTTGCCGGAATTTCCTATTACAGTGGAACAAGAGGTTAATCAAATTCCCTCTCCTGTGATTCCTACTTCCGACTCTGTTCAGGATTTAAGAGATAAACTTTGGTTTTCCATTGATCATTATGACACACGGGATATTGATCAATTGACTTATGCTGAGCCACTCAGTGATGGGCAAGTTAAGCTCTATATTGCCATTGCTGACGTAGATAGTTTAGTTAAAAAAAACTCTGCTATTGATCATTATGCTGAACATAATGCCACATCTATCTATACGCCCACTAAAACTTTCTTTATGCTACCTGAAAAGCTATCTACTCAGTTTACTTCTTTAAATGAGCGCGAAGACCGTATGGCCATCGTCATAGAGGTTATCATTACTCCAAATGGGGCTATAGAACAGCATAGGCTGTATCCAGCCTATGTTCGTAATCAGGCAAAGTTAACCTATAGTCATGTCACAACCTGGTTGGATAATCAGGGATCTATTCCAATCCGAGTTTCTAAGATAGCTGGTCTTGAGGAACAGATCAAATTTCAGGATAAAATTGCTCATCAATTAAAAGCATATCGGGTCCAACAGGGAGCTCTAATTTTGGATAAAATCGAGCCTTATGTCATCTTCATGAATGGTCAGATAGTCGGCTTGCAAGTCTCAGAGAGAAATCGCGCTTGGGACCTTATAGAAAATTTTATGGTGATTGCCAATACAGCAGCAGCACGGTTCTCGCGAGATCATCATCTCCCTTTGTTACGGCGTGTTATCCGCACTCCCAAGCGGTGGGATCGTCTCTTAGAGATTGCTAAGAAATATGGTGAGATCTTGCCTGAGCAGCCAAATGCGAAAGCTTTAGATCTTTTTTTGTTAAAGAGAAGACTTATAGATCCCCTTCATTTTGCTGAGTTGTCTTTAATTGTGATCAAATTATTAGGCAATGGCGAATATGTTGCTGAGCATCCTGAAGAGAATCCCATGGAATATTTTGGTCTAGCTCTTAGAGATTACGTCCACGCAACAGCTCCGAATAGACGTTATTCTGACTTGATTATCCAGCGTCTGTTAAAAGCCGGCCTTCAGAATCAATCCTCCCCTTATCTCTCTCAGGAGCTTGAAGCCTTGGCTAAGCATTGTACAGAAAAAGAAGATAAGGCTACAAAGGTAGAACGCAAGATGAGGAAATCAGCAGCTGCCTTGTTGCTATCATCCAAACTAAACCAAACTTTCGATGCTATTGTGACGGGTGCCAGTTTAGAAGATAGATGGGTACGCATTTTTGATCCTCCTATCGAAGGAAAGGTCATTCAAGGCTATGAAAACATAGATGTAGGAGATCGCATTCAGGTCAAATTAGTATCGGTTAATGTTGAGCAAGGTTTTATTGATTTCATACTCGTGAATTAATTTCCTGAAAATTTAGGTTAAAATAGTCAAGACACCAGTAGCCTTGAATCTTTTATGATCTTCTTTAGAAATACTATAAACTATATACTCATTTCACTTGAAAGCTGCAATTTGGGCAATGCGAAAGCTCTCGGGCTTCAACGATCAAAAATAGGTCCATATACTCTATATGGACCTATTTTTGATCGTTGAAGCCCGAGGCTTTGGCACAGCCCAAATTGCAGCTTTCAAGTGAAATGAGTATACATAAACTTAAAAGACAGGCATTTAGCTAATAATTTTTGCTTGTCATAAATTTATAATACTTGTATCTTAATTTAAGATGGAATAGTTTTGCCTGAGTTAAATCCTACAGGAGAATGATATGAATACTAAACAACTTGACTACGGAACATGGACGTATCTAGTTCAGTCCAATCTTTATCTTAATCCTTGTAATTGGTCACTGTGTGCCTCAAAAAGATAATTGCATCTTGATTCTCAATATGTTATAAATTTTAACATGGAAGACAAAGATGCAATTATTCTTCAGTTAAGACAAGAGAACGAAGAATTAAAAAAAGAAAATCAAGAATTAAGAAAGATCATCGAGGAACTCAATCGTAAAATCGCTGATCTAGAAGAGAAGCTGGGTTTAAATTCTCAAAATTCTTCAAAGCCTCCATCATCTGATCGCTATCCTAAGAAGCAGCCCAATTCTTCAAATAAGAAAGGAAGAAGAAGCCAAGGATTTTTTAGGAAATGGTTTCCAAAAGAAGATGTAAGCGAATACATTAAATATTATCCTCAAAATTGTGATGGTTGTGGTGGGAGTCATTTCTTACCAAAGGCAAAAGTTGCAGAAGCTCGCCAGACGATAGAGATTCCACCTATTAAGCCAATAGTTACCGAGCATCAAGCAATGAAGTGCAGATGTGCAAATTGTGGTAAGCAAGTGAGAGCTAATCTTCCACAAGAAGTCACATCTTCTGTATTTGGTCCTAAAATTAAAGCTTGGTGTACTGTTCTATCTGGCAAATTTCATTTAAGCAAATCTAAAATCAAAGAACTATTTGAGACACTTCTTGGCATACCTATCAGCAAGGGAAGCGTTATAAATACCCATTACCAAGCAGCATTGATGCTACAACACCCTTATGAAGAGGCTTTGCAAACCTTAAGAAAAAGCAATACTGTTTATGCAGATGAAACAGGTTGGAGAACTTTAGGAAAAACCAAATGGTTATGGCAAGCAACTGATAAAGAAGTTGTAATTTTTAAAATTTTTACTAGCCGTGGTAAAAAAGCCTTTCAATCTCTTCTTGGCAAAGATGTCGTCCAAAATTTAGTAACAGATAGATTAAAATCTTATTACACAAATGGTCTACACCAATACTGCTGGGCTCATTTAAAAAGAGATTTTAACAGGATCGAGCAACGAAGCGGACCTATATCAATGATTGGAAAATTAATGGGAACTCTGTGCTCTTTTCTCTTTAAATGTGTACATGAGCAGGACAAAATGAGCGAAGAACAGTTTATAGAGAAGGCTAAAGAAATAAAAGATGCATTTCATTATCTCTTTAAACTCGCGCTAAGAGCTGATACTCACGATTTTAAGCTTGGAATAACCGGCCGTTTCTGTGAACGAATGTTAAGTGATGAAGAAAAGCTGTGGGCTTTTATTGAAGATCAAAATCTCGACCTTACCAATAATCTTTCAGAGAGAAACTTAAGGCCTGCCGTTCTTTGGCGAAAAGTCTCTTTCGGAAACAAAAGCGCAAGAGGAGAGCAATTCGTCGAAAGAATTCTCTCCGTTATTGAAACCATTAAAATTCAAAGCCGAAATATTCTTGATTACTTGATTGCTTGTTTTAGCGCTAGAAGCAAATGCTTACCCATTCCTTCTTTTATGTGCATCAATTAAACTTTTGAGGCACACAGTGACCAATTACTAATCCTTTGTCTATCTTTGTTCTTTCCATCCCTCATTTTTCTCATCATCATGAGCATTCAGCTCATTAATTTTTCCGTTTAAATTTTTTAGTCTGTTTTCCGAATCAATTTAGTTGTTTAAACATTTTTCTTATAGATAACTAAATTTATTATTTTCAGAATAAACCATTTATACTCATTCCAGTTGCAAGCTCCTGAGTTTGACACTTCAAAAACTTAAAACGTTGATTATCAATACTCTCATTTTTTGAAAGTGCCAAAATTGCCACTACACCTATTTAGTCCAATTCAATACCATTTCTCCTGGGTATTTAAGCTTTAATGTTTGGAAAATTTCTTTTGATAGCCCTTTTATCGGTGCCCGAACTAATATACGCTCATTGTTCACTTCTAATACTGAAGCTTCTAGTTCTCCAATAGCCTCTCGTATTTTTTCAATTGTATGATCTGATCCTTTTCTAATTAGCTCAATTTCTAGGCTACGGTGAATAACAAAGGCAAGAAAGCAAAGCACAATATGTCCAATAATCCTTTCGGGACTAGACAAATAAATCGGTCTTATTTCTAATGAGTGTTTCATAACCCGAAAAGATTCCTCCATTTTCCATAATCGATGATGGCTGGAGAGTATCTCCTCTCTCTTCATACTATGCTTTGAAACCTGAATTCCGTAAAATCCATCCCATTTCTTATCATCATTAATCTTTTCTAGATCCAATCCTATTGATGATAATTCTCTCTTTTCATTTTTTAGATATCTTTTAGCGCCTTTTTTAGATTCCAGGGAGGCTGTGCCGTTATCTAGCATCTTTATTGCTTTCTGAATTAATCGCTCCCTATCTTTTCGGTCTTTTTCAGCTCTCTTCAAACTCCACGTGCAGATAATTCTTTCTTTTAAAATTTGCTTCTTCTTTTCATTGTTTTCCACATATTCTACAACATTATCAAACTCAATTTCTCGATATTTCAAAAGATTCCCATCTGATTCATGAATAGTTTCATATTTCTCAATATCTAAAACTTGCTTCTGCAAATTTTTATTTAAGCTCTTTAATCTACATCCAACTAGATAATCATACTCTCTATCTTTAATTCTCTTTAGATTTAATTTTGAATTAATTCCCCTATCGGCAACTACGACGACGTGCTGAATTTTAAACCTTTCTTGCAATGTTATGAGAGCATCTTCTAGCGTTTTACTTTCAAATGTATTTCCCGGAAATACTCCTAAAGCAATTGGACGACCTTCTTGATCTACAAGCATTCCTACAACGACTTGCACTTCGCCAAACTTGGCATCCTTACTGAATCCAAAGTCCCTTAAATTATCTGGCAAAGCTCCTTCGAAATAAAGAGTAGTTACATCATAAAATACAACGTCTACCTTCATGCCAAAACGATCGACATGTTTCAAAAAAATTAGATTTTCAATTTCTTTTTGAAATGATGAAAGATAATCTAAAACCCTGTAGATATGATGAAGAGGAACTTCATTGATTCCCAAAAAATGATTCTGTTTGAGATATACTTGAAGTTTGCTAGAAGGAGCCATTAATCTTGAAATGGTTTCCAGAAAAATAACTTCTTTGTAATCAAATTCTACTTTGGTTGATCCAAAAACAGTATCTAAGATTGCATCCATTCCGTACTGCTTCCAAATATGTCTATAGACAAATTCTGCACCCCAATTGATCCGATCTACTTCTCCAATTTTAGGAATATCCGTTGAAGCTACTCCAATAGCTTGTAATGATTTGGAAAAACGATGAAGTTCTCCTTTCTGAAGAAGTTGGTCCAATCTTCCCAGTTGAGCAATGGTTCGATGTTTAACTTTCCCATTTTCACGAAAAGTCTCAACCAAACTGAGGTAAATAAAATTTTTTGAGCGAGTTTTTTTTATAAACATACTCACATTTTACATTTAATCTTTTAATAGTCAATTTTTTTTGAAAAAATGTTGCCACTACGAATTTTGAAAAAAAACTTATCTAACTTAAAATAAATAACTTATAAATTTAATGTGTCAAACTCAGGAAATAAACTCAGGTTAGTATGACAATTTTCGAAGTTCCCAGAAGGAAAATTGGGCTTTATCCTGTGCTTTTTTAACATTATCTGGGCAAGATCCTGAAAGAAGTTCATTTTCCTTTGTTAATTTTAAAACTGAAACGCGTGCTTTTTCGTTTGCATTATCAAGATTAGTGTAAATTGATCTGGTTCCTAAACGAGGATCCCAGATTTTGATATAGCCATCATCACCGCAGCTCGCAAAACAGGATGGTCGTATGTTTTCAATGGCCCACACTCTTCCTCTATGTTCTTGACTTTCAAAAATAATTTTTTCCGTTTCTAAATCAAAAACTTTAATTGAGCCATCAACAACGGCAAGTCCAAATTGGAAAAACTTGTCTTGAAGGGGGGTAATCGCTGAGATAAAAGGTCTTTGAGATCTATTAGGTTTTTCTTTTATGTAAGAAGCCTTCTTTTCCCAAATAGGCGTAGAAGGGATTCGGTTCCATAAATCGAGGCAACAACCGGTCACAACCAACAAAGAAGAAGGTTGAATAGGTTGAATAGCGTAAACCCAATCATTGGAACTTGTATAAGTGTAGCTTAACCTCCTTTCCAAAGAATGTACTGTAAATTGAGTGGGCCATCCAGTTAAAAAAAGGTTTTTGCTGGCATAATAATGACTATCTAAGGCAATTAAACAGTTAACACGGTGAGTGTTACGTTGTTTGCATATGGGATTATTGAATCTTTGAAAAGGTGCATGTTGAACATGGAGCTGTCGAACATATTTTCCTGTGGTACTCCAAAGTTCTACACACCCATTTCTTGTTCCACTAATCCAATAATGATCGTTTAAGACAGTTAAGGCTGTTATCCAATTTGTATAATTTATATAAGAAAAAGGGGCTAAATTAGTTATTTCTTGTTTATCGAAGTTCCATTTTTTTAGTGATCCATCTTTTGAACCTGTTATAAAAGTTCCATCCGCTAATTTGATAATAGAATGGATATCATCTTGGTGTACATTTTTAATGATCTTGAGACGATGAACTCTCTCAGATTCTTGCCAAGACAGCATCTTCTCTGTCCTAAATGGAGGCTTGTTAGCTATGTCTAAAGAAAGATCTTCTAATTTTCTAACAACAGATTCTCCTTGGGTCTCATTAAAAGATAAAGGAAATAGAAGACCTGCTCTTTTAGGAATGGGATGGATGATCATTTATATACTCTTCTTGGAAAAGTTCAATGCCGATTGCTAAAATATCATAGATATTTAATTCAAATTTTTTATATATTTGTAGTGTTTCGTTACATTAGTATCAATAAATAAATATAGACTCGTTCAAGAAAATGAGATATAATTTGATAGATATTTGTATAAGCATTTTATTGGTAAATTGCCCTTATTTCTGCATTTTTTACACATGTTTCAGCATCGATCTAATTTCCTAAAGCAATAGAGGAGTTTTCAGAAATCTAAGAATGAGATCGCTTGATCAAATAGAAATCTATAACTAAAGTTTCAATCATAAGTTGAGGTAGTATGCTCCCTAGTTTGCTTTTGAAAGGATGGATGATTGGCTTTTCGATTGCCATGCCTGTTGGTCCTGTTGGGTTACTTTGCATACGCAATTCACTCACATATGGAATGATTTGTGGGTTGATATCTGGTCTTGGAGCAGCTTGCGCAGATGCTATTTATGGAGCGCTCGCAGGCTTTGGCGTCACTGCTGTCAGTGACTTTCTCTCGAGTCATTGGGCATTGCTGCAATGCATGGGTGCTCTATTCTTGTGTTATCTGGGGATCACAACTTTTTATGCAAAATCTGGCAAAATGATAGCAGAAAGCAACACAATGAGTCGTTCGCGTATCTTTCTTTCTACGTTTTTACTGACTTTAACAAATCCATTAACAATTCTTAGCTTCGCAGGAGTTTACGCAGGGTTGGGAATTGGTAGCGGCAGTACGAGCATGATGCACGCCTTAGTGACTACTGTTGGTGTGTTTATTGGATCTGCTGTTTGGTGGCTTATTCTTAGCTTTGCCGCCTCCTTTTTTAAGGAAAAAATGAATGAAAAAGCCTCTATATGGCTGAATCGGCTTTCAGGTTCTGTGATTTTTGGATTTGGAATCATCGCTTTAGTGACTGGTTTATAATTTCTCAAAAAATCATGTTTAATTTTAGTATACTAAGCCCTTTGATTGTTTTAAAAATGTTTTACGTAATGGCTATCTTTTTTACAACGACTTCTATTTTTGCAGAAAATAAAAGCCCAAAGGTGATCGTTATAGGAGCTGGGCTTGCTGGGTTGACAACTGCATATCGTTTGCAACAGAAAGGAATAGATGTCGATGTCTATGAGGCTCGCAACCGGGTTGGCGGGAGAATTTTCACGGTATATGTAAATGGTAACATTGCAGAGTTAGGAGGACAAAATATTACTGATGGTGGAGAGGCTAAAAATATATATGGTTTAGTCAAGGAATTTGACCTTGAACTAACAGGAAATAAAGTGAATATGAGTCATGCTTATTTTACTAATGAAGGGCTGATTCCTATACAACAGCTTTTAAGTGATAAACAATTCCATCCTCACAATCTTAGAAATCAGCTGAACGAGCTGATTTCTAAGTCCCAAAACATGCGAGAGATATTAAATGGAATCCTCGAAGAAGAAGACCCTCTGTATAAAACTTTGGCTGTAAGATTAGCTGCTTATGAGGGAGCAACTGCTGAAAAATTGTCACCTCTTTATGCAGAAACTTTATTTCATATGCTTTTAGGTGGAATATCTGCAGTACATCGTGGGAGCAGAAAAGAAGAAAATTATGTGAATCTTATCAGCATTAAAGGAGGAAATGCCTTACTCCCAGAAAAAATAGCTGAGGTGCTTGGTAACCGACTACATTTAAATAAGCCTCTTTCACAGATTTCAAAAGATATAGATGATTCATTCGTACTTACGTTTTATGATGGTCAAAAGGTAAAAGCTGACATCCTTGTACTGACAATCCCTTGTTCTATTTATGATAAGATTGTTATTGGTGAAAATGTCATTCCATTAGAAAAGCTTGAGGCCATAAAACACGTGCAATATGGTACAAATGCAAAAATATTGGTACCTTTCTCTCATTCGCCTTTAAAAAGAATAGGATTAATAAATGACCGTATCGTCAGTTTCTTTGATGTTAAGTGCAATATTTTAACCTTGTATTATACAGGTACATCAAGTTTGTTTTCTGCAGATACAATTCTAAATACTTATAGCCAAGATAGACCAATGATTGAAATGAGTTTTGGAGATGTATGTCCATCTTTCATTGCTCCTGTATTTGCAGAAGATCGAGCTTTTGCTACCTATGATGGGGTTGTGGGTTATAGTTGGCCAAACGATCCATACGCTAAAGGTTCTTATTCTTACATTTCTCCTGGTCAAGAAACCTTGCTAACTGAAATGAAAGAAGAAAAGGGAGAAGTCGTTAAAACACTTTTTGCTCCCATTGATCAAAAGCTCTATTTTGCTGGAGAGCATACTTCTATTTTAATGGACGTTTCTGGAACGATGGAAGCCGCTTGTGAATCAGGAGAACGAGTGGCTCGTATGATTTTAAATGATCGTTAATGAGCCTACCTGATTATCCTTAGTTTTATTTCCTTGATTCTTAAGAAATCTTTCCTTTTATCCCTTACTCTTCTCAGAAACAGCCTTTAGCTAGGGCGTGTTCGCTTCAAAGAAAAGATCAAGATTTAAAAAGAAATTTCTCTAAGAATCAAGGAAATAAAACTCAGGTTAAGAGTGTTTTACGAGCTTGCATTTACACCCATTAAAAATAAAATTAAAATTTTATTTACATGTATGATCGACTATTTTACTATGCTTGTTAAATATCTATTTAACCAACTTTAAAGTGCTTGGCTATAGAGAGCGACTGTCAATAAATCAAAAAGGAGAATAAATTATGAATTTATCTTTGTCTTCTTTATTTCGAATGACTTCTGATCAGCAAGCTAGCCAAGAGCTTGAAGTTCTTAT
The DNA here is from genome assembly GCA_963838645.1 of uncultured Parachlamydiaceae bacterium. Lineage (GTDB taxonomy): Bacteria > Chlamydiota > Chlamydiia > Chlamydiales > Parachlamydiaceae > CAWIRV01. Next base: position 354,764 of record CAWIRV010000017.1, on the reverse strand, counting down.
GAACACTGATTACATGAAGAACACAGATGAAACATACGAAGCACGCCTAAAGAAAGCAGAAGCTACTCGCACAAAGATCGGAGAAACTTTATCTTTGTCTTCTTTATTTCGAATGGCTTCTGATCAGCAAGCTAGCCAAGAGCTTGAAGTTCTTACGAACACTGATTACATGAAGAAAATAGATGAAACATACGAAGCACGCCTAAAGAAAGCAGAAGCTACTCACACAAAGATCATAGATGCTTTATTCGAAACGATTGGCCGCTACTATTCCTTTTATCTTATCAACAAGCTAAATACGGTTGCTCAAAAAGTTCTAGCGGATAAAAAAGAGAATGAAGATGAGAAAGAGCTAGTAAGAATTTTTGAGCAACTAAGTGAAAAAGAGATCGCTGAAAAAGAGCTGACCAAAGCCATGCAATCTCAGTTAAAACACTTAACTGAGCTTTGTCATCAAAGTTTAGAAGAGTTCAAAGTTTATCCAAATAAAATCGCGAGAGGAGTGTCAATAAAGGAGATTTTTGCACAATTTAACCTTAGATCTCCGCTCATTATTTACCCAATTAAAATTTGTATGAATATAGCAGTGGGATTGATTGACCCTCCCGATAACATTGATCAGATGGATAGCAAGCAAATTCTAGATTTTCTTGCACAGTTGGGCCCAAATCCAGCTATCAAAAGGTTGGTTAAAGAGCATCGTGAAATAAAAGAGAAAATAGAAACTATCAGTAAGTGTGTTCTCACTCCTGAACAGATAAAAATCATTGATAAGTTTTCTGGTCATGAAGCTTTTGAAATGATTTGTAAAGCTAGGCTTTTATAGTGAGAAAACAGTAAACATAGTCTTATTAATTTTATAAGGCTTTCTTAAACGTTAAAATGAGAAAAGATATGTTTAGTTTTATAAGTAATATTGGACTAAGAATAGAGGAAACAAAAGCCTCATTAGACCATTTTAAATTTCCTATTCAATTAGAAGATATTTGTATTAAATATCTTTTTGAAAAGGTTATAGATTTTCTCGCCCTTTTACAAAGGGTTTTTAAGTCTCTTAAAGAGATGTGTATAAAGGGTATTTCTCACTTAAAAGCAATAATTCAAGTCTCTGTATTTGGCAGTAATCAGAATACCTCTTATAAGAATAGTCCAATTATTTCTCATCATTATCATATTAATATCTATCTTTGTAGTCAGCCATTAAAGGTATAAAATGAGGTAACAGAACAGTAAGGCAGTCTATTATTTTGCAATAGGCCAGAAATGTTCTAATAGATTGCCTGTCTCTTTCCATTAAGATACCAAGATAGTGAACAAGAGATAACTTTTCTTGGACAAAATCCTTTGAATTTTATATAGTATTAGTATCCTTTTAATGGGGTATTAGCTCAGTTGGTTAGAGCGCCACGTTGACATCGTGGAGGTCAGCTGTTCGAGTCAGCTATATCCCAATTATCTATCAATTTGTTATGATATCGCTTTCCTGTTCTGGAGAACATCTGAAAAACCTACGCCATCTGGCTTCAAAACTATTGGCTTTTACTGTTCGAGATTTATTCCCGACTGCTCAGCTCGTGGGTGGAGATCTGATTGATATAGGATTTTTTTATGATTTTATTTTTGAGCAACCCCTTTACGATCAAGCTTTAACTCTTATTGAAATCAGAATGAAAACTCTCCTAAAAGGGGAGATTACCATGCGTATGTTGGATATGATGCGCGAAAATGCACATGCTTTTTTCATGCATCACAAACAACCTTTACTAGCGGAGAGGTCGTTATCGGAAGAACATAATATCATTTCCCTTATTCAACTCAATGACTTTTATGATTTATGCCCAGCTCTTTCTGACGTCACTATTACAGATATCAAGGCTATTAAAGTATTAGGTGTCACCCAAGCAAAACGTTTCTTTCCTCAACAAGAAAACGGTATGCCTGTTACACGGATTACGGGAACAGCCTTTACTGACCCTTCCATGTTGAAAAAATTTTTAAAAGCTTGGAATCAATTCAAGAGAAGAGACCACCGTTTATTAGGTCCAGAGCTTGATCTATTTAGTTTTGAGGAAGAAGCAGGGAACTTAGATTGTTTTTGGCATCCAAAGGGAGAAATCTTACGCCAACTTCTTTTACAAATATGGAAGCAAGAGTGTTATCAGCAACATGCGCAATTTATTACAACACCTCTTCTTGTTAAAGAGTCATTTGTAAAGCAACAACACCTACTACCCTCTCTATCTTTGGAAGAAGAAACCTATGTTTTAAGCCGTTCCCGTCTCAGCCACGATATTCAACTTTTTAAGCGTTGCTCAAGTATAGAAACAAAATTGCCTTTTCGTTTTGCTGAATGTGCACGTGAGTATCAATATGTGGAGGACTTTCGATCTTGGGGGCTTTTACGTAGCTATTCTTCCTTTGTCGATCGCCTGACAATTTTTTGTACAGAAGACCAAGTTATCAATGAATTGATTTCTTCCTTGCAATTCATTGAACAAATCGTTAGAATCTTTGGTTTTGAGGGGCATTGGTATTTGGTCTCTTCAGGAAAAAAAGGTTCCAAACAAGGGTGGGAGAACCAAGTTATTTCATGGTTGATGCAAGCTGTTCAGAACTGTCAGATGACCTATAAATCTGAAGTTCAAGGTTCTTTTTATTCGAGGAGAGGACCAAGCCTGGAAAGGCGGCTAGTTGATTGCCTAGGGCGTGAATGGAAAGGTCCATCAATTGAAATGATCAGTTCTCATCCCAATGGATTAAGCATCTCTCGTCAAAAAGACGAAGGTGGGAAAAAAATCCCTGTGATCTTAATGAGGAGCTTATTTGGTTCTCTAGATCGTTTTATTGCTCTATTAATAGAGCGATTTGAAGGGGTTTTTCCTTTGTGGCTTGCTCCGGAACAAATACGAGTGCTTGTAATAGGAAGTCAAAATGAAGCTTATGCTGAAGCTATTTATAAAAGCTGCCAACAGCAGGGAATCAGGACTCAACTAGATATCCGGCAGGAAAAGCTGGCAGAGAGAATTCATACAGCAGAAAAGCAGAAGATCCCTTATTTAATTATTGTAGGGGATAAAGAGAAGAGTAAAAAATTAGTGACGATTCGCGCCTTTCAACAAAAAGGTGTGAGTAATACCTTAAGTTTGGAAAGTTTTTTCGAAAAATTCCATCAAGAATGCTATTTTCCAGGCCAGGGTGAGGTAGGTCAAAACATTAATAAGTAGGAGATGGGAAGTCAACTTGAAAGTTAATCGAGAAATACGCGCTCCAAAAGTACGTGTCATTAGCCATACTGGAGAACAAGTAGGAATTATCTCCTTGTATGAAGCATTGGCGATGGCTGAAGAACAAGGGTTAGACCTTGTTGAAATTGTTCCAGGTTCTAATCCACCTGTTTGCAAAATCATGAACTTTGGAAAGTTTCGCTACGATCAGAGCAAGCGGGAAAAAGAAAGTAAGAAGGCTCAGCATCAAATTAAAGTTAAAGAAATTAAGCTTAAACCTAATATTGATACGCATGACCTTGAAACTAAAACCAGACATGCTCGCGATTTTTTAGCAAGTGGTAATAAGGTGAAAATCACTTGCGCGTTTCGTGGGCGTGAAATGATGCATTCAGATATCGGAGAGAAAATCGTACGCCAAATGTGCCAAGATTTAGAGGATGTTTCGACATCAGAATCTCCTCTTAAGATGATGGGTCGTATGTTACTTGTTGTCTTAGCGCCTGGTGGTAAGAAGAAGAAAGAAGGGGTTAAGCAGCAAAGTATGAATCATCTTGATGAGGCTAGCCGTAATGAATGAATTAATCTTATCCTACCTATAAAATTCTTAATGAGAGAATAGAAAGTAGGTTCGTAGATGACATTAAGTTAGGAGAATAGACAGTGCCTAAAATGAAAACTCGTAAGGCCGTAGCGGCTCGTTTTCGTGTGACTGCAACTGGAAAACTTAAAAATAGTCTGCCAGGTAAGCGTCATAAGTTAACCAAAAAGTCATCTAAACGCAAGCGTCAGTTACGCCAGCCCTCCTTATTAAATGAAGGGCAATTAAAGACATATAAGCGTTTGATGGGTGTATAATAAGGATAATCCTTTATCAATGAGTATAAAGCAATTGTCTAAACAATTAAATTTAGATTTAAAACGAAATAAGAGACTGTTGCTAAACGGTCTTATCATTAAATGTGGAGAAAGTTATGGTTAGAGTAACCAATGCTGTCGCTTCACATCGTCGCAAAAAAAGATTGTATAAGTTAGCAAAGGGATTTGTTGGAGATCGTAAAAATCACTTACGTTTAACAAGTGGTGCTGTTATGCGTGCGTTGGCATATAACTATGCTCATCGCAAGCAAAAAAAACGAAATTTTCGTCGTTTATGGATTACACGCATTAACGCAGCCGCAAAAATTAACGGGATCTCTTATAGCAAATTTATCTATGGATTGAAGAAAGCGCGATGTGAGCTTGATAGAAAAGTTTTGGCCGATATGGCCATTTGTGATCCTAGTAGCTTCGCTGTTGTTGTGGGTTATGCAAAAGAAGCCCTTGCTTAGTTTTGGGTAGACAATCAACAGCAGGCTTTGTTCATAGACTTCTTTTGAAACCTGCTTTATTTTGCTCATGTGGTCTGAGAGAGACTTTTAATGGCTTCTTTCCCTGCCCAATGAGGTAGACCAAAGAAAACTCATGGAAAGTTTCGAGTTAATTCTAAAAGGCCTAAAGTAAAGTAGGTTTCAAATTACTAGATTTATTGACCTGAGGCAAATTTGTGCAACAATCTATTGATGAAATCCGAGAGCAGTTTTTTCAAGACCTTGAGCATGTCAAGACAACAACAGATCTTGAACATGTTAAAACCAAGTTTTTAGGCAGAAAAGGTCCTATTCAAGGTCTGATGAAGATGTTGAAAGAGGTTGTTTCTGAAGATCGTCCTTTGGTAGGTAAGCAAATTAACGAATTAAAGGAACTCATCACTATTCAGTGTGAACAGACTGAAATGCGGTTGATTCATCAAGAGGAGCAGCTGCAGCTCGCCAATGAGACCATTGATATCACATTACCAGGTCGTGCTCATTTTATTGGTCGAAAGCATCCTTTAACACAAGCCATGGATCATATCATTGAGATTCTCATGGGAATGGGATTCTCTCTTCAGTACGGTCCTGATATAGATACTGATTATTATAATTTTGAGGCTTTGAACTTTCCATTGGATCATCCGGCACGTGACATGCAGGATACATTTTATATTTCGTCAAATATTTTATTACGTACCCATACATCTAATATTCAAACAAGAGTAATGGAGGCGAATAAACCGCCAATTCGCATCATTGCACCTGGGAAAGCCTATCGTAACGAAACCATTTCGGCTCGCTCTCATGTCTTTTTCCATCAAATTGAAGCGGTCTATATTGATAGGGATGTAACCTTCTCTGATCTTTTGGCTACAATGGATGAGTTTTTAAACAAGTTTTTTAAGAAAGGAATTGAGATACGTTACCGTCCTAGTTACTTTCCTTTTGTAGAACCGGGAATGGAGGTAGATGTGCAGTGCCTCGTTTGCGAGGGAAAAGGCTGCCATATGTGTAAGCAATCGGGATGGTTAGAAATTGCTGGAGCAGGGATGATTCATCCTGAGGTCTTACGTAATGGAGGGATTGATCCCGAAGTGCATACGGGCTATGCATGGGGAATGGGACTTGAGCGTCTGGTTATTATGATGCATGGAGTCAAAGATATTCGTCAATTTACCGAAAATGATCTCCGTTTCTTAAGTCAATTTCATGCTATCTAAAGTTCATGCATCATACAGCAGGTAAAGGCTATCAGCTAGAATGGGTTGTCTCGGCTGAAGAAGCGGGTAGTAAGCTTATTGTTTTTCTAAGTCACCATTTGAGTGATCGTTATTCAGCCCGCTTTTTAAAGCGGATGATTGAGCACAATCGCTGCCAAATTAATCAACGTACTGAGCGGTTCGCCTCTACTATCCTAAATAAAGGAGAGCGGATACGATTAGATTTAGAAGGAGACATTTCTCCACCTCGCGCTCCGGCTTTACAATTTGAGCCTGAGCGTCTTTTATATGAGGATGCAGATCTGCTTATTTATAATAAGCCGGCAGGGGTGAATAGTGATGAAAAAGGGATTCTTCAACTCTTAAAGACACACTTTCTTCAGCTTCAGCTGATCCATCGCTTAGATCGAGATACAACGGGAATTTTGTTACTTGCAAAAAATCCGTTGATTTTGAATAAAATGGAAAAATTATTTAAAGAAATTAAAATTTATAAATGTTATGCAGCCATTGTAGATGGGGTTCTCTTTCAACCTAAAGGTTTTATTGAGAATTATTTAGGAAAGAAACATGTTTATGCAGGTCAAACGATTTGGGGAGTAGTCAATAAGAAACAAGGGCTGTATGCTTATACAGATTGGATAAAGATAAAAGAAGGACAAGGGGCTTGTCTACTTCATTGTTTTCCAAAAACAGGACGTACTCATCAGATCAGGGTCCATTTAGCAAGCATAGGGCATCCGATTTTGGGAGATTTTCAATATTGCAAACAATTTCATTGCTCCTATCGGCCTAATCGTCATTTACTTCATGCTTACAAGGTGGCTTTTAAACATCCAGAAACAGGACAAATGATTCAGGTTCAAGCCCCACTGCCTAAGGATTTCTTAATGGCTCAACAAGAGCTATTTAAAAAATAAACTCAGGTTAAAAAGAAGTTTAGCTTCTAATAAGAGAAAGATCACAGACACATGAAAATCCTGATTATTAAGACCTCAGCTTTAGGTGATATTATTCAAGCTTTTCCTGTGTTGGAGTATTTAAAGTACCATTATCCTCAAGCTCAGATCGATTGGGTCGTAGAACGACCATTTATCGAGCTTATTCGAGCTCACCCATTAATCTGTCAAGTTCATGCTATTCAAACAAGGCAATGGCGTACCCATTTTTGGCAGAGGAAAACTTATCAAGAGATAAGGCAATTTTGTCATCAACTACGCAAGATTTCTTATAATATTGTATTCGATTTGCAAGGAAATATTAAATCAGGGCTGTTGACGGCTATCACTAACAGCCCCATCAAAGTAGGTTTTGGATTTACTTCTGTGCATGAGTGGCCTAACCTTTTTTTTACTAATCAGCGCTATAATCCTCCTGCTCAGAGAAACATCCGGGAAGATTATCTTTTCCTTGCTCAAAGCTTGGTAGGAGATTTCAAAACAGATGCCCCAGGAGTTCAACTGAGATTGTCTTCAAGAGAGCAAGAGAAAATTGATCAAATTTTATCAAATCCCATCTTGCAAGGTGGGCCTATGATCATGGTTTGTCCAGGATCTAATTGGTCTAACAAACAGCTTTCTGAAGAATCTTTAAGAAGTTTTTTGCAGCAAGTACAAGATTATCTTCAAGCTCGCTTTCTTTTTGTTTGGGGCACTCAAGGAGAAAAACAGATTGCAGAGAGAATGAGGAATTCTTTTTCTCTCTATAGTCTCATTATCGATAAGCTAGATTTACCGGTTTTACAGAATTTGATGGCTCATGTCCAGCTTGTTGTGGCAATGGATTCTCTACCTTTACATTTGGCTGGAACGACAATGACTCCAACTTATAGTATTTTTGGAGCTTCTTTGGCTCATAAATATAAGCCTATGGGGAGGCAACACCAATCTTTTCAAGGGCATTGTCCTTATAACAAACAATTTGCAAAAAGATGTCCTATTTTACGGACTTGTTCGACAGGTAATTGTATTAAAGATATTCAAGGAATGACACTGTTCAATCATTTTGTTCAATGGTGGCAATCACAAGTTATGAGTCATATTAATATTACTTACTGAATTGAAAAGCAGCTAGCTGATAGCACCCCCTTAATAAGTCAAGAGACTTGTGAGATTTGGTAATCTGGCTACTATCTCTTTAAGGGAAACATCGGTTAGCTGATAGCACCAACTTAAGTTAAGACTTGTGAGATTTGGTAATCTGGCTAACATCTCTTTAAGGGAATCATCGGTTAGCTGAGTGCACCAACTTAAGTTAAGACTTGTGAGATTCTTTAATTCTATTATCTTTTTGACCTCTTTTAGCCATTGACACTTTGACAAATCCAAATAAGAAATATTTTTGCAAAACTGAAGTAATTCTAAATCGTCTTCTGAGCAATTATAGGTCAGGATAAATTCCTTCAAATACTTGACTTAGAGCTGTTTGGTTCACTGTCACTTGCTGTATTTCCAAGCAACCTATTCCAGATAGCAGGGCAAATTGCACATGTGTTAAATTCAATTCTGATAGCGCCTTCCGCTGCAGTTTCTGCCAAAGGTTGGAAACCTGCCAAAGCAAAAATCCTGGGCTTTCCTCTGGATAAGAAAATTCTGTACGAATATTCATCATAATACGACTCCTTTCGGCGATCCCCTTGACTTGTCCAAGTTAAACACGTTTATTATAAGCGGGCATATGATAAATGACAAGAGTGAGCTTGCTGTTTTTAATCTTAAAAATCTACCCAATTGACTTAATTGGGTAGATTTTTTAGAATTAAGGTATGAGACAATCAAAATACCTAAAGCAATTAGAGCCATTTCATCAAGTCCCTTTCTTCACAGCTGAAGAGGCAGAAAGACAGGACATTCCTAGGCATGCACTTGCTTATTTGGTAAAAAAAGGCGCTTTAGAAAAGATTTATCCAGGAGCTTATCGCTTTTCTGAATATGAACCAGAAGTCGAATTTCAGTGGGAAAACTTGGCATTGGTTGCAACTAGTATTCCAGATGGAGTGATCTGCTTAATTTCCGCTCTCTGTTATTATGATTTGACAGATCAAGTGATGCGAGAGATTTGGATTGCCATACCGCATGAATCCTATCCCCCTAAACGGCCAAATACAAGAATCGTTAGAATGCGCAATATTGATCTTGGAAAGATTCGTATCTCTCTAGGGGAATATAAAGTCCAAATTTTTGATCGAGAGCGTTGCGTAGTTGACGCTTTTCGCTATCTAAGTAAGGAAATTGCTATAAAGGCCATTCAAAGATATTTCCAAAGCACGAAGTACAAACCTGATCCTAAAAAACTAGGCGCATATGCAAAGGCATTACGCGTGAACATAACCCCTTATATTTTATCGTATACAACATGACATCAGATTTAGAAAAATCCTTCAAAGCCAAGCTGCGTGCAATCGCAAAAGAAAAAAATCGCGATCCTGCAGATCTTTGGCAAACTCTCACATTCAGAACGTTTTCTCGTACGCCTGGCTAAATCAGAGTACCGTGAGCATTTTGTCTTAAAGGGGGTATTCTCCTATCAAAATATATAGAAATTGGCAGAGAAACAACCGATTTAGATTTTCTTGCAAGGAAGATAAGTAATGAAGTCAACGGACTAAAAATCGTTTTTGAAAAAATTGCAAACATCGACCTACAAGATGGATTTCTATTCAAAGAGATTAAAGCTAGCGAACTTACCCATCCACATATGGGATATCCAGGAGTGGAAGTGGCAATGATGGCTTATTTTGGAAAGACAAGGTTTAAAGTAGCGATTGATATTGGCTTTGGAGATATTGTCGATTCTATTGAATACTCAATTCCTCTTACAACCTATTCTAAAGGTGGTCTTTTCGAAGGAAACGTGACGCTCCCTTGTTATCCAAAGGAGTTCATTTTTGCAGAAAAATTGGAGACGGTTATTCACCGTGGATCATTTAATAGCCGCATGAAGGACTTTCATGATCTTTACTCTATGATCTCTTCTAAGCCTTTCATTGGGAATGTTGAAGGGATTATTCGTTTGGTATTTGAGCATCGGGAAACAAACCTTATTCTGCCGATTACCTATGAAGAGGATGAAATGAGTCGATTGATAGAGAAGGTCCCCTTAAGCTGTTAATTCAAGCTTATTTAGATAGACTTCAAATTGAATACAATCACAGAGATAAAAAATCGATTTTGGGCGTTGGAGAAGCACAAGTTAGAAACGAGAAATTTGTCGCTAAGCAACCAGCTCTACATGTTGCAGCTTATAGCGCTCTTTTGCTTGCAAATCTTATGGCTTACAAAGATCAATTTAAGTTGTGAATAACATCTCTTAGAAAAAATGGTATGCTTGGTTGTTCTCGAGAAAATGAGTGTTGAGAGAGATAATCGAAGCAAGAGCTAATTTCTTCAGCTTCTATTTTAAGAGCGTTACGCCTTTTATCAATGTAAGGCCTTGAGGTTAAGGATTCTCCATATTGAAATAACTGAAAAGAAATATTAATCTCTACGTCAGTTAGATCTTTTCCAAAATCCAACTGAAGCATTTTTTCAATATCTCTTGGAAAATCTAGATAATATTTGCCTTCGTCGTTTGGTAAGACAAAAGCAATTTCAATCAGGGGCTTTTAATTAGAAATACTTGATAGAAAACTTCATATTTAGCCAAGCTCTTTTGGTAATCACTACCAAAGGAGCAAAAATGGTCTCAAAATCATATAGAAATGAATATACGGATCTTGAAAAGGAAATTGATATTGAAGAGTTTAAAGAAACTATTTTGAATTATTTTAGTGCTATTGCCGACCCACGACAGGGGCACAATTTAACCTATAGACTTGAGCATATTTTTTTCATCATTCTCTCTGCTATGTTAGCAGGAGCAAATAGCATTAATCAAATTGCAATATTTGCTAAATCCAAAGCTCGGTGGATTAAGCGGCTAATTGAAATAGAAACTATTCCGAGCTATGGAATTTTTTGGTGGACACTCGTCCGAATCAAGCCAGAATCTTTAAGACACCTTTTAGTTGAATGGTTAGAAACTCTTCCAAGTGGATTAAAAAATCAAATTCTAGCCATTGATGGGAAATGTTTAAGAGGGACTCAAAAGAGTGCTACACTTAATCCAACTTTGCATCTTGTATCTTTATTTGTTGCAGAGAAAGGGATTATTGTAGCTCAGCAACCAGTTGAGAATAAATCTAATGAGATAACAGCTATACCGAAGGTTTTAGATCAAATCAATATTCAAGGGGCGATTGTCACATCAGACGCTATGGGGTGTCAAAAAAATATTGCAGGAAAAATTTGTGATAATGGCGCAGACTATGTACTAGCGTTAAAAGGCAATCAAGAATCTTTGGCAGATGAAGTTGAAAATTATTTTATCCAAGCTGATGCTATTGATTTTGAAGGTGTAGAATGCGATGCTGTTGGTTGGAAGGAAAATGGTCATGGACGTGTAGAGAAACGAGAAATATATGTGACAGAAGATATCGATTGGCTACCACAAAAAGATGAATGGCGAAAACTCAAAAGTATCATAATGGTAAAGAGTGAGCGTTCGTTGCCCACCCAAGTACCAACAACTGAAAAAAGGTATTATATCTCAAGCTTACCAGCTCATGCTCTAAAAGTTGCTAATGCTATTCGAAAACACTGGATGATTGAAAATCATTTGCATCGACAGTTAGATTTTAATTTTATTGAAGACAATAGTATTGCAAATACCGGTTATGCAGCTGAAAATTTGGCTACATTTAGGAGATTAGCATTAAACATGTTAGGGTCTGGAAAGGGACTATTAGAAAGACGAAAGAAAGCTGGCTGGAATGAAGAATATCTAACAGAAATTGTCACCAAATTCTTTATCAAAAATTTCTAATTAAAAACCCCTGCAATTTCAATCCTTTTTTGTCCTTTTAATAATCCTTTTTTAACTGATTCTTGAATTAAATAATATCCCTCAATGTATTGCATAGGTGAATAAGCGGATGACACATCCAAATCCTTAATGCAATCAAAGAGAGAAGTTTGATGATTAAACAGTGTTGCTACTGTAATCCCAATTTTCTTCTGGTTAGCTGAAAGATTAAAAAGCCATTTCTTTTTTGGTAATTCCTTATTTATAAATGTATAAAGACTACCTTCTTTCGAAACTTGAGTACAATATTGAAAAAATGAAGAAGAGTAGATGCATTCAATAGCAGCCCTATTAATGCAATTGATGGCTTCTCCAAGAAGTGTTAAAGTTGACATGCTTGCTATATTCCTTTTAAAATCCCAAGCTCTAAGAGAGTAGAGGCATAGCTTTGCATCTTTCTTTAGTTTGTACAGTGGTTTAAAAAGCATTTCTTTCATAAATCTTGCGCCTGATTTTGGAAGGCATAAAGAGCCTTCATACCAACAATAGACATCAACAGGCCCTTCAATGGATGCTAAATTTTTGACAATAAGCTCCGGCGAACACGGCTCAGAAAATATCTGAAGCTGAATTCGTTCTTTCGGCTTTTGCCAGCTGGGAATTAACGATCTGGATATTTCAGGAATAAATGACATCACTATCTCCTATGATTTTAAAAAACTTTTTTCTAATATTTTATGAGCAACTATTTCTAATGGATCTATGATTAACTTATTAGGGAGGGACAAATGAGCAGAGAAAAGGGATAATTCTGTACATCCCAATATAACCGTATTTGCAACCTGTGCTTGAAGTAGCTTTTCTAATTTCTCGAGGATGATTTGTTGATCAGCTCCCTTAAGAATTTGGTCAATAACCCTATCAATTTGCCCTTGTGTTTGAGAATCAGGATAGGCACAGGGAAAAAACTGCTTATGCAGCCCAAACTTTGCAGAGGTAGAGGTACAAAAAACAAGAGGTTTATCAGACAGCGAAATTTCTGCTGCTAGTGTACGAGGTAAATGAACTAAATCGCTTAATTCATCTTTTTCGTCTAAAAATGCGTGTAAGGTGTTACAAGCAATGGCTAAAACAGAAGCACCATTTTTGCGTAAGTGAGTTAGACAGTCATTCAATTCTTTTCGCAACTTTGTGACATCAATACTGGGAGAAAGCATTTCTGAGAAGGGAAAGCTTATCAAAAATACTTTAGGAAAATCTGCATCTCTATAGCAGCCGTATATTTTCCCTGAAAGAGAAAGAACACGTTCGAGCAAAAGAGCTCCTGCTAAAGGACCTGCTCCACCTATAATTCCTATGGTTTTTGTTTTCATAAAATTCCTAAATATTTTACGCATGCAAGAATATATCAACTAATTTCTTGAATATATGCTCATTCCACTTGAAAGTTGCAATTTCGGCTGTGCCAAAGCCTCGGGCTTCAACGATCAAAAATAGGTCCATATAGAGTATATGGACCCATTTTTGATCGTTGAATCGCGAGAGCTTTCGCATTGCCCAAATTGCAGCTTGCAACTGGAATGAGTATAAATGGTTTATTCTGAAAATAATAAATTTAGTTATCTATAAGAAAAATGTTTAAACAACTAAATTGATTCGGAAAACAGACTAAAAAATTTAAACGGAAAAATTAATGAGCTGAATGCTCATGATGATGAGAAAAATGAGGGATGGAAAGAACAAAGATAGACAAAGGATTAAGATAAAGATTGGACTGAACTAGATACGTCCATGTTCCGTAGTCAAGTTGTTTAGTATTCATATCATTCTCCTGTAGGATTTAACTCAGGCAAAACTATTCCATCTTAAATTAAGATACAAGTATTATAAATTTATGACAAGCAAAAATTATTAGCTAAATGCCTGTCTTTTAAGTTTATGTATACTCATTTCACTTGAAAGCTGCAATTTGGGCTGTGCCAAAGCCTCGGGCTTCAACGATCAAAAATAGGTCCATATAGAGTATATGGACCTATTTTTGATCGTTGAAGCCCGAGAGCTTTCGCATTGCCCAAATTGCAGCTTTCAAGTGAAATGAGTATATAGTTTATCCTGAGTTTGACACATTAAATTTATAAGTTATTTATTTTAAGTTAGATAAGTTTTTTTTCAAAATTCGTAGTGGCAACATTTTTTCAAAAAAAATTGACTATTAAAAGATTAAATGTAAAATGTGAGTATGTTTATAAAAAAAACTCGCTCAAAAAATTTTATTTACCTCAGTTTGGTTGAGACTTTTCGTGAAAATGGGAAAGTTAAACATCGAACCATTGCTCAACTGGGAAGATTGGACCAACTTCTTCAGAAAGGAGAACTTCATCGTTTTTCCAAATCATTACAAGCTATTGGAGTAGCTTCAACGGATATTCCTAAAATTGGAGAAGTAGATCGGATCAATTGGGGTGCAGAATTTGTCTATAGACATATTTGGAAGCAGTACGGAATGGATGCAATCTTAGATACTGTTTTTGGATCAACCAAAGTAGAATTTGATTACAAAGAAGTTATTTTTCTGGAAACCATTTCAAGATTAATGGCTCCTTCTAGCAAACTTCAAGTATATCTCAAGCAGAATCATTTTTTGGGAATCAATGAAGTTCCTCTTCATCATATCTACAGGGTTTTAGATTATCTTTCATCATTTCAAAAAGAAATTGAAAATCTAATTTTTTTGAAACATGTCGATCGTTTTGGCATGAAGGTAGACGTTGTATTTTATGATGTAACTACTCTTTATTTCGAAGGAGCTTTGCCAGATAATTTAAGGGACTTTGGATTCAGTAAGGATGCCAAGTTTGGCGAAGTGCAAGTCGTTGTAGGAATGCTTGTAGATCAAGAAGGTCGTCCAATTGCTTTAGGAGTATTTCCGGGAAATACATTTGAAAGTAAAACGCTAGAAGATGCTCTCATAACATTGCAAGAAAGGTTTAAAATTCAGCACGTCGTCGTAGTTGCCGATAGGGGAATTAATTCAAAATTAAATCTAAAGAGAATTAAAGATAGAGAGTATGATTATCTAGTTGGATGTAGATTAAAGAGCTTAAATAAAAATTTGCAGAAGCAAGTTTTAGATATTGAGAAATATGAAACTATTCATGAATCAGATGGGAATCTTTTGAAATATCGAGAAATTGAGTTTGATAATGTTGTAGAATATGTGGAAAACAATGAAAAGAAGAAGCAAATTTTAAAAGAAAGAATTATCTGCACGTGGAGTTTGAAGAGAGCTGAAAAAGACCGAAAAGATAGGGAGCGATTAATTCAGAAAGCAATAAAGATGCTAGATAACGGCACAGCCTCCCTGGAATCTAAAAAAGGCGCTAAAAGATATCTAAAAAATGAAAAGAGAGAATTATCATCAATAGGATTGGATCTAGAAAAGATTAATGATGATAAGAAATGGGATGGATTTTACGGAATTCAGGTTTCAAAGCATAGTATGAAGAGAGAGGAGATACTCTCCAGCCATCATCGATTATGGAAAATGGAGGAATCTTTTCGGGTTATGAAACACTCATTAGAAATAAGACCGATTTATTTGTCTAGTCCCGAAAGGATTATTGGACATATTGTGCTTTGCTTTCTTGCCTTTGTTATTCACCGTAGCCTAGAAATTGAGCTAATTAGAAAAGGATCAGATCATACAATTGAAAAAATACGAGAGGCTATTGGAGAACTAGAAGCTTCAGTATTAGAAGTGAACAATGAGCGTATATTAGTTCGGGCACCGATAAAAGGGCTATCAAAAGAAATTTTCCAAACATTAAAGCTTAAATACCCAGGAGAAATGGTATTGAATTGGACTAAATAGGTGTAGTGGCAATTTTGGCACTTTCAAAAAATGAGAGTATTGATAATCAACGTTTTAAGTTTTTGAAGTGTCAAACTCAGGAAAACATACGACCATCCTGTTTTGCGAGCTGCGGTGATGATGGCTATATCAAAATCTGGGATCCTCGTTTAGGAACCAGATCAATTTACACTAATCTTGATAATGCAAACGAAAAAGCACGCGTTTCAGTTTTAAAATTAACAAAGGAAAATGAACTTCTTTCAGGATCTTGCCCAGATAATGTTAAAAAAGCACAGGATAAAGCCCAATTTTCCTTCTGGGAACTTCGAAAATTGTCATACTAACCTGAGTTTATTTCCTTGATTATTAAAGTCTTATTACTTTATTTCTTATCTTGAAAGAAGGTCTTAATAGCGGCTGCATTAGCAGCTGTAATCCCCTTTACTTGACACAGTTCCCCTTCGCTTGCTAATTTTACTTTCTTCAGACTTCCAAAGTGAGTTAAAAGAGCTTTTCGTTTAACTTTTCCAATGCCTGGAATATCTTCTAATACATTCTGCAATGTTTTTTTGGATTGACGCTTACGATGAAAGAATATTGCTACTCGATGAGCTTCATCTCGAATTCTCTGTAATAAAAAAAGGACAGGCGAAGTTTTTTTTAATATGATGGGTTCTTTAACATGAGAAAGAAAAATTCGTTCCATCGTCATCCCTTTATCATGCCTCCCTTGCTCTTTAGCTAATCCTATCACATCCACTCCGATAATATTCAATTCCTCAAATACTTTTAGAGCAATATTAAGCTGTCCTTTGCCTCCATCTACAATTAATAAATCAGGCAAATTGTTTTCCTCCTTAGCATGTCTATAACGGCGTAATAACACTTCACGCATCGCTGCATAGTCATCAGGCTTTTCTCCAATATGTAACCGATATGTTCGATAGCGTTTAGCTTCTTTCAGCCCATCCATGAAAACAACCATAGAGGCAACGGATTCACTTCCTACCATAGTGGAATGATCAACACATTCAATATGCCGAGGATAATTAACCAAAGAAAGGCACTCCTGCATCTCCAATAAAGTCTTCTCTCTTAGATCTTCTTCATTTTTCTCTGCTTTAAATGTGGCTTCTGCATTAGTAGAAGCCATCTCCAATAAAGTTTTCTTCTCTCCCTTTTGTGGCACATGTAAAGTTATTTTGTGCTTTTGTCGGGATATTAAGATTTCCTCTATAGCCTCCTTGTTACTTAAAGGAACTGGCAGTAAAATCTCAGGAGGAGATTCTTCTTTTCCATCATAATGCTGTAAAAGAAAGGTGGATAATAATTCCTCATCTTCTTCTACAATATTGCTAAAATTAAAATGGCGAGAACCAACTAAACGCCCTCCTCGGAATAAAAGCTGACTTAAACAGACCTCTTCTCCATGACGATAAATACCTAAGGCATCTGTATTAAGACCTAAGGGACGGTCAACATGCTGTTCTTCAATAGTTTGCTCAATTTGTCGAATAGTTTTTAGAATTTGGTTAGCTTTTTCAAACTCCATGGCCTCTGATAAGCGACTCATTTCTTCATAGAGATCCTTTAGAACTTCTTTATCCTGCCCTTTCAAAAATTTAATAGTCCGGTCTAAATGTTGTCGATACTCTTCTCTCGTACATTGGTTTCCACAAGGACCTGCACATCTTTTCATTTGAAAAAGTAAACAAGGTCGCACTCGACGCGCTAACTCTTGATCGGAGCATTGGCGCAAAGGAAAAAGACGATGTAAAAGATCGAGTGTTTGACGAGCAGCTTTAGCACTCGTATAAGGGCCAAAATAGAGACCTTTGGACTCTGGTATACCTCGATAACGGATAAGACGCACTGTCGGCCACTCATCCTCTAAAGAGATTTTAAGAGCAATATAACTTCTATCGTCTTTTAATAAGGCATTATATTTAGGTTTATGCTGTTTGATGAGGTTATTCTCTAACAGGAGAGCTTCTTTTTCTGAAGAGACGACAATAGTATGAATATCTTCAATTTTCGATACTAAATAAGGGACCATTAATCGTCCATCACGGCCAGGTATAAAATATTGTTTGATCCTCTGACGCAAATTTTTTGCTTTTCCAATATATAAAATCTCTCCTTGACTATCTTTCATTAAATAGACGCCAGGCAGAGTGGGAAAATGATCAATTTTTTGAGAATCGTAAGACATGTTTAATAAGAACCTGAGTTTATTTCCTGGATTCTTAGAGAAGATTTTCTCTTAGAATCCAGGAAATAAACTCAAAACTCAGGTTAAGAAAGCAATTTATAGAAAAGTAAGTTGAAAAATTGACTTTTGGACAACGCGAAAGACAATTTTTTATATACTTCTTCCAACTTTCAACTGGAATGAATATATACTCATTCCAGTTGAAAGCTGCAATTTCGGCTGTGCCAAAGCCTCGGGCTTCAACGATCAAAAATGGGTCCATATGAGAGTATATGGACCCATTTTTGATTGTTAATCGCGAGAGCTTTCGCATTGCCCAAATTGCAGCTTTCAACTGGAATGAGTATAGCTTGGCTTCAATGTCAATAACCACTGATGAAAATTTTCTTTTGCGTGAGCCCAATACTTATCAACGGGCTTTTTATGAAGCTGAATGTTCGCTCGATGAAGAAAGAGTTGAGAGAGAGTAGAACTCAATTTGTCGCTAAACATAGGATTAAGATGGAAAGACAAAGAAGAAGAGTCACCTAGTTTTAATAGATGTTGATTAACAACATTTTTTGTACGGTCTTGGACCGTTTGCACAAAAAAAATTGTTGTGTTTGGCTCTGATTGCTCTATTTTAGTCGAGATAGGAACGGTTCCTTCACAATCTATTTCTCTAACTTCCAGATAAGAAGGAGTTACGAATTTGATATGCAAAATCGCCTCATAAAGTATAGCTTATTTATACACACGTAAGCTGAAAAGTTGGCTTTTTCAGCTTACGTGTGTATAAATCCAATTATTTTATAAATTAATCAAATATTTTTTTCTTTTATTAAAATAATAACATTTTTTATCTATTTTTTTCAAGAGACTTGCAAGAATAAACTTTTGGCAACCCTCTAATTTTCTTGGATAGACCTCTTTAGATCAGTCAGCCTAAATTTCATCAGGATTAATCATCTTTAGAGAGTTTGATGAGGCCTGCTTCTCTTGCATAGCAAGTTGACCGCAAGCTGCTGCAATATCATCCCCTTTTGTATAGCGGCAAGTATTGACAATATGAGATCCAAAAAGCACACTTCGAAATTGTTTAATTGCCTTCTTATCAGGACGTTTTAATTTTAAACCTGGAACAGGATTATAAGGGATCAAATTCACTGTACCTTGTTTGCCTTTTAATAAATGTGATAACTCATGCGCATGATCTGGATGGTCATTAATTCCAGCTAATAATACATATTCATAAGTGATATCCCGTTTTGTTTTTTGAGCATACTCATCCATTGCTTCTAAGATATCTTCTAAAGGATATTTACGGGCATAAGGGATAATCTTTTTTCTGATATGCTGATTAGGAGCATGTAAAGAAAGGACAAGATTGACCTTCAGCCCTTCTTTGGACAAGCGTTTAATTCCTTCGACAATTCCTACTGTTGAAATCGTTATGCGGCGCTGCGAAATGTTGAGGAGACGAGGATGGCTGAGAAGATGAATAGATTTCAAAACAGATTCATAATTTTTTAAAGGCTCTCCCATACCCATATAAACAATATGGGAAACTCTCTCTTCTTTATTAGCAAGCCATTTATTGATTTGTAAGACTTGCTCGATGATCTCAGAGGGACGTAAATTTCTAGAAAATCCTTGTTGACCCGAAGCGCAAAAGGCACATCTAACGGGACATCCAACTTGAGAGGAAACACAAACGGTACGACGTGTTCCCGAACAAATTAATACCGATTCGATCAAACTCCCATCAATCAAACGCCATAGAAATTTAAATGTTTCGCGATCATTAGATTCTGTTACACGAATAAGCTCCAAGACAGGAAAACGAATCTCCTTAGCCAATTTCTCTCGTAAACTTTTACTAAGATTAGTCATTTCCTCCCAAGAAATCACCCCTTTGATATAAATCCAATCTAAAATTTGTTTGGCATGAAACTCTTTTTCTCCCCGCTCTTTTAACCATTCTATTAAATCTTGTTCGTTTAAATCAGCATAATCTAACATAAAGATACCAACATTTAGTCAAAATTCTATTTTTAGAATTTGAAATGATATAATAAATTCAAAACTTAAATTAATATAGCAAATTCCAAAATATAAAACCACTAAGTTATATACTCATTCCAGTTGAAAACTGCAATTTCGGCTGCGTTGAAGCCCGAGGCTTTGGCACAGCCGAAACTTCTCACTTTGAACTGGGATGAGTATATTTAGGACACCTTAGAATCAAAGAAATAAACTCAAAACTCAGGTTTTTAGACTCCATAAAACTGTTTAATTCCTCGATGATATTCTTCCATCCTTTTTCAGATAAACTAAAGAGAAAGAAGGGATAGAGCCTACAAATAATGCAGCAGACCTGCAGTGATATGGAGACGCCTTAGCTTAGGAACAAAATCACAAACAGGAGAGCATTTTGTAGAACGCATGCTAACTGTTGTAGAAACACTAAATAGGCAAGCAAAGAACGTATTTGGCTATCTAGTGGATTGTTTTAAAGCCTTCATTCACATGCCTCATCCACCACCTGTATTGGTTGGATAAAGCATTTTTGCAACAGCCTCAATCGATAACCTTACACAGGGCTAGGCTTGTTTGATTTTCTTCTTATCAAAGACTTTTAGTTGTTATTCATTAGAAGAAAATCAAACAAGCCTAGCCCTGTGAACGCGTACTAAAGATCAAAATTATTCAAGAACTATGAGATTTTACCACCATGGTGAAAAATAGTTTTTCTACAGAAGAATAAACATGCAAATGAGCTTGCCTATTTCGAGGTTTAGGAGTTATAACAAACATTAACCAATCAGGAAGCTTTTTTTTCAAGTTATTCGATTGCTAAATTTCAAATTTTAAAGTCGAGCTGACGTTTATCCTCTTTTCATCTTTTCTTCGAAATTCACTTACCACCTATCAGTTTTTATTCTAATAACTTTACACAACAATTGAACAAGCTCCAAAGAGAGGGAATTTCAATAAATCGCTGAGCACATCTCAAAAGATAACGCAGCCCACGCTTGAAAAAAGAAACTAAGCTGCGATAGGCTTTTTTAATGTTGATTGCTTGGTTTCATAAGGCAACGAGTGAATGATAGCATCCCAAAGACCTGAGAAGACAGCCCAAATCATGGCAATGGCCATTACTAAAATGAGTTTTTCTAGTCGATCCGAATAGTGTAGATGAGTGTCTTCCAATCCAAATCCTCTTGTTTTAAAATCGGAGAACATAGCCTCAGTGGACCACCTCATTCCATAATCTAATGCCTTATAAAAGCCAGGTTTTTGGTTCATTGCAATAATCCAGGCTTCTTCATGTCCCTGAATCACTGCGATGTTTGTTTGTTCTCGAAGACCTGTTAAAGTAGCATGCATATAAAAATCTTCTCCTAATCGCTCTAAATCTTTGGTTTTTAACTCCTGTAAACCAAGTCCAACAATGAGGTTATTTTTCAAACGCAACCTATAATCCCAATTTTTAAGTTTGCAATATTCAATTAAATCCACTGTTCCAAAAAATCGATCTCCCATAAGTACCACAGAGATATTGGAGGGTAAATAAGAGATAACTTTATCAAGTAGAAGTTTTTGATCTTCAAAGCCAATATTGCCTTGAGTTTTTCTCACACTCCAAGCAAGAGGGACAGCTCTTTGTCCAAAACGTACTGAAACCATAAGAACTTGTAGTTCAGAGGAGGCCTGTGTTTGATCAATAATAAGGACAACAAACGATTGAATTAAGCTAAGTTGCCTGAGAACAAAACAAGCAAATGGATCGATGACTTCGTGTATATTTATGAGCTCATTACCTAGAAAACGAGAGATCCACTGATATCTCATATCTATTCTCTCTGTTGCTATTGGAAGTGAAGCGGCTAAATCCATTGTATTTGCGCTTCTGACGTGAAGCATTGTTGCAACAAGAAGAGAAAGTTTATCTCTTTGGGTTTTTCTTTGATGGGGAAGAACTTCTAATAAGTCTTCTTTGATTGCTTCCGCCAAATGTTGAATGCTGCCAACCATAATTCCTCCTATAAAAAGAGTTTTTGATCGACAATTCCATTATAACATTTATTCAATTATTAAACTGATAGGTGGTAAGCGAAATTCATAAAGTCAAGAATTTAAATTGACAAAAAATAAAATTTCTTATTACTTTTAAATATTAAATTTTTTAATTTTATAGGAGGCTAATATGGCTATTAACAAAATCGGACCCAATTTTCCCATTTATAATAACCAACCTAATGTGCCTGAAGAGGATAAACAAAAAAGGGATGTAGATTTTAACGATCAAAGAAAAGAAGAGGATGTTCATAAGGAAGATAGTGAAAATCTTTATGACTTGGACTTGAAAATTAAAGAAGTGTCTTCTTATCCTACTGGTATCGAACTTCCTCCTACAGGTCGGCAATGTGGTGCTCAATCTGAATGGCCAAGATGCAGTAACGGCTGTCAAACTCAGAGAGGACACACCTGTATAAGATGTGAAGAGACTAGACAAGGACCGACATGTTTTGGAGCGCAGTGTAGATAACTAGATATTTTATGCTTCTATCCTCCCATGTACTTGCTTTTTTAGATACCATTGAAAGAATGAAAGATCCCGAATCTGTCAAAGCATTCATGCTTGATCCTGCTAATGCTCATCCGGATCCTATATTTCCACGCTTTTCTGCATGGAATGATGTTTCTCTTGCCGATGGATATCCTGGATTACTACTCTTTTTTTCAACCTTGCAACAATGTGGTTTTGTAGATGAAGGCAAAGAAGATATCGCTTACCGATATGTCTTAAAAATCAAAGAGGTGCTCGAAGAAAATGGATGTGATAATTTTTCTTTATTTACGGGTGTTAGTGGTATCTGCTTTGCTCTACAACAGGCTTCTTGCAAAGGAACACGCTATCAACGCCTTCTAAATAGTTTGCATACTCACCTTTTCAAAAATATTGAAAAGGTATTTCTTGAACCCATGCGGTACCATTTCAGTCACAACCAACCCTCTTTTGCCTATTTATATGATCCCATTCAAGGCATTTGCGGCATTGGCCGTTATCTTTTGGAAACGCTTTCTGTCCCTAGTTGTTTTGAGTTTTTGCGGAATATTGTGCAAGCACTTATCAATCTCAGCCAACCGCTCAACATTGATGGGAAATGGGTTCCTGGCTGGTATGGATCTCCTGCTGATCCACTCAATGTAGATTATCAATCCCTTTACCCTAAAGGCAACTTTAATTTAGGGCTTGCTCATGGTATCACAGGTATCTTAGCCTTTTTAGCTATTGCCTTGATGCGAGGAGTTGAAATCAATGGGCAAAAAGAGGCAATAATATGCATTAGCTCATGGATACGTGCAAAGTCATTTCTTAAAGATGACGTGATTCAGTGGCCCTATAGTGTATCTTGGGAAGAGGAAGTGGAAAAAGCGGATCAGGACAGAATTCCTTCCAGAGATGCCTGGTGTTATGGTGCTCCTGGTATTGCCCGAACGCTTTTTCTAGCTGGAAAGGCTTTAGCCAATGAAGAGTTAAAAAATTTTGCAGCTAATGCTTTTCGAGGCATTTTTTGCAAAAGTCGCCTAGAATGGGAATTGCCAGGTCCCATGCTATGTCACGGAATTGCTGGATTGTTGTTGATTACTTGTGCAATGGCACAAGAGAAGGAGTGTGAGGATCTCGTCTACAAAGTTAATGAATTGGAGCAAATGCTGCTTTCCTTTTACAATCCTGACTTTCCTTTTGGCTTTAAAGATGTCGAGCAATGCAAACAAGGGGGAGAGGCTCAGATAAGCAAAGTGGGATATCTCGAAGGCACAACGGGTGTTTTGTTGACGCTTCTGAATCCCTCTAGTCACCAATCTCAATGTCATCTCCCCTTTCTAATTCATGCATGATTCACTCTTTACTCCTGCATCCTTTTTTCTTCTGCGCACTCCCATCTGGCCTATAGAGAAGTTTGAATCCATTTTTGTACAAGATAATGAGATCGAATCTTTAATCCATCTTTATGACACGAATGAACAATTGCGCGAGGCCATAGCCATTGCTTCCCCCTCCTTGCATGATTCTTTACAGAAACGAGCGGGCAAAGACCTACGGCAAATGGCGACAAGTTTATCCCACTACATCACTCGAATGGCCACTCGTGCTACTCCCTTTGGCCTTTTCGCCTCTGTTTCTATAGGCTATTGGGGACAAACCACCGACGTAGCTTTTGATTCTAGCCTACTGCGTAAACGCGCGCGCTGTGACATGGAATGGATCTATTCCTTGGTACAAAAATTATATCAAAATGAAAACCTCTTTATTTCTCTTTCTGTGCGCACTAATCCATTAGCACAACTCAGCGGGGAAAGATATTGCTTAACTTATGCACGCCATATAGAAAAGGGGTTTTCTCCAAAATTATTTTCAATTCGCGCTACAAAATTAACCAGATATATTCTTGCCTTTGCCAGAGAACCCATAGAAATTAGCTCACTCTGGCAAAAGATTCAAAAAAACATTCCGTCACTCGAACAAGAAAAAACACTAAATGTAATCCGCGAACTTCTTTCGCAGCAATTTCTTCTTCCAGGCATTCTGCCTTCACTCTTGGACGTGGCGCCATTCGAAAGTTTATTAGACTATCTATCCCCCTTTCTAAATATTGAGCATGTGGCAGGAGAAATTACGGCCTATAATCAACTACGCCCTGGAAGAGGAGAAATAGCACTTGAGAAATTACAAAAAAAGATGTCGATGATCGTCTCAAGTAAGGCGTATTTGCAAGTAGATACTGCCTATGATAAAAGCGCAACGCTTTCAAAATGCATTGCCGCAGAATTAGAAAAGACTCTAAACCTTCTTTGGAAAGTATCTGTAGTTCAGAGCAAGCAATCGCCATTAGCTGCTTATCATACGAAATTTATCGAAAAATATGGAGTGAATAGAACAGTACCTCTCCTCGAATTGCTTGATGAAGAAAAAGGCCTTGGTACATTTGAAAACAATTTTTCAGCATTTTCGACATCGCTTTCTTCAGATTTTGCTCTCCAATGGGAAAGATGGCTGAATCGGCAATGGCAAGAGTGTATCTATCAAAGAAAAAAAGAATGGGTACTTAGCGAAGAAGCGCTTGATCAGTTTCTGGTGCTAGCCAAACAAAAGCTTCCAGATCCTCAAGAGGCCATTCCTTCTTTAGACGTCTTTTGTAAAATCTTTGCAGATTCCAAAGAACATATCGATAAAGGAAAATTTCTGCTCATGTTCTTAGAGACCACTTATGAGGGAGGAAGCGTGCTGGGAAGATTTTTAGACATCCTAGGTGAAGACACAAAAACGAAATTGTCTGAATTCTTTTGCTTGGAAGAGCAATTAGAGCTTCGTGCTCTTTTTGTAGAGCTCTCTTACTGGCCGGTTTCCGTGCGTAGCGCCAATGTAGCCATTCAACCTTGCTTAAGGAGTTATCGACTAGATATTGAAGCTAAGCAGTGGCAGCATGGCAGCCTTTCTTTACAAGACATTTATGTAGGCGCAAATTATTCTAGGTTCTATATGACGCTTAAAGAGGGAGGGCATGAAATTATCACACGCACGGGTAATCTGTTCAACATTCTTTATGCGCCCCTTCCCATAAAGTTCATGCGCTACGTTACTCTTTCTCGATTCCGGCTATTATCTCCTTTTAGCTGGGGAGATATTTATGAAACCGCCGTCTTTTTACCACGCGTCCGCTTCCACAAAACAATTCTTTCTCCCGCTCAGTGGAATGTAGATGCTCGCTCTTTTGTGAATGAGTCATTGGAAAAAATCACATCTTTATTTATTTCCTGGGCAGATCAATGGGATCTTCCTGAACGTTTTCTTCTTGCTCGTGAAGACCAGCAGCTCTTGTTAGATCGTCGACATCCTGCTCATCTGCACGAAATCGTGAGTAAGCTTAAAAAAGGGGAATCTTTGCGTTTGATAGAACATGTTAGTGATGCCTGGATAAAAGGCGAAGAAGGACATCACATGTGTGAAATTTGCGTGCCTTTTTTAAAAAATCCCGTTCATGCTTCTAAAGAAAAAAAAGTAGATCTTCCACCCTATTATTCTATAGCTAGTGAAGATAGATATAAGCTACCAGGAAGCGAGTGGCTATTTGTTAAACTTTATTTAACAGAAGAAAAAACCGATGAATTTCTCGTACGTCACTTATATCCCTTTACTGAGCTGCTACACGGCCAAGCAAAAATTATGCAATGGTTTGTGGTGCGCTATCGCGACCCGGATTCCCATGTGCGCTTTAGAATAAAATTAAGTAATTTTGAAAAATCTTCCGAAACCTTGCCCTTCCTAGAAAAGGCTATGAAGCAATGGAGGGAAATGGGCTTACTCAGGGATATTGCTTTTACTATTTATGAGAGAGAGGTTGAGCGTTATGGTGGACTACTCTTAATTGAAGCAGCAGAAACAATCTTTTACCAAGATACTCTTGCAACTATCTCCCTTTTACAAGCAATTTTAACTAAGCAAATTAGATGTCATGAATCTATTCTGCATACATTGTGTGTGATCCGTTTCCTCAGCGATTTCGGTTTGAATGGAGAGGAGATGCTTGCTATTTTGAATGACCAAGAGGGTCAAAGCGAGCTCAAGGACTTTCGCATACACAAAAATCAATTGATCACTTTCGTAAAGGCGATGGACAAAAATAACGAGGGCTCTAACCAACCAGAAATTATTGCCCTGAGAACAGCTTCTAGATGGCGTTTTCAGGCAATGCAAGATTTTGGCAATCAAGCACAGAATTTGGATAAAGAGAAGTTATATGCGATTTATAGCAGCCTGCTTCATATGCACTGTAATCGATTAGGCTGCCTAGGGAAAGCAGAGAAGCGTGCCCGTCTCTATGCGCGGCAGGCCTTGCTACATATGAAACATCTCTTGCTGTCTTCCCTTTAAGAATAAGGTAGACAGATTCAGCATATATTGGACTCCATAAGCTTCGTGCTAAGACACAAATGCCTAAGAAAAAAAGTAAGAAAAAGCCTTTAAAAGAAGATAAGAAAAAGAATGCCAGGTTATCTAACGAGCGAGTGATTAATGAAAATGTAATAGGCCTTCTGAAGAGATTTAAAATCATTTCTGATCGTTATAGGAATTGAAGAAAAGATTTTGTCTGAGGTTTAATTTAATTGCTGAGATCTACAATTGGGAGTTGCAAAATTAGGTTAGCAAGAGATCTAATAAATTTATCACCCCTCACTTAATAAAAAATGACAAATTTCATGACTATACTCATTTCACTTGAAAGTTGCAATTTCGGCTGTGCCAAAGCCTTGGGCTTCAACGATCAAAAATAGGTCCATATGAGTATATGGACCTATTTTTGATCGTTGAAGCCCGAGAGCTTTCGCATTGCCCAAATTGCAACTTTCAAGTGAAATGAGTATAAGCCTCATTTTTCGTACGCGTTCACAGGGCTAGGCTTGTTTGATTTTCTTCTAATGAATAACAACTAAAAGTCTTTGATAAGAAGAAAATCAAACAAGCCTAGCCCTGTGTAAGGTTATCGATTGAGGCTGTTGCAAAAATGCTTTATCCAACCAATACAGGTGGTGGATGAGGCATGTGAATGAAGGCTTTAAAACAATCCACTATACTCATTTCACTTGAAAGTTGCAATTTCGGCTGTGCCAAAGCCTCAGGCTTCAACGATCAAAAATAGGTCCATATGAGTATATGGACCTATTTTTGATCGTTGAAGCCTGATAGCTTTCGCATTGCCCAAATTGCAGCTTTCAAGTGAAATGAGTATAGATAGCCAAATACGTTCTTTGCTTGCCTATTTAGTGTTTCTACAACAGTTAGCATGCGTTCTACAAAATGCTCTCCTGTTTGTGATTTTGTTCCTAAGCTAAGGCGTCTCCATATCACTGCAGGTCTTATGGCTCGCTCTGCTGCATTATTTGTAGGCTCTTCTCTGTAAAGTTAAAGTCGACCAAAATAACCTTCGCGAAATTAGGCTTGTTTGATTTTCTTCTTATCAAAACATTTAGCTTGATTCATTAGAAGAAAATTAAACAAGCCTAATCCCCGTGAACGCGTACACTCAATTTAGCTAAAACTTAATGCCAATTTGAAGTGGAAGGAGTATAAATAAGAACTCAAGCCTAGTTTACATGCAGTTTTCTTTTTCATTTCGCCCGTCTTAATTTTATGATATAATAAAGTAAAAATTGATCGAATCGTAAATTTATTCACCTTATTGGCTTATAAGCAGGGACATTTGTATGATCACATTTCAACAATTTATTGAAAAACTCACCCAATTCTGGGCCCATCAGGGTTGTGTTATTCATCAAGGTTATGATCTTGAAGTAGGTGCTGGAACTTTTAACCCCGCTACATTTCTTCGTAGCTTGGGACCTGAGCCCTATCGAGCTGCTTATATTGAACCTTCTCGCCGTCCAACAGATGGCCGTTATGGAACGAATCCCAATCGGATGCAGCACTATTTTCAATATCAAGTCATCTTAAAACCCTCGCCTCTTAATATCCAAGATCTCTATTTACAATCGCTTGAGGCTTTAGGGTTTAATCTTAAAGAACATGATATCCGTTTTGTTCATGATGATTGGGAAGGACCCACTTTAGGTGCATGGGGAATTGGATGGGAAGTTTGGATGGATGGAATGGAGGTGACGCAATTCACCTACTTTCAAGCCGTCGGCGGAGTTGAGCTTAAGCCTATTACAGGTGAAATCACTTATGGAATTGAACGTTTGGCCATGTATTTACAAGGGGTAAATAGCATCTTTGATTTACAATGGAATAAGCAATTGACATATGGCGATATTTATCATCGTAACGAAGTCGAGTGGAGCCATTATAACTTTGAGAAGGCTTCTACAGATATGTGGATGCGCCATTTTGAAGATTATGAAAAAGAGGCTAAAAGGATGATCTCAGAAGGTTTTCCCATTCCTGCTTACGACTTTGTCCTAAAGGCCTCTCATGCCTTTAATCTTCTAGATGCTCGAGGAATTATCTCTGTGACAGAGAGAACGAGCTATATCGGACGTATTCGTGATCTGGCCCGTCAGGTGGCAGAAGCTTATATTAAGAGTCGTCAAGAGCAAGGATTTCCCCTTCTACATCGCTACGATGTTTATCTTAAAGCAGATCATCAGGTTCGATCCATAGAACGGTCTTTTCCTAAGAATTTGCTCAATATTCACCCAGAAGATAAAGATGACTTCTTACTTGAGATTGGATCTGAAGAGCTTCCTGCCACCTTTGTACCCATTGGAAGTACTCATCTAGAAAAAAGTATAAGAGCCTTGCTTGAAAAAGAAAATATTCCATTCGAACGAATCAGCTCTTATGCCACCCCTCGTCGGCTAGCTGTTTATATTCATCAATTAGCGAAAGGCAAGCCTTCCCAAGCTATTGAAAAGAAAGGACCACCCTTAGAACAAGCTTATGATGAGCGAGGGCAAATTAAACCAGCTGGAGAAGGTTTTTTCCGTTCATTAGGATCACCATCTCCTACGTTAGAGGCTATTCGCTGTCGTCAGGTCCAAGGTGTGGAGATACGCTCTCTAAAAGGGATCAACTATCTTTTTGGCACCCTTTATCAAGAAGGACGAGCAACAGCAGTCATTTTAGCGGAACAATTACCTGCTCTCATTCTGAATCTAGAATTTCCTAAAAAGATGCGCTGGGCTGATCTTGATATCACATATGCTCGTCCTCTACAATGGATTGTTGCCCTTTTTGGTTCTGATATTATCCCTTTTCAACTAGGTAATGTATCTTCAGATCGAACGACTTATGGACATCGCCAATTAGCTCCGCAAGCCTGCCATTTGGCAACTCCGCACGATTACTTAAAGACTTTACGTCAACATTCTGTTATGGCCGATCCTAATGAACGACAAGAAAGTATTATGGAACAGCTCAGTCAATTAGAGGCACAATATCAAGGCGCTATTATTGCTCGTGATAAGGTCATTCCTCAGGTTGTTAATTTAGTGGAGTGGCCTTATTTGACAGTTGCTTCTTTCCAGCCTAGTTTTTTAAGAGTCCCTAAGGAAGTTCTCATTTCCGAAATGGTTGAGCATCAAAAGTATTTCCCTATGATGGACGATCACAAGCAAACACTTAAAAATCTTTTTGTCATCACAGCTAATATAATCCCAACAGATCAAGTTCGCCAAGGAAATCAAAAGGTTCTATCCGCTCGTTTATCTGATGGTATTTTCTTATATGAAGAAGATTTAAAGGTACGTTTAGAAGCCTTTAATGAAAAACTCAAAAAAGTCACATTCCAGAAGGAGTTAGGAACAGTCTATCAAAAAGTTGAACGTATCGTAGCTCACACTAAAACTCTCCAACAAATATTAAAAATTAGCACTCCTGCGCAAGCAGAGCGCGCTGCTTTCTTATGTAAAGCCGATCTTGCCTCCAATATGGTGTATGAATTTCCTGAGCTTCAAGGCACAATTGGAAAATATTATGCCTTTGCTCAACACGAAGATCCTGAGGTAGCACAGGCTCTTGATGAACATTGGATGCCACGTGGAGAAAATGCTCCTTTGCCAGAGACACAAACAGGTATTCTCGTCAGTTTAGCGGATAAGATAGATAATCTTTTAGGTTGTTTTAGCATTGGTCTCAAGCCAAGTTCATCTAGCGATCCTTATGCTTTACGCAGACAGGTATTAGGTATGATTAAAATTCTCATTCATGGACGTTATCACCTACCCTTATTTGATTGCCTTCAGGCATGTGCTGACCATTTTTCTCCTTCAGTGATGAAGGATAAAAAACAAGTCATTGAAGAGGTATTAGCTTTTATTATTAATCGGATTAAAACAGTCTTTCAAGATTATGGTCTTTATAAGGATGAGATCGAAGCAAGTTTAGCACATGGTTGTCATGATATTTATGACACTTTCTGTCGTGTTAAAGCTTTGCATGATTTTCGTCATCGAGCTGTGAATCAATTCAGTTCTTTATATGAAGTTTACAAGCGAGCTAAAGGGCAGCTTAATGGCCACAAGAGGTCAACTGTGACTCAAGAATGGCTGATAGAGCCTGCTGAAAAAAAATTAAATATCTTGCTCGACCAGCAGCAATCATCATTTACAGAGGCATTAGCTCAGCGCGATTATAATCGCGCCTATGCCATGATTGCCACAATTCAGCCTGCTTTAGATTCTTTATTTAATGAAGTAAAGATTTTAGCAGACGATCCTCAGCTGCGAGAGAACCGGCTTGCTCTCTTACAAAGAGTCTTCAATTTATTTGCTGAAATCCTTGATTTCAGCAAGATCCAAGAGAGCCATTAGGGAAGAAAGCGCTCTTTTTGATTGGGAGGAGGTAACACACATTGGGTTTGTGGAAAAAACCGATGACGATTTCGTGCCACAAGTCGATAGGCCCAATCAAATAGAAAGGGGGGTAAAAACGCTAATAATCCTGCTAATTTCCACCCCCCTCCTAATAGCCAGCAAATCCGAAAAACAGCCTGAGACAAGGCATAGATATGATTATCTTGAGATTTATAATTTTCAATTAAAATGAGACTATCAACACTCTTCAGCTCTAAGGGCAATGACTGTAGATAGTGAGCGGCTGTTGTTCCTTGAAGAGGAGCAAAGACAAAGCGGTGATGCTTGTCTAATTGCAATAATGTTTGCACTGTCAGATCACAAAGGCCACACTGTCCATCGTAGAAAACTAAATGAATCAGTTGTTTTTCCATCCCTTCTCTCCTGATAGCCATGAGGCTAGCTGATGAGTTTGTAGACATTCATTAGACCTCTTTCGAAACCTCTTCTTTCAAGTGCTCAAATTGACTTTAGGAGCATGACGTTTTAACTCATCAAACTGTTTAACCAGATCGAGAGCTTCTTCTTCTGAACACTGCCCACTCTGAATTCGAATCTTAATCTCTTCCCGCTTTTGCATCCAATTACGATCTAATATTTTTTGAATTGTCTCAATCAATTGCTGTTCTGCACGTTCTCGATTAATTTTTTTCTGCAAAAGATCCGACATCACAAGTTGTCCTTCTGCATCATCGAGATCAATAGCTAAAGATAACAGATCGCAAGAATGCTGATTCTCATAGTTTTCGCGATAAACTTCATAGATTTTTTGGCAGATCGCTACGCGAAAATCCTTGCTAGACAGGTTAACCCTCACTAGATCAACCAGATGAGGTTGCTCTACTCCCATTAAGAGAAGCCAACGCAATAAGTCTGTTTCTAGAATGCGATCAGGATCAATTGTTTGAAATCCTATACTTGCCGATTTTTTAATATAAATATGAGGTAATGGATCCTGTCCTACCCCTACCATTTCCTCTGGGATTTTCATTAAATGAGCCAGTTTACGTAAAGTCTCATGGACCATTAAAGGATGATCCCATTCTCGAATCAATTTAATTGCCTGATGCACTAATTCATTTTTAGCAGCTGGAGAATCTAAATTCAAGTCACGGGAAAGATGTTTTACAAGAAAGGATAAGTAATCTATGCTCTCATCTAATAATTTTAAGAAAGCTTCAGGACCTTTTTCTCTTAAAAATGAATCAGGATCGTTTCCTGGCGGCATTAGTACCATGCGCGCTTCTATCCCTTCTTTTTGGAACAAATGTCCAATTTTACTAGCCGCTGCTTGGCCTGCAGAATCTGAATCCAAGGCTAAAAAGACTTGATTCACTCCTAATGTCGCTAGATCTTTGACATGTTCCTCACCAAAAGCAGTTCCTTGGCCTGCTACTGTGAGATTAAAGCCTTCCTGAATCAGACGTAAGGCATCAATTTGCCCTTCAACTATAATGGCTTTACGCTCTCTAGCAATTCGACGCCGGCAATAGTTTAAACCAAATAATACTCGTGACTTTTTAAACAGGGTTGTTTCTGGGGTATTAACATACTTTCCTCCAGAGGTACTTTCCTTATATTTGCGCGCTGAAAAGCCAATGACTCCTCCTGTGTGGTGATGAATAGGAAACATAATTCGATCATAAAAGAAATCACGAAGTTGCCCTTCTTTATTGGAAACTAGTAATCCAGTCTCCAATAAGGTCTCTTCTTTAATAAACTTCGCTTGCATGGCCTTGCGAAAGATGCCCGGCATTTTAGGAGCGAAGCCAATTTGAAAATGCTTAATAAAATCCAGATCGATTCCCCGACCATACAGATAGTTTAAGGCTTCATGCCCCTCAGGCGTATGCAAAAGGCAAAACTGATAGAAGCGACACGCGACTTCTAATGCTTCTTTGAGCAAAGCCTTATTAGGGCCTTTTTTATCCTCTGTCATTTCAACTCTTTCTAGATGTACCTGAAAGCGTTGTGCCAAGCTTTCGACGGCTTCTAAAAAGCTCATTTTTTGATAAGTCATCAAAAATTGAATCGCATCTCCATGAGCTCCACAGCCATAGCAATGGTAATGAGAATCCCCTTTTTGAACGATAAAAGAAGGGGTTTTTTCATCATGGAACGGACACAATCCCTTATAAGAAGCCCCGCTTCGTTTCAATTCCAGATGAGAAGAGAGTACTTCGACCAAATCTACACGTTGACGTAATATCTCAAGACTTTCTTTATTAAAAATTGCCATAAGAGATAAGCTCTTGCTTCTTGATAAGCTTTTACGTTATGATATTAAAATTAATTGGGTTTATCATTTTGTCATGGATAAGAATTCTAGGGAACAAATTTGCGGTCACATTGAAAGGATTACCTTTCATAATTCAGAAAATGGATATACTGTAGCGCAGCTCAAACAACCTAGACATACAGAATTGACCTGTATTGTAGGTTGTATGCCTGGTATTCAGCCAGGTGAAACAGTTCGATGCTTTGGTGAATGGAAGACTCATCTCATCCATGGCCGTCAGTTTGAAGTGACTTTTCATCAAATAGAAGCTCCGGCTGATATTATTGGCATTAAAAAATATTTAGGTTCAGGACTGATTAAGGGCATTGGACCAAAATATGCCAGCCGCATTGTCGAAAAATTTGGAGTGGATACTCTTCACATCATCGATCAATCCCCTGAAAAACTCTTGGATATTCCCGGCTTAGGCGCTAAACGGATCGAAAAGATTAAAGGATGCTGGTCCGAACAGCGATCCATTCGAGAAGTGATGGTCTTTTTGCAGACCTATGGTGTCAGTCCAGCTTTTGCACAAAAAATTTTCAAAGCTTATGGCAATCAAAGTATTGCGAAAGTGAAAGAAAACCCTTTTCATCTTGCCCGTGACATCTTTGGCATTGGATTTAAAACAGCTGATACCATTGCCTCCAAAATGGGCATTGCAAAAGATTCCGATCAACGTATTGATGCTGGCATTGAATATGTCCTCTCTCAATTATCTAATGATGGGCATGTTTGTTATCCTGTTACTGATTTTTTAAAAGAAGCTGAAAAATATTTAGAAGCATCCTCTACACAAATTGAAGCACGCCTTACCTTTTTAGAGCAAAGCGACCGCATTACCATTGCTGACCTATTAGAAGAGAGATCAGCACATAAACGGTCTTATATCTGGATTCGCCCTCTCTATATAGCCGAAATGGGAATTGTAAAAGAGCTACGTCGTTTAAAAAGAGGGGTCTGCTACTTACGTCTAGTAGATACAGATAAAGCTCTTCAATGGGTTCAAGAACACCTTCATATTCAGCTAGCTTCTAATCAAAAACAAGCGGTAGCTAATGCCTTAACAAGTAAGCTTCAGATTATCACTGGGGGGCCAGGAACAGGTAAAAGTACTATTACTAACGCCATCCTGACCATTACAGAAAAGTTAACGACAAAAATCTTATTAGCAGCTCCTACAGGACGCGCAGCCAAACGAATGAGCGAAATTACAGGAAAAAAAGCTTCCACAATTCATAGCCTTTTGGAATTTGATTTTAAGGCTGGAGGATTTAAACGGAATCGGGATTGGCCTTTGGACTGCGACCTTATTATTGTTGATGAGGCGAGTATGATTGATACTTTTTTGATGTATAGTCTTTTAAAAGCTCTACCCGATCATGCTCGTGTTATTTTTGTCGGTGACATTAATCAGCTCCCAAGTGTTGGGCCTGGTAATGTCCTAAGTGATATGATCTCTTCACGTAGTATTCCCGTCACGATGCTCACCGAAATTTTTCGTCAGGCGGCGGGCTCTCATATTATTACAAATGCTCACCGCATCAATCAAGGGCTTTTTCCTCAGCTCTATCATGGAAAAGACAGCGATTTTTTCTTTATGGATTGCCAAGAGAATGAAGCAGTTTTAGATACCATTATTAAACTCATCTCTCAACGCCTTCCCAATCGTTATGGGTTTAACCCCTTGTATGACATTCAAGTTTTATCTCCGATGAAAAGGGGAATCATTGGCACTCAAAATTTGAATGCTATCCTTCAACAAGCCCTTAACCCTCAAGAATCAGCCCTCTTTCGCAGTGGGTGTAAATTCCAGTTAGGAGATAAAGTGATGCAGATGCGCAATGACTATAAAAAGGAGGTGTTTAATGGAGATGTGGGTTACATTCGAGAGATCGACTTTGTTGAACAGCAAGTTCTTGTTCATTTTGATGAGCGGGAGATTCCCTATGACTATGCTGATTTAGATGAACTTGTCTTAGCCTACGCCATCTCAGTTCATAAATTTCAAGGAAGTGAATGTCCCTGTGTAATTATGCCTATTCATACAAGCCATTTTATGCTTCTTCATCGCAATCTTCTTTATACCGGTGTCACTCGTGGTAAAAAATTAGTCGTTTTAGTAGGGACAAAAAAAGCCTTAGCAATTGCCGTTAAAAATAATGAAGTTCAAAAACGTTATACAAGCCTTCAACAAGCTCTTATGGAATACCTTTAATGCCTAGAAAATCTTCTCGCGCTTTCAAGTTTAAAACATTGCGAATCCCTGCTTCTCTTCCCTCTTTGAAAAAAACTTCTATAGGTACTCTTATAGCCTTTCTTTTGTATATTCTTTTTCAGATAGGGCAAACGGTCATTTCAACTCCCACACATCTTCCAGCCACTAACGAACCGATTCAACTGTATGCCAATCAGCTTCATGATGATTTAACTGATCTTTATATCACAGCCATTCAAAATGCCAAGCAATCCCTTGTATTTGCGATTTATGCTTTAACTGATCCTCAGATTATCCAAGCTTTAAAAGAAAAAAATGAGGCTGGTATTCCTGTCTATATTGTGTGCGATGCTAAGGCTTCGCGCGGGATTATCAAAAAACTCCCACAAGCTCAAATCATCAGACGATTTGGCGAGGGACTGATGCACCAAAAAATCTTGCTTATTGATCAAAAACAAATTTTGATTGGCTCTGCCAATATGACAAGAGAATCGCTACGTCTTCATGCTAATCTCATTATGGGACTTAATCATCCAGCCTTAGCACAGGCTTTAGCGGCTAAAATCAAAAGCATGGATGAAGAAGGCGCGTCTACACTCCTGAGGCATCTAGAGATGATGGTAGGATCCCAATACGTGGAGTTATGGATATTACCTGATGATCCAGCAGCCGTTGAGCGGATTATCCAACTGCTCCGATCAGCTAAGAAAAGTATCAAAGTTGCCATGTTTACTTGGACCCGAACTGATTTCACTCAGGAGCTTATTCAAGCGGCAAAGCGAGGCGTTAGAGTAGAAGCTGTGATTGATCGTTATTCAGGTAAAGGGGCTAGTGCAAAGATTGTCAGTATGTTAAGTCAAGAAGGCATTCCCATTAAGCTAAGTACAGGGCAAGGGCTTTTGCATCATAAGTTTGTCTATATTGATGACAAAATTCTCATTAATGGCTCTGCTAACTGGACCCATCAAGCTTTTAAAACCAACGATGATTGTTTTCTGATCATGAATCCCCTCACACCAGAGCAACAAGCAAAGATGAATGCGCTTTGGCCAGTTATTCAAAAAAACTCAGAAAGAGCTGTTATTCACAGATCAGCAAGAACATGAATGATTTCGGACTTTACTCTTTATATTCCCTCCTACTATAATTTTCGTATTAATGAAAAATAGTAAGAGTTTTTCTATGAAATTCCCCATTCCTCCGGGTGTATTCGACATTCTTCCACAAGATCAGCAAGAACGTTGGAAAAGTTCGTATTTATGGTCCTATGTGGAAGCGACTATCCGTAAAATCGCTCAAGATTATGGTTTTCAAGAAATCCGTACTCCTCTTTTTGAAAGAACAGAACTCTTTCAACGCAGCGTAGGTGAAAGCTCCGATATTGTTTCTAAGGAAATGTATACCTTTGAAGATCGAGGAGGCCGCTCCATGTCTTTACGGCCCGAAGGGACAGCTCCTGTTATGCGCTCTTTTATTGAAAACCATCTGCATATGGTGGCTCCTATTCACAAATTATTTTATATTGGACCTATGTTTCGCTATGAGAGAGCTCAAGCAGGTCGTTATCGCCAACATCATCAGTTTGGTGTGGAAGCCATTGGTAATAATTCTCCTGAGCAAGATGCAGAGATTATTGATCTCCTCTGTACCTTTTATCGACGTTTAGGCTTAACACACTTAACACTAATCATCAACTCAATTGGAGATCTAGAAAACCGACAAGCTTTCAAGCTAGCACTTAAAAATTATTTACAACCTCAATTTGATCTCCTTTCGCCCGACAGCCAAAATCGCTTTGAGACTAATCCCTTGCGCATTTTAGACTCTAAGGATCCACGAGATAAGGAGATCATTGCTCAAGCTCCTTCTATTTTGGATTTTTTAAATGAAGAGTCAAGGGACCATTTTGAACAATTAAAGAGTTTACTCGATTCCTTGGGAATTTCCTATCAGGTTAATCCTTTTCTCGTCAGAGGACTAGATTATTATAACCGAACGGTCTTTGAAGTCGTTGCAGGAGAATTAGGTGCTCAAAATAGCTTAGGGGGAGGGGGGCGCTACGATGGATTGCTTCAATCTTTAGGCGGTCCTCCTTTTCCATCGATCGGTTTTGGGACAGGCATCGAAAGAGTGATTCAAACAATGATCAATCAAGACAGCACCTTACCTCATCCTGATCATTCCACCCTCTTTTTGGTTGCTCTAGGAGTTGAAGCGAAAAGAAAGTGTTTTACTTTATTACATGAACTACGCCAACAGGGTATCTCTTCACAAATGGAATTTGGCGAAAGGAAGCTAGGTAAATCTCTTCAATACGCCAACCACATTCATGCCTCTTATGTGGGTGTAATTGGAGATCATGAGTTGATCCAGCAAGAGGTAGAGCTAAAAGAAATGATCACAGGTCATAAAATCAAATTACCATTTTCGGCTCTTAGCTCTTTTTTAAAATCAAAGCTAAACGTTCAATACGTAGAGCAGCCAGTAGATCAATAATTAGAAAAATGAGTGCAATAAGATATGTTTGATTACCGTAGAACCCATCATTGTGGAATATTACGCCTTGAGCATGTGAATACCTCTGTGACCCTTTCTGGATGGGTTAATCGACGTCGTGATCATGGAGGTCTTATTTTTATCGATCTGCGCGACCGCTTTGGTATCACTCAGCTTGTATTTGATCCTGTTAAAAATCCTCAAGCTCATGCCGAAGCTGAAAAACTTCGTTCTGAATGGGTCATCTCTATTAAAGGAGTTGTTATTCCACGTCGAGAAGGGATGACGAATCTTAAATTAGCCACTGGTGAGATCGAAGTGTTGGTTAACGAATTAGAGATTCTTTCTAAAGCCAAAACGCCTCCTTTCCCCATCTCTGAAGAAAATATCGAAGTGAATGAAGAGCTACGCCTCCAATATCGCTATTTAGATATCCGACGTGGAGATATTATTAAAAAGCTTCTCAAACGCCACCAAGTCATGATGACTACCCGACACTATCTTGATCAGGAACAATTCGTGGAAATTTCGACACCTATTTTAGGAAAATCGACCCCAGAAGGGGCGAGAGATTATTTAGTCCCCTCACGTATTTACCCTGGAGCTTTTTACGCTCTTCCCCAATCTCCTCAAATTTTCAAACAACTTTTGATGGTCTCTGGATTAGATCGGTACTTTCAAATTGCTACTTGCTTCCGTGATGAGAATCTACGTGCTGATAGGCAACCAGAATTTACTCAGATTGATATGGAAATGAGCTTTGGCAAGCCGGAGGATTTGATGCAAATTATTGAGGGATTACTTCAGAAAATTTTCAAAGTCTGCTGCCATATTGATATCCAGACTCCTTTCCGCCGTTTATCCCATACGACTTGTATGGAGAAATATGGATCCGATCGCCCTGATTTACGCTTTGGTATGGAACTTCATTGCCTAGATGCTATTGTATCAGAATCGACATTTTCCGTTTTTCTTGATCAATTAAAAGCGGGGGGAACCATCAAAGGATTTTGTGTTAAAGGGGGAGCAGATTTCTCGCGTAAAACAATTGATGAATACACCGAATTTGTTGGCCGCTTAGGAGTAAAAGGGCTCGCTTGGATGAAGTATCAACAGGATGGACTAAACTCAAGCATTGTTAAATTCTTCTCAGAAGCTACTCAACACAAGCTTATTCAAGAAATGAACATGAAGGTCGGTGATTTAATCTTCATGATAGCAGATCTTCCTGCACGTACTAACCAAGCCTTAGATCATCTCAGACGAAAAGTAGCTCGTGATAAGGATCTGATCAATCCTCACCACTATGAATTCTTATGGGTCACCGATTTTCCACTCTTTAGCTGGAATGAAGAAGAGAATCGTTTAGAAAGTGAACATCATCCCTTTACTTCTCCAAATTTAGAAGATTTACATTTAATTAATAGCGAACCTTTAAAAATGCGTTCTTCTGGGTATGATATTGTCTTAAATGGATACGAGATTGGCGGAGGGTCTCAACGCATTCATAATAGTGAATTGCAACAAAAAATCTTTGAGTGCTTAAAATTAACTCCACAAGAGTTAGAAGCTAAGTTTGGTTTCTTCTTAGAGGCTTTAAGTTATGGAACTCCCCCTCATTTAGGCCTTGCACTGGGACTAGATCGAATCGTTATGATTTTAACTCAAACAGAAAATATTCGAGATGTCATTGCCTTTCCTAAAACTCAAAAAGCAAGCGATTTAATGATGGAAAGCCCATCTGAAGTTGCAAGTGAACAATTGAAAGAGTTAGGGATCATTATTCCTACTCTCAATTTCCTTGGACTTAATAATCAAGATGCCATAAAGTAAGAGTTTTAATTTTTAAATTGGAGGTTATAAATATATGTCAATAAAGAATCGATTCATTGCCTTAACAACTTTGGGAATCACATTAGGATTAGGGAGTTGCCAAGCAGAGGTTGATAATAAAACTAGTTCATTAGGAAAGTCTGAACAAAATGCTCGGGCTCCTTCAGAGATGTTTGATAATCAAGATAATCGTTCGCAGAATTCCGAACAAATCGACATGCAAAAGCTCTCAGAAGCCTTTGGAAATTTTATCGGACGTAACTTACAATCACCTGGCCTCAAGTTTGATACAGAAGGGATTATTAAAGGGATTCGAACAGGTGCTAGTGGCCAACCATCCCCTCTTTCAGAGAAAGAATACGAAGAGATGATGGCTGCTGTTCAAGAAAAAGCTTTCAAGGAAATGTCTACTACTAACTTGAAGGCTGCAGATGAATTTATGAGTAAAAATAGTAAGACACACGGGATAACCGAGATTATTCCTGGAAAACTCCAATATACCATTCTTAAAGAAGGCTCTGGCCCCAATGTAGAAACACACTCCCATCCTAAAATCAATTATTCAGGCAAATATTTAGATGGCACTGTATTCGGAACCTCCGAAGAAATGGGTGGCCCTATTACAATTCCTTTAGACCAAACCATTCCTGGCTTTAGCAAGGGAATTGTTGGTATGAAAGAGGGAGAAAAACGAAGATTGTTTGTTCATCCTGATTTAGGATATGGAACAACAGGCCAACTTCCTCCTAATGAACTTTTAATTTTTGATATCGAAGTTGTTAAAGCTAATACAGAAGATGAAAAACCTAAACAAGATGGGACACCTTCTCGCATGGATAGTTCGCGAGATAAAATGACAGATCAAGATGACGATGATGAGGAAGATCTTTATTTAGAAGAAGATAATATGGAAATTGAGCCTCGCTTGACTCCCGGTCAAAACGAATCGAAAAGGAATGTTCAACAACATTCTCGTGACTAAGCAGCTAGTGCTCTGTCATATACTCATTCCAGTTGAAAGCTGCAATTTGGGCAATGCGAAAGTTCTCGCGATTCAACGATCAAAAATAGGTCCATATACTCATATGAACCAATTTTTGATCGTTGAAGCCCGAGGCTTTGGCACAGCCGAAATTGCAGCTTTCAAGTGGAATGAGTATATACTCATCCCAGTTCAAAGTGAGAATTTGGGTATTTAGACTGCATTAAAGAGACCCAAAATCAATGTAACAGAGCACCAGGGCAAAAATAATCCATAATCGAAAGGGAACCGCAATTTAAAGTCAGCCTTTATTTGCGGTTTATTTTTTAGATTGAATTTATACAAATTCAAGGTTTAATGAAAATCGTTTTGTATCAACCTCAAATTCCACAAAATACCGGAAATGTTGTGCGCACGTGTGCTGTAACAGGCTGTAGTCTTATTCTGGTAAGGCCTTTAGGTTTCAGTACTAGCGATCGCTGGTTAAAGCGGGCAGGCCTTGATTACTGGGAAGATACCCCTATTGAGTTTATTGATGATCTCCCGAAGTACTTAGAGCAATGCTCTCAATATTTTTATTTTTTCTCTAGTAAGGCCAGGTGTCTCTATTCCGATATTCGCTATACAAGAGATGATCTTTTAATTTTCGGTTCAGAGACAGCCGGTCTACCAGCTCTGTTTTTTGAACGATGGCCAGAACGTTTTATTACTTTGCCCATGGTTCCAGGAGCACGTTGTTTAAATCTTGCCACTTCAGTGGGAATTGGCGTTTATGAAGCTTGGCGCCAGCAAGCATTCAGATTTAAAGCCAGATGAACTAACGTGAGAAAAGATAGAAAAGAAGACTTAAAAAGATACTAATAATTAAACTGGTAACAATAGGAAAATAAAATTGGACATGTTCTCCTTGGATATAGATATCGCCAGGCAATTTACC
Source organism: uncultured Parachlamydiaceae bacterium (assembly GCA_963838645.1). Lineage (GTDB taxonomy): Bacteria > Chlamydiota > Chlamydiia > Chlamydiales > Parachlamydiaceae > CAWIRV01. The sequence goes on along the minus strand of CAWIRV010000017.1, from coordinate 312,956 downwards.
TAGAAAAGGAATATGAATTTTATAAGTGACAAGAATCCCCGCAATGACTAATAAGAGGCCTATTATAATCAGAATTTTTCCCATTAAAACCTCTTAAATCAAGCAAATTCGAACGATGATCAGCAAACAGGAGCCTTGTGTGACTACGATTCGAAAGCCTTGGCCTCTATAGTCCTCAGCTAGAGTGGACTCGTAAATGCTCTGGAATACTTTCATCTTCTTTAAAATCAGAATGGGAGCGGGTCGGCATTACCATTAGACCTCTTTCGAAATTTGCTTTGTTTGAAAAAATGAATTGTTTTTGAGCAGATTGATTGCCAAATTTTGAAAGCATATGTGCACATATGGTTAAAAAATTTGGCAATCAAGATGCCGAAAAGAATCATTTTAGCAAACAAATGAAATTTCGAAAGAGGTCTATTAATGCTTTTAGCCATCAAAAAATATTTATAAACTTATTGTGTTTCAATTTCAACATCAATAGAAACGCTTTTTGAAATCATTGAATAAACAGGTGAAAATTGATAACATTCTTCAATTATATACTCATTCCAGTTGAAAGCTGCAATTTGGGGTAACCGTTCACGGTGTGCATCAAAAATCTAATTGATGCACACAAAAGAAGGAATAGATAGAAGCTGATATCTTGCCTTAAAGCAATGAGTTAAATAACCCAAGATGTTTCGTTTTTGAATCTTTAGGGTTTCAACAACAGAAAGAATTCGTTCAACAAATTGTTCGCCTTTAGCACTTTGATTACCAAAAGAAACTTTACGCCAAAGGACAGCTGGCCTTAAATTTCTCTCTGACAAGTTATTTGTAAGATCAAGGGTTGAGTCTTCTATAAAAGCCCAAAGCTTTTCTTCTTCAGAAAGAAGACGTTCACAAAATCTTCCAGTTTTACCAAGCTTTAAATCATGGGTATCTGCTCGAAGTCCTAGCTTAAACAGGTAATGAAAGTCTTCTTTTAAACCTTTGATTTTTTCTTTGAACTCTTCATCGCTTAAATTGTCTTTTTCATGTGACCATCTAAAAAGAAGACCGCATAGCGATCCCATAAGCTTTCCGATCCAAGAAACTAGTCCATCTCTTTGTTCAATTCTTTTAAAATCTCTCTTTAAATGTGCCCAGCAGTATTGATGTAAACCCAATGTCGAGTAAACCCTAAATCTATCTGTGACTAAATTTTGAATACAATCCTTGCCTAGAAAGCTTTGAAAAGCTTTTTTACCTCGACTTGAGAAGAGTTTAAAAATCACAATTTGTTTATCGCTTGCTTGCCATAGCCATTTAGCTTGCCCTTTAGTCTTCCATCCAGTTTCATCTGCATGAACGGTTTTACTTTTTCTTAAAAGCTTTAAAGCTTCTTCATAAGGTTCCTTTAAAAAAGCAGATGCTTGGGCTTCAACATTGATAATGCTTCCTAAGCTAATATCAATGTTAAATAAAGTCTTAAACAGCTCTTGAATATTTCTTTTGCTTAAATGGAATTTACCAGAAAGCGTAGAGGATAAAGCTTTAATTTTTGGACCAAATGTACTTATTGTCACATCATAAGGCAGAAAAGCCCGCACTTTTTTACCACAACTTGCACATCTGCAAGCTAAGGCTTGATGCTCTGTAACAATTGGCTTTACCTTTGGAAGTTCTATTGTCTGACGGGCTTCTACAATAGTACTTCTTGGTAAAAAGTTATTTGATCCACATTTATCACAATGTAAAGGAAAGTATTGTTTAAATTCTGTGATCTCTTCTTTGGCAAACCATTTCCTTGCAAACCCTTGCCTTTTTGGGCGATCCTTTGAAGGTGCCTTTGGTTCTTTTTTAGGGTAACGATCAGATGAAGGTGGTTTAGAAGAATTTTGAGAATTGAGACGAAGCTGCTCTTTTAAATCAGCATTCTCTTTTTTTAATTGTGTGATCTCTTGCTTGAGATCTTCAATGACCTTTTTAAGATCAAGAATAATGGCATCTTTGTCTTCCATGTTAAATGTTATAACATACTGAAAATCAAAATGCAATTATTCTTTTGATGCACACCGTGAACGGTTACAATTTGGGCAAAGCGAAAGCGCTCGCGATTCAACGATCAAAAATGGGTTCATATAAGTATATGGACCCATTTTTGATCGTTGAATCGCGAGCGCTTTCGCTTTGCCAAATTCTCACTTTGGACTGGACTAAGGGTTTTTAGTGCCAAATCTTAGAAAGTTTACGTATAAGACTCGATGAGATTGAGAAGATACTCCAAGTCCTTCACACCGACAACCCTTTTCATCTCTTCCCCATCTTTAAATAAGATTAAAGTTGGAACAGAAGTAATCTGAAGAGAAGCAGTTATATTCTGTGCCTGGTCAATATCTAACTTAGCAATATTAGCTTTTCCTCGTACTTTATTCGCCAAGTCTTGAACAATAGGTGCAATCATACGGCAAGGGCCGCACCAGGTTGCATAAAAATCCACAAGGGTAATCCCTTGCGAAATAGCTTGCTGGAAATTATTATCATCTAATTGAGAAAGATAATCTTGTGGCATAAAATAACTCCAATAAATAAAGATTCAGATATTAAATTATTACAGATTGATAGAGTTTTTGACCAGGTAAATTACTCAACTTCCAGTTGATTTTATACATAAGTAAGTTAAAAAATTGGCTTTTGAGCAACGCAAAAGCTTTCATGATTAAATGATCCTAAGTCGATTGATATTTGCAAATATCAATTGACTTAGGATCATTCAAGCCCGAGGCTTTGACGTAGCCAAATTTCCCACCTTGAGCTGTAATAAGTATTAAGTCTATAGTCGGAAATTGCTCCTGCAATAAGAGACTGTCTACGATTTAAAATCTTGATTAAAAGAGGCATTTTTGATGCAAATTCTTTAATAAAAGCGCCGGAAATATTTGATAATATTTTCAAGCTTTTATTAAAGAAGTGGCGCAAAAAGGACCTTTTAATCAAAATTTTAAATTCGTAGACAAGCTCTAAGGCTCAACTGCTCTTGAAATAAAATAAGAAATTATCTATTATTATTCTTTAATGATTTCTAAAAGAGCAACTTACATGTCTAAAGATCAAAACTTTTTCATTCTGGCTTACTATTATTTTACCTCAATTGCCAATCCTTATCAAGAGGTTGAAAAACATAAATATTTTTTTAAGGATCGCTCTATTACTTGCCGTATTTATATCTCTGAGCAAGGACTCAATGGGCAATTAAGCGGGTTACAAGAAGATGCGGAAGCCTATATGACATGGATACATACAAATCCATTATTTGAAGGCATGCCTTTTAAGATCAATACCCATCATGAACATGTTTTTCCTCGACAAACGGTCAAATACCGCAAACAGTTAGTTGCTTTAGATGAAACAGTAGATTTAAGTCAAACAGGTCAACATCTTTCTCCAGAAAAATGGAAGGAAATGCTAGAAAATGGACAGGAAAAGATTCTTTTAGATGTTAGAAATGATTACGAATGGGCGATTGGACATTTTGAGGGAGCTGAATGCCCCCCTTGTGAAACTTTCCGAGAGTTTAAACAATATACAGAGAATCTGAAATTAAAGGTTGAAAATCCAAAGAAAACGCCTATCATGATGTATTGCACGGGGGGTATTCGTTGTGAGCTCTATTCTTCTCTTTTAAGAGAAGGGGGGTTTGAAGAGATTTATCAACTTGAGGGGGGGATTATTAACTATGGACTGAAACAAGGGAACGACCACTGGTTAGGAAAGTTATTTGTTTTTGACGATCGTCTTACAGTGCCTATCAGTCAAGAACCTACCCCTGTTATTGGTAGCTGTTATCATTGTCAAAATCCCAATGAAACTTATTATAATTGCGCTAATATGGACTGCAATTGCTTATTTCTATGTTGCCCTGAATGTTTAAAGCAGTTTGCAGGCTGCTGCAATGCTGAGTGCCAAATAGCTCCTCGTTTACGCCCTTACCATCATCAGGACGCTCACAAGCCTTTTCGCAAGTGGTATCACTATTTTAAATGACCTCTAATCTTTATCGATAAAAGCTGCAAAATTTTCTTTTGGGTATCATCTAAAACAACTGTTAAACCAGGCTTAATTCCTTGTTCTGATAATTCAAAAGCCTTCATCGTGTTGCAAATACGACCATCCAGCCTCACTCCTAAACCCTTTATCTGCACCATATTTCCCCAATCGCCAAACATCTCTAACGTCATTTCACAAGCAGTGATGATAAACAAAATCTGCTTACCTGGATGAAGATCGATGATTTCAAAAATTTTTCCTCCTACATAGTGAACAGTTGGAATAAAAAGAGGAATGACAGTAGGATGAATAGCCGCATGAGTGGCTTTGCCAATAAAACATTGTCGACAGATTAAATTTTCGGGATCATGCATACAATGGGGAGTGAAGCGACCTGAAGGACATTCAAAAGGCTTATGACAATAAGAAAATCCCAGTACTAAAATGGCTTGCGGATCCTCTAATAGTGTTTGAAAATGGTCAACTGATTGTACACCATATAAAAAAAAGTCACCTTCACGTAAATAAGGCTTTGACTTGAAAATAGATTTAAGAAATGTCCACCCATATTTAAAGGGATGTTTCAGGAAACCTTTACGGATTTCTCCGTGATGATCTTTCATGATCATCCATTTCAAACTTTTCCATTTGAGATTCTTAGACGTTTCTTCTGTTATACCAGGCATATTAGGTAGTGTTTTTAACCCTTTTAAAGAACAGATAGCAGCAGCCTTTTGAGCACCCTCATCCCATTCCTTTTCAGCCTCGTCCCAATCAGATTGCCACATTTTTAACTTGCTCATCATCTATGCTTTAATGTTTAATAGATAGGTGGATTTAATTTAAAGCTTCAGAAACATTTGCAAACTCAACATTAAATTGTTGTATAAAATGAGCTTAATAAACAAGGGTTTTTATTTATGGTAGCAATCGTTTATTTTATCCATCCAGAGAGATCGGAAAAAGATAATACCCTTGTGATTGAAATTGTAGAAGTGGAAAAAGAAGGCATCCCTCTACACCCTCTTTCAGCTAATCACCCTTTAACTCCAAGCACATTAGGTCGCCTTTGTACCACTCAAGATCAAGCCGTATTGGATTTTCTCATCCAAGCGGAATTGCAGTTTCAATGCCATCTCACAGGCCGCACACCTCGAGCAGAATCCACCTCTTTTCGCTTCATACATATTGAACAAAATCAAGCCATTGAAGCCCTTAAACTTTTAGCTTCTACTCATAAGTTATATTTTAAAAATAAGCAGCTTGTAGCCGATTTTTTTGGTAAAGTGGAATTTTATTATCAAATTGAAAGATTAGATTCTCATAAAATCCATATCTCAGGCCGTTTAAAATGGCGTGATAATGATTTGGCTATTCAAGCATGTGACTTCATTGGTGTAGGCAAACCACATTGGTTTATTCGAGGCTTTTCCCTGAAGGTTATTACAACACAAATAAGCTGGAAACATTTGAAACAAGCCTATGATGTCCATCCCTGGATTTTGGAAGGGCCCCAGAAACAGTCTTTTTTAGAAAATCTGGATGTTGATGACCCTGATCATCCTCAGACGATTGTGATTGGAGGGACATTTCAGGACCTTTTTAGCTCCCCTTATCCTCTCCCCTTTTTAATTCTTAAAGATCGGGTAGGAGCCTTTGCCGATTTATGGATGGACTACGGTCAAGGTTGCTGCATCGCTTTTCATGAACCATTTAAAGAGCTAAAAGGGCCTTCAGGAGCGTTGATTAAGCGTCAGCTTGACAAAGAAAAAAGTTGGGAACAAGACTTTCTTGAAACAGATTTTGTCCGGAAAGAGGTAACAACCTCCCATTATTACTGTCCTGTTAATAAAGTCGCGAAAAGTCTGACATTTTTATTAGAAATGGGATGGCCTATTCGAGACTGGAAAGGTAATCAAGTTAGGCGACAAAATGGGACAGATTTGACAATCGACCAAGCTCAGCAAACCCTTATTGTAAAAGGCAAAATCCACTATGAGAATCATGCAGTCAATGTCGTAGATGTTATCGGTGCCTTTAACCGACGTGAACGCTTTGTGCAGCTTGCTCCAGATCAGGTAGGATTGCTACCAGATCACTGGGGACAAACAGGACTACAAGAGTTAGCAGAAGAAGGAGAGGTGATCAGCCAAGAGATCAAAGTAAAAAGAAGCCATTTAGGTACCCTCTCTTCCTTATTAGATCAAGCCCGACTTTCTCCAGCTTTAGTGAATCTCAAAGAAAAACTGGATGATTTTACGCATATTCCATTGATAGATCCAGGAGAAGCCTTTTCTGGTCAGTTAAGACCTTACCAACAACAAGGGCTCAGTTGGTTATCCTTTTTGGTTGCTTATCACTTACACGGCATTTTAGCTGATGAGATGGGTCTGGGAAAAACTGTTCAAGTTTTAGCGCTCCTCTCTCGTTTGCCGCAGGATTCTCCTCACCTCATTATCATGCCAACCTCTCTCTTATTTAATTGGAAGAATGAGGTTGAACGTTTTCTTCCAGGAATAATCCCTTACCTGCATCATGGCCCTCAACGAGCTAAGACAAAGCAAGAATTAGAGGGGCATCGCATAATCCTCACCTCCTATTCTACTTTGAGGCTCGATCTTCCCCTCTTACAAAATCTGTCTTATCAAAGTGTGATTCTGGATGAAGCGCAAGTCATTAAAAATGCGCATACTCAGACTGCACAAGCGATTTATCATTTAGAAGCTCAATTTCGCCTTTCTATCACAGGAACACCTCTAGAAAATCATTTAAACGAGTTATGGTCCCATTTTCGCTTTCTTATTCCCGATCTTTTTGGAGAAGAGGAGACTTTTATGGCTGAATTACAGGCAGCCAGTTCCGACAACCGCTATCTTCAACGGATTAAAAAGAAGATAGCTCCTTTCATCTTAAGGCGAAAAAAGGAAGAAGTGGCTAAGGATTTACCTGAAAAAATTGAGCAAGTTGTATGGGTAGAGATGAATGAAGCACAACGAGATGTATATGATCACTTTTTAGCAAGCGTTAGAGGGAACCTGTTAAAGAAAATTCAAATAGAAGGGACTAGTAAATACAGGTTAGAGATCTTAGAAGCCATTTTGCGCTTGCGGCAAATTTGCTGTCATCCCCTTTTAGTCTCCTCTTTAGAGGATGAGCTCACTGCAACGACAAGCGCTAAGATGGAGGCATTAGAAGAAGATATTGAAACGGCTATCAAGGAGAAACGTAAAGTTCTTGTCTATAGTCAATTCACATCTATGCTTAAGCTTCTAACCAAACTAGCTAGAGAGAGAGGATGGTCCTACGTCTATCTAGATGGCAGTACAACAAACCGGGAAAAAGTCGTTTCACAATTTCAAGATGATCCTGCGATCTCTTTATTTTTTATTAGTTTGAAAGCAGGTGGGGTTGGTCTCAACTTGACAGCCGCCGATTATGTATTTCTCTATGACCCTTGGTGGAATGAGGCTGTAGAAGAACAAGCTATTAATCGAGCTCATCGCATTGGAAGGCAGCAGACTGTTATTGCTAAAAGATTTGTCACTGTTGAAAGTATTGAGGAGAAGATGATGAAATTAAAAGCGGCAAAGCGATGGATAATCGAAGAAGCTTTAGAGAGCGATGCTACCCCTCTCAATCTCACAGTTGAAGATTTGTATGGTCTATTTAGATAAGGATGAGACAAAGTCATGATGGAACAACAGACGTGCTTTTCTCAGCTATAATCCGCCATGTCTTCTTTTTCTGCTTCGTATAACTCATGAGCTGTTAACTTAACAGTTTCCAACCCACCAGCAAAACCTACTAATCTCATTAAATGATCCACATAACCTAACTCAGTTAATAAATGATCATTTAAAGACTCTAAGTAGGCCACTCTTTTAAGCAGATCTTTCTTAAGAAAATCTGTCTTTTTAGGAATATTGGCTTTTTTCATAACACCTCCAGGCTAAATCTATTGCTTATACCAAACATGCTAATTAAGTTTCGATTTAGTCGTCGTTTAACGTGATAAACGATTGTTTTGAAGCTCATATCTTTGAATATGAGTGAGAAAGAATCGCTTAAGAATGACATGTTAAACGACGCCTAAATCGAAAATTAATTTGTCTGTTTGGTATTACTTTGGCTTTATTTCTCAGTTGTATTCTCTATCCCGTTTTCGCTAAGTTTAAAACCCTGGACTAATCTATTATTATATATTATCAAGCCCAGGGCTTATTAGCTATTATGGTTTATTATGACTATGGCATTGATGATGAAAGTTCTATAAATCTCTTTTCCCAAATCCCTGGAGCAGTCTTTATTAATTATTTTAATGACTGTCTCCAGGGTCACTTATGGTATTAGCTTCTATTAAACCTATTTATTAGTAGATATGAAACCCCATGAAACCTTATTTATATTAACCGTTGATAAAGAGAAGATCAAAATATGGTAAAATTTCATCTTTACATTTTGACATGTTTCCCCTCTCTAGTTTTTAAATTTAATTCGTACAAAGCTATGAGGAATTTTCATTTTCAAGTAGTTCAAGGGCCACTTCTTTAGCAGAAGCTAATCCCCTAGGAAATCCAACAGATTTTAAAAGAGTATCAATATAGGTAATTTCGGTGTCCAATTGATCATTCACAAACTCTAAATAGGCTATCTTCTTAGCTAATTGAGTTTTATTCATGATCTCCTCCTTCGCTGAGTTTTTACACTACTCTTATAGTATGCGAAAAGCGTGCCAAGATCGAAGAATAGATATACACAAATAAATTAAAATAAATAATTCAATAAAAGTAATTGTAAATAATTAACTATCACTAAGTTTTTACACTACTCTTATAATATGCGAAAAGCGTGCCAAGGTCGAAGAATGGATATACACAAATAAATTAAAATAAATAATTCAATAAAAGTAATTGTAAATAATTAACTGTTCATATTAGCATATTTTGTTTATAAATAACAATAACACGTATTTAATAAAATTTAATTATTTATTTTAATTTTAAAATTAGGACTGTTTTTTAATGAATATAGATAAATGTTCTCAATTTATTGAAGATTTTTATCGAATGGCGAATAGCCTGACTCAATGTGATCTCTCTGAAAACAAAGAAATAGGTCAATATGAGATTACTCAACATAAAAAGCTAAAAAATTTGAATACAAAGCAAATAATTCTTCTTGCACAGCAATGTTTTTCTGCATTGAAAACTTCTTGTCTCACAGATGAGGTAATTAATGATCGTATAGCAAAAGAGCATAACGCTAATATATTAGATCGTTTTAAGGCAGTGATGATTTCCAGACAAGAGCAAATGGACAAATTAGCCGATGCCATGGAAAGCTATACTTTAAGAGTCGCCCGTTCTCAGCCATGGTATATCCGTCTATTAGCTCTATTAGGTTTTAAAACAGCTTTTGAGAAAAAAATCAGTACAACGTTTAATAGCAGCCTAAAAAGAGAATATGAAGACGTTAGTATGCTGATTGCGCTTCTAGATATTAATACAATTGCTCAAAATACTGATGCTTCAAAAAGAGAAAATTCCTTAAGAAAATTTTATCACATAGTGTTAGGATCTTCTCTCTTAAAGATAGAGCCATTGGAAGGAGATAACGCTCTATCTGTAGCCGCCTCTTTTTTAAGATATTTAGAAAAGTTTATCGATCAAACTATAGATCTAGAAGAGAAAAAAAGGCTAAGCCAGGCTCTAAAAGAGCTGTTTTTTGCCTTTAAAATTGAATTAGCCATAGAGATGACCTCTCAATATCCCACTTGTATTGGTTCTGATATTACTTCCGAGGAACTATTTGATTTACAATATGAGCGGCTCCAACAAATTGAGAATGTCATTATAACTCAACTTCAAAAACTATTACCTTCGCAAGGCAATAGTAGCTCTTCTGATCATTCTATGATCTTGTTTGGAGGATATGGCAGCGGATCAGAAAAGTCTGGGCATGGCGTGATTTACCAAATCAAAAAAAATGAAGCAGGAAAATTTTCTTTTCAAATCATTAATTCTGGCGAATCGGCACCCTTTTATTACTTCTTTCCTTTAATATATCAGGATAAAAAGAAAAAAATTTCTCAAGAGCAAGAGAATGAAAGAAATGATCAATGGCAAAAAGACTTACATTTAATTACACATGGTCAAAAAGATCTCTATGATTTGAAGTTGACAAATGTCAATTTAAAAAAGAAGGGGTTTTTCATAAATTTAGCATCAATTCAATCTCACATATTTAAGTTTTATCCAATAGTCACTAGCATGAAAGAAGTGTTGCATAAAATTATCGTAGATTTAAATGGTATACAGCAGGATTCTTTTTCACTTTCAGAAAGAGGACATAAACTACAGAAAAAAGGAAATTGTGCAACTAAATGTGTCACCTTATGGCTTCATGAAAGATTAGGAGAATCTCTATACAGAAGATTTAAAACGTACATCACCGAAAAAGAACTAGAGAAATTAAACGAGGTTAAACAGGATTATTCCAATACAAAAGAAACTTTTCTGAATTTAAACACTATAGAACAAATGCAAAAAGAAGGAGAGAAAGTGCTCAAGAAAAGACAAGCAAAGGTAATCAAGGCTGAAGAGGAGCTTAAACAAGCTTAGAGAATAATATCTTCGAAATGTAGTAAGCGCCTTTTCAAATCAATCCCTCCAGAAAAGCCTCCAAGGGTATATTTTGAGGTTAAAACACGATGGCATGGAATAATCAGTGGAAAAGGATTTCGGCCACAGGCACCGCCTACAGCACGTGAAGCCTTTTTGTTCTTTACAAGCTGGGCGACCTGTTGATAAGAGAGAGTTTTGCCAAATAGAATAGTTTGCAAAACATGCAAAACGTGAAGAGTGAAAGGAGAAGTTCCTGCCCAATTCAGCGGCAATGTGCAATGAGGTTGTTGCTTGCTAACATACTTTGTGAGCCATTCTTCAATAGCTCCTTCGACTTCAGAATAAATCTGAGAACTCTCCATTTGCCACTTTAGCCCAGGAGTAGATGAAGCATATAAGGAAACTCTTTGGATTAATCCTTCTTCTACGATAAAATAAACTTTAATAGTTGGACCAACTGAAAACATATTTTCACGAGAGACGTTATTCCTAAACACACCTTTCTCCTGATTTAAAGCAAAAAATAGTCACCTCGTTTTTATTGCTATTAATGAATTTCGTTATTATAAACTCATCTTACGCAAAAAGAGTGGCATTTGGACTGAAGCCAAAGTCCAAATGCCACTCTTTTTGTGTAAGGTGAGTTATAAATTAGCTAACTCACTTTTTTGCTTAAAGCAAATTAGCTCATCTATTCATTATAACTAAATTAATGATAAAGTACTATCAAGATTATTACTGGAAAAGAGGAAGACCTTGCGGCATTCATCCTGTTGTCGACGCTAAAAAGTGTGCTTACTCTTATAAAATTGTCTCTGATCCTTATCACAAACGATATTCAATCGAGAAGTATCGGCAAGGCTTATTTGAAAAAACCATTTATGATTCTTTATTATTAGATTTCCGTTATTTAATACCTATGGAACAGGCGGCTTGGGAAAAGGAATCGTTATATGAAGATTCCGAGAAAATCATCTCTTAATTACGCAATCAAGATGATCGAGCTATCCTCATTGAAACTCAGTATTTTGAACAACGGCGATGTCGTTCATGCACCATTCAGTCCGTGCACGGCGTTCTCCTTTCTCTTCATGATATGTATTACACAGATTTTCAAGATTCTTTTAATGGGTTTGTTCTGTATGACGCGGAGAATCGACCTATATTAATAAAAACTTATGAAACCGATCGAGAGACTGGAGAATTTACCCTTCTCTTAACAGAAGAATGGAATATGCAATCTCCCCTTCCTTTCCTTAAAAGACAGACAAGTTAACTTCCGATTTATAGCGTTGAAACTCTATACTCCTTCCAGTTGAAAGCTGGAAGAAGTATACCCATCAGTATCCAGAGTGCAAAGTCTGCTTATGCTTCATTTGCAAATTTTACTCCGGTGTACTGAAATATCAATACAAACTCTTATTGGTTTTGAAAGGCGTCATAGGTCGCTTTATTCGCTAATTTACCTTGAACATACCAATAGGTTTTCTTGTTATCTCCGACATAAGAATAGCTAGGACCATGCCTTTGGTCTTGCATCCACGCGATTTCCTCTACTACAGCATCCTCGCGATAGCGTTGTTCTACACCATTTTTCTTTCCATTCTGGTAGGGAACTGTGGCATACCTTTCCCCATTTTGAAAAACAATAGTTTGGCCATGTTGATAACCACTAGCCCACTCTTCAGTTGTATAAGGCTCCCCCCCAGGTAAAAACGTATGTCTTATTCCTTGAGGTACCCCATTGACATAAGGCATCACCGAATCGGGAGAACGATTAGGATGATAAGTCGTATGCAAGACGATTTGTCCATTGTCAATATCATCTGTAGATAACAGTTGTCCATATTCACTCATGAAGGTTCGTGTTCCTTTACCATGATTAACGCCAGAAATGACTTGATTAGAAGAATCAAAATACTCTCCTTGAACTAGCAATCCATTTTCGTACTCTTCTTTGCATCGAGGAATGCCAGACTCGTACCATGCCAACACTGTTCGTCTTGCTGGATCATGATAAATGACCTGTTGTTGCGCAATTCCATTATGATAATAATACATCTCCTTAACTAAAGAATCTCGATCATACAACTCTTTTTTCTGGATGATATCTTGATGAGGAAAAGTATAGGTTGCTTCCCCATTTAAAACACCAGATTCATAGGTTCTAGTTACCACAGTCCCATCGGCCATTGTCGTGACGACTTTACCATGTTGGCCTCGATTAGACCAATCTGCTGGATCCAACGCCACTCCATAACGGTGAAAATAGACTTCATCTACAATATCATCATGATTGGAACGAGGAGAATTACATGCCATTGTTAATAATAAAATTAAGAAATAAGGCAAATGACTCACTTTCATATTCATATAACCTCCAGTAGAAAAAGAATTAAAAAATAACCACAAATCGTCGAGTCTATAGATATCCTGCTTGCTTTTTAAAGCTTTACAGCTTCACCGAGCTGACGTAACACTGCTGTTGTTAAACGCCGATGCTCTGTTTCTACCACCTCCTGAGAAATAGTTTTAGAAGGATCTCGATACATAAAACGCAAGGTAATATTTTGAAAATCTTGGCCTAATTTGTCACTATGGTAGATATCTAATAAGAAAACCTTCTGTAAAAAAGGAGTGGCTTTCTCATAAATATAACCAAGAATTTGGGCAAAAGGCACGGCATTATTCACTGTTAGAGTCCAATCTCGCTCTGATCCTGGGTAGGGAGATAAATCCTTTATCCTTTCTTGAGGGTTGGCTACTTGCATTAAATCTTGGAGATTAAATTCCCCAAACAATATGCGTTGGGGTACATCTAAGCGACGTCGAATAGTAGGATGAATTTCTCCAATTGATCCAATCTCTAAAGAATCAACAAAAATAGAGGCCTGCCGACCTGAGTGAAAGGTAGACATATTTAAATTTTCAAACCGTAAACAGATGATTCCTAATTCTTTTAAAATATTTTCAACAATCCCTTTAAGGTCAAAGAAATCATAATCATGCGGCTTTTCTCCCCAATGATGAGGACGAGATTGGCCACTTAAAATAAGCGCTGCAACTGATTGCTCTTTAAATTGTTCCCCTTCTTTGAAATGGATGCGCCCAATTTCAAATCCACTGATATGATGGTTTTGATGATCAATATTATATTTTACCACCTGTAATAGACCTGGCAAAAGAGAGGTGCGCAAAATAGATTGTTCAATAGAGGTGGGATTTAAGACATGAATCATCGATTCAGACAACATAGATGGATCTTGGACAATATGGAGCAAAGAAGGACCAATCAGATCGCATGTCATAAATTCTTGCAGACCTTCTGCAATTAGACATGTACGAATCTTTTTTTCAAATAAATAGACTGGAGCATGAGGCAAATGAGAAGAATGATAACGGCTTTCTCGCTTAGGAATATGGTTGTAACCATAAAAACGGGCGACTTCCTCAATCAGATTAATCTCTTCTTGGATATCAACTCGGTAAGTCGGAATGTAAACAGTAAATTCATTTTGTCCATTCCATTGATAGCGAAAGCGAAGACGTTGAAAGATTGTTTCTACTTCACCCCGACTAAGAAGAAGCCCTAAAATCTGATTGATGCGACTTAAACGACAAACAACGATTTTCTCTGGAAAATCTCTCACTTTAACATCTATAACACCGAGATTGATACGGCCTCCCGCCACCTCCTGAATTAACATAGCAGCACGATCTAAGGCTGCTATCAGGTGATTGGGGTCTGTGCCACGTTCAAAACGTTTGGATGCATCAGTCTGAAGACCTAACCGTTTGCTTGTTCTTCGAATTGTTATCGGATCGAAATAGGCTGATTCAAGCAAAAGATGTTGTGTCCGATCTGAGACCTCACTATTTATTCCACCCATGATTCCTGCCATAGCAACAGGTCGCTTAGCATCACAAATAAGCAGATCTTGCCCAGTTAGTGCACGCTCCTTATGATCTAATGTTTCAAAATACTCTCCTTCATTAGCCTTTTTTATAACAATTTGGCGCCCTTCAAGCTGTTCATAATCAAAGGCATGAATAGGATGTCCCATTTCCATCAGAACATAGTTCGTAATATCAACGACATTATTAACACTGCGCAAACCACATTTTTCTATTCTATTACGTAACCATTCTGGCGAAGGACCAATGCGCACATCTTGGATGAGGCGACATGTGTAACGAGGACAAGCTTCTGGATCAAGAATAGTGACTTGCACTCTATCTTCAATAGACTCTAGTGTTTCTTGTAGAGAAATCTTGGGATAATAGAGAGGTAAACCTGTAATTGCTGATAACTCATGTGCAACCCCCATCACACAAGCACAATGTCCGAGATTAGGAGTTAAAGAAATTTCAAAAATAGTATCTGTATAGAAATCTGCTAGAGAAGTTCCTTCTAGAAAATCTGCTGGCAATTCTAAAATACCCTCTTGATCCTCTGTCAAATTGAGCTCCTTGCCAGAGCATAACATGCCAAATGACTCGATACCGCGGATCTTGTTTTTCTTGATTGTAAATGTCTTTCCCTCTTTATCTTTTAGAATTGCTCCAAGAGGAGCAAAAGCAGTTTTTATCCCTTTGCGACAATTAGGAGCGCCACAGATCACTTGATAATTCTCTTTCCCATTCGACACTGTTGCCACACATAACTTTTCAGCATTTGGATGCTTGTTAACTTCCAGAACATGTCCTACAATTACCCCTTTCCACTCCATTGTGATTGTCTGATAGCTATCCACTTCAATTCCAGCCATTGTTAACATTTTGGCTATTTCAGCAGGGGTCTCATCTAAATGAATATATTCTTTTATCCAAGAAAGAGGAATACGCATATGCACCAAAAAATTTTAAATTCTACGAAAAATCAAAAAACTTCTAAATCAATCAGAGAGAGAACTATTTATATACCATATTTTTTCTATTGCTTAAAGGAAAAAGGAATAGACAGGTGTATAGGGGGTGTGATTAAAACTGTAACTTGATAACTAAGCTGCAAGTTGCTGCCATTGCCAATAAGAATCCCAATCTTCATTTACTCGTAGTGATCTTAAAGCAAGCATATGATTGGCGGTTGTAGGTCTCCACCAAGCCCCGGAAATTTTTAGCCTTTTCTGTATCACATATCTATTTCCACTCTCGACTTCTCCTGAGCCTATTGGCAAACCCTTTTCTAACGCTCCTTTGTAATCTAAGCAGTTTTGCCTATTGAAGATATATTTATAGCACTTTTCTACAGGCGTCTCTTCCTCTTCGCTCTGTTTTGTATTCCAATCTATTGGTAACCTAACATGAATAGACTCTAAGACTTGCTTGTGTTTATTCTCTTTTAATAAAGTTTGCTTATCTTTTAACCACTGTTCTTTCTCGCTAGTCCAGCTATGGTTAGCAGCTTCGCTCAAGTAACTGCTCATGTGATAAAAATCAATTAGGTATTTTACCCTGGTTTGAAACTTAAGCCTCATTTGGATTTCTATCCATTTGGCTCCATCTCCTAGACCATGAACATCAGTTCTTGGACCAAATCCGGCTCGTTTTGCTGCTCGATATAATAAATCTCCGGCTTTATCTACACTCTCCATTGTTGCATAAAGAAAAGGTTTCAATTGCGTAAATTCTCTGGCAAAACAAAGTCTTGCTTCTTGCCATCTTACAGTTTTATTTTTTCTGCCATCATTTGAATCTTCACAGATCCCGGTATCAACTACAGGAACCATAGCTCCATCCATTTCTGCTATAACTAATTTAGCCGCTCCATCTGCCACCGGATCCTTTTCTATATATTCTAAAGCGTTTTTTGCATGGTTTTCAACCATAGCTTGGATTGAGCTTTCACTCACTTCTATTCTATAATGTTCTTGCAATTTCTTTTTAGCTTCTCTGAACGAAACATCCGCGCCAAAATCAACGATTGCTCTTTGCAAATGATGGGAATAAGATCGGCATTTTATTTGAGCTACTGTTGAAAAAGGACGAAATGTTTTGCCCGCTAATCTCAATACAGTTTCATTGATTTCTATTTTTCCAAATGTTGATTGCCAATACAATTTTTTTTTAAATGCTCTTTTGTTTTGCAATTTCCCGCTTTTGCTTTTTCTACAACTTTATTGTGTTGATTTTCTGCCCACCCTTTCAACACTTCCTGTCCTAATTTTCGAATTTCTTCTATCGCCTTTTCCTCTGCTTGCCGTGCTGTAATCAGTTCTCCCGAAGTGTTCTCTGCAATATTTAAAATTTCTTCTACCCTTTTCCTGATAGAAGGATGATTATTAATTTTATTCAAAAGCTTTATATCTTCATTATTTATCATAACATATCTCCTTTCAATAACTTAGAGATATATTATATAACTCTCTATTCATAATTATCAAGTTACAGTTTTAATCACACCCGTGTATAGGATTACGCAGTTGAATAAATTTTAGATTTATTTTAATTTAGATGTCCTAAATATGTATTAAGTGCGTAACTCCTAATTTATTCAACTGCATAACTCCTAGTCTATTCTAAAAGTTGACCAAAATCGATCACCTTGTCGAAATACCCTTCATCTAAAACGCTCTCCTCGACTCCATTCACATGAATTAATACTGGCCGAATTGAACAGAATTTAGGAATTTTCAAGTGCTTCCTTTTTTCTTCCATTTCGTTAATTATTTTCTGTCCAATAGCATTTTTAGAAAATTTAATCTCGCAAATGTAAAGATTATGAAAACGTGTCTGGATTAAATAGTCAATCTGGCATCCCGTTTGTCTGGCTGTGGGGTTTTGAAAAAATGGACCATCCATAACAATTTCCTCTGGGGATAGGTTTAGCAGGTTCCAGAGAGCTTTACGATTGTGGGCAACAAGATTTTCAAATTGTAATCCCATTAGGGATTCCCATCCGGGAAAGCGGCTCAATGCTGCATTCGCAAAAGCCCCTTTTTCTATCTTGGAGCGATTGGGGGCGATGTACTTCAGGTAAAAGCGCAGGTAATTGTCACTTAACCGGTACTTGCTTAACTTGCTTTCCTTGCCACTATCTAAACTCCAAGTAAAATCTCTCTGGACAAATCCAGCTTTTACAAGGTCATCTAAATGCCTGCTATAACCTCCTCCTAGCTCTTTTTTTAATTCTTTACAGATCTGACCAAGGTCTTTAGGACCATTTGCAAGACAGGATACAATTTCTTTGTGGCTTGCATTTTTTCGAGAGAAGAGATCTGAAAATATTTCATCGAATTCTCGTACCAACAAGCCTCCTTGCATGAAGCAAAGATCTCGAATGTTTTGTTCCGCAGGAAGTTCTGGTTTGATGCGTTCTAGATAAAGAGGAACACCGCCTGTGACAGATAAGAGTTTAAATTTTTCATAAGCTGCAATTCGCTTTTCTTTAGGATGCCAAAAGGCATTGCAGACATTCAAGGGTAGCTCTTCAAGAATAAGATCTATGGTAATTCTTCCTACAAAGCCAGTATTGCTCAAAATGTTTTCTTCGATCCAAGAGGAGATTGAGCCGCAAAGCACGAGGATTAGCTGAGGATTCTTGCTAAAATACATATCCCAGGCTGTTTTTAGTTTACCTAAAAAATCAGGGTCCTTTTCTCCCATCCATGATATCTCATCGAATACGATCAAAACTGGGCCTTCAGCGGTATATTTGGAAAGATGCCAGAAAATATTTCCCCAATCATCCGGTTTAATGCCGGGCAGTCCCGCCCGTTCTAGTTGATAGGTGAATTCGTTGCGTTGTGATTGTGCCGTTGTTTTTCGAGCTGAAGGAATCCCTGAGAAAAATAGGCTCCTTGTCTCTTTTCCGAATTCTGCAAGAAGTCTACTTTTGCCAATTCGCCTTCTCCCGCGAACTACGATAAGGCTTGCACTTCTTGATCTTAATAACCCTTTAAGTCTAGACATTTCAGCCTCACGGCCAATGAACTTGGAAAGACTCATTTTATTTCTCCATTTGGTCTCATCATATATTTATTTGTGTATAAAATCAAACAACAAAAAAGCTTTTGTCGATTTGCTGATCGTTTTCTGTAGAATAAAATCATACAACAAAAGATCATTTGTCGCTTTGTTGATTGTTTTTAGCTTAAAAAATACAGGTGTATTAGAAGGTTGAAACACACCGGTATTACAAGTATCAATTTGCCTTAACACCCATCAGTTTTTATTTTTATTAGAAAAGAATTATAATAAAAGGAGGTTTCACAGAGGAGGTCTCTATGTTAGGTAGTACATTCTCATCTAGCAGAAGCAATCAATCAAGATTTGAAAGATATCTTTCCAAATCAAAGAAAGACCCAAAATTGGCGTTGTTAGTTGCAGCAATGCTTCATGCTAGAACAGCAAATACGATGGATTTAGCCGCCCATTTACCTTTAAAGGCGCCAAGATATGAGGTTTCAATGGATTTCTCGTTTTCTATCCAACTCTTTGGTCAATTGCAGAGAAATTATGACAAAGATCGTGCCACCCTTGCTAAAGCAATTAGCAGAAAAGACCATTGTTTTAATTATTGACTCATCTTACGCAAAAAGAGTGGCATTTGGACTGAAGCGAAAGTTCCGCTCGTCAGTCACCCTATATAAGGAAATATAGGGTGACTGACGAGCATTGAGCCATGGGGCTAGGAGTTACGCACTTAATACATATTTAGGACATCTAAGATATGTTTTAACAGCTTCTCTAACAATACCTATCTTAGCCTCAAACCAAGTTAAACCTGTTCGAAAACAAAATCTTTCGATCCTTAAAAAAGCTCGGAGTGAAAAAAGAATATGATTTCTTTGAGCTTTTTCTGTCCTTGCTTGGCATTTTTCAACACCACAAAATTGCTTGATCCCTCGATGATAATCTTCAATTAACCAGCCTTTTTCTGATAAGCTAAGGCGATCTAGTTCATTCATTTTAAGGTTGTTTGTTGCCCAGTATTCAATGCCCCTTTCCTTAGAGGCTAGCTTAAATACTTTAATCCAACCATAAGCTTTTAAATGAACTAAAGATCCTTTTTCTTCTATATTCACTTCACTAAGGCAACGATTGCCATTACCATCTGGATCAACTAATCGAGTTGGAGTAAGTCTTGTTAACCATAACCAATCCAACTTCCTAATCAACTTAAGATTATCAAGGCTTGAATACCAAGAATCAAATAAAACACATTCAGAACAAAATCCTCTTTCTTTTATACCAGAGGATTATCCTTTTGATGAGAACTTAGGCCGTTATCCCAACTCGGATGAATTATAAACTTAGCTTTTACAGCAAACCATTGATTGATCATCGTTAATTTAAAGGTATCTCATCTTGCCAATGAAGGGAAACTTCAGAATTCTGAGCTGACAGGTAAAAGAGAAAGCGACAGCAATTACTTTTGAAAAATACACTAGACATACAGTTTAAGGTTTATTTTTGATGTCTTCTGAAATTAAGGAAGGCATCAATCCTTAGCGTGCAATTTTTTCCATTTCGTGAGCTAACCCCAACTAGTCCAAAACCACTTGATCTTATTGAAAATACAGTTGATCTTCAAGGCTAATACTACTATTACTAACGTTGGAAGCGGGTAAAAAAAAAAGTCAAGCCTGTAAAGGAAGCGGCTGCTATAGCGCTAATTGCTTTGATTTTTCCCCAATGGGCTATTGTCCAGGCGGTAGAAGTACTGGATACGAAGTTCTCAGGAGTATACTTCTTCCCTATCGCGTTAAATCGATCGACAAAATCATCGCCATACACTTCTCTATTGTCATTGATTTGTCTAGCAGATATCTCCTGACATTCCATGTCTACCCTGTTAACCTCATTCGGGTACTTTCTTAGTATCTGATAGCCCTCTTTGCCACTCAATTCACCCCACATGTATCTGCGAGCCTCCATCATGGCTAATGACTCATTTTCTCGATAAAGGTTTTCAGCGGTGATATAGAGATAATCTATAAAGGGAACATAGGCTATATAGTGAGGAGTTTGAAATTTCATGCAAGGGTAGCCCTTCGAGACCCTCCCTAGCCGTTCATCCTCTTCTGTAACGTGAACGAAAGGAAAGGGAAGATCAACATCTTTATATCTATGGGGATGCTTCGCTATCCTTTCTCTCCAGTTCCCCATGATGCCGCTTTTGTCCAAAACGTTTTGAACCCTCTTAGGAATTTTATCTAGGACTTCTTGAGCTTCCTTGGAAAGAGGTTCACTAAGCTTATTTTCAAAAGAAATTTCACTAGTAGAAACAATGGAGCTCATATCTTTTCCTTTTTATTAAACGAGTTTGAATGATTACAGCCATGCTAATCGGATACATCATAGGCATCCATAATGCGCTCTATTTGCTCATCGGTTGCCCCTAGCCTAGCCAGATCTCTTGTTAATCTTAACGCAACCTTATTTTGAATACGTCCATCGGTTTGCTCATACTGCTTTAGCAAACTACGGATTCCATTTTGCAAGAATCGATCTATTTCTGGATCTATTTCTAGCCGGTCTTTGATGGCCTTTAATCTGCGTATCATTTTCCGAGCAAAGTCGGTGGCATAGCTAAGGTCTTCTTTTTTGAAAGGCGCTCCTCGACAAGGACAGACAATGTGACTCTGCTCTTCTATTCTCTCTGCAGATTGTCCAGAGTCAATATACCGTTGGACCCGAGCCCAAGCCAAGTCTAAGTGCTCTTCAATCGCTGTCATTTCATAAACATGCCCATTGGGAGAGATCACAGGGATGAGGGGGATATCCTGAGTAATCGGACAGGTAGGCAGCTCTTCTAAGTCATGTTGATTGTCTTGTTTTGCATTGATTTCAATCCAATAATTTTTAAGACAATTGGCGAAAAGCTCATATTCTTCCTTGGTATAGCCTTGCTTCCATTCTGCAAATTCATTGCTTTGTTTGATTTGTATGGGAAAATCCTTAGCAGCATGCTTCATGCCAATTGTCAACCCTATCGCCCCACCAATAGCTGTCCAGCAGCGCCTGCTCCAGCCATCACGGCAATACCTGTTGAGGGATTCACGGATACGATCATGACAGCTATTCCAGCGAAACTGCCCACTCCAAAGCCAATGGTACCACCTATTGTTGCTGCTTCGGCCATCACCTTTAAAACAGTTTTGGCCTCAATTCCAACAACTTTCAACGTTACAATGGTCTTTGCCTTGAGGCTACATTTCTCTTTAAGAAATGTCCAAGCGCTAATGTCATATTTTTGCCTGATGTCTTCTCAGCTTTGGCATCGATTAAATGTAGGGCAACCTTTGTGTGTGTTACCTCGACTTTATGCAGAGGAACAGGAAGGGGATATTGATCAAGGTTTGGTGTCTGAGCAATGGGATTCATACTCGCTCCATATCATTAGTCTTTTTTCCAGCAGAGAGTAGATCAGTTCTATCTCTTAGCTAAAAGCTAATAACAGAAAAATTATTTTGCAATACATTTCGCTCGATTATTAAGTAAGAGAGGCTGAAATACCTCGAATCTTGCTTGGCATCTTTCCACACCACAAAATTGTTTGATTCCTCGATGATACTCTTTGATCAACTATCCTTTTTCAGATAAACTAAGGCGATCTAACTCATTCATGTTCAGGTTATTTGTTGCCCAGTATTCAATGCCTCTTTCCTTCGAGACTAGCTTAAATACTTTGATCCAACCATAAGCTTTTAAATGGACTATGGCACTGTTAACAAATTAAATAAGGTGTGATATAACTTTCTCTCAATTAACAATAGGGAGAGTTTTAGATGAATAACCGCCTCTATCCATTTTCTGAAGACTATTTCAAAGAACACATTCATCCTCATATCCTTAGTTTTAAAGATGGTCGTGGAAGGCCAGCCAAGATCTCTGACTATCAATTTTTCTGTGCAGTTTTGTATGTGCTACGCACAGCAGTAGCATGGAGAGATTTACCAGGAGCCTATGGCTCTTGGCACACGATTTACACACGCTTTAAACGTTGGAGTGAATCAGGATGGTTTTGGAAACTCTTACAGAACCTTCAAGCGAAAAAGCTGATCAAAGCAGACTTTACATGGGTGGATAGTACAACCATTACTGTGCACCGGCACGGTTCAGGAGCTTTAAAAAAAAGGAAATCAATGGATTGGGCGTGGAC
Source organism: uncultured Parachlamydiaceae bacterium (assembly GCA_963838645.1). GTDB lineage: Bacteria > Chlamydiota > Chlamydiia > Chlamydiales > Parachlamydiaceae > CAWIRV01. The sequence continues at coordinate 290,216 of CAWIRV010000017.1, read as the reverse complement.
GCAAAGGTTTGAGCACAAAAATTCATTAGAGTTCTTCTGAAACTTAGGAAAGCTCATAATTGTACAAACTTGTTAAAAGGTTAAATCGTAGACCAAACCTCTTTCTTCTATTCCTATAACGATCAGAAATGATTTTAAAGCGTTTTAACTAGGAGTTACGCACTTAATACATATTTAGGACATCTAAGATATGTTTTAACAGCTTCTCTAACAATACTTATCTTAGCCTCAAACCAAGTTAAACCTGTTCGAAAACAAAATCTTTCGATCCTTAAAAAAGCTCGGAGTGAAAAAAGAATCAGTCGAAATATCGCTATTTTTTGCGTAAGGTGAGTTATTGATCAAACCGAAGTATATGGAGGAGAACAAATTTTAGTTATAGGAGTACGTTTTGGTGCAAGAGCTTTTCCATTATTATGGAAGGCTAAGCAAACAAATGGCAATATTGGATTTGAAGAACAAAAAGAATTATTAGACTGGTTAGCTCAATGGATTCCACAAAGCTGTCAAGTTGTTCTATTAGGAGATCGATTTTTTGGCACAGCTGATTTGATTGCCTATTGTAGAGAGAAAAAATGGGATTATCGTTTGAGATTAAAAAATAATATCAAAGTTTATTATGGCTTAGAAGAATATTTAACTAAAGATTTAGAGGCATTAGGCCTACCTTTTCTAAAAGATGCTTGTTTAACTAATCTGCATTAACAGACTCATATTGGAGTCATCCACGAGAAAGATCACAAAGAAGCTTGGATTATTGCTATGAATCAAGATCCTTCATTTTATACGACATTTGATTATGGTTTAAGATGGTCTATAGAACCCATGTTTTCCGATTTTAAATCCCGAGGTTTTGGCTTAACCAATACACATTTAACCTATCCAGATCGAGTAGAAAGATTGGTATTAATTATGGCTATTGCAATGATTTGGGCAACTTTAAGTGGTCTTTGGGAAGTAAACCATAATCTTATGAGTTTAAGCAATCAAAAAAGCCTTAAGGAGCCTTGTCTCTTATTTTAAACGCGGGCTCTGTTACCTAATTCAATGTGCTCAATGTCTTCTTGTTGTTCCAAGTCTTTATAATCTACTCTTTTTTTCATCTGCTTAAATTAAAACTGATGGGTGTTAAGGCGGGAATTACTTAGTAAATTAAAATCTTAGACATAAATAATTAAAAATGCTAAACTGATTTCTTTTAAAATTAAAAATAAATTTAGTTAAAATAGGATTAGCTATGGACCAGATTGACGAACTTGTTTTAGAAGAAAACACTAATCAAGATATTTTGATAACACAAACAAAGTCTTTTATAAATCCCTTATTTGAGTACATACAAAAAAAATTTAAAAAGCACGAAAAACAATCAGAGTTTATTTTAACTAATGTCATGACTCCGTTTGAGGCCATCAAAGAAGGAGCTGAGAAGGCCATTGCAAGTTATATTAAAATGGGCAATGAAGGGCTTGTTACTCAGAAATTAGTGTTAGGTCCTCAGCCGAAAACAAAAGAGACTAACCAAGCTGAACTTCTAGTTAAACAGCTTCTAAAAGATTTTAATTCTATTAAATTTATTAAAATAGATAATGTTTACTTGGCTATTTCAACAGATAATATTTATAATTTCTCAAAAATATTAGAAAGAGTTGATTTTAATCAAATCACGTTAACAAATGAAGAACTATTAAATTATCATGCCTTATTAAATTCAGATAATATATGTAATAAACCTTTTCTAAATAACATACTAAGACGTCCTACCAGACAAGATTTTATTGATTTAGATCCCGAAAATTTATGTAGTTCTTTAACATTTCCTGAAAAAGAAGCTATTAATATTTATACAAGTAGTTACTATTATGTAATGAATTCTCTTATGAGAGGAAACATTGATGAAGCTGTAGAAGGAGATTATTCCTGCTTTGATTCTTGTTCTAAAGAAGAGCAAGCTAATCGAACTCTTAAGGAAGCATTTCTGCATATTGCTGTAGCTGTTTCAGCTTTGAATAAACTTCCTGATTTTGTTCCACCTTTAGGAACTGATGGCGAGTGCCAAAAATATTTATACCGATCTGAATCTAATCTTCCAAATAGTATATTAGATCAACGTAAACGAGCTATCCTAGAAGGTGGTAAGGTTACAAGAGAGATGGGTTTCTTGAGCACAGCTTTTTCTAAACCAGCTGCAGGATTTTTTAGTGAATTTACCCGCTCAACCATCATGCTCAAAGGTCTGAAAGGAAAAAAGATTACCCCTCTTTCTCAGTTTGGTGAGGTAGAAAGAGAAGTATTAATTCCTCCAACACAGGTCCAATGGCTGTACTGCAAAGACATTGTAACAGATGTATATAAAAATACGATGACTCTCTTTATTGCTAAACCTGTCAATACTCCCTTTAATATTTCTACTTTAGAGGATCAAGATAAGAAAGAAGCATGGCTACTAGCTCAGAATAAAGATCTCTTGCATGGCAGTTCTAAGGCTATGATGGCCTAGAGTTTTTGGCCTTGTAGCTTACTGAATGACGCCTCTACAAAGTATGACTAGGCTTTTTTTAACTAGCCTGTTATAGTCACCTGAGTTTTTAGTATAAATTCTGTATAAAGGAGAAATTGAAATGGTTGTAGAGCAGACTTTATCCATTATTAAACCCGATGCTGTTGGTAAAAATCATATCGGAGAGATTATTGCCCGTTTTGAAAAAGTAGGACTTCATGTTGTTGCTGCTAAGATGAAACACTTAAACACTTCAGAAGCTGAGGGTTTTTATGCTGTTCACCGAGATCGTCCTTTTTTTAAAGACCTTATTACCTTCATGATAACTGGTCCTGTTATGATTATGATTTTAGAGGGGGAAAATGCAATAGCCAAAAATCGGGAGATTATGGGAGCTACAGATCCTAAAAAAGCCTCTTCTGGAACAATTCGAGCAGATTTTGCTGATACCATCGATGAGAACGCTATACATGGATCAGATTCAGCAGAAACAGCTAAAACAGAAATTGCTTATTTCTTCAATCGAGGAGAGATTTGTAGCCGTACACGTTAACTTCAAAGAGCAATTGACTTGCAATTTAGCTCTCGGTTAATATGCTATCTTTATAAATTTTTGCAGAGGATTGATTATCTTTATGAACATGAAAAAGAAAATGTTAGGTTCCCTTTTAGTCACTCTTTTACTGTCTATGACGCTGCAAGCGACACTTCCTCCCCTCCCTCGTCCTCAGGTTCCAGATTCTGAAGCACTCTTAGATCGAAAACACACACAAAATGATCATATTCAACCTATTGAAAGGACAGAATATACCCTTTCTATAATTAAGCCAGATGGAGTGAGTGCCCACCATATCGGGGATATTATTTCTCGCTTTGAGAAAGTAGGTTTGCGTATCGCTGCTATGAAGATGATGCAATTAAGTTTAGATCAAGCCCGCAAATTCTATTATGTCCATCGGGACCGTCCCTTCTACTCAGAGCTTGTAGAATTTATGTCTTCAGGTCCAGTTGTGATAATGGTTTTAGAAGGGCCAAACGCTGTAGCAGCAAACCGCAAGCTAATGGGTGCTACAAACCCACAGAAAGCTGAAAAAGGAACCATTCGAGCCGATTATGCTGAATCAGTTACTCATAATACTGTCCATGGCTCAGATAGCTCAGAGACAGCTCGAGAAGAAATTGCCTTTTTCTTTCAGCCAAATGAAATTTTCCAACGGTATTAAATGGAAATCTGTGAATTAAGCTTTTTTACTTGGCAATAGTCTTTTTTGCTATCGCCAAGTAAAAAAGCTTATCCACAGAAGAAGAATCCTCGATAATCAGACAGGTAAACCCAAAGTTTAGATTAATAGAATGTCTCTTGAAGCCTTTTTTTCTCATTCTTTTCCAAATAAGCACCTAAATCTTTCACTTTAAAAGACACGTAACCGTTCACGGTGTGCATCAAAAATCTAATTGATGCACACAAAAGAAGGAATAGATAGAAGCTGATATCTTGCCTTAAAGCAATGAGTTAAATAACCCAAGATGTTTCGTTTTTGAATCTTTAGGGTTTCAACAACAGAAAGAATTCGTTCAACAAATTGTTCGCCTTTAGCACTTTGATTACCAAAAGAAACTTTACGCCAAAGGACAGCTGGCCTTAAATTTCTCTCTGACAAGTTATTTGTAATTGGTCACTGTGTGCCTCAAAAGTTTAATTGATGCACATAAAAGAAGGAATGGGTAAGCATTTGCTTCTAGCGCTAAAACAAGCAATCAAGTAATCAAGAATATTTCGGCTTTGAATTTTAATGGTTTCAATAACGGAGAGAATTCTTTCGACGAATTGCTCTCCTCTTGCGCTTTTGTTTCCGAAAGAGACTTTTCGCCAAAGAACGGCAGGCCTTAAGTTTCTCTCTGAAAGATTATTGGTAAGGTCGAGATTTTGATCTTCAATAAAAGCCCACAGCTTTTCTTCATCACTTAACATTCGTTCACAGAAACGGCCGGTTATTCCAAGCTTAAAATCGTGAGTATCAGCTCTTAGCGCGAGTTTAAAGAGATAATGAAATGCATCTTTTATTTCTTTAGCCTTCTCTATAAACTGTTCTTCGCTCATTTTGTCCTGCTCATGTACACATTTAAAGAGAAAAGAGCACAGAGTTCCCATTAATTTTCCAATCATTGATATAGGTCCGCTTCGTTGCTCGATCCTGTTAAAATCTCTTTTTAAATGAGCCCAGCAGTATTGGTGTAGACCATTTGTGTAATAAGATTTTAATCTATCTGTTACTAAATTTTGGACGACATCTTTGCCAAGAAGAGATTGAAAGGCTTTTTTACCACGGCTAGTAAAAATTTTAAAAATTACAACTTCTTTATCAGTTGCTTGCCATAACCATTTGGTTTTTCCTAAAGTTCTCCAACCTGTTTCATCTGCATAAACAGTATTGCTTTTTCTTAAGGTTTGCAAAGCCTCTTCATAAGGGTGTTGTAGCATCAATGCTGCTTGGTAATGGGTATTTATAACGCTTCCCTTGCTGATAGGTATGCCAAGAAGTGTCTCAAATAGTTCTTTGATTTTAGATTTGCTTAAATGAAATTTGCCAGATAGAACAGTACACCAAGCTTTAATTTTAGGACCAAATACAGAAGATGTGACTTCTTGTGGAAGATTAGCTCTCACTTGCTTACCACAATTTGCACATCTGCACTTCATTGCTTGATGCTCGGTAACTATTGGCTTAATAGGTGGAATCTCTATCGTCTGGCGAGCTTCTGCAACTTTTGCCTTTGGTAAGAAATGACTCCCACCACAACCATCACAATTTTGAGGATAATATTTAATGTATTCGCTTACATCTTCTTTTGGAAACCATTTCCTAAAAAATCCTTGGCTTCTTCTTCCTTTCTTATTTGAAGAATTGGGCTGCTTCTTAGGATAGCGATCAGATGATGGAGGCTTTGAAGAATTTTGAGAATTTAAACCCAGCTTCTCTTCTAGATCAGCGATTTTACGATTGAGTTCCTCGATGATCTTTCTTAATTCTTGATTTTCTTTTTTTAATTCTTCGTTCTCTTGTCTTAACTGAAGAATAATTGCATCTTTGTCTTCCATGTTAAAATTTATAACATATTGAGAATCAAGATGCAATTATCTTTTTGAGGCACACAGTGACCAATTACAGTTATTTGTAAGATCAAGGGTTGAGTCTTCTATAAAAGCCCAAAGCTTTTCTGTAATTGGTCACTGTGTGCCTCAAAAGTTTAATTGATGCACATAAAAGAAGGAATGGGTAAGCATTTGCTTCTAGCGCTAAAACAAGCAATCAAGTAATCAAGAATATTTCGGCTTTGAATTTTAATGGTTTCAATAACGGAGAGAATTCTTTCGACGAATTGCTCTCCTCTTGCGCTTTTGTTTCCGAAAGAGACTTTTCGCCAAAGAACGGCAGGCCTTAAGTTTCTCTCTGAAAGATTATTGGTAAGGTCGAGATTTTGATCTTCAATAAAAGCCCACAGCTTTTCTTCATCACTTAACATTCGTTCACAGAAACGGCCGGTTATTCCAAGCTTAAAATCGTGAGTATCAGCTCTTAGCGCGAGTTTAAAGAGATAATGAAATGCATCTTTTATTTCTTTAGCCTTCTCTATAAACTGTTCTTCGCTCATTTTGTCCTGCTCATGTACACATTTAAAGAGAAAAGAGCACAGAGTTCCCATTAATTTTCCAATCATTGATATAGGTCCGCTTCGTTGCTCGATCCTGTTAAAATCTCTTTTTAAATGAGCCCAGCAGTATTGGTGTAGACCATTTGTGTAATAAGATTTTAATCTATCTGTTACTAAATTTTGGACGACATCTTTGCCAAGAAGAGATTGAAAGGCTTTTTTACCACGGCTAGTAAAAATTTTAAAAATTACAACTTCTTTATCAGTTGCTTGCCATAACCATTTGGTTTTTCCTAAAGTTCTCCAACCTGTTTCATCTGCATAAACAGTATTGCTCTTTCTTAAGGTTTGCAAAGCCTCTTCATAAGGGTGTTGTAGCATCAATGCTGCTTGGTAATGGGTATTTATAACGCTTCCCTTGCTGATAGGTATGCCAAGAAGTGTCTCAAATAGGTAACCGTTCACGGTGTGCATCAAAAATCTAATTGATGCACACAAAAGAAGGAATAGATAGAAGCTGATATCTTGCCTTAAAGCAATGAGTTAAATAACCCAAGATGTTTCGTTTTTGAATCTTTAGGGTTTCAACAACAGAAAGAATTCGTTCAACAAATTGTTCGCCTTTAGCACTTTGATTACCAAAAGAAACTTTACGCCAAAGGACAGCTGGCCTTAAATTTCTCTCTGACAAGTTATTTGTAAGATCAAGGGTTGAGTCTTCTATAAAAGCCCAAAGCTTTTCTTCTTCAGAAAGAAGACGTTCACAAAATCTTCCAGTTTTACCAAGCTTTAAATCATGGGTATCTGCTCGAAGTCCTAGCTTAAACAGGTAATGAAAGTCTTCTTTTAAACCTTTGATTTTTTCTTTGAACTCTTCATCGCTTAAATTGTCTTTTTCATGTGACCATCTAAAAAGAAGACCGCATAGCGATCCCATAAGCTTTCCGATCCAAGAAACTAGTCCATCTCTTTGTTCAATTCTTTTAAAATCTCTCTTTAAATGTGCCCAGCAGTATTGATGTAAACCCAATGTCGAGTAAACCCTAAATCTATCTGTGACTAAATTTTGAATACAATCCTTGCCTAGAAAGCTTTGAAAAGCTTTTTTACCTCGACTTGAGAAGAGTTTAAAAATCACAATTTGTTTATCGCTTGCTTGCCATAGCCATTTAGCTTGCCCTTTAGTCTTCCATCCAGTTTCATCTGCATGAACGGTTTTACTTTTTCTTAAAAGCTTTAAAGCTTCTTCATAAGGTTCCTTTAAAAAAGCAGATGCTTGGGCTTCAACATTGATAATGCTTCCTAAGCTAATATCAATGTTAAATAAAGTCTTAAACAGCTCTTGAATATTTCTTTTGCTTAAATGGAATTTACCAGAAAGCGTAGAGGATAAAGCTTTAATTTTTGGACCAAATGTACTTATTGTCACATCATAAGGCAGAAAAGCCCGCACTTTTTTACCACAACTTGCACATCTGCAAGCTAAGGCTTGATGCTCTGTAACAATTGGCTTTACCTTTGGAAGTTCTATTGTCTGACGGGCTTCTACAATAGTACTTCTTGGTAAAAAGTTATTTGATCCACATTTATCACAATGTAAAGGAAAGTATTGTTTAAATTCTGTGATCTCTTCTTTGGCAAACCATTTCCTTGCAAACCCTTGCCTTTTTGGGCGATCCTTTGAAGGTGCCTTTGGTTCTTTTTTAGGGTAACGATCAGATGAAGGTGGTTTAGAAGAATTTTGAGAATTGAGACGAAGCTGCTCTTTTAAATCAGCATTCTCTTTTTTTAATTGTGTGATCTCTTGCTTGAGATCTTCAATGACCTTTTTAAGATCAAGAATAATGGCATCTTTGTCTTCCATGTTAAATGTTATAACATACTGAAAATCAAAATGCAATTATTCTTTTGATGCACACCGTGAACGGTTACTCAAATAGTTCTTTGATTTTAGATTTGCTTAAATGAAATTTGCCAGATAGAACAGTACACCAAGCTTTAATTTTAGGACCAAATACAGAAGATGTGACTTCTTGTGGAAGATTAGCTCTCACTTGCTTACCACAATTTGCACATCTGCACTTCATTGCTTGATGCTCGGTAACTATTGGCTTAATAGGTGGAATCTCTATCGTCTGGCGAGCTTCTGCAACTTTTGCCTTTGGTAAGAAATGACTCCCACCACAACCATCACAATTTTGAGGATAATATTTAATGTATTCGCTTACATCTTCTTTTGGAAACCATTTCCTAAAAAATCCTTGGCTTCTTCTTCCTTTCTTATTTGAAGAATTGGGCTGCTTCTTAGGATAGCGATCAGATGATGGAGGCTTTGAAGAATTTTGAGAATTTAAACACAGCTTCTCTTCTAGATCAGCGATTTTACGATTGAGTTCCTCGATGATCTTTCTTAATTCTTGATTTTCTTTTTTTAATTCTTCGTTCTCTTGTCTTAACTGAAGAATAATTGCATCTTTGTCTTCCATGTTAAAATTTATAACATATTGAGAATCAAGATGCAATTATCTTTTTGAGGCACACAGTGACCAATTACGCTTTTCTTCTTCAGAAAGAAGACGTTCACAAAATCTTCCAGTTTTACCAAGCTTTAAATCATGGGTATCTGCTCGAAGTCCTAGCTTAAACAGGTAATGAAAGTCTTCTTTTAAACCTTTGATTTTTTCTTTGAACTCTTCATCGCTTAAATTGTCTTTTTCATGTGACCATCTAAAAAGAAGACCGCATAGCGATCCCATAAGCTTTCCGATCCAAGAAACTAGTCCATCTCTTTGTTCAATTCTTTTAAAATCTCTCTTTAAATGTGCCCAGCAGTATTGATGTAAACCCAATGTCGAGTAAACCCTAAATCTATCTGTGACTAAATTTTGAATACAATCCTTGCCTAGAAAGCTTTGAAAAGCTTTTTTACCTCGACTTGAGAAGAGTTTAAAAATCACAATTTGTTTATCGCTTGCTTGCCATAGCCATTTAGCTTGCCCTTTAGTCTTCCATCCAGTTTCATCTGCATGAACGGTTTTACTTTTTCTTAAAAGCTTTAAAGCTTCTTCATAAGGTTCCTTTAAAAAAGCAGATGCTTGGGCTTCAACATTGATAATGCTTCCTAAGCTAATATCAATGTTAAATAAAGTCTTAAACAGCTCTTGAATATTTCTTTTGCTTAAATGGAATTTACCAGAAAGCGTAGAGGATAAAGCTTTAATTTTTGGACCAAATGTACTTATTGTCACATCATAAGGCAGAAAAGCCCGCACTTTTTTACCACAACTTGCACATCTGCAAGCTAAGGCTTGATGCTCTGTAACAATTGGCTTTACCTTTGGAAGTTCTATTATCTGACGGGCTTCTACAATAGTACTTCTTGGTAAAAAGTTATTTGATCCACATTTATCACAATGTAAAGGAAAGTATTGTTTAAATTCTGTGATCTCTTCTTTGGCAAACCATTTCCTTGCAAACCCTTGCCTTTTTGGGCGATCCTTTGAAGGTGCCTTTGGTTCTTTTTTAAGGTAACGATCAGATGAAGGTGGTTTAGAAGAATTTTGAGAATTGAGACGAAGCTGCTCTTTTAAATCAGCATTCTCTTTTTTTAATTGTGTGATCTCTTGCTTGAGATCTTCAATGACCTTTTTAAGATCAAGAATAATGGCATCTTTGTCTTCCATGTTAAATGTTATAACATACTGAAAATCAAGATGCAATTATTCTTTTGATGCACACCGTGAACGGTTACAAAGACACTTCAATCGAAAAGTCCAATTTGTATGTTTGGTATAAGGTGACTCACATTACGCGCTTTTATTCTCATTTTCAGTGTTTTGAATTGAAATAAGATCTATTGGAAGTTTCGTAAATTCTTCCTGAATGAATTCTTCTAATTTCTCTTCTTCCTTTCGTGCATCAATATCTTGCTGCTCAAATTCCCCTAGAATCTCTTTTAAATCTTCAGTTAAAACTGTCCCTCTAACTCTTTCATCACCCGGAAATGGCTTAAAAATACAATAGACAGAGTCTTCACATTGAATAATATGATTTGTCCAATGCTTAGGATCTGGATCAATTGTCGTTAAGTCACGTAAATGTGTGGAATCAGTAAGCAATTTAATAAGAGTTTTAACCTTTTCTGTCCCTATCGTTTTAAGCTCTTTGCTATATCCATATCTTCCAAAACTTGTCAGATCGGATTTGGTGGTTAACTGCCGAATGCCCTCATAAATCTGTTGAAGTTCTTCTGAAGCGATAAGCTGACCATTTAAATAGAAACACTTATCAGACTTGTCTTCCTCTTTGCGAATCAACATCCAATTTTGCTCTACGAAATCCACAAGCTCTTCATCATTCTGGATTTGGCTTAACTGACAAATCATCTCATATTTTGCAATGAGAGATTGGATTATGCGGGTCTGGTCAAGAGTCAATTCCCTTCCAAAAGCATCTTTAAAGCGACCATTTTCCATTTTCAATAACTGATCAGCAGAAAGCTTTTGAAGTTGATTAAGAGTCTTAGGATCACTTAAAGCTTTATTATATAATAAAGTCATAATCCCAACTACTGCTGGAAGCGTAATCCCACAAGCTGCTCCACCAGCTAATTGAATAAATGGCATTAATTGTGGAGTCAAATTAAGCTTTAATGACTCAGCTAGAGTCATCCGTGCAACTCCTGTCACTTTTTGCTTTAATATTTCCCAATAAGAAAGAGGCTTAACTTCCTCTTTAAAAAATTTATCCACAACTAAGTCGATGACTTTATTGTTAAACTGTGCTCCATGTGTAATGGCAATAGCCTTACCTGCTTGTGTCCCAATCGTTTGGGAAGAAGGAAAATAATTGGTAATTCTACTAAACCAGCTAGGAGATGCATCCGACGTCTTTTCATCCCATATCTCTTTGGCATACGCCTTTAACATCTCTTGATTGTCAGGAGAAAAATAATGAAATTCAGTTTTATTAATCATTAACATCCTTATTTAAATATTATTAATTTATAAACTGAATTATATCTAAAATAAGTTAATTTTATTTAAAGCTAATATTTTTTTTATTTAAAAATAATCAAAAATTAAATAATAAATATATAATTTACGTAGATGTAAAAATAAAAACAGTGAAATTACAATTACTAACTTTGCAGATCATACAGAGAAATTTAATCATGATGCGATCAATTGCTACTTGAGAAAAGATAAGGCCCGTTCAGCATGCATCAATTTTCATTCCTTGGAATCTCTAATCAAGATTGAAATTAAATCAGCAACAACTTAAACTGAGTGACTATCAATAAATTAGGTTAATGCTCAAGAGCTAACGAGCAGTTAGCTCTTGAGCATTAACCTAATAGGACAATCAGCAATAGAAAGCTAATCGTATGTTACCTATTTTAAAAGATGAAAAGATAAAAGACTCCACCTCTCCTGCCTTATCTTGCACTATCAGCAAGGTAGAGGATGAGCATAAAAGAATGGATTTCTCGTTTGAAGGCAATAAGATTAATTTTATTAGCTTGGGATGCCCGCGAAATCTAGTCGATAGCGAAGTCATGTTAGGAATCTTACTTAGAGCAGGCTATGAAGCCATTCCAGATTTAGAAGATGCTGACTACCTTGTCATTAATACGTGTGGTTTTTTAGAAGCCTCTCGCCAAGAATCTATGGATACTGTACGTGAAGTATTAGCTAACCGTAAGAAAACAGCTAAACTCATTGTGACAGGTTGTATGGTTCAAACACATAGTCAGGAACTCAAAAAAACCTTTCCGAATATCGATTATTTATTGGGATCGGGCGACATTGAAGGGATTCTCCAAGCTGTCCAAGCGACTCAGAAAGGACAACTTGTCACGGCAGCAAAAAGCTATTTAGAAGCCGGAGAGGTGCCACGCCAATTATCTACTCCTAAACATTATGCCTATTTAAAGATTGCAGAAGGATGTCGTAAGAGATGTGCCTACTGTATTATCCCTACTATTAAAGGTCCTCTTAAAAGCAAAAGCCAAGAGCAAATTATGAAAGAGTTTCATCTCTTTCTTAATCAAGGGGTCCAGGAGATTATCTTGATTGCTCAAGATTTAGGTGATTATGGCAAAGAAAAGGGATCTAAAAATTTGGCAGCTCTTTTAGATTTGCTCAAGGCGATGCTGAGAGTTGATAGGCATTTCTGGCTACGGCTTCTTTATCTTTATCCGGACGAAATTACTGATGAGTTGATTGCTCTTATTAAAAGTGATCAGAGAATTTGCCCTTACTTAGATATGCCTATTCAGCATGTGAATAATCAAATTCTCAAATTGATGAGAAGAACGACATCTAAAGAAGATATCACTTATACTATTACTCAACTACGCCAAGAAATTCCTAACATTTTTATTCGTACAAGCTTAATTGTTGGATTTCCTGGAGAAACTGAAGATCAATTTGAAGAGCTGGTCGATTTCATTCAAAAATATCCTTTAGATAATGTTGGTATCTTTAAATTTTCGCGTGAGCCTGGCTCTTTGGCTTATGATCTCCCTCATCAAGTCTCTGAGGAAGTAAAATCTAAACGCTATCAACGGTTAATGCAAGTTCAGAAAAAAGTGGTAAAAAAGCTTAATAAAAAGATGATTGGAAAACGGATTCCTGTGATGATTGAAAGCTATCATCCCGAATCTAAGCTTCTCATGCTTGGAAGGCATTACGGCCAGTGCCCTGAAATTGATGGTCATGTGATCATCAATGATACGCGTCGCGTGAAAGCTTTCGGTCAAATTTACCCCGTTGAAATCACCGATTTTGCTGATTATGATCTGATTGGACGTGTACTATAGCGTTAAAATAGATCGGTTGACTATACTCATTCCAGCTTTCAGCTAGAAGGAGTATATACTCATTCCACTTGCAAGCTGCAATTTGGGCGATGCGAAAGCTCTCGCGATTCAACGATCAAAAATAGGTCCATATACTCATATGGACCTATTTTTAATCGTTGAAGCCCGAGGCTTTGGCACAGCCGAAACTGCAACTTTCAAGTGGAATGAGTATATATATACGACTACTTATAAAATAGGGGAATAATTCCTCATCAAAGGAGAAGCAATCATGTTGAAAATGGCCAGGGAAATGATTCAATCATTTAAGAACTCAGGACGTCAAACAAAGTACTTCATTCTCATGTGTGCAATTTACTCAATAGCAATGATTTGGTCAACAGTACAATCCTATGTTCGCCTTGTCTATAGTCGCAGTGATATCAAGAAACCTATTGTCATAGAGATTCCTCCTCATACTCCCTAAAGATTAAATAAGAATTAAATGAATTGGCATATATGATTAAGAGACCTGAATACCAGCAATATGAAGATTTTCAAAATCGAACACGCAAGCTGGGCGACATTCGTCAGCACTCTATTGAGCCCTATCCCGCTAGATACCAACCTACCCATACAGCTATAGGGCTACACCAACAATTTAAAGATGGATCGGTAGGTCATAGCGATGATGCTGCAGCTGGAACCACAGAACCTGTATGCGTAGCAGGACGTTTAGTTCTATTTAGATTAATGGGTAAAAATGCCTTTGCTCACCTGCAAGATGCAACTGGACGCATTCAAATCATGTTTAATCGGGATTCTACCCATTTAACAGGGTATCAAGCAGAGACAGATTCTGCAGAGGCCTTATCAGATTATAAATTCATTGAGAAAAAGATTGATTTAGGTGATATTATTGGCATTGAAGGTCACCTTTTTCATACGAATAAGGGTGAGCTTACCATCTTTGCTAAGCAAGTGACTTTGCTTTGCAAAACTCTTCTTCCCCTAGCAGATAAACATAGTGGATTGATTGATAAAGAGCTTCGTTATCGCAAACGATGGCTAGATCTTATCTCTAATCCTGAAGTGGCTCAACACTTTCGATTACGCAGCCATATCATCCAATTCATCCGAACTTATCTAAATGAGCAACAATTTCTTGAGGTTGAAACTCCGATCTTACAAAGCATTTATGGCGGAGCAGAGGCTCGCCCTTTTAAAACACAACTCAATGCGCTTGATCAAGAGATGTTTCTACGTATTTCTTTAGAAATTCCCTTAAAGAAATTAATTGTAGGGGGAATGCATCGCATCTATGAAATGGGAAAAGTTTTTCGCAATGAAGGAATTGATCGCAACCATAATCCTGAATTTACTTTATTAGAAGCTTATGCGGCCTACTGGGATTATCAAGATATGATGGTTCTTGTGGAAAATTTATTTGAAAATTTAGCTCTCGATCTTTATCAAACAACCCACGTCCCCTGTAAATTGTATGAAGATAGCGAAACAATATATATTGATATGAAAGCTCCTTGGCCCCGTTTAAGCATGAAAGAAAGCATTAAAAAATATTCGGATTTTGATGTCGATCAGCTTAGTGATGAACAGATACGCCACATCTTGAAGGAAAGCGGCCACTGCGATCCTCGTAAAATTCCAGGATTGAGTCGAGGACTTCTGATTGCTGCTCTGTTTGAAGTCAAGGTAGAACCCCATCTCATTCAACCTCATCATATTATTGATCACCCAATTGAAACGACTCCTCTTTGTAAACCTCATCGCGATCCTTTACTTCGACGAGAGGGATTAGTGGAGCGGTTTGAAAGCTTTATCATGGGCCAAGAGATTTGTAATGCATACAGTGAGTTAAATGATCCTGAAATTCAACGTCGACTTTTAGAGCAACAAGCAGTTCGACGTGAATCAGGAGATGAAGAAGCCAGTCCTTTTGATGAAGAATTCATTGAGGCTATTTGCCAAGGAATGCCGCCTACAGGTGGAGTTGGCATTGGCATTGATCGCCTCATTATGATTTTCACTCATTCCCATTCCATACGTGATGTCCTCTATTTTCCCTGGATGAAGCCTTTAACATCTTCCTAACTATTGATTCAAATAAAATAAAATTTACTGAAAATTAAGAACAATATATTAAAGCAATAAGTCTTTATAAAAAGAGGTTAACAATGAATTTTTGGGATGTGCATGGCATTTTCTTTTTGATCTTTATCACATTTTTTCCTCGATTAACTATGCTTATTGCAGTTACCGCCCACTTTGGATTATTAACTTGGCTTGGTTGGCTATTTGTTCCTCACTTGACAGTTGCCATCCTAGCCACTGAATACTATTGGCATACTAACCCTATTCTTTGCATAATTGCTTGGATGATTGCTCTTGTAGGTACAGGTGGTGAATTCAAAATGGCGCGTGTAGGTCAACGACGTTATTTTAATCCATATTGGTGGAGGAAGTAATACAAATAGACAATCATCACATCACCGCTTCTTTTCACGTAAGCTGTCTACTAACTTCATTCCATGTGGAGTAATTGAAATTTCAGTTTTTCCATACTTCTTAATAAAATTAGCTTGTGCTAATAGGTTGCAAATAGTATCGACTGCCTTAGATTGTAAACCTACTAAGCTCCCTATATGATAACGATCAATAGGCTGATTCATTTCAGAATGTTTAGCAGCCTCTTCATAGAGACGCAGCATAAAGCTTTCGTCTTTTGTTCGACCCATTTTTTCCTCATTTTATATAAGACGATTTATGACTTCTTTTTAAGACGAACGCCTTGCAGAGTATCTTCAATCATATATCCCCGTTGATAAATGTAATTGCGGAGTTCGTCAGCTAATTTCCAATTTTTTTCTGCTCGCGCTTGTAACCGTTTTTCAAAAATTTCCTGCAAATCACTTGGGATTTTATCCCTCTCTTTTTCAAAGGACAACACTCCTAATACAGAATCAAATGTCTTCATAAGCTCTAGAGCTTGCTGAGCTTCTCTTTGGCTGACCGTTCCTCCATCACATAGACCATTAACCTCTCGTACGAAGTCAAATACAGCACCAAGCGCTGCAGAGATATTTAAGTCATCAGCTAAAGCTTGAGCAAACTGCATAAAACGACTCTGAATGAGAGAATCGATCCGTTCACCAGCTTGTGTGTTATTCATCTCATAAAGACGCTGGATAAAGTCATTTAAACGTTGTAAAGCCCCTTTAGTTGCTTCCAAGCCCTGAAAAGTGAAATTCAACTGGGTTTTATAATGTGTCTGCAACAGCAGATACCGCACCTGCGTGCCTACAAATCCATGGTTCCATAAATCACGCAACGTATAAAAATTACCTAAGCTTTTTGACATTTTTTTCTGATCAACAATGAGATGCTCTGAGTGCATCCAATATTTCACAAAAGGTTTGCCCGAACACGCTTCGGATTGAGCAATTTCATTTTCATGATGAGGAAACATATTATCGATGCCTCCCATATGAATGTCAATGGTCTCTCCTAATAATTTCATGGCCATTGCTGAACACTCTAAATGCCAACCAGGACGTCCCTGGCCGAAAGGACTCTCCCAATAAATTTGACCATCCCGTTCAGGATCGTACCTCTTCCATAAGACAAAGTCTGCCACATGTTCCTTGTCATATTCATCAGCAGCTATTCTTTCAGAGGCTCCTGCTTGCAATTCATCAAGGTGTAGATGTGATAAACAACCATAACGGGGAAATTTTTTAATAGCGTAATAAATACTCCCATCTCCACCTTGATAGGCTATTTTTTTATCTAAGAGAGTTTGTATGATCTGAATCATCTCTGGAATATAGTCTGTGGCGGCTGGATAATACTCAGCAGGTTCTATATTTAAACTTTTCAAATCCTCAAAAAAAGCATCTTTATAAGGTTGTGTATAGCTATTTAGCGAAACTCCCTTTTCAATTGCTCCCTTCAAGGTTTTATCATCGACATCTGTCAAATTCATCGCTTGAGTGACAGAAAATCCAAAAAATTTTAAGGTACGGCGTAAAAGATCCTCAAAAACATATGTGCGAAAGTTGCCAATATGGGCAAAATGATAAACAGTTGGACCACACGTATAAATCCGAACATGATGATTCTGTAGAGGAATAAACTCTTCTTTTTGTCTAGAGGCTGTGTTATAGAGTTTTATAGGAATTTTCTTTAAATCTGCAAAAACTTTAGAATTTTGGAGTTGCTGAGTCGTCATGAGATTGCCTTAGAATATTCTACCTTTGTTTCATTTAATATTGCTTCAAGCGCTCGATAATTGATTTTTCCTGTTCCCATTAAAGGAATCTCAGCGAGCTGTTGTACCTGGTAGATTCTCACCAAGTTGCTAAAGCCAGCCTCCTTCAAGGCTTTATTGGCTTCCTCTATTGTGATAGAAAACCGTGTAAAGAGAAAAATTTTAGGTCTTTCGCCTGCTTCTTCTTTAGCACAAATGGCTAAAATAGGTCCTTCTTCTATTAATCTGCCTGCAATGGAGCCTATTGTCTGCTGTAAAGCATCCTCAATAGCAGCAAGACTAACCATTTCTCCTCCAACTTTGATAAAACGCTTCAAGCGGCCTGATAAAATGAGATTACCATCTCCATCTAAATATCCTAAATCGCCCGTAACATACCACGGTTGACCGTTGATAAATAGAAAGGGAGAAGCGATTTCCTTATTTAGATAACCGGAAAAGATATTAGGCCCTCTAGCGATCACAAGACCTTGCTGGCCTTTTGTAATAGGTTGATGGGTAGCTAAATCAACTGTTCCTAATTCAATCCCCTCTAACGGAATACCGACTCCTTTACTAGGATCACCTGCAATGTTAATCGTTAGAACAGGAGAGCATTCTGTAATGCCATATCCCTCAATCAAAGAACAGTGACCTAAGTGACGGACCATATCAAATAATTCAGGAGGAGTTTTTTCTGCTCCTGTGATACACAAACGCAAAGTTTTTAATTGATCTGATTGTGCATTTTTGAAGATCCCTTTTAAAAAAGTTGGCGCTCCACACACAATTGTAGCTGCCCAACGTTTAATAGCTGCTGCTAATCCCCTTCCATTAGTAGGATCTGGTGAATATATCACCTTTAATCCTGTTAGCAAGGGAAGTAAGCCACTTACTGTAAATCCAAAGGCATGGAAAGGAGGCAACATTGCTAATAGAGTATCATCAGTATAGATCTCCGCACTTTTTACGGCAGCTCTTTCATTACTTAAGATATTTTCATGTGTTAGAGGAACCCCCTTTGGCATATTTTCTGTTCCACTGGTAAAGAGAAGAACAGCTAGAGAATTTTTTGTCTTGGTCTGTATACCAAATAGAGAAAGAAGCGAAGATGTTCGATACAGCTTCGAACGGTAGAAAGCCCTTATTTTATCTAACCAACTTAACTTTCTTCGAATATCCTCTAATGTCTCAATAAAATCTTCTACTCCATTTAAATCAGTGTTCTCTAATTGATCTAAAAAAGCCCAAGAAGAGAGGACAACTTGAGGTTTAGCTGCTGCCATCACTGATTCTAAATGTCGAGGTCCTACTGTCCAGTTAATCATGATAGGTACTTTACCTGCTAATTGACTTGCTATAATTGTTAGATAGGCCGCTACACTAGCAGGAAGGAGAATACCAATATATTCTCCAGGCAAATGACGAATATAATCGGCTAACAACAACACTCTGGTTTTGACTTGAGCGTAGTTCAAGATCCCTGCATGTGCATCAGCACAAGCCACCATCTTTCCAAATCTAGAGCAGTTATTTAGAAATACTTCAGGTATTGTTTCTCCTGCAGAAACTGATAGCCTCTCTTTTGGACCACGCTGTTGATTCCATTTTGAAAAATTAACTTGCTCTTTCTCGATGATTTCATCAAGAACGACCTGCTTAGCAGCCAAAGCCATTAACCTTCCTACTGTCGTAAGCTCACTGACTGGAACACCTGACACATCATAATGATCATCTAAAAAAGCAATTAAATCGGCATTATCTAAAGAATCTAAACCTAAATCTGATGCCAGTTGCATACCAGGATGTATTTCATCGGAAGGAACGCGGCTGATTTCTGATAACTTAGCTTTCACTTTTTGTTGGATATCCATAGGAATTTGAGAAATATCTGCTTTTGCATCAGAAGAGCTTGTTCTTTTGATAATAGGTAATTCCTCTTTCCACATGCTATAAGAAACAAGATAAAGACTTTCTCCAGATTGGTCTCCCCCTTGAGCAGGTAAGTGATCGGGCCGGTTATACCAGTTTTCCAAATAACGATTTAGTTCCATACGGGAAGCTTGATAGGGAAAGTCAGGCCCTACTGGCACAAATTCAATAGTGACGTTGCGGCGAGGAGTAAAAAAGATGAGATTCTTGAAGATAATCTTTATTCCATGAAGCACTGCTTCAAACATAGAAGGTGTTGTTCCCGTTAAGGCGCGTGAAAAACTACTTCCCCATAAACCGCTTGTTTTAACTAAAACAATGTTAGCTTCTGGAACAGTTTGAATGATACGATGAACAGCAGAAGTTGCTCCAATGATTTCCTGAGCCTGATTTTTAATTCGGCCTGCTGGATAAATAAGAAAATTTGCTCTCTTTTTTAAGTCTTCAATAACAGTCTGAATGACTTGATCTGCCTTCTTCTTTTTTAAACTATTACTTGATGTAATAAAGTTAGGGACAGGTAGAGCATGCATCAATTGCATCACCCAATAAACAATAGGCAGATAATACATATATTCGACAACTAGGGGACGAATAGGATACTTTTTCCAGATCATTAACGTCACAAGAACAGGATCAAGAAAAACAGTAGGATGATTAGGTAGAAAGAGAACTCCACCTGGTTTATTTAAAATGGTTGGTTTTAAATTTTCTAGCCCCTTAACCGTGATGCGATAACGAAGCCATAGAATCGCTCGAAATAGATAAAATAAAATAAAAATAATGATCTTTTTCACTTTGATCTCCTTATACCCTCCTTAGTTATAATAGACTTCTTGGTGAACCCAAAATTCAGGTTATTATGAATTCCTTTTCTCTTCCATAAGTCTGTTATTTTAACTTTTGCGCCAGTCTTCAATTGTAATAACAGATATGCGTTTGAATTCACCTATATTAGATGTCACAACAACTAAGTCATATGCAACAGCCATTCCAGCAATTAAAATATCATAAGGGCTAATAAGCTGGTCTGTGATCTTTAAATTAGATCTAATAGAAGCCGTTGCTCTTGCACACGCTTCTGTAAAGGGTAAAACTCGAATTTCCTTTAAAAGAGTATCCCATATAGGCCGAATTTTCTTTTCTTTTTCAGAATTCAATTTAAGTCCATATTCAACTTCCATGACTGAGACAGTAGAAATGTGAATTTGTTGTGGTAAAGCTTTTTCAAAACGTTCTATAGTAGCTGGTATCTTCTTAAAGAAATCTGAAAAAACACTCGTATCTAACAAATAATTCATGTCAAAGGATCCTCTAATATAAAGGTTTTCAGATCATTCCGCAAATCTTTAAAGTCTGAAATATCTTCTATAGAATCAAAATCAAAAAAGCCCTTTGGCCATTTAGATGAAGTCCGTTTATTTAACCACTCCTCTAAAGCTTCATTGATAATAGAATTACGACTTCGATGCAGAGCCTTCGCCATTTTCGTCACTTTTACTCCCATATCTTTGTTCACATAAACATTAAAATTCATCTCCTCTCCTTCTGCTTTATTAGGCAAGCCTTCTTAATTATGTTATAACATGTTATGTTATATCCTATCAATTAAAATAGATCTTTTAAAAAGCAAGAAGCCCAACAAGAGAATACTTTCACAATCTAATCTTAAATTTTTTAAAAAGGCAAAATAAGATTAGACTTATTTTTAAATCTACTTTATTCTCTAAAATCGAGTAAGACGTGTCTTCAAAACAAAATAGATTTTGAAAAAAATCTATTCAAGAAATAGTGAAAAGTTCACTTAACAAAAAATTATATGATATTTAAGCCTTACACTTGAAAAAGACACTCAGTCTGATATTTATCATAATAGCAAGAGGTTAACACCTCTCTGAAAAATGAGGATTAAACAATGAAATATATTGTTCTATTAGGAAGGATATTTTACTCGGCTATTTTTATCCTCGCTTCTTTTGGACATTTTTCTCAGCATACAATTGAATTTGCTGCTAGTCAAGGAGTACCAAACCCCTCTCTTCTCGTCCCCTTATCAGGTATCATGACCTTTTTGGGAGGCTTAAGTATTCTTATTGGATATAAAGCGCGATATGGTGCTTGGTTATTAATCGCTTTTTTAATACCTGCCACAATCATGATGCATAAATTTTGGACTATCACAGATCCGGGAGCCGCTCGTATCCAACAGATCATGTTCATGAAAAATATTTCTATCCTAGGGGCAGCGCTTTTAATTGCCTATTTTGGTTCTGGACCTTTGAGCATTGACCACAGACAAACACAAAAGTAGTTTTTATTTAGGCGTTCGTTTAGCGTGAAAGAATCGCTTAAAGATGGCATGTTAAACAACGCCTAAATCGAAAGCTAATTTGCATGTTTGGTATATTAAGTCTTTTAGTAAGTTCATTAGCTGATTGCTATCTACGATATAATTGACCTACCTAAATTTTAGTAATGGTAAATTGCAAAAAGGCCAATATTTCTAATAATAAAAATTTCAGCTCTTTTCCCAGCCGAGCCTACGAATTTAAACATTAAACGTTCATTTGCAGAGTACGAAACACTTCACCAAGCATGCAGAAGATAAACAATTTTTTAATTGATATGGTGTACAGAGCTCAACCAATAAACTCAGTCCGCCTCCAGATGCAATCTTAGAGTTTTATATAGACTTGAGCCAACGGATAGTCAGACTAATTTACAAGAAACAATTGACTTAATATCTATAAACTTTATATAAGAGGATGTGGCTCTAACTGCAGAGTAAACGATATCATTTCGAATAAAAGTCAAGGGAATTAACCGAATCAAAACAAGTTTAATTTATACAGATGATAATCAACTTATTATAGATTATAGCCTTTATGATAAAGCAAAGACTGGAATGACTAAGAATGATCATTTTCGCGCTATGTTAGTTAAGGCTAAAGAAAGAGGATTTTGTCCTGAATGTGTTTTATTTGATTCTTGGTATTCAAGCCTTGATAATCTGATCAGGAAGTTGGATTGGTTGTGGTTAACAAGACTTACTCCAACAGTTGATCCAGATGGTGATGGCAATCGTTGCCTTAGTGAAGTGAATATAGAAGAAAAAGGATCTTTAGTTCATTTAAAAGCTTATGGTTGGATTAAAGTATTTAAGCCAGTCTCTAAGGAAAAGGGCATTGAATACTGGGCAACAAACAACCTTAAAATGAATGAATTAGATCGCCTTAGCTTATCAGAAAAAGGCTGGTTAATTGAAGATTATCATCGAGGAATCAAGCAATTTTGTGAAAAATGCCAAGCAAGGACAGAAAAAGCTCAAAGAAATCATATTCTTTTTTCACTCCGAGCTTTTTTAAGGATCGAAAGATTTTGTTTTCGAACAGGTTTAACTTGGTTTGAGGCTAAGATAGGTATTGTTAGAGAAGCTGTTAAAACATATCTTAGATGTCCTAAATATGTATTAAGTGCGTAACTCCTATTTGCATCAAAAATGCCTCTTTTAATCAAGATTTTAAATCGTAGACAGGCTCTAAGGATAGTCAGTCTAAATGCGACTATTTTTGCGTAAGGTGCATAATTTAGATTATTCAAGGTTTGCACGCTATAAGACTTGATCGCTCCATCCCAATGAGTGAGAATTTTCAAAAAAATAATAAGTTTTTTGACATTACATAAACGCTAATGTTATGAGTGAGATAAAATAGTGAAATCTGGAAAACGACTATGACAATGTTACCATTTGCAAGACGATTACCCATTGGGGCTGAAGTTCTTCCTACCAACGGCGTTCATTTCAGAGTGTGGGCCCCTACTTGCCAGCAAGTAGACGTTATTTTAGAAGGGCAAGACGACCAATGCTATGATCATCCTCTAAGCTTTAGCTTAAATGCAGAAGAAAAAGGATATTTCTCAGGTATAGTTAAAAAGGCCAATGATAAAACTCTTTACCGTTTTCGGCTAGATGGAAAAGAAAATCTGTATCCTGATCCTGCCTCTCGCTATCAGCCAGAAGGCCCTCATGGCTCTTCACAAGTCATTGATCCTTCTAAATTTGCTTGGACAGATCAGAATTGGAAGGGAGTTTCAATGGAAGGAAGAGTCTTGTATGAAATGCATATCGGAACTTTTACACAGAAAGGGACTTGGGCTAGCGCTAGACGAGAGCTTTTAGAACTAGCTGATTTGGGCATTACAATCATTGAAATGATGCCTATCAACGAATTCCCAGGTCGATTTGGCTGGGGTTATGATGGCGTTAACCTATTTGCTCCAACCCACCTTTACGGATGTCCCGATGATTTACGTAGTTTAATCGATTATGCCCACGCTTTAGGCATTGCTGTGATTTTAGATGTCGTTTATAACCACTTCGGTCCAGATGGCAATTATATGGGACAATTTTCAAAATATTATTTCACAAAACACTATATGACAGAGTGGGGTGAAGCCATTAATTTTCATGATGAGGGTTTTGAAGGGGTTCGAGAGTTTTTCATCTCTAATGCGGGTTATTGGATTGAAGAATATCACTTTGATGGATTACGTCTTGATGCGACTCAAGTCATTTATGATGATTCTCCAAAACATATTATTACAGAAATAGTTGAACAAGTCAGAAAAAAGGCGCCCCATCGTCATACGTATGTTATTGCAGAAAATGAGAGTCAACTGACTAAAATTGTTGAACCCTTTGAAGAGGGAGGGTATGGATTGGATGCGTTGTGGAATGATGATTTTCATCATACTGCTATGGTTCGATTGACAGGACGCAAAGAATCTTACTACACTGATTATTTAGGAACACCTCAAGAGTTCATTTCAGCACTTAAATATGGCTATCTCTATCAAGGACAATGGTATTCTTGGCAAAATAAAAGACGCGGAACATCAAGCTACCACCTTAATCCCGCAGCCTTTATTAATTTTATTCAAAATCATGACCAAATTGCCAATTCAGCCCATGGCTTTAGAGTGCATCAAATCACAGATCCAGGCAATTACAGAACAATGACGGCTTTACTCTTGCTTGCTCCTGCGACGCCTATGCTATTCCAAGGACAAGAATTTGCCTCTTCATCTCCTTTTTATTATTTTGCCGATCATACTCCTGAATTAGCCTATCTTGTTTACAAAGGGCGTATCGAATTCTTTAAGCAGTTTGCGAGTATTGCCACCCCTGAAGTAGAAGCAGGCCTTCCTATTCCTTCTAATCTTGAGACCTTTCTCAAATGTAAACTCAATTATTTAGATCGGGAGCTTCATGCAAATGCTTATAACCTCCATCGAGATTTACTCCGTTTACGTCGCAATGATCCTGTTTTTAATACACCCCGCCTTGGAGGTCTAGATGGGGCTGTCATAGGTCCTGATGCCTTTATCATTCGCTATTTTGGTGAGGAAGAGGATACAAGACTTCTTCTTATCAATTTTGGCGTTGATTTATGCCTGAGTCCTGCACCAGAACCTTTATTAGCTGCTCCAGCAGGAACACAATGGGAAATCTTATGGTCTAGTGAAAATCCCCGCTATGGCGGAAGTGGAATGCCTCCTCTTACAACTAATCAGCATTGGCAAGTTTTAGGCCATTCTGCTGTTGTCCTCATTCCCGAAAAGATAGAGGAAATTAAGTATGCGTGAATTTATTCGACATATCCCTTTTATCCGTCAAAAACATGATCGCTCTGCATTAGATCCGCATGAAGAATCTGAAAGGTTTCTTCGTTCTGAATGGATTGTAACAAACGGGCTAGGAGGTTATGCCTCAAATTCTGTATCAGGAGTTACAACTAGAAGATATCACGGCTTACTGATAGCCTCTTTACCCCCTCCTTTTGGCCGTGCTAACATGTTGAATCATTTATCTGAGAAAGTCATTTTGCCAAATGGAAAATCTTATTGGTTGGGTTGTGAAGAACGAGCCGGTGGAGAGATTCATCTAGATGGCATGGAAAATCTTCAAGAATTCCGTCTAGAAGCAGGCTTACCTGTTTGGCTCTTTGAAATTAATGGATTTCAAATTGAGAAAAGGGTTTTATTGATTCACTTACAAAATACGGTACATATCTCTTATAGACTACTTTCCCCCAACAGCCGCGTTCGCTTAACACTTCAGCCATCTATCCATTTCCGTGCTCATGAAGCACCTGTCAGTACTCCTCTACATTTACCCTATACAGTGACTGCTATTGAAAACCGCTATGAAATTTCTAATCATTATTTACCTCCTCTCAAGTTAATGATACAAGGATATCGCTCTAAATTTACTTTAGAGAGTAAACTTCTTAAGAACTTTTTTTTTCGTATTGAAGCACGTCGTGGCTATGATTCAGTCGGGGATCTTTGGAGTCCTGGCTATTTTAAAGTGGATTTAACTTCTGATATGGATGCGACTCTCATTGCCTCTGTTGAGCAATGGGATATGATTCATGCATTAACTCCTGAATATGCTATGAAAGCTGAACAGGAGAGGCGTAAACAACTCCTTTATGCAGCAAAACCCAGTGCTCAAGAAGGGATAGGTAATGAGCTAATCCTTGCTGCAGACCAATTTATTATTACTCCTGAAAGCCGTATTGAAGATGCAGCACGTACTCATGCCGCAGGCGATGATATTCGTACAATTATTGCAGGTTACCATTGGTTTACAGATTGGGGTCGAGATACGATGATCTCTTTAGAGGGATTGACGCTATGTACAGGACGCTATCACGAAGCAGGCTGGATTTTGCGTACTTTCAATCATTATGTGCGAGATGGTTTAATTCCAAATCTATTCCCGGAAGGGCAGGACGAAGGCCTTTATCACACGGCAGACGCAACTGTCTGGTTTTTTCATGCTTTAAACCGTTATGTTAATGAAACACACGATCGAGAAACTTTAAGGCTCCTTCTCCCTAACTTAATGAGCATTGTTCATTACCATTTAAGAGGAACACGCTTTGGAATTAAAATCGACCCAAAAGATGGACTTTTGACACAGGGAGCAGAAGGATATCAATTGACTTGGATGGATGCTAAGGTTGGAAATTGGGTTGTTACACCACGTCGTGGCAAAACAGTAGAAATTAATGCTTTATGGTATAATGCTTTACGTTTGCTAGAAAACTGGCTTCAAGAAGAAAAACAGATAGGAGCAGCTGCTGATATGAAGGAGCATGCTGATAAAGCCTACCGGTCTTTTAATTCTCGCTTTTGGTACGAAGAGGGAGGACATCTCTATGATGTCATAGATGGAGAAGATGGCGATGACCCCTCTTGTCGGCCTAATCAAATCTTTGCTATTTCCCTCGATCACCCGATTCTAGATCCTATTTACTGGAAATCTGTAATAGACGTTGTCCATCAGCAGTTATTGACCCCCTATGGACTTAGATCTCTCTCTCCTAATAGCCTTGATTATAAATCACGTTATGATGGAGATTTAAGATCACGAGATGCAGCCTATCACCAAGGAACGGTCTGGGCTTGGCTGATCGGTCCTTTTATTGATGCTTGGCTGAAGATTCATCCAGAAGATCGTGAAGGGGCTCGCCGCTTTCTACGTGGTTTTGAAAAACATCTTGCAGATGCAGGAGTTGGATCTATTAGTGAAGTTTTCGATGCTATGGAGCCTTATACTCCTCGTGGATGCATTGCCCAGGCGTGGAGTATAGCTGAGGTCTTAAGATGCTGGGTTAAAACAGCTCCATCCAAACCGCCTTCTCGCGCTAAGCAAAAGAATAGAGAAGATGAATAATTCACCTTGATTCTTAGGAATCTTTCCTCTTATCTCTCGTCCTTTTCTTCTCAGAAATAGCCATTTGACTATTCCCTTCAAAGAAAAGGGCAAGATCTAAGAAAAAATCTTCTCTAAGAATCAAGGAAATAATACTCATTTCACTTGAAAGCTGCAATTTGGGCAATGCGAAAGCTCTCGGGATTCAACGATCAAAAATAGGTCCATATACTCATATGGACCTATTTTTGATCGTTGAAGCCTGAGGCTTTGGCACAGCCGAAATTGCAACTTTCAAGTGAAATGAGTATAGTTAATCATGTAGAAAATTCCTGCTGAAATAAGTGCTGCAGCTGGAATTGTCAATAGCCAAGCCCAAAAAATGCGTATAGCTACGCTCCATTTAATATTAGAAAGCCTAACTGTTGCCGAACCTACACCAATAATAGAGCCTGTAATAGTATGTGTTGTTGAAACAGGAATCCCCGTATAGGTAGCCAAAAATAGGGTAAATGCCCCTGCAGTCTCGGCAGAGAAACCTCCTATCGGCTTCAACTTAGTGATTTTCATCCCCATTGTCTTGATAATACGCCATCCACCTAATGCAGTCCCTAACCCCATCGCAATATGGCAGGAGAGGATAATCCAAAAAGTAGCGGGATCAAGAAGAGATAAGGAGGTATTTGGATGCAGAAATCCTGTTGCAATCATTAAAGCTAGAATAATCCCCATTGTTTTTTGAGCATCATTCGCCCCATGTCCAATCGAATATAGAGCAGCAGAGATCAGCTGCCACTTTCGAAAATGCTGATCAATTGCCTGTGGATGCCAACTTCGGCATAGCCAATAAATGCTTACAATCAGCAAAAAGCCAAGTATACATCCAAGAAAAGGGGCAACCACAATAAATTCTATTGTGACCATCAACATATCCCACCGTAAGACACCCCATCCAGCATACGCTAATCCAGCTCCAGATAAACCGCCAATGAGAGCGTGAGAAGAACTTGTTGGTAAACCCAACCACCACGTTATTAAGTCCCATATAATGGCACCTATTAAACCACTTGCAATGACGACAAGATAAGTGGGATCATGTGCTTCGATTTTAATGATTTTCGAAATGGTATCCGCCACTCTTGGAGCAAAAATAAACATGGCAACAAAATTGAAAAATGCTGCCCAAAGGACGGCCATAAATGGCCTAAGCACCCTTGTTGAAACAACAGTTGCGATAGAGTTAGCTGCATCGTGAAAGCCATTGATGATATCAAAAACTAATGCTATAGCAATTGTAAGTAGCAATAAAGAGATGCTTGCCATGATTAGCCATACTCCAGAGTCACACCCTCAATAATATTGACAACATCTTCACATCGGTCAACAGCATTCTCTATATTTTCATAGATCTCTTTCCATTTAATCAGATTACGTATATCTTGCTCTTCATCAAATAGCCGTCCAAGAGCATTTC
This sequence comes from uncultured Parachlamydiaceae bacterium, assembly GCA_963838645.1. Taxonomy (GTDB): domain Bacteria; phylum Chlamydiota; class Chlamydiia; order Chlamydiales; family Parachlamydiaceae; genus CAWIRV01. The sequence continues at coordinate 261,867 of CAWIRV010000017.1, read as the reverse complement.
GTAAGACGAGATCCGCCTCATTTTCCATTTGGTGGATACGAATAAAAGACTGTTTCATTTCCTCTTCCCGCTTTCTCAATCCTCTGACGGCCAATCCAACCTCATGAGTAGCGGATAAGAGGATGCTTGCTAACTTTTGGGCCTCTAACTTCTCATCTTGAAGCTTATAAAGCACAATTCGAGCAGCAGCCTCTTCTATGTAATCGATAATATCATCCATCCGAGAGATTAATCGATAAATATCATCTCGCTCAAAAGGTGTGATGAATGTCTGGCGCAATTCTTCCAAACAACGATGTGTGATAGCATCAGCTTCATGTTCTAGCTCTTTGATTCGAGCAACTTTTTCCACAGAATTGGCAAACGTTGATAACAGCTCCAGTAGTTCTTCAGCACTCTTAATCACCAAAGCAGCTTGCTTCTCAAATAAATCAAAAAAGCTTGTCTCATACGGTAGGAACCATTTAAACATGTTAAAATCTCTTTGGTTTCATGATTCCTTTGCAAGCATTTCTTCCAATAAGCGCTTAACTTTAAGACAGAGATTTTTTCCCTCTTTAAAAGTGATATGATTTATCGCTTGATCAATAGGGAGCCACTGACTAGCAAAAACTTCTGCTTCCTGAATAATTACTTCCCCTTCTACTTGAGCTAGAAAATAATACACTGTCTTGTATATCTTCTTTTTTTGAACAAAAAAGGCGTAACTTTCCATCAGGGGTTTTTCTGATAAATAACGAGAGACAGTTAATGCTGTTTCTTCCTTTAATTCCCTTTCAGCTGCCTGTTTAGGCGTCTCTTTCCCTTCAGCATGTCCTTTAGGAAAAGCCCAATGTCCAGCACAATGCTGGATTAACAAAACTTCCCACTTTCCCTGGCTTTGATGTAATGGAATAATGCCATAAGAATATTCGCGCATAAATTAATTCTATTAAGGCTGATAAGGAGCTAAAAGAATAGACGCATTATGGCCTCCAAAGCCAAAAGAGTTAGAAATAGCTACATTCACAGCACAGTTTTCTGCTTGAGTGGGAATATCAAACTCGAGATCTGGCTCTGGATTCTCTAAATTAATTGTTGGATGGATGATCCCGTCCATAATAGCCTTGACGGTCACAATAGCCTCTACACCACCTGAAGCCCCTAAAAGATGTCCAATTAATGATTTAGTACAATTCATTTTAATGGACTGTCGTCGAGACTTAAAAATTCTTTTAAGAGCTTGTATTTCAACCATATCTCCAGCTGGAGTGGACGTGGCATGAGCATTAATATAATTGATTTGTTCTGGTTCTACCTTTGCATCATCTAAGGCACGACGAAGGCATAAGACAACACCTTCCCCATCTTCTCGTGGCTCTGTGATATGATGAGCGTCGCAAGATAATCCTCCGCCCAAGTATTCAGCTAAAATAGGCACGCCTCTGGCTTGCGCATGCTCAAGACTTTCCAGTAAAAGAACACCTGCACCTTCTCCCATTACAAAGCCATCTCGATCCCGATCCCAAGGGCGAGAAGCTTTAGTAGGCTCATGATTACGTTGAGAAAGTGCTTTACAAGCACAAAAACCGGCAAGCCCTACAGGAAGAATAGGTGCTTCGACACCACCACAAAGAACTAAGTCAGCATCTCCTTGGCGAATATGATTAGCAGCAGCAATAATCGCATAATTCGCTGTTGCACAAGCAGTGGAGATAGAGTAATTAGGTCCCATAAAACCTAAATCCATTCCTAATATAGCTCCTCCCATATTCGTTAAAATATAGGGGACAAAGAAAGGAGAAACTTTACGGTGCCCTTTTCCAAGAAGAGTCTGCACCCCATCAGCAAAAACGGACATTCCTCCCATTCCAGAGCCAATCAAAATACCACAACGGCTTTTATTCAATTTATCTAGTTCTATTCCAGAAAGCCCCCCCATTTCAAGAGCCTTTTTACCTGCAACAGCCGTATAAGCAATATATTTATCGACACGTCGAGCCTGTTTTTTATCTAAATAAGGGCCAGGATCAAAATCTTTAATGATCCCTGCAATCCGAGTGGGATAATCCTCGCAAGAGAATTCTGTAATGACCGTCACACCACTATGACCTGCTAGTAGATTTCGATAGAAAAGATCGATGTCGTTTCCAAAACAGGATACCACACCCATTCCTGTTATAACGATGCGTTTTTTCCTCATGTTTCTCCAATCATTTGAGATTGACTCACTTTAATACATAAGCAAGTTGAAAAATTGGCTTTTGGATAATGCGAAAGCACTCGCAATTGAATGATCTTAAGTCGATCGATATTTTAATATCGATCGACTTAAGATCATTCAAGCCCGAGAATTTGGCGTAGCCGAAAAACCAATTTTTCAACTTATTTCTGTATAGATGTCACAATATCAACATCTACAATTTTACCTTTTTGCCACAACTCCTCTAGGGCATATCTTTCTCTTAGTTCAGGAGTAAAAAGATGAACAATCAGATCACTATAATCTAATACGACCCAATCACCAGCTTGTTCACCCTCAATATGTAAAGGATAAGTATCATCTTGAGCTAATTGATCCACAATGGCTGAACTAATAGCCTTGACATGACGATCTACTGTCCCCTCTGCAATAATGAAATAATCTGTTAGCGTACAGATGTTTCTGACATCTAAAACTAAAATATTAAATCCTTTTTTATCAAAAATAGTTTGTGCAATCACTGTTAATTGTTTAAGAATAGGATTAGCCATAAAATGAGTCACAAAATCCAAGTTTAAGAATTAATTTGATTAATCATTTTATCATAAAGAACGAGTTTAAAACCATCAATAATTTGATTAAGGGTATTGAATGGGTGTGATTAAAACTGTAACTTGATAACTAAGCTGCAAGTTGCTGCCATTGCCAATAAGAATCCCAATCTTCATTTACTCGTAGTGATCTTAAAGCAAGCATATGATTGGCGGTTGTAGGTCTCCACCAAGCCCCGGAAATTTTTAGCCTTTTCTGTATCACATATCTATTTCCACTCTCGACTTCTCCTGAGCCTATTGGCAAACCCTTTTCTAACGCTCCTTTGTAATCTAAGCAGTTTTGCCTATTGAAGATATATTTATAGCACTTTTCTACAGGCGTCTCTTCCTCTTCGCTCTGTTTTGTATTCCAATCTATTGGTAACCTAACATGAATAGACTCTAAGACTTGCTTGTGTTTATTCTCTTTTAATAAAGTTTGCTTATCTTTTAACCACTGTTCTTTCTCGCTAGTCCAGCTATGGTTAGCAGCTTCGCTCAAGTAACTGCTCATGTGATAAAAATCAATTAGGTATTTTACCCTGGTTTGAAACTTAAGCCTCATTTGGATTTCTATCCATTTGGCTCCATCTCCTAGACCATGAACATCAGTTCTTGGACCAAATCCGGCTCGTTTTGCTGCTCGATATAATAAATCTCCGGCTTTATCTACACTCTCCATTGTTGCATAAAGAAAAGGTTTCAATTGCGTAAATTCTCTGGCAAAACAAAGTCTTGCTTCTTGCCATCTTACAGTTTTATTTTTTCTGCCATCATTTGAATCTTCACAGATCCCGGTATCAACTACAGGAACCATAGCTCCATCCATTTCTGCTATAACTAATTTAGCCGCTCCATCTGCCACCGGATCCTTTTCTATATATTCTAAAGCGTTTTTTGCATGGTTTTCAACCATAGCTTGGATTGAGCTTTCACTCACTTCTATTCTATAATGTTCTTGCAATTTCTTTTTAGCTTCTCTGAACGAAACATCCGCGCCAAAATCAACGATTGCTCTTTGCAAATGATGGGAATAAGATCGGCATTTTATTTGAGCTACTGTTGAAAAAGGACGAAATGTTTTGCCCGCTAATCTCAATACAGTTTCATTGATTTCTATTTTTCCAAATGTTGATTGCCAATACAATTTTTTTTTAAATGCTCTTTTGTTTTGCAATTTCCCGCTTTTGCTTTTTCTACAACTTTATTGTGTTGATTTTCTGCCCACCCTTTCAACACTTCCTGTCCTAATTTTCGAATTTCTTCTATCGCCTTTTCCTCTGCTTGCCGTGCTGTAATCAGTTCTCCCGAAGTGTTCTCTGCAATATTTAAAATTTCTTCTACCCTTTTCCTGATAGAAGGATGATTATTAATTTTATTCAAAAGCTTTATATCTTCATTATTTATCATAACATATCTCCTTTCAATAACTTAGAGATATATTATATAACTCTCTATTCATAATTATCAAGTTACAGTTTTAATCACACCCGTATTGAATGGCTTACATCTATACTCATCCCAGTTCAAAGTGAGAATTTGGGCAAGGCGAAAGCTCTCGCGATTTAACGATCAAAAATAGGTCCATATACTTATATGAATCAAGGAATAAACTCAGGTTATTAGATTAATGATACTCACAAAAAATCTTGCAAATATTATTCATCCTTATGGTATCTTTAAGGAAATAAACTCAGAACTTAGGTGAATAATCAACTTTCAGGTGACAAGAGAAATAATGAAAAACTCTTCTAAACATGATTGTTTATTAAAACGAGTTGAAGAACAAGAGATCACAGCTCGTCAATTTGGATTTTACTGGGAACACATCAATCAGCTAATTGAGCAAATCCAAAGTGAATGTTTAGAAGTTCAAGAAGCTTGGCAAAAAAATGATCGAACTCATCTTCAAGAAGAAATAGGCGATCTTTTACAGGCTGCAATTAGCCTGGCGGTTTTTTGCAATTTAGATCCACATGAAACCCTGCTCAAGGCTATCGAAAAATTTCAAAAAAGATATAACACAGTTGTCGAATTAGCACAGCATGATGGTTATACTAACCTTCGTCAGCAAGCATTTGAAGTGCTGATGAGCTATTGGAATCGTGCTAAACAGAATCATATTAAATAAATTTTTTATATGAGATCTCTTGCTAAACTCTCTTACTCACCTTAGTGCAAAAATTGCTACATCACTGATGTGGCTTGAAAGGAAATAAACCCAAGACTCCGGTTATCAATCTGAGTTTTAGGTTTAAGGTATTATGTACGGTCGTGCATTTCTCTTTACTGTGTACAATTTATTTTGATAAATATAATTCAACACGAGAGCCGGAATAAGATGACCACAATATAAACTTCTAGCTAATCGTTCTCGCAGATCGGTACTTGAAATATCCATTAGGCGGGTTTGCATCATTCCTTTTTGAATAGCCTCTCTTATATTTAAATGATCTGGCAAATGATTACGCTGCCAATAACCTGAGCGAGAGCCAATTAAGAGAGGGATAAGCTTAATGATCTCTTCGGATTGGTACCAACGAAAAAAGCCTGGGACAGAATCTTCTCCTAGTAATAAGTAGAATTGGTTAGAAGAAGGATTGACCGTTTCTTCAGCAATAAAAGCTTGTAATGTATGAATCGTATAAGAGGGAGGAGGCCGTTGACCTTCTATATCTTTGATTAGAAACTGGGGAATATCTCGGAGAGCTAATTGTAGCATGGCCAATCGATGAACTATGGGCAGAGGTTCTGCATGAACTTTATGAGGGCTAATTTGAGCTGGAATAAACCACACCTCATCTAGTCCACCCTTCTCCATTAATTCAAAAGCCAAGTTTAAATGCCCAAAATGAATAGGATCAAATGTTCCTCCATAAATTCCTATCTTTTTCATGAATAATCTCTCAGTGAGTACTCAGACTAAACAGGCAAATGTCTATTTGGTGTTAGGGATGTTTTATGTTCTTTTCATCTAAAATCTCCCAGCCATTTGCTAGGCAAATTTTACGCAAGTGACGATCCGGAACAACTCCTATGGCCTTTCCTGCCATTTCTAGTACAGGTAAATCTAAATAGCTATCTGAATATACAGTGATAGAAGAAGGAGCAATCTTTAGACGTTGTGCTAAAGTATTCACATGATCAGCCTTGTCTTGTCCTTCTATAATCTGAGAAATGCCATTCAGACGCCCTTCTTGATCTCGCATATAAAGAGAAGCTTTCCAACTATGAGTTCCTAAATGAGCAGCTATTGGTTGTACAAGAAAATCAGGTGAGCTTGATAAGATAATCGTATAGTGTCCTTGTTGCTGAGCCTCTCTTAACCTTCGGATGGCTGGCTCATACAGCATGGCATCCAATTCTTTAGACAAAAAATGATTGACATACTGCTGAATCTCTTGAATGGCTTGTCCTTGAAATAAGCTTAAAAATATCTTGTAATGCAAGCTTCGCATCGACATTCCAAAGCATTTATGACGTAGATAGCAACTTAAGCAATATAACAGAGTAGAAATATTAAAAAATTTTTGATGATAGAGATAAGCCCCAAAGCGATAACTGCTATTGGCTGCCAATAGGGTATGATCTAAATCAAAGACACTTAAACGCAAGTACATATTTTCCCATAAATCCTTTAATAAGAACTTAATATAGCATTAATTTAATGCTAAAACTTTTTATCTAAAATATCAACAAAGAGTCATATAAATAGGACTGCTACGATGAATGTTCAAGATATTAAAACAATAAAATTAAATCTTAATTTTCCCCCTTCTCCAATCACAAGTTTTTCAAAACGTGTCATAAATACCGAAAAAAAAGCCATAGCTATTAGCCAGCAGAATTTCAGGAACAAGCACATACTCCAACAAATACAAAAATAAAAGCTACAAAAAAAACAGGTGAAATACCTCATGTAAAAACAACTTCGGCAACTTCGCTCTCTCATCCTCCTATTATTCCCCACTGAACCCCTCAAGAGCATCATCAACTAGCTCTAAAGCTGCTCATGGACTTGCTAGTGGGCTCGTTAATATCATTTATATTCTTTTTAACCGAATCAATGAATTGGATGAAGAAGCTATCATGATTAAGAGAAGAGGCAAGCATAAAATTCTGGATCGCCAGAAAATACAATCCGTTTTAGAAGAGATGTTTGATCAAATCAATTATTCCGTAATTGGTCACTGTGTGCCTCAAAAAGATAATTGCATCTTGATTCTCAATATGTTATAAATTTTAACATGGAAGACAAAGATGCAATTATTCTTCAGTTAAGACAAGAGAACGAAGAATTAAAAAAAGAAAATCAAGAATTAAGAAAGATCATCGAGGAACTCAATCGTAAAATCGCTGATCTAGAAGAGAAGCTGGGTTTAAATTCTCAAAATTCTTCAAAGCCTCCATCATCTGATCGCTATCCTAAGAAGCAGCCCAATTCTTCAAATAAGAAAGGAAGAAGAAGCCAAGGATTTTTTAGGAAATGGTTTCCAAAAGAAGATGTAAGCGAATACATTAAATATTATCCTCAAAATTGTGATGGTTGTGGTGGGAGTCATTTCTTACCAAAGGCAAAAGTTGCAGAAGCTCGCCAGACGATAGAGATTCCACCTATTAAGCCAATAGTTACCGAGCATCAAGCAATGAAGTGCAGATGTGCAAATTGTGGTAAGCAAGTGAGAGCTAATCTTCCACAAGAAGTCACATCTTCTGTATTTGGTCCTAAAATTAAAGCTTGGTGTACTGTTCTATCTGGCAAATTTCATTTAAGCAAATCTAAAATCAAAGAACTATTTGAGACACTTCTTGGCATACCTATCAGCAAGGGAAGCGTTATAAATACCCATTACCAAGCAGCATTGATGCTACAACACCCTTATGAAGAGGCTTTGCAAACCTTAAGAAAAAGCAATACTGTTTATGCAGATGAAACAGGTTGGAGAACTTTAGGAAAAACCAAATGGTTATGGCAAGCAACTGATAAAGAAGTTGTAATTTTTAAAATTTTTACTAGCCGTGGTAAAAAAGCCTTTCAATCTCTTCTTGGCAAAGATGTCGTCCAAAATTTAGTAACAGATAGATTAAAATCTTATTACACAAATGGTCTACACCAATACTGCTGGGCTCATTTAAAAAGAGATTTTAACAGGATCGAGCAACGAAGCGGACCTATATCAATGATTGGAAAATTAATGGGAACTCTGTGCTCTTTTCTCTTTAAATGTGTACATGAGCAGGACAAAATGAGCGAAGAACAGTTTATAGAGAAGGCTAAAGAAATAAAAGATGCATTTCATTATCTCTTTAAACTCGCGCTAAGAGCTGATACTCACGATTTTAAGCTTGGAATAACCGGCCGTTTCTGTGAACGAATGTTAAGTGATGAAGAAAAGCTGTGGGCTTTTATTGAAGATCAAAATCTCGACCTTACCAATAATCTTTCAGAGAGAAACTTAAGGCCTGCCGTTCTTTGGCGAAAAGTCTCTTTCGGAAACAAAAGCGCAAGAGGAGAGCAATTCGTCGAAAGAATTCTCTCCGTTATTGAAACCATTAAAATTCAAAGCCGAAATATTCTTGATTACTTGATTGCTTGTTTTAGCGCTAGAAGCAAATGCTTACCCATTCCTTCTTTTATGTGCATCAATTAAACTTTTGAGGCACACAGTGACCAATTACATTATTCCTATCTTTTTCCGGGAATTAGTTTCCTTTATGGTCTTTTAAACAAAGGATTTTCTATTCCTCTCCCTTCAACGTTATTGCCAGTCCGTTGGATGCTAAACGTTTACACTAGTACTCTGTCTCATTAGCTCTTTATCTTTGATTGTAACTCGGTAATTTTGACCTCTATCTCCTTAATCCCCTGGTTGGCCTTTTCTAACCGCTCTTTTTCTTCATTAATTTGAGCTGTATAAGCCATCGCTTTTTCAAAATCCAGGCTAGAAGAACCGACTTCTTTGCGATAAATCTCTAATTGATTTTTAATGATCAGCCGACGTTCCTTTCTTTGCATAAGAATATTCTTCAGCTGCTGTAAGGCTTGGCGATCATCTTCAGAGAGCGACATCAACATTTTTTCTCGTTTTTCCGTAACTGCATCTCTTAAAGGTTTCAGTAACCGCTCAAGCTCTTGCTTTTCACCCTTAGTAAGAGAAGAGTCACTACTCACTTGAGCCATTAAAGCATCCCGTTCTGCTTGTAACTTATCAACATCGTAATTTTCATATTGGTTAAGAAGAGTTCCTATTTGTTCTCTCAGAGAATTATATCGTTCCTTTTTTTGCCGGCTACGCTCTATCTCTTGTTGTAACCGAGCCTCTTCCTCTTCCTTTAACCGATTTTGTAAAAGTTGACGAATTTCATTGAGGTGCTCACGCAAAACTTTCAGCTCATCACGTCCTAGCTCAACCTTACGCATAAAAGCGACAATATCATCTAGAGTACGTTGAGACTCTGCAAGGGAATGCTGTCTCTGCTCTATATCCTCTTTAAAAGCTTGAATACGCTGCTGAATCTCCTCTGCATTCTGCCTATAGATAGATCTTTGATGGGCTCGTTCTTTTTTACGCCCTTTTTCTTCTGATTTAATTTTATCCCAGCATTCACTCAAATGCATGCGTGTTTGAGTAAAAGCATTTGTATTTAAAGTTAACACTTTTGCTAACCCTTGGAAAAATTTAATCTCTTCTCTTAAAAGATAGAGAGATTCATGATTGAGTTGCTCTTCTTTAAAATGGGTCTCAATAAATACATTCACATCTTCTGTAAATTGGTGGCTAATCTGTCTAATCAACTCCTTACGTCGTGGAAATACTTTATCCCCTGCAGCAGAAAGACGCTGGAAAAACTTATTTTTTTGACGTACACGCATTTCTGTCTTTAAAAGTTCTTTCCTTAAAGCATTAATACGGGCAGCTTGCGCATTTAATAGATTTAATTGCTTCTGTAGATCCTCATAAATTTGGTATTTATCATTCAAGGCCTGGGGAAAGATCATATGACTGGATAAAACTGCTTTCTGGACTTGTTCATCAAATTGGTCAATATCTATTTCTAAAGCTTTGACAGCAATTTCAATTTGCTCAACTGCAAAGGCACTTTGTTCATCCAAAATTTCTTTCAAACGTCTCGCTTCTTTTGACAGCTCACTATATTTATTCCAGAGCTGGTTGCGAAACTGAGGAGAAATATTTTCTTTAAATAAAGATAAACAGAGTCGACGAGCCTCCCAAAAATTACGAAAATGAGGTGACCCTCCTTGTGCTAAAGAGTTCTCCATAAAATCGATAGCCATTTGAAGCTTGTGTTCAATATTATTTTCGCTTTGAAAGTCTTTGGAAAAGATCTCAAACTGATTGTTAGGAGCTTCTTTATGTTCTTTCTTCTTTTGCTTATCATGCTCTTCTGAATGCCCTTCTGCAATAAAATGCACTAGGGACTCTTCATCCGCCTCTTGAGGCTCTACTTCTCTATTCTTACCATCAGGACTATCAGGCCTCTCATGAAAAGCAAGATCAAAATCTGGATTTATAGAGAGATCATTTTCTTGAGACTCTTCTTTTAAGCTCATATTTTCAGGCTCATTCATGACTATAACTTGGTAAGAATTTTTGAAATGTTATTACACATAATTTTATAGATAGATTGTTCCCAAATGGAAACTTAGGATGGAGTACTACAGTGACTATTGCTTCTGTTTCACTCTAAAATCATAGTTTATTCATGTTTTTTAAGTAAACCAAATTATCACCCTTATCCCCTCTTTATGTCCAGAGAGATTTATCATCAGAAGACGATTTAAATTCATGTTAATTAAAGGGACTCATAATCTTGAATAATTTTATTTAAAACTGTCTCAGGATTATATTGATCGACATCTAACCATTCATAAAGAGATTCCCTGCGAAACCAAGTAAATTGCCGTTTAGCATAATTCTTCGTTGCTTGCTTAAATGCCTTTACAAAATATTCATAGTCTTCAGAGGAGTGAGAAGAGGCTAGAAAATCAAGCGCCTGTCTATAGCCAATAGCTTGCGAAGCCGAGGAATTTTCTCGTAGACCTTGCTTTTCCAATCTTGCCACTTCCTCTAAAAAGCCTGCTTTAAGCATTTCCTCACATCTTTGGTCAATCCTTTTATATAAATTTGGCTTGTGGCGATAGAGAAACCAACAGCGAAAATCATAATTTTGTGGCCTTCTTCTCTCTCTCCAAGAAAGGTTACTCACTTTCTTATTGGTTAAAGTGATGATCTCTAAAGCCCTAATAATTTTCTGTTTATCGTTTTTAGTAATAGTTTTGGCATACTCAGCATCTAAACTCACTAATCGCTCATACAAGGCCTCTGCTCCCAAACGTTCCATTTCATTTTCCAATGAGGTTCTTAGCTCAGGAACGGAAGGGGGACCACTGGGAGGGCCATAGAGAAAAGTGTGTAAATAAAAACCAGAGCCTCCTACAATAATCGGTACATTCTCTCTATCCAAAATTTGCTGACAAATGCGACGGCCTTCATAGTAAAAATCAACAACGTTAAAACTTTCCGATAAATCACGAATATCAATGAGATGATGGGGGACTAATAGGCACTCTTCTTTGGTCGCTTTAGCCGTCCCAATATTCATCCCCCGATAAACTTGCATGGAATCTGCCGAGACAATCTCTCCTCCTATAATCCGTGCCAAATCCATAGCAAGAGCCGATTTACCACAACAAGTGGGTCCCGATAAAACAATCACTCGCTTCTTTTTTCGCTGAAAATTCGTAGGAATCCTCTTTTGAATTTCCTGAGCAAAGTTGAGAATGATGCGTTTGACTTCTTCTGTCTCCAAAGAGATTCCGCCAATCACGACATCCACCTAAACATAGTCTGGGTATTAAGTTATCACTAATAAAATCTACTATCGAATATCAAGGCTGTTAAAATCTGCGTAGCCCATCTTCCTCTGTTTTAGATAACTCTAAGACATGGTCAAAACCTGACATTTTTAATACATCCATGACATTTGGTGTGACCGAACAAAGGACCAACTTACCTGCAAGAGTTCTGAGCTTTTTAGTCGTAGATAAAAGCATACGCATGCCTGCACTGCTTAAATAATCCACACCAGAAAGTTCTAATAGTAACTTACGTTGTCCATTATTGATATAATCAAATACTTTCCGTTCAGCAGTCGGAGAGGATACTGCATCCAAGCGTCCATGAATTCTTAAGACTAAAACTTCCCCTTTTGATTCTTCTTGAACCTCAATCAGTCCTTCAATATTAGCCATAAACTCTCTCCACTATTTCTTCTATGTTAAACAGTTTTCACAAGAAATTGCAACAAAATAAGCAATTGTTTATGATAAAAAACTATGGAGCAAATGTTTCTGCATCTTCAAGGTTGTCGTCAAAATAATCTAAAAAACTTTTCTTTAGATCTTCCCAAAAATAAAATTATTGTCATAACAGGAGTCAGTGGCTCTGGAAAATCTTCTCTTGCTTTTGATACGCTTTTTGCAGAAGGGCAACGTCGTTACTTAGAATATCTTTCTCCTCAAATACATTCTTGGGTCAAACAAATGCCAAAGCCAGAAGTGGATTTGGTTGAGGGCCTTTCTCCCACTCTTGCGATTGGACAAGGAAGACAGAGGCTTTCCCCACGTGGAATAGTAGCAACTTATACAGATATTTATGATTTTTTAGCTCTTCTTTATGCTCATATTGGCGAGCAACACAGTCCAATAACAGGAAAAAAGTTAGTACGCTATACACGACAAGAAGTAATCGATCTTCTCCTCAAGGAGTATCCTCCAGGATCACGTTTACAACTTCTTGCCCCCATCCGATTGCATACAGAGAGCGCTACAGAAGCACTTAAACGGCTTCAACAAATGGGATTCATCCGTTTTCATCTGGATAACCAAGAATGGATAAGCGAAGATCCCCTTCCTCCTTTGAAGCCTTCATCTCAAATCGATGTTGTGCTTGATCGTTTAGAGATGAAGGAAGGGATTCGCGATCGACTAGGAAGTTCTGTTGAAGCGGCTATGGATCTGAGCCAAGGGATTTTAAAAATTCAAGAAGGAAAGACAGGTCCTATTCGCTACCTAACTGAAGTGTATGTCTGCCCTGAAACAGACCTCTCTTTTGCCCCTTTAGGCCCAGCTGATTTCAATTTCAACTCGCCTCATGGAGCTTGTCCCTTCTGCCAAGGACAAGGAGGCCAAGAGCAATTTAATCTTACTCTTCTATTTTGGGATCCTGAGCACTCTTTATCAGAACAAGTACGTCTCATTTTAGATCTCTTTCCTAAAAAGATGGCCTCCTCTTTGCATTCCATGTGGAGTGCTTTTTTAGATGCTTATGGCTTAAATGAAGAAACGATTCAGAAAGATGTCTCTCCTTCTATTTTGGAGCAAGTTCTTAAGGGCTCTTCGCTAGAACTTAATTGGACCATTTCTCTTGAAGGAGACTATCAGCAAGTCAAGACAACGTGGAAAGGTCTTATTTCTCTTATTGATGGAGCTTTAAAAAATAGAAAAACAAAAGGCAACTTAAACGCACTCTCTTGTGTGCAATGGCAAATTTGTCCCTCCTGTCATGGCGGTCGCCTTAAACCTGAAAGCTTAGCCTGTTTGATTCACGACAAAAATATCTACCAATTATGTGCTTTGACTGTTTCTCGTTTAATCCAAGAGATCAACCAGTGGACTTTTCAAGGTAAGCAAGCGATTATTGCAAAGGACATTCTTCCTCCTATTCGAACAAGGCTACAATTTCTAGAACAGGTGGGTTTGAGCTATTTGGAACTGAATCGACAAGGTAAGACATTAAGCGATGGAGAAACACAGCGTATCCAATTAGCTGCTCAAATCGGAGCTAAGTTATCGGGTATTCTCTATATTTTAGATGAGCCTTCCTTAGGTCTGCACCGCCAAGATATCCAGCACTTACAGCATGTCATCCAAGAATTAAAGGCTTTGGGTAATACGGTTATTTTAGTTGAGCATGAACGAAGTTTAATTCAACAGGCCGACCATATTGTAGAGTTGGGACCAGGAGCTGGAGTTCACGGAGGACATTTAATCTTTCAAGGGAGTTATCAAGAACTTTTAAAAGATTCTCAGAGCACGACTGGAAAGTGGCTCAGTGGTCATTTGACTTTCCCTCCCCCTCCTAAACGCAAGCCTAAAAAAGCCAAATTACGTATAGAAGGCGCTAATCTTCATAATCTTAGACAATTTTCCATCGCTATTCCTCTAGGTTGCCTAGTAGGATTCTGTGGGGTATCGGGATCAGGAAAATCTACCTTAACCTTAGATATTATCGGGGAAGAAGTTCAAAAAGAGCTTAAGCAACCCCATTCTTCTGCTTTAATCAAAGATTTTCAAAGTATTCAACGCCTTGTGATGACAGAGAGACAGAATGAACGGCTCTCCTCACGTTCTATTCCTGCCACTTATATCGATGTAATGACCCCCATTAGGATGCTTTTTGCAGAGACTCGATTAGCTAAAGCACGTGGCTATCTTTCATCGCGTTTTAGTCTAAACAAACGGGGTGGTCGTTGTGAAGCTTGCGAAGGTTTAGGACAAATTCGGGTTAGCATGCAATGGATGCCTGATATCTTTATCCCTTGCGATGTCTGCAATGGGCTGCGCTATAACTATGAAACGTTGCAGGTAACCTGGGAAAACTGCAATATCGCTGAGATATTAGCTCTATCTATTCAAGAAGCTTTTGACATTTTCCAGCATATTCCTCTGATTGCCCCTAAGTTAGAGTTAATGAATGAATTGGGATTAGATTATTTAACATTAGGCCAGGCTTTTAATACACTCTCGGCTGGAGAAATTCAGCGACTTAGGTTAGTGGCTGACTTAGCATTAAAGTCGCTAAAGCCTACCCTTTATATTCTAGATGAACCTTCTGCGGGCCTTCACTTTCAAGATATTGAAAAACTCATCAAGATTCTTCATCGCCTTGTAGACAAAGGCCACTCTGTCTTTGTCATTGAGCATCACCTTGACATCTTACGTCAAGCTGATTGGCTCATTGAGCTAGGACCAGGAGGAGGCCCTCTTGGAGGTCATCTTATCTTTGAAGGACCACCGGAAAAAATAAAGCTGGCAAAGACCCCTACAGGACACATTTTGATTTAGATATCGCCATTAAACAATGCCTTAATATGAAATATAGGGTGACTGACGAACATTGAACCATGGGAAATTTCACTCAGTCCAAATGCCACTCTTTTTGCGTAAGGTGAGTTAATAACCATAATAACGGGAATGTCTATTGAGTCGAAAGATCTTAGGAGGAGGGATATCAATTTGTTCGATTTCTAAGGTCAAGTTATAGCGATAAGGCTCAAATAGGGGTCCTTCAACAGTAACAATCTCTTGCCGTCTTTCTGCATCTAAAAGCTTCTCGCGCAATTCAGCAGAAATGGGATGGCTAGCTACATTTTGTTGAATAATATAAGTACTTGCTTGTGGTTGAATAGGACCTAAAAGAAGGAATTGGGAACCATCTCCAAGCGAATTCAAAAAGATATTGTTACCAACATGAAAAATTGTCCCTTTAACACGAAGGCGGACATCATTAATTCTAATCCCAATGGTGCGTGATGCTATACTAAAAGAATAAAAGTTAAAAGGAATTCTGGGATTCCATTCAATCTCGGCAACACCTGCCATGGGGTTAATCACAAGATCAGTGATGCCATTAATGGATCTAAGATTGTTCTGTAAGCTTGAAACACATATATTTGCACAACTAAAAGCATTCCATTTAATGACGATATTTACAATTTCAGCTTGCAGAAAAGATGAAAAAGTTAAAGCTAGTCCCAAAAAAAATAAAACTTTTTTCATAATACCTTCTTATTTTGAATCTAGGCAGTTAGTCATTTGAGAATACGACCTGGTTAACAGAGATAATCGAATGAGTTCCGGAATGGTCCTTTTCTTTCCAGTTACACGATCGCAAAAAACATGGATTATTTTGACTGTGCCGCATTCTACTTGTTCTTGATAAAAACGATATTGAATAACAAGAGAGGTAATTTTAATTTCTGTTACCTCAAGTAGAATAAGACAAGGTTGGCCTGCAAGCAAAGGCCTGTGATAGCAAGCTTCTGTTTGCTTAATGGGAACAGTCCAATCTTTATTCTGAAACCACTCTCTCCAAGGTATCTTTAGCTCTTTTATGACATAAGCCTCAAAAGTTTGATGGGCGAGCGTAAAGATATGACCAAAGAAGAGAATACCAGCTCCATCGGTAAAATGAAAGGGAATCAAGATTTCATGTTGAAAAGGCATATTTAACCGGGTTTGTAGCCAACCAAAATTGTCGCAATACCTCCAGATAAGGGCTCTCGGTAAGTACGGATAAATCCGTTTTCAATAAGAAGATTTTCCAAATTTTCTGGAGAAATGAAAGTATGAATACTGTTGCGTAAGTATTGGTAAGCGTCTTGATTAGCTGTGAGCCATTTACCAAGAATTGGCAAGGCTACCCGTAAATAAAGGCTATGAATGATACGTAAGAGGCGATGATGAGGCTTTGTTAATTCTAGAATGCCAAAACAACCACCTGGTTTAAGGATCCGATAGGCTTCTTGTATACACTGGACAGAGTCTTGAACATTTCGAATACCATAAGCTAGTGTTGTACAATCCGCACTCTCATTTAGAAGGGGAAGTTGCTGGATATTGGCTTCAATATAATGGAGTTGATGCTGCATAAGGGAGAGCCTCATGCTTTTGGCTTTAGCACAAGATAGCATATCAGAACAAAAATCAACCAAATAAGCTCGACAAGAAGCTGAAGTGGTTTGAAGGTAATCAAAGGCGATATCTCCTGTTCCACAACATAAATCCACTAAAGTATGAGAAGATTGAGTTCGCAACACTCGACGAACAAGTGCATGGTTCCATTGTTTATGCAATCGGAAAGATAATACCGCATTTGTCAGATCATAATGCTGAGCAATGCTATTAAACATGGCCTGAATTGTTTCTGGATCATTTTTATTATAAACGGTCATAGTTATAAAGAAGCATATGCCTAAATTTTTGTGATCTTCTCGTCTTTATCCGTTCCTCTATGAAGTACGTTTTGTTCCTCAAATAGGTCACTTCTCAAACCCCCATCACACGCTGACGTGGCCTTGCAACTTTCATCTTGCTTTTTTAAGAGATCTTTTCCACATGCTCCTCTTGTAATTTTTGTTTTCCCTGTTATAAGCCATCCAATTGCTAAGCAGGCAATCGCAATGATAATGATGACAAACGCAATTATCAAAGTTAAGAATAAATTCGACATATAGCTCCTTTTTTAATTAGAGCTAACATAACAAACCCAAAGAAACAGTGCAATGGCAAAGAAAGTTGAAAAAGAATTTTTCTATTGAGAAGTATCTACTATTCTTCATCATCATAAT
This sequence comes from uncultured Parachlamydiaceae bacterium, assembly GCA_963838645.1. Taxonomy (GTDB): domain Bacteria; phylum Chlamydiota; class Chlamydiia; order Chlamydiales; family Parachlamydiaceae; genus CAWIRV01. Next base: position 244,659 of record CAWIRV010000017.1, on the reverse strand, counting down.
CTTCAAAGTCATCTTCTATATTTTCATCATCAAAATCCTCTTCGTCTAAAGATTTTTTAGATGTTTTAGCAACAGGAATATTACTTCGTTGTTTAGCTGGAGTTTTAGGTATAGTTGCGAGAGGAACGTAGTCCACCCAAATAGGAGAGCTCCAAGCCATATGCCCGTCCCTTTGGGTGACACGTAAGTAGTAATAGACAAAAGGGGGCTTTTTATCTTTTGCATCTATACACACTTTTTCTAGAGGTGTCATATCGTCATAAATAAAATTAAGATGGTAGTCAGTAGGTTCAAATGTCTTGAGTACTTTATTATTACGAATGATTTCAATTTTACTTAGTGTGGTTGTTCCTGCTACATAGCCTGATAAGTGTCGATTAACGAGAAGACCTCGCTTTTCTATCGTGCTTGTCTCTTGTCCCATAGAAATACCGGCTAAATAGAGTCCTACAATAATGCGTTCACCTGTAGTCGCATAGCAAGAGCGTTGATAGAGGGCTTCAGCTAGTGCTTCACGGGAATGCATAGGCGCAATAATAGCTGTTAAGCCAGGGCTATACTGATTTTGATCGCTTTCATATAAATCTCCATAAGTCCCCCGATCATCTAATCCACCTGCTACAAAACCAACGCGATAATTACGTTGCAAAACTCTTTGAATGGCCCCTTCAACACTTTCTTGTATGCCAGATGGATTAGGCGAAGAAATGGGATAAGGATTACCCTCTTTCTTTGTATTTTCTGAGCATCCCCAAGCATTGTAGATTTCAACAACGCGTTCAAAATCGGGATCAAAATTATCGAAATTATATTCGATGCCCTTTGCCATTGTAAAGCAAGAAATAGAGATCATTTCTTTAGGTAAAAAGCTTTTATAAATTTTTTTAAGGGTATTGCTTCTGCTATCTTTTTTGCGTAGCAAAGGTTTATTGTCTTTTGTATAGAGAATTTGATGTAACCCTTCCTCTTTAGCCTCTCCTTGCCATTGAAACCCTAAGAAGGTTGTAAAGCGATCATCTTCATCGAACTCTACAACATTTTGAGAGATAAGCTTCCATGTATCGTTAGAGGTTTCCTCTTGATTTTCAAAAGCAGAAGCAGCAAAAAAGTTAAATGCTTTATCATCACGAAAATGGCGCATACAATTCTCTATATTTTCTGTCGAATCAAAGCGGTCTGATTCTCCGTGTAGCAAACCCCAGTAAAGGTGTCTGTTATTCTCAGCAAAGCATTTAATAGGAGCTGAACGGAAAATCTGTTGAGTCTTGGTATTGACAAGTTGAATAGTATAAATGCCTTCTTCATTAAAATATAAGTTAGGAAGAGTGATAAAACCTGTTTCAGGAATAAAGAGTTTCCATTTTAGATTTTCACGTAAATGCTCATGAGAAAGCTCAATGAGAGTATCTTCAGGTGCATTATTAGTCAAATTACCGAACTCATCTTCAAAACGTACAACAATATCAAAACGTTTATTTTTGACAACAAAGGAGGGGCTGAGAACTCGAATATTAGCGAGCATTGCTCCCCGAATATCCATAGAGAATACTTCTGGCTCATCATAATGGCCTTTGCCGGTTGGGTCTATGTATAACAGAAAAGCTCGTCTTCGCTGAGCTGTTGTTTGAGCACGAATTTGGCTTTCTTTTTTATTCTTTTCTTCTTCTTTAGCTCCTAAGATGATTGTAAAAGATTCACCTGCTTCTAAAGAAGCGGGAAGGACAAATTCATATTGCGGTATAAAGCTATCAGGAACTTCCACTTCAGTGGCTTGCAAAATTTTTCCTTTATTTATGCGAGCATAGATGACCCCTACTCCATTCTTTTTCAGATTTACACTAGGAACTTGCCAATCGATTTCTCTCCCTCTAGATTGCAAATCAAATTTAAATCGTGTCCCTTTAGGCAAGGTTGCTGAGAGAGTATAAATAAAATGCCAGGTGTCTGTTTCACCTGCTAAAGCAAAGCTAGGATCACAAAAGCAAATAGATCGGCGCATGAGAAAGACTCCGGTTTGATCTGAAATACAAAGCATGTTGCCGTATTTCTGTTTGTTTTTCAAGAAAAGAAGTAAGGTATATCAGTAAAGGAAATTATAACAGATTTTCGATTGAGTATGGTATTTGTCTTGCCCCCTAGTGTGGAGGCAAAAATGGTAGCAAACATATCCATTTACACACAAGTAAGTAGGAGTTACGAAGTAACTTAGATTTTCCTCTAGAAAATAGAAAGCAAAATCTTTTATTCGTTCTCTCAGCTGCTTAACTTCTAAAGGATTACAAGGCACGCCAAGCTGAAACCATTGAACAGATGGTCCGACATCAAAAATTTTATATATACTCATTTCACTTGAAAGCTGCAATTTGGGCAACGCGAAAGCTCTCGGGCTTCAACGATCAAAAATAGGTCCATATCAGTATATGGACCTATTTTTGATCGTTGAAGCCCGAGGCTTTGGCACAGCCGAAATTGCAACTTTCAAGTAAAATGAGTATAAGTGCCAAAATGGTGGTGAATTTGGTTGATCGTGCTGTTGAAGAAAAACAGCAACTTTTGAATTTAGTATTTCAGAACTTAAAATTATACGATAAAAATCCATCTACACATACATTTGAACTATTTTCGACAATACTTGACTATAAGAAGCATTCATAAGAATAAGGCAAATAGGATTTGAACCTACAACCAGTGGATTATGAGTCTGTCAGCAATCCTTAAACTACCGCATACCACAACAACTGACATCAATCAATGATAGCAGTCTCAATGCTTTTCCATCTATTCTAATTTTATGTGATATCGTGTGATTTGCTGTCCCTATTTGGTCCACCAATGGTCCAGCGCATTAGGGGCTTTGTTTAGATGCTTTATCAAGAATACTCACAATCATTTTTTCTGAGACTGGTTTATAATCCCACACCTCAACTCAAAGTCAGTATAAGACTCATCTAAGCATCCCTCTAAAGAAATAAGCGTGTAGAGGTCATGGAAATCTTTCATGCGGGCTCCTCAAATATATGTTGTAAAGCTTTTGCAAGAGTTGTCTTTCCGCTACTTGATGGACCATTTAAATAAATAATTTGCACAAGTTTTTTTTCATTCTAGTGTACCTTCAGCTCGTTTCAAATCTGTTTTCAACTCATAATTTAATTGAACTAGCCCACTGGGGTAAGATTGTGAAGAAACCAAGCGGCAGGGAAGCTCCTTTCCTATTTCGCTAAACAGAGGCATCCCGCCTCCGAGGATCACAGGAATCACAGACAAAGTCATAGAATCCACCATTTGCAAATCTAGAAATTGCGAAATCGTCACTCCTCCATCGATCCAGACATGTTTGATTCCATCTGAATGAAGTTGAAAGACTAGTTGGGTCAAATCTCCTCGAAAGAGTTCAGCCTCTTCCCTGACGACTTGCAAGCTATTGCTAAGGACTACAATTCTTTTCCCTTTGTAGGGCCAATCGATAACGCGAGCAGCTATTTCATAGGTATTGCGTCCCAGAATCACTGCATCGATGCTATCAAGTAGTTTCTGAAACCCATAATCCTCATCAAAACCACCAACTTGATCGAGCCAATCAAGACTGCCGTCTTTACGAGCGATATAGCCATCGATGCTTGTCGCTATGTAGATCGAAATTTTTGGACGAGTGGCAGACTTATTGGGTAAGTTCTCGCTTTGGTTCAGCTTTTGCATATTAGATGTTCCCATTCATTTAACCCGATTCTATACAGGACGTGCTTGATTAACTTATGCCATTCCGGTAATTTTGGATGGTCAAAATCATCTGAGGAGGTTCTTTAAATTTTTTATCTGAGAAAAGATGCATAGATGTGCCAAAATTTTATTTCTTTTTAGGGCTCAAAAAATTTTTCATATCCAATTCCATTTGATGATGAGGTACGGGATGCCAGCTAGCAATGAATTCTCTAATAATTTTAAAGCCAACTTTTTTATAAACATGAATAGCTCGTGCATTGGTGGCTTCAGGATCTATCAACACTTTTTTCACATGAGGAAACTGGCTGACCAAAAATTGTTGAATCATTGGTACTGATAATCCTTTTCCTAAGTAGTTTAAGTCACAAATGAATAGATCTAAAGTAATCGCATCAGCTTCTTCAGGAGAGGTAATCAAAAAAGCAAAAGGAATGTCTTTACTATATCCAATCCAATAAGTGATATCAGTGCACCCTTGAAAGAATTTCTCTAAGCCTGTCAGAGTGTTATTTAAACCAATACCATGCAGCCATTGTTGGATATGTTCTTGCTGTAACCAATCATGGATTAGCTTTCTATTGCTTTCTTCAGCGAATTTAAAAGCAAAACAAAATTGGTTTGAATCCAATTCGAACAAGTTCTGCTTCATGTATCTCCAATTATTAATTATTTACTTGAGAATGGTTGTGAATAAATTCTATCGCCTTCTCAAGAAATTGAGTCACCTCTTTTTGTTTTTCGTAAAACCTTGGTAGCACTTTTAGCACAAATTCTTCTAGGCCAGGGGGGAGGATCTTAAGCTTAAATAAAAGTGGCTCAGTTCGTTTTGAAGCAGGGTCATATACTTTATTGAGAACGAATAAAATCTGAATCAATGCATCTATCGCACGGAATAAATAAAATTGATAAGAAAGGATTCCGATATTTCTTGCTGAATAATCCATAAGCTCCTCGTGAGCTTCTAGAAGAATAGGTAAAAATTCCTTAATGACCTTCCCTTTCAAAGGCTGTGGAAATGGCCTAATTTGAGACAGGATTTCTTGAATAAACTTTTGAGGGTCATAAAGAACCTGACATGACTCTAAAAGACCTAGAAAAGTGTAGGGTCTAAACGGAAATTCTTCGCATGTAGTTTGATGTTTAACAATGAGATTTTCTACAATCCGGTTTACCCAATCAATTGTGTTGTAACCAATTTCGACTTTCTTGCCGTGAATTAATAACTTGTCATTTACAGGAGACCAGGAATTATCCCACCCATTATTCAGTGAAATTGTGGCTGAAGCAATGTCAAGAATTTCAACATCAGGAATTTTCTCATAAGCATTCTTTCTTATATTGGGAGAAGGAATTTTTTTGAACAGAGCTAACAAATCAAAATCTGATTTTTCATCTTGAAGATTCTGTGCATAAGATCCATACAAAATAATCGTTTGGGGATCTAAATTTTGAGCGAGAATAGGAACTATTAAATCAGTAATCATCTGTTCCCTGATTTGAGAGCTGTATATGGCCATTTTTGATCGTTGAATCGCGAGAGCTTTCGCATTGCCCAAATTCTCAATTTGAACTGAGATGAGTATAAATTTAAGTAAGCTGGCTTCATATTCTTAGACTTTTATCCTCAACAAGATCAACATGAGGTGAAATTTTAGATCGTTGCCAATAACCAACTAACCTTCCAGTAAACATTCCAGATATGATAGTAGCAATATTTTCGATGATCAATAGGCCAATATTTCCTTCAAGATTCGGATAAATTCCATAGGCGGCCCCTAATAAATACCTCAAAGAAAATATTGATATGGATAAAATCAGAGAAGTCCAATTGCCTGCTATCTCAATGAGATTGTGATGTTTGTCAAATCTCAGATTAAGTTTGTGGACAGTCAATGACCCAAGCCAACAACCTATTGTTATACTCACTACCCACAAGAACATTGAGACGTTTCCATATCGGTTAATATTTGCATAAATCGACCATATGAACATGATAGCTGGCATTATCACAAGAGCCTTCCAAGTAACAACATGGGTCTTTCTTGATTTCCAACCTTCCCAGATCAAGTAGGCTAGCAAAGGCCGCAAATAAATCGGTGTGTAGGCGATAATCTCGAACATTTTATACTCTTTATTTTTCTTTAGTAAAATTGGTCTATCTTGCTGGCAAAATATATACTCATCCCAGTTCAAAGTGAGAATTTGGGCAATGCGAAAGCTCTCGCGATTCAACGATCAAAAATGGGTCCATATACTCATATGAACCAATTTTTGATCGTTGAAGCCCGAGGCTTTGGCACAGCCGAAACTTCTCACTTTGAACTGGGATGAGTATAGATAAAATGATACATATTATCTGCCAAAAAAACAACAGTTTGGTGCCTTTGTGCCGTATTTTGCCTTAATCTCTTGCATTGTGAGTTTTTTTGGAAAAATACCTATAAAAATTTAAAGTTATGGAAGAAAGGAAGTCTTCTGAAATCGTTTCAGAATTGTTTTGATGGAAAAGGTCGATAGTCTCAAAAAGAGACTTTGGTATGCCCAACAAACACTTGAAAACGGCTGGAGTCATAGTATGTTAGTCAATTGGATTGAATCTGATCTCTATAGTCGTCAAGGTAAGACGATTTACTTAAATTAACGTCAGTTCGATTTTCAATTAGCTCGTCATCAGTACTTTAAGCTCATTTTCGCGCAAATTTAGAGATGGCTTTTTAGGACGAAGGGTGTAAGCAATTAATCCCGACAACAAGTTGACTAAAAAGTTGGTCGGACTTCTATGCCTGGAATGCTCGATTTGTGAAATGTTTTTCAGCTGATCAATAATGGTTTCGACGATTCCCCTTTTACGAAGCATCAGCTTGTCTATCAGTGGCATCAGCTTATTTTTCATATTTGATTTTATTTTGGTGATCAGCTGCACCCCTTGTTGCATAAGCCTATCAAATAAATCTGAGGATATGTACCCTTTGTCGCCAAAAACCTTGCCAAAGACCTTTTGTACGAGCCCTGGAACAGGTTTTCTATCATCAATATTGCCAGCAGTGATCATATAAGCTAAAAGCTCTCCTGCATCATTCACTACGATATGCAGCTTAAAGCCATAAAAGTAACCAACAGAGGTCTTTCCCCATTTGGCAATCCCTTTGAATACTTTGTGGCTGTGGACACGCTTTGGGTGGCTAACTTCCAAAGACGCTGAATCGACAAATGAAATGCCGCTGCAACTTCCTAGACGTGTCATCAAATAACAATGCAGAGGAAAGACCAGTTGACTTTTCAATTCCACAAATCGATTATAGCTTGGAAGATTTGGAAATTCTCTTTTCAAATAGTTAATTACGTGGCTGTTATAAAAAGTCTTAAAATTCCTATAGCCGATTATATGAAATAAAATAATCAACGTCATGACTTCACTAGGGCAGAGGCACGGCTCTCTTTTTGGCTCTCGTTTGTTTTCAGCAAGTAATCTTTCGCTCCATAATTTCTCGAAATTTTTCCAAAAATCATCTATATTGCAAAATAGCTCGGTCAAATTAATCATTTTTTGCTTCCTTTTGGTTGTAAGCTTGTTGTGGAAAACAAACATTAACCAACGAGGAAGCTTTTTTTTCAAGCCTCTTTGTTTGCTAAAATCTAGATTTTAAAATCGAACTGACGTTAAATTATTTTTATAATGAGATTGCCTTGATCAGCTAATCATGAAGCTTGTTTTTGATTATCCATTTTGCTATTCTATTTAACCTGAACTTTGGGTGTATCTTCCTGATTTAAGAGAGAATACTTTCTTAAATCAGGAAGATACACCCAAAGTTCAGGTTATTTACATCAAAAATTAAAATTTTGGGTTGCAATGATTACCCTTTCTAAAATTTCTAAAAGCTTTGGTAGTCGTGTCCTATTTGTTGATGTCACAGTGACTTTTAATGCAGGTAATCGCTATGGCTTGACAGGGCCCAATGGGGCTGGTAAAACGACACTTCTTAAAATTATGACAAAAGCAGAAGAACCCACTTCTGGAACAGTGACTTTACCAGATCGAGTGGGTATTCTGCGGCAAAATATTGAAATGTTTAAGAATCACAAAGTATTAGACGTTGTGATTATGGGCAATCAGCGTTTATGGAATGCCTTAAGAGAGCGCGATCGACTCTATGAGGTTGACATGTCTGATGAAATTGGGATGCTTTTAGGAGAATTAGAGGGGATTATTGCAGAAGAAAATGGTTACTCTGCTGAATCAGATGCTGAATTCTTATTAACGGGGATGGGAATTCCTTCCGAATACTTTCAGGAAACCATGCAAGCGATTCCAACAGCTATTCAATTTCGCGTGTTACTTTGTCAAGCGCTTTTTGGAGATCCTCAAGCACTCCTCTTAGATGAACCCACTAACCACTTAGATCTAGAGTCTATTGGTTGGCTAGAAAATTTCCTACATAATTATAAAGGTGTTCTGATTGTCATCAGTCACGATAGACACTTTTTAAATTCAGTCACAACTCATATTGCTGATATTGACTATGAGACCATCATTATCTATCCTGGAAATTACGATGATATGATTGTAACGAAAACATCGGTTAGAGAGCGAGCTGAAGCAGATACTAAATCTAAAGAAAAAAAGATTACACAGTTAAAAGAATTTGTTGCCCGCTTCGGAGCTGGAACACGGGCAAGCCAAGTACAATCTCGCTTACGTGAGATTGAACGTTTACAACCGCAAGAGCTTAAAAAGTCCAATATTCAACGCCCTTATATCCGTTTTATCCCAACTGAAAAGGCTCCTGGTAAGATTCTTCTTAAAGTCGATCATATTAGCAAAAGCTACGAGAATCTCCCTGTAATTAAAGATTTTTCTATAGAAATTGATCGAGGTGACAAAGTGGGTGTCATTGGAAATAATGGCCGGGGCAAAACAACTCTTTTAAAGATGTTGGCTCAAGAGATGACTCCTAATAAGGGTAAAATCGAATTGGGTCATCAGGTACTTATCAGCTATTTTCCTCAAAATCATTCTGATATTGTTGAAAAAAGCAGCGCTCAAACAGCCTTTGATTGGCTTAAAGAGAGAAAGCCTGGTATCTACGATCAAGATATTCGCAGTGTAATGGGTAAAATGCTATTTAGTGGAGATGATGCATTCAAACCTGTTGCTAGTCTTTCAGGAGGCGAGACAGCTCGTCTTATTTTAGCTGGAATAATGTTATCTGATCACAACCTGCTTATTTTAGATGAACCTAATAATCACCTCGACATCGAAGCTGTTTCAGCTTTAGGGTGGGGATTATCAGAATATAAGGGAAGTGTTATTATTGCAAGTCACGACCGTAATTTGATCGCAACAGCTGCCACAAAAATCATTGCTTTTGAAGCAGATGGTATTCATATCTTTGGAGGTAATTTAGAAGAGTATTTGGCTCATAAAAATAATTAATCCCACTCAGAATTTAAAAGGATTGTTATGAAGAAAAAATTAGAGCCTAAGAAAAAAATTATTCCTATTACCCATTCTCACAACAAACCCTCTCCAGCCATTACCCATTTTCCTTCGCCTCTTCTCCCTTCCAAAAGTCCTTTATCGGATGAGGAGAAAATTAAAATCATTGAAGATCACTTCAAAGAAATTTTAGAAGTTTTAGGTTTAGATTTGACAGATGATTCTCTAGCAAGAACTCCTTATCGCATTGCACGGATGTATGTACAAGAGGTTTTTTCTGGACTCGATGAGAAAAATTTTCCTTCTATCAGTTTCTTCAAAGACAATTTTCATCACGAACATCAAGCTAATCTTGTCTTAGTTAAAGTAGGCTTTACAAGTTTTTGCGAACATCATTTTGTTCCTATGGATGGAGCTGCCTATGTGGCTTATCTTCCCGAAGGACGTTTAATCGGACTATCTAAAATTCCAAGAATTGTGCGCTTTTTTGCTAAACGTCCTCAAGTACAAGAACGTTTAACCGCTCAGATTGCTGACTCTTTAGCTATTTTACTTGAAACAGATCATGTTGCTGTATCTGTAAAAGCTAAGCATTATTGCGTGATTGCTCGAGGAGTGGAAGATGAAAGCAGCTATACCATTACTAATGTATTAAGAGGCCAATTTAATACGGATGAAAAGTTACGACGTGAATTCTTTGAAGGTATCAATCGTCAGAATAACTAAACAAAACAAACCCAAAGCCCAGGTTAATAACTCACCTTACGCAAAAAAGACAGGACTTGCTTTGAAGATTGTGTAACAGCTCTCTCTCTTCACCCCTTCTAATGAATCTACATACTCCCAAGGAGCTCTTCCTCCTTTCGAGATTAAACAAACAGACAAGGAACCTTCTTGAAATAATCTTAAACCAAGCCTTTGGGCGCGATTTTTAGCAAAGTTATTTAAAACCTCTTTCTGTTCAGAAGAGAGCTCCTTGGGATAAATCCTTTCTTGCATTAAGATGGGCTCTTGTTGTTTTTCATCCCATAGCAGGCGAATGATTGACCTGCCAACTATTTTGCCACTTTGATCTTTAATAGCAAGCAAGCGATGCTTGCCATCAAGAAGATAAGCCATCAAACATTTATTCAAAGAGGGATCCCCGTCAACTTTTTGGCAGCTGTCTGCTATGTCTGTTCCACACATAAAAAGGTCCCAAAAGTGATCTGTATCAACGATTTGAGTGTCTTTTGCTTGTAGAGTCTTGAGAAGATCTTGTATGTCAAGCACTAATCCGCTATTGATTGTTAAAAGACGATTTTCAATCTGTTTTAGTAAACCATAAGAGGGTTTTTGCATGAAATCAATGATCTCTTTTTGTAAACGGTATTGAAGATTTTTGGGCTCTGATTGAATTTTGCCTATTAAGTTTTGTGTAATCTGTTTTTTATCGTCTGCTAAGAGATAGTCTGTAATATACTCTTGGCTAAATAGATAGGGTAATATTTTAGTTTCAAAGAATGCTTCATAGTTGATGGGTTCTTGTAAGCTTTGACTACTCCCTGCTTTCCAGGCTTCTTCTAGTTTTGGACGTCCATTAAAGATCAACTGTAGGTGAGGGCTTTTTTCATATCTCACTGTTTTAAATTTTTTCTCCAAAGTGGATTCAACATATAAAATTAGAGCTTGCATCACTTAATCTATACCAATTGATTTGCCCATTTCATCAACAATTCTATCTTTACTTTTAAAATTTAATAAATTTGCCCATCCGGTATTAAGTATGTTCTTATTATTATTCTCAATAATTTTAAATACAGGCATTTTACCTCTAAAATTTACATTAAAGATTTAATATTTAAATAACAAATATTAATAAAAATTGTATGTTTTTTATTAAATTTATAGGAGTTACGCACTTAATACATATTTAGGACATCTAAGATATGTTTTAACAGCTTCTCTAACAATACCTATCTTAGCCTCAAACCAAGTTAAACCTGTTCGAAAACAAAATCTTTCGATCCTTAAAAAAGCTCGGAGTGAAAAAAGAATATGATTTCTTTGAGCTTTTTCTGTCCTTGCTTGGCATTTTTCACAAAATTGCTTGATCCCTCGATGATAATCTTCAATTAACCAGCCTTTGTCTGATAAGCTAAGGCGATCTAATTCATTCATTTTAAGGTTGTTTGTTGCCCTCAATGCCCCTTTCCTTAGAGACTAGCTTAAATACTTTAATCCAACCATAGGCTTTTAAATGAACTAAAGATCTTCTATATTCACTTCACTAAGGCAACGATTGCCATCACCATCTGGATCAGGAGTAAGTCTTGTTAACCACAACCAATCCAACTTCCTGATCAGATTATCAAGGCTTGAATACCAAGAATCAAATAAAACACATTCAGGACAAAATCCTCTTTCTTTAGCCTTAACCAGCGCGAAAATGATCATTCTTAGTCAGTTCAGTCTTTGCTTTATCATAAAGGCTATAATCTATAGGGATAAGTTGATCACCATCTGTCCAAATTAAACTTTGAAGGTTAATTCCCTTGACTACTCGATGATGTTTACCTGACCAGTGATAAGAGACAAGCTTACTCGCATAAGGTTTATCGAGTGTCGTATCATCAATGACTCTTGACTTATCTACAAATGCATGAGCCTCCTGCCACAAGTGTTCCGATGTTGGCTCAAGTCTATATAAAACTCTAAGAATTGCATCATGAGAGGCGGGATCTGGTTTATCTGGTTGCACGCGAGCAGTTTCTGTACAACTATAAGCTTTTTGTGTTGCAATTAAAAAATTGATGTAATCTTCTTCTTGGCATTTTGGATTAGTCATACCAAATAAATTAAAATAACTCTAAAATTTATTCAACTGCGTAACTCCTAATTTAGTTCAATAAAAAAATTATGTTAAAATTGTTTATTTAATACATGTCAGTTTTTTATTATAATAATTTTAATAAGATTTACTCATATAAAAATAAAGCGATATACTCACTTAACTTGAAAGTTGCAATTTTGGCTGTGCCAAAGCCTCAGGCTTCAACGATCAAAAATAGGTCCATATGAGTATATGGACCTATTTTTGATCGTTGAAGCCTGATAGCTTTCGCATTGCCCAAATTGCAGCTTTCAAGTTAAATGAGTATATAAGGGATTTGAGATTAATTTAATCAAGAATCTGAGCATTTGCACAGTGAGAGAATAAATAGAGGATCTTCTTCTCTATTTTTCTAGAGAAAATCTATGTCAACTGCATAACTCCTAAGAAAATAAAGGCAGTTAATACATATTTTAGGTAACGTAAATATGCTTTAACAGCTTCTCTTACAATCTCTATCTTAGCTTCAAACCAAGTTAAGCCTGTTCGAAAGCAAAATTTTTCAATTCTCAAGAAAGCTTGTAGTAAAAAAAGGATCTGACTCGTTTGCCACAATTTGCACATCTACACGACATTGCTGGACGCTTCGATGATCTTTCTTAATTCTTGATTCTTTTCTTTAGCTCTGCGTTTTCTTGCTTCAGCTGAAAAATTATTGCATCTTTATTTTCCATGCCGAAATTTATAACATACTGAAAATCAAGACGCAATTAAATTTTTGAGTCACATAGTGACCAATTACCCCTTCTTTTTGTGTAGAGTGAGTTAATAAAATCTGGGAAGATCATAAGCCGGATTCTGTTCACCAGCCTTTAAGCTAGCAAGCAATCATTCCTCTAGGAATGTTGTCACCAACATTCTCAAGCGACTTTCTTTAGGACCCTGCGGAGCACAGCTAGTCCTCTTATCTTGCTTCGGATAGGGTTTGTCACCTTTTGGATCTCTCCAAATAGGATTGGCATAAAGCCAATATTTCACCCTGACTATTAGGTTTATGCCTATTAGCGGTATATTTTCTGTTACACTTTCCGTAGCCTTACGGCCCCCAGTCTTTCACTGGTATCCTCTCCTATGAAGTCCGGACTTTCCTCTCCCCTTCTCTTAGAGAAGGGCAGCGATTGCTTCTCTTCCCAGAAAAACACGTGACTAACCTGAATATCACCATCAATACTCAAGTTGATTAGACTTTACAATTTTAAACTTTTGTACTTCGGCGACGGCGTTGCTTTGTGGCTACAACTGTATCTTCTATAGCTTTGCTCTCTTGCCAGTAATGGATACGTGAACAATGCTCGCAAAAAACAAGACGCTCTCCCCTACGGACAAGATTTTCATGCTGAGCTGTTAACATAATATGGCAACCACTACAGCAACGGCTTTCTAATGGCACGACAACGCGGTCTTTTTTATTGCGCAAAAGACGTTCATACACTTTAAAAACCTCAAAATCAGCTTGGGCAGCTAATTGATCTCTTTGTAATTTAAGCGCTTGACCTTCTTCATTAATATGATGAATACTCTCTCGAATCTCACCCTCACTTATTTTAGAACTTTCCGTTATTGATTCTAAATTTTCCTTTAAACTTTTTAGAGCATCCTCTTCTGCAGCTAATTTATCATATAGATCACTTTGACGCTGCTCTTCTAATAAACGCTCGCGATCAGCGGCAGAAATTTCATGGGTCAAAGCATTATACTCTTCAACCTTTCTAATACTGCTTTGTTGAGCTTCTAATTTTTTAATTTTAGCTAAGATCTCATTATACTTACCTTCAGCCAATCGAATCAGTTTTTTCATTTCTAAGATCTCAGCCTCTTTATCAGCAACACGCTGATGAAGGATAGACCGATTAGCATTAACATTATCCAACTCATTTTGCCTTTGTCTCTTCAAAAGCATCAATTGGATCATTTTCATATCTAATTCTTGAATCTCTAAAATCACTTTAAGGGCTGCTAGCATAATTTTTCCTTAAGGTAAATGTAAGGCTTTCCCATCTAAATTGGTTAATCCACTCCTCTATAAAGGAATTTTCTCGCAATGAACTATCTATCATTTAGGCAAAGAGGTTGATTAAAGCACCTAAACTTAAATGAGTTTTGCTTATTTAAAGAAAAAAAACACAAGGGATGGTCGAATTTAATGGTATAAGTACATTACCTGATTATAGGATAAAACTCAAGAAAAAACTCTTTTATTAAGAAATTCTATATGAAATAGAAATTTTCGGTTGGCATCAATCAATAAGAATGCCAATGGATAGATCTATACTCTTCCAGTTGAAAGCTGCAATTTCGGGGCTTCAACGATCAAAGATGAGCCCATATGGGCTCATCTTTGATCGTTGAAGCCCGAGGCTTTGGCATAGCCGAAACTTCTCACTTTGAACTGGGATGAGTATATACCCAATTCTTTAAGTCCATTGGGTATAGTGAACGAATCTCAACCCTCATTATACTAATTTCATGAAAAGGTGTCAAATGCTAGCAAAAAATTGTTAGCAAAAAGGGTGTGATTAAAACTGTAACTTGATAATTATGAATAGAGAGTTATATAATATATCTCTAAGTTATTGAAAGGAGATATGTTATGATAAATAATGAAGATATAAAGCTTTTGAATAAAATTAATAATCATCCTTCTATCAGGAAAAGGGTAGAAGAAATTTTAAATATTGCAGAGAACACTTCGGGAGAACTGATTACAGCACGGCAAGCAGAGGAAAAGGCGATAGAAGAAATTCGAAAATTAGGACAGGAAGTGTTGAAAGGGTGGGCAGAAAATCAACACAATAAAGTTGTAGAAAAAGCAAAAGCGGGAAATTGCAAAACAAAAGAGCATTTAAAAAAAAATTGTATTGGCAATCAACATTTGGAAAAATAGAAATCAATGAAACTGTATTGAGATTAGCGGGCAAAACATTTCGTCCTTTTTCAACAGTAGCTCAAATAAAATGCCGATCTTATTCCCATCATTTGCAAAGAGCAATCGTTGATTTTGGCGCGGATGTTTCGTTCAGAGAAGCTAAAAAGAAATTGCAAGAACATTATAGAATAGAAGTGAGTGAAAGCTCAATCCAAGCTATGGTTGAAAACCATGCAAAAAACGCTTTAGAATATATAGAAAAGGATCCGGTGGCAGATGGAGCGGCTAAATTAGTTATAGCAGAAATGGATGGAGCTATGGTTCCTGTAGTTGATACCGGGATCTGTGAAGATTCAAATGATGGCAGAAAAAATAAAACTGTAAGATGGCAAGAAGCAAGACTTTGTTTTGCCAGAGAATTTACGCAATTGAAACCTTTTCTTTATGCAACAATGGAGAGTGTAGATAAAGCCGGAGATTTATTATATCGAGCAGCAAAACGAGCCGGATTTGGTCCAAGAACTGATGTTCATGGTCTAGGAGATGGAGCCAAATGGATAGAAATCCAAATGAGGCTTAAGTTTCAAACCAGGGTAAAATACCTAATTGATTTTTATCACATGAGCAGTTACTTGAGCGAAGCTGCTAACCATAGCTGGACTAGCGAGAAAGAACAGTGGTTAAAAGATAAGCAAACTTTATTAAAAGAGAATAAACACAAGCAAGTCTTAGAGTCTATTCATGTTAGGTTACCAATAGATTGGAATACAAAACAGAGCGAAGAGGAAGAGACGCCTGTAGAAAAGTGCTATAAATATATCTTCAATAGGCAAAACTGCTTAGATTACAAAGGAGCGTTAGAAAAGGGTTTGCCAATAGGCTCAGGAGAAGTCGAGAGTGGAAATAGATATGTGATACAGAAAAGGCTAAAAATTTCCGGGGCTTGGTGGAGACCTACAACCGCCAATCATATGCTTGCTTTAAGATCACTACGAGTAAATGAAGATTGGGATTCTTATTGGCAATGGCAGCAACTTGCAGCTTAGTTATCAAGTTACAGTTTTAATCACACCCTAGCAAAAATCATTTTCTACAGACATAGAATTTTTCTTTTTCATTAATCTTGCAAACATTTATCCCATTGAGATAGTTTATTTGCGTTAAAACAACAAAAGATCTATGTATTCAAGGAATTAATGGATGAATAGCGGGTTTCTTCATGCTATCAAATCGCCCCAAGATATTAAATCTCTTTCTTCTCAGGAGCTTCAACAATTAGCAGCAGAAATTCGCCAGCGGATTATAGAAGTACTTTCTATTAATGGAGGTCATCTAGCTTCTAATCTCGGTGTTGTTGAACTCACGCTAGCTCTCCATAAAGCTTTTAATTCACCAGAAGACAAATTCATCTGGGATGTCAGTCATCAAACTTATGCTCATAAACTTTTAACCGGGCGTAATCATCGTTTCCACCAAATTAGACAATTCAAAGGGTTATGTGGATTTAGCCATCCAAAAGAATCCCCTCATGATCATTTTCATGCTGGACATGCAGGTACCGCTCTATCCCTCGCCCTAGGAGTTGCAAAAAATCGGGATTTAACTAAACGACAAGAATATGTTATTCCCATTATTGGTGATGCCACGCTCACATGCGGAACAACTCTGGAGGCTTTGAATAATATTTCGCGTGAGTTGAAGCGCTTTATTGTTATTTTAAATGATAATGCGATGTCTATTTCTAAAAATGTTGGAGCTATTACCCGAATCTTAAGTCGATTACTTAGCAATCCCACAACACATAAGCTTTATCAAGAACTCGATACAATCGTCTCCAAAATTCCTAGTTATGGCCCTATTCTGGCTCAACAGGGGCATAAAATCACAGAATCTTTAAAAAACTTAGTCAGCCCAGCCGTCTTCTTTGAGCAGTATGGCTTATCCTATATTGGCCCTATCGATGGCCATGATATCAAAAAGCTTGTTGATGTCTTAGAAGGGTTAAAGGACTCAACTTGGCCTGTGATTGTGCATGTATTAACTCAAAAAGGCTTGGGAATGGAAGAGGCTATCAAAAATCCTATCTCTTATCACGGAGCCAAGCCTTTTAGCCGTGATACAGGTAAATTCTTACCTAATCCTACAACAAAGCCTACTTTCCCTAAAATTTTTGGATCTCACATTTTGAAGATGGCAGAGAATGACCCCAGTGTCGTCGCTATTACTCCAGCAATGTCGGCTGGATCTTGCTTAGATGATTTTATGAAGAAATTTCCTGAACGATGTTTAGATGTAGGAATCGCAGAATCCCATGCTGTGACTTTTTCAGGTGGGATTGCCTATGGCGGCAAGATGAAGATTGTCATCTCTATTTATGCAACTTTCTTGCAGCGCGCTCTTGATCATGTCTTTCATGATATTTGCTTACAAGAATTACCCATTATTTTTGCCATTGACCGCGCAGGTATCTCTGGACCGGATGGATCGACTCATCATGGAATTTATGATATTTCCTTTCTGAATGCCATGCCTAATATGGTGATTACGCAGCCTCGAGACGGACATGTTTTGAGAGAATTGCTTGAATCGGCTTTCTCCTGGAAACGTCCTGTAGCTATTCGCTACCCTAATTTAACAACAGAGGATTCAAAAGAATCTTTAAAAGAGCGGGAATTAGGACAAGGAGAGGTATTAGTAGAAGGAGAAGATGTGCTGCTCATTGCGCTTGGTCACATGAATATCATGGCTCTTCACATCAGAGAGTTACTGGCTCAAGAAGGAATTTTAGCTACTGTACTAGATCCCGTTTTTATTAAACCATTAGATTCCGAATTAATTTGCCGGTTGCTTCTCACTCATCAAAAGATTGTAACAATAGAAGAACATTCGCTGATTTCAGGGATGGGTTCTATCCTCAATCATTTCTTCATGAGGCAAGGTTTTTCCCATATACAAGTTTTGAACTTTGGCATTCCTGAAACATTTTTAGATCAAGGGAACCATCAAGAACTACTAGATGAAATTGGATTAACCCCAGAGAAGATTGCCAAGAGAATTCTCTCTCATTTTAATTGGAAATCTTATTTCACTTCTCAAACATCAAGTTAGATAAGATGGCAAAACGGGAAAAAATTCATGCTAATCATTGAGTTTTGATATGATAAGGTTAAAATTATGATTATTGCCCTTTTTCCTAACGCACGCAAAAGTCCATCTATTGCCATTGCCAAAGATATCTGTCAATTTTTAATAAAAAAAAATATTCAAGTCGTTGCAGATGATTTACTGGCTGCCATGATCGAGGCTAAACCTTTATCTGAGATGGAAGGTCAAAAAATTGATTTTTTTATCTCTTTAGGAGGAGATGGAACCATATTAAGACTTGTCCATCGCTATCCTGAGTTAGAGGCTCCTTTATTAGGAATTAATTTAGGTAGCCTCGGCTTTATGGCTGATATTCCTTTAAATGACATTTATCCCAGCCTTCAAGATCTCTTAGATGGCCATTACACCTTGCAAAGTCGTATTATGATGGAAGGAAGGTCTCCCAAAGGAGAACGATGCATTGCTCTTAATGAAATCGTCGTCCATCGGGCACAAAATCCCTGTCTGGTTGATTTAGCTATTTATGTAGATGGTGCTTATTTAAATACATTTTCAGCTGATGGAATCATTGTTGCTACTCCTAGTGGTTCTACTGCCTATTCTTTAGCGGCTGGGGGACCTATTCTCACCCCTGAGCTTAATGCTTTTGTTCTCACTCCCATTAGTCCTCATACTATCTCTAATCGTCCTATCGTCTTGATGCCTAAACATCATATTCAAGTGCAATATTTGAGCCCTTTACAACCTGTAGAAATTTCTTATGATGGCATTCCTATCTTTAGCATATCTACAAACGATTTTTTTACTATTCTCCCCTCCAATCAACAACTTCGCTTAGTCAGCCTATGTCGCCATGACTATTTTTCAACATTACGTGAAAAGTTAGGATGGCAGGGTAAGTTAAAAACTTAGCTTCTATCTTTATCTCTTATTCTCATCAGGGAAATAAACCCAAAAAATCAAGTTATAACAAGCATGTCTTTGCCTATTCTTCTTGCGTAAGGTGAGTTATAAACTCACCTTACGCAAAAATAGCGTTATTTCGACTGAGCCAAAGCCCCATGGTTCAACGCCCGTCAGTCACCCTATATTTCCGTATATAGGGTGACTGACGGGCGTTGAACCATGGGAACTTTCGCTTCAGTCCAAATATCACTCTTCTTGCGTAAGGTGAGTTATAAATTATAATCAAAGAAGTGCTTGCTATAAATTTCAACAATACTCAATATTTCTTTATAAGAAGGCAGTGATGCCAAACAAATAAGTTAACTTTCTATTTAGGCATCATTTAACGGTTATCTTTGAGCAATTCTTTCTTACTCCTATTCAAAAATAGGGGCTTTGAAATGACCACTTAAAGATAGTCTATTAAACGATACCTAAATCGAAAATTAACTCATCTGTTCGGAACCGGATTAGATATAAGTCATTAACCTTAAGTAAGTTTAAAAGTGAATCTTAAAAAACTTCGGAGGCAATAAAATTCTTGTGGAAGAATTATTTCCCAATGCGTATGTAAAAGAGATAAATCCTTTTTTGTTAATCGTCTACTTCTTAACATGCAGACATGCGAAGTAGCCGATCTAAAGGGGTCATGTAGGGAAACGCGATATCATGATACAGTTTTTAGAACCCTTTAATTGTAAACAACCAACAGGAGTATCATATGAAGAAGAAGTTTTTAGGTCTCGGTTTAATGGCAGCTTTAGCACTCTCATTGACAAGTTGCTGCAGTGATCGTGATCCATGTTGCGAACCATGTCCACCAAAGCCACGTTGTTGTGAGCCAAGACCATGCTGTCCAAAGCCATATTGCCCACCAAGAGGTGAGCAATACTATGATAACAACTGCTGCTATTAAAATGCCATTTGCATGCCATAGCATGCAAAACCTATAAAAGTGGAGGGCTCGCCCCCTCTGCTTAATCAGGTCATGCTAACCAAAAAAGGATTAGAATCAAAAATTAATTGTTTTTAAATGGGCACAATAGAAATTAGCCTTAATAGATCTAATAGTATTTAGATCCATGTAAAGTGGAACTAGTGACAGCAAGATCATTTACCTTAATCAGGCTAGACGATTGATGAACAAAGAAGGCCATCGGGTCCCATTTAAGTGTAATAACAAAACACGACAAAGCTTTCCTGAATCAAGGAGCATGAAAACACTTAATTGCATGAACCATACTTAGGTACGGCTAAAATACACGCACCACTATTAAAAGTCAAAAGAAATTTAAATGTAGAGATAGATCTTCGTACAACAAGCCCTTAACATAAGGAGTCTTTAATGAGAAAACAACTGGGAATATTAGCCTCGTTGCTCTTTTTAAGTGCTACGGCACTTCTTTGGACAGGCTGCTGTGGTTCCAATCGTTGGTGTCACAATGATGACGATTGCTGCTACACAGAGCCAGCTTGTCCAGAACCTTGTAGGCCTGTTTGCGCTGAGCCCTACAGACCTGCATGCCCACCGCCTTGCAGACCTGCATATGCTCCTACACAAGAGCTCGGCAGACCTGCATGCGCTGCGAACCCAGCACCATGCAAGCCTATATGCGCTGCGCCACAATCTTATACATCTACACCTGCTCCAGAATCTTGCACACCATTATGTGCTCCGACAAGCCAGCCTGTTTGCGCACCTCTTTGTGCTCCAACAGTAGCTGCATCTAGATCTTGTGTTCCAATGTCATCGCCAATCAGACCTGCATGTCCTCCTGCACCTGTATATACCCAAAGTCCATTATCATGCAGACCTGTACCTGTATGTCCTCCTGCGCCATGCAGACCTGTACCTGTATGTGCTCCTGCGCCATGCAGACCTGTGCCTGTATGTCCTCCTGCACCATGCAGACCTACATTATGCAGACCTGCGCCATGCAGACCTGTGCCTGTATGTGCTCCTGCACCATGTCCCGCACCATGCCCAGAAGATTGCCCACCTAAGTGTGCAAGTCCTTTAAAGCCATGTCGATTTGGTCCTGCTGGTGAGTGCTCTTGTAATGGGATCACTGCCAGAGCCAGAAATCCTAAAATGTGCATGCTTGGTGATCAATATCCTCTTGATTTCGATGTAATTGCCTGCTGTGATGTTTGCGAAGCGACTGTGACAACAATGCTTCCTGAAGGCGTTACATACATGAGAAGCTTACCAGAAGCAATAGTGGATGGCCGCAAGCTCATTTGGCAATTTGGTCCTATGAGCAAAGGGCAAACGATTCCAGCTAGAGTTTGGCTAAAATGTGAAAGAGAGGGTGAAGTTTGCACATGTTTCTGCGTGAGAGCTACACCAGTTGCTTTTTGTGCTCTTCTCTGTGCAAAACCTGTTCTCGTTTGTGAAAAGTGTGGGCCAGCTGAAGTATGTCCAGGCGATCCTATTGATTATACCATTACTGTCACTAACATCGGAACCTGTACAGCCGAAGATGTTGTGGTTACAGATATGCTACCTGATGGTGTTGAGCATGCTAGCTATCAAAGAACACTTATCTTTAAGCTTGGCAATCTCGAGCCATGCCAATCAAAGAAAGTCAACTTTACCGTTACTGCATGCAAACGTGGAACAATCTGTAACACAGCTCTTGTTTCTGCTTGCAATGCTAACCAAACTTCTTGCGAATTCTGCACATGTGTTTGCATCTGCGCGGTTGAATGTGAGAAGTGCGGACCAAAAGAGATTCAAGTTGGACAAAATGCTGATTACCAAATTACAGTTGTTAACACAGGTGACAAGCCGCTACACGAAGTTGTCATAACAGATACAGCTCCTTCTGCTACAACAATTGTCGCTGCTCCTGGTGCGACTATTTGTGGTAAGCAAGCGATTTGGAAATTAAGAGAATTGTGCCCAGGCGAAACATGTACATTTAACATTACGTTAACTACATGCACACCTGGCTACTTTGTCAATAAAGTGGATATTACGAATTGTGAAGGTTGTAATTCTTGCTGCGAATTTGGCACAACTTGGAGAGGCCGTCCAGCCCTTGAAGTTTGCATCACAAGCTCAGATAATCCTATCTGCGTTGGTGAAACAACTCGTTTCAAGATTATCTTAACGAATAAAGGACAAGAGTATGATTCTAACGTAAATATCGTGGCTAATTTCCCACCAGAGCTTGTTCCAATTAGTACATCTGGAGCGGCGGCTGCGCAAATTAGCGGATCAAGCGTTGTATTTGCTCCGTTCCCAAGCTTAGCTCCTCGTCAAACAATTGAGTACTATATCACCGTGAAAGCAACTGCTCCTGGTGATTTCCGTCCAAGAGTGCAAGTGAATTCCGATTCTTTAAGGATGCCACTTACACAAGAGGAAAGTTTAATTGTAAACTAAGATAATTGCACAAGCTCGTATTGGCAGAAAGGCAGACCCTTCAAGGTCTGCCTTTTATTTTGTCTCTCCATAAGGCTAGTAAAAGGAGTAGAGAGACTTAAAAACTCACCTTAGAAAGATTCCTAAGAATCAAGGAAATAAACCCAAAACTTAGATTATAGAGCTAATAGATTTGTTTGCTATTATTTTACCTTTTAAATAACTCCTCAACAAATGATTAAGGGGAAAAAATACTCTTACTAAGGATGTTGCAACATAAGCGATTAATGATGAAATTGCGCCAAACGATGCTCCTGAAAAGAGAAGGTCTTCACTTAGCTCATCTGCAAGAAATATAAATCCAAGCCAACCCACAATACCACTTATAACACTGAACCAAGCTGAAGGGGTATTTGCTCCTTTCCAAAAAAGAGCTGCTGAAGCGGGGACAAAAATTGCAATAAAAAGAATTGTTCCTGAATGGACCATCATATTGAAAATAGATTGACCAGTAAAGGTTAAAGCAAAGGCAATAAGAGCAATTGTCAAATTGACTAAACGCACTATAAAAATTTTATTTTTTTCATTAGAAATAGGTCTTAATTTTAAAATGATATTATTTGTAACTAGTGTAGTCCCAGCAAGAAGATAGCTATCAGCAGTACTCATAATAGCAGAGAAAAGCCCACAAGCAAAAATCGTGAAAGCAATGGGCGAAAGGTATTCTTTAGCCAAAAGAGGAATTAAATGTTCGGGTGTCTCAAGGTTAGGGTAGATCTCACGTCCAGCAATTCCAATAAACAAAGGGATTAAACCTAGCAACATATAAGTAAATGCGCCTACAATACCACTATAGCGTGCTACAGTTTCAGAACGACTTGCTAAAAAACGTTGAAGTAAATCTTGTCCCATAATCGTTCCTAGTCCAGTCATTAAAATACGACCAGAATAAGCCAACCAAATGGATGAAGACTGTTCGCCATTAGGTATGATGGTTTTAAACTCATTTAGGAAGTTAATTAAAATTACTTTATTATCCTTGACTTGTTCAAAACAGATAGGAAGGATTATCATCAATCCAATACTCAGTAAAGCAAACTGAATAAAATCTGTAATCGTTACTGCCCACATCCCACCAGAAACGGTATACATAACAATAATAATTGCTCCAAGGAGAATACCTATCTCGAGATGAGCTCCAGAAATAATTTGGAAGACATAACCCATTGCAAGCATTTGGGAGGCCAAAGTACCGATATAAAATGGAAGAACAATTAATGAAGAAACTCGCTCAAACCTCTGTCCATATGCATTTCCTAATAAGTCAGAAATAGTTAGTAATTTCAAACGTCTAAAAGGTGCTGCAAAGAAGAGGCCTGCTATTAATAAAGCCAGCGAACATCCAAACGGGTCAGCAATAACTCCATAAAATCCATGCGAATAAACTGTCCCAGAAACCCCCATCGATGAGCCAGCTCCAAACCAAGTCGCAACAACAGTCGGTAGTGCTAAATAGAAAGGTAAACAACGTCCAGCAATGAGATAATCTTCCATAGTCTTTACTTTGCGACTTGCTAGATAACCAATCAAAGCCATGAGAAAAAAATAGATGCTAACACCAAAGATGAAAATCCAAGTCATAATTTTTTTAAGCGAAAGGGGATAACGTCAGAAAGATTATTTGTCTGATGAACACAGAATTCTCTTGCTTTAGCGAGCATCAATGCTCTATCACGTAAAATTGCAATGCGTTTATTACCTGTATCCAAAGTCACATACCTGGTTGATTCCCGTAGAATTTTAGCAGATTTTACAATTTTTAACAAATTTATCCAAAGGCGTAAGTCTTAGAAAATTGGAAGTTAATTTATTTATTTGAGGATTAGGTTAGCAAAAAATGGTAAAGGCAATCAATCCATCTTCTCCCATTTCTGTAAAATGTTTTTTAGGTATCGTCCAAACTGGAGAAGTCAAACTATATCTTAGCCAAAATAAAATTTGGAAAAAAGCGAAGCTATTTCAAGACCAAACTCTCGTGGAAACTCAATTTCAAGATAGAGAATATATTGGAAAATTTATAGACTCTCCCTTATCCTATGACCAGCTTAAACAAATAGAACAAGAGATCAAAAAACATCTTAAGCTTTACTGTCCCAAGCTGGATGTAGATAAACAGGTTTTTTTTCTCTTTTCACAATTATTCTTATCATAGGATATGAAATGCAACTTATTTTGGGATCTCAATCTCCCAGACGTAAAGAAATACTCAGCTATTTTTCTCTTCCTTTTAAGCAAGTTTCATCTTCATTTGAGGAGGATACTGTCGAGTTTAAGGAAGACCCTTATGTTTACGTTAATGCATTATCTAAAGGAAAAGCCGATTCCCTTTTTCCTGCCTTTCCTAATCACATGATTTTAACAGCTGATACTATTGTCTATCGACAAGGAAAAGTCTATCAAAAGCCTAAAGACGAGCAAGAAGCTTTTAGAAATTTTAAAGAGTTAGCAGGACAATGGCATAGTGTCTACACAAGTTTAACAATTCGTCATGGCAACCAAGAATTACAAGCCGTTGAAGAGACAAGGGTTTTATTTAACTCTTTAATGGATCAACAGATTCGTGCTTACTATCGGAAAATGCCTTATGCGGATAAAGCTGGGGGCTACAGTATCCAACAAGCAGGTGGTTTAATTGTACGAAGGATTGAAGGCTGTTACTATAATGTCATGGGACTTCCTATTAACACCTTGCGTGAGCTATTAGAAAGAGTAGGGATAGATTTATGGGATTACTTAAAGTAACTTATTCTATGCGGACGTTCAGCTTTATTCTTCTATTTTTTTTATATTCCTTCAAAGGGTGGGCTGATTCCCCTTTTTCGTCACAAGTGGGAAAGATTCTTTTTTTAATTCAACAAGGCCAACATTCTCAGGCCTTAAGCTTATATGAACAATATTATGAAGCTCAAAAGTTCCACGACTTCGAGCTCATTCATCGTATAGGATTGGGTTTATTAGACTATGGCTTTCGACAACAAGATCCTGAAATACAACTTCTCACCTTATTTGGAGCTAGTGTAGCAGCTCATGAAGAGGCGTATTATATTTTGGAAGAGAGTTTAAAAAGTCCTTATCCTATGATTGAGCTAGTTGCCCTAAAGGCACTGGCTCATTTTCAGACAGATCGAGCTAGCCAAGCGTTAAAGAGAGCGTTAGGGTCTAATTATCTTCTTATTCGTTTAGAAGCAGCTCATCACCTGTGTGAAAAAAAAGACCCACAAGCTATTGATCAAACTGAATCTTTGATGTATAAAACTTCTAAAGAACTTCTTTCCTTTTATCCAGCTTTGTATGCCAAGGTGGGCACTCCACAAGCTATTTGCCTTTTACGTAAAATGCTTAATCATTCAAAAGAGAAGGTTAGAGTAGCCGCTATCCTTAGTGCTGCCAAATATGGAAGGGATGACTTATTACCTCAAATTCGTCAACAAGCCTCCCACTTCAACTTTGCGCAACAGGAAGCAAGTGCTTACGCACTAGGTCTCTTGAAAGATGAAGAATCGATTTCTAGACTAAAAAGATTAGGGTGTTCCCAATATCCTACCGTCGCACTAGCAGCTCAACAGGCTCTTTACCGATTGGGACAAAAAGAAGCTATAAAGGCCATTCGGGAAGCTGCAATCAAAGGGGACGTATTTGCAATTGCCATCTTAGGTGAGATCCAGGAGGAGGCAAGAACCCTTCTCGAATTAATCCATTCTTCCAATATTCAAATTCGAGTGAATGCCACGTTGGCTTTATTAGAGCAAAATCACTCTCAATGCTGCAAGAATCTCCAGGAGATTCTTATACGTGATAAGCGAGATTTAGCCTTCACGCGATTATCCTCTCCAGGTCAAGCTTTAAAGGCCTGGAAGGCAGTTCCTTTCGCTAGCCAAATTTTAAAAAATGACGTTTCTGCCTATACTGATAACATTGAATTGAAAGAGTCTATTCTTGAAAAAGCACAAAATCTTTCTGAAAACGATTTCCTACAACTAGCCGAACTTCTGTTGCTTACCCAACAGAATGATCTTGTTCCTGTCGCCATTGAGCTTGTAGAAGATTTAGAGACTCCAAAAGCCATTCAACTCCTGATGAAATATCAACAAATGATCGGAGCCCCCCTTATCAGACAATACTGCAATTTGGCTCTCTATCGCTTAAAAGAGCCAGGTCCTTATGGAGATCAACTTAGGCAATGGGTGCAAAGCTGGGGCCATCGTGAGTTTATTCATTTTCGTCCTTTTACCCCATGGAGTGCTGGTAAAAACAACTATGAGCTAACTCCTGAAGAAACCTCCCGCCTGCTCATTGAATCCTTCGAAGCTTTTACCATTAATCAAGATGATCAAGGGATTACGGCTTTATTAAAGGCTATCCGAGATGGACATCAAACAAATAAATATGCCTTAGCCGGCCTTCTGTTGCGAGCTACGCATTGAGCCTATTTAATCGGATATGATTTTTGCAAAATACACCTTAAGTTTTTTTACGCAAATTATCTTAAAATATAGGTTTTAAGATAACCTCTATATTAGACCTCTTTCGAAATTTCATTTGTTTGCTAAAATGATTCTTTTCGGCATCTTGATTGCCAAATTTTTTAACCATATGTGCACATATGCTTTCAAAATTTGGCAATCAATCTGCTCACAAACAATTCATTTTTTCAAACAAAGCAAATTTCGAAAGAGGTCTATTGAAGATGTAATGCAGCGCTTAATGGATCACAACTCTAAAAAGCTCTATGAGCTCCTTCCTGACCAGTGGTTAAAATTGCATCAATAAAAGTCTATCATTTACAAGCAAGATGGCTTTATTTGACGCTTACACCAGAAAAATATATTTTGCCAATCAGCATGATGAACAATACAACTGAAATTTTACCCGCACTAATTAGTAGAGGTCTTATTATTAAAACCTTAAATAGACTTATATTTTCTGCTTGCTGCTTAGCTAATATAGGAAATACATGGTTCCATGCGAGTGTTAGCCTTCTATTTGTATCTTCCACTCTATCAAGACAGCTATTAACTGAGTCAATTTTATGATTAAGCAGGGGCTTTTAATTAGAAATACTTGATAGAAAACTTCATATTTAGCCAAGCTCTTTTGGTAATCACTACCAAAGGAGCAAAAATGGTCTCAAAATCATATAGAAATGAATATACGGATCTTGAAAAGGAAATTGATATTGAAGAGTTTAAAGAAACTATTTTGAATTATTTTAGTGCTATTGCCGACCCACGACAGGGGCACAATTTAACCTATAGACTTGAGCATATTTTTTTCATCATTCTCTCTGCTATGTTAGCAGGAGCAAATAGCATTAATCAAATTGCAATATTTGCTAAATCCAAAGCTCGGTGGATTAAGCGGCTAATTGAAATAGAAACTATTCCGAGCTATGGAATTTTTTGGTGGACACTCGTCCGAATCAAGCCAGAATCTTTAAGACACCTTTTAGTTGAATGGTTAGAAACTCTTCCAAGTGGATTAAAAAATCAAATTCTAGCCATTGATGGGAAATGTTTAAGAGGGACTCAAAAGAGTGCTACACTTAATCCAACTTTGCATCTTGTGTCTTTATTTGTTGCAGAGAAAGGGATTATTGTAGCTCAGCAACCAGTTGAGAATAAATCTAATGAGATAACAGCTATACCGAAGGTTTTAGATCAAATCAATATTCAAGGGGCGATTGTCACATCAGACGCTATGGGGTGTCAAAAAAATATTGCAGGAAAAATTTGTGATAATGGCGCAGACTATGTACTAGCGTTAAAAGGCAATCAAGAATCTTTGGCAGATGAAGTTGAAAATTATTTTATCCAAGCTGATGCTATTGATTTTGTAGAATGCGATGCTGTTGGTTGGAAGGAAAATGGTCATGGACGTGTAGAGAAACGAGAAATATATGTGACAGAAGATATCGATTGGCTACCACAAAAAGATGAATGGCGAAAACTCAAAAGTATCATAATGGTAAAGAGTGAGCGTTCGTTGCCCACCCAAGTACCAACAACTGAAAAAAGGTATTATATCTCAAGCTTACCAGCTCATGCTCTAAAAGTTGCTAATGCTATTCGAAAACACTGGATGATTGAAAATCATTTGCATCGACAGTTAGATTTTAATTTTATTGAAGACAATAGTATTGCAAATACCGGTTATGCAGCTGAAAATTTGGCTACATTTAGGAGATTAGCATTAAACATGTTAGGGTCTGGAAAGGGACTATTAGAAAGACGAAAGAAAGCTGGCTGGAATGAAGAATATCTAACAGAAATTGTTACCAAATTCTTTATCAAAAATTTCTAATTAAAAACCCCTGTATGATTAAGTGAGTCAACCTCTTGTTTAATAGAACTAACTTCATTACTATCTTTTTTGTAAATAAATTTATCGAATATTCGCAGAACTCTGACGTCTATATAACTCTTCTTAGAAGAGTGTGCTTCAATAAAATAGATAATTTTATTTTTTCTAAACTCGTAATCACCATGGCTATATAGAAGTATAAATTTTTGCAGTTCTTGAGTGCTATCGCGTAGGAAGTGTTCAAGTAAGTACTATATGATCGTTGAAGCCTGAGGCTTTGGCACAGCCGAAATTGTAGCTTTCAAGTGAAATGAGTATAGTGTATGTTCTTTAGTCCATTCAAAAATTTTAACTTTGCAAAATGCAGACTGCCACTAATTGAGATTAAAGACTTTAGCAAGTTTATATTTTTTACCTTGGCTGGAAAAAATTCTAAATTTTGCTCCAAATGAGGGAATCGCATTCTCAGACCACCTAATGTCAGGTTTAACAATTTTCGGTTTGAAGTTCCCTTCTTTGTTAAACTATGACAGAAGTCGAAAGAATCCCGAGGCCAATCTTAAAAATCTCTATCAAATTGCAAATCCACCCTCTGACACCTATATTTTTTCAGTGATAGATACAGCAATCGAAGAAAAAGATTTGGCTTGCGGTTCAACCTTATTGCTGGAATTCAGAATTTAGAGTTAGGGTGAGCAATTTCGAAAGAAGTCTATTTCTGATCGTTATACTCATTTCACTTGAAAGTTGCAATTTGGGCAATGCGAAAGCTCTCGGGCTTCAACGATCAAAAACATGTCCATATTAGTATATGGACATGTTTTTGATCGTTGAAGCCCGAGAGCTTTCGCATTGCCCAAATTGCAACTTTCAAGTGAAATGAGTATATAGGAATAGAAGAAAGAGGTTTGGCCTACGATTTAACCTTTTAACAGGTTTGTACAATTATGAGCTTTCCTAGGTTTCAGAAGAACTCTACTCTAAAAGCTTAATTCAATGAGACGAATGACAAGAAGTGACAACTACTATCTCGATTGCTGTAAACGCGGAATTACGGCAATAGAAATACGAAAAAGACAGATTCCAAAAGGAAAGAGGAACTTAAAACAGATCGACCCATTAATTAATTATATGATAAAACTTCTCTATATGCCGAATTATTTTTGGATAACATGAACGAAATCGTCATTACAACAAATCAACTAGCCCGTTGCTATCGGACTTACCACAAAGAAACTGGCCTTATAGCATCGCTAAAAGGACTATTTGTTAATAAGTCCGAGGTCAAATACGCTTTATTGCCGATCGATCTGAAGATCTCCAGGGGCCAAATTGTGGGTCTAGTCGGCTCTAATGGTGCGGGTAAAACGACATTATTAAAACTGCTATCGGGCTTGATTTTTCCTACTAGCGGAAAGGCATCGGTCTTAGGATACACCCCATGGGAACGCCCTAATGGTTTTTTGAGACAGATCAGCTTACTCTTGGGACAAAAAAACCAGCTCTGGTGGGATATTCCAGCCAGCGAAAGCTTTCATCTACTAATGGCTATCTACGACCTAGATAAGATCGCAACACTAAAGCGTGTTGATAAGTTAGCCGATCGTCTAGACTGCCGGCACGTACTAAAAGTGCCTTTGCGTCGCCTAAGCTTGGGTGAACGGATGAAAATGGAAATTATCGGTTGCCTTCTGTATTCGCCAAAAATTCTTTTTCTTGATGAACCCACTATCGGCTTGGATGTCGTCGCGCAAACAAACATACGTCAATTCATCCTAGAAGAACTAAAAGGCACAGATGTTACGATTATCCTTACCAGCCACTACATGGATGATATTGCATTGTTAGCCGACCGCCTTCTCCTTATGAGCCATGGATCCATTGCCTATGATGGCACAGTCGATCATTTTATGTCCTTAACACCATCGACAAAGCGATTAATAGTTGACTTCACAATGCCATTAACAGAGGAATTGACTATTTCGTCAAACCTAAAAATTCCCTTAGGAGCCCTCTCATTTGACCACTCATTGTCATCTGCAGAGCTTTTTAATGCTTTAAAAATAATCACTACACAGACCCCTATTCGGGACCTTAAAATAGAAGAGCCAGATTTTGAAGATGTCATACATATCTTTCTTGAAAAGGAATCTAGCCTGCATAAGGCTCGGAATATCCACTAGAATAACCTATCCCATAGACTTTGTCATGGCGATTGCCGTAATTCCCCTCTGCTTTTTTCTGGTAGAGGTGGCATTTTGGACCGGCTTGATTGAAGCTTCTGGAAGCGATCAATTGGCTGGCTTTCCAGCACATTATTATTTAGGATATTTTCTTTACTTAATTCTGCAATTAGGAAGTATAAACTGGCGGTTCGAGCGTGCGATGATCGCTGAAATTAACAGTGGGGCCGTTAATGCTTTACTACTTAGGCCTAGTTCTTTTTATGAGTATCATATGGGACAATTATTAGGACAAAAGCTTATCACAGCTTTAGCGATGGTTCCTGTTGTGATGCTGATCGCTTGGACATGGGATCTTCCCTTCCATGTAAATAGGCTCCCCATAGTTTTATTAATGGGAATATGCTACGTGATCCTCCTCTTCTCACTACACTTCGCAGTCGCTGCGATGGCTTTTTTCTTCGATAACGTCTATAGCCTTAACAACACCAAGAACATGATCATCTGGTTTCTCACAGGGGAGCTAATACCTCTAGACTTGCTGCCATCGCCAATACGTGAATGGGTCATTGCTCTCCCATTTAGCTGCGGGATCTACTTGCCTGCAGCATATCTGTCCGGACGTATTGACATTAACGTCTTTATGCAAGGATTCATCAGCCTCTCTATTGGAGGTATAGTCTTTGGGTTATTAGCTAGCTTCATATGGAAATTAGGGTTGCGTCGCTATGGAGGAACAGGAGCATAGCTATGTGGACTTCATTTAAAAAAATGCTGACTTTGGAATGGGCTCTTTTTAAATTAAGCGCTATCGCCGACTTGCAGGTTCCATTTAATCTGGGACTGCAGTTTGTCAACGACATCCTCTGGTACACAATGCAAATAATTCTGTTTGAGGCACTCTATCTTCATGTCAATAACCTAGGAGGATGGGGCATCGCTGAAATGCGTGTTTTCTTAGGCGTACTGTTTCTTGTTGATGCATTTCAAATGATCTTATTCTCCTATAACTTTGATGTATTTTCTGAAAAAATCGCCCATCGTGATCTTGACCTTCTTTTGTTAAGGCCTGTAAGCTCGCAGCAATTGATGACGTCACAAAAGCTCCAGTGCGGCTTTCTACTGAATGCTATCTTTGCCCTTTCATGGCTACTATGGAGTCTCTCATTACTACCTGGGGGCTTTCCTTGGATCCGATCTCTGTTGATCCTTATCGTCGTGCCGGCGGCCCTATCCATCTTCTACTCAACTCGACTGATTTTTTGTACCGTGGCCCTATTGATCACTAGAGCTGAACATTTTCATGAACTCTATTTTACTTTTTTTAAAATGGGTCAGAGACCCGATCTGCTTTATGGGCCTGGCATTCGCTACCTGATCTTACTGATTATTCCTGTAGGTATGATAGCTAGCTTCCCAACCAGAGTCCTTATCGACCCCGCAGACAGCTGGGCATTACCCGCACTTCTGACCTCAGCTGCAACCTGTCTATTTGTAGCAAACCGCTTTTGGCACTGGTCTGTAAAACGCTATATGATAATCGGCTAGCTAGAGTTTACAAGTCATACCATTTCCGAAAAATAAATTCATAAATTTGCCCATGATCTATACTCATTCCAGTTGAAAGCTGCAATTTCGGCTGCGTCAATAGCCACGGGCTATCTTTGTTGAATCGCGAGCTTGCGTTCCCAAATTGCAGCTTTCAACTGGAATGAGTATAGCTTGGGAATAAATGACATAGGGTGTATAATATTTCCCTCATAACCTTATGTAGATAGATATTTTATATGCTGAAGAGATTTTTTATTCTTTTGTTCTGTCTTTTCTTATCGCCTCTCTTCGGCCAAGAAACCACTAAGCTAATGCAAAGAGGCTTTGCAGAAGGAATTACAATAGATCTCCGAGAACCTCTTTACGTCGACGGCATTCTTGCAACAGAAAAAGGTGGAGTTATCACCGGACCTCATTTACGTATTCAAGCTTTAAAGATCCGTTATACTCGTCAGATCATAGAAGGGGTTCCTATCTACAGCGTTGAAGCAGAAGATCAACTCATTTTAGAATTCGGAGAATATGTTTTTACCGGTAAGAAGCTCTTTTATAATTTCCAAAAACAAGAAGGGATAGTTTATGAGGGAAAGACAAGTGCTGAACCTTGGTATTTTGGTGGAGAAAAAATTCATCTTCTTTCTGATGGAAGCTATATAATTCATGATGGTTATGTTACAACTTCTGAAAATGCTCAAGCTGATTGGGAAATACATGCACAAGAAGTTTACGTGATTCAAAAACAATATTTAAAGGCACGACAAGTGCAGCTTCTCATTATGAACTATCCCATTTTATGGATCCCCTCCTTAAGAGCCAATTTAAACTCCATTTTTGATTCACCTTTAAAATATCGATTTAGGTGGGGGGGCAGACAAGGCCCCCGTTTTGGGTTGACTTATGAAGTTTTTTCTGGGGAATGTTGGAAAATCTTTTTACGTTTCGATTATCGGCTGACACGTGGTCCTGGAGGTGGATTAGAGCTCTATTACCTCTCACCAGATCACAAAACAGAATTTGAAAGTATAAATTATGTTGCTAAAGATTCCTCCTTATTTGATCTTAACGAAAAAATTCGTTATCGCTTTGA
The DNA here is from genome assembly GCA_963838645.1 of uncultured Parachlamydiaceae bacterium. Classification (GTDB taxonomy): domain Bacteria; phylum Chlamydiota; class Chlamydiia; order Chlamydiales; family Parachlamydiaceae; genus CAWIRV01. The sequence goes on along the minus strand of CAWIRV010000017.1, from coordinate 211,160 downwards.
AGGATTCTATAGAAAGTTGATGGTAGATGATAAAGTCAGCATCCTCTTCACTTATGATAAAGTAAGTGATATTGACCTCCCAAGTAGCTACTATGACCGAGATTTTTATTTTGAAACGACTAAACGTACTCAACTTGTCATCCGACGCCAAGAAGAAGATTGGATTGGCAATTTCTATGCAAGAGTAAAAGTCAATCATTTTGAAACGGTGAAACAAGAACTTCCTACGCTAAGCACTCAATTTCGCCCTTTTCTTTTAGGTAATACAGGAATTGTATCTGAGAATTGGGCCCAAGTTTCCTATTTAGATTTTAAGTATGCCAGCCATCTTCTTCATGTTGATGACTATCATTCGTCCCGCATAGAATACCGTCCAAAATTCTATCGACCTTTTTTATTAGGTCCTATCACTTTAACTCCAAAATGGGGTGGAGTGGCCATCCTATATAGTGATAGTCCTCAAAGAAATTCTCAGTTGCTAGCTACTGGATTTGTAGGAGCTACTATCTCTACCCAATTACATCGTTATTATGGCAACTTAAAGCATGTAATAGAACCTTATACCTCCTATCACTATTATACTTATCCCACCTCTTCTCCAACAGAACATTATATCTTTGACATAGATGACGGCTGGTATCGTCTTCACCAACTCACATTTGGGGTCAAAAATTCTGTTTATAAAAAAAAAGAGGATCAATGTATCTCACGCCTCTTGTTTATTGACCTGTATGCCCATGCTTTTTTGAATGCAAGAGCCTTGCATTCCTACATCCCTAAGATCTATAGTCGTCTGTATTTCCTCTCCTTACCTACTGTACGTCATATAATCAATCTGGCATGGGACTTCGAGCACAATCAAGTTGATCATTTTAATTTTCGATCTGAATGGACATTAAATACTGACTTTGCTCTGGCTACTGAGTTTCGACATCGAGGTGCTTTTAGCTGGCGCAAAGTGGATCAAGATAATTTCTTTTTGGATGCTTTTCGTGATGAAGAGAGCTTAAGACATTCTCCTCTATCTGATCGCAGAGATACCCTCCTGCTTCATCTCTTTTATCGTTTTCACCCAAATTGGGCTTGCGAACTCTCTTCGCGACAGGGCTGGAATCGTTTGAAAGAGCCTGGATACAGAGAATTTGAAGTCGATTTATTGACAACGATTCAAACAGCATGGAATTTGCGTTTATCTTTTCAGCACACTGAAAATGACAACCGAATCGCTTTATATATCAACATGGGACTCAAACGGCCTGAGCAAGAAAATAAGGAACTCAAAACTTGCTATTATGATTAGATCTCGTCTGACATCAACAAATGAAATTTAATCAACTTTTATGCATGCAACAAATATACTGATCAGCTATCATTCCTCACATTAGATATACCAAATAGGCAAATTTACTATGAAAAGCATACAAATTTTGGTTATTGGAACAGGCTATGTCGGACTTGTAGCAGGAACTTGCTTTGCTGAAATGGGAAATCAAGTTGTTTGTCTTGATATCAATCAAGAAAAGATCGAAAAACTTCAAAAAGGGGTTATCCCTATCTATGAGCCTGGATTAGAAGAAATGGTGAAGCGCAATCTAGATGCCAAACGTCTTCATTTCACGACAGATTATGCTTCTAATGTCCCATCCTCTACAGTCTGTTTTATTGCCGTGGACACTCCTATGACTCTAGAAGGAACAATCGATCTTAAAGCCGTACATCAAGTTGCTACTCAGTTAGCCCATCATATGACGGACAGGTACACTATTATCGTTACCAAATCTACAGTACCTGTTGGTACAGCAACTGATCTCTCTCGTATTATCTCTAAGACCTTAAAGCAAAGAGAAATTGTAGCAAATTTTGACATTGTCTCCAATCCAGAATTCCTAAAAGAAGGCAATGCTATTCAAGACTTCATGAAACCAGATCGAGTCATTATTGGCTCTAATAGCTCTCAAGCCACTGAGATAATGAAAAATATCTATACTCCTTTTATGGTCAACCATGAGAAGTTGCTCATTATGGATGTTACTTCAGCTGAGCTCTCCAAGTATGCTGCTAATGCCATGCTAGCCACACGCATCTCTTTTATGAATGAAATGGCAGGCTTTTGTGAACTTGTGGGTGCAAATATTGATATGATCCGACATGCTATAGGATCTGATCCACGGATTGGAAATAAATTTTTATATGCAGGGCCTGGCTATGGAGGATCTTGTTTACCTAAAGACATCAAAGCCTTACAAGTTCAGGCTCAAGATAAAAATTATCTTATGCCAATGATACAAGCTGTAGACCTCATCAATCATAAACAAAAAGAGGTTATTGGCCAAAAAATTCATGCCTACTTTGAACAACAAGGAGGCCTACAAGATAAAGTCATTGGTATCTTAGGCCTCGCTTTCAAACCCGATACAGATGATATACGAGAGGCTGCTTCCCTCACATTAATCCATTATTTACTTAAGCAACAAGCCTCTTTGCGTCTGTTCGATCCTATTGCTATGGACAAAACTCGCAGTCTTTTGCCTCAGCAAGCCTCCATCCAGTGGTGCCAAAATGAATACGAAGCCGCAACAGGAGCCGATGCTATTGCTTTAATAACTGAGTGGAAACAGTTTCGCTGTCTTAATATGGACTTGATATTATCTCACATGAGAGGAAATGCTTTTTTTGATGGACGTAATCAATATAAACCCGAAGAAATGGCGCGTAAAGGATTTAATTATTTTAGTATTGGTCGTCAGCCTGCATATGCTGCGCCAATAGATATCAGTCCTAACGTTACTTATTTAGAAACAAATAAATCTCCTGTACACAATATCTATTCTCCATTATTTCTTTAACAATAATAAATTTTTTTGAAAAATGATAGGCCTTATATCTATGGTTTCTCTAGTTTACACCACCGTGGGATTGGTGATAGCTGCAAGCTATTTAGATTGGAATAGACTTGATCACTATGAGTGAGATACAATTAACAGCTCCTCCTATTGATATTCTGCAATATCTCCAAACTCAAAGCCAGATGATTGAGCGCCATTTAGATAGCTTAATTCCCTTACATAATGGCCCCTACCAACATCTATTTGAGGCTGCTCGCTATACCCTTCTAGGAGCGGGAAAACGATTGCGTCCTATTATGACTTTAGCTACTACGCATATGCTTGGTGGTAATCAAAAGATAGCTATTTTTCCAGCTTGCACGCTTGAAATTGTTCACACTTATTCCCTCATACATGATGATCTTCCTTGTATGGATAATGATGATTATCGACGGGGAAAACTGACTGTTCACAAAAAGTACTCAGAAGGACATGCTGTTTTAACGGGTGATTACTTACTGACATATGCATTCGAAATCTTAGCGACAGATACCCAGATTTCTGCAGAAAAAAGAGTGGAGTTGATCGCCACATTGGCTAAGCATATCGGAGGAAATGGCATGATTGGAGGTCAAGTCATGGACCTCGCTTATGAAGGTGAAAAAATTAATTTAGACACTTTACGTTTACTTCATCGTCATAAAACTGCCGCTTTATTAATGGCTGCTGTAGAATTTGGTGGTATTCTTGCTAATGCGAGTCCCTTACATAGGGCATATCTTCAGCAGTTTAGTGAAAATATTGGCTTAGCTTTCCAGATTATTGATGATATCTTGGATGTGACATCCAGTCAAACTAAACATGGCCGCCATGTGGCATCTGACTTAATAAATGATAAATCAACATATGTCTCTTTATTAGGTCTAGAACAAGCTCAAGCCTCTGCTCGTGATTGCTATGATCAAGCTATAAAGGCCTTGCAAGCTCTCCCTTTTGACTCTTCACTCCTCGTTAGCTTGGCAGATTTTGTGATTCATCGACAACATTGAAAAAAGATGACTTTTATTGATAAAAAATTTATTAAATCTAAATCTTGATGATAAAGTATTTTATCTTGGCAGACCTGTTTCTGTGAGATAGCTATGAAAAATCCATAGAAGTCAGGAAATATCAAGACAAAAAAACTTTATCATCGAGTAAAAAGCAATCCCTTTAACTTTTTAATGATAGGCATTATGGAAGATATTAACAACCTCAACCATCCCTCCATCATCGCTCTAAGCCCTGCTTTTGAATACCAAATCAAGCATATTCCTATTAAACGTATCTTTGATATTCTATTTAGCCTCCTTGTTCTGATAATAGGCTTTCCTCTTTTCCTTTTCATCGGTCTGTTGATTTTATGCACTTCATCGAGCAAAGTGATTTACGCTCATGAAAGAATTGGAAGAGGTGGAAAGGTATTTCGTTGTTATAAATTTCGTACTATGTACGTTGATGCAGATGCACGTCTCAAAAAAATTTTAGCTTCTGATTCTAAGTTGAAAGAAGAATGGGAAAGATCATTTAAGCTTAAGCAGGATCCTCGCATTACCTTTATCGGATCTTTCTTGCGCAAAACCTCATTAGATGAACTTCCTCAATTTTGGAATGTCTTAAAAGGTGATTTAAGTGTAGTAGGACCACGCCCTGTTATCAAAGAAGAGGTCAATAAATATTTAGGCGTTAAGGCAGCTAAAATCTTATCCATTCGCCCTGGTTTAACAGGACTTTGGCAAGTATCTGGAAGAAGTGACATTGAGTGCTATAAAAAACGGACTGAGCTGGATGAGTATTATGTCGATCATCAATCTCTCTTATTGGATCTAAAGCTGATTGCTAAAACAATCCCAGCTATGCTATCCTCGAAAGGAGCTTATTAACTCACCTTACGCAAAAAGAGCGGTATTTCGACTGAGCCAAAGTCCTCTGGTTCACAAAGAAGTCTACTTTGTAAAGCAGCTGAATAACCGATGAATCATATTAGCATTTTTTTTATTTATACGCTTCTTTACCTTCTCTTTCTCCCTCCCTTATTTCCTAGCTTACGTTTGCTATTTTTTGCCCCTTTTCTCGTTTTTACCTTTTACCATAGAGGCAAAATAACCTGCTTATGGCTTGCTCTTCTTTGTGGACTCATCATTGATTTATTTGCTTCCCAAACACGCTTAGGTATGCATGCACTCAACTATTGTTTAACAACCCTTTTATTATACTCACAGAAATGCCATTTTTTTGAAGATAGCCCTAGCACATTATCTATTTTGACATTTTTCTTTGCTATTTTTTCTACTCTCATTCAAGTATGCCTTTTATATGCCTTTGGACACTCTCTTATCCTTTCCTGGGAATGGATCAAAAATGATCTTTTTTGGTTGCCACTTTATGATGCTCTTTATGCCGGAATTGCCTTTACCCTCCCTTCTTTATTCTTTCCAAAAATGTCCAAAAAACGGACAAACTTGTTAATAACCTGAGTTTTGATTTTATTTCCTTGATTCTTAGAGAAGATTTCCTCTTATCTCTCGTCCTTTTCTTTGAAGGGAATAGTCAAATGGCTATTTCCGAGAAGAAAAGGACGAGAGATAAGAGGAAAGATTCCTAAGAATCAAGGACATAAACTCAAAAATCAGGTTAATGGCTTGAGTTTTGGGTTTATTTCTTATTCTATTTCATTTCTCTGAAGTTGATCTTGTCGAATACATTGAATAAACAAAACTCTCTTGGCCTCCTGCATATCATCTAAAAAGACATGGATTTGGTTGTCATCTGTAATACCGTGACTCTTTAAGACTGTTGCAAAAACATCATAAAGAGCCTCTTTAGAGGCTTTCATGATAATTTCACGTCGGTTAATATCTCTGAAAGAGCTAGAATCCAATTGAATCACTTGATTCTCTAATAGTTTAGTAATATCTCGGTTCTTTTGAGATAGCTCTTGAGCAATCGCTTCTGCCTCAGCCAATGGAATTTGATGTTTAACAAGGATATCTTTGACAATGGGCTGAGGGAAGAAAGTCATGAGAACTTCTGTTGCGCAAAGAGGAGACTCTCTGTTAGAATTTTTGACTTTTTCTTCGTCTGCTACAACAGTTTCACCTAGACATAGAAGGGCAACTAAAGTCGAACAACACAGGTAATGGTAAATAAATAGAGTTTTCATAATCGGTCCTTTTTGTTATTCAAATCTTGGAGCGAGCCTCATGACTTCATCTCCTAAACATGGAACCCAGGTAGGTAGTTGACGGCTAAAAATATAGTCAAAAATCAAACGTACTACTGGTTGTTCACCTACTGCATAACGATTCATTGTTTCAATAAATAGCTCATATAAAGTTTGTTTTAAAATCTCAGCTACAGGTCCCTTTTGAAGAGGATAATTAAAAGGATCATGAACCATGTGAGCCGTTTTTGCTCTTATACGACTGGGAATGTCACGACTTCCTGCTTGTAAATCTCGAATAATCAAACTCCATAAAGCTTGAGGAATACGATAAAGGCTAAGAGCTTGCTGGACAATATTTGTATCAAAAAAATGAGTTTCTATATCTCTTAAGCAAGGTATTGGGTCCGGTACTGGCACAACAGCAAATAAAGGTTGAATACAAAAACTTGAAAGCGCACAGGCTAACATCATCAAATGATTCCATTTTTTCACTTTATCTCTTCCTCCCATTAGTTTGAGTTATATTATACACAATTCAATTGAAAAATTGGCTTTTATATAATTCTATTTGTCATTTTTCACTCGATTTCTTGCAAAACCTAAAGTAAGTCGCGAAAGAAAGTCTATTGTATATGTATTGATGAATTTTTAGGAAGTCACAGAAAATCTCTAAGCATTAAATTTATGAGACAAAGCGCTAGAACATTTTTTCTTGTTTGATTATCTTTAAATAAGAAATGATAAAATAACAGGAGTTCGATGTATAAAGCTCCTATGAAATTTCTCACTTTGAACTAGGATGAGTATATACTCATTCCAGCTTTCAACTGGAATAAATATACAGTCATAAATGCATACGGAGTGAAAGGCTAATGATCTTGGATGGCAAAAAGATTGCAGATGAAATTCAACAGGAAATTCGGGAAACAATTAAACATTATAAAGGCCGTCAGCCTTGCTTAGCTGTTATTCTTATTGGCCATCATGCCCCCTCGCAAATTTACGTTAACCGGAAAACGCAAGCCTGTGAAACTGTTGGCATTCAATCAATCAAACGAGAACTGCCTGCTACAATTACGGAAAAAGAGCTATTAGAAGAAGTTGAGAGCTTTAATCTTAACCCTTTGGTAGATGGCATTTTAGTGCAGCTTCCCCTTCCTACTCATATCAATCCCACCCACGTCACTCGAGCCATCAATCCTGCTAAAGATGTCGATGGTTTCCACCCCTTAAATGTAGGGAAAATGCTAATCGGGGAAACAGATGGCTTCATCCCCTGCACTCCTCTCGGCATTAAAGTTTTGCTTGAGCGTTGTTCCATCAATATGGTAGGAAAACATGCTTTAGTGATCGGGAGGAGTAATATTGTAGGAAAACCAATGGCTGCCTTATTAATGCAGAGCACACCGGGAGGAAATGCCACTGTGACTATTGCTCATCGCTACTCGACTAATTTAAAAGCACTATGCTTACTAGCCGATGTGATGATCGTCGCTATTGGACAACCTAAATTTATTACAGTTGATATGGTTAAAGAAGGGGCTATTCTCATCGATGTTGGAATTAATCAGATTCCAGATCCAACACGTAAAAGTGGATACCAAATTGTGGGAGATGTAGATTTTAAAAATGTCCAATCTAAATGTGCTTATATCACCCCTGTTCCTGGGGGAGTAGGACCTATGACGATTGCTATGCTTCTTTATAATACGTTAATGAGTTATCGTCATAAACATCATCAAGATTTTTAGACTATACTCATTCCACTTCAAAGTTGCAATTTCGGCTGTGCCAAAGCCTCGGGCTTCAACGATCAAAAATTGGTCCATATACTCATATGAACCAATTTTTGATCGTTGAAGCCCGAGGCTTTGGCACAGCCGAAACTTCTCACTTTGAACTGGGATGAGTATATACTCATCCCAGTTGAAAGCTGCAATTTGGGCTGCGTCAAAGCCTCGGGCTTCAACGATCAAAGATGAGCCCATATAGCCTATATGGGCTCATCTTTGATCGTTGAATCGCGAGAGCTTTCACGTTGCCCAAATTGCAGCTTTCAACTGGGATGAGTATATACCTAGGTGAGTTTACATCTGTTTAATTTGTTGTTATTGGCTCCTAGACAACTATTAAAACTCTAATCTGATCAATTCTCACCAATCTATTATGTTATTTAATCAAAACGGGGATGGTTAACCTGAGTTTTGAGTTTATTTAATTGATTCTTAAGAATTAAGGAAATAAACGCAGGTTGTTAGATTCTTTTTTCTGTTTTATGTAAGACTGCCATTAAAATAGCATACCCTTCTGTAAAACGATGGCGAAAAACTGCTGCATCAGTATGAATATGAGACTTTAACTTTTGGGCATATACCTCAAAAGGCTCTTCTTCAGTTTTATATTCCTCTTCTAAGCTTTCTAAGATTAAATCAGCCACATCTTTCATAGAAGGATCTTTATTCTGATTATCCCTTGATGAGAAATCTTTATTATCATATCTTGCTTCGCTCATTTCTCCTCCTCAATTAATGCGCTTATACATAGTAATTTGAAAAATTGGCTTTTGAGCAACGCGAAAGTTCTCGCGATTCAACGATCAAAAATGGGTCCATATACTCATATGAACCCATTTTTGATCGCTGAAGCCCGAGGCTTTGGCACAGCCGAAATTGCAGCTTTCAACTGGAATGAGTATATACTCATTCCAGCCTCCGGCTTTAGCACAGACGAAAAACCGATTTTTCAATTTACTTGTGTATACCTCTTCTCATTTTTATTATAGATAACTGTACAAAAATAACAAAGTTTTTTATAATACAAAACTTAATAGCGATATGAAAATATTTACAATTGATAAAAATCGTTAATAGCTTTAAAGTGAACTTACTGATTTTATAACTACACACCTCATTTGAAACTATCGACAACTGCGATTTTCCGCACTTATTCTAACTTATACAATCGGATGTTGTGAATTTATAATCCTTAAAACATTAGGTTGATAAAATGATGCAAGTATCCGTTCCTCGCAAGAATAAAATTACCTTAGCTGATTATCCTTACCGTCGAGATATTGAAAACCGACTTTTAATGGCCCATCTCAGTGTTTTTGAAGTCGATGTTTTACGAGAAATTCTTCATCACTCTCTTAAAATTTCTGTTGAGCATTTGGCAGAGCAATTAGAGGCAGACATCCCCAAAACTATTCAAGCATTAGATAAATTAAGTGCCACAAAGCTTTTTAAGAGGAATCATTTGACTCTCATTGTAGATAAGGAGATGCGAAAATACTATGAATCTCAAATTGAAAAATTTGATGAGCACTTTGAACCTAATATGGAATTTTTACAAGGTTTATTAAATAACGTCCCCATTTCTGTTTTACCTAACTGGTACTCTATTCCTAGAGCTTCTGATAATATTTTTGCCTCTATTGTAGAAAAGTATTTCCTAACACCTAAAATTTATCGTCAATATTTAGAAGAACTCCAATTTGATGATCCCATCATTTCACAGATGATTCAAGACCTTTATCAAGCTCCTCATTTTAAATTACCTTCTTCTGCCGTTATTGAAAAATACGACTTAATGCGAGAACAATTTGAGGAATATCTTCTTTTGCTTGAATATCATTTTGTATGTTGCCTCAGCTATAACCAGGTGGGTGATCAATGGGAAGAAGTAATTACACCTTTTTTCGAATGGTTAGAATATTTAGAGTTTGAATCTCAATCTAAGCTTGTTCCTATTGAAGAGAGAGAACAAATTGTCCTGAGCGCTTCTTTTGAATTTGGGTTTATTCTCGATATGCAAACACTTCTACGTGCTTGTGCACATCAACATCAACCTTTAGAAGAAGTCCAGAACCTTTTTGATAAAGGAACGAGAAATCCAGAATATTTAAATCATTTAGTTGGTAAAGCGCTTCAATTAGCCTTTGTTTCCTCTGACCATGACTTGCTAAGATTATTAGATCGAGGAGCTTCTTGGTTAGCCAAAACCCTCTCAGAACAAATAAACGCGCTTTCCACAGATCCTCTTAACATTCTACAAGATATTCCTCAAGACTCTATTTTGAATCATATTCGTCACATACGTCAAGTAGAAAAAGATCTTAAAAGATTAACCCATCGAGATTGGGTTTATTTAGATGATTTTTTAAGAGGATTTATTCAACCGATTGGAAATAAAGAGTCTATAACCTTAAAAAATAAAGGCAAGAAATGGAAATACGTTCTTCCCACTTATACTGAAGAAGAACAACATTTCATTAAAACAGTCATTAAAGAAAGGCTATTTGAACTAGGAATTGTGGCAATGGGAATCCATCAAGGCAAAGAATGCTTGTGTTTGACCCCATTTGGCCACTTCTCATTTATTTAACGTAAGCTTAATTGATATACATATTTCAACTGGAATGAGTATAAACCCACAATCATAATTCAGGTTATCAATCAAAAAAAGGAATCAATAAGAACTCCAACTGACAAAACATGACCTGAAAATTAAGGTAAAGGCATCCCTTTTAACTTGACAAGGAATCTCTTGCTCACTTATTCTTAGTCACCACTTTATGTAATGCAAGGAAATTGCCACTATGAAATTTGTTCTTTCTACTCAAGAACTCAATTACCTCATTAATAAAATTCAAAATGTTGTTGGACAAAAAGTGACAATTCCTGTTCTATCTAATTTCCTCATTGAAGCTTATCAAGACAAACTAACCTTGACTGCCACTGATTTAACTGTCAGTATTCGATGTCATACAGAGGCAAAGATTTTAGAAGAGGGAGCCACAACATTACCAGCTAAATGCTTTGCTCAATTAGTTCGGGAGTTAACAGCCCCCCATATCGAGGTTTCTTCTAACTCTGATGAAATCACCACCATTGTGGCAGGCACATCTCGGTTTAAGCTAAATGGCATGGGAAAAAGAGAGTTTCCTTCTCTTCCTGATCTATCGAGTGCCTATTCTTTTCAGATTAAACAAAGCGATCTAAAAGATATGTTTTATCGTACCTCCTTTGCCGTTTCTAAAGAAGATAATCGCTATGCCCTTACCGCTGTTCTCATGCAAATTTCTAATGGATTAGCCACATTCGTAGGTACAGATGGTAAACGTCTATCTCGTTCATACACAGCTATAGGAGGAGTTGATTGCTCATTTTTTAGTCAGGCTATCATTCCCTTGAAGGCTGTGGATGAGATTATGAAGAGTCTGAACGAGGAAGGAGAAGCCAAAATTTCTTTAATGTCTGATAAGATTGCTGTGGAAGCGAATCAAACATGGATCATGACTAAACTTTTAGTTGGTGAATATCCTGATGTCAATAGGGTCATTACTGAACATGCAGGCATTCCCATCAATCTCCATCGAGAGGAGCTCATGAGCCTCTTACGCCAAACTTCTCTTTTTACCGCTGATCGTCATCATCCTGTGCGATTTACATTTACGGATGGAGAACTTAAATTAACAGCTCACACCATGAAGATTGGCGAAGGTAATGTAGTCATGCCCGTCAACTATCAAGGCCCTCCACTAGAAATCGCCTTTAATCCTGGATTTTTTATTGACATCCTACGTCATTGCAAAAATGAAACCGTGACAATGGGACTAACAGATTCTTATAACCCGGGTTTTATCACAGATGGCGAAGACCTCTCTAAACCCCTTCAAGCTACTCCACTTTTTGTTTTAATGCCTATGCGTCTTTCGGAGGAATAAAGCGATTGGCATGCTTTTACACTCTCTCTATTTGCATTGTTTCCGTTATTATAAAGAGGCTTATTTCGAATTTGGACCTCACTTTAATTTTATTTTCGGACCTAATGCCCAAGGCAAAACCACAATTTTAGAAGCCATTTACTATCTCATGTTAGGACGCTCGTTCCGCTCTACTCAAAGCCTAGAGCTGATTAAGCACGGGACCTCGTCTTTTTATTTAGAGGGAATTTTTTCTAAACAAGGAATTGAACAAAAACTGCGGGTGGCCTTTAATGGAAAAGAACGTAAAATGATTTATAATAGTACGTTACTTCCTACAGTCTCAAGTCTTTTAGGAATTATCCAGGGGGTTGTACTCACTCCAGATGATGTCAATCTTGTCAAAGGAACTCCTCTTTTAAGACGACAATTCTTAGATACCCAGATTGCTCAGATTGACCCTCTTTATGTCCACTATCTCACACGTTACACCCGAGCCATGCGTCAACGTAATCAACTCCTTAAAGCCAAGCAACAGCTAACAATTGAAAGCTGGGAGCATGAGATGAGTCAATCAGCAGCTTATATTGTGATGCAACGCCATCAAACTGTTCAAAACCTACAGGTTCATTGCCAACACATGCACTCTATTCTTACAAAGGAAACAGCCCCTTTAGATATTATCTATAAGACACATCGTCCAAACGAACTCAACCGAGAAAGTATATGTCATTATTTATTAGATCATTTAAAGAAAAACCGTGCACGTGAGATGAGTCTTGGCTACACATTGATGGGTCCTCATAAAGATGATCTTCTACTTACTATTGGAGGAGAAGATGTACGCTCTTTTGCTAGCGAAGGCCAACAACGAAGTTGTGCCATGACACTCCATTTTGCAGAATGGCGGCACTTGAATCAAATTGGGGAAGAAACTCCTCTTATGATGATTGATGATGTGGGAATGGGATTAGACATGAAAAGGCGTCAATATCTCCTAGAGCAACTCTCCTTATTAGGACAAGTATTTTTGACGACAACAGACGAAAACCTTCTTCAATATTCTCCTATAGATCAAAAACTTTTTTATATTTCAAAAACCTAAAGTTCAGTTTTCAAAAAATAAACCCACACATGGATGATAAACAACAATAGACTTCTTTCGAAAGTTTCTTTATAATAGAGCACATGAATAATAAGAGTGCAGAGCTTGTTTCCAATCGCCGTGCTGCCTATGATTATGAAATTCTAGAAACCTTTGAAACTGGAATTATCTTAACTGGGACAGAAATCAAATCCATTCGCAACCATGGCGCTAGTTTACAAGAAGCTTATATCAAAGTCTTCAACCAAGAAATTTGGCTCAGTGGATGCCATATTGCTCCCTATCGGTTTGGTAATATTCATAATCATGAGGAGAAGAGAGAACGCAAGCTTCTCATGCATAAACGAGAGATTAGCCGCCTAAAAACAGCTACTCAAGAAAAAGGTCTTACCCTTATTCCCCTTGCTTTCTATTTAAAAAATGGCCTTGTCAAAGTCAAAATTGCCATTGCTAAAGGAAAAAAAACAATTGACAAACGGGCTGATATTAAAGAGAAGGATGAAAAGCGTCGCATCCAGCAAGCTTTAAAATCTCATCGTTAGAGAATTTGTCATTTATGTTAATGGATAGGCATTTTTCGAGAATTAACCCACACTTGAAAAGCTCTCCGAAAATATAGCATTGCCCCATTAATTAAAGCTGAGCCAATGATGATATCTACACCCCCTCTAACATCTAAAGCCATCCATCGGACTAAAATACCTAAACCAATCATCAAGCCAAGTAAGAGATAATATTTCTGTGTATAGATTTTACTAAGACTAGTTGGATTGGGTAAATGAAGAATACGTTCTACACCTTTTTGGACGGTTTTACTGAAGATATAACGCCCTTTTAAATAGCCTAGAAATAAACCAAAAACAATGAGAAAAAGGGCCGCAGACTCTAAACCACCAGCATAAGGAGCCAACCGATCTAAAATTGGACGATGAACAGAAATTAAATTGTCTTTGAGAATAGATTCAACAACAAAATTGAGTCCTAAAGATAGAAGAAAACATCCAATAGCTAACCAGATAAGTCCTGAAACAACAATTAATGTGGTATGACTCACTTTTAGCATATAACTCCTTATGAGTATATAGACCCATTTTTGATCGTTGAATCGCGAGAGCTTTCGCGTTGCCTAAATTGCAGCTTTCAACAGGAATGAGTATATACTATAAGACAGAATTATTGAAAATCAAAATTTGAGTCTAACCTTCTTTGCAATGATCCATTTCATGCATGCTTTTGCTTATCTTGAGAATCTAGGCGTTATAAATTTCAGAATACGCCCTAAACATCTATCTAAAATTTAAATTATTGATAATCAATATCTATGATTTATCCTATTTTTATAAGAATCGAGTCTTGATCGAAGACCTCAAATTTGTATACAAAAAAATGTTCGTTTGATAGCATAAATCAGCTCATTAGCCGTTTTTAGGCTAAGATGATGAAAGTAAATGGATCATTTAAATAGCTGATAATCAATGGGAATGTCTGTTAGTATCTCGTCGATTTTTTGATTTTCCTAATTCTAAGCAAATCTTTATAAGGAAAGAATAAAAAATGGACGAAATATGACTAGCAGGCTTGGTTATCAATTCATAACAAAGGAACAGGATTAAGTTCATGAGTATTTCACTGTCTTTTATTCGTCTTTTATTCCTTACGATTTGTATTCTTTTTTCGGTTACCTTTGCCATTCAAAATTTTGAAGGTGGACTTAACCTAATCAACACTGCTCTTGGTTTTGTAGGAGGATTCGTGATGGCCGGATTGTTAATGGGTTCGGATCTTATCCTTAAACATTTTAATTTAAAAGCTTTTAATACAGCTAGTTTAGGGTTATTTTTCGGTTATCTAATGAGTGAAGCGATTTTGTTTGTCTTGACTGGCATCCTCAAAACCGATTTCTCTTCCCTGACTATGACGTCTATTCGCTTTTTTATTTTTATTTTTTGTTCTTATTGGGGCATGATCTTGACATCTCAAGCAGCTGAAGAGTGGTACATGAGCATTCCCTTTGTTCAACTCAAACGAGTGGGTCATAAGAAGAAAGATATCCTTGTTGACATTTCTACTCTCATAGACTCTCGCATCATTGATTTAGCCTCTTCTGGGTTATTAGATCATCATTTAATTCTTCCTCGTTTTGCCTTAAAAGATCTATATGCTATGGCAGAAGGTGGCGATGAAGCGACTAAAGCTAGAGCTCGACGTTCGCTTGATGTAATTAAGAAATTAGAAGGAATGGCTATACTTGATCTTCGTTACGTGGAAATCGACTTTCCAGAAATTAAAGATCCCATGGCTAAGCTTATCCATTTAGCTCGCTTTTTGGATACCCATATTCTTACCTCTGACATCAATCGTATCCAACAAGCATCGATTGAAGGAGTTCGCATTATCAACATTCATATGTTGTCAAATGCTTTAAAGCCAATTACTCAAGCTGGAGAATTTATTAATATCAAGATTCAACGCTATGGGAAAGAGGCCCGACAAGGTGTTGGCTACTTAGAAGATGGGACGATGGTTGTTGTCAATGGAGGCGCTGAGTTTATTGGAGAAATGATTAAGACACAAGTTTTATCTGTTAAACATACTTCTTCTGGTCGCATGATTTTTTGTAATGCTTGCGAAGGGG
This sequence comes from uncultured Parachlamydiaceae bacterium, assembly GCA_963838645.1. Classification (GTDB taxonomy): domain Bacteria; phylum Chlamydiota; class Chlamydiia; order Chlamydiales; family Parachlamydiaceae; genus CAWIRV01. Next base: position 195,686 of record CAWIRV010000017.1, on the reverse strand, counting down.
AAAGTATGATATCGGAACAAGAATTTGCCCAATCCATTTCTGATTTAGAAAATACTCATAAAAATTATCTTGCTCTATAAAACCTATGATTTTAGGAATTGGAAATGATATTATTGAAATTAATCGAATTAAAGCTAGTATAGAACGCTATCAACAGCGATTTTTGGATCGCATTTTCACCATTCGTGAGCAAGAATATTGCTTGAGTCGAAAAGAACCTTCTCTCCATTTTGCCGGCCGTTTTGCTGCTAAAGAAGCTATAGCCAAGGCGCTCGGCACAGGATTTAGCCAAGGCTTAAATTGGCTTGATATCGAAATTTGCCATGAGCTCCATGGAAGACCTTATGCTTCCCTCTCTCCCAAAGCCATGGCATTATTTGATTCCCCTCTTCTTTGCCTCTCTATTAGTCATTGTCATCAGTATGCAACAGCCTTTGCTATCTGGATGCATGGCCCAATTAATACCAAACAGACAAATTAAAGACCAAATGTATAGAGCAAACTTAAAAGAAATTGATGGTTTTGAACAGGAAAATTACGCGCATAAACTCGATAAGAGTATTCAAAGCTGACACTTCCAAAGAATTTTATTAAATAGGTATAGCCTAGTCCTAAATCAATCGATTGATGTCGCACAGGTCCATAACCTCGAAAGTCTTGAATACAAAGCCTATGATGTCCTAAACCCCATAAAGTTTTACCAAAGACACGCCATCGATGACGGTCACAGATTTGATGTTCATAGATGAATTGGGCTCGCAACCAAGGAGATCCTTGCTCAGCTATGCCTATTCCCCCTGTACTCCACCAACGAGAACACCATGTTTTTGTAAGAGAGGAAATTTCTTTTCCGACAGATACAAATAACTCTGCTTCAGTTCTTCCATGATGAAAAGAGCTGATATCATACAAGCTGCTTTTAAAGGCGTGTGTAAGAATTAATCCTGTTGTTAAACTAAGATAATCCCCGAGGATATCATCTAACCACATATATCGGCCTGCTAGTCGAATATTATCAAGGTCAAAACGTTGCTGACGGGTATGAGCCATAGTCGCTTCTATTGCTATAGAGCCTTCAGGAATAATTGAATTGCCTAGATTTGTAGTGAGAAAGAGATCGCTGGCAGAGCGTTGCTTCAAATAGGAATTAGAATCCACTGCTGAATAGGTTTGATAGAATAAATGGTTCGACCATTCAAATTCCAGATAATTGCCAACCCAAGGCTGAAATTCAATGCTCCAGATAGGAATGGATAATAAGAAACAATATGTATAAATTAAAGGATAAAACCTTTTTCTGTTAACCATCTTTCTACCTCCAGTGCAGCCATACATCCTGTGCCAGCGGCCGTAATCGCTTGGCGATATACATGATCTTGCACATCCCCTGCAGCAAAGACCCCTTCTACACTCGTTTGAGTTCCCTTAAATACCTTAATATAGCCAGTATCATAGAGCTCAAGCTGGTTCTTTAAGAAAGCTGTGTTGGGTGTATGCCCGACAGCAAAGAAGACACCGCCTGCCTCATATTTTGTTTTTTCTTGTATGCGATTATTTAAAATAATGACATTCCGCACAACTGTATCACCTTCAATTGCCACCATTTCAGAATTCCAAATGATCTCAATTTTAGGATGTTTCAAAGCTCTTTCTTGCATAATTTTGGAAGCTCTTAATTTGTCTCTTCTATGCACAATATAGATGCGACTTCCAAATTTTGTTAAGAATAAGGCCTCCTCAATAGCTGAATCCCCACCTCCAATAACAAACAGAGATTTATGACGAAAAATAGGTGCAGCTCCATCACAAACAGCACAAGCTGTTACCCCCTTCTGCCAAAATTCCCCATCACCTGCTCCTGGAATATTTAAGCGGTTAGCTGTCGCTCCAGTTGAAATAATGACAGCCTCTGCTACATAATAATCCTGTTTTCCTTTTACAATAAAAGGGTACTGGCGTAAGTGGATCTCTTGCACATCCTCACTCAGGATCGTCGTTCCAAAGCGTATCGCTTGCTGACGAAATTTTTCGACTAATTCAGGACCTGAAATCCCTTCAGGAAAACCGGGATAATTCTCTACATCTGTTGTTGTCATGAGTTGTCCACCAGCAGGGCCTGAGAAGAACCCTTCAAATAAGACTGGAGCCAGATTAGCACGAGCCGCATAGATGGCGGCTGTATATCCAGCTGGCCCAGAACCAATAATAATTAATTTAACCCTTTTCATCTTTTCCTCTATTACTATAAGTCTCTCAAACTCATTCTAAAACGAACAAGTGTATCGACCTATCAACTTAAGCGCAAGTAAAAGAATTGATAATTAAAATAATTTTTTAACTAATTAACTAAAAACAAATTAAATCTTTATCAATAGTTTATACATATATTATAGTATATTATATTAATCTAATTATACATTAAATAATAAACAAAAAAAAGGATTATATATGAATCGATTCGATGTCTCTGTACCTTATCTTGTTATGACTGGTATGGGATTAGCGGCGAAAGAGGGTGTTGAACAAGCATGCTCGGCGATCAAAGAACAAGCTCAAGAGGTAGCTCATATAGTTAACGATAAAGCTACTGCCGTCTTATCAAACACACGTGCCTATATGGAACCACCTATTCAAAGTGTAAAAGAGAAATTTAAGTCTAGCTATACAGCTGCTAAAGATGAAATGACTCATATTCCAGAAAAAATATCATCTGCTTGCCAAGGAGCTATGCACTCTTCCAAAACATTTTTAGCAAAGAATAGTGATGTGATTGCTTTTAGTGCATGTGTTATGGGCTCAGCCTACTCAACTCCCTCTCTCTTTATAACAGGTTTCGCTGCTGGTATTGCTGCACGTAAAAAATACAGCAATCTTATCGATCAAGCAATTGAGAATAAATATAATGTTAAAGTCGAAAATCTAGCTCTAAAACCATCAAATCCTAATGAGCGTCCTGTCACATCAACAGAACTGATCCTAATTGGTGCAGCCACTGGTGCAGCTATTATTAGCTCTGTAGCGTTAGCGCCCATTTATACTATCGGCGCTATGTTAACAGTTGGTGCTGTAACAGGTGTTTGGACTGCTAGAAAAATTATAGCAATTTGATCTCCATCAAAATTATCTTTAAAGATCAATAACGACAACTTTCTATGACTTCGACTATCACAGAATCAAGGAAATAAACCCAAAATGCAGATTATTAATTTGAATTTTGGGTTTATTTTGTTTTTTAATTTGCAAGAGGTTTAATAAATCCCAAGCTGTTATCATCATCTTTTATCGTCTTTAAAAAGCTAAAGGATCAACTAACTTTAGAAGAAATGGTAATGGCAAAACAAGGTATTTTACAGCGCATTTTTAATATCTATCCAGGTGAAGGACGTAATGCTTTCTTGTTCGCCTGTTTGGGTTTTTTATGGGCTTTTGGGGTCACTTGTGGACAGAAATTTGCCGATGCTTTGTTTTTGCTGCATGTCGGTGCAGATTCTCTTCCTCAAGTTTATACACTGACCGCTTGTGGCATGTTTATTGTTGCTTCCATCCTCCTCTATGCTTTTCACTATTTTTCTTCTTATTCCATTTTTTTGACGACTCTTCTATCAGGCATGGGGTTTTATCTTTTTGCCTTAATCTGTCTTTTCACTCACATAGGCGCAGATTCTCAATGGTTTTGGTTTGCTCTAAAAATTAATGGATTCTTCCTTTTCTCTGTCCTTATGACTTGCTATTGGACATTTATTGACCAATACCATCACTTACAAGATGCTAAAAGACTTTATACTTTATTCAGCTCCACTATTTTCTTAGGGGCTGCAAGTACAGGCATCCTTATGCATGCTGGCTTGCTTAATCTCAACCATCTGATGATTCTCATTATCGCTCTACTGGCGTCGACTTATTACTGGGTTAAAAAGATTGCTCGTGATGTTCCTTTAGTGATTCACGAAGATAGTGAACCGGAAGGAACTATCACCGAAAATGGAAGTTCTTTTAAATTTCTCATTCGATCTATTTTGAATTCACGTTTTACCCTGCTCTTAATGACAAGTAATTTCTTAACTCAGCTTTTAGCTATCATTACAGAGTATAACTACATGTCTGCTTTTCAAAATTATTTTACTATTAACCCTCACTCACAGGATGGAGGAGGAACAGAAGCTAGTTTGACTTTATTTTTAGGGAAAGCTTTGGCTTTTGTCAGCGTAGGAAATTTATTGATTGGTCTTTTCATTTATAGCCGGTTGATTAGACGATTTGGCATTAGCAGTTTACTAGCCACCACTCCTCTTCTACTCATAACCTCTTTTATAGGATGGCCTTTGAGCAATACGCTTGTTTTCCCTCTTATTGGATTTTTTGTGGTAGAAGGTACTCTATACGTCATTGACGACAGTAATTTTAATTTGCTCCTCAATGCTGTGCCCTCAAAGTTGAAATATAAAATTCGAGTGATGATTGAATCCTTCTTTGAGCCCATCGGAACATTAATAAGCGCCTCTTTATTGATTCTCCTACAACACCAGAGCCGTTGGCTAGGCTTAGGATTGGCTACTTGCTCTCTTGCTATTGCCCTTGCCTTACGCTTCCAGTATCTAAAAGCGCTTTTCTCTAATTTAGCAGAAAATGCCATCCATTTTCAAAGAACGATCAAAGATTGGCTCAGCCAAATGACAAATAAACAACAAAAAACAGCTGAGCATAGGCTATTGGCCATTTTACGCTCTCAAGATGAGCAAGTGCAATTATTTGCCTGTGAGGGGTTGCTGGCCTTTGAAGATCCAACCATTTTAAAAAGACTCCTTAGTTATGCCTCTCAAATGAACTTGATAGCCAAAATTAAATTCATCGAACTCCTTGAGAAAAGCATTTTTTCTAAAGATCAGTGGGTTTTAGATACCTTACAGAACTGGATTCATCAAGATTTTGATTCTCGTCTTAAAAGTACCATTCATCTTTATTTAGCCAAGCAGGGCCTTCTTCATCCTGAGAAAGTATTAGTAGACCTGAAAAGCTCCAATTTACAGCTCCAAGGTGCTGCTATTGTTGCCTTGAAGAAGTCTTTAGCTTATTTACCTCCTAGTACATCAGCTTATCATCGGACTTTAGCAGCACATCATCTTAAGCTGCTGCTCGATTCACATCAAGAAGAAGAGATTTGCATGGGGCTTCAGATTTTAGGCATTGATGGCGATTCACATGATATTGATATTCTCATTTCCTATTTAAAAAATCCTTCTTTACAAATTGCACGCACAGCAGCTAAATCAATTGCTCTAGCTAATACCCTTAATGCAATTCGACAAGCACCCTCTCTTATCGCTCAACTTAGTTTATCAAGTGATCATGAAATTCGTTTAGCTTGCTTACAAGCCTTAGGAAAAGTCAATGATTCTAGTCTTGTCCCTCACCTTATTCAGGTTAGCGTCCACTTTAGGCCTAATGAGCGGCGCTTAGCTGAAACTCTTATTTATAACATGGGACTTAGAACTGTTCCGACGCTTTTAGCTCTTACTAAAGAGACATCTATGCCAGATCGTTGCCGCGTATTAGCAGGACGTATTTTAGGAAGACTGTCTCTACCCCAATTGCGAGCAAACTTATCTGATATCATCCGACAAGAAATTGAAAGGGCCTATTTTTATTTTTATCATTCTCAGACTATTCAAAACTCACACCCTGAAGTTGATTTAAGTATGCTAAGAGATGTTTTAATGACAGGTTATCATTCGGTTCTAGACTTTATTATCCAGCTTTTAGGAGTAGCTGGTGAGGTCGAAGATGGCGAGCTTCTCTCTCGTTCGATACGGAGCCGCAATCCTAAAGTACGCAGCCAGGTTGTAGAAACGCTAGAAAAAACGTGCGAAACATCCATTTTTCGCCTGTTGCAACCATTAGTTGAAGACGTGCCCTATGAGGAAAAAATACGTGCCTATATGCGATCAGGGCATAAAGCCTTGAGCTTAACTTGTCTCTTAGATAAAATGAGTGAGTCATCAGCTCGCATTGATCGCATTCTAGCCGCCACGATCAAGTACCACCTCAATTTACCGAATTGGAGAGAATCGTTGAGACAACAAATGTTCCAACAAGACGAGATTTTTCATCATTTTGCTTATGAGTTATTAGAATCATGAAATATCTCACTCTCATCGATAAAGCTTTTTTACTCAAACGGACGATTCTGTTTGCTACTCTAGACCTCGATCTCCTTCTCATGATTGCAGATAAGTTAAGCGTCGTGACATGTGAGCCAGGCAATGCCATCTTTGTTATCCATGAAGAAGCGAATCGGATGTATTTTATCGTTAAAGGTCTCGTGGATATTCAAAAGGCTGATTCCCGATTGATTTGCACATTAAAAAGCGGTGATTTCTTTGGTGAGGAATCCCTCTTTAATGATAAACCACGTGCTTATGCAGCATTAAGCCCTACAGGAGCTCAGCTGCTTACCTTATCACGCACTAATCTCTACACGATTATTTCCGAATGTCCAGCTGTTGCTATTGGTTTTTTACAAGTATACACATCAGCTGTCCTTTTTCGACCTTTCAAACAAACCGAGAGTGACAAATGACAATTCGCTCCCGTTTGCTCTTACTCTTGCTTCCTACTCTTATTGCCTTTGTCGGCCTGATTGCTCTTTTCTTCTACTTTAACTGGTCTCGTGAGATTATGGATAGCTTTAAACTACGACTCCGCTCTATTGTAGTGGCTGCTGCCTCCTCAATTTCTGCAGAAGAAATTCAATGGATTCATAAACATTTGCACGATCCTGACTTAAAGAATGATCCTACCTACCAAATTTATAGACAAAAGCTTGTGCAACTAAGGCAAAAATTGCCTATTATGACTCTCTATGTTATCCGTATCGAACTAGCTAAGGAGAGCCATCTTAAGCAGCAACAAGGAAATGTTTACTATCAGATTTTTTTATTAGATGCGAGTGATTCTCCAAATGATTCTAGCATGGCTCCTGGAGAATTGAATGTGAGTGAAACGGAAGAACATCGGATTTATTTAACTAAAGAAGCCTTTGTGACCCCAATTTACGAAGCCTATCAGACCGATGAACGCTTGATGTCAGCCTATGCTCCCATTTTAAATGCTCAGGGAGAGGTCATTGCTCTTTTAGGAGCAGATGCGATGATAGATGAAATTGATCGTCAACTACGTTATGCTATTGTCATTATTTCCTTAGGCGCTTGTATCACGATTTTACTTGTTATTATCACAGTTTTCTTCATCGCCGATCGAATTAGTAAGCCGGTCCAGCAGTTGAATCAAGCAGCTCTTGATATTGCAGCAGGCAACTATGAAGCTAATATTCAAGTGAAAGGCCCTAAGGAGATTGTAGAGTTAGCGAATACATTTAATACCATGAGTGAATGCCTAGTAGAAAATATTAGCCGTTTAAGAGAAAGTTCCTTAATTAGAGAGAGGATGTATGGAGAATATGAATGCGCTCTCCTGTTACAAAATTATCTCTTTCAAAAAATTGTAGAAAATTTTAAAAATCCCCATGTACTCATGAGATCGCTTTCGCTCAATTTATCCCCTGATCAAAGGGGATTCTTACTAAAATTAGATCGAGGTGAGCAAGCAGACCTCAAGCTCTCTTTAATCGAAGCCAAGAGCTCAGGGTTTTCATCAATCTATGAACTTATTACAACAGCTTTTCGATCCGCAGAAGAACTAGAGGGTTATCCTCAAGTAGAGTGTCATTTTCTTCATCACTATTCTGTTCTTCGTTATAAAACACAATACTTATTTGCACCTCTTGTCTGGTCTATTAAATCCCAAGAGTTTATAAAAGGAGAACAGCAAGAAATTCCATTACATAGCCAAGATATGATCTTTTTTTATAATAGCAGTTTGATTGAGCAATTCGGCAATGAAGAAAAAATTACCACTTGGTTTGGCAAAGTTTTACGTCATTTTGCTGAAGATGGGTTAGATACAATTCATACCATGCTCACAAATGAGCTTAATTTTTTAGTGAAAAGAGACCATGTCAGAAGAAATTTCCATATTCTTGGTCTTCAAATTAAACATCTCGAAATTTCATCATAGAGTAGGAACGATGAATCTTCAAGTTATCTTAGCTTTCCTCGTGTATTTTGTTCTGCTTCTCGCCCTTGGGTTGGCTTTTCATAAACGGCAAACATCTCCCTCAGATTTCATTATAGGTAATCGTTCTTTAAGTTTTTGGCTAGTCGCTCTTTCAGCTCATGCCAGCGATATGAGCGCCTGGCTTTTTATGGCTTTTCCCATGGCTATTTTCATATCGGGTCTTCCTCAAGCTTGGATTGCTGTAGGCTTATTAATTGGTATGTTTTTGAATTGGCAATTTGTTGCCCCTCGATTGCGTTCTATGACAGAGCAATATCATTGCTATACCCTTTCTTCCTTTTTTGAGAAACGTTTTAATGACACTTCAGGTAAAATACGGCTATTAAGCGCTATTATAATGGTTATTTTCCTTACCCATTACCTCTCTGCTGGCTTAATTGCGATGGGGTATTTGCTCGAGTCATTATTTGGGCTTCATTACCTATTGGGCTTATCTATTGCTGTCCTAGTTGTGGTCATTTATACATTTATGGGTGGCTTTACAACAGTTGCGTGGACCGACCTTTTTCAAGGCGTTTTTTTGCTCATGATGATCGTTCTTGTTCCTGTTATCGCCTTTACTAAAATTGGAAACTGGAATCAAATTATAACCCTTGCTCATCAAAAAGAAATTTCCCTCTCTCTTTTAGCGAATACCAATGTGGATGACTTGATTATGACTATCTCTTTAATACTCGGTTGGGGTCTAGGATATTTTGGCATGCCACATGTGATCACGAAATTCATGGGAATCAAAAATGTGTCTGAAATGCATAAGTCTAAATGGCTTGGTATGTCTTGGCAGTTGACGACTTTAACTGCAGCTGCTCTTGTAGGGCTCATTGGGATTGCTTATTTTCCACAAGGGATAGAGAAACCCGAAATGGTTTTTGTGGAAATGGTTAAAGATCTTTTCCATCCTTTTCTAACAGGATTCATCTTATGTGCCATTATAGCGGCTAATATGTCTACTATGGATTCTCAAATTCTTGTTTGTGGATCTATCATCAGCGAAGATTTATACAAGCATTTCTGCACACAACTTCCCTCTGACAAGAAGCTGCTCTGGATATCTAGATTCAGTATCATCTGTATTTCTTTGCTAGCCTTGTTATTAGCATCTAATAAAAGTTCCACTATCGCAGATACAGTACTCTACTCATGGTCAGGCTTAGGAAGTGCTTTTGGTCCATTAGTCTTAAGTGCGCTTTATGCAAAAAAAACAAATCGTTACGGAGCTTTAGCGGGCATGATTATGGGCAGTTTTGTCGTGATGATTTGGCCTTCTCTAAATCCCCATATCACAAAATATCAGCTTCTCCCTATGATACCCGGCTTTACTTTAAGTTTGCTTTCCATTCACTTAGTCTCTAAATGGACACAAACAAGGGAAATCGAAATGTTAAAAAAGGCTGCCAATGCACGCTCGTAACTCACCTTGCGCAAAAAGCAATTGTAACCGTTCACGGTGTGCATCAAAAATCTAATTGATGCACACAAAAGAAGGAATAGATAGAAGCTGATATCTTGCCTTAAAGCAATGAGTTAAATAACCCAAGATGTTTCGTTTTTGAATCTTTAGGGTTTCAACAACAGAAAGAATTCGTTCAACAAATTGTTCGCCTTTAGCACTTTGATTACCAAAAGAAACTTTACGCCAAAGGACAGCTGGCCTTAAATTTCTCTCTGACAAGTTATTTGTAAGATCAAGGGTTGAGTCTTCTATAAAAGCCCAAAGCTTTTCTTCTTCAGAAAGAAGACGTTCACAAAATCTTCCAGTTTTACCAAGCTTTAAATCATGGGTATCTGCTCGAAGTCCTAGCTTAAACAGGTAATGAAAGTCTTCTTTTAAACCTTTGATTTTTTCTTTGAACTCTTCATCGCTTAAATTGTCTTTTTCATGTGACCATCTAAAAAGAAGACCGCATAGCGATCCCATAAGCTTTCCGATCCAAGAAACTAGTCCATCTCTTTGTTCAATTCTTTTAAAATCTCGTAATTGGTCACTGTGTGCCTCAAAAGTTTAATTGATGCACATAAAAGAAGGAATGGGTAAGCATTTGCTTCTAGCGCTAAAACAAGCAATCAAGTAATCAAGAATATTTCGGCTTTGAATTTTAATGGTTTCAATAACGGAGAGAATTCTTTCGACGAATTGCTCTCCTCTTGCGCTTTTGTTTCCGAAAGAGACTTTTCGCCAAAGAACGGCAGGCCTTAAGTTTCTCTCTGAAAGATTATTGGTAAGGTCGAGATTTTGATCTTCAATAAAAGCCCACAGCTTTTCTTCATCACTTAACATTCGTTCACAGAAACGGCCGGTTATTCCAAGCTTAAAATCGTGAGTATCAGCTCTTAGCGCGAGTTTAAAGAGATAATGAAATGCATCTTTTATTTCTTTAGCCTTCTCTATAAACTGTTCTTCGCTCATTTTGTCCTGCTCATGTACACATTTAAAGAGAAAAGAGCACAGAGTTCCCATTAATTTTCCAATCATTGATATAGGTCCGCTTCGTTGCTCGATCCTGTTAAAATCTCTTTTTAAATGAGCCCAGCAGTATTGGTGTAGACCATTTGTGTAATAAGATTTTAATCTATCTGTTACTAAATTTTGGACGACATCTTTGCCAAGAAGAGATTGAAAGGCTTTTTTACCACGGCTAGTAAAAATTTTAAAAATTACAACTTCTTTATCAGTTGCTTGCCATAACCATTTGGTTTTTCCTAAAGTTCTCCAACCTGTTTCATCTGCATAAACAGTATTGCTTTTTCTTAAGGTTTGCAAAGCCTCTTCATAAGGGTGTTGTAGCATCAATGCTGCTTGGTAATGGGTATTTATAACGCTTCCCTTGCTGATAGGTATGCCAAGAAGTGTCTCAAATAGTTCTTTGATTTTAGATTTGCTTAAATGAAATTTGCCAGATAGAACAGTACACCAAGCTTTAATTTTAGGACCAAATACAGAAGATGTGACTTCTTGTGGAAGATTAGCTCTCACTTGCTTACCACAATTTGCACATCTGCACTTCATTGCTTGATGCTCGGTAACTATTGGCTTAATAGGTGGAATCTCTATCGTCTGGCGAGCTTCTGCAACTTTTGCCTTTGGTAAGAAATGACTCCCACCACAACCATCACAATTTTGAGGATAATATTTAATGTATTCGCTTACATCTTCTTTTGGAAACCATTTCCTAAAAAATCCTTGGCTTCTTCTTCCTTTCTTATTTGAAGAATTGGGCTGCTTCTTAGGATAGCGATCAGATGATGGAGGCTTTGAAGAATTTTGAGAATTTAAACACAGCTTCTCTTCTAGATCAGCGATTTTACGATTGAGTTCCTCGATGATCTTTCTTAATTCTTGATTTTCTTTTTTTAATTCTTCGTTCTCTTGTCTTAACTGAAGAATAATTGCATCTTTGTCTTCCATGTTAAAATTTATAACATATTGAGAATCAAGATGCAATTATCTTTTTGAGGCACACAGTGACCAATTACTCAAGTCTAGAGTATGTCAGAAGCTTTTCATTCAACTTCTCTTGCTTATGGGCTATCCATAGCTCATCTAGCATTTTTTGGGCTGATAGAAAGGCTACCTTGTATTTGGCTTGGCAGGCTTTAATGCAAAGTCCAACTGCTAGATGGGTTTTACCAACTCCCGGGCTTCCAAGAAAAATCACATTCTCATGTCGATCAATAAAATCTAGCCCTCCCAATTTTATGATTTCTTTTTCGTTTAGGCTTGGCTGAAAAGCAAAATCAAACTCCTCTAGTGGTTTAAAAAAAGGCAGTTTTGCTTTTGCAACTTTTGCTTTCACAGATTCTGTCTTTTTCCTTGTAAATTCTTCTTCTAATAAAAGAGCTAAAAATTCTTCATACCTAAGATTTGCTTTCACTGCTTTGTCAACTACATCTTGGTAAATTGCTAATATGCCTTTCAGGCCCATTTCATTTAGGTGCTTCTCTATTTGATTGTTCAGCTCTAACATGTTTTAAGCCTCCACTTTATATGATGAAAGGGGACGCTTAATATCGAATTGCGGATAGTAGTTTCTTACTTGTATTTGCTGCGGGCAGCACATTTTTTTTGTCTCTAAAGATCTTCTTACATGGCTTTTATGAAATGCATGCATTTCTAGACATTCTTTGAGAGCTTTCTCGATGCTATCTTGACTATAGATCTTTTCCCATTCTAAGATTTCTTCCAATTGCCAATAAGCGTTTTTTCCATGCCTATCTTTTAAACCTTGAATAAATAGAGGACCATGATGAGGAAAGCTTAACTCAAATTTTTCTACGATTAAGCTGGTGGCTCGTTTTTTCTTCTCTTCAAATTTATCATTTAATATTTTGTGTGCAGGATGCTCTGGCTTGTAGCCATTTTCATTTATACTTGATTCTTGAATAAGCTCTCCTTTTAAGGCATAGATTCTTATGCTCTTACCAAATACTTGTTCTACCATTACATCCTGCAAACAATAACTCATCGGAACAGGATAAAAACGACCTGCAAAGCTAATGTAGCCATCATTGCTGACTTTTCTTAAAGTTCTGTTATAAAGAATTGTCGGCTCTATTGTTGCCATCTTTTGCAAATACTCTTTTTCTCTAACAAAACGATCAATTGGCTTTTCTTTTAAAGAGCTATGTTCTCTTTGATTATAGTCGTTTGTAAACTCTTTCAAAAATCTATCAAATTCCCCCAAGCTTTCTACAACAAGGCCTCGAAGTAAATGCTCTTGTACATAATAAAATGGACGTTCAATTTTGCCTTTAGTTCTTGCTCGATAATTTTCACAGGCTTCTGGATTAATTTTATAAAGCCCGCAAAACTTTAAAAACTCATCATTATAACGAACTATACCACTTGCTTTATGTGTAATTACCATTTGCTTAGGATTATCGATTAGCAACTCTTTTGGTACCCCCTCAAATACTCGTAGACTTTCCTCTATTGCTCTAATAATATCTTCTGTTGTTACCTTTAATGACCAAGAATAGCTCTTAAATCGACTATACGACAACACACATCCATGAATATAAATTGAAACTATACGATCCCCTACTGGTAAATCCCACTCCTTCCAATCATACTGCATTTGATAGCCTGGTTGTGTTTCAAATCGTGTTGTCGCCTTCTGCTTAATTTTCTCCTCTTTCTTTATATTTTCTAAATAACGATACACTGTCTTTTCACAGCCTTCATATCCTCTCTTAGTAAGCTCTACGATAATTCTAGAACCAATAAAACGTTTTTCAATCATTTGATCTAAATCATCTTTAAAGCGATCTAATAACAACTTATATTCTCTTAAAACTCTTTTCGGTGGGTTCCCCGAGTTTAAATACTTTTTTACCGTATTCTTCGATAGCTTTAATTGCTTGGCTATTCTCTTTATTGGTATCCCTTCTTCCTTCATTTTTATGACCCTATGCCATTTATACATGCTTAACACCATATTTAATGCCCCCATTTTAGGAGGCTTATTATAGATCAGATATCTTATAATTACGGTGTTTCGAAGGGGGTCAATTTGAGATGACAAAAGGGGTCAATTTCATTTTACAAAATACAAGATTGAAAGGCTTTTTTACCACGGCTAGTAAAAATTTTAAAAATTACAACTTCTTTATCAGTTGCTTGCCATAACCATTTGGTTTTTCCTAAAGTTCTCCAACCTGTTTCATCTGCATAAACAGTATTGCTTTTTCTTAAGGTTTGCAAAGCCTCTTCATAAGGGTGTTGTAGCATCAATGCTGCTTGGTAATGGGTATTTATAACGCTTCCCTTGCTGATAGGTATGCCAAGAAGTGTCTCAAATAGTTCTTTGATTTTAGATTTGCTTAAATGAAATTTGCCAGATAGAACAGTACACCAAGCTTTAATTTTAGGACCAAATACAGAAGATGTGACTTCTTGTGGAAGATTAGCTCTCACTTGCTTACCACAATTTGCACATCTGCACTTCATTGCTTGATGCTCGGTAACTATTGGCTTAATAGGTGGAATCTCTATCGTCTGGCGAGCTTCTGCAACTTTTGCCTTTGGTAAGAAATGACTCCCACCACAACCATCACAATTTTGAGGATAATATTTAATGTATTCGCTTACATCTTATTTTGGAAACCATTTCCTAAAAAATCCTTGGCTTCTTCTTCCTTTCTTATTTGAAGAATTGGGCTGCTTCTTAGGATAGCGATCAGATGATGGAGGCTTTGAAGAATTTTGAGAATTTAAACCCAGCTTCTCTTCTAGATCAGCGATTTTACGATTGAGTTCCTCGATGATCTTTCTTAATTCTTGATTTTCTTTTTTTAATTCTTCGTTCTCTTGTCTTAACTGAAGAATAATTGCATCTTTGTCTTCCATGTTAAAATTTATAACATATTGAGAATCAAGATGCAATTATCTTTTTGAGGCACACAGTGACCAATTACAAAATCTCTCTTTAAATGTGCCCAGCAGTATTGATGTAAACCCAATGTCGAGTAAACCCTAAATCTATCTGTGACTAAATTTTGAATACAATCCTTGCCTAGAAAGCTTTGAAAAGCTTTTTTACCTCGACTTGAGAAGAGTTTAAAAATCACAATTTGTTTATCGCTTGCTTGCCATAGCCATTTAGCTTGCCCTTTAGTCTTCCATCCAGTTTCATCTGCATGAACGGTTTTACTTTTTCTTAAAAGCTTTAAAGCTTCTTCATAAGGTTCCTTTAAAAAAGCAGATGCTTGGGCTTCAACATTGATAATGCTTCCTAAGCTAATATCAATGTTAAATAAAGTCTTAAACAGCTCTTGAATATTTCTTTTGCTTAAATGGAATTTACCAGAAAGCGTAGAGGATAAAGCTTTAATTTTTGGACCAAATGTACTTATTGTCACATCATAAGGCAGAAAAGCCCGCACTTTTTTACCACAACTTGCACATCTGCAAGCTAAGGCTTGATGCTCTGTAACAATTGGCTTTACCTTTGGAAGTTCTATTGTCTGACGGGCTTCTACAATAGTACTTCTTGGTAAAAAGTTATTTGATCCACATTTATCACAATGTAAAGGAAAGTATTGTTTAAATTCTGTGATCTCTTCTTTGGCAAACCATTTCCTTGCAAACCCTTGCCTTTTTGGGCGATCCTTTGAAGGTGCCTTTGGTTCTTTTTTAAGGTAACGATCAGATGAAGGTGGTTTAGAAGAATTTTGAGAATTGAGACGAAGCTGCTCTTTTAAATCAGCATTCTCTTTTTTTAATTGTGTGATCTCTTGCTTGAGATCTTCAATGACCTTTTTAAGATCAAGAATAATGGCATCTTTGTCTTCCATGTTAAATGTTATAACATACTGAAAATCAAGATGCAATTATTCTTTTGATGCACACCGTGAACGGTTACAAGCAATTGTTACGCCACTGACATGGCAATTTTTGCGTAAGGTGAATAGAGTAGACAAAACAAGCTTTAAGCTATACGGCTAATGTCGATGAGAGCCATCGGGATTATGCTCATGTTCTCGTTCTTTTTCTTCCTCTTCCTCTTCAAGTGTATTTCCAGGTAAAGGACCTCCTTGCTGTTTAGCAGTTCGATACTTTTCAGCCCATTTTTTTAGCTTAATCTGCTGCATTTTACATTTATAATTTTCGACATGGAACATCAATTTAAATTTTTCCCATTCTTCATAAAAATCATTTAAAACTTTAAAATCTACTGTTTGTTTAAGTTGAACTAACAAAAATAAAAGTTTATGAGCGCTAAGAACTCTTTCAGTTGTATCCGATTCACCTGGCTTAATCTTTTGTTGCAAAAAGAAAATCGTAATCATCTGAGCTATTTCATCTGAACTATTTTCTTTTTGAATGACCCATCGAACGAATTCATTTCGATCTTGTACAGTAGTAAATTTACTATCATTTAGCATGGAAAGCCCTTTTACCATGGTTTCAATGTATTGATCGATTTGATCAAACACCATATCATCATGATAGATTCCACAGGGCATTTGACAATGTGCACTTAGCTCTGCCTGGTAACAAAATGCCATTAATAATCCTGAAAGCCATATTCGTTTCATCTTATCTTTACTCCTTATCTGGTTATTCTCTTTCAACCTGAACATATACTCATTCCAGTTGAAAGCTGCAATTTGGGCAACGCGAGAGCTCTCGCGTTGCCCAAATTGCAGCTTTCAACTGGAATGAGTATAGGGTTGTTACCTGATTATCCATATCTGCCTGTAATTCTTCAATAGACCTCTTGCAAAATTACAAGACTTAGTCATTATGATTAGAGAAGGTTTTGTCTTAGATCTTGTGCTCTTTTCTTTGAAGGAAATAGTCCTATTTCCAAGAAGAAAAAGGCAAGAGAAAAGATTCCTAAGAATCAAGAAAATAAACTTATCAATTCTTCCTCTTGTGTAAAAAGCATCAATCAGCTCAGAGCCACCTACCAGCCACAATTTTTTTATGTTTCGATTCTCCAAATCACGAATAAATCCTGGAATGTCATCCGAAACGAATTCAACATCTTTGTTCTGTAATTCCATCGGGTGGCGAGTAAAGATATAGGAAAGCTTTCCGAGATAGGGCCAATTGCCAAATCCTAAAATCTGCTCATAGGTTTTTCTCCCGATTGCAAGCGCATCGACCGAGCAGCAAATCGTCAAATTTGCTATTTGCTGCTTGATTTTTGTTAGGAGTTACGCAGTTGAATAAATTTTAGAGTTATTTTAATTTATTTGGTATGACTAATCCAAAATGCCAAGAAGAAGATTACATCAATTTTTTAATTGCAACACAAAAAGCTTATAGTTGTACAGAAGCTGCTCGCGTGCAACCAGATAAACCAGATCCCGCCTCTCATGATGCAATTCTTAGAGTTTTATATAGACTTGAGCCAACATCGGAATACTTGTGGCAGGAGGCTCATGCATTTGTAGATAAGTCAAGAGGCTGCTTAGTCATTGATGATACGACACTCGATAAACCTTATGCGAGTAAGATGGATCTTGTCTCTTATCACTGGTCAGGTAAACATCATCGAGTAGTCAAGGGAATTAACCTTCAAAGTTTAATTTGGACAGATGGTGATCAACTTATCCCTATAGATTATAGCCTTTATGATAAAGCAAAGACTGGAATGACTAAGAATGATCATTTTCGCGCTATGTTAGTTAAGGCTAAAGAAAGAGGATTTTGTCCTGAATGTGTTTTATTTGATTCTTGGTATTCAAGCCTTGATAATCTTAAGTTGATCAGGAAGTTGGATTGGTTGTGGTTAACAAGACTTACTCCAACTCGATTAGTTGATCCAGATGGTGATGGCAATCGTTGCCTTAGTGAAGTGAATATAGAAGAAAAAGGATCTTTAGTTCATTTAAAAGCTTATGGTTGGATTAAAGTATTTAAGCTAGTCTCTAAGGAAAAGGGCATTGAATACTGGGCAACAAACAACCTTAAAATGAATGAATTAGATCGCCTTAGCTTATCAGAAAAAGGCTGGTTAATTGAAGATTATCATCGAGGAATCAAGCAATTTTGTGGTGTTGAAAAATGCCAAGCAAGGACAGAAAAAGCTCAAAGAAATCATATTCTTTTTTCACTCCGAGCTTTTTTAAGGATCGAAAGATTTTGTTTTCGAACAGGTTTAACTTGGTTTGAGGCTAAGATAGGTATTGTTAGAGAAGCTGTTAAAACATATCTTAGATGTCCTAAATATATATTAAGTGCGTAACTCCTAATATCTTAGATGTCCTAAATATATATTAAGTGCGTAACTCCTATTTGTATTCAAGAAATCAGCATCAAACAGTAAAACAGGCTGTTTAATGCTCGATTTTGGAATGCAAAAAGGAGTCAAAACAGGACCTTCTAAATGTTTGAATTCTCCACAACCTCCCCATTGGATTTTATTGGGTAGGTTATGAAGATTTTGCAGAATCATGGAAGACAGCTGTATTTACGACAGATTTCCAAAAATCAGGTAGTAAAAAATTTGTTATATAAGACATAAAGCATCAAAAAGTGGCCGTAAATCAGCTTTTCGTTATTTCAAAAAAGCTTAAAACCAGCGGATAAAACACAAAACAAGGTTTCTTCCGCCGGATTTAGAGATATAAACACGGCGGAACACGCAAGGTTTTGCTTTTGATGAAAACCTTCTTTTCAATTGCGAAACAGTTGTTTCACAAATTATCAACTTTTATTTAAAGTATCGGTCTTGCTCCGAATATCCCTATAATGTTAAAAACGAATGGCTAATCTAAGGTTTCCAAAGTATTCATTAACTGCGTAACTCCTAGTTTATAAAAACTATCTAAAATTTTAGTTCTGACGAATCTCTTCTATCTTTTTTCTATATAATTCAAATAGATCATGCTTTAATAATTCATTTAATTGATTAAGATCTTGGATAATATGATTGTCTACATTAAGATAACGGTCGGGGTGGCATTTGAAAATCATGTTTTTAATAACTTTTCTTAAATCATCAGGAGGTATCTCTTTTAAATCTAACTTTGTAATAAAACCCTGCCCTTGTGCATGTTCTTTTGCTAAACGAAGTGCTTCTTCTTTGTGATGAATAGCTGGATCATATTCATCCGATTTATCAGAAAATAATCCTGTTGAGTGTGTTATTTTTAAACATATTAACCTTAATACCATTTGCAATCGCTCGCTGTTATTAAAGATTTGAGAAAGTTGAGGATGATTGTTAACTACTTCATTTAATGAATACCCTTCACGTTTAAATACATCCATAATAATACATGTTAGAGCAACGATTATCTCTGATAATTTATTACCAACAATTTTAGCGGCCTCTTTAGTGTAATCATTGCGTTTATTATAAATATTTTCAGCTATATATTTAAGGTGCTGG
Source organism: uncultured Parachlamydiaceae bacterium (assembly GCA_963838645.1). Lineage (GTDB taxonomy): Bacteria > Chlamydiota > Chlamydiia > Chlamydiales > Parachlamydiaceae > CAWIRV01. Next base: position 176,709 of record CAWIRV010000017.1, on the reverse strand, counting down.
TTGAGTAATTCTGTGAGATTATTTGCTTGCGCATATCTTCGAATTGCTAACCTTAGACGTCTGCTTTGGAATAATATATTTAAAGCATTTGTATCAGTTGAAACAAGTGACAAAGAACTCTTTTCGTTTTTAAACTGGGTACGCACATTCTTAATAAAATATTCCATTACTGTTTCAGTATCATTTTTACCTTTTTTACTTGCATCACTTATTGCTGCTTCCCATAATTGATCTCGATTTTCATAAACATTTTTTGCAATGGCTAGAAGCTGAGGGGGTGATGGCGAAGGGGTTAATGACAGCATTATACCTGGCAGAGGTGGATTTATTTTAATTTCTGCTTTGTTTTCTCCGCAAACGTGTTGTTTAAATATCTCATCTATTTTTTTATGACTCTCGTTCCTTACTACAGGTCTTAACTTTCTCCAAAGAAGGCTCAGTGCTTGAGCAAATCCCAAAGTTCCAATTCCTATAATTATAGTTACAGCCCAAGCCATCTTTTTAGCAAAAGGAGACCGATCCTCTTTTTGAGGCTCTATCAGAAAAGATGAAATACTATTTAAAATAGTTACTAAATCCATTTTCTAAAACATATTAAAATTATTTATGTTAATGATAACGACAAAGATATCTTTATCTTATATTACACATATTAACTTTATATTAAATTTTGTTAAAGATTTATATCGATTAAAAAATCGGTGTTTCGGCTTACTTATGTATCACAGGAAGATAAAATATTCTTATGTATAAAGCAAGCTTGTTTTTAATTTTGCAAAAAGCTTAACATTCTTGTTATTTAGGAAGTCTTTCTTTCAAATCATTTATGATTAAGAAATATTGTGATATTTTATTTGTTCGCTCTTGGTGGGTCATTGCCTTCTTATTATCTTGCTCTCTTCTTTATGAGCAAGGATTAAAAAAAAGGGAGCTTCATTACCAGCTGCTTTATGAGCAACTCAGATTATTACAATTAGAAAAAATCGAAGCTCTACATAAACAACGTCATTTACAGTTACAGGTTAATAGCCAGAGCGACCTCTCTTGGATGGAATTAACTCTTATGAAAGGATTAGGCCTTTCACCAGAGGATCAGCAAAAGGTTTATTTTTCATCAGAAGAATCAAGGAAATAACATAAAACTCAGATTTTTAAGTTTCGCAGCCGTGTGACATTGCGAACGACAGTTTCTAGGCAGGAATCAATTTCTTGTTCAGTTGTGAATCGACTGATAGAAAAACGAATGGCACAGCAAGCCTGTGCATAAGATACACCCATATTTAGCAAAATACGTGAAGGCTCAATAGCTCCAGATGAACAAGCAGAACCATGACTAACCGAAATCCCCTCCATATCTAAGCTCATCAGAAGAGATTCTCCATCTACTCCTAAAAAAGAAAGATTAGATGTATTCACAATACGGGGGCCCTGCCCATTTACCACTACATGTTCCAAACGCGTGACTAGCCCCTCTTCCAATCGATCACGCATCCTTTGCATATGCTCTGATCCCTCTTTTAATTCTTTATTCAGAATTTCTATAGCAGCCGCTAACCCTGCAATACCTGGCAGATTTTCTGTTCCAGCACGACGATTAAATTCTTGGCTTCCTCCTTGTAATAAAGGCATTATTTTAAGAAAACTTCGACAAAAAACAAATCCCACTCCTTTTGGAGCATGCCATTTATGCCCACTAAAAAACATGGCTGAAACTCCTAGAGGAATAGTAAAAGCCTCTTTTCCTAATAAAGCGACTCCATCGACAATAAAAGGAATACGAGCCTCTTGAGCAATAAGCGCAATCGCTTCTATATCTGTTTTGACTCCAGTCTCATTATTAACTGCCATGAGAGAAATGAGACGTGTAGAAGGGCGAATGGCTGCTTTGACTGCTTCTGGATGAATAGCTCCCCATAAGCCAGTTTCAAGAAATGACACTTCACAGCCCCTTTTTTCTAATTCCTTAGCTATTTGATACACACAAGAATGCTCACCATTAGAAGTAATAAGATGACCTTTATCATTTCCATGTAAAATACCGTGAAGCAAAAAATTAGCCCCTTCTGTTCCTCCAGAAGTAAAGATAATCTCTTGCGGCTTGACTTTTAGAAACTGAGCGAGTATTTGACGACATTGTTCTAATTTCTGATGACGTTTTCGGCCATGAGAATGGATGCTAGATGGATTGCCTATCCCCTCTTCAATCTCTTGAATAACAGCTTGCAACACCCGTTTATCAATAGGTGTGCTAGAATTATGATCAAGATAAATCCGTTGTATCATTTTTTTCCTGTATCCTCATAATAACTACTGTCACATTATCATATCCTCCTCTCTCTTTTGCAGCATTCACTAATGTCTTAGCTAACTCTTCTTCGGAGTAGAAATAATGGGTCATGATCTCTTGAATTTCTTCATTACCGAGCAGATCGGTCAATCCATCCGTACACATTAAAATCATATCTCCTGGAAAAAGAGAATCAATTTGGACAGTCGGCTCTATCAAAGGTTCTGTGCCAATCGCTTTTGTAATGATATTCTTATAAAGAAAATCTCCTGCCTCTTCTTCACTTATTTGTCCCATTTCAATCAACTCTCTTAAGAGAGAATGATCTTGCGTGAGTTGCTCAAGCTTATTATCACGTAGTCGGTAAATACGACTATCTCCGACATGACCATAAATGAGATAATCTTGGTGAATAAAAACACAACATAGCGTTGTTCCCATTCCTCTAAGGTTCTCATTGCTAGATCCTATTTCATAAATAATTTTATTAACATGCTGAATAGCTTTATAAATAGCACCTCGCGACTCTTCAATGCTTTTGTAAGTCATCACCCTCATCGTTTTAAAAAGCAGACATAAGTAGCCAACAGCCTCCTTAGCTGCAATTTCTCCTGCCCGATGCCCACCCATTCCATCTGCTAAAACGAAAAAATTCTCATTAGGAATTTGCTCCCAGACATCTTCATTGTTTTGGCGAACCAACCCAATATCGGAAAGACCATAAGCCGATACTTTATAAGACATTATAAAAGACCATGTGATCATAAGAGGTGCTTAGCCACCAGAGAATTTCGGATGGGATATTTATGTCGAGCCAGTCAACTCGCATTATTAGAAGTAATTTAACAAATAGCTATTTATTTTTCTACCTGCTTCTAGTGCTCTGTCTCATTAGTTTTTGATATTTGGGCTAGCGTGAAAGCTCCCGCGATTAAAGGATGATAAGTAGGTCAATATTTGGTTTATATTGACCTACTTATTATCCTTTAACCCCGGGTCTTTGACGCAGCCCAAATATCAAAAACTAATGAGACAGAGCACTAGTGCTTTGTCTCATTAGTTTTTCGCATTAAGGCTGCATGAGACGTCCTATAAAGAGAATCGATTTCGTATTTGTGTCAATAATAAAAAACAAAAAAGGATGATCAGCGATAAATTGATAAGGCTTCTCTAACTGCGGCACAGAGGTGACATTCATGCCAATACCTGTTGCAGCAGCAGCTTCTGTACCCTCTTCATCCACTCTAATATAGGTCTTATGAATGGCTTTGTTAATATAGAGCTCTTTACGCCCCGTCATACCTGAAAAATCAGCCTGCGGGCTGAAGGGTTGGTTCATTCCCAATTCTTGCATGATGGGGTTAAGCTCCAACCGATCTTGAATCCTAAATTTAGGAAAAACAAGGTGAACTAGAGTCATCTTCATCTGCCCTAACCAATTATTCCAATGATCAATTGTCAACTGATTTTCTAGTGTCTCTAACCCTACATATTGTGTGGGTAGAATGATTACCATAGATAGCTGAGGTCCTTTTTCAGATTTATTGAGATAAGGTATCTCTAACATGGCAAATTGTTGGTGAACAAATAACGGATAATTACCTGTGATCTTCATCATAGGAGTTTGGATAGCATGATGATTCTGAATATAAAAAGGAGCTTTAATCGTTTGCTTAGGATCAAAGATCTGAGCCCATCGTCCCCGCATGTAGATTGCACTCGTCAATACCATGCGGGTATTGGGCGTGATGTCTTGAGGATTTATCAGTTGACTGATTTTACCATTTGTCTGCTGTGATACCCATTGGTTTATCATTCTTAATGCATTTACAGGTTCTTGTTGGAAATTAACAGTTTCTAAGAAGGCTTTACCTATTTGTCCTACAGCCTTTTGAAAGGCGGGCAAAAGAGACAGCCCTCTCTGTACCCAGATAGCGTTAGCCAATAACAGTTGCGGAGCACTCCGTATGTCATCGGACGGTGAAAAAAGCTGATGATTCAAATCACCTAGTAAAGGAAAAATCCCTATAGGATACTGCAAAACATTTTGCATTTCTATAGCTGTTTCACCTTTGGCTCCTGCTACTGTCATGATAAAAGCAGACGAAATACTATAAGGAGAAAAAAATAAATTGCCTTTTTTATTGATGAGTCGTTGATAAAAACGAAAGGCAAACTGTGTATTTCCATTTATGATATCTGTTAATTCTGGAGCTTGCTCTATTGTGTGATCTGCTTCTAACAACTTAGGACCAAAAGGCTCCTCAGCACAGCAAAGAGACAATGATATGAAAATAGCAATGCTGTAAAGGCAAATATACACATGATGCATAACAAAAATTCCTATTTTTAATAACCTAAAATTTAGGTTTATATGACCGATTATCAGGTAGATAATCAGAAAATCAGGGGCTAAGCATTGATAATCATCATGACACCCATGGCATTAAAAAATCCATGTAAACCAATGGGTGCCCACAGGGAACGTTGTCGCTCATAAAGAAAACCTAAAAAACAAGATAGCACAAATAACGAACAAAGCAACTCAATATTTGAAATTCCTTGTAAAACTGAATAATGAAACAAAGCAAAAATGAGGGATGTCCCTACAATAGCCCATCCCACCCGTTTAATCTTTGATTTAAGCCATGATTGAAGAAAACCTCGAAAAAGGCACTCTTCTACCAAAGGAACAAGGCAAGAAATCACAAAAATAGTAGCCCAAAACAGTGGAGGATCGAATACAATAGCTTTTAAATTTCTGGCAACAACCTGATCAGTAGGTAATTGTCTAAAAATGAATAAAATAGATATTGAGATCAATTGGTTTATCATGACGACTACAGGAAAGCTAATAAACCATGTCAAGATTCCCATAAAAAGATGATAATACCATTTAGAGTAATCACCCCATATTTCTCTGCGTTGATCAAGGCGTAGATTCCAAAAAACAATAGAAACTCCTAAAAAGCCTCCCAATAGAGTTAATAAGTTGAGCCATCCTTTTGCGACTTCATTCAAGGTCGTCATATTGAAGTCTTGGCCATAAATGAAGGCAAAAGAGATAATAATCAGAATAGGCATAATAATGACTTGGGCTAATAAAAAGGCGGCAAATCCACTCAAAACATTCTCTCCTTTGATAAGAGAAGAAGAGAAGAGAGGTTTTTGAAAGAAACCTTTCCACCAAGCCACTATATTTGCCAAGAGGGCAAACAAGAAAGCGTTCAATACAATCGATAAACGCTCAGCTATTTCCTTTGCCAAAGCCTTTTCATCTAACATGGTTGTTTTTATTCCTTTTTAATTTTAAACTTTAATTTTCCCATTTCATACCTCATTTAATACAGACAAGGTAAGTGAATACGTATTCAGGCTGATTATGGCAAAAGACCATCTTAACATTATCACAGTTAACCCTGCCACAGAAGAAAATATTAAAACAGGTCAACTTTCCTTCTCATTCAGCTCGTCGAAAGGAAATGCAAGCCAAATTTGAGCGTTTCTGGTTGATCAATCCTGAACAGTTTAATCCTTTGCGCAACTGCCTGCAAAGAGAGCGCTTGGAGAGAACATGGGCACTGATAAAAAAATATGTCGATCCCGCACATAAATTAGTTGCTGATATTGGCTGTGGAGCCAGAGTCTTCTCTCGTCGTTTAAGAGATGCTGGAGCACAAGTTGAGGCTATAGATATTGCTCAAAATGCTCTTAAGCATTTAGAAAAGCATGACATGTCCCATATCCAAGCCAAGCAAGATGCCATGCCAACAAGTTCCCTTCTTGAAGAGAAGTATGAGGTCATTGTCTGTACAGATGTCATTGCTTATTTACCTAAAGAAGATTTCCGTCAATTTTTCTGGGATGAAGCAGGAATTAGCCATCTCATTTTTATTGCGAAGCGACGACCCTTTATCACTGAAGAACCATTTGATAGGATCCCTATTGAAAAATCTAAAAGAAAAGAAATATGAGAATAAACTTTTTTTCGAACTCCTTTGATAGGGAGGTTCAAAAAGAATTCCAATGAGAAGAACCCTTCTCTCCTTAAGTTTTGCATGAAGCTTCTAAAGCTTGTATACTCTTTTCGACCTCTTTTTGAATGTAGATGGCTATCCTTTGAAATAGATTTTTAATCTCTTCTAAATCATCTATCTTTGCAGTAGAATTCCTTGAGTGGCGGGTTAGGTTCTGAAGTTTCTGAATCAGAGGTAAATCTTTAGTCTTACCGACTAGATAAGGATAATGGACACCAATGCCTACATTTAGATCTTTAGGAACTGGATAGGACTTAGATTGGAAATGTTCAATATTAAGCAGATCTTGAAAAATAGCAAAATCATGCGTTTGGATAAACCCGATATGATGAAAAAGACATTGGCTCATATAAAGCAATTCAAAAACCCACTGAGCGTTAAGCCCATTGCGAAAATGCCAAGCCACTAAATGAGGTTCAGAATAGGATGAGGCCAACCTTAAAGCAACTTGTAGACGTAGTAAATGTCCTTTAACATCTTCTAGAATGGGCAAATGATCGCCAAACTGAAGAGTTGTCATAGGAGCATAAGAGCTTTGCGCTTTTTCAATGGCTTGAAGGTTCTCTTGGTAAATGTTTAAAAGTGTATTAATCTGAGAATCAGCTTGTTTAGTACCAAATTGACATCTCTGATACTTTTTTCCTGTTAAAGCCTTAACCTTTTCAAGCAAAACATGCTCAATGGCTTGACTGAATTGTTCTGCCGCTCGAGAAGCTTGATGAAAAAACGAGAATTCCTCAGGAGAGAGGCAATCTTTAAGCATATGTTTTAATGCAGATTGAGAATCCCGTTGCGCTTGCATGGCATATTGAACAAGTTCCTGAAGAGATTTAACAGTCGCCTCATCTAATATCCCTCCCTCTCCTTTTTCTATCTTTTGTGCAAGCTTTTGTGAAAACAAAAGATGTTGCAAGGCGAAAGGAATAGGACGATTTGAATTAGATAGATTATGTAGAGAGGCGAAAGGATAACGCGACCAAATAAGCCCATAATCATGCTGCTCTAAGTGTTTTTGGATAGAAAGAGGTAAAAAATCCCAGCTCCCGCTCAGATGACTTAAATCTTTCAAATTATGAGAGTAGAAGATCTTGTCACTTTTAATAATATATTGACCAAGTTCGTACTGCTCAAGCTGAATAGCCCAATCTAAAATCAACATCGGCATAATTCCTGCTAAAGCCATTAAATCATTTTCCAAAAGGGACCGAATCAACATTTCAAAACCACAATTTCCCATAAAAATATGATCTCGCATTTCTTGATGAGAAGTAACAAAGCGAAATCGAACATAAGAATCTAAAGAAGACTTTATCTGAGATCGAGATGAGTTTTGCATACGTCTGATCTGTTCTTCATATAAAGAAGAAAGCTGCCCTAGGAGAAAGACACCACTTAAGAGATCTTCTGAATTTAAATTCTTCTGTTGGCCGATGACCTGCAGGCGATTGATTAATTCTTGCTGTTGGAGCTGCTGAATATCCTGATGAATAGATGGCTGAATAGAAAGAGGTAAGATGACCACTTCCTCCTCAGATGACTGCGAAGTCTCTCTCTCTTGAGGGATAGTAGCCTTTTTATGAACAGCTCTCCCCTTCCTTTTCTTGTCTGTTTCTTTAGTCTGAGCACTATTTGGAGGAATCGAATTCGATTTGAAATCATCAATCAAGTCAATAGAAATAGTCCAATCCCCTTTTTGATCGTCTGTGGTTTTACAAATGAAGCTTAATGCTTGCAAATGGCAAGTGGCAACAGAGAGGCATTGATTCAAAGTTTGATAATAATTAAACTTCTCGATCAAACCCTGACAAGAAACTTTTGTATATAATATGACTCCAACTTCAACTTCAGAGCTATTCTCTAACGACAATAAGGCGAATAACCAGGTCTGAAGAAGGTCAAAAGCCTCCCTTATTTTAGAATTTGAATAAGTCTGATACTGTTCAATCTGTTGAATGAAAGAATCTATTACCAATCCTAATGCCTTTATTTCTGCAGTTTTATGAATTAAATCATTAAATCCTCTTATTAACGATAGAAACCGTATCTCATGGAAACGGGCTAAACGATCTAGAATGTGAATAAATAGATTAACTCCATCTTCCCCCTGCAGCTTGATATCGTTTTTATTAAGGCAAAGACGAGTTTTACCTACATGGTGAATCCTTTTTTTCTCTTCTTTTTGAATGAATAAATTTTTTAAGTTAGCTTTGTTAATTTCCATTGCCTTTTTCAAATTCTTATAATCTTTTATGAGAACATCTGCTTGATTTTGATAGAATTTAAAGATAACGCCTACATTCTCCAATGCTTGCTTAGTCGAAGAATCAACAGTACAAGAGGGGATTAAAGATCTAATAGAAGTCTTGTCTTCTGAAGTCAGAATATCACCTATTGTTCGATTTAAAGCTGATTTGCAACCAACTAATAGACGAATAATCTTTAAATCTTTTATATATAGACATTTATGATCTAGAAGTAAGTGACTAATAGCTTGATTAAACAGTGAATTATCAGTCATCCAAGAGAGGTAATGAGAGAATTCAAAGATATTCCAGATTTCTTCTTTTTTTTCTTGTTTATCGTTGATTAAGAGATACAAACATCGATACTGGATTATTTCTTTAAGAGTGTAATCTTGAAATAACTCTAAGGGTTGCATCCAAGATTCTTTTTTAATAAGCTCTTTAATTAAACGAAGCTGATGTGGATCTATTGTAAAGAAATCTTGTAAAAGAGGGGTTAACAAAGAACTATCAGACAAATCTATTTGTAGAGAATTATTAATATACTTTAAGCCTAGCTGAGAAATTTGAATGACTTCTCTAAATAATTTGCTTTCCTCATCCACTGACAAGGATATCTCATTTAAGACATTCCTTAGTTTTATTTCTGGAACAGATAATTTAGAGAAATTAGAGAGGCTTGCACTTAGTATTTGTTCAATCTTTCCAATATTTTCCAAATGAGATTCTAAGCGTGCAGAAAAAGCTTGTTTATGCTGAGTAATAGAGGAAATGATTTGATTGACAAGGATTTCTTTATTCGACTCATTAATATTCATAATTTATATTAGACCTCTTTCGAAATTTCATTTGTTTGCTAAAATGATTCTTTTCGGCATCTTGATTGCCAAATTTTTTAACCATATATGCACATATGCTTTCAAAATTTGGCAATCAATCTGCTCAAAAACAATTCATTTTTTCAAACAAAGCAAATTTCGAAAGAGGTCTATTATATATAGGTTTATAAAAAATTAAATTGATATTTTATACATTTAGAAATCAAAAAATTAATGTGTAGATGTCTACGACAGATCTTTAATGCTTGCGAGATTATATACTCATTCCAGTTGAAAGCTGGAATGAGTATATACTCAATAAAGCTGAATCCTGGAATTTAAGCAGTAGCAATTATGATAGAATTTAAAGTAATTCGTTGAAACTTATCGTTAATTCTTTTTTCTAAAACATCCTTTATCTTTGGAATGTCTTCAAAAAAGAATTTACGAATTGCTTTGCCAAAATTCTCAAATTTATCATGACACTTATTATACGTATTTTTCTCTCTCATTATCTTCCAGAGCCTTTCAATTGGATTTAAATTAGGTGAATAAGGGGGAAGATAATGTATTTCAATTTTCGATGTTGGTAGATAGGCTTCGATGGCTTTGTTCTTATTCGCGCGACCATTATCAGAAATGATATGAATTTTGGATGCTGAAGAATAAGCTTCTAGATGCTTTAAAAACTCGATCATGCTTTCAGCATTTACCGATTTGTACTCTTGAGCTATTAACTGCATGTTCTTAACACTTATTGCTCCTATAAAGTGCAATCGATATTGCTTGCTTGTTGTCGGAAGTGTTTTCACTTCTCCTTTTTTGATCCACCCATAAACTGATTGAGACTGGAATTCAGGATGCACTGCATCAAGAAAATAGATTTCATGATCATTTGGGAGGCTTTTCTTTAGCTTTTCATAGTATTCAATGAATGCCTCTTGCTTGGCTGGGTCTAGCTTGCCTGGAACTTTGATAGGCTGTTTGTAAACAAAGTCATGTTCTTTTAGCCAAGCAATCATTCCAGGGGTTGAATACTTAATCCCATATCTGTCTTCAACGTATTTGCAGATGTATTTAGCCTTTAGATAAGTATTTTTCTGAACATGATCAAGCAACTCTTGAGTTTGCTCTGCATTCAATTTGCTTTCACTTCCTCCTCTTTGATCATGCTGCGTCTTATTTTCTTTTTCATAATCCATTAGATATTGGTACACGCTACTGACACTAATGCGATGGGCTTGAGCAATTGATTCTGGAGACATACCCTCGCTTCTTGCTAAAATAACACAAAGGCGCGTGTATTCGCTCTTATCTTTTGTATGCCTGGCTTGCCTTTCTAATTGTTGCTTTATTTCTTGAGAGAGTTTCATCTTATCTCATTTATGCTTAATGATATTAAGTATACCATTTTCAGCAAATTTATCAATTCTTATCTTTGGTTTTTTCCAGTTTTCAACTATACTCAGTATATATGTTTATAAAAATTTGCCAACCGAACTGGTTTATGTAGGTAGATGAGTCTTCAGATAAAATAATCGTTTGAAAATCCATATTATTTTGGTATATCCCATTTTGATAAATTGAGTTAATATGCGATAACTCAAGTATCCTATTAGAAGTCCCACCCCTGTATAACACACACCTTCAAGGGTTAAACTAATACTTGGTTGAAAAGAATAGAAAGCAGATTTAGCAATCTCATAGTTGAAATGCGCTATAAAAGCATAAGGACGTGTCCATATTGAACTTTCTAATAGACTTTGTAAAGCTATTGATAAATCTTGCCAACGGCTTAACATTGTTTGCATAAATTCCCCTTGATGTAAAAAATCGGGATCCGAATTATTTAAAAATTTATTTATATATTGTTCTAGTGTCTTATTCGAATAGGAAGCCACTTGATGTAGCTGTTCTAAAAGATAATTTAACTCTTCTACATGACCTGCTAATTGTTGGCTATATTGTTGAATAAACTGAGGTATTTGACTGCCTAGAAATGCTCCTACTACCACAAATAATCGATCTAGAAGTCCAGTAATCCATCGTAACACTCCCATTATTCCTCCTTGGACTGATTAGTGATCATTCGCATAATAAGGCTCAATATGTACGGTTACATCGCGGACAGATGGCCAAGCTTTTTGAATCTCTGCTCTTACTTGTTGGCTAATGCGATGAGCTAAGTCTACAGAAAGTGTAGGTTCCACTTCAATATCAATATCGACATGGGCGTCTGGTCCATACAATTGAATGCGAATCTTTTCTGTCCCCTTTACCCCTTGCACCCGGTAGGCTGCTTGGCGAACTTTAGTAAAAAATGATTCGTCAGGTATCCGGTCCATCAATTGATTGAGATTATCCTTGCAAGCATATAATCCAATGACAATCATAAACATAGCCATAATGATTGCTCCTATATGATCAATCAAATGACTCCAATCAGAAAAATAGGCAGCTAATCCTAAAGCAAACGTTGCGAATAGACTCGTCAATCCATCAATTCGATAATGAAAAGCATCTACAGCAAGGGCTGGGCTATTTTGTTTTTTGGCGGTATACATGGTTAACCGATAGCAAATTTCAAGTAAGATCATGGCAATAAAGGAAAAAATCCAAGTCAAGGGGTAGATTGCTTGAGCAGATTCATCCTGAATAGACGCGAAGACCTGTTGAATACCCATTACTCCTCCCATTACAGTCAAAAGCAATCCTAAGCCCAGACCGCCTAAAGGTTCATAACGGCCATGTCCAAAAGGATGATCTGCATCGGGTGGCCGCTGAGCTAATTTCATACAGAAAATGAGAAAAAGGCTAGCAATGACATCCATTAAGCTAGAAATGGCATCCAAAAATAAAGCAGAACTGCCGAACCAAAAAACTCCAGCTAATTCAAAGATGATAATGGCCGAACGAATGATTATCCCTATTTTAGCAGAACGGATGATTTGTTTATTTCGCTGAAGGCGTGCCGTATAAACTTTCTCAGATAATACGATAGGATTTGGGAACTGCGACATAACTCTTCTAACTCAGGTTTGGAGAAGTTTTCAGCTGTCCAAACAGATCTTTTGCCTTTTCAGTAGGAACTTGTTCACCTACAACTACCACAATATCATCAACTAATAGAGGTGTGTCCGGAGCTGGATTAGGTAAGACCTTGGATCCCCTTCTAATTAACAAGACAGTCATCCCATATAATAGCCTCAACTGAGATTCAGCAAGAGACTTTCCTATCAAAGAGGAAGTCGAATGAACACGAAAAGAACTCACTTCCACATGGGATAAGTTCATCTTGATCTCTGAGAGCTTGGTAGGTTTCTTGTTTTGATTGCGAAGCAGCTCATACCCATCAGCCCGGATCTCCCCAATAAATCGTTCAATTTCATCATTGGGCACATGATATTGTTTTAAAACCCGTGAAAAAATTTCAACAGATGTCCCAAATTCATCAGGAATAATCTCATCGGCCCCTAGTTTAACCATTAAGGGAATATCTTGAACATAACGGGTGCGCACAATAATATAGACAGAAGGATTAGCTTCACGAGCAATCTTAACAATACGGCGTGCTCCGATAGGATCATTAATCAAAACAGCAATCGCCTTTGCTTTTTTGATGTTAACTTGTTCTAAAATAAAGGGATGTGCAGCATCACCAAAATGAATTGGCTCCCCTTTGCGTTTAGATTCCTTGATGATATCAGGATTCATCTCCAAAATAACATAGGGAATATTGGCGGCCTTGGAGGAGAGAGCTAAATTTTTCCCACTCACACCAAAGCCAATAATGATGGTATGATTTTCTAGATTGGACTCTTGTAAAAAAAAGAGAAAGCCTGTTTTAAGCCTTTGCGGTAAAGGAAGCATGGCAAAAAGATTGGCAATTTGTATAGAGAAATTCATGAAGATAGGATTTAAAGCCATTGTTAATAAAGAGACAGCTAAAAACAGTTGATAATGCTCGTCGGATACTAGGCCAAAGGGAATACCTGCTTCAGCTAAAACAAAGGAAAATTCTCCAATTTGACTCAAAACAATCCCAACTAAGACAGCTGTCCGTATAGGCATTCCCAAAATTAAAGTTGAAAGCCCTCCAGTCAACATTTTCAACAATAAAATACCCAAGGCTAAGGCTAAAATGGTGAAAGGCTTTTGGAAAACAAATTCCATATCTAACAGCATGCCGACCGAAATAAAGAAAAAGCTAATAAAAAGAGCTTGAAATAAAAAAATATTGCCAATTGCTTCATTACTATATTCAGATTCAGAGACAATAAGGCCTGCTAAGAAAGCCCCTATGGTTAAAGACAAGCCTAAGCTTGATGTAAGCCAAGCCACGCCGAAACATAAAGAAAAAACACTAAGTAGAAAAAGCTCTTTATTGCGAGTCCGTGCAACGAGAAGGAGTAAGCGTGGTACAATCCTCTCTGCACAGAAGAAAACCCCAATTAAAATAATGATTCCTTTTACTAATGACCATAAGATTGAAGGATTAATAGAAGTAAATTCATCTGTCTGACCAACTTGTAAGAGTGGGATTAGCAAGATTATGGGAATAGCAATCATATCTTGAAAGATGAGAATAGAAATAGAAACCCGCCCATGCGGACTAGACGTTTCCCCCTTTTGCTCTAAAAACCCTAACACAATTGCTGTACTACTCATTGATAATAAGCAGCCTAAAAAAATAGATTCTTGCCAGGGACGTCCAAGTAAGTATCCAATTAGCCAACCCAATAAAACAGTAAGCCCTACTTGTAAAGTGCCGCCCAGTAAGAATAAGCGCTTAATCTGAAATAATTTTTTAATAGAAAATTCCATGCCAATCCCAAACAAAAGGAGGATAATCCCAATTTGAGCTAGCATTTCAACATCATGGGTCTCTCCGACCAAGCCTAAGCCATGAGGACCTGATAAGACTCCTGTTAAGAGAAATCCTACAACAGGAGGGATATGCAAACGGTGGCCAATCAAAAGAACGATGATAGATAAAATAAAAATAACCAAGAGATCTTTAAAGACAAAAAATTCCATATTTCTCTTCAAAAAATAACAATGTTGAGGAGATTTTCTTTGCACCTTTATATTTTATCTAAATTTTATTTTAAGTGCGAGCTATACACAAGTAGGTTGAAAAATTGGCTTTTGGGCAACGGGAAAGCCCGAGGCTTTGGTGCAGCCGAAATTCCAGCTTTCAACTGGAATGAGTATATTGCCCTCTCATTTCTTCTATCGTGCATGCTGTACCTTAAGGAAAAGCCCAAGTTAGGGCTTAGATAGAACAGGGATACTAGATAATGAATCACAGATCACTTGATTGACGGCCGAAATATAAGATTGATAACCATATTGAAGATCTTCTTCTGTCACTTTATAAACAATATCAGGTGTAACACCGATCCCTTCAATAGGTTGTTTATTCGCCCTTTCTGCGATAGAGGCCGTATAAGTAAAAAGTCTAATTCCATTGGAATTAGGAAACTCAACTACCCTGACATACCCTCCTGCTCCAGCTGTTCGCGTTCCAAAAAGTTTAGCTCTTTTATTATCTTTCATAATTGCGGCAAAAAAGTCGCCTGCTGAAAAATCTAGCTCATTAATCAACACTAAAATGGGCTTCGTATAGCGACAGCGTGGATGAGGATTAATTTGATCAACTCCTTCAATATGAATAGGATTCGTTAATACTCGGCCCGCATTCCATTCATCAATAATAAATCGAAAGAACTCTTTTAAAAATAAAGCTTGCTGGTAAGTCTTAGGACAGGCGGGAGAATGGATGCGAAGCTTAGCATCTTCATCAGATTGAATAAGATTCAAGATATCTAACATGGCAAAAGCTTCAAATACTTCATGTTGATTAATCATTAAACGATGCTTGGGAGTTTCGAGAGGATAATCAGTCAACATAGAGGCTAAAGCATAAAGGGACAGCACGTAGCCTCCTACATTATCCACTTGATCGATCACTAAAGCTTCTGTCGTATTTTGCATCATGTTAATAATATTTTCAAACTGCTCAAAATCCGATTCCTTGTTTAAGATATAATGAGGTATGCGCACATAGCCAACATTCTTGCCCTGTTCATTTCGATAAATATAGGCATAAAAGGTATCTTCTGCAATAGTCTCTATAATGGGACCAAGGGGTGGAACAAAACTCTTAGATGAACTCATCTTTCCTTTGCTCCCACAAAGAGGATGAGAATGAAGCTTCGCTATAGGATTAAAAAACACTTTCTTTTGTTGAATAATTCCCTTGTTTTGGGTAGGACCCATGAAAGCCTCCATCCCCTCATTTATCCAGCTCATCTCTGGCCAATTTTTAATGCGCTCATGTTGGTAGTTCCACATCAATTGATAGGACTGAAGACGTCCATCAGAGGTCGATTTTATTTTCACGTTAATGGGTCCCTTAGGTACATGATCACCTAGCGATCCATTACGATATGTTAACGTCATTTCAGCTAGAGATTGATCAGTTAAAGGATTAGCATGACGCCCTCCCAAAGACTTTAACTCTGCAATGACTTCAAGCACGGGACGTCCATTAAATTCAATCACTTCATCACCCACTTCAATAGGGTAAACGTCTGGTGATAAACGTTGCATATCAATAGATTGGATGAAATACCTTCCGTTGGCGCCTTTAATAGTAAAAGGCAGTGTAGCCGATTCAGTTGAGAAAAAAATAACACCAACATGGTAATCTTGTACTGATCCTAAAAAATCTCTCACAATTTGTTGAAATTGTTTTAATGTTATTTTATCGTGGCTCAAAATGGACGCTTTAGAATTAATCAGAGCCTCATTTAAATTCCATTTTGAATGATTTTCTTTCCATATTCTTGGAGCATATCCAACTTCTAAAACATGTTTCATAAAATCCAGGTCAGCTACCATCTTTTCTTGACTTTGCCATCCTATTGCACCTGCTTCTAAAGTGAAATGACAACACATAAACATCAATAAAACTTTTGTTCCCCGTTTAACCCACATCTTCATACCGCATAAACCTCTCATTTTTTTTACATCAAGAAATCATCCCTTTTTTGTATCAATATTTTTTTAATCGATCAAGCCTGATATTTTACTCAATGGTAACGTTTTTACTGACTTCTCCTTTGATATCCTTTACATTAGACCTCTTTCGAAATTTCATTTGTTTGCTAAAATGATTCTTTTCGGCATCTTGATTGCCAAATTTTTTAACCATATGTGCACATATGCTTTCAAAATTTGGCAATCAATCTGCTCAAAAACAATTCATTTTTTCAAACAAAGCAAATTTCGAAAGAGGTCTATTATAGTAAAAGGATTTGAATGAAAACTAATGAGACAGAGCACTAGAGCTCTGCTGTTTTTGCGATTTTAGCAGCCTTTGATTTATTCCTGATCGTGCTGTCAAAGAAATCCGTTTTCTTTCCACATCTACTTGTAAAACCTCTACCTTTATCTTATCCCCTGTATTAACAGCTTCGCTTGGATGTTTAATAAAACGATTCGATAACTCAGATAGATGGATAAGACCATCTTGATGAACACCAATATCTACAAATGCCCCAAAATCTGTAACATTAGTCACTACCCCCTCAAGTCTCATCCCTGGTTTCAAATCTTGAATGGAAAGGATAGCATCGCGAAAGTTGGGTGGCTCAAAAATCGCTCGAGGATCTCTTCCTGGCTTATTAAGCTCTACTAAAATATCTTCTAAACTTAGTTCTCCTATCGATTCACTGATATAATTCTTAATTTTAATACGCGCAATAAGATCTGAATTATGCATAAGCTGGATTAAAGGAATTCCTATATCTCTAGCTATTTGCTCAACTAATTCATATCGTTCAGGATGGACAGCAGAAGCATCTAAAGGATTTTCTCCGTCTTTAATTCTTAAAAATCCTGCTGCTTGCTCAAAAGTTTTTGAGCCAAAGCCTGGTATTTCTCGTAACTGTTTTCTGCTAGTAAAAGCGCCTTTCCTGTTTCGGTATTTGACAATTTTTTGAGCTAAGGATAGGCCAATGCCTGCAACATAAGAGAGCAAAGAAATGCTTGCAGTATTCAAATCTACTCCAACCTGATTGACACAGCTTTCTACAACTTGATTTAATTGCCTTTGAAGTAAAGGTTGATGAATATCATGTTGATACTGCCCTACTCCAATAGATTTGGGATCAATTTTCACAAGCTCTGCCAAAGGGTCTTGTAAACGGCGAGCAATAGAAATAGCACCTCTAATAGTTACATCTAAATTTGGAAACTCTTCTCTTGCTATATCAGAGGCACTATAAATACTTGCACCAGCTTCATTGACCTGGATAATCAAAATCTTCTTATGATGCGTGTTGAATAGCTTACGCACAAAGGCTTCAGTTTCACGACCTGCTGTTCCATTACCAACTGCAATGGCATAAGGATTAAATGTATCGGCAAATTGTAAAAGAGCTTGAGAGGCTTGCAAAAGAGATTTTTCTCCTTGAAAAGGATAAATCGTTATCGTCTCTAGATATTTGCCTGTTTGATCAACAGCTACACACTTGCAACCTGTGCGTAAACCTGGATCAATTCCAATAATAGAGCGAGCTCCTAAAGGAGCGGCAAGAAGTAGATGTCGTAGATTATCAGCAAAGACACTCACAGCAGCACAATCTGAAGACACTTTAAGATCCAGCCGTACCTCTGTCTCTATACTAGGCAATAAAAGGCGATGATAAGCATCCTGAATAGCTTGCATAAGATAATCTTTAAAAAGGGAATGAGAGTTTAACTTCATCAATCGATAGATCCATTGAAGAACAGGCTCAGCTTCGATTTCAATATAGAGGTTCAAAACACCTTCTCTTTCTCCTCTGCAAATAGCTAAATAGCGATGAGAAGGAATCATTTTAATTTTTTCTTTAAAATCATAGTATTGTTCAAATTTCGTAGGACCAGACACTTTATTGAGTTGCCCTTTTGAAATAATCACCCCTTCTGAAAAGAAAGTCTCGCGTATATAAACTCGTATTTCTACATTTTCAGCGATTTTTTCTGCTACAATATCACAAGCACCTGATAATGCAGCTTCAACATTCATGACTCCTCGATCTAAGTGGATATAAAGCTGAGCTGCTGTTTGTGGATTTTCAGTTAGAGGTTGAGCTAAAATGAGATCAGCCAAAGGAGTAAGTCCTTTTTCACGCGCAATAGCAGCTTTTGTGCGTCGCTTAGGTTTATAAGGTAAGTAAAGATCTTCTAAAGCAGCCTTAGTCGAACAGGCAAAAAGTTGCTCTTTTAGAGAATCTGTAAGTTTACTTTGATTCTCAATAGAAAGCAAAATTGTTTGCCGCCGCTTCTCTAACTCTAATAAATAAGTATATCTTTCTTGAATTGCTCTAATCTGCACTTCATCCAGGTTTCCCGTTACTTCTTTACGATAACGAGCAATAAACGGGATTGTATTTCCCGCCTCTAATAACTGAATCACCGCTTGAACAGGTGAAGGAGGGAGTTTCATCTCTCCAGCCAATTGAATCATTTGCTCGTTGAATGTGTTTTCTTTATGCATACTTGCTTCCTCAATTTAACCTCTTATCTACTCCTTACAGAGGTTTCGCAAGAAGTCTATTCAAGTCTACATAAAATTTCTCTAAGTATTTTTGAAATGACAGATTTTCTTAGCTACTAACCTGAGTTTTAGGTTTATTTCCTTGACTCTCAGGTTATGAGTATATACTCCTTCCAGCTTTCAACTGGAAGGAGTATATATCGATTCAGAATAGAGTAGATAGCCAGATTACTATCTACAAGGACTGAGTCGGTAGTAAGATAAGCTAACCTAATGGGTTCAGAAAAACTACAAGATTCAATGAAATGAGTATACAAAATACTCTGCTGTACGGAAATAACCTGTTGAAATCTTTAACTTTGACCGTATCCTCGGCCTTGGTTACCTTGCTGCCCACTCTTTGTTTGATTTTCATGTTGCCAAGTGGATCCTTGTTCTTGCTGGGAACCTTGATACCCTTGAGAACTTTGGCGTGTTCCTTGATTACCATTTCCTCCTTGCTGCTTACTACCCTGACTTTGACCAGAAACTTGTTGATCTAATAGATCTTTCATTCTTTTCTCAAATTCATCGCAATTTTGCTTCTCAGCCATTTTTGCATGCCAGCGGTTACGGTTCACATCGGCTATAATATCAGCGATTTGACCAATTTTTGTGTCGCCTGAGCGGATACGATTTTTAATTTCCTCTTTTAAAACTTCTAACCAAGCTGCATCGGCAAGGGCGAGTAATTTATCAGCTTTATTCCAAGATCCACCATGACGCTGTGCACTACAAGAAGAACACTCTTGTATCTGACAACCACAGCAACTGCAAGTATCTTGATGATACATCTGACACTCTTGACATTGTTGGCAATGTGAACAACAGGAACAACAAGAGCACGCTTTTTGATGACTGCTGCAAGAACTATTTTGGTAATGTTCTGACATGAAGACCTCCTTTTAATTTTCATGAAGTATACACTCATCCCAGGATGAGTGTATCTATACTCCTTCCAGCTGAAAGCTGGAAAGAGTATATACTCAATGACTTGAAAAACTGGGTTTCCTTACCAACATTCTAATCACCACTAAACTTCAACTTATATAGAAAAGTAAAAAATTTCAATTAAATATTAACATATTTAAAGAGGTTTTGGAATGAGTATATATACTCCTTCCAGTTGAAAGCTGTAATTTCGGCTGCGCCAAAGCCTCGGGCTTCAACGATCAAAGATGAGCCCATATGACTCATATGGGCTCATCTTTGATCGTTGAATCGCGAGAGCTTTTGCGTTGCCCAAATTGCAGCTTTCAACTGGAAGGAGTATATACAAGTCAATTTTTCAATTTACTTGTGTATAAACAAGCTTGTCATGAGAGGAACATAAAGGAGGGCAAAAAGTGTGCTTAATAAGACCGTCGCAGCAGCCTTTTCTGGATGACAATTCATTAAAGAAGCCATAACAACAGTATTTACAGCTAATGGGACAATAGAGAGTAAGATTAATGCGTTATGAATCAAAGAGTTATAAAGACCTAAAAATTGAGAGTCTATCCCGATAATTAACAAAATAAAGAGAGGCCAAATTAAAAATTTAGCTAAAAAAGTCATCCCAATGAATTTAATATCCAGTTTAAAATTATTCAATCCGGCCAATCCTAACCCAATAATCATCATGCCTAAGACAATATAAACGCCTTTGATATGTCCAATAAAATCCTTGTAAACTTCAGGCATAGGGATATGAAAGAGATTAAGTATTAAACCAAATAAAAGAGCATAAATAGAGGGCAACTTTAAGAGCTTGGAAACGCATTGCGAAGGGGTATAGGTCCCCTTCGCACTGATATAATATCCTATAGAATTTTCATATAGGGTAATCCCTATAAGAGCCATAATGTAGATCCCTTCTATTTGTGAATTAAAAATTAACATCGCTAAAGGAATGCCAAAATAACCTGTATTACCCGATCCTGCACTAAATGCCATAATATTTTTAGAAGAATCTGTCCAAATTCGACGAGAGAAGTAGTAAAAAATCAAGCAAAGCAAAGAAGCCACCGTGAAAGTTAGAAAAGGCAAACTCAAAATACTGGCATTAATCTGTGTATAAAGAATCCCATTGAAAATGATAAGAGGATTAATCAAATAGAACATGATTTTGGCAATGGTATCTCGATTAGCCCCTAAATTTTTACCTGCAATGTAGCCGAGCAAGATATTTAGATACAGGGGAAGCAACTTCATCATTAATATCATAAATAAGGGCATAACTTTACTTCGTATTGACCATCCAAGCAGAGAATTGCTCAAGAAAACACCAAAAGCTTTCTTTATGTTCCATTGGAAAATCATATTTTTGATCAGCATCTTGAAAAATAGTCTCAAAACAAGCCAGCCATACTTGTCGTGCCTGCTCATTAATTGAGAAAGAAAGATGCCTTTTACGCATCATAGGAGAACCAAATTGCAACTGATATAAAGGAGGTCCTCCCAAAATAAAAACAAAAAACGCAGCAGAGCGATGTGAAGCTTCAAGTATGTTTGCCGGAAATAAATGTCGAATTTCAGACTTTGCTAACTCCAAATAGAAATCTTCGATCATTTTATAGATATTTTCCTTACCCATAATGGCAAAGATTTGAGGATTAGGCGCAACTCCCTGAGGAGGACCATTTGATGGAACATAAAATTGACGTTCTGTTGTCATTAGAATATCCCTAAAAATGAAAAAAGCACTTTACCATATCTCTCGGCAGCTTGTCTAGTTATATTGTCCTTTCTGAATCATTTTTGTTGAAATCTTAAACTTTCTGTGTTAAATCTTTTATTCTTAAATTTTTTATACCTCTTTTGCTCAATAATAACCTGAGTTTTAGCTCTAAATTTTGTGGAAAAGACGTAAATAAGGAAGATCTTATGAAAAAGCAGTCTTATATCATTTGGGTTTATGCTACTATTCTGTTGGTTGGTGGTATGATAGGATTTATTAAAGCAGGGAGTGTAGCCTCTATTATTTCTGCAGGTCTTTTCTCCTTCATTCTTTTTGGATGTGGTTATGCTATTTGGAAAGGTAGTTTAGTCGCATACATAACGGCTGCTTGTATGGCTGCATTCTTATTAGCTTTTTTTGGTTATCGGTTTCTAATGACCTATCAAAGCATGCCTGCAGGCATTATAACGCTTCTATCTATCCTTGTATTAGTATCTTTGCTCTCTCGGATGAATCAAATTAGAGCGCGTTAATACTTCATATATATACTCATTCCAGTTGAAAGCTGCAATTTGGGCAATGCGAAAGTTCTCGCGATTCAACGATCAAAGATGAGCCTATATAAGTATATAGGCTCATCTTTGATCGTTGAAGCCCGAGGCTTTGGCGCAGCCGAAATTCCAGCTTTCAACTGGAATGAGTATATACTCATTCCAGTTGAAAGCTGCAATTTGGGCAATGCGAAAGTTCTCGCGATTCAACGATCAAAAATGGGTCCATATACTCATATTAACCCATTTTTGATCGTTGAAGCCCGAGGCTTTGGCACAGCCGAAATTGCAGCTTTCAACTGGAATGAGTATAGATTGGAACCGGGATAAGTTCCTTCCATTTTTCACTTCTAAAGCGCCAAATATAGAGGGAGCAAGAGATCATGGCATAAAGAGTAACAAGCATCCATGTCGCATCAGCAGAAGCCCCCCAACGCACAACCACAATGTAAATCGGAAGGAGAGCTAAAAGCCAAGGTCCTCCTCCACTGACTTTCATCACAAACTGAGTATCCCCAGCAGCGGTCAATAAACCAACTATAAACCAGCTAAGTCCATCAAACAGAAAAAACAGCCAGACCCAAAAACAAGCAAAATGCAACGTAGTTCTGATCGCAGAGTTTAAAATCATATCTTCTGTGATAAACCAATCGATTAGAGAATCAGGATTGAGAGCTAAAATTCCACCCAATAATAAAAATATTAATAAATAAAATTTAATTCCTGAAGTCAAAAGTTTCCATACAAGATCTTGTTGACGAGCACCGATAAGATTAGAAGCAATAGTTGTTGCTCCCCTGGATACTCCATCGGTCATAAAGGTACAGAGCAAAAGGATACTTTGAGCAATAGCCACGACTGTTATATAATCAGAACCTAATAGGCTCATCATATTAAAAATCAAGATCCAAGCCAAAAGCTCTAAGGATTGTGCAATAGAATTGGGAACCCCAATTTTCAAACAGCTTCCAAATATCCTTTTATTAAATTTCCAACAACCTGTCCCATGAAGTTTGCGATTATGAGGTTGAAAAAACGCGATAAAAAGGATAAAGGACTGAAAAGATTGGGAAACGCCTGTTGCCATTGCAGCTCCTGAAATACCTAAAGCTGGAATGACTGACTCAACACCAAAAATCAGAAAAACGTCTAAAGCAATATTCAAGACATTGGCTAAGACAATCACACAAGCGACAAATTGCACCCTTCCCCTTCCAATATAAAAGGCAGAAAATGCTCCAGAAATAACTGTCACAGGCCCAAAATACATTAACCACTTAAAATACTGAACTTCAAGATCCGCATAGGAATTTTGATAGAAAAGATAAGGTCCAGCAAATAGCCCCAAAGGGATAAATAAAAAGACCGTTCCAATAGATAGCCACACCATCTGCCAGACTGGCTCGCCCAACTTGCTTATTTTCCCTGCACCATTATATTGACCAACAAAGACTTCAGCAATACTAACGGTCGACATACACCAAAGTAGCAAAAGCTGAGAGAGCATGCCCGCATTGACAGAAGCATTTAGAGCATCGATTGAATAATGAGCTAAAAATAAACGGTCTAAGAAAAGCATAAAACTAGCTGACATGAGTGAAATAACTAGGGGAAAAGAAATCTTCCATAATTCTCTGAATGACCCCGGTGGGTGCGGAGTCAGCCTGCTCTGTTGAGTAAGTTTGGATTGAGATAACATTTAAATAGCCCTTTTTGCTTTTAAATAACTCACCTTACGCAAAAATAGCGATATTTCGACTGAGCCAAAGCCCTATGGTTAAATGCTCGTCAGTCATCCTAATTATAACATTATTAATCATCAATAGACTTCTCTTGGAACCTCTTTTCTGGATTCTTTCGAATTTGTTTGAAATTTTCTCACATTGATTGACCAGCAATCCACGCTGTCGTCCATGCATTTTGAAAGTTAAATCCTCCTGTAACACCATCAATATCTAAAACTTCTCCAGCAAAATAAAGTCCGGAACATACACGACTTTCCATCGTCTTAAAATTTACTTCATTCAAACTCACCCCTCCAGAGGTGACAAACTCTTGCTTATAGGTCGTCTTACCTTGGATCTCAAAAGATCCATTTCTTAAATGACTGATCAATATATTCAATTGCTTGTTTGAAAGAGTGGACCACCGTTGCTCGGGATTAATCGTAGAAAGATGAACCAACCTCTTCCAAAGCTGCTTAGGCAAGGCGATAGGAGACTCTGATCCTATTTGACGCGCTGCATATTCAGATTTTGCTTCTAATAATTTTTGACGCAACACATCTTCGGTATACATTGGCACCCAATTAATGAAGAGAGTGGCCTGATAATCCCTAACATATAATTCACGTGCTCCCCATGCCGAAAGCTTTAAAATGGCTGGACCACTAAAACCCCAGTGAGTGATCAAAAGGGGTCCTGTTTGTTCAAGCGCTGTTCCATCGATCCTAACTTGAACACTAGGAATAGAAATCCCTGCTAAATCTTGTAAAGGTGATTGAGGAATGTTAAATGTAAACAAGGAGGGAACAGCTGGAACGATCGTATGACCTAGTTTCTCTAAAAGAGGATAGATATGAGAAGTACTCCCTGTCGCCATTAGCAGACGATCACAAATTAACATTTCCCCTGTCGTTAACTGTAAGATGAATTGAGTTTCGGTCCGCTGAATCTCTTTTACACCACATTCAATCCTTATTTCTATTCCATTTTGCTGCGCTTCTCGTTGAAGACAAGTCACAATCGTTTCAGAATCATCTGTCATCGGAAACATCCTTCCATCCTCTTCCGTTTTAAGCTGAACCCCTCGACTCTCAAACCATTGGATCGTATCTCTTGGCTGAAAGCGGATAAAAGGCCCTCTAAGTTCTTTTCCTCCCCTGGGATAATAATGAATCAATCTAGCAGGATCAAAACAAGCATGAGTGACATTACACCGTCCTCCACCTGAAATGCGGACTTTTGTCAGAAGTCGACGTGACTTCTCTAGTAAAATAATACAGGAATGAGGATGAAAATGAGCACACGTAATAGCACCAAAAAATCCGGCAGCACCTCCACCAACAACAACAAAAATGCGTGAATGCGGCTCCAAAAGACCTCCTTTCTTTTAATCTCCTTTCTCATTCTGTTGAAGCTCTAAGCTTGCCATTTCCCATTTTCTCATGGCAACCATTAAAGATTCTTCTAAATCCTGTTTTTGAATAAGCAGAGTTTGCTGCTTATCCCATGAGGTGATTTGATAAAATCCTTGAGATGTCATTAATGCATCTATTTCTTTCAATTTTTTTTCTAATTGCTCACATTCCTCTTCCATTTGAGCCACTTGCTTTTTGAGTTGGCCTTTTTGATTGCGATATCGCTTCTGATCTAAATAAGAAGCAGCAGTCCTCTCTAACCTCTCCTCTTTTCGTATTTCTTGAGAATAACGTTGTTTAAGGACAATATGAGTAGATAAGTGATCGGTTTCTTGCTTTTCAATGTACTCAGCATAGGTACATTTAAAATCTCTCACTCCATCACTTGTCATTTCTAGGATACGATTGGCAATCTGAGAAACAAAATAACGGTGATGACTGACGAATAGAATAGTCCCTTCAAACTTTTGTAAAACTTGAATTAACTCCTCAATTGCTTCCATATCTAAATGGTTTGTAGGCTCATCAAAGATTAAAACATTCGGTTGGCACATCATCATTTTTGCTAATAAGAGACGTGCAGTCTCCCCTCCACTAAGAGATTCGACTGATTGGTTCACTTTATTTCCAGAAAAGAGAACAAGGCCTAAAAGATCTCTCACTTGCTCTTGATTCATTTCTCGATCAAAGTGACTTAACCATTCCAATAAGCTTACTTGCCCTTTGACCTCTCGCTTATGATCTTGAGGGAAATAAGCCACACGTGTTGCAAAGCCCCATGTAAAAGATCCTGCATCTGCGGACACATGACCTGTTAAAATTTCTAACAATGTTGATTTACCAATTCCATTCGGCCCTATCACGGCTAAACGATCTCCTCTCTCCATCTCAAAGGCAATATGATCAAGAACTTTTTTAACTCCATAGGATTTAGCAATATCTTTAACAACAAGAGGGGTAGATCCTGAGGAACGGAACGGGACAAAACGGAAGGTAGGATAAAGTCGTGAGCTCGGTGTTAAATCAAGCATGCCAATTTCTTCAGAAAGCTGCTCAACAAAACGAGCCTTCGATTGAGCTTGACGGGCCTTGCTTGCCTTGGCTTTAAAACGATCAATGAAACCTTGAATTTCTGCTCGTCGTTTATCCTTCTTCAGAAGAAGAGACTCCTTTTGCTCTCGCTCTTGTCTCTTTAATAAGAGAAAAGCCTCATAATGACCCCCATAAATTTTAATTGTTCCATAATCGATATCCATGATGTGCGTGCAAACGCCATTAAGAAAATGTCGATCATGGGAGCTGATCAATATGGTTCCCCTAAAATCAGATAGATACTCCTCTAACCATTTAATTGAGAAAAGATCAAGATGGTTTGTCGGTTCGTCTAAAATGAGGATATCCGGTTTGCTAAAAAAAACTTGAGCTAATAAGACACGTAATTTATAACCACCTGATAACAGATGTAAAGGCTTCAAATGCCACTCCTCTCGAATGCCAAGACCTTCTAATAATTTAGCAGCCTCACTAGCCGCTGCATAACCCTCTTGTTCAGCAATAAGTCTTTCTAATTGTGTCAAAAGTTCGCCATCTTGCTCTGTAAATGAGGGACATTTCAATAATGATTTTTTCTTTTCTAATGCCTGCCATAACTGATTTTTCCCTCTCAAAACAATATCAAGTATAGTTTCATTTTCATAAAGATAATGATCTTGTTTCAAAAATCCTACTGATGAGCGGCTAGAAATCTTGAATGTTCCTGTCTCCGGTGTGATATCGCCATATAAAATTTTTATAAAAGTAGACTTACCACATCCATTGGCTCCCACTAAACCATAATGCTGACCTGGATTAAGCTGAAGGTTGATATTCTTAAAAAGAATTTGATCACCAAAACGCATAGAGAGATTTGTCATTGTAATCATACATTCAACTGAGGTGACCTCCAGATAGATTAACTCAAGAATACCCTATTGGTGATTTATAATGTGAGTTCGATGTGTATAAACAAGTAAATTGATTATTTTTTTGTAAAATAATAATAATTTATTTAACAAAAAACCTAATTTTATATCTATTGTAATTATATAAATATCATGCTATTATTATTTAATCGATTTATTACTCATCATAGATGAGAAACAACTTATTTATTTTTAAGGAAAAAATGTCATTTAGAGTAAATAGTCAAAAGGTTCATCAAGTAGAAGAAAGCATTCGTCAAATAGCAGGACAGCTTAATCAGGCACAACTGATTCACTATGGGAAAGAGTTATCAAATCGAAAAGAGAAAGTTATCGTCCTTATCCAAGAAATATGGAATACGATTAGATATAGTAGGCAAGAAGCTATTTCAA
This sequence comes from uncultured Parachlamydiaceae bacterium, assembly GCA_963838645.1. Taxonomy (GTDB): domain Bacteria; phylum Chlamydiota; class Chlamydiia; order Chlamydiales; family Parachlamydiaceae; genus CAWIRV01. The sequence continues at coordinate 149,032 of CAWIRV010000017.1, read as the reverse complement.
GAAAGGAAAATTATTTTGCTGACAAAACACTTCTACTCCTTAAAGATTTGAACTCTAAAGTCTTAAAGCAAATAAAAGAGACAATAAAGTGGAGTAAGGATGAGTCTACCTATTTTAAAGCGCGAATCGATCCAAAAGAAATTTTATTAGATAGAAATGGACAATTAGTAGAAGAAATCAGTTGCTTACATCGTTTTTACCAAATTGTAGAAGAATTAAAAAACCTTTCAGCTAATCATTGGCTATCCTCTCTTATCAATGAAACAGAAGGTCTAGAAGTAAATTTACAGAATATTAATCCCTTTTCTAACCTTAGCCAAGGGACTGACAAAGCAAAAATCATTAAACAACTGGATGATATTTGGCAAAATAAAACGACTTTAGCTTTCTCTAATTTACTTTCCTTTATTTTGCAACAAACTCAGACAAAATTACTCGATATTAACCCTCAACAAATTAAAGACTTTGAGACTTGCTTAGACATTTACCTGAATCTGCCTTTAGAATTAGAAAAATGTGAAGAAACAGCTAAAAAATTATTTCTTCTGACAAAACATATTACACAATCAGCAGAGTTGACTGATAATGCCAAAGAAAATTTACAGAGACTTTTACAAGAAGAGACTTTGATCAAGAAAAGTCTCATTCGAGTACTTACATTAGAACAAGCTTCTCAACCTAGCGTTATCTCTGATCTCAATGAGATTTGCAATCTCTTAGAAGAGTATCCTAGCTTGTCTAATCATGCCATTCTATCCTCTTGTCATACAATTGATGAAATCAAGCAAAAATTGAATCAGATTAAATCAGAAGAGCGATTAGAACAGCTTGACCAACACTTTGGTCCAATATTTGCCACTTTCTTTCAGCAACCTGAGGCTCAGCCTATCTTTAAAGGACTTTTAAAGATAAAGAGAGCTTTTGAACAGAGTAAAGAAAAAAATCTATTTGGAAATTTATTAAAAATTTCTTTCTCTAATAAAAACTTAAGCAATTTTGCAGCATTTCAAACTGCTTATACTCAATTAAAAAACCACCAACCAAATTTTTTAATCCATAGAGAAAAGGACTGTGTTATGCCTTTCCTCCTCATTGACGAGACAATCTCTCATTATCTTCAATTAGGAGTCCCTCTTGATAAAGTTAATCAGCTGAAACAAAATTTAATAAATCATTCAAAAAATAAGAATGACCTTATAACGCCACTCGAAGAGTTTAAAGGTAATTGTGAACAACAACAATTAGAAACAGATTTTTCTTTATGGCAAAAATATTATGGTCCCAATCTCGCTCTCCACTTAAAACGTTTCTATAAAAGCCAACAACTTGCTTTACCCTCCGCAATAAAAACTGCACTCTTATCTATTAATAGATCTGTTGAACAACTTGGAGCTTTTAATCTCAGTACTGAACTGAAGCTTATTCTAGATAGTCATGTGAGTCAGGTGCCTTTTTCCGAAGAAATGGTCACCCAATTACAACAGGTGAAATTAACCTTAGAATCCATTAAGCCTCATTTAAGCAAGATATTTAGTTTAAAGAATCGCTTCGAAGCCCTATTTTGCACTGAGATTTATCAGGAAGAATTAAAAAAAATACGATTTGATTCCATCCCACAGCTTCCTGCAAAGCTTGCCTATCTTGAACAATTAGCTGATCTTGTACAACCTCTACAAGCTGAACCATCCTTTTTTATGATTCCTCTGATGAGATATTTGCTTAATCAAGAAGGAAAAATAAAAATGCAAGATGAAGATTTTAGCAAAAAGATTTTTCCAGAATTTATACAAAACTTATCCGAATTAAAGCAGCAAGTTCTGGAAAGAAACATGCCTGCAAATCTTTTTAACAAAACTTTAGAGGATTTTTTTACATCGAAAGACTGGCTAACGTGTGATGAACATGCTTTAAAAAAACTATCTATTGAATTGGAAAAGAGATGGACAGAGAGCAAATTGAACCAATTATATCCCGAGCTCAGAGAATTAGTGAATACTTATTTGACTCAAAAAGAAAAGGACGTTTTATCAGGAGAAAAAGCTTTTGAAGAGAGTGCTTTTAAGAAAGCAGATCTCGATGAGCAAGTACAGCTATTACTAGCCTCGCTCATCCTAACACAGGAGAGAGATAAAAAAGAGGTTTTAGATCAAGAGAATAGCTTAAAAATTTATCTCTTATGTCGACTAAATACTCCTTATTTAGATCCGAGTCGATATGGAAATGACAAGAAAGTCATCCAACAATCTCAAAAAATGATCAAAAGTAGCATAGACAAGCTTAAAAGCTTTTGCCACAAAATGGATAGTAAGTACCATTATCCCCCTTCCGCTTTAAGTGGAGGAATGCTTGCCTTATTGCAAGAAGAGAGTTCTCAAGCAGATTTTGTAAAAGTTCTAGAAAATGTAACAGATAAATGCGGTGAATTTTTTAATAAGGATATTGAACAAAAATTTCTTCAAGCCTGTTTTAAAGCCTATGCTTGCGACACTGCTCGACATATCTGTAAACAACATAATAGAGACTATACTCCAGATGTTCAGAACTTCTTAGAACAATTATTAAACCACTTTTCTATACCTTCGCAAGCTGCGGGTTTTGCATGCCCCGAGTCTACATTGTATGTTCAATGTTTAATCGAATTCTCTGTCTCTCTTTTCATTAATCCATCAACAAGTAATGCTGAACTCATTATGCGTCAAATTCTCGAGACAGCGGATAAAAGAAGCTCTAATTTATTCTTGGACTTGAGAAAAATCAATAAAAGAAAAGAAGGGATTCAATGGCCAGAGAACACAGCGCAAGAAATCAGAAATAAAATAGAACGTCAGCACAATCCATTCATTAAAGCTGGTGGTCTGATAGGAGCTATCCAAGCCAACCCCTTTGCTTTCTTAGAGCAATTCATCCCTTCCTTTATTGGAAGTTTGCTTCCTGAGCAAGATAAAAAACTGAATATTAGAAAAGTTCGTAATGCTCTTGAACCCTTAAAACCCTATTTTAATCGCTTACCTATTATCCAAAAAACTGTGGAAAAGTTTAAACTTATTCTTGTGGACATCTTACCCCCTATTTCACAGGGTAATCAAACAAAATTGCTAGATGCTATCACTGAATTCATGGAAACCTTAACTCATATCAATTTAGAAGAAGAGTTGGCCAAACAAAAAGATGGTCTAATTCAAAGACATGAAAATGGACGTATTGAGTTTAGGGATAGAGATGAGCGCAGGCAATATTTAAACTCACTTTCAGCAAAAACATGGTTCAAAATCGGAGAAGAAATACAAGATATTATTATAGATACTTATACACCTCTTACAGAAAACTACAAAAAACTTAATCAATTAGAAAACGCTCAACAGCAACAACTCCTTCAAGAAATCGATCGACAAAAAGAGGAAATGAGTAAAAATAATCTTAGCGCTCAAATTCTCTTTGAGCTTGTGCCTTTTATTGTTAAGAATAAAGAAGCTATTACAAAGTTTATTATTCAACCACTTCCGAACGTGATTTCTTTTATTAATAAATTAGGACTTGGCTTTTTGGGTAATAAATTTTTAAAAATGTGGCTCAATTCTCATTTAAAAAACAATTCACATCTTAATGAACACACAAGAAAACTGATCTTGGAAAGTGTAGAATCAATGATCAAAATTGGATTATTGGCTATTCCTCAGCTCGCGAAAAATCACCGCATCGAGGGATATATGCATTTTATTGAATATCTTAATAGAGCGGTAAACTCTCAGGAAAAAATGGACAAAAATGAATTATTTGTGGAGATTTTAAAAGTCCTGCAACAACTGGTTAAAGAGTTATCCATCTATGGGAGTGTCTTACAAGCTACTACTCAAAATGTAAGAGAACAGTATGAGATTACAGCTTAATAACCTCTATTTCTTAGCTATAAAAAAATGCTTTGGAGGCAAACGTTTTAAGCGCAAGCAGCGTTGATTTCGTCATATTGTTAATTTGATCTTTAAAAGAGAAAGATTGTTTAAAATCCCATGTAATAAAAGAATCAGACGGACCTTTAGCAATAATTTGACTCTCACCTATCCATAATCCTTGGATAGATGCGTTGTGACTATCCTCCTGTAGATGAATGCGATTTAAGACTTTGCCTGTTTGTCTACTCCATATGCTAATCTGACCAAGCCTCGATCCTGCTACAACAATCTCTTCATTTATATGGGCAAAAGAAAATTGGAAGGGCGAACTATTAGGTTCTTCTGAAAAAGTTTCTAAAATATTGCAATTGTCCCCTCGTATTTCAATCCTATTATTTGTAATACTAATTATTCTATCCTTCATCATCCCTAAATAAGATATATCTCCTGATATTATGTATCCTGAAAACTTAGCTAGATTATTTATATTCCACATTCTGATCTCTCCTAATGGACTACCAGTAAGCAGTCGTTGGCTTAATTCATTTATCAAAAGATACTTAAAATTAAAATGTTGGAACATTCCTTTTGACTGAATAGGTTTTTCCTTATTCCAAATTCTCAGAAAAGAACCATCTATAATTATTATATAATCTTTACATAGTTTTATATCTGAATAATCATCATTATAGAGCCGTTGTTCATGAATGATTTCTCCTGTTTGAATATTCCAAATTTTAATTATTTTATTTATTCCTAAAGCAGCAAGAATTGTTTCATCGGATTTCAAAAGCTTTAGATCCATTTCTAATTCTAAAGTCCGTACACACTGATTATTCGCCCAATCCCAAATTTGAGCTTGATTGGAGGAGGCAACCACTAAAGTATTTCCTTGCTTAGATACAAATTTGGGATTAGAAAGGCTATCACATAAAGATTTCTTACATACACACGCTAGATGATTATCCTGTTGTTCATTTAGGATGTAAACCTCATTTCTCTTATTTTGGCTTATCTGCAGTTTAGGCTGGAACGTCCATCGCCTTTCTTTTTGTCTATTGCAATAAAATTGCTTCCAAAATTGGTTAGATTCATTTTTGCTAACCCTATCAGAAATAACAGAAGACCAATCTCGAATGCAAAAAGGCTTCCACAATAAATTATCACTCGCTAACTCACTCCAGACTTGGCATACACGGCTTGCTTGAGCTAAATCATGTATATCTATAAAAGAAAAAATATTAAATAAAATTTCTCCTGGAAGATTTATCTCTTTATTAACATTGTCTATCCCTACAGAAGTACATATCATGAATATATTCCTTATAGTTATGATAGCGAATTTTATGAATTTATACACAAGTAAGCTGAAAAATTGGTTTTTCTGCTGCGCTAAATTCATTTTTCAACTTACGTGTGTGTAAACTCTACTAGCGAGGCCTAAATATAAATTAGTATAAATATAATTGAATATTAATTAAATATTAAAAATACAAAAAAAATCAATTTTTATTTTACAAAAATCAATAATAACATGAAATTTGGTTTTTAGAATAAAATATACCTACCGTACTGTTGAGTTTTAATAAGTTCTGCTAATTTATCGTAAATTTCCATTCTGAGTTGACCGTTATCAGTCATATCACCTAAAAAATATATAATGGGGTATCCTCCATCAGACCATGAACCTACCCCTGATTGCCGAAAAAATGTTTGGTATTTTAGGTTCTCAGACCTTTTATTTTTAGCTCTTATAATAAAAAATTCATGTCCTTCTTTATCCCGCCCTCTCATAATGGGAGCTGTCATGATGGGAACTGTCATGATTTTAGGAAGAATAAAATTACTAATATCTCCTTCGAAATGAGTTATATCCATTTCAGGGAGGGCTTCAAATCCCTTTCTTCCTCCAAATAGACTCATTATTTTTTCATCTGTATCTCTTATTTTCTTTAATGTTTCATAGATAGATTTTTCTTTATTATAGATCAATAACAAAAATCTAACTTCATTAGATAATATCTGTGAAGAAACTATTAATTCTTGTTTTTGAAGGTCTAATTCCTCTAATTCACATTGTATTTTGTTTTGATCAGTTATTTCACTTTTGCTAGTAAATATTCGGCTTAATAGAGTTGTTATCCTTGGCAATACTTTAGACAAATTGATTTTTGACAAAAAATATCCTCTTCTTCTCTTTATTGTACTTAATTCCTGAGCCTTTTCTATAATCGAAGCTTCTAAGGCGGTTAACTGATTAGTATTAACTTGAAGAGCTAACCATTTCTTTATATACAAGTCATATGCTGCTCTTACTTTATAAATATCCTCTGCACATAGCTCTTTAGAGTTAGCAAGTGCTCTCAAACGTTGATTGACTAATCTACAATGAGTGAGATCTGAAAGGTTAAGAAAACTAAAAACAGCACGTACTAATTCGTCTGATTGATTTGAATTTAAAAAATTAACCATAAAAATATATATTTAAAATTTTATTTTAAATTCATTATACCTAACAGAAGTTGCTTCTCAATAGTTTATACTCATTTAACTTGAAAGCTGCAATTTGGGCAATGCGAAAGCTATCAGGCTTTAACGATCAAAAATAGGTCCATATACTCATATGGACCTATTTTTGATCGTTAAAGCCTGAGGCTTTGGCACAGCCGAAATTGCAACTTTTAAGTTAAATGAGTATAAATCCAAATCAAAGATAATTTAATTGCATTTATTCATTATAATGAACTATAATTTTGCTTTTATATTTAACTTGAGATTTATAATGAATAGATTATTAATTATTATTTTATATGCCGTATTATTTTATCAGATGCCATTAACTTGTGCCTTAAATAATTACCAAAGCAATCAGCCACTATTAGTTAAATGCGCGCCAGAATTGCAAGGCAATTTACGTGCCATCCAAAAGATTCCTGAAGCTAGAGCTTTAATAGCTTCTATCCAAAAAGAAGGCCCTATTCAAATTGTTGCTCAAAACACAAGCCTTTCTAATCAGTTCGGAGCATTTTGGGATCCGGACCAGCGAATAATATGCATTGCTCTATCTTCTGATGTCACTGACGGATCAATCATTGGATCTATCTTATTTGAACTTCATAATGCTTCTGTAAATTCCAAAATTAATTATCTTGATGAATTGGCATCGAAAAGAAAAATCAGTAAAGCACGCTATATAGAATCGATGGAATATTTGGAATATATCAATTCTTTAAATGCAGCAAAAATTGCAGAAAAAGGGATTCAAATGAATGTCCTTCCTACAGAGTCACGATTACCTACTTATCACAGTTTTAAGGAGCATTTTTCGGTGCAAAAAAAATACGGGCATTCTGCTCACTTTGCACGTAGTTATGACCAATTATCTAAAAGACCTAAACGCTCCAGGTAGATTAAGAACTCACCTTACGCAAAAATAGATTAGCAAAAATATGCCTTTCTATTCAAAAAGTTGCACACAGCGGAAAAACTCAGGTTCAGAATGGGATGTAAACTTAATGTCTAAATATTGTGGGATCAATTTTTATAATTTTATCATCCCCTTCTTTAGGAAATCCTCTACCATCACGATTACTCGTTGTGAGATACAAATAGCCATCAGGTCCTAAAACTACAGTTCTAATCCTGCCAAATTTTCCCTTAAAATGCTCCTTTAACTTTATGGGGTTTTCGTCAATGATAGCTTCATAAAGAGTCTCTGCTCTTAATCCTCCAAAAAAAATGCTTCCATCCCAAAAAAGAGCACTTGCCGGAGCCCAAGTCTGATCTCTTCCTGATTGTAAAACAGGGATTTTCATTCCCTCGGCTGTTTCCATTCCTCTGATAATTGGCCAACCATAATTCTGTCCCTTTTCAATCAGGTTAAGCTCATCATATCCCGATTCAAATCCCGAAGGACCGTGTTCAGTACTCCAAAGCCTTTGAGAGGAGTCCCACGTTAATCCTTGAGAATTACGGTGTCCATAAGAATACACAGTATTGCCAAAAGGATTATCAGGAGGTAAGCTTCCATCATCTCTTAATCTTAAGATTTTTCCTGCAAGAGAGTTGAGATCTTGCGCTAACATGTCATCACCCGCATCTCCTGTTGTGATATATAGATATCCATCTGGACCAAAGGCCATACAACCTCCATCATGGTACATAGCACCTGGAATGTTATCTATAATGATTGTTTGTTCTGTTAGCTCTCCATTATCAAAACGATATCTCTCTACTCGGTTAAAAGTTCTGGTATTTTTAATGATGGTATTGTAGATATACAACCATCGATTATATGCAAAATTCGGATGCAAAGCCATTCCGAGTAAGCCCCCTTCCCCAAAATGAGAGGAGCTTTCTATTGGAATTTTTTTGATGATCTCTCCTCTATATAAAACAAGATCGCCTATTCTTTCAGAGATCAGCATGCCTCCTTCTGGCAAAAAAACGATGTCCCATGGAATCCGTAAGTCTTTTGCTATAACACTATAAGCATCCGATGCATAGTCTTCTTTATCGATTATAAGCGAATGGCCATCTCTAGGAGAGTACCAATAAGGACGTACCTTCTTACTAGTGTAAAATGCTAACAAGACGACAGCTACTAAAATAAAAAAAAATAAACTTAATTTTCTATAAGGTTCAATATTGATTGACATAATGCCTCAGTTACTTTTAGTTATTAACCTGAGTTTTGAGTTTATTTCCTTGATTCTTAGAGAAGATTTTATCTTAGATCTTGTCCTTTTCTTTGAAGGGAATAGTCAAATGGCTATTTCCGAGAAGAAAAGGACGAGAAATAAGAGGAAAGATTCCTAAGAATCAAGGAAATAAACTCAGGTTATTAGATTTCTTGCAAAATTAAGAGGCTTTGATTTTGTATAGAAACCGAAAAAAGATTAATTTGCAAAAAAAATTAATCTTTTTTATGGTGAAGCTAGAGCCTGTTAAAAAACCTAGTTTTGTTAACAGGCTCTTATACTCATTTAACTTGAAAGTTGCAATTTCGGCTGTGCCAAAGCCTCAGGCTTCAACGATCAAAAATAGGTCCATATGAGTATATGGACCTATTTTTGATCGTTGAAGCCTGATAGCTTTCGCATTGCCCAAATTGCAGCTTTCAAGTGAAATGAGTATAGTCAGTTTATTACTCCAACGTAATACGTGGGTCAAGCCACATATAAGCTAAATCCGCAATTAAATATCCTATCAATGTTAGAAAAGAACCTGCTAATGCTGAAAACATAATGACATTATAATCACGATTAATTACTGCTTCGTAAAAAAATTTGCCAAATCCATTAATATCAAATAGGGTTTCTACAATTAAAGAGCCCCCTAATACAACTCCTAAAGATCCAGCAATGGAAGTTAAAATTGTAATAGCCGCATTTCTTCCTACATGCTTAAAAAGAATAGTCATAGGAGGAACTCCCTTAGCCCAAGCAGTACGGATATAATCTTGTCTTAACACCTCTAAAACTGCTGTACGAGAGAGACGAGCTTGCGCTGCAAGACTTCCATACATAATTGCTATCAACGGCAAAGCAATATGCTCTATAATATCAAACAACCGTTGGTAAGAGATCTCTTGTTCATAAATCCGATCAGGACTCGTAAAACCACTAATGGGAATGGGAGTATTTGTAAAGGGAAAAGTATGGTATAAAGCCACTCTTTCAATTAAAAAAGGGGCTACTATAAAGACAGGAATGGCATAAAGAATCAAAAAAATAAGATTAAACATATAATCAGGCCATTGACGTTGGTAAAAAGCCATGATAAAACCAAAGACTTGACAAAGCACAAAGGTAATTAGCATAGGGAGAATAGCAAGCGTCAATGAGTACTTAAAACGCTTCACAACTTCACTGATTACTGTTTTACTAGCATCATTACGTAAAGAGCCAAAATCGAGTTTAAGTACGCGACTCATATAGTGGGTAAAACGAGTTTCAAAGAAAAAAATGGCGATCTTTTGCTTCCAATCGGGATCTAATTGATAAAAAGAGGCATTTTGCTCATACCATTGGCTTAATTGGACGATTTTCTTCTCAATCTCTTCTATGGAAGCTGATGATGTCCATGTCAAAGAACGAAGAACTTGATTATCTTGAGCCACTTTGCGGTTCCAAGCCTTCTGCTCAGCAGTCAAATAGGGACCAAGATAGCCTTGTCGATTCCCTCCTCGTACAAAAAAGTAGACAGCTAATTGTTTAATAGAAGGGTCTACCTTAGGATCTTTTAAGATTGCTAACAAATGGGGCATGATAAATCGCGACTGATCGCCAAACATCAGACGGATAGCCTCATATTGCTTAAGAGATATCTCCTCTTTGTCTAACGGAGAGTATCGATGATGAACGAGCTGCCATAAAGTTGTTTCTACTTGAATACGAGAAAGGGCCGGCCATGTATTAAACAGAATAGGCAAAGTTAATCCATAAAACTCACGAAATTGTAGATACCTTTCACTTCCGCTAAAAGCCACAGATTGACTTTCTTCACGCCTTGCTCCTCCCTCTGGGGAAACTTGAGTAAAAGAAGTAGGTTCTCCAGGCGCTAAGTTAATAATGATAAAATTAATGATGATAATGCAAAATAGAGTCACAGGCAATAAAATCAGGCGACGTAAAATATAACTCAACATACTTTTGACCTGATGAATCTAAGTTTAATTGCCTGAGTAATAAGAAAGAATTCTTCTTTAGGCGTCGTTTAATAGACCATCTTTACCCATTCTTAAGCTTCATGTGGACGTATTATCCAACGATTTCCTAAGCTAACACCATCTTTTTCCGCTCCTAATTCATGCGTAACTTGCTTAACCTGAGAGTAAACAGCAAACTTTAATAAAATTTCATCGGAGAGAATCTTTTTTCGATTTAAAATGGAACAATCAACCTTTACCTGATATTCACCAGGATGAAATAGATCCGAATCTAAATAAAAAGAGAGATGATGATAACCCCTACTTGTCACAAGCTCTTTATGCTCCTTTTGATCACACAATCGAGAACGGACAATTTGCTGACCTCGTGAGTTTAAAATACTAAAACCTAGAATAAGACCCACATGTGGTTTTAATATTTCAAAATCAATATCAAAATAGGTCTTTTCTCCTTGATAAAAGAAGCCGATATTGGAAACTGAAGCTCTTAATGAAGCTTGATAAATACGAATATGCTCATCCCCTACATCCCCTTGCCATGTTAAACCCATAAGAGGGCAGCTCTGCATATAACGACTAATACATTGTTCAATAGGCTCAAAAGACTTTAATTCCCCTTTTTCCAAAAAAATTCCTTTATTACACAATGCAAGTACAGAGTTAACGCTGTGACTGACAAATAAGACAGTGCGACCTTCAGCTCCCATTTCATTCATCTTCTTTAAGCATTTCTCTTGGAATTGCGTATCTCCTACAGCTAGAACCTCATCGACAATTAAAAGGTCAGAGTCTAAATGAGCCGCAATCGCAAATCCTAAGCGCATAAACATGCCACTTGAATAGCGCTTAATAGGCGTATCGAGAAATTGCTCAATATCGGCAAAAGCAATAATCTCGTCAAATTTTCTCTTCATCTCTTGGTAACTCATGCCCATGACTGCGCCATTCAGAAAAATATTTTCCCGTCCTGTTAATTCCGGATGAAACCCCGTGCCAACTTCTAATAAACTGGATACACGACCTCGTATTTTAATTCTTCCTGTTGTGGGCTCTGTAATACGAGAGAGTAATTTTAAAAAAGTCGATTTACCCGCACCATTTCGCCCTAAAATGGCAATACGATCTCCTTCTTGAATGTGAATATTGAGATGGCGAAGTGCCCAAAATTCTTCAACAGTTTTTGCTCGATAAGCAGAGGTATGTTTTCCACAAACCTTATGAAAGCAATGCTTAGCATAACTTGATAAAATCTCTTTTAAAGAGGCATAAGGACTCGAGTTCTCATGTGCAATGGTATATTTCTTAGATAAATTTTCTACTTCAATAATATTCATAAAGCCTGCTTATCATATAATATCTGCAAAAACCCGCTCCATCTTTCTAAAAAATCGAAAACCTGTCACCAATATCAGGGCATTCATGCCTGTGGATAAAGTCAAAGCAAGAGGTAAATCAGGATGATAAACTTCAAAACAACACCAACGAAATCCCTCGATAATACCTGCCATGGGATTAAGAAAATAAAGCCAACGCCACGCCTGAGGCACAAGAAAACTTGCATATCCAACTGGAGAGATAAAAATGCCAAATTGGACGATAAAAGGCACAATAAAACGAAAATCTCTATAGCGTACTGTTAAAGCCGACAGCCAAAAGCTTACTCCTAAGCATAATAAAAGAGCTAGGAAGATAAAGATAGGAAGCAATAAGATTGTCCAATGACTTAAAGCCCCCGTCACTAAAAAAACGATAAATAACATCGCAAGACTAATTAAAAAATCGATGAAATTGACAATGAGGTGAGTAATGGGTAAAATGAGACGGGGAAAGTAAACTTTAGAGATAGTAGAGGCATGATTGACCAAGCTCTGGCTGGCGTCAATAATGCAATTTGCAAACAGTTGCCAAGGCAACATTCCAACTAAAACAAACAAGGGATATTTAACATGATCGGAAGCTAAATTAGCAATCTTTCCAAATATCAAAGCAAAAATAGCCATATTTAACAAAGGCCGCACGATTGCCCAGGCAATTCCCAAGAATGTTTGCTTATAACGGACCAAAATATCACGCCAAGCAAAAAAATATAAGAGCTCTCGGTAGCGAAAAAGATCTTTGAGATATTCTTTTTGACCTCGATTGGCTTCAATGATGATATGAAATTCAGCTTTTTTTGACATAAGAAACCAAACTTGTCGATTCCACCGAATAAGAATGAACAGCACACTATAGCAAGGTGGAGAATAGAGTTCAATAGATAGCTTGAAAGCTGCAATTTCGGCTGCGCCAAAGCCTCGGGCTTCAACGATCAAAGATGAGCTCATATGACTCATATGAGCCCATCTTTGATCGTTGAATCGCGAGAGCTTTCGCCTTGCCCAAATTGCAGCTTTCAAGTGGAATGAGTATATACTTTTAATTCGATTTTATATACTGTTTTCTCTATAGTCAAATCACTTAAATCTGTATTTTCATAACTTTTAAAATGATTGTGAAATATTAGTTTTTATCAATAATAGCTTTAACTCTTAATATGAAATTTAATATTTCTAATCGACAATTTATCTCTGCTGTCGTTATTTTCTTCTACGTTACACCTGTTTTTTTCTTTGCTTTTTATAGCATTGGACTCATGTCTCGCCATAAGAGTTGGTCTATTCTTTCATTAGGTTTTTTAATTATGACTTGTGGTGCCCTAGCTTTAATCCTTCTCCTTTCTTACTGGGAACAGGTCTTGAAAGAGAAAATACAGAGAGAGAGTTCCTTATTCCATCCTATTCTAAAAATAACCACCCCTCCTCCTGTTGTTCTAAAACAAGAGAATAAAGTGACAGCTCTCGATCTTCATCTGACGTTAAGTAAGCAAGAGGCTCCTCCCTTTTCTAGGGATTCTCCAAAAGAAGAGATACGCGTGCTACAAGACATGACTTTACAAGGATGGCAAGACAAGTATGCTAATCTAATCGAAGAAATGCAAATAAAAAATCAATCCTTAGACCGGCTTGAAGAGGAAAATCAGACACTGCTAGCCAAAGCAAACCAAGCGGCTCAAGACTTTGCAGACTACAAAATTTTTTCTGAAGAACAGCTAAAGCAAAAAAGCTTGCATATGAGTACTCTTCAGCAAACGATTGAAAATCAAAGAACTGAGATGGAAAAGCATCAAGAGCAAATTCATTTACTGGATACTAAAGTTCACAATCTTAGCTATGAAATTAAAACTCTTTTATATCTTCATGACAAAGAAGAGGGAATACCGGAAGAAAGCCCTAAGACTCGTATTATAGCCATGGAAAAAGTTCTAGATAAACAGACAAATTTGCTATCTGAAAGCCAAGTTCAAACATCTCATGAAGCGACAGCCCTTTTGAGGAGATGCATTCATATGGCCCAAAAATTTACAGGAGCTCGCTATTATGGAAATGAGTTATCCCGTTATCGGGAACTTTCTTTACCTCATTATACAATTGATCAACGCCGCTTATTCGATAGTTTACGGCAAGAAACAGATGGTTTAATCTTTGTGTACTCTCAACAGGAACAAAAACTGCTTTTTATCAACAACCAATCTAAGATTTTGTTGGGATGGAGTCCAGAAAAAATGATAGAGGATTTTCCCAATATTATCCAAGAAGGAGCAGCGGAATGGAAGAGGGCTCTTGAAGTTTTAATATCGTCTCCTGAACATCAGATGCGCCTCTTAATGAAAACTAGAAATGGACCTGAGCTCTTGTTGCATTGTCAATTAGGATGTATTCCTATAGGTTTATTTAGGAATTACATCATAGGCATACTTTATACTCCTTCCAGTTGAAAGCTGCAATTTCGACTGCGCTAAAAGCCAGGGTATCAAGTTATGGTGTCAAGATTAAATTCTCAACCGCAGTCATTATACCTTTACAAACATTAAAAATTTCAATTGCTACCTCTGCTGATAAAAATCTGCATTTTTTGTCTTTGGATGTCTATCCGAGATAGTTATACTCATTTCACTTGAAAGCTGCAATTTCGGCTGTGCCAAAGCCTCGGGCTTCAACGATCAAAAATGGGTTCATATGAGTATATGGACCCATTTTTGATCGTTGAATCGCGAGAACTTTCGCATTGCCCAAATTACAGCTTTCAACTGGAATGAGTATATATTAGCCTTATAAAGGGTCATTTCTTCTAACGACAAACTTTTTCAAGCAACATTTGAAAGAGTAAACGATAAGGACGCACAACTCCTCTATAGATTATCCATTTGAACCAGCTCAGCCCGTCAGAAGATCTTCTTTGATAAGAATCTTCTATTTCTTGGGCAGCCTGAAAATACTCTGGCTGCTCTGCCCTCAAACTCAAATCCATTAAGTCGCCTCTAAATGAGAGAGACCAATAACAAAAACGATTATTCAAATGTTGAATTTTCTCTGAACGAACCTTTGACTCAAAGGAAGTCAATCGTCTAAAACATGATAAATCAATAGGAAGAGCAGTTAATTGATGTTGACGCTTTCCCTTATAAAAAAAATCAAACTGATCATAGATCTCTCCTTTCCCTTGTTTATCTAAATTTGTAAAGTAGCAAAGAGACGAACGCAATTGGTGCTCAGCCGCTGTCACACGCCATTGATTATAGCGCTGATCATGCAAAATCCATACAACTGTCCATCCTAATTGTTGGTAATCACGATTGCGCCGCTCTATCTCTTCTGCTGAAATAGGAGAACATTGAATTTCAAATACAAGATGATGAGGGATCCATACCACATCTGCAATCCTGTTAATCTCTCTAAAACGATACTCTAGCTGACATTCATGTGGAGGTAATTGATGCCATATATAAAACTGAATTTGTAGGTGAATCATCCCTTTTCCACTTAATTGACAATGCCTATTAGGTTCAATATGATAAAAATGTTTTTGACAATGTAATCCACCACGTAAACGAATACGACGTTGACATTCAACACAGGCGTAATCGTGATGTTTTTGAGCATGCCCAGCAAATACTAATCGATTATCTTTATTTAAGGCGTAGAGCTGCATACTTCTTATTAAGATGAATGTTGGTAAAATTAAGCTTGTAGTAAATTAATATCTCGTCTATGCATAAAACTCGATGATAGAATTTTTTTGTCTTGACATTCCCAATTTCTACAGATGTCTCTGAAAATTAAGTTTTGAAAATAGCTTTTGGCTATTCCTTAAATACAGACGTATCCTCTATCTATTCTTGACAAAAACTTTTATCTTAATATAAAATGTTATTATCTTTTTTATGTTGATTATTTTGTTTAGCTGTTCGGCCAACAGATCTTGTGTGATTTAATTTGTGCAAAAAAACTACAGGAATCTATTCATAGATGCAACAGCTTTTTTACCAGGGCAACAAGCTTGTAAACAGGACTTAAATTCAGCATTTTCTTATCCATTTATTTTAGGAAAGCATGAATAAAACCAATTTCAAAAATCATTTTTCACAGCAACATCAACAAAAAATTGATGAGTTAGTGACTATCTCTAAAGAACAAGGATTCATCACATACGAGGAGATTAACGAAATTCTGCCCATGTCTTTTGATTCAGCCGACCAGATTGATCAAGTTCTGATCTACCTGAGTGGAATGGACATTCAAATTCTTAATCAATCTGAAGTAGAGAGGCAGAAAGAACGTAAGAAAGAAGCTAAAGAGATGGAGAGCCTTCCTAAACGAGCAGAAGGGACCCCTGATGATCCTGTTCGTATGTATCTTAAGGAAATGGGATCTGTGCCTCTCCTCAGCCGAGAAGAAGAAGTAGAAATCTCAAAAAGGATTGAAAAAGCTCAAATTCAAATTGAACGGATTATTATGCGCTTTTGCTATGCAACGTCGGAAGCGATTGCCATTGCTAGCTATCTTCTAGCAAACAAAGAGCGTTTTGATAAAGTAATTACAGAAAAAGAGGTGCTCAATAAGCAAGAGTTTATTAACTATCTCCCCAAGTTATGCCAACTCTTAAAAGAAGAAGATCAAAATTTGGAGCGCATCTTCTGCAATTAGAAGATCCCAATCTGAAAAAGAATGATCGAGTCACAATCACAGAAGAAATAGAAAAATGCCGAATACGGACACAAGCTTATTTACGTCGCCTACACCTTCGACATAATATTATTGATGACTTTGTTGAGGTCATTCTCAGAGCTTATGACCGCTTTTTATTCCTAGAAAAAGAAATTAATGATCTCATTCCACGTGCTGAGCGCAATAAATTTGCAGCAGCTAAGTTAGCTGCTGCTAAGCGCAAACTGCGCAAACGAGAATTAGCGGCTGGACGGACGTTAGAAGACTTCAAGAAAGATGTGAAGATGCTTCAACGTTGGATGGACAAGAGCCAAGAGGCTAAACGAGAAATGGTTGAATCCAACCTCCGCTTGGTGATTTCCATTGCGAAAAAATATACCAATCGCGGTCTTTCTTTCTTGGATCTCATCCAGGAGGGAAATATGGGCCTCATGAAAGCTGTAGAAAAGTTTGAATATCGGCGTGGCTATAAATTCTCTACCTATGCGACTTGGTGGATTCGTCAAGCGGTAACGCGGGCCATTGCAGATCAAGCTCGAACTATCCGCATTCCTGTCCATATGATTGAAACCATCAATAAAGTGCTACGAGGAGCTAAAAAGCTGATGATGGAGACAGGCCGAGAGCCAAGTCCAGAAGAACTAGCCAAAGAACTAGGGACTACGCCTGAAAGGGTTCGCGAAATTTATAAAATTGCCCAACATCCCATTTCTCTTCAAGCCGAAGTTGGAGATGGCGGGGAAAGCCAATTTGGAGATTTCCTTGAAGATACAGGAGCCGATTCTCCTGCTGAAGCAACAGGCTACTCCATTCTTAAAGATAAAATGGGCGAAGTTCTTGCAACGCTGAGCGATCGGGAACGCAAAGTATTAATTCAACGATTCGGTCTACTAGATGGCAAACCTAAAACCCTAGAAGAGGTTGGTGTAGAATTTAATGTCACACGCGAGAGGATTCGGCAAATCGAAGCTAAAGCTTTACGTAAGATGCGACATCCTATTCGCTCTAAGCAACTTCGTGCTTTCTTAGATCTATTAGAAGCTGAATAACTTACAATCTAAAAGCTAAAAAGGATTATATACTCCTTCCAGTTGAAAGCTGGAATTTCGGCTGCACCAAAGCCTCGGGCTTCAATGATCAAAGATGAGCCCATATAACTCTATATGGGCTCATCTTTGATCATTGAATCGCGAGAGCTTTCGCGTTGCCCAAATTTCCAGCTTTCAACTGGAAGGAGTATAGATCCACAATCTCTGATTGCCTTTTTAGAACTTTAAAGCAGCGGAATCTCAGTTATGGTCTTGTCTGAAGCAACTCAAAATCAAGGCTTTAATAAAGAAAAAATTATTAAACTAGTCCAAACTAATGGTCTTCTTAGCCGGACTTTAAAAGGTTTTGAGCCTCGTCTTCTTCAACAGCAGATGATGGAAAATATCATCGATGCTTACACACAAGATCATATAGCCTTGATTGAAGCAGGTACAGGAACGGGTAAAAGTCTTGCTTATCTCATTCCTGCCCTTATTTGGGCAGCACACCACCATGAACGTACTGTCATCTCAACAAAAACCATTACTTTGCAAGAGCAGCTGATCAATAAGGATATTCCTCATTTATTGAGTGCTCTCAATTTAAAGCTCAAAGTTGTTCTGGTTAAGGGGATGAATAACTATATTTGTTTGCGTAAACTAGAAGATTCTCAAGCAGAACTTCGTCTATTCTCTGTAGAAGAAAATGAACAGATCCAAAAAATTGAGGCCTGGCATCGCTCTACTCCTGATGGATCACGGTCTAGCTTGCCTTTTATCCCATCTGCTATCACATGGGATCGAGTAGGAGCCGAGAGTGAGGCGTGTTCACATCAACAATGTCCCTACTATAAGCAGTGCTATTTCTTCAAAGCACGCCAACAGGCTCAAGATGCCCATCTTTTAATTGTTAATCATCATCTCCTCTTCGCTGATTTATTCCGACGCAATGAGACAAATAATTACTCTAACCCCAGTATTCTTCCTACTTATAAACGTATTATTCTAGACGAAGCTCACCATATTGAGGATATCGCTACAGAATACTTTGCTACCCGCCTCCATCGTCTTGAGATGATGCGTATCTTAGGACGATTATCCTCTGAAAGGCAAGATAAGCCTTTTGGTAAATTACCTTTACTTAAAGAAAAACTGCAGATGTTGTTTAAAGTTCCTTCTGCCGATATTTCGAGCATTCTAAGCCGTCTTACAATAGATCTGCCCGCTCTAAGACGAAACTTAAATGATAAAATTCAGGATACTTTTGATTCTTTCACCTATTTTATTGACTACATGAGGCAATCTTCATCCCCCCTATTTGCCACTGAGGAGCTCTCCTCTTCTGAACAAAAGCTTAGATTATTAAATGAGCATCATGATCACCCTAAATGGAAGGGAGAAATTGTTCCACACATCCAACAACTAGTTGCTTTACTTGAGCAATATGCTCAAGATCTCTATAGTCTAGAATCACATTTAAAAACTATCAAGGATGATCGCCTCCAGGATCAAACAAAAAGTGTACGTCTAGATATTCAAGCGTTGACTGAGCGTATTCAGAGTATCATATCCCTTCTCAAGCAATTCATAGAGCCTGCTGAAGATGTCAATAAAGTGCGGTGGATCGAAGCACATAAGCTCAAGGTTTTAACGAATATTCACCTTGTCAGTGCTGATCTCGATGTCTCGACAGCTCTCGTTAAATCCTTATTCAGTCAATTCCCGACTATTGTGCTATGCAGTGCCACTTTAACATCTAACCAATGTTTTACTTTTGTACGGCAGCGCTTAGGATTGACTCCAGCCTTGCTCGCCCAACGTACAATTACAGAATCTATTTATGAATCTCCTTTTAACTACCAAAAACAAGCTCTTCTGGCTGTGCCCATCGATATGCCCTTACCTTCTCATCCAGATTTTAATCAGGCTGTTCATGAAAACATTTGGCAAGCGATTCAAACAAGTCGCGGCAATGCTTTTGTCCTATTTACCTCTTATAATATGTTACAGAACTGTTACGAAGCCTTAGCAAAGAAATTAGAAGAACAACGGTATGTTATCTTTAAGCAAGGAGATGATAACCGCCAATCTCTTCTTGAAAAATTCAAAAAAACCGAGCGTTCAGTGCTATTAGGTACAGATTCTTTTTGGGAAGGGGTCGATGTCGTGGGGGATGCTTTACGCTGTGTCATTATTGTCAAACTTCCTTTTAAAGTTCCGACAGAACCACTTGTTCAGGCAAGAGCAGAGGCGATCACAGCTCAGGGCGGTGATCCCTTCTTTGAATATGCTGTTCCTCATGCCATTGTTAAATTCAAACAGGGATTTGGACGTCTTATTCGTAATAGATGGGATCGAGGATGTATTGTCTGTTTAGATACACGCCTCGTTTTAAAAAACTATGGAAAATTATTTTTAAATAGCTTACCCCCTTGTGAAAGGGCTTTTATACCCAGTACGACCCTCCAACAAAAAATGGCAGACTTCTATCGCAAAACTTATCATCTTGTGAAAAGCAATCCATTTTCATCTTAATGCAACTCACGACCATGGCCACAAAAACATACTCGTATGAGGTTTTAGGAATAGGAGCAGCTTGCATTGATCTGCTTATACAGGTGAATGATGATTTTGTTCGCCTAGTTTCAAATGAAAAAGGGGGTGAGCAACTCATTGACTTTGAAGGCTTAAATAAAATTGTCCAAGATAGTGGAGTAGAGCCAAAGGTAGCAATAGGCGGCAGCTGTGCTAATGCGATAAAAGGCTTAGCTAGCTTAGGTATGAGGTGCGCATTACTTAGTCAAATTGGGTCAGATCATTCAGGAAACTATATTGAACAATACATGCGAAAAAAGGGAGTTATCCCTCTCTTTTCGACTTCAAATCAACCCACAGCTCTTACCCTTTGCCTGATTACTCCCGATGGGCAACGCACAATGCGTTTTTTTGAAGGATGCAGTCGAGAAATGTCTGAGAAATGTGTGTCTCTAGCAGATGTCAAAGGAGTCAAGATTGTACACATGGAAGCCTATTGTCTACGCAATCAATTTCTTATAGAAAAGGTCGCACATATCGCCAAAGAGATGCATGTTCAAGTGTCTCTAGACTTATCTAGTTTTGAAATCGTTCATCAATATCATCAAAGGATCAACCAACTCTTAACACAGTATGTCGATATTGCCTTTGCCAATCAAGATGAGATTAAGGCCTTAACAGGCCTTTCCCCTTATGAAGGGTGCTGGCAATTACAAAAGATGTGTCCTATTGCTGTTGTCTTAATGGGAGAGGAAGGATGCTTGATCGGTTGCCAAGGCAAAGTTTTTAAAAATCCAGCCTTTCCTACTCAAGTCGTCGATACCACAGGAGCTGGAGACTTATTTGCCAGTGGCTTTCTTTATGGCTATCTTCAGGGCTTTTCTTTAAAAGAATGTGCCTCTCTTGGTAATTTACTAGGAAGTTGTGCAGTTGAAGTGATGGGTGCCGATATTCCTGAAGAGAAATGGTTATCTATTCGCCAAACTCTTCAAAAAAGCACAAATATCTGAATCTCATCAAACTTACCCAAATTGTAGCTTTCAAGTGAAATGAGTATATAGGATGACTGAAGAGCATTTAACCATGAAAACTTTTGCATTCAGTCCAAAATGCCAATCTTTTTGCTTAAGGTGAGTTATAAGCTCTCTAAAAAAGCTAGCACCTCTTCGCCACCTTCATGAAGCCTAATGCTTTCACAAGTTTGGTTAAAGTTATCAATTTTGAGTGCCAAAAGTTCAATTAATTGCATAAGATTTTGTTTATTCTCTAGGTTAGATAAATCTCGAATATGTTCTAAACTGTTTAATACCTGAATAACTTTTTCCTTAATAACTTTTAAATTTTTAATTTTTCCCCACGCCTTTAAACCTTCTAAATCATTTTTAGTCGTCTCAGATGGCTGACTAGACTCTTGCATCTCCAGAGAATAAGAGCTAAAATAAGTATTAATCCAACTTTTTTCTAGCCATTCCCAAAAAGTAGCATTGACTCTAAATGCTAGCCCAACCAGTCCTAAGCTTACTCCTACTCCTACTCCTGTGGCAACAGATAATAAGGCTACAGAAATGGGTCGATCGATGACAAGCCCTAAAAGAGAGAATCCCACCGCTAGCTTCCCTAAATTATAGAATAACGAATTTCCTAACAGACAAATCTTCTTTAAAGTACTGAGGGAAGCGGTCACATAATCGTCTCTGGCTTTTTTTCCTAAAGCGGCAATTTTTGTTATCTTTTCTATATCTAAATGGATAGGATGTAAATTTTGATCAAAAATACACAGAAAATCTTGATCTAATAGAATATTATCCTTTATCTTCTGTAAGAAAAACCTAGCTTCTTCTTGTAATCTTTCAGTAGAAGCACTTATTTCTGGATTTAAATATGGCTGCATCATTACATTTCCTTGCTTTTATGTCAGATATTTTCATTCCTACACCCTCAAAATCATTAAAGAAAGATTATGCTAACGTGACTTCCATCTGTTGATATTGCCGCATGAGATCACGGAAACGTGCCGCATCTTCAAATCGCATTTCTTTAGCCGCTCTCTTCATCTCAACTTCATATTCTTTGATCTTTTGACGTACTTCTCCTACAGTCAAATAATGGTGAGGCTGTTCTGCTGCCATTAACAATGATTCTTCCATCTCAGAAGGATAAGTCGTTTGTTCTTCTGGCTCTACTAATAAAGCAATCTCTCGTTTAGTGGTCTGAGGTACGATGCCATGAATACGATTATACTCTTCTTGATGGGCTCGTCGTCTTTGTGTGATCTCGATTGTCCTCTGAATTGATCTTGTTATCGTATCAGCGTACATGATCACACGCCCTTCTACATTGCGTGCTGCTCGGCCGCAGGTTTGGATGAGGGATGTCTCACTACGCAAAAATCCTTCCTTATCTGCATCTAAAATAGCGACTAAAGAGACTTCAGGAATATCTAACCCCTCCCGGAGTAAATTAATCCCTACCAAGACATCAAATTCGCCATACCGCAAATCCCGAATAATTTGAACTCTTTCGATTGTATCAATATCGGAATGCAAATATTTGGCTTTTACATTAAGGTCATTTAAATAACTTGTCAACTCTTCTGCTAAGCGTTTAGTCAAAGTCGTTACCAATACTCTTCCCCCCTTATCCACTTCTGTCCGAATTTCTGCTAAACAATCATCGACTTGACCAGATGCAGAGCGAACATCTATGAGAGGATCTAAAAGTCCAGTTGGACGAATTACCTGCTCGATCACTTCTCCATTTGCTTCTTGGACCTCCCAACTACCTGGTGTAGCAGAGACATAAATCACTTGATGAAGCCTGGCATAGGTTTCTTCAAATTGTAATGGACGATTATCATAAGCAGAGGGCAAGCGAAAGCCATACTCCACTAAAGATTGCTTACGAGCCCGGTCTCCATTAAACATGGCATGGAGCTGAGGCAAGGTCTGGTGAGACTCGTCAATGAAAGTTAAATAAGGAGGAGGAAAATAATCTAATAAGCAAGGAGGAGGTTCTCCAGGATGACGTAGACTGAAGTGGCGTGAATAGTTCTCAATCCCTTTGCATGTTCCCACTTCACGAATCATCTCCAAATCATATTGGGTCCGTTGCTGAATACGTTCTAGCTCTAAATACTTCTTCTCATTCTCATAAAATTTTTTACGTCCCTCCAACTCTTCTCGAATGGTTTGAAGAGCTTTCCATCGCACCTCTTCAGGTGTCACGTGATGCGAACTAGGATAAATAGTCACAGAAGGTAGGCGAGACTTCACTTTGCCAGTTAAAGGGTCAATTTCACTGATACGTTCAATTTCATCGCCAAACATCTCGACCCGCACAGCCATCTCTTCTTCATAAGCAGGAAAAATATCGAGGATATCCCCACGCACACGGAAAGTTGCCCGCATAAAATCCCAGTCATTACGTTTATATTGCATTTCGACGAGCTGTAAAAGAAGATCATCCCGACGGCGAACCTCCCCAACTTTTAAAGTTAGATTCATCCCTCGATAATATTCAGGCGAACCTAAGCCATAAATACAAGAAACTGAAGCCACAATAATAACATCAGGACGTTCTAATAATGAGCGAGTCGCGCTCAAGCGCATCTTATCGATCTTATCATTGATAGCCATGTCTTTCTCAATATACGTATCTGTACGAGGGACATAAGCTTCAGGTTGATAGTAATCATAGTAGGAGACAAAGTACTCTACTGCATTTTCGGGAAAAAAAGCTTTAAACTCTTGATAGAGTTGAGCCGCTAGAGTCTTATTATGTGCTAAAATGAGGGAAGGGCGTTGAACATTGGCGATTACGTTAGCCATTGTAAAAGTCTTCCCAGACCCGGTAATCCCCAGCAAAACTTGAGATTTTTTACCCTCCAAGACTCCTGCTGTCAGTTGATGGATGGCTTGAGGTTGGTCGCCCCTAGGTTGAAAATGGGTATGTAGTTTAAAAAGCTTATTTTCAATCATTTGAAGATGATCAAGTTTATTTCATTAAAGTTTAGAGAATGGGTTGTCTTCTCTTTTTCTCCTTTCTCGTGCAATACGTGAAATCTTATTCCAAGCACCTGATAAGCCCATGGCACTATGCATTTCCTTTAACGTCACTTGAGAAATAGCGTTCATCTTTTCTGTTCCCTCATAAATAATCTCTTCTACAAGCCCTTTTTCCGCTGCAAACATTTTGCGCTTTTCTCGAATAGGATCTAAAAATTGATTAATTACCACGGCTAACTTCTGTTTCACTTCAACATCCCCTACTTTTCCTTCCCGATATCGCCTTTTCAAATCTTTAACTTCTTCTTGATCGGGATTAAAAATATCATGATAAATAAAGACAGGATTACCCTCAACCGTCCCCGGAACATGAGCATGAACTCGATTAGGATCTGTATACATCGCCTTAATCTTCTTCTCGACTGTTTTGATATCATCCGATAAATAAATGGCATTGTTTGCCGATTTGCTCATTTTGCCTTTTCCATCTGTTCCTATGAGTGTAGGAACATCGCTTAAAAGGACCTCTGGTAAAGGAAACACATCGCCATAATATTGATTAAACCGACGTGCAATATCTCGTGCCAGCTCTATATGTGACTCGTTATCTTTTCCCACTGGCACACAATGGGCACGCGGCATCAAAATATCAGCTGTTTGTAAAACAGGATAGCCAATCAACCCGAACGGTACATTCTCGCTATCTAAATGGGCATTTTTAGCCATTTCCTTAATACTAGGCAAACCTGTCAACCGGTTAACAGAAATGAGCATTTCGAAGATAAGATTCATTTCATATACAGCTGGTATAGCCGATTGAAGATAGAAGGTCACCTTTTTAAAATCGATTCCACATGCTAAGTGATCTAATACCATATCGTGAATATGATCCCGTAAACGGATGATCTCTTCTTTCTGGGGTTTCGTTGTCAAAGTATGCAAATCAGCAATAATCACATAGCACTCATAAACATCTTGTAGAGCTATCCGATTTTTTAAAGATCCTACATAATGCCCCAGATGCAAAAGACCTGTCGGACGATCACCTGTTAAAATACGTTTTTTCTCTGTCATGATTGACTCACATTCTCAATAATAAGAGGATTTTTAGGTAATAAGCCACTTTTATTAGCCACTTCCCATCCAATGACTAATAAAGATAAAATTAAAGCAATGGATAAAGTTATCTTACCACCTGGAGCTTTGAATGTCGATTGACGATGTTGTCTATATCTTCCACGCCAAACCATTAATATAGGCAAAAGGCCTAATAGAATAATAACGCCAAATACTCCAGCATATTCCAGCGCATTTAGAAAGGCGTGAGGATCAGTCAAAGTAAAAAATAAGGGCGGAATAAAAGTTAGCAAGTAAAGGATCAATCTTCCTTTGCGCGTTTTACGGATTTTTAAACCATCGGCTAAAAAATCTGAGAGACTTAACGAGACCCCTAAGAAAGAGGTGATAATGGCAAAAAGAGAGAAAGCACTCGCCAATAGAGAAAGTTTTGAGTGACCTAAGAGCAAGCTTAAAATGGTGGCCCCATCAAGCCCTTGTTGATACCCAGCTATCAAGCCTTTTTCTCCAAATAAAGGAATAATCCCCAACGTTAATAATTCCCAGATCAGATAAACAATTAAAGGCACTAAGCTTCCTATGACAATCACTTGACGCAGCTGTTTGATATCCCTGTGTAGATAATCTGTTAAAGTTGGAATAATAATATGGAAGCCAAAGGAAGTAGAGGCAATAGGGATTGCCAGCCAAATACCTTTCCAGTTGATATAAGTTAGCAATGTACTTTGCACGTAAGGAGCTAAAAAAATCACCATAGCAAGATAAGTGATCACAAGCCCCAGCATTAAAAAGCGATTAACATAATCCACTGAACGAGCTCCCTGATAAACAAAAAAACCAAAGACGAGCAAAAGAGGAATAGGCCCTGTCCAACTAGGTAAAGTATATCCTGTCAGTTGGAAAAAGGAATCTAGAAAAATAGGACCGCTTCCTGCAATATAGGCTGTTGTTAAGGTATAAAGTAGGAAGAGATAAACGATCCAGCTACATAACTCTCCAGCTCTTCCTAGAGTGTTCTTAGCCATCGTAATTAAATTCGTATGCTCTTGCATCCACAAATTGACTTCAAGCATCAAAAAAGCAGTAAAAGTCATATAGAGCCAATAAAGGATAAAAAGGACAACAGAAGGGATAAAACCTGCCAATCCTGTTACCACAGGCAAGGCTAACATTCCTGCCCCCACTGTTGTTCCTGCTACAAGCAGAATTCCTCCTATCAATCGATTGTATTGATGCATAAATAATTCTTCATCCAATTATTTTATAATGTTAGATATGTTAAAATGATGACTCCTATTGCAAACCCTATCACGATAAGGAGGACAGGACGACCACCTGGCATCAGATGAGGAAAATCAAATTTTTGATTATAACGTCCTTGCCAGACCATTAAGGCAGGCAAAATACCGAACAAAATGACAGCACCAAACCCACCTGCATAGTTGAGAGCAATTAAGAAAATAGAAGGATAGAGCAGTGCAAAGATAAAGGGAGGTCCTAAAACTAAAACCTCTAGAAAAATTGTCCCTTGAGCTGTTTTTTGCATATTTAAGCCGTCTGCTAAAAAGTCGACAAAGCTTAAGGCTACACTTAAAAAGGAGGTCACAATAGCAAAGAACGCAAATACTTCTGCGACATCTAAAATCCAGGAGGCTCCTACAGCTGTTTTAAGGGCCTGAGTCGCCATTTCTCCCTGATCTAAAGCTCCTTGAAAATCCTGCATAGGAACTAACCCTAAGATTAACCATTCCCAGAGGAGATAGACAACCAAGGGAATTGAGCTTCCGATAAAAATAGCCCGCTTTAAGGATTTGACATGGCTATTTAGATAGGTTGTCAAACTAGGAATAAGGTTATGAAAGCCAAAGGAGATGATCACAGCTGGAACGACAAGCGTTGCAGCTCCCCAATCTCGATGCTGCAATAAGGCTGGGTTGACATGCTTAGCCCCTATGATGACTAAACAGGCATAAGCTGCAATCAATCCTAACATCAAAAGACGATTAAACCAATCCACAACTCCGGTTCCTAGGTAAATCAAAATGGCAAATAAAAGACAAAATAAGAGGTGACCTATCCAGTTAGGCCATTGAGTTCCTGTAAAATGATTGATAAAATCAATAGCAAGAGAGCCACTTGCTGCAACATAAGCAACCATCAGTGAATAAAAGAGGAAAAGATAAACAAACCAGCTCACTAATTTGCCAACAGGTCCTAAAGTACGCTCTGCCATTGTCACAATGCTAATTTCCTCACCGAACCATAGATTAACCTCCAAAAGAAGAAGACCTGTTACAGCCATAAAAAACCAGCAGATAGCAAAAGTCATTGCGGATGGAATGAATCCAGCCATTGCACTTAAGACAGGAAGTCCCAACATGCCAGCGCCGATGCAGCAACCAGCAATTAATAGAATACCTCCAAAAAGGCTCCCTTTTCGAGGGGGATGAGTTGGCATACAATTCCTTACAAGAGATTTTGATTTAACTAACAAAAATAGAAATGTGAATTAAAGAGAATCATAGATGTGGCGCTGAGGCCACCAAAAGGAATAATAAAAAAAAGAGCTTAAGCAGAGTGCTGAAGCGTTTTGATAAAGCATAAACAAGCTATTTAAAAGATTTAATTAAATACATTATACATAATAAACTCTTTCATGACGACAATTTTTTATAAGTAAATTTGAATTTTTTCAAAACCTCCCTTATTTTGTCTACTTTGCTCGATTGACATTAGACCTCTTTCGAAATTTGCTTTGTTTGAAAAAATGAATTGTTTTTGAGCAGATTGATTGCCAAATTTTGAAAGCATATGTGCACATATGGTTAAAAAATTTGGCAATCAAGATGCCGAAAAGAATCATTTTAGCAAACAAATGAAATTTCGAAAGAGGTCTATTATACACAAGTCAATTTTTCAATTGACTTGTGTATAAACAGGTTTTGCTCGTAGGATTGTGTAACGGCCCTCTCTCTTCCCCCCTCCTAATGAATCTACGTACTCCCAAGGAGCTCTTCCTCCTTTCGAGGTTAAACAAACAGGTAAGGAACCTTTTTGAAATAGTCTTAAACCAAGCGCTTGGGCGCGGCTTTTGGCAAAATTGTCTAAAGCCTCTTTCTGTTCAGAAGAGAGCTCCTTGGGATAAATCCTTTCTTGCATTAAGATGGGCTCTTGTTGTTTTTCATCCCATAGCAGGCGAATGATCGACCTGCCAACTATTTTGCCGCTTGGATCTTTAATAGCAAGCAAGCGGTGCTTGCCATCAAGGAGATATGCCATCAGACATTTATTCAAAGAGGAATCCCCGTCAACTTTTTGACAGCTGCCTACTATGTCTGTTCCACACATAAAGAGGTCCCAGAAGTGATCAGTGTCAACGATTTGATTATCTTTTGGTTGTAAAGTCCTGAGAAGGTCTTGTATGTCAGGTACTAATTCGCTATTGATTGTTAAAAGACGATTTTCAATCTGTTTTAGTAGACCATAAGAGGGTTTTTGCATGAAATCAATGATCTCTTTTTGTAAACGATATTGAAGATTTTTGGGCTCTGATCGGATTGTGTCTATTAAAGATTGTTTAATCTGTTGCTTATCGTCTGCTAATAGATAATCGGTAATAAAGGAATGATTAGATAGATGAGGTAATATTTTAGTTTTAAAGAATGCTTCATAGTCGATGGGTTTTTGCAAGCTTTGACTACTCCCTGCTTTCCAGGCTTCTTCTAGCTCTGGCCGTCCATTAAAGATCAACTGTAGGTGGGGGCTTTTTTCATATCTCACTGTTTCAAATTTTTCCTCCAAAGTAGATTCAACATATAAAATTAGAGCTTGCATCACTTGTGGGTCTTGGATTTTGCCTGCATAGGTGAGAAGTGAAGAGGGATCTCTTTGGCTGCCAAATGTTTTAAAATACTTAGAGTTAAAGTCTTCTAGATGGGGGATGGGAATGATTTGCTGAAAGACTTGTTGATAGATGGCATTAAAGTCTTTAACTTCTTGCTTGAGAAGGGGCAGACCTCCACCTTCTATAATGCCTTGAATCGTAAAAAGATCAATCTTGATTTGTTTTTTGGTTCTATCGACTAAGGCTTTAGTTAAAATAGACAATGTTTCTTGTTTATTCAAAGTCTTGGAGAGCTGATACATGGTGTCTAAAAGGCGCTTTAAGAGGGGGCCTTTTCGAAAGCCTCTTTCTTTTTTGATAGCTTCTATAAGAAGGGGTGAATCTGGTAATTGGCATAGGAAAAGGCAGGGCAGTGTCAAATGCTCTACTGTAGATAGATTTATATACTGCTGACGGTAGTTTTGTAAAACTTCACAGGCGATATAAGAAAGCTCATTGCGTATGCGAGGGTCTGGATAAGTCGCTATTTTCTGAAGTATTTTTTGCTCTTCTAGGCTACCTGTTAAGGTTACGTGTTTTTGCTCGATGAGTAAGAGTGTATAGGCCATCCAATCACGGGTGTTGTTGGCTTTTAAGCTATCTTGCATGTTTGCAATTTCTTTCTCTATAGGCAAGAAAATAGAGAGATGCCCCTTTTTCTCTTCTGTAAAATGAGTTGTCAATACTTGTCGAGAGCAGGCAGGATGATATCTCATACAGTCTAAGAGGATTTCTTTTACGACTCTTTCATCGCCAATATCATAGTTTTGAATAAGCTTAGATGTTCCCTCTCCATCTTGCTGAGCAGCTAATTTGGCAATGTCGATTAAAGCTTGCTCGTCTTGAATGCCATAGTTTTTAATATAGGCAGAGGTCCCATACCCATTTTTCTGAGCAGCTAATTTGACTATTTCAATTAAGGCTTGCTGGGTTTTAATGCCATAGTTTTGAATAAACTTAGATATTTCCCCTCCATCTTGCTGAGCAACTAATTTGGCAATGTCGATTAAAGCTTGCTCACCTTTAATGTCATAGTTTTGAATATAAGCAGAGGTCCCACACCCATCTTGCTGAGCAGCTAATTTGGCTATTTCAATTAAGGCTTGCTGGTCTTTAATACCATAGTTTTGAATATAATCAGAGGCTCCCCCTCCATCTTGCTGAGCAGCTAATTTGGCAATTTCAATTAAAGCTTGCTCACCTTTAATGTCATAGTTTTGAATATAAGCAGAGGTCCCACACCCATCTTGCTGAGCAGCTAATTTGGCAATGTCGATTAAAGCTTGCTCGTCTTGAATGCCATAGTTTTTAATATACTCAGAGGTCCCCCATCCACTTTGCTGAGCAGCTAATTTAGCAATATCGATTAAGGCTTGCTCATCTTGAATGCCATAGTTTTGAATATACTGAGAGATCCCCCCTCCATCTTGTTGAGCAGCTAACTTGATAATGTCGATTAAGGTTTGATCGTCTTGAATGCCATAGTTTTTAATATAAGCAAGGGTCCTACACCCAGCTTGCTGAGCAGCTAATTTGGCAATTTCAATTAAGGTTTGATCGTCTTGAATGCCATAGTTTTGAATAAACTTAGATGTTCCCCCTCCATTTTGCTGAGCAGCTAATTTGGCAATTTCAATTAAGGCTTGTTGGTCTTTAATGCCATAGTTTTGAATAAACTTAGATGTTTCCTCTCCATCTTGCTGAGCAGCCAATTTGGCAATTTCAATTAAGGCTTTTTCATTTTTAATGTCGTACTTGCTAATAAAGATATGTGGTTGAATTCCACCGCGTTGTTGAGCAACGCTTACTAATTTGAGCCAAAAATCTATATCTTGAATCTCATTAACCAAACTATTTAGATCAAAACCTATATCCCATAATTCTTCGGCTAAAATACTTAAATTATTTTTTAAACTTGTTTGATGAGCTAAAGAGGCCTCAGTCATGATATAATTAATTATATTAGGATTTAAATTCTCTTTATTATTCCTAATAACTTCCTGTAAACTCTGGTATGTTATAGATGGTTGCATCATTAGTTCAAGAATAGAGTTAACCCAATCTGGTATGAGTTGAGCAGAACTCGTAGAAGGATTGATAAGAACCCCAAAACGAATGCTTTCATGGTTCTTTATGAAAAGTTTTTTGATAACCTTATCTGATAAGGAAAAATTCAAAGAGGGGTCGATGGCTAAAATGACTCTATTCAGTTGTTCCCAAAATGAAAGACTTCTCTCTTTCTTTGCAATCAATTGATATTGATGTCCAGCATAATCTGAACTAACTGCTTTGCCTTTCTCATCAACAATTCTATTCTTACTTTTAAAGCTTAATGAACCTGTCCATTTATTATTAAGTTTAGTTTCATTGATATTATTAATAATTTTAAAACCAGGCATTTTACCTCCAAAATTTTAAATATAAATTATATTAATAATAGATTTCTTTTGAAACTAGAAATCAGATGAGATTTTTAGTAGAATGGCACTTATCAACTTAAAGGGGTGCCATGAAATTTGAAAAGATAGCAAATTAGATGATGATAAATTTCGCCGCTTAACGGGAGTTAAGCATTTGACATTCAATAGAATGTTATTAATTTTGCAAGAAGCTGATAAAGCAAAAAAAGGCAAAAAGTGGTCGTAAAAACAAATTAAGCTTAGAGAACATGTTGCTAATGGCATTGGAGTACATAAGAGAGTATAGAACCTATTTTCAGCCAAAGCTATGGAATAAGTGAAAGCACAGCTTATGAAACTGTGAAATGGGTTGAAGACAAGCTGATTAAACATAAAGACTTTGCGTTGCCTGGCCGAAAAGAACTTTTAAAAATCGATGTTGAATATGATGTTATTTTGATTGATGCAACAGAAAGTCCAATCGAGCGTCCTAAAAAAAGCATTACTACTCAGTAAAAAAGAAAAAGCATACTTTAAAAACCCAACTTGTAATGGATAAGAAAAGTCAAAAGGCTATTTGCACAGCTTTTTCCAATGGCAAGCGGCATGATTTTCGACTATTTAAAGAATCAAAAATATATATTCATCTTGATATTCATGTTTTAACAGATTCAGCGTATCTTGGTTTACAAAAGCTTCATGCTAAGACACAAATGCCAAAGAAAATTTGTTTTGAGCGTAAGATTCAAAAACATCTCCCCCAAAAAGAGAAGGCATATCTGAGAAATCTATGTCTAACTCACGAATACGGGCAGCTTTTGCATCTTCGATACCTTTCATTAGAGAAGTTAAAGCTTCCGGATTTTTATAAATCCAATGTTCTCTTGCTGGAATTTCAATTAATGGATCTAAAATAATTTTAACATCTTCTTGACGATACACTAGGAATTGAATTCTAAATTTTATAAAAATTCGTCATTTCAACTATAAAGAAGATGTCATTTGTACATCTCACGCCTTTATTGATAAAATTAGTGTTGACAGGTGCAAACACCTCCTTGCATACAACCGCAATAACAAGGAGCTTGACATCCACAACCACTAGGACAAGCTGTAGGCGCTTGCTGAATAGAATAAGGTTGAGGAGCTCTCACGTATCCATATCCACTTGGTTGAGCAGAATAACCGCTTGATGCTTGAGCAGAAACATAACTCGGTCTGCTAGTCTGCCAAGTTTGAGCTTGAATAAAGACAGTACTAAACAAACAACCAAAGATAAATAACCATTTCATAAAATTCCTCCCTTAACTTTAAGGTGCCTCCCATAACCAGTCTTACATCTCTCAAATTTTGTCATTTACTTGAACAGATCTTTTATTCGGAAGAGGTCTATTGTCATAGATCAGTAAGTTTTTGTTTGAAAGAAATAACCACAGGTACTATTTGCGAGAACAAAAACCGCTGAGAAAAACAAAAGATGTTTGAATTCACAGGGAATCACATGTTGGACTTACATTAACTTAGTCGTAACATATCCTAGCCATTCTAGACAATAGACTTTTTGCAAAACTTCTCTTATTCCTAAGCTTTAGGTGATGAATTATAAATAACTCACCTTATGCAAAAAGAGCGGTATTTCGTTCAACCGAGACCAAAGCCCCCTCCCCTGGTTAATTAAATGCTCGTAAGAAAATATAGGATGAGACTGACGGGCGTTGAACCAGGGGGCTTTGGCTCGGTCGAAATACCGCTCTTTTTGCATAAGGTGAGTTAAATAAAGCTTGATCGTAAAGAAAGCATCAGATTTGCTTAAATTGATGTGAGCTGAGAGAATAGGGGAGGTGGCAATGGGCCCTTTGGGTTATCAAAACGGCAGGTCGCGATCTCGAGGGTGCGGATCGCGTATTCTAGGAGCACTTCTCATTGTAGCAGTAGGATTCTTTCTGTACATGACAAATACAGAAAAAAATCCAGTCACAGGAGTGAAGCAACACGTCAGCATGACGCCAGAGCAAGAGATTCGTTTGGGGCTACACTCAGCACCAAGAATGACTGCTCAAATGGGAGGCGAAATTCCTGCAAGCGATCCAAGAACGCAAGAAGTCCAACGTATAGGAAATTCCATTATTGAACACAGTGAAGCACAGAAAGGTCCCTGGCGTTTTCATTTCCATTTATTAGCAGATTCCAAAACAATTAACGCTTTTGCTTTACCTGGAGGACAAATCTTTATTACACTTGGATTGCTGAATAAATTGCAAACTGAAGCTCAACTTGCTGGAGTATTAGCTCATGAAATCGGACATATTATTCAACGACATGCAGCTCAACAAATGGCTAAAGGGCAATTAGGACAAATGCTGGTATTGGCAACAGGAGTAGGAGCTGGTGATTCACACCAGCCCAGTCAAGGGTATCAGGCAGCCATGATTGCAAGCGTCATTAATCATATGATACAACTTCGCTATAGCCGGCAGGATGAATTAGAAGCCGATCAATGGGGACTCAAATTAATGCTAGAGGCAGGATATGATCCAAGAGCTATGCTAGAAGTCATGAAAATACTGAAAACAGCTGGAGCTCATAGCGGGCATGAACCAGAAATGTTACAAACACACCCTTATCCAGAACACCGCATGGAACAAATCAAAGCCTATTTAGAAAAATACCCACTCAACCCACGATTAACAGAAGGTCGAAAACTACAAGATATTTTTGAATATCAAAACTATTCTCCTTAAATGCAAATTAACAAATAAAGTCCTAACGAGTGTCTTACCCTCCTGCAACTAAAGTAGCTTTACGGCTAAGTTCGATTTGTCCCCTTGCATTAATATCTAAAACTTTCACGTTTAAGATATCTCCTTGTTTAACATAATCATCTAACTTGGCAATACGAGAATGATCAAACTGAGAAATATGGCAGAGCCCTTCTTTACCAGGAAGAATTTCCACAAATACTCCAAAAGGAACAACCGAGGTGACCTTACCTTTATAAATCCTACCAATTTCAACTTCAGCTGTCAAACCATAAATAATGACCTTTGCTTCCTCAATGCTCTTCAGATCAGATGCTGCGATACTGACTAAACCATCATCATTGATATCAATTTGAACACCTGTTTGTTCAATAATAGAACGGATTTGTTTTCCCCCTGGACCAATAACACTAGCAATCTTACTAGGTTTAATTTGAATAGTTTCGATACGCGGAGCATAGCGAGACATTTGGGTTTTATAAGAGGGACAAACGGCTAACATTTTGTTAAGGATGTGAAGACGTCCCTCTTTGGCTTGTTGCAGAGCTGCTCGCATAATATCAATAGTAATTCCCTCTACTTTGATATCCATTTGAAAAGCGGTAATCCCCTGCTGATCTCCAGCTACCTTGAAATCCATATCTCCTAAGGCATCTTCAATACCTAAGATATCTGATAAGATCGTATATTGACCCTCTTCCAAAACAAGGCCCATCGCAATACCCGCAACAGGCCGTTTAACGGGGATCCCCGCATCCATCATAGCAAGGCACCCTCCACAGACTGTTGCCATAGATGAGGAACCATTTGACTCTGTAATATTAGATTCTATCCGAACGGTATAAGGAAATTGTTCTCTAGTAGGTAAAATAGCTGCTAGAGCTCTTTCTGCCAATTTGCCATGCCCAATTTCACGACGTCCAGGAGCTCCCATACGACCTACTTCACCTACAGAAAAAGGAGGAAAGAAATAGTGTAAATAAAAACGGAGACTACCTTCTGCATCAAGGTCCTCATAACGTTGAGCCATCCCTTCCCCACCTAGTGTACAAACAACTAAAGCTTGGGTCTCACCACGAGTAAAAAGAGAGCTTCCGTGAGCACGAGGTAAAAGAGACTGTTCAATATCAATAGAACGAATATCAGTTAGAGAACGACCGTCTGATCTACGTTTCTCATTCAAAATCATATTGCGCATCATTTTAGAAGAAACTTTCTTCAAAGCTTCCTTGACCTGTATAGCAGGATATGCGGGCTCTTGGCCTTCGGGGAGTAAAATTTGATTAATGGTCTGATTCACTTGGCTTAAAACTTCTTCTCGCTTCTTCTTTTCGCTAATACGAAGAGCATCCTCAAGCAAGGGCTTAGCAATAGAAGTGACTTCACTCATGAGCTCTTTGGGTAGTAGACGGATTCCTTCCCGATTCTTGGGTTTTCCTAGCTTAGCTTGCCATTGACTAAGAGTATGGCAAATGATCTTAATGCTTTCATGCCCAACTTCAATAGCCTCTAGGACTTGCTCCTCTGTTATGAAGTCGGAAAAACCTTCGATCATTAAAACAGCATCTTCAGTTCCAGCTAACATCAGATCTAGCTTAGATTTTTTTTGCTGTTCTGTTGAAGGATTAATAATAAAATGATGATCGATTAACCCGACACGCACAGCGCCAATAGGTTTAATCAAAGGAATATCAGAAATAGCTAAAGCAGCAGAAGCCCCGCAAATAGCTAAGGGTTCAGGGGTATTCGTCCCGTCATAAGACCAGACATAAGATAAAATTTGAACCTCATTATAATAACCCTCTTCAAACATGGGTCGCAAAGGACGATCAACCAAACGTGAACGCAAAATTTCTCTTTCCGTAGGACGCCCTTCTCGCTTCATAAATCCACTAATTGTTTTACCTGCTGAAGAAAATCTCTCTTGATAATCAACTCTTAATGGAAAAAAATCTGTATTAGAATCAGCATGAGGTGCAGCACAGGCTGTCGTAAAAACAATTGTTTCACCACAACGAACAATGACAGCCCCATTTGCTTGGCGTGCCACTTTGCCTGTTTCAAAAATTATTTCTTTTCCACCAACAATGGCAGAAATAGTTTCACGATGCATAGTATCATTCTCCTTGAAAGAGTAGTCGGGTAATAGTTCGGTTTGTGGAAGGAAAAAACCGAAAGTTATCGTGAGAGTCAATCATGGAAGATGATAGAATTCAGAAAGCAATCCTTAATGTAAACAAATTTCTTTTAAGGAAGGTTTTCTGATTTCTATGTGTCCTCTAATGTAAAATGATATCTCTCACCTTGAGTATTTTAAGAAAAAAGAGCAAGTTGCTGCCTACCCCTTTTTCTTATTGTATTAAAAATTCATCTTCTGAGCTTTAATTTATTAATCAGTGTTTGATACCGTTTTGTATCGG
The DNA here is from genome assembly GCA_963838645.1 of uncultured Parachlamydiaceae bacterium. Lineage (GTDB taxonomy): Bacteria > Chlamydiota > Chlamydiia > Chlamydiales > Parachlamydiaceae > CAWIRV01. Next base: position 112,323 of record CAWIRV010000017.1, on the reverse strand, counting down.
TAGAATTCAGATAATCAAGTAGACGACGGCGTTGGCCAACTAATTTTAGAAGTGCCAAACGAGAGCCGTGGTCTTTGGGTGCTCGCTTCAAATGCTCTGTTAATTCCATAATGCGTTCAGTTAAAATCGCAATTTGGACGTCGGCCGAACCGGTATCTTTCTCGTGAAGTTGAAATTTTTTTGTAATTTCTTCTTTAGTACCTTTGTCTAGAGACATTCAGAAATCCCCTCTGATTTATAAGCCGAGAATTGGCTATGTTTTTAATTTAAAATTTACTAGTAGATGCTACAATTATAACAAAGATGATTTTGTTCTTCAAGGGAAATTTCAATAGTTTAAACTTTCGTATCCAAAATGATCTCTATGTAATTTGGAAATTTTTGCATGGCATCTCTCCACATGACGATTTTAAAAGGAATAGTCACATGCCCTAAGTATTTTTCCATTTGTAGTTCATCCCAAATCTTTCCCTTTAGCTCATCAGTGACAGGTTCATTTTGATATTTTTTAAGTAAATGTTGAATATATGTTTGTTGCTGTCGTCGCACAACTTCAAAACCATAAAAAGGATGTTCTTTCTCAGCGTGTTGACTTGCTCTCGTTTCTTGACCCATATTGCCTTTTTTCTTCATTTAACTTCTACGCTTATTATATTAGAATAAGTTAAAAATAAAAGAAAATTTCAACCTAAAATTTGGTTCTATAAGATTTGAAACACTCATAAGTTCATCTTGCCTTTTCTATAAAATTCATGCTAAACTAATTTTTCTTCTATCCTCGTCACAATTGAAGATAAGTAAGAGCCTGTCTACGAATTTAAAATTTTGATTAAAAGGTCCTTTTTGCGCTACTTCTTTAATAAAAGCTTGAAAATATTATCAAATATTTCCGGCGCTTTTATTAAAGAATTTGCATCAAAAATGCCTCTTTTAATCAAAATTTTAAATTCGTAGACAGGCTCTAAGACGTATGATCTGAAACTTACCAAGGAATCAATACGATGTATAAAAATGCTTCTTATAAAGAAAAGTATGCCCATCTCTCTGAATGGATGCCATTTATTATTGACACAATTAAAAAAGATCTTAAGAATGATCATTTAAAAAAAGATTTTTATTTTATTAAAAAGTTTCTCTCTTCAAAAAATATTCAAAAAGTAACTGTAGAAGAATTAACGAAAGCATATAGCCGTGCTATCGCAGAAGAAGAAAATAGAGAGGAGATTGGAGAATTTGTTACAACTCGCTGGCTATTAAAAAACACAGATCTTTATGAATTTTTTGAGAAATATCTCAACCAAGTCTCGCCTGATTTTACAAGTCTTGAAGAATTAGATCTCGAGCATTCTCAAAAACTTATCGATGCCTCTAATCAACAATTTGGAGCTGCTCGCACTTACATCTTCTCTGTTCTTAACTCTGTTGTTTTTCCCCAAGAAATTTTCCAACAATTAAAAGAACAAGCCCAAATCGAAAAACAACAGCAACAAGAACATCAACAATTACTTAGCGAAAAAATGATAGTCAAGGATATGCAAGAATCTTTTAAACATGAAATAGCGCGCCTCACAGATAAATATGAAAAGAAACTAGCAGGTCTGGAAAAAAAATATCTTATAGATACAGAGGGGTTAAAAAAACAGATTAAGAGTCTTCAACGGCAATGTCAAAGCCAAGGGAAACTGTAAACATGCCGTTTCCTTTTTCCATTACTCCTCAACATGAAGATGAAGGGTTTATGCTAGAGGCTTTAAAAGAGGCTTGGAAAGCTTTTAAGGCAAGAGAAGTACCCGTTGGAGCAGTATTAGTTAAAGATAAACAGGTCATTGCAAGAGGATTTAATCAAGTTGAGCTATTAAAAGATGCTACAGCTCATGCTGAAATGATTTGCATCACAGCAGGGGAAAATTCTATAGGCAACTGGAGACTCTCAAATACAACGCTTTATTGTACAATTGAGCCTTGTAGCATGTGTGCTGGTGCTCTGTTATTATCGCGAGTGACAACTCTAGTCTATGGGGCTTCCGATATTAGGCATGGAGCGAATGGAAGTTGGATCAATCTATTTGATCGTCCCCATCCCACACATAAAATTATGATTCGGCAAGGTGTTCTGCAAGACGTTTGTGCTTCATTATTAAAGGATTTCTTTTACATACAGCGCAAGAAAAAATTTAATCAACAAGAGTATTCCTATGGGGATATCGAATCCTTTTGTGAATGAAATAGAGAAAATAATTGAAGAGATAGCAGAAGGACAAAAGGCCAAGGTTTTTCAATGTGGAAGACGTATTGTCCCTACTTTGACTCCTGAAGATATGCTTCAACCTAATGATTATCCTGAATTAGAGAATCATCCCCACTTTCGGTATGAAGAAGGGACGCTAGCAGGCATTCAAATTGTACAAATGGCTATATGGGCTTTGAAATGTAAAGAGAAGTTAAGCGAAAGTTGAAATTTGTAGCATAAACAATAAGGTTAATGAAGATGAGAGGTAAATCATTCTCCCTTTTGCTTGAGTTTTTTTTATTAAACATTTTATAATATATATAGTTAGTTATCCTTAAATCTGTAAATCTGATTAAATAAAAATTCTAGCTTAAAAATATCCCAGAAAAAATTCTTGTTTTTTTTAAGTATAAGCTCTATTCTGAGTCATTTCTATTTGAGTCACTTTTTTTTTAATATTGAGATATTTATATTCTCTTAAGGAGTTTAAAATGAAAAAAAATATTCACCCCCCCTATCAGAAAGTTCTGTTTGTGGATTCTGCTTCCGGCTGCAAATTCATTTGTGGATCAACTCTTCAGCCAGAGGCAAGAGAGAAATTTGAAGGTACAGAATACCCTGTTAGCCATCTCTCTATTTCTTCCAGTTCTCATCCTTTCTTTACAGGTAGTAAGCAATTAGTAGACTCAGAAGGACGGGTAGAGAAATTCAAGAAGCGTTTCGAGAGAAAAAAAGAAGCTTCTAAAGAAGAAGAGCAGACTGATGAACAACAAGGTTCATCTACAAGAGAATTAGCTCCTGAAAAGAAAGCAGCGACTAAGGGGAAAATGGCAAAAAAGAGCTAAGCGACCTTTTCAATGAGGAATCCGCTGGAATAAGGGAAGATATCTCATCAACCTTCTTTCAGAAGTTTCCTCTAAATTTTATGATTTAATAAGACTGTTATGGAAACAAAAGTTTATCAGCTTTTAGAACGTTTATTAGAGGTTGAAGAAATCTTAAGCCATTCGCATGTTTATAATGATCAGAAGAAATATCGGGCTTTAACGCAAGAGCATTCTTACTTAAGTGAATTAAAGATGGCTTGGGAGAAGAAAACACAGCTGGAAAAACAAAAAGAAGATAATCAAGAGTTACTAAAAATCGAAAGAGACACTGCATTTGCTGAGATTTTAAGGGAAGATATCAGTCAGCTCGATAAACAGATTCAAGAATCGTATTTTATTCTTGAAAATCTTCTTGTTCCTCCTGATCCTCATGATCATCGACCCTCTATTCTAGAGCTGCGTGCAGGAACGGGCGGCGATGAAGCAGCTTTGTTTGTAGGAGATTGCGTGCGTATGTATAAACTCTTTGCAGATCGCAAAGGATGGCGTTACGAGCTCCTCTCCTGCACCCCTTCTGAATTAGGGGGATATAAAGAATATGTGATGGTTCTTTCTGGATCCAATGTATATCGCTGTTTACAATATGAGGCTGGAACACATCGTGTTCAGCGTGTACCTGAGACAGAAGCACAAGGTCGCGTCCATACATCCGCTATCACAGTTGCCGTCTTACCAGAACCGACTGAAAATGAAGAAATTAATCTTGATGAGAAAGATCTGCGTATTGATACCTATCGTTCCTCTGGAGCTGGTGGTCAACATGTCAATACGACGGATAGCGCTGTTCGCATCACTCATATTCCCTCAGGAATTGTCGTTTATTGTCAAGAAGAACGGAGTCAACATAAGAACAAAGACAAAGCCATGCGATTGCTAAAAGCTAAAATGGCTGAGATTGAGCAACAGAAACAACAGCAAGCCTTAGCAAACACACGTGCCATGCAGGTAGGATCTGGCGATCGATCTGAACGTATTCGCACTTATAACTTTCCTCAAAATAGAGTGACTGATCATCGCATTAATTTAACAGTTTATAATTTAGATCAAGTGATGGACGGTGATCTAGAGAAAATTACTTCGACTTTAATAGCCCACTTTCATCAAGAGAAGTTAAAACAGGTGGGATTGTAATGCTATCTATTTTAGATGTGTTGTCTCTCTCTACAAATTATCTGAAAGAGAGGAATATCACTTACCCAAGAAGGCAAGCAGAGAATTTACTCTGCGATACTCTGGGATTGAGCCGTTTACAGCTTTACCTCGATTTTGAGCGTCCTCTGAATGAGCAAGAATTAAAATATTGCCGCGAAAACTTAAAGCGCCACTCCCAAGGAGAACCTCTCGCCTATATTCATGGACAAGTGGATTTTTACTCTTGTTCGCTTCTTGTCACACCTGCTGTGCTTATTCCACGCCAAGAAACCGAAATTCTCATCGATAAAATTGTTAGTTTCTTAGATAAAAAAGATTTAAAAGGAAAATCTCTCTGGGATGTTTGCTGTGGATCAGGTTGTATGGGAATCGCTTTGAAGAAACGCTTTCCCGAATTGGAAATCACTTTGTCCGATCTCTCTTCAGACGCTTTACAAGTGGCTGCTCAAAATGCGGAAAGGAACAATGTAAAGGTTAATTTGTTAGAGGGCGATTTACTCATCCCCTTTATCGGCCAAAAAACCCATTTTTTTGTTTGTAATCCGCCATATATTGCTGAACATGAATATATGAGCTTAGACCAAGAAGTGCAGGCGTATGAGCCTCGCTTGGCTTTAGTTGGAGGACAAAAAGGGATCGAATTTTATGAGCGTTTAGCGACATGCTTGCCTGCCTATTTACACCCCCATTCTGCTCTTTGGTTTGAAATCGGCTATCAACAAGGAGAGACCGTTCAAACTCTTTTTCAAGGAAAACCTTGGTGTCATCAACGAATAGAGAAGGATTGGGCCGGTCATGATCGTTTCTTTTTCCTTGAAAATGAATGATTTTTTAAGTATTCTATACTCATTACAGTTTAATTTTAGAATTTCTATGAAGCTTAATAAATCCAAAGTTCAGGTTAAGAGTAAAAATCCCAAGGATTAAGACCTATGTTAGGAACATTAACTACAACATTACAAGATGTATTCTCTAAATTGACAGGCAAAAAGCGGTTGACAGAAGAGAATATTTCCGATGCTGTTAATGACGTACGCTTAGCCTTACTAGAAGCTGATGTCAATTACGGGGTGACAAAGACCCTTGTTAAGCGAGTGAAAGAGAAAGCTCTTGGAGAACAGGTGATTAAGTCTGTCACACCAGGACAACAATTTATCAAAATCGTTCATGATGAGCTCATGGCCTTAATGGGAGGAGAAGAAGCTAATCTAAACCTACAAAGAACACCGGCTGTGTTGATGGTTTGTGGGCTGCAAGGATCTGGAAAAACAACACAATGTGCAAAGTTAGCCAAATATCTCAAGAAAAAGGGAGAATTCCAGTCACCTCTTTTAGCTGCTTGTGATTTGCAGCGTCCAGCTGCGGTCGAGCAGCTAAGGACATTAGGAGATCAAATTCATGTTCCTTTATTTGCCATCCCAGGTGAAAAAGATCCCATTCGGGTGGCTAAAGAGGCTCTCAAGCAAGCAAAAGAAGATAAGCACGATCTTCTTATTGTGGATACAGCAGGTCGTTTGCATATTGATCATGAGCTAATGAATCAACTAGAGAAGATCAAAGAAGCTCTTCAACCAGAAGAAATCTTATTCGTGGTAAATGCCACAATGGGACAAGATGCTGTTAATGTGGCAGCAGAGTTTAATAAGCGCATAGCAATTACAGGAACTATCCTCACCATGTTAGATGGAAATACACGAGGTGGGGCAGCTATTTCTATTCGCGAGGTAACCAATAAACCACTGAAGTTTGAAGGGATTGGCGAAAAGATGGATGACATCCAGGTCTTTAATCCCCGCTCAATGGCGGACCGCATTCTAGGCATGGGTGACACCATTAATCTTGTGAAGAAGGCGCAAGAACACTTAGATGAGGCAGAGGCGCAGAAACTCGAGCAAAAGATTCGAAGTGCAACCTTTACTTATGATGACTATTTGAAGCAGATTCAAATGGTCAAAAAGATGGGATCCATCAAAAGCCTTATGAGTATGCTTCCCGGTATGAACCGTTTTCCTGTTATGGACTTTGATGATAAAGAGTTCTTTAAGGTAGAAGCCATGATTTTATCAATGACTTTAGCCGAACGGATAGAGAAGTGCGAATTAGCAACTTCGCGACGGAAGCGTATTGCGCAGGGTAGCGGTACAACAATGGATGATGTGAACCGTTTAGTGAAATCGTTTAAGAAAGCTAAGCAATTTTTTAAAAATATGCCAAATATGAAACAACTAGAAAAGATGATGGGAGGATCCCTATGGCGTTGAAAATTCGATTACGGCAGCAAGGCCGTACAAACCGTTCATTCTACCGATTGGTCGTGACTAATTCACGCTCTCCTAGAGATGGGAAGTATGTAGAAGCTTTGGGCTGGTATAATCCGATTGAAAAAGAAGAAGATAAAATACTCAGCCTAAAGGCTGATCGTATTCAACATTGGTTAAATGTGGGAGCTCAACTTACAGAAAATGCAGAAAATTTAGTGAAAAAAGGCGCCCCCAACCTCATTCGTCAACAGACAGAAAAGAGGCTTGCTCAGCGTGCTAAGGTAGCTGCAAAGCGTAAAAGTAAAGCAAAAGGTTAAAGCGTTAGTTGTGATTATTGACATTCTTTCTCTTTTCCCAGGATACTTTCAAGGTCCTTTTAATGAGAGTATTATCAAGCGAGCACGTGAGAAGGGAATTGTGGATATCAGATTGATTGATATTCGGGATTTTGCCGACAATCGTTATCACCGTGTCGATGATCGCCCTTATGGGGGTGGGCCTGGAATGGTTATGATGCCGCAGCCTGTTACAGCAGCCATTCGCCAAGTAAAGAATCAGCGGTCACGTGTTATCTATCTAACTCCCCAAGGATCGCTCCTCAATGCTGCTAAATGCCGTGAATTGGCTAGGGAAAAGCACTTGATCTTATTGTGTGGTCATTATGAAGGAATTGATCAACGAGCGCTAGATCAAGAGGTGAATGAAGAGATTAGTATTGGAGATTATGTCCTCACAAATGGTTGTTTAGCAGCTATCGTAATAGTAGATGCCTTAGTTCGGTTTATTCCAGGGGTATTGGGACATGCTTGTGCTGCTAAAGAAGATTCATTTGAAGAGGACTTATTCGAGAAAGATCCTTCGAAACATAAGAAAAGATTATTAGAAGGGCCCCTTTATACTCGACCAAGAGACTTTGAAGGGCATTCTGTACCGGATATATTATTAAATGGTCACCATCAAGAAATTGCTAAGTGGCGCTGGCAGCAAGCTCTAAAAAAAACATATCAAGTGCGGCCAGACTTATTAGGTTAGGATAAATCAGAAATCATTGGTTCTGAGAGATTAAATTGTAGGAGATTGAATATGAGCAGATCCGCTATTATCGAGAAGCTGGAGAATCAGCAGCTCAAGAAAGATATTCCCTCGTTTCGTATAGGAGATACCGTGCGTGTACACCTGCGTATTATTGAAGGGGATAAAGAAAGGGTTCAGATGTTTACAGGTACAGTGATTGCACGTAAAGGAACTGGCCTTTCTGAGACATTTTCTGTCCATCGTGTTGCTTATGGAGAAGGAATGGAGCGTGTGTTTATGCTGCATAGTCCCCGCATAGCAAAAATTGAAGTGATTAAAGAAGGGCATGTCCGTCGTAGCAAACTCTATTATCTTCGAGGAACTTCTGGCAAGGCTTCGAAAGTGAAAGGTCGTTTGAGCGTTCGTCGGAAGAATGGCGAGAACAATAAAGGAATTGAGGAGCAGAATGCGACTCGTGAAATCAGTAGTGATATAACTAATGAAACAGTTGAACAAGCCAACCCACCTAGTGAATAGAAAAAGACCGCAGACACATAAAGATATCATTTCTATGAATCTGCGGTCCATTGTTATGAAAAAGTGTCATTGATTGAGGGGTATTTCATGAGCCATGAGCACAGAAGTGCTGAACTTGGCGAAAAAGAATGGAAAAGGCTACAAGTTCTTAATAGATATGAAGAAGAAGCTCGTTTAAAAGGGTTTCAATGGATTGCTGGTATTGATGAAGCAGGAAGAGGGCCTTTGGCTGGACCAGTGGTCGCGGCGGCTTGCATGATTCCTGCAGGGATTTTTATTCCTCAAGTCAATGATAGTAAGAAATTAACACCTCAAGTAAGACAACAAGTTTTTAAGCGTATCACCTCTGATGCTCACATCCTCTATGGAATAGGAATCATTGAAGCGGATGAAATTGATCGAATTAATATTTATCAAGCCACTATTCAAGCTATGTTAATGGCAATTTCTCAATTACCAATATCTCCTGACTATCTACTTGTGGACGGCATGCATTTCCCTCCTCAGGCCTTCCCTTGTCTAAAAATCATTAAGGGAGATACTTTATCTCAATCCATTGCTGCGGCATCTATTCTCGCTAAAGAAACACGTGATCATTTAATGTGTCGCTATCACGAGCAGTGGCCTCATTATGGATTTAATCAGCACAAAGGGTATGGAACCCCTCAGCATTTAGAGGCTCTTAATCAATATGGCCCTTGTGCTATTCATCGCCGTTCTTTTAAGCCTTGCCAAAAAGAAATCTGTTCCAATAAATAAGTCAAAGATGACACAGATAAGCCTTATGCAATTAAGGCGGAAGATGTACTTATTAAACACCCAGATTTTGCTTTGCCAGGCCGCAAAGCTCTTTTAAAGAGCGATATAGAATATGATGTTATTTTGATTGATGGACCCCTATTGAAAGGCCTAAAAAAAACAAAAGCATTATTACTCAGGAAAGAAGAAAAAACATACTTTAACGTCAGTTCGATTTTCAATTAGCTCGTCATCAGTACTTTAAGCTCATTTTCGCGCAAATTTAGAGATGGCTTTTTAGGACGAAGGGTGTAAGCAATTAATCCCGACAACAAGTTGACTAAAAAGTTGGTCGGACTTCTATGCCTGGAATGCTCGATTTGTGAAATGTTTTTCAGCTGATCAATAATGGTTTCGACGATTCCCCTTTTACGAAGCATCAGCTTGTCTATCAGTGGCATCAGCTTATTTTTCATATTTGATTTTATTTTGGTGATCAGCTGCACCCCTTGTTGCATAAGCCTATCAAATAAATCTGAGGATATGTACCCTTTGTCGCCAAAAACATTGCCAAAGACCTTTTGTACGAGCCCTGGAACAGGTTTTCTATCATCAATATTGCCAGCAGTGATCATATAAGCTAAAAGCTCTCCTGCATCATTCACTACGATATGCAGCTTAAAGCCATAAAAGTAACCAACAGAGGTCTTTCCCCATTTGGCAATCCCTTTGAATACTTTGTGGCTGTGGACACGCTTTGGGTGGCTAACTTCCAAAGACGCTGAATCGACAAATGAAATGCCGCTGCAACTTCCTAGACGTGTCATCAAATAACAATGCAGAGGAAAGACCAGTTGACTTTTCAATTCCACAAATCGATTATAGCTTGGAAGATTTGGAAATTCTCTTTTCAAATAGTTAATTACGTGGCTGTTATAAAAAGTCTTAAAATTCCTATAGCCGATTATATGAAATAAAATAATCAACGTCATGACTTCACTAGGGCAGAGGCACGGCTCTCTTTTTGGCTCTCGTTTGTTTTCAGCAAGTAATCTTTCGCTCCATAATTTCTCGAAATTTTTCCAAAAATCATCTATATTGCAAAATAGCTCGGTCAAATTAATCATTTTTTGCTTCCTTTTGGTTGTAAGCTTGTTGTGGAAAACAAACATTAACCAACGAGGAAGCTTTTTTTTCAAGCCTCTTTGTTTGCTAAAATCTAGATTTTAAAATCGAACTGACGTTACTTTAAAGACTCAAGTTGTAGTGGATAAGAAAAGTCAAAAGATTATTTAAAGAATCAAAGATTCATCCAGACATCAATGCTTTAACTGATTCAGCCTATTTAGGACTTCAAAAGCTTCATGCTAAGACACAGATACCTAAGAAAAAAAGTAAGAAAAAGCCATTAACTAAAGGAGATAAGAAAAATAACGCTAAGCTATTGCTAATTTTTCCTTCATCATATATGGCACTGTTAACAAATTAAACCGAGAGCTTTAATGGAAGCTAAAGCAAAAAAAGAAAAGAAAGTAGTGGAAAGCTTATCGAATCTCAATGCCAAGCGTTTATTTTCTTTAAGACGACCAAAGAACCGCTCAATGGCAGAACGAGTACGGTAATAAGGTTTATAAAGTGCCTGTAGTCCTGGCACGGTAGCGTTTGCTCGTCTTGGGATGACTGGAACTTTTTCAGCTTCTCTAATAGGATGGCGTACGTCAAAATAATCATACCCTTTGTCAGCTATGACGTACTGAATTCCTTCCCATTTTCCATTTTTCCATAACTGTGAAAAAATTTTCATATCTGGGCGCTGTCCTTCGGATAAGCAAACACTTTGAACCTTATTTGGGGAAAATGAATTTTTGTGCTCAAACCTTTGCGTCCACGCCCAATCCATTGATTTCCTTTTTTTTTAAAGCTCCTGAACCGTGCCGGTGCACAGTAATGGTTGTACTATCCACCCATGTAAAGTCTGCTTTGATCAGCTTTTTCGCTTGAAGGTTCTGTAAGAGTTTCCAAAACCATCCTGATTCACTCCAACGTTTAAAGCGTGTGTAAATCGTGTGCCAAGAGCCATAGGCTCCTGGTAAATCTCTCCATGCTACTGCTGTGCGTAGCACATACAAAACTGCACAGAAAAATTGATAGTCAGAGATCTTGGCTGGCCTTCCACGACCATCTTTAAAACTAAGGATATGAGGATGAATGTGTTCTTTGAAATAGTCTTCAGAAAATGGATAGAGGCGGTTATTCATCTAAAACTCTCCCTATTGTTAATTGAGAGAAAGTTATATCACACCTTATTTAATTTGTTAACAGTGCCATATAAGTCATCTAAAGCAAAGATGGCTAAAAAGTATGCTTCAACTGTGCAGACTTCACAAGGTCCTAGAAAATGCTTAGAAGTAATAGTACCAAGAGAAGGTAAAGAACCTCTTACGGCGAGATTTGGAGGTATTCCCCTACGAATCAACAGGGAAGTAAAGATCAATGACCAACCGATTATTAGAGCAAAGTTTGGAAGAAATGAACTCTCCTGAGTTTGACTCATTAAATTTATAAGTTATTTATTTTAAGTTAGATAAGTTTTTTTTCAAAATTCGTAGTGGCAACATTTTTTCAAAAAAAATTGACTATTAAAAGATTAAATGTAAAATGTGAGTATGTTTATAAAAAAAACTCGCTCAAAAAATTTTATTTACCTCAGTTTGGTTGAGACTTTTCGTGAAAATGGGAAAGTTAAACATCGAACCATTGCTCAACTGGGAAGATTGGACCAACTTCTTCAGAAAGGAGAAATTCATCGTTTTTCCAAATCATTACAAGCTATTGGAGTAGCTTCAACGGATATTCCTAAAATTGGAGAAGTAGATCGGATCAATTGGGGTGCAGAATTTGTCTATAGACATATTTGGAAGCAGTACGGAATGGATGCAATCTTAGATACTGTTTTTGGATCAACCAAAGTAGAATTTGATTACAAAGAAGTTATTTTTCTGGAAACCATTTCAAGATTAATGGCTCCTTCTAGCAAACTTCAAGTATATCTCAAGCAGAATCATTTTTTGGGAATCTCAGTAAGGATGCCAAGTTTGGCGAAGTGCAAGTCGTTGTAGGAATGCTTGTAGATCAAGAAGGTCGTCCAATTGCTTTAGGAGTATTTCCGGGAAATAGATTTGAAAGTAAAACGCTAGAAGATGCTCTCATAACATTGCAAGAAAGGTTTAAAATTCAGCACGTCGTCGTAGTTGCCGATAGGGGAATTAATTCAAAATTAAATCTAAAGAGAATTAAAGATAGAGAGTATGATTATCTAGTTGGATGTAGATTAAAGAGCTTAAATAAAAATTTGCAGAAGCAAGTTTTAGATATTGAGAAATATGAAACTATTCATGAATCAGATGGGAATCTTTTGAAATATCGAGAAATTGAGTTTGATAATGTTGTAGAATATGTGGAAAACAATGAAAAGAAGAAGCAAATTTTAAAAGAAAGAATTATCTGCACGTGGAGTTTGAAGAGAGCTGAAAAAGACCGAAAAGATAGGGAGCGATTAATTCAGAAAGCAATAAAGATGCTAGATAACGGCACAGCCTCCCTGGAATCTAAAAAAGGCGCTAAAAGATATCTAAAAAATGAAAAGAGAGAATTATCATCAATAGGATTGGATCTAGAAAAGATTAATGATGATAAGAAATGGGATGGATTTTACGGAATTCAGGTTTCAAAGCATAGTATGAAGAGAGAGGAGATACTCTCCAGCCATCATCGATTATGGAAAATGGAGGAATCTTTTCGGGTTATGAAACACTCATTAGAAATAAGACCGATTTATTTGTCTAGTCCCGAAAGGATTATTGGACATATTGTGCTTTGCTTTCTTGCCTTTGTTATTCACCGTAGCCTAGAAATTGAGCTAATTAGAAAAGGATCAGATCATACAATTGAAAAAATACGAGAGGCTATTGGAGAACTAGAAGCTTCAGTATTAGAAGTGAACAATGAGCGTATATTAGTTCGGGCACCGATAAAAGGGCTATCAAAAGAAATTTTCCAAACATTAAAGCTTAAATACCCAGGAGAAATGGTATTGAATTGGACTAAATAGGTGTAGTGGCAATTTTGGCACTTTCAAAAAATGAGAGTATTGATAATCAACGTTTTAAGTTTTTGAAGTGTCAAACTCAGGAAAAAGTATGCTTCAACTGTGCAGACTTCACAAGGTCCTAGAAAATGCTTAGAAGTAATAGTACCAAGAGAAGGTAAAGAACCTCTTACGGCGAGATTTGGAGGTATTCCCCTACGAATCAACAGGGAAGTAAAGATCAATGACCAACCGATTATTAGAGCAAAGTTTGGAAGAAATGAACTCTTGAAAAGATTGCTAAAGGATACATGCGAAATTTGCGAATCAAACGAAAATATTGAGGTACATCATATTCGTAAGATAGCAGATTTACATTGTAAAGGACGAAAGGAAAAACCAGATTGGGTCAAACTAATGGCTTCACGAAGGAGAAAAACTTTAGTTGTTTGCCGAAGCTGTCACAGGAAAATTCACACAGGCCAACCGCTCAAAGTGAAACAGGCTACTGGAGAGCCGTATGATGCGAAAGTATCACGTACGGTTCGGAGGGGGGACGATGGAAAAGGAGCGTAAAAGCCACCTCGCCAGCTTCCCACCCTACTTTTTGGTAATTGGTCACTGTGTGCCTCAAAAAGATAATTGCATCTTGATTCTCAATATGTTATAAATTTTAACATGGAAGACAAAGATGCAATTATTCTTCAGTTAAGACAAGAGAACGAAGAATTAAAAAAAGAAAATCAAGAATTAAGAAAGATCATCGAGGAACTCAATCGTAAAATCGCTGATCTAGAAGAGAAGCTGTGTTTAAATTCTCAAAATTCTTCAAAGCCTCCATCATCTGATCGCTATCCTAAGAAGCAGCCCAATTCTTCAAATAAGAAAGGAAGAAGAAGCCAAGGATTTTTTAGGAAATGGTTTCCAAAAGAAGATGTAAGCGAATACATTAAATATTATCCTCAAAATTGTGATGGTTGTGGTGGGAGTCATTTCTTACCAAAGGCAAAAGTTGCAGAAGCTCGCCAGACGATAGAGATTCCACCTATTAAGCCAATAGTTACCGAGCATCAAGCAATGAAGTGCAGATGTGCAAATTGTGGTAAGCAAGTGAGAGCTAATCTTCCACAAGAAGTCACATCTTCTGTATTTGGTCCTAAAATTAAAGCTTGGTGTACTGTTCTATCTGGCAAATTTCATTTAAGCAAATCTAAAATCAAAGAACTATTTGAGACACTTCTTGGCATACCTATCAGCAAGGGAAGCGTTATAAATACCCATTACCAAGCAGCATTGATGCTACAACACCCTTATGAAGAGGCTTTGCAAACCTTAAGAAAAAGCAATACTGTTTATGCAGATGAAACAGGTTGGAGAACTTTAGGAAAAACCAAATGGTTATGGCAAGCAACTGATAAAGAAGTTGTAATTTTTAAAATTTTTACTAGCCGTGGTAAAAAAGCCTTTCAATCTCTTCTTGGCAAAGATGTCGTCCAAAATTTAGTAACAGATAGATTAAAATCTTATTACACAAATGGTCTACACCAATACTGCTGGGCTCATTTAAAAAGAGATTTTAACAGGATCGAGCAACGAAGCGGACCTATATCAATGATTGGAAAATTAATGGGAACTCTGTGCTCTTTTCTCTTTAAATGTGTACATGAGCAGGACAAAATGAGCGAAGAACAGTTTATAGAGAAGGCTAAAGAAATAAAAGATGCATTTCATTATCTCTTTAAACTCGCGCTAAGAGCTGATACTCACGATTTTAAGCTTGGAATAACCGGCCGTTTCTGTGAACGAATGTTAAGTGATGAAGAAAAGCTGTGGGCTTTTATTGAAGATCAAAATCTCGACCTTACCAATAATCTTTCAGAGAGAAACTTAAGGCCTGCCGTTCTTTGGCGAAAAGTCTCTTTCGGAAACAAAAGCGCAAGAGGAGAGCAATTCGTCGAAAGAATTCTCTCCGTTATTGAAACCATTAAAATTCAAAGCCGAAATATTCTTGATTACTTGATTGCTTGTTTTAGCGCTAGAAGCAAATGCTTACCCATTCCTTCTTTTATGTGCATCAATTAAACTTTTGAGGCACACAGTGACCAATTACACTTTTTGACCCTTCATAAAGAACATTTGGAAAAAGATCTAGAAGATGGGCTGGTCAATCACATCCAGAAATTTCTAATTGAATTAGGACAGGGTTTTGCTTTCATGGGGAGGCAATATCCCTTTACTGTAGGCGGAGAACAGTTCTATATCGATTTGCTTTTCTATCACGTGAAGCTCCGTTACTTTGTTGTGGTGGAGCTTTTATGTGGTGCACCACATAACAATTCATATGTTGCGTAGTCAGTTATGTGTTGTAAGTCCGCCGCTCTCATAGGTAATTCTCTTCAAAATTCTGGTTTCTGCACAACATAAATTGCAAGGTCCTTCGGTCCAAACCATGCTATATGCTTGATGACGTTTAAAGCTTATCTAAATAGAAATTCTTAAATAGATTAAACCCTGCCATCTCAATCGTACAAGCAAGCAATCTATTACCCAATCCCGCTCTAAACGCAGCCTTACCATGTTTATGATACGCTGCTTTAATAGCTTGAAATGCGGAAATGTGTATTTTCCCTGAGGGATCAGATTGCCTCATTATAGCCATGAAATCTAGAGGAATCGCAACGCAGATATACATAGACGCTGGTATTGTTGAAGCTAAGACCATGGTCGCAATGTCGTGAGCTTTACCGACCCCTGGAATATGTTGATTTATTTTTTCCTGCAAAGCTGGGGTTGTAACAAGAAGGCCACTGAGAAAAGTTCCATTTCGAACTGCCATTGGAAGGGAGCCAGTATAGAAACCTTTTACCCCCGAATACTTCAATACTTTTTTAAAGGCACTGTAAGGTGTTTCTCTGTACTTTTGAGAGGCGATGACTGTTACTTCATAGGGATTGGCAAGAGCAACCGTGGTAGCCCCAGTAATAAATCCTGCACCCAAACGTTCAACTATATTAGGGTCTCGTTGATTCGCTTGTTTAATTTTATTTAACAAAGTACCAAGCATCCAGTCTGTCAGAGGATACAAAGGCTGCATAGATAAATTTGCCGTAAAACCACGATAATAATTGCATTTATTTTTAAAAAAATTTGAATGCGATAAATCACCTGGAGATTTACTTTCGAGGATTTGAGAGCGCTGATAAATGCTTTTTGCAAAAAATGGATACCATCCAGGAAGTATCGATAAAGAAGCTGCTTGGGTAGCAATTTGGCTATGATATGATTCAGAAACAGTCATATGTGTAGATCCTCAAAAGTCACCATACTATCACAAAGAATCTAAAAAACTCATCAAGTTTTTGTCGTCGCGCCAATGCTTTTTCGCCTTTTTACCCACCACTTCACAACACGCCAATGCTTTAGCCTTCATCTCAAGATCGACCTCAACGTAGACATTTGTTGTATTGATAGAGACATGCCCCAGCCAGGCTCGAATTGTATTGATATCTACGCCAGAATGGAGAAGGTGAGTTGCTGTGGTGTGTCGGATGGTATGCGGGCTAACCCGTTTCTTTTTTAAAGATGGGAATTCAGCGATCAATTTCTTAACATGTCTCTTGACCAATAGATCTCTTGCATAACTTAGAATAAATGTTAAAATAGCTAAAAATTAAAAAGGTTTTAGCTATGAGATATGACAACTTGAAAGAATTTAAAGATGAAGAATTTCGTCGGTTAACAGGAATCAAACGAACGACTTTTGAAAAAATGATTGAGATTCTAAAAGAAGCCGAAAAAGCGAAAAAGACTTTTGGAGGTAAACCGAACAAGCTAGCAATGGAAGATCGATTATTAATGGCGTTGGAATACATCAGAGAGTATAGAACATATTTTCACGTTTCAGCCTCCTATAAGATTTCAGAGAGTGCTTGTTATCGCAATATTCGATGGATCGAAGATGTACTTATTAAACACCCAGATTTTGCTTTGCCAGGCCGCAAAGCTCTTTTAAAGAGCGATATAGAATATGATGTTATTTTGATTGATGCAACAGAGACTCCTATTGAAAGGCCTAAAAAAAACAAAAGCATTATTACTCAGGAAAGAAGAAAAAACATACTTTAAAGACTCAAGTTGTAGTGGATAAGAAAAGTCAAAAGATTATTTGCACAGCTTTTTCTAATGGTAAAAAGCATGATTTTCGATTATTTAAAGAATCAAAGATTCATCCAGACATCAATGCTTTAACTGATTCAGCCTATTTAGGACTTCAAAAGCTTCATGCTAAGACACAGATGCCTAAGAAAAAAAGTAAGAAAAAGCCATTAACTAAAGAAGATAAGAAAAATAACGCTAAGCTATCTAGTGAAAGAGTCATCAACGAAAATGTGATTGGTTTATTGAAGCGATTTAAAATTATTGCTGATCGCTATAGAAATCGAAGAAAACGCTTCTCTTTAAGGTTTAATTTGATTGCTGGAATTCATAATTGGGAACTACAACACTAAGGTTATGCAAGAGATCTAATGTATGAATGCCAAATCGAGTGCTTCAGTCGGGTTCGTACTAAAGTATGCTTAGAAAAAAGAACATCCTACGAAATCGATTTCTTGAGTCAATAGACCTCTTTCGAAATTTCATTTGTTTGCTAAAATGATTCTTTTCGGCATCTTGATTGCCAAATTTTTTAACCATATGTGCACATATGCTTTCAAAATTTGGCAATCAATCTGCTCAAAAACAATTCATTTTTTCAAACAAAGCAAATTTCGAAAGAGGTCTAATTTTCTGATAATCAACTTTAATGTGAGAATACTACACTTTCTCTTTTAGAACCGCTCATTGAAACAGGTTTAAGAAGATAATCCTAACGAATTAGGTAAAGGACCGGAGCCCACTCCTATCTCTTTTGGTGGAGGAGGTGGAGGAGTAGAGGATTCTTTTTTATAAAGATCAGCGGCCTTTTTTAATCTTTCTCTTTTTCGATTAGCATCCCATGTCTTTTTAACCACTATTTCATTAACATCTTCAGTATCTAATGTCTCAAATTCAATAAGCATCTGAGCCATCAGCTCAACTTGCTCTTTATACTCGAGAATAATAGCTTCTGCCGTATCATGAGCCTCTTCTAAAATTCGACGAACTTCAGCATCAATGGCTGTAGCTGTCTC
Organism: uncultured Parachlamydiaceae bacterium; assembly: GCA_963838645.1. Taxonomy (GTDB): domain Bacteria; phylum Chlamydiota; class Chlamydiia; order Chlamydiales; family Parachlamydiaceae; genus CAWIRV01. The sequence goes on along the minus strand of CAWIRV010000017.1, from coordinate 94,246 downwards.
ATTGGAATATTTCTTTTCATGATACTCACCTATTCCTAAATACTGACCACCATCAGATTGCTCATCATATGCCACAGCACCTAATTTATCACTCATTCCCCACTTGCATACCATACTTCGAGCTAATTGAGTTGCCCGCTCAATATCTTGTTGAGCACCACTTGAGACATCGTGAATAAAAATTTCCTCCGCAACACGTCCACCCATCAAGACCGCTAATTGATCATGTAATTCATGTTTCCAATAGCTAACCCGATTTTTCTTAGGTAAGAACATGGTTGCGCCTAAAGAAATTCCACGAGGAATAATTGTCACTTTATCGATAGGATCACCACTTTTTACAACAAGACCTACAACAGCATGACCAGATTCATGATAAGCGGTTGTCTTCTTCTCATTTTCATCAATCTCCAAACTTCTGCGTTCTTTACCATAGAGAACCTTGTCTCGTGCTTCAATTGTTTCTTGAGCCGTTACAGCTGTTCTTCCTTTGCGAGCCGCTAAAAGTGCAGCCTCATTGAGGATATTGGCTAAATCAGCTCCAGAACAACCTGGTGTGCTACGTGCCACAGCCATCAAATCAACTGATAAATCCATTTTAATTTTTTTTGCATGGACTTTTAAGATATCGAATCTTCCTTTAATATCTGGTAAACTGATGACAACTCGCCGATCAAATCGTCCTGGACGCAATAAAGCCTTATCTAAGACATCAGGACGGTTGGTTGCAGCCATCAAGATCACGCCTTCATTTGTATCGAAACCATCCATTTCAACTAACAGCTGGTTAAGCGTTTGTTCCCTCTCATCATGACCACCCCCAATGCCAACCCCACGATGACGACCGACAGCATCAATCTCATCCATAAAGATGATACAAGGAGCTGCCTTTTTAGCTCGATCAAATAGGTCACGGATACGACTAGCTCCCACTCCGACGAACATCTCCACAAAGTCCGATCCTGAGATAGAAAAGAAAGGTCGATCTGCTTCGCCTGCTACGGCCTTAGCAATCAAGGTCTTTCCTGTTCCCGGAGGTCCAATACATAAGACCCCTTTTGGAATCCGTCCACCTAAAGATGTAAATTTCTGCGGATTCTTTAAGAATTCAACAATTTCTTGAAGTTCTTCCAATGCTTCATCAACACCCGCCACATCTTTAAAGGTAATTTTATTTTCTCCTTTATTCATTAAACGGGCAGGTGACTTACCAAAATTCATGGCACTATTGCCCATGCCTTTCATTTGCCGAGCAAAAATGAGATAAAGCACTAATAGAACCAATAAGACAGGCATCATTGTGAAGAGATAACTAAAATAATTTGGAGAGGGCTCTTCACTCTTAAAAGTCTTTTCGAGTACTGTATTAAGAGGCTGATCAGGAGCTCTAAAGATACCACCCCGGTTTTGAGTGAAGTTATTCCATTCTTCTTTTGCTTTAGCAAACCATTGGCTATAAATTTCCGGATCTTGTTTCTCTAAGGCGCGAGTCGATAATTCTTGATTATTGAAATACCAAATAACATTAGCAACAGCTTGACGGGCTTTATCAAGCTGCACTTGATTATCCTCTAAACGGGTATTGAGCTGGTGGTATTCATCCAAAGTCTCCTTATAGTTTCGTACACTACGTAATTTCGTTAATCTCACATGATCTTCTTCTTGACTGAGATCACCTACAATATCACGTAACTGATGGAGAGCTTTATTATAGATCACTAGACGTTGTTCAACTGGCTTTTGAGTGGTATTAGCTTCGTTAACCTCTTTGTCAATCGCTTTCAAATTTTGTTTAATAGATTCGGAGCCAATTCCTAAAAGCGGAGAGCGAAAATAGCGTAAAAGATTTTCAATAGAATTCCCAAAATTTTTCAACTGATTTGCAGCAGGATCTTGTTGAAGGGTATTAAATTCAGCCTGCAAATCAGCTAAACTATCCATGCTTTTTTTAGGAAGATGCTTTAGAATGACACTATAATCTTCTTCAGGTGTATTATACAGATCGTCAACGACAACATATCCCCCTTTTGAAAGAGGCAAACCACTTAACTGTAAAAATAAATTGGTTGAATCAAAGATTTTAGTCTTTAAATTCTGTAACTCACTTTTAATACGCGCCTGTTCAGATTTAAGCTCATGATTAGTATTAAGGAGCTCCAGATATTTATAACGCGCCTTCCCTTCTTCTGTTAAACGATCTCTAAATTTTCCACTAAAAGTGACAAGGTTATCGTTGAGAGCAATTTTGCGACTGTCTTCTGGTTGCAAAAGCTGAAGGTTGATAAGATGCTCGAGTTGATAGCTAAAAGAGACTTTAGCAAATTTCGTATCAATAAAATTCTGCACCATCAGCGCAAACAAAAAAGCGGCCATCAGAAACCAAACAAAACTGTTTGACATTCCTTTTTTAAAATCTGGTTTGTTATCGTCTGCCATAATTCCTTAATTCGATGTAATACTACCTCTTTAAGGTGAGTTTGATAGTTAAGCTCTTCATAATGACAAATCTTTTCCTTATATCTCCCTGATATCCAATATGGATGCCTTAAAATAAGAAAAAGATTATTTATTAACCTGAACTTTGAGTTTATCTGCCTGATAAACCCAAAGTTCAGGTTATTATTAAGAACTTCAGTATCACGCTCACCTGCTTATATACTCCCTTCCAGTCGAAAAATGGAAGGTGTATATACTCATCACAGTTGAATTGCAAATTTTCTAAACCATCCTTAGATTTATGAAATTTGCAATTCAACTGTGATGAGTATAGACTTAAATAACGTGAATCCTATCCCTTGATAAACATGGGCTTTTTACATTAGCATATACTGATTTGTTCATTTTAACATAGAACACATTCATTTTCAACAACTACTCAAGTTAGTGATTCTCTTAGGCTTAATTTTATTATACAAAAAAATTGACCTTGACCGCTACCCAATTTTGATAAATTTTTAATTCTCGAATCGATTGACCTGTTAAAAACTCATGATAAATGGTTGTTCCTTTCCAGATTACAGGGAAAATTGAGCGTAAAAAAGCAGGAACTTTATGATCAGTCCACCATTTGCTAATGGAATGGCTTTTAGAACGATAAGAAGCGTGAGATATGGCAGGACCCCATAGATAATCATCCATCGGTAATATGGTCCTCCACTCCCCTGCTTGCCATCCATCTTGCCAAGACATGGTGGGAGCTTGTATTGGATTTTCGATGATTTTTACTTCCATTCTCCAGTTCCCTATTGTCAATAATCCCGGTAATAAAAGGCTATAGTCAAAAGGAGAAAGGGGATATGAATTTGAAATAAAAATTCTATAACGATCAATGCGAATGATCTTAAGCCCTATTGTCAGAGTTCGATTGGCTTGACCTGCTCGTAATAACTGGACAGCTAATTCGATTAAGGGGCGTGATAAAAAAAAACCTTCTTGTTCGCAAAGTCTTCGTAATAAATATTTCGTTTCAAGTTCTGTTTCTGGAAGGGATTTTTGTAAATCTAAGTAAATTCCTAGGGGTCCTCTGACAATTTGGCTGAGTAAAGGGGCTACCCGATCGTCAAAATATTTCCTTAATTCCTGAGCCTCTTCCCCTATATGAATTAAGGATTGCTGGACTTGCTTACCAAATTCTTGATTCAATAAAGGGATAAGAGTTTGACGCATACGAGCACGCAAGAAACGAGAATCTCTGTTTGTACGATCCTCAAAAGGAGTAAAATGATGCTTTGCTAACCATAAATAAATATCCTTTTTAGAAATAGAGAGAAGAGGGCGTAGAAGGCGGATTCCATAAATAAATACTTCAGGTGTTAAAGCTCCTAGTTTAGACCAATGGGTCCCTTCCAATAATCTTTTTAAGACTGTTTCGGCCTGATCATCAGCTTGATGCCCCACCAATACTCCTTGAAAAGCATAAATGTTGCATAATTCTTTAAAAAAAGAATATCTCTCCACTCGACAAGCTGCCTCCAAATTTCCTGTGAGAGTATGGGGATTTAATTTCTTATGGTGAAAGGGTATCCCATAGAAAGCAGCCATTTTCTCTAACTCTAAGACCTCTGCCTGGCTTTCTAATCGCCATCCATGATCTACGTGGGCCACATGGAAAGAAAAGGGATATTTTTGATGGCAAGCCAATAAACAATGGAAGAGACATAAGGAGTCGGCGCCTCCCGACAACCCAAGCAAAAGAGGTTGATTAGATGGGCAATACTGTTTTAAAAAATGGTCTATAACTTGGATAAGATCCATGACTAATGTGATAGAGCACTAAGGATTATTAAGTTGATAAATGACATAAAATAAAATGAGTAAAATAATAAGAAGCCAAAGAAAAAATTGAGAGGGATCTCTATTCAGAATCAAAACTTCTTGTTTTTCTATAAGATCGGTAGAGGGAGGCTTAGATTTTTCATGTAGTGGTTTAGATTTAGGCTGATCCTTAAAAACATCTTTTAATTCTGGAACATGACGGATGGGGACCCAATTTGTAAAGCCCTTTTTCCAAACTAACGTATCAGGCGTCACACGTGGATCTAACTTCAGTTCTCGTGGGCTGTAAGGCCCTTCTTGTTTCCCTTCAATTAAAATGAACCATTCTTTATCCATCACTTGTGCTCAGTTTGTAACTCAACTAGTGCTACATTTAATTGCTGACCTCTAATAACCTGAGTTTAGAGTTTATTTCCTTGATTCTAAGAGAAAATCTTCTCTAAGAATCAAGGAAATAAACTCAAAACTCAGATTAATATAGCAGATTTCTTAAAGAAAAGATAGATAAAATAAAATAGATTACGAAAGAAATTGGACTGAAAGATTGTCCCAAAATCCCTTTATTATTATCCTACTAAGATGCTTATATATTTGTAGGTTAAGAAATGCCGATCCTTTGGCGCTATCTCATTTGTCATTTTTTAAAGATCACTATCTTTTGTACTTTGGCATTTGTGGCCATCTTGCTTACAATGCGGTTAGATGAAGTTGCCCATTTTGCTGCTCTAGGCGCTCCATTATCTTATATCTTATTATTCACATTTTATCAAATCCCCTATATTCTACCTATTGCTCTTCCTATTTCATGCTTAATTGCCTCGCTTCTTTTAATTCAACGTCTATCAATTACCCACGAATTAACGGCCTTGCGAGCTTGTGGATTGGCTTTACGCCATATTTTAGCACCTATCCTCCTCACCTCTGCCTTTTTAGCTGTCATCAATTTTTGGATTGGATCTGAGGTTGCCACACAATCACATTTGACAACTAATGCATTAAAGAATGAGCTTCGTACTATTAATCCTCTTCTCTTACTCAATAATAAACATTTGATGCGCTTAAAGGGGATCTATTTTAATGCTTTAGGCTCCTCACGCGTAGGTGAATGCGCATCAGATGTCATATTAGCTATTCCCAGTAAGCATCATCACCGTTTGAATCTCCTTTTAGCTCAACATCTCAAAGCAACTTCTACTGTTTTTATTGGACAAGGTGTCACTTTGATCACAAGCTTAAAGTCTAATGAAACAGAGCAATTTGATCATTTATTAATTGAAAATATGGAAGAGTCGGTTACTCTCATCCAAGATTTTGCTGATGTCTTGCAAAAGAAAGTTTGGACAGTGAATAATGATTATTTGAAATTATCTCTTTTACTTATCCGCATTAAAGAGCAACGGAGAGCTCTCGAAAAAGCACGAACTGTCTCCTCTCCATTGACAACAATTAAATCGCTCGAGATCCTGCTTAATCGCAGTTTTTCTGATATTGCTCGCCGTGTCTCCATAGCTATTGCTGTTTTTAGTTTCACTTTAATGGGGGTCGCTTTTGGCATCCAGATTAGCCGTAAACGGAAAAACCGCAGTTTATATCTAGCCATTTTCCTGACTATCCTCTATCTGATGGCCTTTTTTATTGCAAAAGGGGTAGATCAAAATTGGCTGTTGGCTACTTCTTTATATATGGTTCCTCATGCTATTCTCATTTTGTCTTCCATTATTGTTTTAAAAAGGGTGACAAAGGGGATCGAATGATTTTTACTAAAATTTGGGAACGCTACTTTCTCCAAGAAATGGCTAAAATCTTTTTTCTCTTTCTATTCTGCTTTTATGGGCTTTATGTTCTCATCGATTATGCCAGTCATACGAGTAGTGCTTTGTCTCGCCATCAAACGTCTATTCGTTGGCAAGAGTTAGCTCGGTACTATATGTTTGTTTTCGCTAGTCGGGCCGAGATCTTGATTCCCTTTGCTCTTTTAATTGCTCTTATTAAGACGCTTTGCAGTCTTAATACTTCTCATGAACTTGTTGCTCTCATGGCAAGCGGCCTTAAACTAAGGATTCTTTTACGTCCCTTTCTTCTTATCGGTCTTTTTTTCACATTCCTTATGTTTTTAAATGAACAATTGCTTCTCCCAACAGCTTTAAAGAAATTGCGACGCATTGAAGATGCGACTAAACATCAAAGCTATCGTAACCAATTGACCTTAACTGCTCATTCTATTGTGTTAGAAGATAGCTCTTTATTACTCTTTCAGTTCTATGATACAGCTAACGAGCGTTTTTTCGATACCTACTGGATCCGATCAATAGATGATATCTATCGAATGAAATATCTTACTCCTTATACACCAGCGATAACAGGTTACTTTGTCGATCATTTTGTACGCCAATCTAATGGGGAGCTGGCGCAACAAGAGAGTTTTAAACAATTTGAATTTAAAAATTTGCATTTTAATCAAGAGAACCTGCAATCGACATTACTGGACCCCGATACTCTATCTTTATCTGAATTAAGTATGCAATTTCATCGATCCTCGATTTTAATGGAAAAAGAGAGTAAAATTTTAACGGCTTTCTATTGGAAATTGATTATCCCTTGGCTTTGCCTTTTGGTTATTTTAGCTCCAGCCCCTTTTTGCATCTCCTTTTCCAGGACACTTCCTATCTTTTTTATTTACGTAGGTGGACTTTTTGGATTGATCGCTTTTTATTTATTTATGGATGCAGCACAAGTCGTGGCTAAAAGACAGGTTATAGAGCCATTTTGGGCGATTGTAGTCCCATTTTTATGTGTATCAATTTTTTTTGTTTGGCGCTTTGTAGTCACTACATCTCGTTAACTTTTTGATCCAAAGGATTTTTTAATTCTGCATAATGATTATTTTCCTCTGTAGCTTAAACTCGATAATAAAGTTAAACAAAATTATATTATATTATGGATCTCTTTGATTTAAGACTTTGGCCAGGCTTTGGCCCTGCAGGTGGATGCCTCTCCGAACCTGCTCTCATTGACCATATTACCATCGACTCGAGACGGATTGACTCCCGACATACCCTTTTTGTGGCTCTTAAAGGGGAAAAGCAAGACGGACATCATTATCTCCAACATGCTGCCCAATTAGGCGTAAAATACGCCCTCGTCTCCTATCATTGGCAACCTCTTCAAAATCTTAAAGGATTAAAGCTACTACGCGTTCAGGATCCTTTAAGAACTTTTCAAGAAATAGCCAAGATTTATCGACTCCAATTACCTATTAAGATTATTGGGATCACAGGTTCATTTGGAAAGACGATGGTCAAAGATCTGCTTTATAACCTTTTAAGGACAGAAAAAAAGACCGCTGCATCCCCTGAAAGCTTTAACAGCCAAATCGGAGTTCCTTTGAGTTTATTGACATTAAAGAAAGAACAGGAGACCGCCATCATTGAAGCGGCCATCTCTCAAAAACAAGAAATAGATATTTTGATAGATCTCATTCGCCCTGACTACACCATCTTAGCCCCGATTGGTAAAAAGCACCTAGCCACCTTAGGAAACCTCTCTACTCTTGCTGAAGAGACGATCAGATTCATTCTAGCCACTCCTCAATCGGGATGGGCCTTATTACCTCGCCATCCTCTCCTACAGACTTATCTGCCTCAAATACACTGTTCTTATTATTTTTGGAATGAGGCATCTCTCGAGTTGCCTCATGCCTATTCTCTAAGCCAAGAATGCATGACTCCTACACCATATCTCCTCTCGTTTCCTGATCAAAGAAGTTATCAAGGAAAAATGACAACAGGCTACGCCTATTTCTTAGATCTTCTCAATATGGCCGTTAAAGCAGCCTGGCTCACGGGCATTCAGTCTAAAAGTATTCACGATGTACTGGTGGATTACCAACCCGAACCGATGCGTACAGAGATCTGGAAATCTCCCATCGGAGCGACTTTTATTCATGATACCTACTGTTCAGATCCTCAATCTGTTGATAAGGCTTTAAGACACTTTGACCATGCGACAACTGAACAAATAAAAATTTTTGTATTTGGAGGAATGCGTGAACAATCTAACTACCAAGAGACAGATTACCAACGTATTGGTAAAGCCTTGAACCAAACAGGCCTCCATCGTCTCATTCTATTTGGGGATAAACCGTTTACTCCTTTGATTGAAGAGATTAAACTTTCTCTTCATAAGCCTGAAATAGCAATCTATGCAAACGATGTCGAAGCACTTAAATCATTAAGTTCTCAGCTCCGTCCAGAAGACCTTGTTCTGATCAAAGGTGAGAAAAAGATCCCTTTAGATTCATTTCTTGAAGCTTTTAATGATAGTCTAAATAATAATCAATGCATCATCAATTTAGCTGCTATCCAAGCGAATATTGCCACATTGCGCAAAAAACTTTCTCCCCACACTCGCCTGATGATCGCTATTAAAGCACTAGCTTATGGTACAGATGATATCTATATGGCTAAATTTTTATCAACGTGTGGAATTGATATCTTCTGTGTCTCTTATGTGGATGAAGGAATCGCTCTCAAACGAGCAGGAATTAGGCAATCCATCTTTTCTATTAATGCTGCCATTTATGAGGCTGCCAAAGTTGTTAAATGGGACCTTGAGGTTGGAGTCAGTGATGCAGACCTTATTCAAGCTCTCGCCAAAGAAACCCGAAAGCAAGGCAAACAGATAAAAGTTCATTTGCATATTAATACAGGAATGGGGCGTTTTGGATGTCGATCTGAAAGAGCATTAGAATTAGCATCTCTTATTCAAAGTTATCATCCTCATCTATCTTTAGAGGGGATTATGACACATTTTGCGTGTTCTGAGGATCCACAAGAAGATGAATTTACATTTGCTCAAGTGGAATGCTTTGATGGAGTGATTGCTCAATTGGAAAAGCATGGTATTCGAGCCAAATGGAAACATGCAGCTAATTCAAGTGGCGCCATTCGCTTTCAATTCTCTCAATACAATATGGTTAGAATTGGGTTAGCAATCTATGGTCTATATGCATCTGATGCCGTCAAAAAGGTATTAGATCTGCACTTAGCCCTATCTTTGACTTCGCGTATTGTGGGAATTAATATTTGTAAAAAAGGGGAAACGATTAGTTATGGGCGTAGCTATAAAGTCGAAAAAGAGGAGCAAAAAATAGCTGTATTACCTATTGGCTATTTTGATGGTCTTCATCGCCATTATAGCGGCAAGGCCCATGTTCTTATTCGCGGCTATCAAGCCCCTATGGTAGGAAACATTTGTATGGATTATCTGATGGTTGATGTCACAGATATTCCTCATGTCGCAGTAGGAGATAAAGTCCTCATTTTTGGCGAAGACGAATTTGGCTACTACTTATCTCCTGAGGAGCTAGCAGCCAATGGCAAATCTATTATTCATGAACTCATGACTTGTTTAGGTCCTCGCATTCAACGTGTTTTTGTTTATGAAGAAGGTTGCCAAATTAGATAAATCTCAGGTTACTCATCAAAGGAATAAACTCAATACTCAGGTTTTTATGAAACAAGCACAGAAACATTACAAAAAACTTTACAATTTATCTAGGCATACCTCTATATTACAGGGGATTAAGGCTCTTCTAGATTGGGATCAAGAAACCTATATGCCACCCGCAGCAACAAACATCCGTGCAGAACAGATGAAAACAATGGCAGGGATTATTCACCGCGAAAAAACAGGTAAGAAGTTTACCAACGCTTTATCTAAGCTTATCGATATCCAAAGCGGACATATTTATGCTCAAGATCTTTCGGAGCCTCAAATGGCTGCTCTTAAAGAATGGCGACGCGATTATTTACAAGAGACAGCTCTCCCTTCCCTATTTGTAGAGGAGTTTACGAAGCTAACCTCTCAATCTATTTTCATTTGGCGTACAGCTAAAAATGAAAATAGCTTTCAACAATTTGCTCCATTTCTCGATCGTATCATCGCTATGTGTCGGAAGAAAGCCGATCTCATAGGGTATCAGAATCATCCTTATGATGCTCTTCTGGATTATTATGAACCTGATATGACAACGAAACAAGTGAGTGAGCTATTCGATACGCTTCGCAATAACCTTGCTCCGTTCATAAAAAAAATTATATCTGCTAAACAGATAGACGATCGATTTCTTTTTGGTAATTGGAATCCAGATAAACAAATAGCATTTAGCCATATCTTGCTTAAGGCAATGGGATATGAGATGACAAAAGGGCGTTTAGATCTTTCTGCTCATCCTTTTTCTTCGGCATTCCATCCGACTGACAGTCGCATTACAACACGCCTTAACCCCTGCCTGATGAGCAACATTTCTGCTACTATGCATGAGGCTGGTCATGGATTATATGAAATGGGCTTACTTGAAGATTTCTATGGCTCACCTCTAGGAGAGGCTCGCTCTCTGGGAATTCATGAGAGTCAATCTCGTTGGTGGGAAACGCGCATTGGGTTAAGCAAACCCTTTTGGCAACATTTCTTACCTATTTTGAAAGAAAACTTCAAAGGACAACTCGATTCTATCTCATTAGATCAATTCTACCTGGCCATCAATAAAGTAGAACCTTCATTGATACGCATTGAAGCTGACGAGCTCACTTATCCTCTGCATATCATCTTACGTTTTGAACTAGAGAAGGCCCTCATTGAAGGCTCTTTAAGTGTCCGAGAGATCCCTGAGGCTTGGCACGCCAAGATGGAACAATATTTAGGAATAGTTCCAAGGACAAATGCAGAAGGTTGCTTACAAGATATTCATTGGTCAATGGGAGCATTTGGGTATTTCCCTACTTATACCTTAGGAAATTTATATGCTTCTCATTTATTTGATGCCTTTGCTGAGAATTACTCTGATTGGGAAACACGCGTAGCAAAAGGAGAGTTAATTTTTATTAAAGCTTGGTTGCATGATAAGATTTACCAGCATGGTAGACGCTTCTCCAGCTGGAAACTTCTCAAACAAGCTACTGGAAAAGATTTTTCAATCGATTCTTATTTACTTTATTTGAAACAGAAATATACAGCTATTTATATACACAAGTGAACTCAAAAATTGGAATTTGGGCTTACTTGTGTATATACTCATTCCAGTTCAAAGTGAGAATTTGGGCAATGCGAAAGCTCTCGCGATTCAACGATCAAAAATGGGTCCATATACTCATATGAACCAATTTTTGATCGTTGAAGCCCGAGGCTTTGGCACAGCCGAAACTTCTCACTTTGAACTGGAATGAGTATATAACATTAGCATTTGAGAGTTGCCCCTAGCGAGGGGGGAATAATTTAGCCTTTAAAAGAGGCATATCCAATAAAGGACTAAAAGCCTCCTCAATAGTCTTAGCAAAATTCTCGAACCCTAATTCTTGCCGTGTATTTTCAATCACTTTTAAAGTACTGATCAAACGATTAAAGCCATCTGGCAAGATCAGTCTTTCACGGATAAGAAGTGCAGGAGCATAAAGCATAAAATTCAAATAATTGATATCTTCTGCATTCCATTCTGGATTATTTAGCAGTGTTAAGAAGGCAAATATTTTAGCACTATGAGCAACCCCGATATCAATTCCATCCTTACAACTTAAATTAAAAGAATCAGGTTTGAACCAATCAATCAATTTCAATTGTAGAAATAGGTAGAAAATGTCAATAAAATCGAGCCTTTGCTCTCGCGTGAGAACATTCTTCTCAGAAAAGAAGATACGATGAATCGCGCTCATAGCCTCATTGATAAAGCTAAATAATTGACTTTTTTGAATAGAAGAAGGGAAATAAAAACCAAATCCTTCTCCCTGAAGATGTTCTTTAAATTGCTCAATAAAGAGATGAGTATGATTCATTTGGTGATAGGGAGTTAATTGATGAAAGAAATCTGTATCGATTGCTAGAGTAACAACACATAAAGCACCACCTAGTTCAGGTTCATCTTGCCATTTCTCCAACGCAATACAACGAGCAAACTCTCGCCACGAAGTACGATCTTCTAAATTAATGATTAGATGCTTTCTTTTATATGAAGGCTCTGCGTAATTATATAAAAAGCTTTTAAACTCTTCATTAATCATCGCTTTATGAATAAATTCCTGATAAATAGGAGCTGAAAAGCGTATATTTGTGACACGATGGTCAGGCATATAGAGATCAAATAATATATTGGGGATATTATGCTGCATTAAAGGATCAAAGACATGAAAAGCATTTTGCTCTAGAACATTCAAAACCCTTAAAAGAGGACCATTTGGATGCCTTTTCATTAATTTATGAATAGCTGCATAGTCCTGCATTAGGTGGCTCCATATCTGCTTGGGAGACTCTGTGACTTGGTGGTAGTCTTTACTTTCTTCTTGGTGTGCCATGACAATTAAATCATGAACAACTGACTTCAAATCATTAAGTCCTTGTAGATTTGTATAAAGTGCTCGACAGGTCGTGTGAATTAAATCTAAGAGATCAAGAGCCAAGTGATTAGTTGGTTTGGGAGGATAATCAATCCACTTTTGATAAGTCTTTGTAAGAAGAGCTTGACGTAAAAAAAGTTGAAAATCTACAAAGTACTCATTACAATTTTTGATAGGATGATGACGTATGAGATTTTGAGAGTGAGAGCTAAGCATAAGAGCTAAAAAGGCATTGCTTAAAATCTCTATAACCTCATTATGCTTGATTTTGCGAATATCATGATAAAAATGCTCTAATTTAGATCCTAACACCTTTAAAATATTGCGCGAAGAAATATGCGAAATACGATCTAACCACTGGTTGAGATGTTCTAGAGGATCTTCCCCTCTATGATTGCCAAAATAAGCACTAAAATCACAAACTAACTTGATATTCCTTAGCAGTCGAGGACTAAAAAATCGAGATCCGTCAGCTTTACGAATGAAAAAAAGCTCATATTCTGTATCTTTTTTCACTGTTTCTAAATCGACAAAAATATGCTTAGACTCGAGGCTATGAGCTTTTGTAAAATTGGGACTGGCGAGTTTAATATTTCGGTGTTTTGACTTCTTATCTCCTATGGTAAGTCCTAGAGTCCATGGACCTAAAGCACCCTCATCAATCTTACGAGAGATTTTTGAAAAATAAAATTCTTGTAATTGCTTATATTCTTTAAATTCTGTAACACTTTTACTTTGACTTTTTTGAAAAAGGGTTGTGTAACTATCTAGTTTCTTAGCAGCTTCTCCTACTAAGACCATAATCGTTTTGATCTCTTCCACTGTCTTTGGGTCACTAATATTGCCATAATCCCTTTTATAAAATTGACGCAAATAATGAAGAATTACTCGAAAAATTTCCTTTACTAAACTGACAGTTACATTGACATCTTTTTTATGTAACCAATGAACAGTTTTGTAATCGACTTTCTGATTATCTAAAATCACTTCATGCCTCTGAGCAATCCCAATATTGCGATCTAATTCAAGGTCAGCAATACTCGAAAGAGTCTCTACAGCCTCAATAATAGAAAGATTTATATGAGATCGATCAACCATAATAACCTCTTTATTGAAATTTATTCTAATTTAATTATGTCATAGTTTTATTTTTTATTAAATAGATATAGAAAATAGAAGTTGAAATTAAAATTATTTATTAACAATTAAACATGTACAGTTAATTTGTATGTTAGATATTAGGAATCTGTTTAAAATCACCAAATTATCTAATCAGAAAAAGTTTTCTTATAAATTTGTTGACCTAATTAGAGCTATCACATATAAATTAATGCTTAGTAGTATTATTTCATTTTTATGGAAGAGTGGCAGAGTGGCCGAATGCGTCTGTCTTGAAAACAGAAGTCCCCTCCGGGGACCGTGGGTTCGAATCCTACCTCTTCCGTTCTTTTTTATGCCCTTCCAAGACACTCTCAACAACAGTCAATAATATTGATGATGATCTAAAAAAACTACGCAATCACCGTACTATCATCGGACATCTTCAGTGGTGAAAAAAGGAAGTTGGCTATTGTATCTCTACGATGAGTTTAAATTGCAAAAATATTTGTGGATTAAAATATTGCGCATTCCATTCATCTGATCCCAAGGAATATCAGGATAGAGGCAGTAATCTGTATGGAAAAATGCGCTTTAAAAGCTTTTTTAGATGGCCAAAGTCCATTTAAGGCTTCATAAATTCTCCAGCAAAGAAAGTTTTTAATTTTCCATTAGCTAAACACATCGTCATAGATCCATCTGGATTCAAAGCATAAAAAGTTCCTTTCTGAAAAGTTTGATTATCATGAAAACAAACTTCCTGCCCAAGCTTTAAATAAGATCGTTTTTGAAATGCTTCAAAAAAGGGGGCGAATCCCTGCTTGATAAATTCTTTTAAGCTATGAGAAAAATTGTTCAAGATTAATTCAAGAACGCTTTCTACTTCATATGTCTGATTCCCTTCTAAGAGCAAGGATGTGGCAGGGCGATCTATCTTTTGTATCTCTTCTAGAGGCATATTGATATTAAGACCTATGCCACATATGATACAACGCTTCTCTAAAGCCATTGTTGTTTCGCATAAAATGCCTGCTACCTTTTTATCCGACAATAAAATATCATTTGGCCATTTAATCTTTATCGATTGAAAGCCCAGAAGTTCTATGCTGTCCGCAGCTGAAAGAGCTAAAAGTTGTGGGATGTGACCAATATCAGAATGAGCTAAATCGACAAAAAAACAAAAGGTAGCATAGATATTTAAGGCTGTAGGAGATTCCCAACGACGTTTAAATCTCCCCCTTCCAGCCGTTTGTCCAGTAGCGGTCACCAAAGTTAAAGCATCCTGCTCAAACTCTAAAGCATGTTCCTTTGCCCAAGTATTTGTAGACCCGAGTATTTCGAAATGGTAACGAATAATTTTCATCCTTATTAACCTAATTATTGCTATGCCATTAGTGGCAATTTTTGCATAAGTTGAGTTTTTAACTTGTGCATCCTGATCTATTCTTGCTATTGTAACTATATTCTATCCACCCTTTTCTCTTGCTTAAGCTTATGTGGAGTCCTCGCTATCTAACGTATCTTGATTTTAGAGTGATTTTCGTTATTTTAAGCCTAATGATGATTAGTCTTTTAGTCATTTCTTCTTATACTCTTGATCCTGCATCCGATCATTTAGAAGAGACTTTTTTTACTTCTACAGTCCAAAGTCAAATCCAACGCTTTATGATTGGTTCTATCATTTACCTTTTCTTTGCTGGATTTGACTATAATAAATTACGAGAATGGACATGGATTCTTTACATTCTGATGATCCTTTCACTGATTGGTCTCTTCTTTACAGACTCTATTCAGCGTGTCCATCGCTGGTATCGCATTCCATTTATCAACGGGACTTTTCAACCTTCTGAATATGCTAAACTCATTGTTGTTATCGCGCTTAGCTGGTTTCTTGAACGACGCCGTCATTTAGCCTCGGCATGGAGCACAGCTTTTTACGGGGCTCTTATCTCAGGTATCCCTTTTTTTCTGATCTTACGTCAACCCGATTTAGGTACAGCTCTTGTTCTCTTTCCCATTACCTTAGTCATGTTCTACTTTGGTAATTTACGTTCTTCCATTATCAAATCGATGTCTCTATGTGGAGGCTTAGCCCTTATCCTAGTCGCTCTAATCTTCCTAGGTATTCTCCCTCATGAATCGCTACGTCCTTACGCGACTAAAGTATTAAAAGACTATCAATTTGATCGTTTGGATCCTGCCACTCATCATCAAAAGACAGCTGCTATCGCTATTGCTTTAGGAGGTCTAACAGGAACAGGATGGCGCAAAAGTGAATTTAGTGGAAGAGGTTGGCTGCCAGCCCCTTATACTGATTCTGTTTTCCCTGCTTTTGGAGAAGAATTTGGATTTTTAGGACTACTTTTCCTCATGGTTCTTTATTATGCTTTGATTTATTTTAGCTTTCAGGTAACGGCTGTTGCTAAGGACCCTTTTGGGCGATTGCTATCAGCTGGTGTGACTGTCTATTTGGCCATGCATATCTTAGTCAACATAGGGATGATGTGTGGATTTTTACCTATTACCGGTGTGCCTTTAATCTTAGTCACCTATGGGGGGTCTTCTATCTTATCTACAATGACGGCCCTTGGCATTCTACAAAGTATTTATAGCCGGAGGTTCATGTTTTAATGACTACACAAAGAAATTTTATTTTAGCGCCTAGCATTTGGATAGGAGAAGGAAAGATTACTTTTAGCGCATCCCCTGAATTTATTAAATTTTATACAAAATGGCAAGTCACAGAAGAAGCACCAGGGCGCTTAAAAGCTACCCAGATTGTGGAAATGCAGGATACTAAAGAGCATATCGTTAATACATACACATTTTACGATATCACATTGACTCATTTTTCTGTACAGCTTGAAAATGAGGTGATAGGGAAAATCTCTGGAACAGGAATCATAGAGCCTACAATAATTGCTTGGGAATTTCAAGGCTCAAAGAATCTAGAAGGCTTTGAAGTCTATGAATTACAAGAAAATGGAGATTATTCTCTGCACGCTGAGTTCTCTTCACCTGACCAATTTCGCACAATTATAGATGGTCTTATTTGGAAAAAAGGATAATCAACCTGAAAATCAGATTAAGAAGACTCTTTTAACCCTTCTTCCCAAACATGAATAATCCCCTGCATATCCTCGAGCACTGGACGAAAGAAACACTTCTCTTGAAATAAAGCAATAAAACGATGCCGATCCTCCATCGTTTTCAAACCTTCACAGGCCAATACAAGATAGGTAGGAAGACATGGATCTTCTTGTACATCAACGTCTTGCAATAATTGAAAACAAATCTTGGCCACCTCTTCTTCTTCTCTAAATTGAATTAATGCAATCGCTGCCTTCTCGTTATCTTCATTTAGCGGTCGCTTGGCAACCACCTTTAATAAAAACTGCTTAGCTAGCTCTCCAATCTCCTTTAGAGCTTTTAAAATTTGATCATCTGCAAAGAAATCGCCTTTTCCAAAAGCTTCAAACAGAGAAATAATCGCTCGTTTATCTCCGATAAGACCTAGGCACTTCACAACAAGAGAAGCTGCTTGTCCATAACCTGGAAAAAGAGGATCGTATAGATGTTCATTATGTAATAAGTTGATTAAAGCAGGCACGATCTTTTCTTTTTCTGCTACAATTGCTTGGATCTCTACCCGTGCCTCTTCATCCTCAGTTAAAATGAGATCAGCAATGAGCTGAGGAATCCGACTCTGAGGACGAACGACCTCATAAATAGCTCTAAGTTTTTTATAAGCCTCTTTAGCCTCTTTCACCCTCTCAGCTTCAAATCCTGTCAAGTATAGAGCAGCCAAATTCTCGCCTATCTGAGCTTCTAAAGCAGCTAATTTCTCTATTCTTTCTAATTCAAATTCAGCTTGAACTCCCTTCCCTTCTTGACGATAATAATCTAACATTTCGGAGAATTTTCCCCCAAAATGGGCATCGCGATGCATTAAGATTTCATGATCAATGGCATCTGCTAAAGGATAGTATTCTAAATTATCCTCCATCTTATTCTCCTAGTATTCTTTAGTGGCTATTCACACGAATCACTTGATTAACTTTGGAAAAAACCAAATTAGCATTATAGCTAGAACGAACGAAAGGACCGCAATACATATAGGCAATGCCAATAGCATATCCATACTCTTCGTATCTTTTAAATTGATCTGGATGAATAAAAGCTTTTACCATCAATTTATGGTGATTAGGCTGCAGGTACTGCCCAATCGTGACAATATCACAGCCTGCCTCTCTCAGGTCTTTTAAAGTCCGATGGATCTGTTCCTCCGTTTCTCCTAATCCTACCATTAAGCCTGATTTCACTTTCATACTTGGATTGATACGATGCGTCGCTGCATATTTCAAAATCTCTAATGTACGTTTATAGGTTGCTCGATGACGTACGCGCGGCGTTAACTCGTAGACTGTTTCAATATTATGATTGAAAATTTCAGGTTTAGCGGATAAGACAGCATGCAAAGCCTCTAGATTACCATCAAAATCTGATGTCAATACTTCTATTGTCACTTCTTTTGCTTGATTTTGAATCTCTTCAATTACTCTAACCAAATGACAGCTTCCTCCATCCGGCAAATCATCTCTAGCTACCATTGTAATGACAACATGCTTTAACCCCAATCTTTTAATAGAATCCACCACACGTTCAGGTTCATCCTCTTCTAAAGCTTTTGGCTGTTTAGAAAAATCTGTACTGCAAAAACCACAGCTGCGTGAACACTCCTTCCCCATGATGAGAAAAGTGGCTGTCTTTTGCGACCAACATTCTAAGAGATTTGGACATCTAGCCTCTTCACAAACAGTATGAAGCCGATTTTGATTTAAGATATCTCCTGTCTGCTTAAGCTGACTTCCTCTGGGAAGTTTTCGATGTAGCCAAGAAGGAAAGCGACCTAGCCCTACCACCTCATCTGGCTGAGGATTTTCTGGGTTGGCTGGAAGAATATTGAGTCGCTTTGATTTTACTCGAGGCAGTATCTCAAAACGCTCCTTCGTGCTCATGTTCCTATCCTTGGTTATAAAAAAATGACACATCCTTATTAACTCACCTTACGCAAAAAGAGTGGCATTTGGACTGAGCCAAAGCCGTTAAATACTTTGGCTCAGTCCAAATGCCACTCTTTTTGCGTAAGGTGAGTTATTAAGATTTTCCTCGTTTAGTCCTAGGCGCAAAATCTATAGGCAACCCTTCTGCAATCAAGGCAGCTTGTAACCAAGCTTCTGCAAAAGTTGGATGAGCATGGATTGTTTCTGTAATACATTCCACAGTTAACTCATTCGTCATGGCTAATGCCATTTCAGCAACTAAAGTTGAGGCCTCATATCCCACTACTTGAGCTCCTAAAATTTGCCTTGTATTTTCATCAATAATGACCTGAGCAAATCCCTCTGTATGAAAAGTTGCTTGTGCCTTACCTAAAGCCTGAAAAGGAAAGGAGCCTTTTATTGCTTTATATCCTCGTTTAAGGGCTTCTTCTAAAGATAAACCAACTGTACCAATCTCAGGCGTGGTAAAGATGGCCGAAGGAATAGCATGATAGTACATATGAGCATCACCTCCACAAGCATTTTCTGCTGCTACTATACCCTGATGTGAAGCGACATGTGCCAACCACCATTTCGAAGCAATATCTCCAACAGCATAGATGCCGTCAACATTCGTCTCCATTTTATCATTCACAGCAATGATACCATCGTCCTGTACCAATACTCCTGCTTTTTCCAAGCCTATGCCTTTTGTATTGAGAGAACGCCCAACAGCCACCAATGCGATTTCAGCAGAGAAAATTCTTCCCCCTTCTATTTTCAGCTGAATGCCGGTGTCGTGCCACTCAATCTTCTCCACCTTTACACCTGTTTCAACTTTAATTCCCCGTTTATGAAAAGATTTAGCAAGGGCCTGAGCAACCACTTCGGCTTCCATTGGTAGGATGCGAGGAAGCAGTTCTAAAATTGTGACATCCACATCTAGATGAGCATAAAGAGAAGCAAATTCACATCCGATAATTCCTCCCCCTACAATGACAATGCTTTTAGGAAGAGTTGTGAGAGCTAATAAAGAAGTAGAATCGTGAATACGTTCGTAATCAAAGGGAAATGCCGGTATAGAACGCGGCTCCGATCCTGTTGCCACAATAACTTTTTCGGCAATAATAAGGGCATTATCTTGTCCTGTTACTTTAATTTCGCGTGGAGAAGTGAGCTGACCAAATCCTCGAAAAACTGTAATTTTATTTGCGGCAATAATTCCTTCAAGACCCATCCTTATATGATTGACAACAAGATCTTTGCGATTAACCATATAGCCATAATCGAAAGAAATCTGCCCCACTTGAATGCCAAATTCATTTGCCTCTCTCAAGCGTTGAACATTTTCGGCATTGGCAATGAGAGCTTTAGAAGGAATACAGCCTTGATTTAAACAAGTGCCACCCATCTCCTTAGCCTCAATGAGAGCAACTGTTTTGCCACGCTGAGCAGCACGTATGGCTGCTGGATATCCTCCAGGCCCCCCTCCAATCACAGCAATATCAAATTTTTTTTGTTCCATAGCATTATTCCCCCTGTGAAGGGATAGCATACAAGATTATTAATTCAAAATCCACTAAGGAATATTTTCCAATGGAGCCTTTTCTTATCTTTTATATAAATATAATGACAATTTTAAATATAAAATTTTATCTCAACTCACCTGATATACCCAATTTTTCAACTGGAAGGAGTATATGCTACCCCTTTTAGGCGTTAAACTGAAGAGGATAGGTATTTTTAATGAGATAGGCCTTGACAAAATGATGCATCGCAATCGTCTAATGCTTGCCTTTTGTTAAGAAAAAAGATAATATTTTAGACAATATTCTATTTGTCTAACGTTTTATTGAAGAATTTATTCATCATTTTATTCCTAATCTAGCTGACCAATTGCTGGGGAGTCATAAGTATATCAGATTACCCGTCATGATTACATGAGAAATAGAATGATAAATAAGACTCGTTAGTCATAACCTGAGTTCATAAACTATCTTATAACTTGCTTGTATCATTAGGGCTGTCAATATGAGCGCAGTACCCAAGAAAAAACTATGCTGGAATTGTGAAGGGAATATTTCTAAAGAAGTTGATAATTGCCCCTACTGCGGAGTTTATCTTCATTCATTAGAATCAGAAGATGAGCATTTATGGAGTCCCTCTTATCGGCTTTCGAGTGCAGATAAAGAGGTAATTCCAACACCACCTTATCAAGCCTCTCATTTAGATAACACATCTGAACCCACACAAGAGAAGCCTGACGAAACAGACTGCAAGTCTGCCTCATCCTCTCAAGGGATCTTCACCCATCTTAAAAAGGATGTTTTATCTTTGCTGCTCTTAATGTCTGGTTCTCTTTTCTTTTTATTTGGAACTATTCTTTTCTTATTTTCTGACCAAGGGACACTAACTCTTCAATGGAAGAGTGATTATTGGATTTATTTCTTTGTTCTTTCTCTCCCTGCCCTTTATTTTGGGTGGAAATTTCTTCAACAGTTAGAATCCCCTTCTAGTGAAGAGCGAGAAATATAATAGAATGATATCCTCTAAATTGAAAAATTGGTTTTTAGGCCGACCAACGCCTCGGACTTAAATAATTCTAAGTCGATCGGTATTAACACAAATACCGATCGACTTAGGATCATTCAATCGCAAGAACTTTCGCTCAGCTCAAAAGCCAATTTTTCAGCTTACTTGTGTATAAACTGAGGAAATTAATTTATCGAGTTTATCTTTTAATTCTTTTAAATCATTCGCTTGATTTTTAATGAATTCCTTAGATTTATCTATCCTTTGTATCTCTTCGATTCTCCCTAAGAAATGCTTTAATAAATAAACAATTCCTTCGGGTTCTGTTAAAAATTGAAATTCTTGTCCATCTATTCGGCGAATAAAATTTACAAATAGGATATGTTGACCAGGATTAATCAAATCGGAACTCAAAAAATTAATAAATTCTCCCCTTTCCAATACTTCTCTAGCTAAACGAGTACGAACACCAAATTCCTCAATCAATTCTTGAAAATTAGAAGAAGAGCTCTTATCTTGTTCTCCATTTAGAAGGGCATCCAAAACTTCGTTTGCTTTATTTTTATCTTCTCCAACAGCTGTAAAAATGCTTCTTTGAATTTCTTTAAAACTTGATCTCGTCACAGGCAAAGAAAAAATCCTTCTAAAAACCTGACGCAGTTGATCGATGTCTTTCTTCTCTAACATAATAAACCTCTAAGTTAAGATGAGTTTTGGGTTTTTCTCTATTCAGGTTAATAGTCAAAGAAATAAACCCAAACTCAGGTTGCTAAGTCGCTTCAGCTGCTAATGCGCAACATTTCTTATATTTTTTGCCACTCCCACAAGGACAAGGATCATTGCGACCTATTTTAGGATTTGCAATCACAGTTTCAGTCTCATCCAATGCATCTTTGGGTTCCTCTTCTTCTCGGTGTTCTTCTTCATCTTTTGGATTTTCTCTCCTCTCGTGTCGGAAGGACGGAATAATTGTCTCTTGAGAAGACACTGAGAGTTGTAAATCTGCAAAAAGAGAACGGTTCGTCTCTAAGCGTAATCCTGCTTGAAGAAGTTGCTGTAAAGTAGGGTGAGGGGCCATCAATTCAAAGCGGAAAAGAGAACGGGCAATCTCGATACGTAAATTGCGACTCAATTCATTAAAGAGAGCAAAAGCTTCATGTTTAAATTCAGTAAGAGGATCACGCTGACCAACAGCTCGCAACATCACATCTGCACGTAGATGATCCATATGCAATAAATGCTCTTGCCACATCTGATCACTCTTACGAATGATCAAGTTACGTACTGCATCATGAGCTGGATGAGAATGCCTTCCTTCTCCCATTAAATGAGTTGGCATTTTAAGATTCTCTCTCTCCAACTTTTCTTTGAAAGCTTGGATAATTCTAGTAGATGCTAAGGACTCAATCTGCTCAACACCTAAATGATCTTGATCAAACTCTTGTTGCTCAAATGTCACAGGAAATAGATGCAAAAGCCATTGACGAAAGCCTTCAGGATCCCACCCCTTTTCTTCCGAATGGCTGCGAAAAAATTTTTCGATACCAATTAGACACACACCTTCTAAAATCTCAATGGCAACAGATTCAATATTATCTGCACGCAGAACTTCATTACGGAAAGCATAAATCTCTTGTCTTTGTTTATTCATGACATCATCATATTCAAGAGTATGCTTACGCATCATGTAATTACGCTGTTCCACCCGTTTTTGAGCCGTTTCAATCGACTTATTCAACATACTAGCTGAAATAGGTTCCCCTTCTGGAGGGCGAAACTTCTGCAAAATAGCTGTAATACGCGGTGAAGCAAATAAACGTAATAGAGAATCTTCAAAGGAAATATAAAATTTCGAGGATCCAGGATCACCTTGACGTGCACAACGACCTCGTAGCTGTCTATCAGTGCGTCGTGACTGGTGGCGAGTCGTCCCCATCACATACAATCCCCCTAACTCAACCACTCCAGGCTCAAGCTTGATATCCGTTCCACGTCCCGCCATATTAGTTGCAATAGTGATAGCCCCCCGCTTTCCTGCCTGAGCAATAATTTCTGCTTCACGTTCATTTTGCTTAGCATTCAAAACGGTGTGTTCTAGCTTATTTTGCTTAAAAATACGGGAGAGTTTTTCGGAGACTTCAACAGATTCTGTTCCAATCAAAAGAGGACGTCCTTGGACGTGAATGGCATGAACCTCTTTTAGAATAGCATTATACTTTTCACGCTCTGTCATATAAATTTCATCATTGTAATCTTGACGACGACAAGAGCGATGAGTTGGAATTTCTAAAACATCAATTTTGTAGATCTCTTTAAACTCTTGCGCTTCTGTTGTTGCCGTCCCAGTCATCCCTGAAAGCTTCTTATACATGCGAAAATAATTTTGCAAAGTAATGGTCGCATAAGTTTGAGTCTCTTTTTGAACCTCTACCCCTTCTTTCGCTTCAATCGCTTGATGCAATCCATCTGAAAAACGTCTCCCAGGCTGAGGACGGCCAGTATTTTCATCGATGATAATAATTTTGTTATCATGAATGATATAATCGACATCTTTTTCCATTAGGAGATGAGCTCGTAAAAGCTGCCTTAGATTATGTGCACGCTCTTTGCGCTTGGCATCTTCTTCTCGTACTTCTAGCTTTCGCACCATCCTGGTCTCTTCATCCAATGTGGAGTCTTCATCAATCTTAAGATATTCATCGCTGATATCCATCATCACAAAGTCTTCGGCACTACCAATTCCCCCTGTATAGGTTTGCCAGGCAGCAATACCCTTATCTGTAAGTTCGTACTCGTTGCTTTTTTCATCAATAATGATATAAAGCTCAGCTATGGCCTTCAGGCGCTCATCTTTATTTTGATCAGCATAATAATAGAGGTCCCACTTATCAATGGCAGCTCGCATATCTGGATTTTCTTTGATCCGCTTCAAAAGTTTATTGTGCGGAGTCCCTTTTCCAACAAGCCAAAGTTTGCGGTACGCCTCTTTTTCAATCTCTTCTTGTTTTTTATTTCTTTTATTGTCTTTTTCTTCGGTTTGAACTTGATCTAATACTTTACGCGCTTCTGTAGCTAAACGATTACAGAGATCTCGTTGATGACGTACTAGTTCAGCTACTCCATCTTTTAGCTCATCATACATCTGTCGACTATCTGGAACGGGGCCTGAAATAATCAGAGGAGTACGTGCTTCATCAATTAAGATGGAGTCCACTTCGTCGATAATGGCAAAATAAAACCCCCGCTGAACTTGTTCCTCTTTCGTCATCGCCATAGAGTTATCGCGCAAATAGTCAAAGCCAAATTCTGAGGCAGTGCCATAAACAATATCAGACTGATAAATTTGTTGACGTTGATCCGGAGGAACATTATTTGTCAAAGACCCGGTTGTTAATCCAAGCCAACGAAAAATGGTTCCAACCCATTCACAGTCCCTTTGAGCTAAATAGTCATTGACCGTTACAAGATGAACAGGTTTTCCTGTCAAAGCATTTAAATAAAGAGGCAGGACGGCTGTTAAGGTCTTTCCTTCCCCTGTTTGCATCTCTGCAATAGCCCCATAATGCATAGCCACAGCCCCTACAATCTGCACATCATAGGGAATCATGTCCCATTTCTGATTATAACCAGAAACATGCACTTCAGTACCACAGAGACGACGACAAACGTTTTTGACAACCGCATAAGCCTCTGGCAGAAGCTGTTCTATCTTCTCCCCTTTCTGCAAACGAGATCGAAATTCTTCTGTCTTGCCGCGTAACTGATTATCATTTAACAATTGAAATTTCTTATCCCATTCATTTACTTCTTCCACGATCTTTTCGTACTTACGCAATAAACGGTCGTGGGCACTTCCAAAAAATTTTTTGAGAAATCCAAGCATAATCACACTTCTTCTGTTAGGATTGACTTGAGTATTGGGTGTATTTCCTTAAAATCAAGGAAATACACCCAATAATCAGGTTATTGAATTTTTAAGACGTCAGATTGCAATAACCCTATAAGTCTTAAAAATATAAGTCAATAATAGGCTTAACAATATTATGTTAATATAATAAACCATTTCTTTCAAAATATTTATCTTGATTTAGAGCGTTTATGATGGTTATCCCTTTTGGCCCCTTGCCAAAAACAGTTTAACCTGTTAAACTATTCTTTGATTCATAAATGAAATGAAGGAGGATTCATATGAGATCTTCTAATCCAACTTTGATATCTAATCCATTTTCTGGTTTTAGACTTGTTTCAGAGTCTAATGGCATGACGATTGGAGGGACAGTTAATAAAACGGCTATTCTTCTTTTACTCGTTATTCTTCCAGCAGCATGGGTATGGAGGATGTTTTTACATTCTGGACATCATCTAGCCATTATAGAGCCCTGGATGTTTGTCGGTCTAATTGGAGGATTGATTTTTTCTTTAGCGACTATATTCAAGAAAAACTGGGCTCCTATCACTGCCCCTCTTTATGCAGCAATGGAGGGTTTATTTTTAGGTTCTGTCTCTGTTATGTTTGAGCAAACTTATTCTGGCATTATCTTACAAGCGGTAAGCTTATCTATTGGAACCTTGTTAACCATGTTAATAGCTTATCAATTAGGGTGGGTCAAAGCTACTGAGAGGTTTAAGTTAGGAGTTACTGCTGCAACAGGTGGAATCGCTTTGGTCTATTTTATCTCGATTATTTTAGGCTTTTTTGGCATTTCGGTCTCTTTTATCACAAGTAGCAGCCTATTTAGTATCCTGTTCAGCGTCTTTGTTGTCGCTGTGGCTGCTTTGAACTTTGTTTTAGACTTTGATTTCATTGAACAAGGATCACGCAGCGGGGTGCCTAAATATATGGAATGGTATGGGGCCTTTGCTTTAATGGTCACACTGGTTTGGCTTTATCTTGAAGTATTGCGTCTTTTAGCTAAAATGAATGAGCGCAGATAATCCAAAACTTTGAGATATCTGGATGATTAAGCCCTATTGTGGATATCCTTTGTTAGAATGTCTAAACCCTTGAATCCTAGGATTCAAGGGGATTCATACAAAGATGAGAAGATCAAGGGAAAGCGATTTGGTATCCATCATAAGTTATAGACCGAGATTTTAATACGCCTTTACACATCTCAACTTGACGTTGTGTAAAATCAACAGGATTAACATGCTTAATAAAGTTCAGAACAGGAGGAGTGCGTTTAGGCAAGACACCCCGTTTTCGCTCCATGGCGGGACGAGATTGAATGACACCGAAAAATAATTTGATAAAATTAAATTCATCACTTTTGTTTAAAACCAACCTCTCTTTCTGATCGACTCGTGTATAGAAAAATTTGCCATTTTCCATCCCTCCTCGATCGTAATTTTCTTTACAGACCCGAATCGACATCGCAAGCAAATCGCGGCGACCTAAATGACTTAAGCTTTCCACAGCTTTTAATTCTTGATAGATTTGGAGAAATGCGTAGAAATACTCTTGATAAGCAGTTCTCAGTTCCAAGGCCTTTTCCCCCGCACAATTCTGTTGATATTCCTTAAATTCCTGATTAGCCGCTTCAATGGCTTTTTCAAAAACAGGCTTCCAGTCTTCTGGTTTTCCAGGAAAATAAAAACCCTTAGTATTTTTATGATCCTTTTTTTCCCTAACTAACTTAAATGAAGAATCATCATTCAGCTGAGTAAGCATTTCTTTACCAAACTGCGCTGGGCTGCTCCATTGCAGACCTTTTATCTCTTTAGGCCCAGGTGTATGAAAGTGCGTGTCTTTAGCCAAAGTGATCCCGAAGAAAGATAGAGGATAAAGTTCATTAAGGCGCATAATAGAACGGCTACGCATCCCTTCACCTCCTTTAGAGCTGATATTCTGAAGGTTTGTGTAGATAACGATAGAAGGAACACCTGAAATTTGACCCTTTGGATCGGCCGATTGATTATTCTCTGCCGCCTGCAAGACAGCTAAAAATTCGGGAGCTACATGATTATCAATAGTCGGTGAACCTCCATAGACGTTATTAATACGGACAGGAGCATGATCAATGGAATACGTTGTTGTCCCTTGTAAGGATGGGCTGTTATGTAAAGAGTGAGGATCATAAGGTCCTAAAATCTCTCTTTGAATAGGATTTGAATCACCCATTTCACTTGCATACGAAGCCACAGCTTGTCGAGGATGCATGATCGCATACTCAACTTTATCAACTAAGTGTTCATCTTGAGGTATCTGCTGAATACCTATAGACAGCGATTTCCTGATCATTCCAACTAGATCCTCTCGTAACCTCGATGTAGATTCTGATAGGAGAGCCTCTCTTAGTAGATTTTTATCATCTTGAGAGAAGCTTTCAAATATGTGAGAGCCAATATCTTGATAATAGTTCATTACTTTGACATCATTCCAAATAGCTGAAGCTAGATGATGAAGAAATTGAATAGAGGGAGTGGTCGTATCTTCCTTAAGAGCTTGGTAAACATCTGATAACAAAACTTTTCTAAGAGACTCGATGATTTGCCCATTCACCTCTTCAGCATCCTTACTATCTGGTGTGTTCATAAGCAGTTTTTTCAACTTGTTCAATTGCTGAGTGAACTCTTTCATTGCTTTTTCGGGATTTTGAAAGGCTGATAATTCAATTTCAAGAGTTCGCATTAAATTCTCATTTTCTTGCTTCAATTCCCCTATTTCTTTTTTTTCTGTTACCTTCTTGTCTGAATATAATCTATTAGCTAATTGCTGGATTAATCTCTCCGCCTCTGTATTTATTTCGTTTAACTCATGAATATCAAGACCCTCTCTGACTCTTTGCCGTATGAGATGACGTGTTATTTTATTTTTGACCACGAGATTAGTACAAAAATCTGACTCCTTTTCACAACTTAGCTTATGAGTCATACCAACTAAGTTAGGAAGAGGATGTTGTGACTCAATCATTTTTAAAGCATTGAACTTAGCAACTTCTTCACCTCTTTTTGCATTATTTATAGTCCTCATAAGCGAATTAGGAAAATATTTTTGCTTCAATATATAAAATCCAGCTATACAAAGAGAGCAAGGGATTGAAAGAACTGTTGCGGTAAAAGTCAAGAGCATACAGCTAGCCGTTGAAAATCCTTTAGAGTCTGCATGGCAACCTGCCCGAACACCTATATAAATGGGCGCAAGGATAGGAGATAAAGCAAGCCCAACTGCTCCACCCACAATTTTACCAATTGTCATTAAAATGGGACGCGCTACTTGCCAAATTTTTTTTGCCAAAGAGGCCTGCCTACTTTCTAAAATAGGCCAACAATATTGCTTAGAAGAAAAAATATTTTTCGTAGCCCCATTCAGCGGTGAACTACAGCTTTTATCTTGCCCTAAATAAAGGTTTCTATTGATTTCAGAAGTCATATACCATCTTTTATAAAAATTAAATTATATATCATCAAATTTACTAACCTTGATTGTAAGGTTATCTATTTGATTATCAAATCTCAATTAAATTCTAAGGATCCACAATTAGAGAAGCTTCGCTAGAAATCTATTGACTATAATACACCATTCTCAATCCAATGAAGCAATTTTCCATCGCTAGATAAACCCCAAACTCAAGTTACTAAAATATTAATTAAAATTATAATACATTTTATATTTTTTATGCATTAAATTTTATTTATAATTAATTGCACACTGGTTCATAAAAATCTGTTAACATGTTAGAAAAACGATAAATATATTTTAGATTTTTGGACAGCCGAGTAAGAGCCTGTCTACGATTTAAAATTTTGATTAAAAGGTCCTTTTTGCGTCACTTCTTTAATAAAAGCTTGAAAATATTATCGAATATTTCCGGCGCTTTTATTAAAGAATTTGCATCAAAAATGCCTCTTTTAATCAAGATTTTAAATCGTAGACAAGCTCTAAGTATTGTTTAATTTCTATAAAAATATTGCTAAATTATGTCTATTTTTGTTTAAATTCAGAATTGAAAGATCAGGATAAAAAGCATGAAAGCGACTTAACTTGATTATCAAATCGAATAAATTCAAAGTCATGTTATGTTAAAATTGCATTCTGTATCTCCCCTACAGTACAAATACAAACTATTTAATATTAGATATTTAATGAAAAGGAATATTTATGAATTTATTACCTAGTCTAACACCCCTCAGCTCAATTTCTGCCTATATATCTCTTGACTCAGTTTCTGCCTATTTCAAGCGCATGCCAGTTAATTGGACAAATCAAGCCTTAAAAGGTTTTTTTGCTGGCTTTGTTATTCAAACAATTATCTCTGATGATCTTATTTTAGGATTAGCAGCTGGAGCTCTTTCTATGATGGCACAAACTATTCATGCAGCCCTATTGCCTTTATTCAAAGAGCGAATCGGGCAACAAGATTCCACTTTCTCTAAGCATGAAGAACTGCTTAGGGGTTGTATCTCAATCATCAGTACAAAATGTATAGCATCGGCTTTTGGCTGTACTTTTACACCACATTATCTATTGATCAGCACTCTTTTGTACTTTATAGGAGTAGAGCTGCTGGATAATAGTAATAGTAGCGAAAGTAAGGCTAACTGGCTCCTGATGTTTATAAAATTTTAGAGCTCATCTTTTAAGATAATTTGCCTCTAGCTAGTGCTCCGTTACATTAGTTTTTGGTGTTTCGGCTAGCGTGAAACACCAAAAAACTAACTTAACGGAGCACTAATCCATTTTTCAATAGAGAAAGCCTTTTCACTCCTTTGAACTCCATCTTGCTAGAGCAAAGTCTGAGACTTAGGGTTACTTAAAAGTTTTGAAAGAAGTCTAATGACCATTAATGTCATGATCATTTCCTTGCGATATTTTGAATTCTTTGGTAATCGGAAATATATTCATCCCAGTTCAAAGTGAGAATTTGGGCGGCACAATAGGGAGAATAAAAATGATCAATCGAATGACTTTCTTTTTCTATCTGATGGCTCAGTCTATGGTGTTCACTGTTAATTGGCTATCAGCCAGATCAAAAATCTGAAAAGGCCTGTCCTGAGCTTTCAGGTAGAGTTATTTTGCCACGTGATGCGTATTACAATAAAGCTCGTCTGATTTCCAATTACTAACCTGAGTTTTGAGTTTATTTCCTTGATTCTTAGAGAAGATTTTATCTTAGATCTTGTCCTTTTCTTTGAAGGGAATAGTCAAATGGCTATTTCCGAGAAGAAAAGGACAAGATCTAAGAGGAAAGATTCCTAAGAATCAAGGAAATAAACTCAAAACTCAGGTTACTATACTTCCAAGAATAAATACCCCCATGTAATTGTTTATTGTCAAAATACTCAAGATGTTCAAAATGCCATTAAATGGGCACGTTGCCGAAATATACCTATACGAGTGAGAAGTGGTGGCCATAATCATGAGGGTTTTTCGACAGGAACAGACGTCTTGATTATCGATGTCAGTGAGATGAAAAAGTTAGAAATCGATAAATGTTACGGTGCAACCGGGAATCACAGGTGGAGAGCTTTACAGTAGTCTCTTTAAAGAAGGTCTTACCCAAGTTGGAGGAACATGCAAAGATGTAGGAGTTTCGGGCTTGGTACTAACAACCTGAGTTTTGAGTTTATTTCCTTGATTCTTAGGAATCTTTCCTCTTATCTCTCGTCCTTTTCTTCTCGGAAATAGTCATTTGACTATTCCCTTTAAAGAAAAGGACAAGATCTAAGAGAAAATCTTCCTAAGAATCAAGGAAATAAACTCAAAACTCAGGTTAACAGGGGACATGGGACCCCTTCTACGTATACAAGGATTAGCTTGTGATAATTTAATCTCTTTTGACCCGCAAAATGTATTCCAATTCGAACAGAACATTCCTCCCGCTCTTGAAAACTGGAATTGTGATAAAAGTCCTTAAAAAGATTTATTTTATGAAAGGAAATAAGCTCAAAATTCAGGTTAATAGATTCCAAAAAATTGCGATTTCTAAAAAATAAAGGCCAATCACAATACACGTGCCAAAGATATTTGTCCGTTGGATATTGTCTTTTTTAGGCGATAACCACCAGTTCAAGAGCCCTATTGCTATAGGCATCATTGGCCAGGCTATTAAAGTCACACTAAGTGCATTACCTATAAATGTAGCCACTGCAGGGTTAAAATTTCCTGTCAATAAAGGAAGAAATTTTAGTTCAAGCATCACAATTGGAAATAGTACCAAAAGTACAACCATCGTTTGTTTCCATACGCTAGGAAGCTGACCATCTTTTTCAATGGATGCAAACCAACCTGCATAAGGTGAAATAACTCGATGACTTTCAAGAGATGAAATTAATGATTTTGATTCAATTAATACTTTTTGACGTTCCGATGAACAAAGCCAGCGATCTAGGTTCTCAGCATTGTCAAAATGCAAAAAAGTTAGCCAATTACGGCCTTGTTCTTGCGTTGGCGATTGTACATACATCCCTCGAAAGCCAGGAAATTTCGCTTCTGCTTGATGAATTTTTGCAATCCACTGGCGAAAGGCCTCTTCTTTATCTGGACTTACCTGAGTAACGAACACTTCAGTCACACCATTTTGCAAATCAGAAATGCTTGATTCCACTTCTTGAATAGCATTTGAACCTAAAAGTTTTCCTAATTCCTCTATAAGCTGTTTATGCTCTTTAGATTCTCGCCAGCCTAAAGAACTTTCAGCATTGGAAAACCTTTGCACAATCATCCAGACCGGTTGTGTATCCTTAATTGAAGACAAAATTTCAAGACTTATAAAGCCAGGAAATGTTGAGATACAAGCATTTAATTTTGTCTGCCAATCGACAAATTCCGTCATGCATTCGTTTCGAACACGCACCGTCATCACGATAGTTTGTCCCTCTGGAGATGTTAGCATGTCAGTCTTCGGCCTTTTGGTTCAGGTTAATAACGAGCTCGGTCAGGCATTTGCGAAAATTCTTTCCAAACTTCAACAGCTTCGGGTCTCATCACTTCTGTAAATTTGATACGCCGATCCTTAGGATCTTTGCGAATCTCTTCAAGAATGTCCACATCTTGGAAATCTCCATACTTCAAAGCATCTTCAACACGAGCACCATAATAAATATGGTCGATATGAGCCCAATAAGCTGCAGACAAGCACATAGGGCAACACTCCGCACTAGTATAAAGAATGCATCCATCAAGATGAGGAGAACCCATTTTTTTGCATGCTTCTCTAATTGCGTGCATTTCAGCATGCCAAGTAGGATCATTATGTCTAATCACTTGGTTATATCCTTCAGAAATAATTTTGCCATTTTTGACAATCACAGCACCAAACACACCACCACTCTTTTCAAGGATCGATGCTCGACGACTCAGTTCTATTGCTTTGCGAATATATTCTTCTTTAAATTCTTTTTGATCGTCCTGATTGACCTCGGGTTTTTTAATAACATTAATCATCATTCCTCCAAAAATTGAAATTAATAATCGGAACTTAAGATCTTTTAGAATAGGTTAAATAATCATAAAGATCTGATTCTGTTGTAATTAAAATACAATGATAAAGAGCACAAACAGGTAAGATTGCTTCAATAATCACCTGATCTCCCACACCTGGGATACAGATAGCATCTACTTGAGGAATCAATTGTCTGAGCTTTAATTGTTTTAATCCTGACAAATAATGATCAGTGCTATATCCCTCTTCTGCAACACGAAAAAAAATAAGATGGCGTTGAAATAAGAGAGCTTGAATCGCATAATATAACCCTCTGCTCTCTGGAGGAGGATTACCAAAATACTCATCAAGCTGTGCTAATGTTTGACAGAAGTAAGCTGTTTGATAGGCTCCCCTTTCTGCTTCTCCAAATAAAGCAATTGTATAAGTCATCATTCTTTTCTTTCCAATCAAAAAAGATTTATAAAGAAGTCTGCTTATAAGAATGAGCTTTATGATGGCTATCTCGATAAAGCCCTATATGCCCTAATCCAGATTCAATGACTAAAAGACGGTTATATTTAGCGATACGATCGGAACGCGATAAAGAACCTGTTTTAATTTGTCCTGAATTCGTTGCCACACAAATGTCAGCAATCATGCTATCCTCTGTTTCTCCTGACCGATGGGAAATAATGGTCGTATAGCGATTTGTCTGAGCTAAACGGATGGTTTCAAGCGTCTCTGTCAGTGTTCCAATTTGATTCACTTTAATGAGGATAGAATTACCAATACTTAAGGCAATGCCTTTTAGCAAAAACTTGGGATTGGTCACAAAGAGATCATCCCCTACAATTTGAATGCGATCTCCTAGTTTTTGAGTTAATAAACTCCATCCATGCCAATCGTTTTCTGCAAGGCCATCTTCAATCGAATCAATAGGATAATAACGGCAAAGTGTTTCTAGATAAGCGATCTGCTCCTCTGCAGTACGCTCAATAAAGTCTTCTTCCCTCTCCCTTTTTTTCTTCTCTATATAACGATGATTCACTTTATCGTAAAATTCTGAGGCAGCACAATCTAAAGCCAAGGTCACTTGTGAGCCTGGCTGATAGCCAGCTTTTTCTATAGCCATCAAGATGACGTCTAAGGCCTCTTCGTTAGAAGCTAGGTGAGGGGCAAATCCTCCTTCATCCCCTACAGACGTAATATGGCCCTCTTTTTTAAGAATAGATTTTAGAGTATGAAAGATTTCAGATCCCCAACGCACAGCCTCTCTAAAAGATGGAGCCCCAATGGGACGAATCATAAATTCTTGAAAATCTAGCGTATTATCTGCATGCGCCCCCCCATTAATAATATTCATCATAGGGACAGGTAAAATATGGGCATGTAAACCTCCAATATAGCGATAAAGGGGCAATTTTGTTGTCAATGCTCCAGCTCGAGCTAAAGCCAAAGAAACTCCTAAGATCGCATTGGCTCCTAACTTCCCTTTATTCTCCGTCCCGTCAGCTTCAATCATCATCCTATCGAGACGCTCTTGATCGCAGACATGTTCACCAATCAAAATCTGCGCAATTGGCCCGTTAATATTAGCAATAGCTTGCAATACACCTTTGCCAAAATAGCGATGAACATCTCTATCTCTCAATTCTAGGGCTTCATGCTCACCTGTTGAAGCTCCTGATGGAACAGATGCTTTAACCATCACGTTTTGGTCCGTCGTCAACTCGACCTCAACGGTAGGATTCCCTCTAGAATCTAAAATCTCTCTCCCTTTGACAGATCTGATATAAGACATAACAACCCCTTTACCTGTGGTAAATCTAAAAATAATGATCGGGATTTTTAAGTACAAATGTTTATTTTCCAATCAAGAACGACAGATATACTCATTCCAGTTCAAAGTGAGAATGTGGGCAATGCGAAAGCTCTCGCGATTCAACGATCAAAAATGGGTCCATATACTCTGATCGTTGAAGCCTGAGGCTTTGGCACAGCCGAAACTTCTCACTTTGAACTGAGATGAGTATATGGAAAGAGAAGCATCTGCTCATTTAGCGACGTCGATGTTTTTCGCCAACACTTTCTATTAAAGCTTGATAGGATTCATAGCGTAAAAGAGAAATCTCCTCTCTATCTAAAGCTTGCATCACAGCACAATCCTCCTCATGGGTATGTGTACAATCAGGGAACTTACAACTTAAACCATATTCATGAATCTCAGAAAAGTAACTTTCTACTTCGTCATTTTTTAAATCCCATATTCCAAAACTTTTAATTCCCGGTGTATCAACGCACCATCCCCCACAATCTAAAGGAAGTAGTTGTGTTGTAGTGGTTGTATGAGATCCCTTCTTTGTCTTCTCTACTACCTCTCCTATACGTAAATTCAATCCTGTCATGGCATTAATCAAAGAAGACTTGCCCACACCTGATTGACCAGAGAAGACAGAAGTTTTGTGATACATGATTTGACGCAAAGCATCTAACCCTATTTCTTGCCTTACACTAACAGAAATAACAGGAATTCCTGCTACAGCATAAGCATGAATAAATTCTTGGTAAAGTTCCTGTTCTTTTTGAATAAGCTCTTGTTCATAGCCTTCCTGCTCTTGCAACAAGTCCACTTTATTAATGACAATAACAGGCGCCATTCTCCCCTTACGAGCCGCTATGATATAACGATCTACCAGAGGAACTTTTAAGGGAGGATTCACAACAGAGATGGTAATTAAAACTTGATCAATATTAGCTGCAATTATTTGCTCTTTGCGACGTGAGAGATTGTCAGCTCGTGATAAAATTGTTTGGCGAGGCTTGACTTGAGCAATGACACCTTCTGTATCAGAAGTTTTCTCAAAAAGAACAACATCTCCTACTGTAATTAAATTCTTAGCCTGAGTCTTATCTTTTTTCAAGAGTCCTTTCAGTACGCAGTTTATTTTTTGATTATGCCAATCGACAACAATTCCTTGAGACATAATAGACAAGACACGCCCTTCTAACCATTCATGCTTAGAAAGTTTTACCTCCTGATCTCTTTCAAGGTTTTTTAGGTATTTTTCTTGATCTGTTTTTTTGTATTTAGAACGATCTTTAGCAGACGCCATTTTACGCTGTATTTTTCCTTCTTTGCGATTAGGTTTAAAATAATCCTCTTCGATAGGACAGCCAATCCATCGACGAGGCATGTGTTTATGTTCTTCATCAGGATGTGTCATTTTGCACCTTGATTCCTTAATAAATACATTAAAATGCTACCTGCAATGGCTACATTAAGCGATTCCATATCACCTAGCATTGGAATCGTGATCTTGCTACAAAGAGAATTTATCTCTTTAGAAGCTCCATGCGCCTCATTGCCTAATACAAGTAATATTCCCTTATGAGTGAAAATTTGTTTAAGAGATTGTCCATGTAAATCAGCTACAAATGGCTTTAAATCATTTTCTTGAATAAGCTTTTTTAGTCCACCACTTGTTCCACGTGCTAAAGACAACTTAAAATGAGCGCCCCTAGCTGCCCGTAAAGCTTTTTCATTATAAAGATCACAGGTATTCGGAAGAAGATATACCCCTTCCCATCCTAGTGCCAATGCAGTACGCAATAAGGTCCCTAAATTACCAGGATCATTAATTCCATCGAGCACTAGAATATACTTCAGATTTTTTAAAGAAACGTATGAAGGCATGCTCACTTCTGCCAAGATTCCTTCAGGAGAAGATAAGCCAGAAATTTTTTTCATTACCGCTTCTGTGACGATCCAGTCTTCCGGAGCCGATAGACCACAAGATCCTTGAGATTCCGTATAAATTAATTTCCTAAGACAAGAAGAGAGTTCCCGCACAGGCTTACTCCCTTCGATGACTAAGACCTGTTGCTCTTCACGATAAGCACGATCTAATCTTAATTTAACGAGATGCTTGACAAATGGATGTTGCAAGCTCGTGACGTGCCGTTTAATACTCATAATTCTACATTAAACCTCATACATAAGTTCTTTTATAGGTGCTGTGATAAAAGCTTATGCAAAATCCTTTCTGGCTCATGCAGATCTTCATTGATAGCAATTTTCTCAGCCTCTTTTAGTAACAGCCCCATCTTCTTACCAGGTCGAATGCCATGATTCTGCAGAAGAGTTGCTGAAATCAAAGGCTTAGCCTCTTTTAAACGATTGATATGCTTTTGTAAAGATTGATAACGTTGTTGATAGCGCTGCAAAAAGCTTCGACGCTCTTCATCTGGATAACGTGCTGTAAAGACCTCTAAACAGAGAAGATAATCTGGATGGGCGAATAGGTGAGCCCAGCAATAGGAATCAATAAACTGCCCTTTTTGCTCTTGTTGTACCACTCGAGAAAACGTATCAAAAAACTCGATTAATTTCATATCTCGATTAGAGGCTCGGATACGCTTAGCAATGTCTATTTTTTCATTTAAAGTTGCTATAGGAAATAATTGCATCAAATAAAGAATCGTCGGACAAGCTTGAGGGAAGTGGGCATAAGGGCGCACCCACTGACGTAACTCATTCAAATGCACGCCTGCTAGCTCAGGAAATATGATATCTAACAAGGAGAGTCGATGCATTTCAACAATAGCTTGATCAAAACGAGGATAAGCTGACATTTTATTAAATTCTTGCCAAACACGCTCCATCGCCACGGCAGGAAATAATTTTTCAGCGTTCTCCTGAATAGCTTGTTGTGTTTCAGGATCAATAGAAAAACTAAAACGGGCCGCAAAACGAAAAGCCCTAAGCATTCTTAAACGATCTTCAAAGAAACGTTCATGAGGATTGCCAATCGTGCAGATTACCCCTCTTTGAATATCTTCCCTTCCATGGACATAATCATGAACAACCTCTTCTAAAGGATCGTAAAACATTCCATTAATGGTAAAGTCACGTCGATAAGCATCTTCTTGAGGTGTTGCAGAGAGTTTAATTTTATCTGGTCTTCTGCCATCATGATAATGAAGGTCTTTCCTGAAGGTAGCCACTTCAAATTGATGCCCTTCTATAGGTACAATCACGACACCAAAAGCAAGTCCAACTAAGATCGTGTTAGGGAAGATATCCATGATTTCAACAGGGGGAGCATTTGTAGCAATATCAATGTCCTCTGAAGAATGACCCATGACATAATCTCTAACCCAACCGCCGGCAAAATAAGCGATATAGCCAGCTTTTACCAATTTTTTTACAATGCTTGTTGCATGTTTTAACGTATCCATATCGCTATTATATCAAACTAGATTTTTATCCTCATTAGTAACCTGAACTTTGAATTTATTTGTTTGATTATCTTTATGATTTGTATAACAAACAAGCCCTCCAGATATTGCTAATACGAGGCCTAGCCATCCCCAGCGAACTACTTTAGGAGCATCGAAATATTGAATCTCTTGCCATAAATTAATCATCAAGATTATTCCTAATAAGACAGGTGCGATATAGCGGAGTGCAAACACAAAAAAGTTTTTCCGATCTTGATAGGTCCATAAAGAATCTTGTTGTTTTAGTGTTTGTCCATAGGCAAAAGTGATAATCAAAGCTAATCCTCCAACAAGCATATGCGTTCCTAAAACCATAGGAACTAAGGCGTCGATGATAAATGAAGCATTTCCCATACAAAACAAGGTGGCCACTCCTGTTAACACGATAAGAACCAAAGAAACGGCGGTTAATCGTGTCGTACCAAATTCAACCTCTATATTCCCTGCAATACTTTCCACAATTGAAAAAACTCCTGTTATTCCAGCAATAAAGACACAAAAAAAGAAGAGAGTTCCTACTAACTGATAAAGAATTGGTCCAAAAAACTTTAGAATTTTGGGAAATAAAATAAATCCAATCTCAAATGTGGAATCTGTCTTTAAGATAGAATCAAACGGAATACCTTGAGTATAGCTAATATGTGCCAAACAGCCAAAGATGGCAAATCCCGAGATAAAAGAAACAGCAAAATCTCCCAGAGCAACCCATCCCATTGCCTGCGCAATATTTGTCTTCTGTCCTGTATGTCTAGAATAACCGACAATAATACCTAATCCTAATGATAAACTAAAGAAAAGCTGTCCAAATACATCGCGCCATAATCCAGCATCTAATAACCGAGTAAAATCAGGTCTTAAATAATAGATCCATCCTTGCATCCCACCAGGCAGAAAGCACACAATAAGAGCAAAAATAGTGATTATAAAGACCATAAAAGGCATAAAAATGGAACAAATGCGCTCAATCCCATCCTTTACGTTACGTGCCAATACAAACCAAGTCAGAATTGCGACGGTTAAAGCAGATAAGAAGATGGGCATTGATAACTGTCCCATATCGGTCAAGCCTGTACTAGCTTTTAGAAACGAGTTCATAAAAAATGACTTGGAATCTTCTGGAATTCGATCAAATGCAGAAAAATAGGTATAAGCTGCTGAGTAACCTGTCAAAACAATGTAAAATCCCCCAATTGTCAAACAAGCTAAAACGGATAGCCATCCTAATATTTTTCCTAAGCGAGGCGATTGCCTCCCATACGCCCCTACAATGGGCAACTTCCATTTATAACCAATTAAACCTTCTAATAAAAGCATAGGAATTCCCAATGTGATCACAGCGATCATATAGGGGATCAAAAAGGCTCCTCCTCCATTTTTATAGGCTTGAGCACTAAAACTCAAAATATTGGCAAAGCCCACCGCGGATCCAATTAAAGACCATACATAACCAGATTGAGACCTCCAAGTTGATGGAGTATCAGACATACATAACCTCTTCTTATTCTAAAAGGAATAACTTAGTGAATAAAATAACAAAAATTGGATAGAAACAGAGTGATTTAGCCTTAAAGGCTAAGTAAAAAAAAGGAAAGGAGAAAAGAAAAAGAAGTAAAAGGATTCATATTACCAAATCGGTTAATGTGTAATTGTTTACTCATGCGAATAGATTTTCACTCTCTTATATTTAAGCTTCTTTTCCTCATCTTATATATACTCATTCCAGTTGAAAGCTGCAATTTCGGCTGTGCCAAAGTCTCACTTTGAACTGGGATGAGTATATGGGCTCATCTTTGATCGTTGAATTGCGAAAGCTATCGCGTTGCCCAAATTTCCAGCTTTTAACTGGAAGGAATATAGATGTGTTTGCCTTGCAAATAGCAGAACTTTTTCTAAGGAAAAATCTGCTTTAACGCCAAAGGAATTAACAATGAAATTGATAATATTTTAATGTTCTTAGACAATTTTTGTCTATCCTTTTACTCTCTTTACAGGAGAATTTGATTTTTGCTATAACTTTAATAACTCACCTTACGCAAAAATAGCGGTATTTCGACTGAGCCAAAGCCCCATGGTTCAACGCCCGTCAGTCACCCTCTATATACGGGGAAATATAGGGTGACTGACGGGCGTTGAACCATGGGGCTTTGGCTCAGTCGAAATACCGCTATTTTTGCGTAAGGTGAGTTAATAATAAGCTTGTTTTTTAGGTTTTAGATGCATTTTTTTTCTGAGTTGCGGAACAAATCTCAAGATCAATGTATCTTTAATTTGATTACATTCAGCAATAATGGAATCAATCTGTCCGGGTAAGTACTCTAATCCCCATTTAGCTCTTCGGGGAAGTTTATTAGCGATGAACCAATCTCTAGTCCCAAACCAATAATGATTAATCCTAATCTTATCAATGATAATAGAAGGATGCCTACCACCTTCTACCATTCTCTCTCCTCTAGAATTGATTGCAAAACGGCCATTATGAAATATAAAAGAGTGGGGATCTGAAATATTTTTTACCATGTGAGGTTGAACAATAGATTTCACCAAATGATTGCCTTCTGTTTCTACAGGTGCTTTAAGTGTTAAGCACTCTATAAGTAATTTTTCAGGGGGAAGGCTACAATATCCTCCTGTTCCATATATTTGCCAATTGACTACTAATCCCGGATATTTCTCATACTCTTTCAATAGACTAACTAAATCATAATGTTTAACAGGAAAAAGAAATTCATCGATATCAATAAAAGCAGCCCAACGTGCTGTTTGCTTAACAATGTTTAAAGCATGCTGATAAGCAGGGATTTGCAATAAACTCAAATATTCCATTTGATTATTGACTTCTACAGGAAAATTAAATAAATCAACTTCTCCAACTTCTATGTAAGGATGTAAGATTTCTAAACATCGGTCCGTGCTCAAATTATTATAGAGATAAAAATGCTGTACTCCAACTAACTTGTGAAATTCCAGCCACTCTTTTAAAAATAATTCTTCGTTTTGGAAAACGGCACAGATAACTAAATCATATTTTTTACTTGTAAGAGGAGGATTGTTTTTACAATAACCGTTGCACCATAGAAAAAGACTAAAAATCGTTAAATAAATGACTAAAAAACCTTTAAAGTGGGTTAACAATCTCATGAAATTCTCCTTATTCTTGTCCCTGAGCTTTAGCAAATTTGAAACCCTATCATCGAGTGTAGTGCTCTTTCTTATTAACCTGAGTTTTGAGTTTATTTCCTTGATTCTTAGAGAAGATTTTCTCTTAGATCTTATCCTTTTCTTTGAAGGGAATAGTCAAATGGCTATTTCCGAAAAGAAAAGAACG
The DNA here is from genome assembly GCA_963838645.1 of uncultured Parachlamydiaceae bacterium. Lineage (GTDB taxonomy): Bacteria > Chlamydiota > Chlamydiia > Chlamydiales > Parachlamydiaceae > CAWIRV01. The sequence continues at coordinate 52,941 of CAWIRV010000017.1, read as the reverse complement.
AGAGATAAGAGGAAAGATTCCTAAAAATCAAGGAAATAAACTCAAAACTCAGATTATTAGTTTAAAATGTTAATTTATCTCTTTGAATAAAACTTCACTGAGTAAAATCTTCAAGAAAAGGCAATCCCATCGCTTGATATAAAGCCGGTACAAAACGTAAAATATCGTTGCTCTCGATCACGTTTAGCTGAGACATTCGATTTAAAGCATCCTGTACTAATGTCCAACGATCATATCTTGGAAACTTGCAATTATAAAGATAATATTCATCCCTTGTCCAATAATGATTAATTTTAAGTTTGCTAAAAATAATGGGAAATTTCGAAATGGTTTTTAGATGCTGATGACTAAAAGTATCGTAATCAGGAATGCGTGTTTTGTTGGTAAAAACATGGAAAAATGGGCTGAAATACCTATGAAAATGGATATCACATGAATAGACATATTCCGGACGAACAATACTCTTGCCCCAATGATTCCAAAAATAATCATCTTCTGATCTCATGGTCAAAGTTTCAATCAAAAGCTTATTATCAGGAATTTTTTCAATGTTGGATGTTCCAAACATCTGCCAAAAGACATAGACTCCCCCAAATTGTTCATAATCATTTAATACATCTAAAAGATTATCCCCTTTTTCTGGGTATAAGAATTCATCGGAATCTAAGATGGCAAGCCATTTTGTTTGGTTTTTGCAGTGGGCAATGATCCTGTCATAGGTGTGCGTTTGCAAGAAAGCCCATTCTATTGGTATTCCATAATCTTCTTCTAGTTGAAAGAGCTCAATCTCACCATGATCAATATAGGGCTGCAAAATTGAAAGATAATCATCTTTGCTTAAATGATTAATAAGATAAAAATGTTGAACACCAACTAGTTTATGAAATTCAATCCATTCTTTAAGATAGGGCGCCTCATCTCTAAAAACCATACAAATTGAAAGATCATATTGATAAGCACCTAGCGTAGATGATATCAACAAGAGAAGTAAGATAAAAAATCGCATGATAATCCTGATTCTTTTGCACTTGTTAAAGAATAACTAGCAAGATACTTCATGTTCAAGCTTTGTTTCTCTTTATCATTAAGTTATACACAAGTGAACTCAAAAATTCAAATTTTTGAGTTCACTTATGGATAACCTGAGGTCGATGTTGATCGAATAACTCACCTTACGCAAAAATAGGGGTATTTCGACTGAGCCAAAGCTCTATGGTTCAACGCCCGAAGTCACCCTATATAAGGAAATATAGGATGACTTCGGGCGTTGAACCATGGGAACTTTCGCTTCAGTCCAAATGTCACTCTTTTTGCGTAAGGTGAGTTAAAGAAAGAGTAAATGAAACTCAAGGAAATGAATATCAAATTATGTTAATTTAATCAACTTATCCAGAAGAATTTGATTGACAATTTTTGATATAAACCTAAGTTTTGGATTTATTTTCTTGACTCTTAGGAATCTTTTTAAATTGAACTTTGTGATTATCTACTTAATAATCAATTAAATAACTCACCTTACGCAAAAAGAGTGATATTTGGACTGAAGCGAAAGCTCTCATGGTTAAATGCCACTCTTTTTGCGTAAGGTGAGTTAAATAATCCCAAAGTTAAATTTTTTAGTCACTTGTTAATAGAAAAGTGAACCACATGACTCAATTTAAGCTAAAATATTTATGCTTTACTTCTTTTATCTCTTCCCCAAATGAAGTTAAAGACTGGTTACTGATCATTCTAAGCATCTTGCTTGGCATCTGGCTGAGTTTAAAGAGTTATCAAAAGTTAGTTGATCGGATGAAAACAAGAAAAGACTCAGTTAAAATTCTATTTAATGGATTCAAACAAAAGATGTGGATGACAATGGGATTAGGGATAACTTTTTTTGGTTTATATGCCGTTATAGTGTTCTTAAGTTCTCGAATTTTAGATAAGCAAATGGAAATCGACTTCTTCTTTTTTCTTTATAAAGATCTTATCTTTTCCATTTACATTGGATTATTTATTTTTGCATCGATTTCTTTACTCATCTACTTAGTGAGGATGATTATTAAATTTCTCTATTTTATGCATAATCAAAAGTAATACCAAACAGACAAATACACCTCAAATTCAAGTTGTAAAGAAATTTATTCAAAAGAGCTTGTTGATAAAAACAAGTTTAGATTGCTCTCTCTAATTAGCGAGGAATCTCTTCTTTAACATATCACATAAACAAAAAAGTCCAGCCTAAGCTGGACTTTTAATTTAACAAATTAACTCACTTTAGGTCGCTGATGCGGCAGGCTGAGCATCAGTCGATTGATCCGAAGAGGCAATAGGTTCAGTTGTTAGCTTGATAAATTGTTTATCAAGAGATTTAGCAGCCCAAATCCAAATAGCAATAACGACTAGTAAAATGGCACCAATATAAGGCGTAATGACAGCAAGAGGACCTAGAGTAAGCAAAGCAATTTGAATAAGGGATCCACCAGACTTTCCTAAGCGAGCACCTACAACGTCAACAGCAGCCTTCCCTTTGACTTTAGAATCTTCATCTAACGGAATATAAGCCATTTCTTTTGTCGGATCAAAAAGAGAATATTTAGAGGATTTACTCATAATATTTTGAGCAGCTCCAAATAGAACTGCCAAAAATAGCGGTGTTGTGCCCAATGCAGCAATATAACCCATTAAATTTTCTTTAAAAATAACGAATGCAAAAAATCCAACACCTGTAATTAACAGTACAATAGGGGTAATTAGAGCAGCAAAACCCCAACCTTTAAGGCGAATGACGTTACCTCCCACAAAGAGCATCATCAAAATCGTCACAGCTCCTGTCCAAAAAGAAAAATCACCCATAAAGGCACTATAATCATTTTCATTAGGATACTGGATTTTCAACTGACTCTTCCAGGTCACTTCAACAAGGTTAATAGAAACTCCATAAGCAATAACAAGAAGTGCTAAACAGAGCAGATATTTGGAAGAGAAAATAAACTTAAAACTATCTCCTATAGATAATTTAGCTTTCTTTTTCTTAGGTATTTTTTCTTGGTTAGGATCATAAAAACGAGAATCGACTAAAACATTACGGTTAATCCACCAATAAATCGCTACAATTGCAATACCTGCAATCACCACTAAAGCCATAAGGTAATTTAAAGAAATTTGCCAAGCATCTACATCAGCAGGAACATGTCGACGAATATCGGATACATACTTGATTGTCTTACCAGAAAAAAGCAAGGCTAAGTTTGCTCCTAAGCCAAATAGACTATAAAAGCGCTTCGCTTCTGTGACACGTGTAATCTGGTTAGCAAACCCCCAAAATAACAGAGATAATACTACGCTTCCCCACAATTCAGCCAAAATATAAAAGATAGAATACATCCAGTTTTGATAAGCCGCTGCTACTCCACTCCAACCTGCAGGTAAAAAAGCACGAATAGCATTTGCTGTTTCTACTGGCATTAAGGATTGCCTAACAGGGTAAAAGACAAAAGCAAATAAGCCAAAGAAAACGACAAAAGGAAGAATAGTGACATAGAAAAGAGTTTCTTTGCTCAAGATATTACTTAACTTAGCATAAATAATCATAAAGATAACTGCAGCAGGGACAACTCCAAATGACTTAAGAAAAGGAATTGCTTCTGCACCTGCCGCCGTTACAACTAATGTATCCTTCGTATCTCTCAAAATCGTATAATTGAAAGAAATAAAGAAGAACATTAAAAACATTGGAAGAAGTTTTTTGAGTTCATACCCATGTACGGGCCAAAAAAACGACCTCCACTTACCAAATTCTTGTTTGGTACTTTCCACCATATAAAAACCTCAGACTAGTTAATGTTTGCAAGTTATAAAAATAAGTTTGCAGTTTCTTTGTGAAAAAAATCCTTATCAGAAACTTAAATTATTAAGATGTTTATGTAAAAAATCAAGGAAAAAATCTACTTTTTAATTAATTTTAAATTAGGAACTCATCTTATACACAAGTAAATGGAAAAATTGAGGTTTTCCTTAGCCCAAATTGCAGCTTTCAACTGGAATGAGTATATATATATCCAGGGTTCTATAAAAATGACCAATAGAATTCTTTCGAAACCTCGTAAAAGAGATTTCGATAGAAGTAATTAAGAATGGTATCATTTAGCTTGACTTTAGCCTCTTAAAGGATAAAATGTTAGAAGAGAAGTTAAATTTTCATGAAAAGTTGTAAGTTTTCCAGCAACATGACTTACAATCCCTGATATACACCCTTTTTAAGATCAATGGAGCTAGAACTTGATGCTATCCTCTGCCCAGGACCAAGAAGAACCCTTTTGGGTCTATCCTAAAATAGATAACCAGTTAAAGGAAAGCATCATCAAAGAGTTCAATATCCATCCAGTTATTGCTCAAATTCTCATCTCAAGAGGATTTCTTTCTTTTAGTCAAATCCATAATTATCTTTATGCTAAGCTTCCTGAGCTACATGATCCTATCTTAATGGCTGAAATGCCTCAAGCTGTTGGGCGAATCTGCAGCGCTATTCGCGACAAAGAAAATATTCTTATTTATGGAGATAATGATGTCGATGGAATGACAGGGACAGCTTTATTAACAGAGTTTTTACAAGATCTCGGAGCTAATGTCTTTTTTTATGTATCAAATCGAGGAACTTTAAGGCAAAGTCTTATCGTTGAGGCGCTTGAATATGCGCTTATTAATCAATGTAAACTTCTCATTACGGTTGATTGTGGTATCACAGCTGCTGTTGAAATTGCTAAAGTAGTAGAGCAAAACGTCGATGTCATTATCACTGATCATCATGAGCCCACTGACAAGATCCCTCATTGTGTTGCGACCCTTAATCCTAAGCTTCTCAGTAATACTTATCCAAATCGAGATCTTACAGGGGTAGGTGTCGCTTTTAAGCTTGCCCATGGAGTGACCAATCAATTGACAGCAGAAGGTAAAATTCCTGCCAAAAAAATTGATCTCAAGCGTTACCTTGATCTTGTTGCTTTAGGAACTATTTCTGATATGGGTTCCTTACTTGATAAAGAAAACCGTATTTTGGTCAAGTATGGGTTACGCCAGCTACGTAAAGGAAAGCGCATGGGGCTAGCTAAACTCTTTTCCATTTGTGATGTAGATATTAATGATTTAAACACCTTCACTATCGCTTCTAAAATAGCTCCCCGTTTGAATAGTTTGGGACGTATTGATGATCCTAGAAAAGGGGTTCAGATGCTTCTCGTTAAAAATGCCGAAGTAGCGGAAAAAATGGCAATGGAGCTAGACTTAAATAATATTGAACGGCAAAAGATTGAGCGCACGATGTCTTTAGATGTCGATGCAACGATTCAGGGGAATCCCCATATTCTAAAGGACAAAGCGATTGTCATGATTTCAGATAAATGGCACCCTGGTGTCATCGCCATTATTTCTACTCGAATTTCTAAACACTATAATCGTCCGACTGTCATGATTGCGATTGACAAAGGAATTGGAAAGGGCTCCGTACGCTCGATTCGAGAATTTCCCCTATTACCAACTTTAAAGGAATGCTCTGATCTTTTACTTAACTTTGGAGGACATGATTTCGCTGCAGGCTTAACCATTAAGGAAGAACATATTGAAGAATTTAAAAATCGTTTTATTCAATCAGCTAATAGACAATTGAAAGACACAGATGTCATGAGTAAACTACAGTTAGATGCTGAAATTAAGTTTAATGAACTTACGTTCGATTTCATGGAATCAGCCAAGTTGCTAGAACCTTACGGAAACGAAAATCTCCAACCCATTCTCTACTGTGATGCTTGGCAAACTTGGCCGCCTAAAGTAGTCGGTAAAACTCATCATAATCTTAAGTTATATTTGGAGCAAAGCGGTTTAATCTTGGAGGGTATAGCTCTTAACAAAGCAGCTTATAGCACATCTCTACGTAAAAAAAATTTGAAACTAAGGATTGCTTTTACACCGCAAATTAATAAGTCTAGCATTCAACTTCTTATCCGTGATTTTAAAATCTTAGAGGATGAAAAGGTTGATCCTTTGCTTCATTCGAATATAGAACCCATTTTGGATCGTTGAAGCCCGAAACTTTGGCACAGCCGAAATTTCCTAATTTGAACTAGGATGGAATAGATAAAGAGAAAAGATACATAAAACCCCCTGTAACCGTTCACGGTGTGCATCAAAAATCTAATTGATGCACACAAAAGAAGGAATAGATAGAAGCTGATATCTTGCCTTAAAGCAATGAGTTAAATAACCCAAGATGTTTCGTTTTTGAATCTTTAGGGTTTCAACAACAGAAAGAATTCGTTCAACAAATTGTTCGCCTTTAGCACTTTGATTACCAAAAGAAACTTTACGCCAAAGGACAGCTGGCCTTAAATTTCTCTCTGACAAGTTATTTGTAAGATCAAGGGTTGAGTCTTCTATAAAAGCCCAAAGCTTTTCTTCTTCAGAAAGAAGACGTTCACAAAATCTTCCAGTTTTACCAAGCTTTAAATCATGGGTATCTGCTCGAAGTCCTAGCTTAAACAGGTAATGAAAGTCTTCTTTTAAACCTTTGATTTTTTCTTTGAACTCTTCATCGCTTAAATTGTCTTTTTCATGTGACCATCTAAAAAGAAGACCGCATAGCGATCCCATAAGCTTTCCGATCCAAGAAACTAGTCCATCTCTTTGTTCAATTCTTTTAAAATCTCTCTTTAAATGTGCCCAGCAGTATTGATGTAAACCCAATGTCGAGTAAACCCTAAATCTATCTGTGACTAAATTTTGAATACAATCCTTGCCTAGAAAGCTTTGAAAAGCTTTTTTACCTCGACTTGAGAAGAGTTTAAAAATCACAATTTGTTTATCGCTTGCTTGCCATAGCCATTTAGCTTGCCCTTTAGTCTTCCATCCAGTTTCATCTGCATGAACGGTTTTACTTTTTCTTAAAAGCTTTAAAGCTTCTTCATAAGGTTCCTTTAAAAAAGCAGATGCTTGGGCTTCAACATTGATAATGCTTCCTAAGCTAATATCAATGTTAAATAAAGTCTTAAACAGCTCTTGAATATTTCTTTTGCTTAAATGGAATTTACCAGAAAGCGTAGAGGATAAAGCTTTAATTTTTGGACCAAATGTACTTATTGTCACATCATAAGGCAGAAAAGCCCGCACTTTTTTACCACAACTTGCACATCTGCAAGCTAAGGCTTGATGCTCTGTAACAATTGGCTTTACCTTTGGAAGTTCTATTGTCTGACGGGCTTCTACAATAGTACTTCTTGGTAAAAAGTTATTTGATCCACATTTATCACAATGTAAAGGAAAGTATTGTTTAAATTCTGTGATCTCTTCTTTGGCAAACCATTTCCTTGCAAACCCTTGCCTTTTTGGGCGATCCTTTGAAGGTGCCTTTGGTTCTTTTTTAGGGTAACGATCAGATGAAGGTGGTTTAGAAGAATTTTGAGAATTGAGACGAAGCTGCTCTTTTAAATCAGCATTCTCTTTTTTTAATTGTGTGATCTCTTGCTTGAGATCTTCAATGACCTTTTTAAGATCAAGAATAATGGCATCTTTGTCTTCCATGTTAAATGTTATAACATACTGAAAATCAAAATGCAATTATTCTTTTGATGCACACCGTGAACGGTTACAACCCCCTTTATGAGCATAATTCATCTCTCACAGTTTTAAAGTAAAAGACATTATTATCTATGATATATATACTCCTTCCAGTTGAAAGCTGGAATTTCGGCTGCACCAAAGCCTCGGGCTTCAATGATCAAAGATGAGCCCATATGGCTCATATGGGCTCATCTTTGATCGTTGAATCGCGAGAGCTTTCACGTTGCCCAAATTCCAGCTTTCAACTGGGATGAGTATATACTGAGTATAGTTGAAAACTGGAAAAAACCAAAGATAAGAATTGATAAATTTGCTGAAAATGGTATACTTAATATCATTAAGCATAAATGAGATAAGATGAAACTCTCTCAAGAAATAAAGCAACAATTAGAAAGGCAAGCCAGGCATACAAAAGATAAGAGCGAATACACGCGCCTTTGTGTTATTTTAGCAAGAAGCGAGGGTATGTCTCCAGAATCAATTGCTCAAGCCCATCGCATTAGTGTCAGTAGCGTGTACCAATATCTAATGGATTATGAAAAAGAAAATAAGACGCAGCATGATCAAAGAGGAGGAAGTGAAAGCAAATTGAATGCAGAGCAAACTCAAGAGTTGCTTGATCATGTTCAGAAAAATACTTATCTAAAGGCTAAATACATCTGCAAATACGTTGAAGACAGATATGGGATTAAGTATTCAACCCCTGGAATGATTGCTTGGCTAAAAGAACATGACTTTGTTTACAAACAGCCTATCAAAGTTCCAGGCAAGCTAGACCCAGCCAAGCAAGAGGCATTCATTGAATACTATGAAAAGCTAAAGAAAAGCCTCCCAAATGATCATGAAATCTATTTTCTTGATGCAGTGCATCCTGAATTCCAGTCTCAATCAGTTTATGGGTGGATCAAAAAAGGAGAAGTGAAAACACTTCCGACAACAAGCAAGCAATATCGATTGCACTTTATAGGAGCAATAAGTGTTAAGAACATGCAGTTAATAGCTCAAGAGTACAAATCGGTAAATGCTGAAAGCATGATCGAGTTTTTAAAGCATCTAGAAGCTTATTCTTCAGCATCCAAAATTCATATCATTTCTGATAATGGTCGCGCGAATAAGAACAAAGCCATCGAAGCCTATCTACCAACATCGAAAATTGAAATACATTATCTTCCCCCTTATTCACCTAATTTAAATCCAATTGAAAGGCTCTGGAAGATAATGAGAGAGAAAAATACGTATAATAAGTGTCATGATAAATTTGAGAATTTTGGCAAAGCAATTCGTAAATTCTTTTTTGAAGACATTCCAAAGATAAAGGATGTTTTAGAAAAAAGAATTAACGATAAGTTTCAACGAATTACTTTAAATTCTATCATAATTGCTACTGCTTAAATTCCAGGATTCAGCTTTATTGAGTATATACTCCTTCCAGTTGAAAGCTGGAAAGATTATATGCTCAAACAAGTTGAATCAGCACTTTTTATAAATTTAGGAAGTTTTAGATGAATTTAGCCTAAGATTCATAAACAATGTAAATTCAACTTGTTTGAATAATCAATCCTAAGAGACTGTCTACGAATTTAAAATTTTGATTAAAAGGTCCTTTTTGCGCCACTTCTTTAATAAAAGCTTGAAAATATTATCAAATATTTCCGGCGCTTTTATTAAAGAATTGGCATCAAAAATGCCTCTTTTAATCAAAATTTTAAATCGTAGACAGTTTCTAAATTAGCTAACTTGACGACGGTGATTGCTTTTTTTTTGTATATACTTCTCTTGGTACTCTTTCACATCATCAGAATGAATGACCCAAGCTGCCCCTTTGCGATGCGCTTTAAGAAGACCAATTCTTGTAGCATAATAAATTTTCTGAGCTGGCACACTCAACATACGAGCAACTTGATTAATAGAAAAAAATCCTTTTTCATTATCAAATAACAGCTCTCCTTCATAGATAGATTTTGATCTTGAATACTTTTGACGATGATAAGCTTCTAAATCATCTAAATTAATGGTCCAGCGAGTTGTTTCTTTAGTTGCCTTCAGTTTATTTAACTTAATAGCTACATAAATAGCCTGCCTTGTTACCTTATTCAACTTAGCAGCCTCAGTAATAGAAACAGCTTTCTTTCCCTCCGCTTTTTTATTTTCCATTTTTATATTATCTTGAGACATTTATTTACCTCCAATTAAATTAATATTTAAATAATTATCTATTTTATAATAAATTTTAAAAATTACAACTTAGAAACATCTATTTTACATAGTAAAGAATTTAAATCAAGCAATTTTTACAATTTTTTAGTATTTATGTATCAATCAAGGTTTAATAGTTTGTTTTTTAAAAACAAAATTAAAAAAATTTTTTTATAATTTGTTTCAAAAATCTTTTTATATTGGATTCTTTAGAATTTGCTTGAGATTTTCGATGACTTTCTTTGCTTACTTTAAAAAGTAAGCAAAGAAAGTCATCGAAAAAAAAGAGATTTCGAAACAAGTTTAATGTTATGTGAGTTTAGGATTTAGTTGCCCGATCTCTTGTTTATCAGACTACTTAACTCAAAAATACAGATTTTTAGATAAAACGCTTCTTTTCATATAATGTTATTTTGGTTAAAATAGAAGTATGTGTTTTAAAGCTAAATTTTAGTTTGTAAAATTTTAAGGTAGTTTGATGTACAAGTATTTATGTATTTTACTTTCTTTTATCTCTTTGACTTGCCTATGTGAGGCAAAGCTGCCTGATATTACCCCTCAAGATGCTAAAATTAAAGTCAAAGAGATCATGAAGGCCCATGCTTCTCATAAAAAATTAACACCGGTTTTAGTTCAACGTATTTTGAATAATTATTTGGAGGAGCTAGATCCAAACAAGACTTACTTGATTGAGCCAGATATTGAGACATGGATTCGTCCTTCTGAAGTTTTATTACAGCAAATTATCCAAGATTATGATGATAGTAATTTTAAAATATTTGAAGACATTCATGAAACTCTTGTTAAAGCAATTGATCGGCGGCGTCACCTAGAGCAAACAATTAATTATCAAGATCTTCCTAAACATGTGAATGCTGATGAATTTAAAGACATGCCTTGGGTTTATACAGAGGATGAACTAGTCACACGGCTCAAACGCATTAAAGCTCTTCAACTTGAAACTGCTTCTAAACTTAGTGAAGAGATAAAAGAAAAATCTTTACAAAGAATGACTAAGCGACAAGCGAAATACGAAGAGGAGATGCTGATCTCAGATCCAAAGGAAAGAGAACGTCTCGTTTTGACTAATGTTCTCAAATCCACAGCCTCTGCTCTAGATTCTCATACAGCCTATTTTACTCCAGATGAAGCTGCTCAATTCATGATTAACGTTCAACAACGTTTGTATGGCATTGGAGCTCAGTTACGCGATGATATTAATGGCTTTACTGTGACTAAGATTGTTGAAGGAGGGCCTGCTGCTTTGAATAAGGAACTCAAAGTGAAAGATCGAGTGATTGCGGTTAATAGTGAACCTGTCGTAGGGATGGATATTACAGATGCTGTCGACTTGATAAGAGGAGAGGCCAATACTCCTGTCCTTCTCACTGTCATTCGCGAATTTCTTGGGTTGAACGGCAATCAGCAAGAGGAAAAATTAGATGTCACTATTATGCGTGGAGAAGTTGTTTTAAATGAAACCCGTTATAAAATCTCTTATGAACCCTTTGGAGATGGCATTATTGGGTATCTCAAACTTTATTCCTTTTATCAAGATCGAGATAGCTCTTCTGCTTCTGATTTAGAACGAGAAATTAATAGACTCAAAGAAGAATATCATTTGCTTGGCTTAATCCTTGATTTACGTTACAACTCTGGTGGACTTCTATCCCAAGCAGTCAATGTCACAGGATTATTTATGAAAAAAGGAGTTGTTGTCTCGATTAAGGATGAAAATGGACGTGTTCAACATTTACGAGATTTAAATGCAACGGCCACTTGGGATGGTCCTTTAGTTGTGCTTGTCAATCGAGCCAGCGCCTCTGCGTCTGAAATTGTTGCTCAAACTTTGCAAGATTATGGTAGAGCGATGATTGTAGGAGATGATCACACTTATGGCAAGGGATCCTATCAAACTTTTACACTGACAACAGATCCCGATTATGATCTCGTCAATCCTCAAGGAGAGTATAAAGTTACACGGGGAAGATATTATACTGTATCAGGGAAAACCCCTCAATTAGTAGGTGTCTTATCCGATATTATTGCCCCCGGCCCTCTTTCTGATACAGATATAGGAGAACGATTTAGTAAACATCCTCTTGAAAACGATCATATTAAATCCAATTTTGATGATGACCTTTCAGACATTCCTTTTTTGCAACGAGAAAAAGTTAAAAGATTATATAAATTTGGTTTACAAGAAAAAGTCGATACTTACCTGCCTTATTTAGAGAAGTTGAAAGAAAACTCCAAACATCGTATTCATACAAATAAAAATTATCAAAATTTTCTAAACGAAATTAATAAGAAAGATGAGGGTGAGGGTAGAATAGAAGATAAAGTAGAGAAATTTGGATTAAATGATCTACAACTTAGAGAAGCCTACGATATTATGGAAGATCTGCTTTTAATGATGTATGAAAAAGGAATCATTAAGCCTTCTTCTTCTAAAGCTTAAAGCTAAAAATCCAATTCAATTATGTTCTTATCAACCTGAAAAATTGGTTTTTGCCTTAGTTGGACCAACATCTTTATTAACCTGAGTTTTGAGTTTATTTCCTTGATTCTTAGAGAAGATTTTCTCTAAGAATCAAGGAAATAAACTCAAAACTCAGGTTATTAGGGTCTTTCTCTTAAATCGGAAGTTAATTTGCCTATTTGGCATAAGAGCTGGTTCGACTTTCAGACTTTTACTTGAAATCTATCTAATCATATAAGATAATTGTCAAAGTTGTTAATCTTTTATTTTTAATTAAAAGGTCTACTTTTATGTCAGTTCGCGTTCGTATTGCTCCTTCTCCCACAGGTGATCCTCATGTAGGAACAGCCTATATGGCGTTATTTAATATGATTTTTGCTCGTCATCATCAAGGGCAATTTATTTTACGTATCGAAGATACAGATCGTACACGCAGTCGCCCTGAATATGAGCAAAACATCTATAAAGCTCTACACTGGTGTGATATTCAATGGGATGAAGGACCTGATATTGGAGGTCCATATGGTCCTTATCGTCAATCTGATCGCTTTGATATCTATAAACAATATGCAGAGGATCTTCTCCATAAAGGCAAGGCTTACAAGTGTTTTTGTACCCAGATAGAACTCGATGAAATGAGAGAAATGTCTGCAAAGCAAGGAGGGAGACAAGGATACGATCGTCGCTGTCGCCATTTGACACCTCAAGAGGTCAAAGAGCGAGAAGAGACAGGTCTTCCTGTTGTGATCCGTTTAAAAGTTCCTCTCGCTGGAGAATGCGTCTATGAAGATGGCATTAAAGGCCGTATGATTTTTCCTTGGGCAGATATTGACGATCAGGTCCTTCTAAAATCCGATGGGTTTCCAACGTATCATTTAGCTAATGTTGTTGATGATCACTTAATGGAAATTTCTCATGTCATTCGCGGAGATGAATGGATGAGTTCAACGCCTAAACATATTTTACTTTATGATTCATTTGGTTGGACACCTCCTAATTTTATGCATATGCCTTTACTTCTAGGAAAAGATGGAAAAAAATTATCAAAACGGAAGAATCCCACTTCGATTTTTTTCTATCGAGATAGTGGTTACTTGCCAGAAGCGTTTATTAACTTTCTTACCTTAATGGGCTATAGTATGGCAGGGGATCGGGAAATTTATAGCCTCAATGAGATTATTAAAGAGTTCGATTATAAACGCATTGGTGTTTCGGGTGCAGTCTTTGATATCCAAAAACTTGATTGGATTAATCAACAATACTTAATTAAAAATATTCCCGTGGATCAATTATGGAATCGCATTAAAGAATGGAGCTTTAACGATCAGTTCATGCAAAGACTAATTCCTCTTTGTCATTCCCGTATTAAGACCTTTGGCGATTTTATGGATCTCTGTGACTTCCTATTCATCAATCACTTAAAATATACAGAACCTCTCTTTCATGTTAAAGATCTTTCCAAAGAGCAATGCTGTTACATTCTTAAAGCGGTTATCTGGCGGATGGATGAACTAGAGAATTGGGGTAGTTCTGGAATTAACCAAGCATCACGAGATGTGGCAGAGATTTTTGGTGTCAATCATAAAAAAGTTGTTATGCCTCTTTTATTCGCAAGCTTGATGGGTAAGAATCAAGGTCCTCCCCTTTTTGATTCTGCAGAAATTTTAGGCAAAGATCGTACTCGAGCTCGCCTTCTGAGAGCAATAGAATTTTTAGGAGACATCTCTAATAAGAAAGTGAATCTTTTAAAAAAGGGATGGGAAGAACGGGATTGTAAAGGCCTTATGGCTAAGGAATAAAATGAAATATACTCATCCCAGTTCAAAGTGAGAAGTTTCGGCTGTGCCAAAGCCTCGGGCTTTGATGCAGCCGAAATTGCAGCTTTCAACTGGAAAGACTATATGTAAATAGGACATGTTCTCAAATTGCTAACTGCCTAGATCCAAGTTCTTTCTGTGCTGATTGCAAACAAAATAAACTTGAATATAATTATAAAGTCTGTTAAGAATTTGAGAACACGCCCTAGCTTCAACTATTTAATATGAGTTCGATGTGTAAGTTCTCCTGAATTCACGTATTATTAAAAATACCTCATTAGAGGTTTCTTATGTCAGACTTTTTGATCGCAGGTCTTGTCTCTATTACCCTTCTTATTTATTTAGCCTATACCATCTTTTATCCAGAAAAATTTTAAGGTAAAAATCACCCTATTATACCAAATAGACAAATTAACTTCTGTTCTGACATCATTTAACAACCTGAGTTTTGGGTTTTAATGGAATCGATTTTTTCTTATATTTGTGAAAATGCCCACCAAGCGCATTGGATTATTTTCTGTCTTCTCCTTTTGTCAGGCCTCAATTTTCCCATTAGTGAGGATATTATGTTATTAGGAGGAGGAGCTATTGCAAGCAGTTGTATTCCAGATCATACTCTACGCATGTTTATTTGGATCTTTTTAGGGTGTTACCTCTCAGCTTGGGAGGCTTACTGGATTGGAAGACTTTTAGGCCCCCAGCTCTATCGTATTCGCCTATTTAATCGTATCATTACTCCGCACCGGATGACTGTTCTCCGCTATTATTACGCCAGGTTTGGTATTTTAACTTTCATAGTAGGACGCTTTTGTCCTGGTGGAATCCGCAATGCCCTTTTCATATCATCAGGCTTAACAAAAATGCCTTTTTCTCTATTCATTTTGCGTGATGGATTAGCCTGTTTTATCTCCAGTAGTGTCTTTTTCTTTATTGGATATAAATTCGGTGAAAATTTACCTATGATTTTCCACTATTTTTATCGCTACACAGAAATCTTTCTATTCGTTTTAGGAAGCGTCCTTCTACTAGGGTTCCTTTATTTTTGGTATCATCATAAAGAAAAGGCTTTCTAAAAAATTATTTAGAGCTAGCCATTAACAGGTAAAAAAGTTACAATTATCCTTTTTATTAACAATGATCATTTCCTTCACTTTGATTCATGACATTCTTGAACCCCCCCAATATTTTAACTTTACTAAGAGGTCCTCTAGCTTTCTTATTTATGATCGATAATTCCTTTTATCGCAGCTTAGCTATTCTTTTAGCCATGATAACAGATAGCTTAGACGGCTATCTAGCTCGGCGCTTCCGTATGACAAGTCAACTAGGAGCTTTTCTAGATCCTCTCATGGATAAATTTTTTGTTTCTTTTATTGTGGGAATTTTTCTTTATGAAGATCATCTTCAAATTTGGGAAGCTTTATCTTTAATTTCTCGAGATTTTGCTGTATTAATTTTTGGTTTATATTTAGCTTTAAAAGGAGTTTGGTCTAATTTTCAATTTAGGTCAATTTGGTGTGGAAAAATTACGACAACTCTACAATTTTTTGTCCTATTAGGTTTAACACTTCATTTTATTATTCCTACTTTTATCTTCTCTTGTTTCATTATCTTAGGTATTTTGGCTTTATTTGAACTCTATCTCATCGAACAACAAATCACAAATAATACTAAACCTACAAATTAATTTCTGATGAATCTTAAATTTAAACTTATTTGAAATCTCATGACTGAAATGCAATCAGTTTATTTATAACCTTTTACCCTTTAGCTGGTTGCCATTTTGAATCGAGAGGAGGTGTCTTTTCTTCTATCTCCTCCTGTTGTCTTTGTTCACCAGCAATCACAGCAAACTGTTTACCTAAGGAACGAACAGCCATGACCCAAACGGCAATGACTAACATCAAAATGACAGCCACATACGGAGCACTCATACTCACAGTAGCGAAAATCATAAGAAGACCTTGATGGATTAGTGATCCTCCAGATTTTCCCAAACGAGATCCTACCCCATCAATAGCTGCTTTCCCCTTTAACTTACACTCATGGCCCAACGGAATAAAAGCCATTTCTTTGGTTGCATCAAAAACAGAGTACTTGCAGGCTTTACTCATACAAACTTGCGCGGCTCCAAAGAAGACAGCAATCACAAGAGGTGTTGTCCCCGTTAATATATAAACAGGCTCCACTAAATCTTGGCGAAATAACATAAAGGCAAAAAAGCCAAAACTAGTCAAAAGCATGACAAAAGGTGTAATTAAAGCTGTACAAGTCCAGCCAAATTTATCAATTAATTGAGACATGAAAAGAGATGTTAAAGTGGCAATGATTCCCACAGCCGTTGTCATACTATTCATATAGCGATTATACTCTAAAGGAGAGGAATATAACTGACTCAATTGATCTTTCCAGACAATCTCCACTAAGTTAATCACCAAGTTATAAGAGACCACCAAAATAGCAATACAAATCAAATATTTAGAGTTGTAAAGATAATAAAAACTCTCCCTCATAGAGAGCTTTTGCTTGGCTTTCATCTCTTTTTTAGCTTGATGCAGAGCATTGAAACTGGGATCATTCAAAACATACTTATTCATCCAACGGAAAACAGCCATCGTCAAACAACCGCAAATGATAATAGTTGTGACCAGAATGACTAAGGTTTGATCCCAACTCTTATCATCTGCCAAACTATTTGCCGCTATTCCTTCGATGATAGCGGCTAGACTTGCCACAACTCCTAACATGCTATAGAAACGACGGGCTTCCGCCATCTTTGTAACCTCATTAGCAAAACCCCAAAATAATACCGTCAATATAATACTTCCCCATAGTTCGCAGATCACATAAAAAATCGTAAACGTCCAATTACGAAACATGGCAATGAGACCTTTAAATCCTGCAGGCAAAATGCTTTCTAAATAATCCGCCCACTCATGTGGATGGAGGATATCGCGCAAAGGGTAAAAAACAAAGGCAAATAGACCAAAAAAAACTAAAAAACTCGAAATCATGAGATAAAATACACGCTCTTGACTATAGCGATTGGATAACCTGGTAAAGATGAAAGTCAGTAGGATGGCCATCGGCAACAGCACCCAGACTTTAATAAAAGGAATAACTTCTGCTCCAGAAGATTTTGCTGTTACAACAACAGCATCTTTAAGATTGCGCAAAATGCTATAATTGAAACAAATCAAAAATAACATGAGCATCATGGGAAGAATTTTTTTTACTTCATGCCGATGAATAGGCCAAAAGAATGCACGAAATTTACCAAATTGAGACTCTAAAGGAGAAAAAGACATTTAAAATCCCTTGTATAAACAAATATTATAGTAAATCTTAAACTAATTTTCAATAGTTTATTTTTCTTAATAAAATAAGAAAAATAAAGACCGCCCAAACCAACTAGGCCTCTCCTCGCTACTTTACTCAAGCAAGCTAAATTCTGCCCTTTTATGTATCTGGCTAGTCCCTCTGCCTGTCACTTTTCTCTTTTTAATACCATTATAAAATAGAGCAAGAAAAATGATTGCATTTGAACCATCTTAACCTTCATAAGAGAGAGGATTCCACTTATTTGAGCATTAATAAATATTACACCACCTGTTCCTTTAAAAGAGCTTGATCAGTCAAAATATCCACTGGAAGACGAACCGTTTTTACCTGCGGCTCAATAGAAGGAGCTATTGGTTGAGCGATTAAGACATCCACTTGTTTACCTAGCATACGAATCGTTATCGCCCAAATAATGAGAATTCCAACTAAGAAAATGGCTATATAAGGAGCGGTAGCAGCAAAAGTAGAGAAAATAAGGAGCAATCCCTGATGAATCATGGCCCCACCTGATTTACCTAATCTTGAGCAAACCCCATCAATAGCAGCTTTGCCAATTAACTTAGATTCTGCGGTTAAGGGAACAAATGTCATCTCTTTAGAAGCATCAAAAACGGAATACTTAGCTGCACGGCTTAAGACATTTTGAGCCGACGCCAAGAAAACTAAAACGAAGGGAGACGTGGCTCCTAAAGTGGTCATGATAAAATTGGGAATCGACCTATCTAAGAAAAAGAAAACAAAAAAACTAATACTTGTCAATGAAATAATTGTAGGTGTCAACATGGCTGTAAATGTCCATCCATATTTTCGAATGACATTTCCAGAAATAAAGAAAGAACTAAAGGTAGCAAAAAGCCCAATAATTGAAACAATTTGATTCATATAAAGAGTATAATCATTGGGGTTAGGATAAACTTCCTTGACTTGGTGTTTCCATAAAACTTCTGTTAAATTAATAGCGACATTGTAAGCAATGACAATAACAGCAATACAAAGCAAATACTTAGAGCTCAACAATACAGAAAAGCTTTGTTTGAGAGAAAGTTTGCTTTGTTTTTCCTCTTTTACCTTCATACAAGCAGAATCATAAAAACGAGGATCTGTTAGGACGACAGCATTCATCCAACGAAAGAGAGCTAAAGCAATACAACCTGCGATTAAAATAAGAGATACAAGCATGATAAGGGATTGATGCCAGCTATCTTCTCCAAATGAAAGGACTGTATAACGATTATAATGACAGCAGTAAACAGAAATTTGACCTGCAAAAATACCTGATAAGTTGGCTCCTACTCCTAATATACCATAGAAACGTTTTGCCTCGCTCCATTTGGTCACTTGATTGGCAAACCCCCAAAACAAAACAAATAAAACAATATTACCCCATAATTCTGACATGACATAGAAAAGGGTAAATGTCCAGTAACGGAAGATGGCAACAAAACCTCTAAATCCAATAGGTAGGCTCATCTCTAGGAAATCTGCCGTACGATTAGGATGGATACTATCTCGGATGGGATAAAGGACGAAGGTGAAGATAAAGAAGTAGAATAAAAAAATACTCATGATAATATAAAGGACTTTTTCGCGTGAAAATCGATTCGATAGCCAAGTAAAGAGAAAGGTCATTAAAATGGCACCTGGAAACATAGCCCAAACTTTGACGAAAGGAATGGCTTCAGCACCCGAATATTTAGCTGTGACGAGTAAAGAATCTTTTAACGTCCTCAGCACGTTGTAATCAAATGAAATAAAGAAAAAAATAAGAAGCATGGGAATAAGCTTTTTGAGCTCATGACGGTGAATGGGCCATAAACAGCTCCTCCACGGACCAAATTCACGATGATCTGATTGTGCCTCTGATGTGGTCATGTAAAAAAACGTCTCCCTTAGTTTTAAAATAATAAAATTCTGGATTATATAATTTTCTCACACAATAAATTCCTAAATAAATATCAATAAACCAAATAAATGCCTTATCCCTAGTTCTAATCAAAGACTCAGCTACAGATGATAGACGAGATGAGACGATTAACGATAAACCAATCGTTTTCGCTACCGTTGAAAAATCCAATACCCCAAGCGGACAGCTGATTGAATGGCTGATTGAAGCAATCAATAACGATTTAAAAGGGGTAAAAATGTGAAAGAGTGTAGAGAGAGAAAGGAACAAATGTCGAGTTTTAAGGTGACTTAACAATTCAACCTGCATAAGCCTCGAAAATAAGGATATATACATAAGCCTAGAAGACTTTAAACGCCTATAAAGATAGGCCCTCAAGCTTATTTAAGCAAGAGATTTTCACAAGATTTCAATCTTCTTGAGAGATAGTCATCTCATAATTTTATGTTCTAGAAAATTATATTATACCTCATAATTAAAATCCAATCATTTATATGCGATTTATAATAGACCTCTTGCGTCATTAATAACCTGAACTTGGGGTTTATATATCAAATCCAGATGAGCGAGAAACAGCATGTTTATCGGACAAAGCGTCAATACCTGGCAATTGACCAAATTCAATGTATTCAAGAGAAGCCCCTCCTCCTGTTGAAATATGACTGATTTGATCTGCCAACCCTGTCTCTTCTATTGCAGCCACAGAGTCGCCTCCTCCTATAATTGTTGTTGCGTTTTTCAAATGAGCTAATACTTTTGCTATCTCATTTGTACCTTTAGCGAAAGGAGGACATTCGAAAACTCCTAAGGGTCCATTCCAAAAGACTGTAGCAGCTTTCTGTAGTTCTTTGGTATACATTTGAATAGTTAATGATCCAATATCAACACCTTCAAAGCCATCTGGAATGCCTTCTTTCACATACACCAAGCGTGTTTCTGCATGGGGCTCAATCTTCCGTGCTACGACAATATCGATAGGTAACAAAAGAGGGTACTGCGATTGACTACTCGTTTCTAAAAGTTGCCGTGCTTCTTGTAAGAAATCATCTTCATAAAGAGAATTCCCAATGGGAATGCCTTGTGCTTTAAAGAAAGTATAAGCCATTGCTCCACCAATGAATAGAGCATCTGCCTGGCGCATGAGAGCTTCAATGACTTTAAATTTAGTCGAGATCTTAGCTCCTCCTAAAATTGCATAAAAAGGACGCTGAGGATTTTGTAAAGCAGTTCCTAAGTATTGAATTTCTTTTTCAATGAGAAAGCCTGCTGCCGCTTTTCCAGGAAAGAATTGGGTGATAGTCGCTGTTGAAGCATGAGCACGATGAGCTGTTCCAAAAGCATCATTAACATAAACATCCCCTAAATGGGCTAAAGATTTGGCAAAGTCAGGATCTTTTTCTGGATGCTCTTCCCCCTCATGGAAGCGGAGGTTTTCCAAAAGCAAAATTTCTCCCGGTTGAAGATTTTGGGCCATATGCTTGACATCTAGGCCTACACAATCAGGAGCCATTTTAACTGGTTGATGTAATAGAGCAGCAAGGCGCTGAGCACAGGGAGCTAAAGAAAATTCAGGTGTCGGTTTACCTTTGGGCCTCCCTAAGTGACTCATTAAGATCGGACTCCCTTCATGTTCTAACACATATTGAATAGTAGGCAAAGAGGCACGAATACGTGTATCATTTGTGATCTTCCCTTTCTCCAAAGGCACATTGAAATCAACTCGAATAAGAACTTTTTTTCCTTTTAAATCTAAGTTCTGAATAGATAGCTTTTGATTCATAGTATCCTTATCAAATCTTTTTGAGTTCACTTATATATACTCATCCCAGTTCAAAGTGAGAAGTTTCGGCTGTGCCAAAGCCTCGGGCTTCAACGATCAAAAATGGGTTCATATGAGAGTATATGAACCCATTTTTGATCGTTGAATCGCGAGAGCTTTCGCATTGCCCAAATTCTCACTTTGAACTGGGGTGAGTATATACTCATTCCAGTTGAAAACTGCAATTTCGGCTGTGCCAAAGCCTCGGACTTCAACGATCAAAAATTGGTTCATATGAGTATATGGACCTATTTTTGATCGTTGAATCGCGAGAACTTTCGCATTGCCCAAATTGCAGCTTTCAAGTGGAATGAGTATATAATCACTTACCTTGGAGCTAAAACTGGTTGATCGATCTCCACTCATAGTAAAGAGCGAGAATCCTGTCAAGGATTATATCTTAGATTTGATCGAGCAAAACTTTGCACTCCCTACCAGTAAGCGTAACAATAACCTTAAACAGTATATGGTATAATATTTTATTGTGATTATATTATTAAAATGCTATCTTTGCTTGTTTAATATCATTCAATTTTTATAATTAATAAATTAGGTTCATATGTATTTTTTAAATTATGTATATCACATAATGTCTGACTTATTTAATCAATCTCGTCCTTTTAATCTAGACTTAGTGCCTTTTACAATTAATCAAGAAACAGAAGATTCTTTAACTAACCAACCAAAAGACATTATCGTCTCTATTGGCAGTTATCTAACAAATAATGAAGATTTAAGAACAATCACGTTAATAAACAAAAAATTTTATAACATCTTCCGCCAAACTTATTTTCTTACTCTTCTAAAGTCCGGAAAAGGATTTAAAAATCTATCAATAAACGAAACACTATGTCTTGCTCAACGACTAAAAGCTAAACATATAAATTTATCAAAAAAGATATTGAAAGATGGTAATAAAACCAATAGAATTTTTACAGGTTTCTTTCTAAAGTCTCTTCCTATCATGGATGAAAATATGAAGACATTAACTGAGCTACAGTCTATCAAGCTAAGAAGTTGGATTCTCCCAGATAAAGCTCTTAAGGTTTTGTTAGATCAATGCCCTAATTTGCAATCTATTAATTTAGAAGGAGATCAGTTTGTAGACAGTCTGATTCCCATTTTAGCTGAAAAATATCTCAATTTACAATCCATTAATCTATCCTTTTCTAACGTTACAGACACAGGTATTATAACTTTGGTTGAGAAATGTTCTCGTTTACAGTCTATCAATTTATCCTATTGTAATGTTACAAACGTAGCTATTGAAGCTTTGATAAATAAGTGTTCTCATTTACAATCTATCGGTCTAGATTATTGTAATCAAATCCAAATTAGCCCTGACATCATTAATCTTTTAGCTACAAAATGTCTCCATTTACAATCGATTAATATTGGAGGATGTGAAATTATCGGAGACGAAATCATTAAAGTCTTAGCCGAAAAATGTTTGCATTTACGACAGATCGATGTAACATTGCTGGGTATCTCGGATGAAACAATTAAGACCTTGAAAGATCGATATCCCAATTTACAGCTTATTAACCCTAATATGTATATCAAACTCCTTGGGCAAATTCATAATTATTAGCACGCATTAATATAAGTTTAATTATATCGAGTATATTTTCTTATCGTGTAGGACAGGAAACTTGTATATGCTGGATGTGAAAAATTTAAGAAGAGAATATCTTTTAAGATCTCTAAATATCGATAATTTATATTTAGATCCCTTTATGCAATTTAAGCTGTGGTTTCAAGAGGTGCAAAATGCTCAAGTGTTAGAGCCTAATGCCATGACTTTAGCTACAGCTTCAATTCAGGCAAAACCTTCTTCTCGAGTCGTTTTACTGAAAGGATTTGATACACAAGGATTTGTATTTTTCACAAGTTATGAAAGCCGCAAAGCTCATGAATTAAAGGATAATCCTCTAGCTTCTATGACTTTTTTATGGAAAGAACTAGAAAGACAAGTCACAATTGAGGGAACGGTCATCAAGGTTTCAAAGGAAGAATCTCAAACCTATTTTCATTCCAGACCCCGCTTCAGCCAATTGGCAGCCTATGCTTCGCATCAAGGTCATATCATCTCCTCCAGACAAATACTAGAAGAAGAATTCAACCGTTGGGAAAGAGAATATGCAGGAAAAGAGATTCCCCTTCCCCCGTATTGGGGAGGATATCGCCTTATTCCAGATCGGTTTGAATTTTGGCAAGGACGCCTTAACCGTCTACATGACCGTTTTCAATATCTTCGAAAGGATCATCAGTGGCAAATTGATCGTCTTTCTCCTTAACACTGTGGACAACTTTATACTCATTTCACTTGAAAGTTGCAATTTCGGCTGTGCCAAAGCCTCAGGCTTCAATGATCAAAAATAGGTCCATATAAGTATATGGACCTATTTTTGATCGTTGAAGCCCGAGAGCTTTCGCATTGCCCAAATTGCAGCTTTCAAGTGAAATGAGTATAGTTTAAATGCCGGAGCCCATATCAATAGGTTTGGTAGGTTGAATGGTTTCAATGAGTAAAAAAGCTTTATTGTGGCTCACTTCTAAAAATCCCCCTGAAATTTGATAGAAATGTTTCTCTTGATTTTTATCAGTGATAATAAATATTCCAGGCTTCAATATCGTCACTAAAGGAGCGTGATCGGTCAAGATTCCTAAATAACCCTCTTTGCCAGGAGCAATCAAAGCGATGACCAGCTCATCAAAAATGATTTCTTCAGGCGTAAGCACTTGAAGATGGTACATATTACTTCTTCTTCATTTGTTCAGCATTTTCAAAGACTTCTTCTATAGGTCCCACCATATAAAAGGCCTGCTCAGGGATCTCGTCCATCGACCCGTCTATAATCATTTTAAAGCCTTTGATTGTATCGGATAAATTAACAAACTTACCTGGCTTGCCAGTAAAGGTCTCAGCTACAAAAAAAGGTTGAGATAAAAATTTTTGTATTTTCCGCGCCCTAGATACTGTTAGTTTATCTTCTTCAGAGAGTTCATCGATGCCTAAGATGACGATGATATCTTGCAGATCTTTATATCTTTGTAAAATTTTTTGTGCTTGTCGTGCAACATTGTAGTGCTCATCTCCAAGAATTTGAGGGTCTAAAATTCGAGAAGTTGAAGCTAAGGGATCGACAGCAGGATAAATTCCCAATTCGGCAATCTGCCTGGAGAGAGCTATAGAAGCGTCTAGATGTGCGAAAATGCTTGCAGGAGCAGGATCTGTATAATCATCGGCCGGAACATAAACAGCTTGCACAGAAGTAATCGATCCTCTTTTAGTGGAGGTAATCCGTTCTTGTAAAGCACCGATTTCCGTCGCTAGCGTAGGTTGGTATCCTACTGCAGAAGGCATCCTACCCAATAAAGCAGATACTTCAGAACCAGCTTGGATAAACCTAAAGATGTTATCGATAAACAACAACACATCTTGACGTTCTTCGTCACGAAAATACTCAGCCATTGTTAAACCGGTTAAAGCCACGCGCATTCTAGCTCCAGGTGGCTCATTCATTTGTCCAAAAACCAAACATGTTTTGGAAAGGACTCCTGAATCCTTCATCTCGAGCCATAAGTCATTTCCTTCGCGAGTGCGTTCTCCTACGCCACAGAAAACAGACCTTCCTCCATGCTGAGCGATGTTGTGAATGAGTTCCATGACAATCACCGACTTACCTACACCAGCACCACCAAATAGACCGACTTTACCTCCTTTTAGATAAGGTGCTAGCAGGTCTATGACTTTAATCCCAGTTTCTAAAATTAAGCTTCGTGTTTCTTGATCTTCAAATTGAGGCACGACTTTATGAATAGAAACTCGAGGGACTGAACCGGGAATTGGTTCTAGTTGATCAATAGGTTCACCCAGCAAATTGAATAATCTTCCTAAAACTGCCTCTCCTACTGGAACAGCTATAGGAGCCCCCGTATCGACAGCTTTCATTCCTCTTATTAATCCATCGGTAGAAGAAAGTGCTATACACCTCACCATATCTTCCCCCAAGTGCATGGCCACTTCTGCGGTAAGGTTTATATTTCTCTCCTTATCTTCGATTTTGATGGCATTAAGGATATAAGGTAATTCTTGCGATGGAAATTCTATGTCGATCGTGGGACCGATGACCTGTTTTAATACACCTGAGGCCATTTTAAACCTATTTGTTTATTAAATTTGTCTGTTTGGTAGAATCATTTCAAATTTTCCATACCAGATGTGACTTCAATTAATTCACGTGTAATACCTGTTTGCCGAACCTTATTGCGAACGAGCGTTAATTTTTCTATCATCTCTTTTGCATTTTTAGTGGCGGCACGCATAGAAAATATACGAGCTCCCAATTCGGAAGCATATGCTTCATTTAAAGCCGATTGCACTTTTGTAATGCAGTAATGAGGTAAAATTTCGGCAAAAATTTCTGAAGCATTAGGCTCAAAAATATAGTTTGTAACTTTTCTATTACTCTCAGATTTTGAATGATCGATATTTAATAGCTTTTCAATCATGATCTTTCGAGAAACGATACTCATATAATGAGTATAAATAAGCCAAATTTCATCGAGATTAGCTCCCAAATATTGATTGATCAAATGGTAGGTGAAGGCTTCAATTTGTGGATAGGTGATCTTTCCTCCCCATTCTGGAATCGTTTCTCCTATTTGCCATTTCTTCCCTGAAAAATACTCGATTGTCTTACGCCCTACAAGAATAAGTTCTATCTGCTTAGGATGATAATTTTTCAGCATCTTCTCTGCTGTAGAAAACACTGTTTGATTATAAGCACCGCATAACCCTCTATCCCCTGCAATAATAACCAATCCTATCTTTTTGACTTCTCTTTTATTAATGAGAGGATGTGTGAGCTCATCAGAAGTTGACATAATATTATCTAAAATGGCTCTCAATTTGATCGCATAGGGACGTGACATTTCTGCTTTTGCTTGTGCTCGACGCAAACGCGAAGCCGCCACCATCTCCATCGCTTGAGTGATTTTCTGGATATTATGGACGGACTGTAGTTTTCTACGTATCTCTCTTATTGTTGCCATCGTGCTTTAAATTCTTGCTTAAATTGAGCTGTTGCTTCGTCTAATTTATTGAAAGTAGGCTGGTCAAGCTCTTTGGTACTTGAGATAGTATGAGAAATATGAGGATATTCCTTTTCTATAAATCTGAAAAATTCTTCTTCAAACTTATGGATGGACTCGATAGGAAGGTCATCCAAATACCCCTGCATCCCTGCAAAAATAATTATCACCTCTTTCTCAAGAGAATAAGGCAAACCTTTACTCTGCTTTAATATCTCTACCATTCTCTCACCGCGAATTAATTGTGCTTGAGTTGCTTCATCAAGCTCGGAACCGAATTGAGTAAAAGCTGCAAGCTCGCGGTATTGAGCTAAGTCTAAGCGTAAATTACCCGCTACTCTTTTCATTGCTTTTGTTTGGGCTTTGCCTCCAACTCGAGAAGCTGAAATGCCTACATTAATAGCAGGGCGAATGCCTGCATAAAAAAGGTCGGGCTCTAAATAAATTTGACCATCGGTAATCGAAATGATATTAGTAGGAATATAGGCAGAGACATCGTTGGCTTGTGTTTCTACAATAGGAAGAGCGGTCAGTGATCCGCCACCAAACTGATCATCGAGTTTTGCGGCTCGTTCTAAAAGGCGAGAATGGAGATAGAAGATATCACCAGGATAGGCTTCACGCCCAGGAGGCCGACGCAATAATAGCGCTAATTGTCTATAGGCCTGAGCGTGTTTTGATAAATCATCGTAACAGCAGATTGCATGTTTTTTGTTGTACATAAAATATTCCCCCATTGCCACACCTGCATAAGGAGCAATGTACTGCAAGGAAGCCGGATCAGATGAGGGAGCTGCTACCACAGTCGTATACTCCATGGCACCTTGATCTTCAAGAACTTTGACAAATTGGGCAATGGTAGACATCTTCTGTCCAATAGCGACATAGATACAATAATTATCTTTCCCTTTCTGATTGATAATCATATCTGAAATGATTGTGGTCTTTCCTGTCTGACGATCACCAATAATCAATTCTCTTTGCCCACGACCAATGGGAATTATAGAGTCGATTGCTTTAATACCAGTTTGAACGGGTTCATTAACAGGTTTCCTTTGGATGACGCTGGGTGCCTGCCATTCTAATGAACGATACTCCTCTGTGTAGATAGGTCCTTTCCCATCAATAGGTCTTCCAAGCGGATCAACCACACGACCTACTAAAGCTTCCCCTACAGGAACAGCGGCTATTTTTCCAGTCCGTTTGACAATATCTCGTTCCTTGATTCCTAGGTCTGACCCCAATACCACAATACCGACGTTGTCTATTTCAAGGTTCAAGACAATCCCAAGAGTCCCGTTAGGAAACTCTATAAGCTCGGACATCATCACATCATCTAATCCCCATACTCGCGAAATCCCATCACCTACTTGCAAGACGTAACCGATGGACTCTAAAGAGAGTTTTTCGTCATATTTTTTTATGTTTTCTTGGATGACCCAAGAGACTTCTTCTGGTTTAAATGTCATGATTGCTCCTCATACAAGCAAACTCTCTCTCATTTTTCTAAGTCTACCGGTGACACTCCAATTAATCATTTCGTTGGCAACAATCAAGAGAGCTCCACCAATAATCTTGGGATCAATTTCTTTATTTATTTTCATTTTTTTTTGGAAAAATTTTTCTAATTTTTCTTTCAATTTTTCTTGAACAGCTGGTTCAATAGGCACTGCTGTTATAATTTTCGCTTCCCAAATCCCTAAAAACTCATTGACTATCCTTCGGTATTCTAATGCAATTTGGGCTAAGTCATCTAAATTTCTCTGTTCAATCAAATAAAAGAAAAAATTAAAAAATGTCATGTCGATTCCGTTCTCTAAGAGAGATCTAAATATCTCCTTTTTCTCTGGTAGACTGATTTGAGGAGATTTAAGAAACCGCACTAGATTTGGATTCTTTTTCAATAATATGAGTATAGACTCAAAATCTAGAAGCCTTTTCTCTAGATTGCTCTTCTTTTGGCTATCTAAGTTAAAGAGCACTTTAGAGTATCTAGAGGCAATCACGCGCTTAATCATTTGAGGTCTGCCTCTTGTACAAAGTCTGCAATTAATTTTTTATGGCTTGGTTCATCGAGCTCTTGTTGAAGAATTTTCTCTGTAGTTATGATCACTAGATTCACTAGATCATCTCTAAGCTGCGCTTTAGCACTAGCCATCTCTCTATTAATCTCATTTTTTGCCTTTACAATGATCTCTTTAGCGCTAGCTTGAGCTTCGTCTTGAATTTCCGTTGCCATCTTGCGCCCTTGCATGATAGCCTCTTGAATTTTATGCCTAGCTTGCGTATCAATCTCTTTCAATTTTTCTTCATATTCTTCGATCAGTTTTCCGACGGCTTGTTTTTGCGCAGCAACAGCATCAAATTCCGACTGAATATACTGTCGTCGTTCATTGAGTAAACTCAGTAAAGGTTTCCAACCAAATTTCTTTAATACCCAAAGCATGACCAAAAAGGCGATGATTTGGGTCACTATCTGGCTAAAATCAACATTCATAAATTTTTTATTAACCCATCCTGCCTAAAGAAACGAAGAATACGATCAAAGCATAAATTGTCAATGCCTCAATAAGCGCAGCGCCGATGATCATGTTAGTTAAAATTTTTCCTGAAGCTTCTGGCTGACGACCAATTGCTTCCATGGCACTACTTACCGCAATCCCTAGGCCAATTCCTGAGCCCAATGCAGCAATGCCTACTCCTAGAGGAGCCGAAAGTGCCAATGCAGTTTGAATATCCATTTTTTCACCTATTGGTTAATGATTCGCGTGATGTTCTTCTACATGCGGAATAGACAAAAGAATATAAATTGTACTAAGCAAAGTAAAGACCATTGCCTGCATAACACCGGTCAACAATCCAATAAACATAAAAGGAGTCTGGATGGGGAAGAAGAAAAGCATGGTGGTACCGACGACTACAAAAAAAGCTATCAAAATTTTTTCCCCTAAGACATTGCCAAACAGTCGTAAGGCTAAAGTCACAGGTCTTGAAATTTGGGTAAGAAGTTCTATTGGAAAAATGAGTGGGGCAACGATCCAGCTGATTGCATCCTTGGGAGATCCCGCTAGATGATATAAGAATCCTATTAAGCCCATATTTTTAATGTTTAAATATTGTACAAGGACAAATACACAAACCGCTAAAGCTATAGTTACGCTTAAACTAGAGGAGGGCGATTTCATGAATGGAACAAGCCCGATCAAGTTCATGCTTAGGATATAAATAAATAATGTTCCTAAAAATGGAACATACTTATCTCCATCTGGTCCTAATATCCCTATAATGAAATGTCGAAATGTCTCTACAATTAACTCCAAAAAGTTTTGCAACCCTGAAGGAATCCATTTCTTTTTACGTGTCCCTAAGTAGAATATGAGTGATAGAAACACGGCAACCAAAAGAGAAAAGAAAATATCTTCCCACACATACAGAAAAGTCGCCCACGCAGAATTTGCAAAATAATGGTAGATGAGGGTGATTATGTTTGGGACTTCAGGCCCCCCATCAATAGCTAAAATGATCTGCATCTGAATAACCTATATTTCTTTCGTGAGGTAAATACTACTCCAAAACCAGCTTTGAGTGCTTGCTGCTAAAACGATGGAAAACCCTATTAACTGGCTCCAGGGAGAAATCTGATTGATTTGCAATAGTGCATACCCTACTGTATAAAGCAAAGGAAATTTAATAAATGCCATTATTAAGATCTTGAAAGGATTTTTTGGCACTTCAATCAATAAACCATACATCAATTGTTTGATAAAATAAAGATTGATACATCCCCATATTGCTCCACTACCTATCCCCAAAACGTTGTACCAACTATCATAAAAACCTAGAATAAACAAAGAGAATAAAACACTCAGTACAATCTTTTTCATCATCCGTTGTCACCATATTTTCTGATGATACGATAAAATTCTCGGACCCCGGCCACAATTCCTAACACAATTAAAATATACATCAGAAGAGGGGCTGTCCCCCATTGTTTGTCTAGCCAAGAACCAATAAACCAACCTATAATAGGAGGCACGGCCAAAATAAATGGGATTGTCATAAAGGTTGCAAGTAATCTTATTCTTTTGCGGTCTTCTTCTTCATGATCAACCAAGCTACACTTCCTTATATCACCAAAAATTAAGTTGTCTTCCTAGGAAAAAGATACCTAAAGCTTTATCATTGAGTAAGAATTAGGGAAATAAACTCAAAACTCAGGTTAATATGAAATGGCCATTTCCCATTTTTAAAACAATATTTATTACTTTATCATCAATATTTTTTTTTATTTCCAGAAAAATGAAGGGGATTTGAAAAATATATTTATTTCAGTCGAGGCTGAAAAAAGCAGTATACAAGACTTGCAATTCTCCAAAGTTCAGATTATTATTCTGATGTCCTTATCACAAGATTTTAGATAATTTTCCCAATCAACTATCCTTCCCTTAATCCCTAATTCTTTTTCTGCGGATTTCAGAGCTCTTTCTTCCCTTTCAAAGGTTAATAGATCGCTTTGATCCCAGACAACTTGAATCATTTCATAATGTCCTTCTTGATCTTTAGTGATAAAATCAACTTCATAACCTTCAGCTGTATTATAATAAAAAATTTCTTTTTTCTGACGGCGCAAATCCAAATAAACTTGGTTTTCTAACAATTTTCCAAAGTTCAGAGAGAAGTTGAATGTATTTGCATTGATTAAGCCATTGTCAACGGCATAAATCTTTTTCGATGTTGTCTCCGAGGTTCTCAGGGACTCTGTAAAAATCGGAACCGTATAAATAAGAAAGGTATCTTCCAGATGCTCTAAGTAATTATATAATGTATCTTTTCCAGCTTTATATCCCTGACTAGTGATGTCTTTATAAAACTTGTTGATTGAGAATCGAGAAGTCGCATTCTTCAAAAGAATACTGACAAAATACTTTAATAATTTTATATTACTTACTTTGTATCGTTCCACAACGTCTCTAAAAACAACCACCTCTACATAATTTTGTAAAATCTCAAGTCTTTCATGTGTAGATAAAGCTTGAACCCCTGGAAATCCTCCTCTTTGAAAAAATCTTAATAAATGAGCACGATATTGATCTAAAACTTTTTTTCCAAACGGTTTTGAAGGTAAGGGAATTTTTTGAGAGGATAGATATTCTTGAAAATTGTAAGGCTGAATTTCCATTGATAGGGAGCGCCCACGCAAAGAAGTAGCAATCTCTTTGCTTAGTAATTTTGCAGATGACCCTGTAATGTAAATTTCCATGTCCTTTGTATCTAAAAGACGACGAACGACTAAAGGCCATTCATCAATATTTTGTACTTCATCAAGAAAAAGAAAGCACCGATGATTATGGAGATCGGGTTGTAGTGTATATAACGCATCAATCATTTCTCCCATTTTCTTTTGATTTATTGGCAATAATCTATCATCTTCAAAATTAAGATAAAGCAAACGATCAATTGAAATATGCTGAGAAATAAGCTCTCTCATTGTTTGAAATAAAAAATAAGTTTTTCCTGAGCGCCTGATTCCAACTGCAACTTTAACAAGGTTTTTAGCTTCAGGAAATTGATAGTACCGTTTAGTGCTATTTATAGTTTTATTTAATGATGCTCTAAACTCTTCCTGTAAAATCTGTAAAAATTTTTCCATTTCTTATCCTTCTATAAAAGGATAAATATATAATTTTTAATCCTTATAAACAAGGATAAAAATACTAGATTATTTCCTTTTAAATAAGGCCAGTTTAATGTAAGGGTAATCTACACATATATACTCATTTAACTTGAAAGCTGCAATTTGGGCAATGCGAAAGCTATCAGGCTTCAACGATCAAAAATAGGTCCATATACTCATATGGACCTATTTTTGATCGTTGAAGCCTGAGGCTTTGGCACAGCCGAAATTGCAACTTTCAAGTTAAATGAGTATAGTTTTTTTTCTTAATCTGGACTTACGCGAAATTCATAGGAATAGATGGGTTTTTGAGTTGATCGATAAGATAATTTTTCAAAAGTCCTTCTTTTAGTTGATAAATAGTTTGGCATGTTTGGTAAGCAATTTGTTTGAGTTTTATCCACTGGACTTACGCAAAATTCGAGATTTTGAAATAATAGCTAAAAAAATTGAGAATGGTTATGGGACGTAAAAAAAAGTCAATCGAATGGATTACTGCCAATTTCTTCTTTGCACTCAAACAAACTATACACTGACCTATTTTGCTGAGCATCAAGCTGGAGTCAGTCATGATGCAATCAACCGCTATCTCGCTAAGGATAAATTGACGCCTGCATTAGTGTGGGAACATGTTAAAAAGGATGTGGATCAAAGCGAGGAGGGCTATCTCATCTTTGATGATGTTGTTTTAGATAAAAGAGATTCTAAAGCAATTGAGATAACAAAGTGGCAATATAGCGGAAATGAAGGGAGAGTGATTAATGGGATTGGAGTTGTCACATGTGTCTATTACCAGCCTAAAAGATTTTGGGCGATTGATTATCGAATCTATTCTCCTGAAGAGGATGGTAAAAGTAAGCTAAAACATGTCTATGATATGTTGCAGAATGCGATTTTTAGCAAGAATCTTAGGTTTAAAACAGTGTTGATGGATACTTGGTATGCAACAGACTTTCTGATGAAGGAGATTGATCGGTTAGGGAAGCTATTTTATTGTGCCATCAAATCCAATCGATTGGCAAGTCCTGTGGATCAAAAGTATGACTATAAACAAGTTAAAGAATTTGAGTGGTCTGAAGAAGAACAAAAAAAAGGAATTCATTTTAGACGCTGGCCGCAGTTTAAACATTTGCAGCTTTTCCGCATTCAGGTTTCATCTAACCGAACGGATTATATCGTCACGAACGATTTAGCCCAGTTGGATGCAAATGCCACACAAAAAGAGTATGGCATTCGCTTTATGATTGAGCAGCTGCATAGAGAATTAAAGCAAACAACAGGGATTGATCAGTGTGAATGTAGAAAAGGAAGAATACAAAGAAACCATATTGCTTCCGCTTTTCTTGTTTGGATAAAACTCAAACAAATTGCTTACCAAACATGCCAAACTATTTATCAACTAAAAGAAGGACTTTTGAAAAATTATCTTATCGATCAACTCAAAAACCCATCTATTCCTATGAATTTCGCGTAAGTCCAGTTAATTATTCAAAATTTCGTTCTAATTGCATTTGCCCTGGTAAGCTAGAAGGCTAACGAAGTATCTAGACAACAAAGGCCTCTTCTACTAAGATAATTTTAATTTTTTTATAGGAGATTTATGAAAAAACTTATTTTGATAGCTTTTTTGAATATTTTTATAATCCATTTCTTAGTAAATGCCGATCTGATAACTCCAACATCAATACAAGAACATAAAAATCTTAATCGATTACTTAAAGCTTCTAATGAGTTTTTAGTATCACCAAAAGCTCTTTCTGAAGAGCAAATTGTTGAAGAACTCAAAAATCGAGATTTAAATATGACTTTTTATATAGGAAAAGCCGATTATTTTCGATTTAAGACCCAAAATGATGAAGTTTATTTTGAAGTCGTTTTTCCTAAAGAATTTCCTGACTGTTTTGAAGAAAGTGATAAAAAGTTATTTTTAAAAGAAAGCTCTATTAATCACTATCGCCAACAGAAATTTATTTATTCTTATCGATGGCATAAAATTGAAGGTGAGCAAATCAACGTTCCTATAGAAAAAGACGTTGCCCATGCAGATAGTCATGCTTATCTTGCTTATGACAGAAGAGTTTTTGAAGAATCAACTCCTATCTCCCTTTCTGAAAAAGAGCTTATTTCTATTATCTCTAACAACAATGTTGTATTTTATACAGGAGCTGGACTTTCTGCTGCATCCAACGTACCTACTATGGCACAACTTTTCAGATTACTTAACCTTGAGGCAGGAATTGGATTTTTCTCTTCTCTAAGATTAGCT
Source organism: uncultured Parachlamydiaceae bacterium (assembly GCA_963838645.1). GTDB lineage: Bacteria > Chlamydiota > Chlamydiia > Chlamydiales > Parachlamydiaceae > CAWIRV01. The sequence goes on along the minus strand of CAWIRV010000017.1, from coordinate 18,752 downwards.
ATTGCTTATCCTCATGAATTAGCTTTCAATATTAAAGCTTTTCATCATGCATGCTTTTTTAATCCTCCTACAAAAGCTCATTATGCCTTGAAACAATTAGCTTATTTGAAAAAAACGCAAATAATAACAGAAAACGTAGACTATCTTCATGAGCGTACAGGCATCATGCCTTATCGAATCAGTGGTGACCATTTAAGAACAAAAATTGATCCTTCTTCTTTGCAAGAGATTGACTACATCATATGCATTGGCCTTAGTTTTGATGACAAAGGTTTTTTAGGATGGTATAAAGCCTATCATCCCAACGGGAAGATTATTGCTATCGATTTAATACAACCCTCCTATTTAGGAAGCGAAGATTATCTTGTTCAAGGAGACCTTCAAAAGATTATCCCTGAGTTAACTTATCAACTCAGATGTGGTGTCTTGGCAAGATAAAATAGCGATAGTCCCTCTTCAACAATTCAGACTCTTAAGTTGGATGAAAAGGCCTATATATACTCATCCCAGTTCAAAGTGAGAAGTTTCGGCTGTGCCAAAGCCTCGGGCTTCAACGATCAAAAATGGGTTCATATGAGTATATGGACCCATTTTTGATCGTTGAAGCCCGAGGCTTTGGCACAGCCGAAATTGCAACTTTCAACTGGGATGAGTATAGCTGATTACCGCAAAACAGGTTATTACCGCCAACCATTGAACAATAAGACATCTTGATTAATTCTTACAAACCTACTTTTTTAATATTTCAAAAGTCTTTGTTGGACTGATCATTTTATCTAGATAAAGATAGATAACAGGAGTCATAAGCAAAGTAATCAACTGGGAAAAGAGCATCCCCCCCATAATGACAAGGCCCAGAGAACGCCGTGACTCTGCACATGAGCCAAATGCTAGAGCAATAGGAAGCGCTCCCACAATAGCCGTCATCGTCGTCATCATAATGGGACGAAAACGGACTAAGCAAGCATGATAAATAGCTTCTCGTGGCGTTTGATGGGCTATTCGTTCATTTTCCAGAGCATAATCGACTATCATAATCCCATTCTTCTTGACAATTCCTATTAAAAGAATAATGCCTAAATAGGCATATAAAGAAAGAGGCAAACCAAAAAAGGCTAATGTCATCAAAGCACCCAGAATTGCAGGGGGAAGAGTTGATAAAATCGTTAACGGATGAATAAAGCTTTCATATAATATTCCCAAGACAACATAAATGGCAAAAACAGCAACTAATAAAAGAAAAAAGATGTTCTGCATAGATTCTTCAAACGTCTCTGCTGCTCCCTTGACTTGTCCTATGACATGAGATGGCAAAATCTCTTCAGCGACTTGACGTAATCTAGCAAGAGCTGTCCCTAAAGGAAAACCAGGCTCTAAGTTAAAAGAGATTGTCACAGACGGAAACTGCGCAATATGATTCACACTTGCTGGGCCAACTCCCTCTTCCCAATGAACGACAGTACTTAACGGGATGAACTGTCCTGTGGTCTTGGAGCGTAAATAAATTGCGGACAAAGCAGAGGTAGACTCTTGAAAATGAGGTTCCACTTCCAAGATGACATCATACTGATCAATAGGCGTTTGAATACGCGTTACACATCCTCCTCCATAAGCTAATTGAAGAGCTTTCTCAATATCAACAGCTGAAATCCCAAGACTAGAGGCTTGATCTCTCAAAATATCTAAACTAAGCTGAGGATTCTTCATCTCCAGATCGCTAGATACCCCTTGAAAACCTGGTAAACTTTGCATCTTGCGAATCAGCTTCTCGGCAGTCTCATAAAGCACATTCGAATCCACACTCTGTAAAGTATATTGATAATTTCCTCCGACTTGAGTTCCTATAGATAAATCGATCAAAGGGACATTTTTTAAATAAGTATTAATACCCGGAATCCCAAGAAGCTTAGTATATAAAGTTTGAAGAATTTGATCAGCGGATCGCCGTTCTGCATGTGGCTTCAAACGAATAAAAAGAATGCCATTCCGGTATTGAGGATAAGCCCCAATGGAGACTAAGGCATCGACATTGGGATCTTGCCGAATTACATGCGCTACAAGCGCCTGATAATCTATCATTCGAGAAGGCGGTGTCCCCTGTGCAGATTGGGTATAAGCCAAGATAAAACCAATATCTTCCTGCGGTAAGAAATCTTTAGGCAAAGTATATAAGTAATATCCACTCATCCCTATACTCACCAACCCCATTATAAGAGCGACCCAACAGTGATCAAGCATCCAATTCAAAGCAGGCTTATAGATGAATAATAACTTTTGATTAAGAGCTTTCGCAAAGTGCTCCATGCGGCTAGAATGTCCCTGACAAGGACCTACAATCAAACGACTGCATAATAAGGGAGTTAATGTTAAAGAGAGCACTCCTGAAATAAGTGTAATAGAGATCAAGGTAATGGCAAATTCCTGAAAAATTTTACCAATTAACCCTCCCATCAAAACCATTGGAATAAAGACAGCTATCAAGGATAAAGTCATCGCTAAAATCGTAAAGCCAATCTGTTTTGACCCATCTAAAGCGGCCATCCAAGGACTTTTGCCTTGCTCGATATGCCGAACAATATTCTCTAAAACCACAATTGCATCATCAACAATAAAGCCAACTGCTAAAATTAAAGCTAAAAGGGTAAGATTATTTATACTATAGCCTAACAAATACATGACAATCCATGTTCCAATAATGGACATTGGCAAAACTAAAGAGGGAATAAGTGTCTCTCTCACTTGACCTAAATAAAGAAAAATCACAAACACAACTAAGATCAGAGTCATGAGAAGTGTCATCTCGACCTCCTCGATAGAATCTCGAATCGATTGTGATTGATCAAATAAAGTTTGAAGTTCAACAGAAGCTGGTAGCTGACTAGCTAATGTTGGTAAGAAAACTTTAATCGCATCAGCTACTTTGACTGTATTAGCATCAGGTTGACGCTGAATGGCTAGCACAACAGTAGCTAGATCTTTCTGTTGATCCATGTAATGAATCGAATACTTATTATATCGTAAACTATCTAAGGCTGCGCCTAAATCACGAATACGGATAATTGATGGGTGACGATAAGCGACAACAAGAGAATTATAAGCGTCTGCTGTTTGCATTTGACTCTGCGCTACCACTGTAGAAGATAAAACAGAGCTATTGAGCTCACCTGTAGGCAAATAGGGATTCCCATCCACTAATGCCTGCTCCACATCATTCAACGTGATGCCTGAGTGGGCTAATAGATGGGGATTAACCTGCACACGGACAGCATAAGGAGATCCATATGTCGTGACTTGTGCCACTCCATTGATCATTGATAGTTGCTGTCCAATGAAAGTATTGCCATAAACATACAGCTGTGCTTCAGATACTGTATCAGAAGTCAAGACGAGATAAAGGATTGGTGTCGTGGAAGGATTAACTTTTTCATAAGTAGGATCATTAGGCAAATGAGGAGGAAGCTTGGCCTTCGCCCTTGAAATGGCCGCTTCTACATCCTGAGCAGCCGAATCCATACTCTTTGAAATGTCAAATTGTAAAGCAATTTGAGTTTTTCCTGACGTATTAGAAGAGGTAACAGAAGTCATACCGGAGATAAGCATAAATTCTTTTTCGAGCGGGGTCGCTACTGTATTTGCCATGGTATTAGGACTAGCTCCAGGAAAATGAACTGTCACCTGAATAGTAGGGTAATCAACATCAGGAAGACTACTGACGGGAAGATGGTTAAAAGCCATCAACCCTGCTACTATAATGGCTACCATGATTAAGATGGTCATCACCGGACGCCGGATGCAAGGTTCTGCTAAATTCATCTCTAGTCCTCTTGTCGTTGATCCTTATCTATTTGATCAGAAATCCTTTCAACGATTTTGACTTTAGCTCCAGGATACAGATTGATTTGCCCGTCTATGATCACCTTCATACCTGGCTGCAATCCTTCATCAATGGCAATCCAGCCATCCAAATACCCTCCTGTCTTCACATGAACAACATCAACAAGCATATCAGGTTTTAGGACATAGACAAAAGATCCTTTCTGACCTATCTGAATAGCTGCTATAGGAATGACAGGGACTTGATTCTTCATTTTAACATGCAGACGAACCCGAACAAATTCTCCTGGCCATAAAATCCTTTCTCGATTGGGCACGATTCCTTTTAATTGAATAGTTCCCGTTTGCAACTGATTATCAATGGCGATTACCTCTCCCTCAAATTGTTGAGAGTCTCCAAAAGGCAAGAGAGCTTTGAAGTGACAATGGCCCTCTGCTAGGATATGTTGCCAATCCTGAAATTCTTTTTGTGAAAGGGAAAAATAGACATAGACAGGTGTAATTTGTAGAATGCGCGTTAAAACGTTAGAATCATTTGCCTTCACTAAGTTACCTGGATCACTACATGTTAAATTCACCCTTCCTTCAACAGGCGATACGACCTTACAATGGTTCAGATTGATTTGAGCCAAGCTCACTTCAGCACGATCTATCCTCACTTGCCCTTCTAGCATTTTAACATGACTTAAATACTCTTCTATATTTAACTTAGAGATAAAATCAGTTTTAATCAATTGCTCATAACGCTGAAGCCTTTTTCGAGCATATTCAAGCTGAGCCTCGTCTTTAGCTAATGTAGCTTTAGCCCGTTCCAGGGCAATTTGATAGGTAATCGGATCGATAAGATAAAGAGATTGTCCAGCTTGGACATCTTGTCCACCCTTTATATAAACTTCTAAGACTCTGCCCTCAACCTGAGGTTTCACATCGACATTGGTAAAAGCCACTACATGGCCAATTGTCTCAATATAAATGGGAATATCCCATTGTACAACGGAAGCAACAGACACGGGAAAAACCCTTTGAGCTGCTTGTGATGGCTCTTTTTTCATGCAGCCTGCTATGAAAAAAGTCATGGCAAACCATATCAAGAGATAATAATAAAACTCAACCCTCGGATACTTCCTCTCTCTCATGATGGCCATCCCTCTACATCGCTAGGACATTGAATACCTAAAACACCTGTAGCAAAGGCAATATTAGCTAGAGCGAGTGCCCAACGAACATGGGCCTGAACTTTTTGAGCACGCGCATTGGCCAATGTTTGTTGGGCTGCAAGCAGATCTAAAATCGTTCCCATCTCTTGCCTATAATTGATCAAGGCTGCCTGATATGTTTCTTCACTATATTTTAAGTATTCCTCACTATGTTTGAAGCTTGCCACAGCTGTTTGGTAATGATAATATTCTGTTATCACATCTAAAATAACCCCTAACTCCCTCCTTCTTACCTCTGCGCACGCTGCTCTTAATAATTCACGAGCTTGCCGCGTTTGATTGTCATAAAAGAAACCGTTAAAAAATGGAATTGTTAATGTTAAACCTCCTGTATAAATATGATTATTTAAATAAGAATGATGAAAATAGAGATTGCTATAAATATTGGCATCTAGTGTTAATTTAGGTAAACCACCCGAACGAGCTACGATAATATCTGCCCGTTTTTGCTCATGATTCGCATAGGCTGCTGCTAAATCAGGCCTTTGCTCCTTGGCCATAGCAATGAGTTCATCTAGACTTACTGATATACGATCTAAAGGCGCGTTTTCTGGAAAATCAGGAATATTTAAGCGTGTTGTACCTGGAATGCCCAAACTACTAACCAGTATGCCTCGTGCAATATTCTCTTGACCTTGCAAATCGATAAGATTTAACTCAGCATTCACTAGATCTGCTTGAGTCTGAAGGACATCTAGCTTGGTTCTAAGTCCAGCTCCATATAACTGCTGCGCCGCCTCTAAATTGACTCGAGAATTTTCTACATCAGCTTCTTTAGCTCTTAATAAGGCTCTCGTACCAATGTAATGATAATAGGATTGCAAAACAGAGAGGATAGTTTGTTGAATTTGATAATTATGGGTCCAATCACTGATATAGAGAGCTTGATAAGCAGATTTCAGAAGAGCACGCCTCCCACCAAAGTCTAATAAGAGATAAGAAAGAGATAAATGACTATTTAAAGTAATATTAGATCCCTCACCGGATCCAGAGACTGTCTGTCCCCCACTTGCAGCTGCCACTGCTAGTTCTGAGCAAGGATCATCCAATACACAATCTTGGTAAGCTATCACTTCTTGTAAATTAATTTGAGGATAAAAATGACTCTTAGAAACTCCAACAGCATAAGCTGCTGCTTGGGCATTCGCCCATGTTTCCTGAGTCAAGGGATTGTTTTGCAAAGCAATGTCTATTAAATCTGCCAGATCTAATCGCCGCCCTTCAAAAGCACGCTCATCTTCTTCTCGATAAGAATTGTTACAAACCATCGGACGAAAGTGAGAGGGAACCCAAGGGTAAGCCGGTTTTAATGAAGTGTAGTGACAACAAACAGGATCTAATGGCTGCCACTCATAGCATCCTGATAACAAATGACCTAAGAGTAAAAGAATGCTATTGCGCAACCAAATTAGTAGACGAGAAAAAGAAAAACTCATGAAATAAGTGAACCTTGAACATTGTTTCTTAAAAACTTACCTTACGCAAAAATAGCGTTATTTCGACTGAGCCAAAGCCCCATAGTTAAATGCTCATCAGTCACCCTATAAAGGAAATATAGGGTGACTGATGAGCATTTAACCATGGGAACTTTCGCTTCAGTCCAAATGCCACTCTTTTTGCGTAAGGTAAGTGAAAAAGAAAATTGTGTCTGATCTAAGAGACTGTCTACGAATTTAAAATTTTGATTAAAAGGTCCTTTTTGCGCCACTTCTTTAATAAAAGCTTGAAAATATTATCAAATATTTCCGGCGCTTTTATTAGACCTCTTTCGAAATTTGCTTTGTTTGAAAAAATGAATTGTTTTTGAGCAGATTGATTGCCAAATTTTGAAAGCATATGTGCACATATGGTTAAAAAATTTGGCAATCAAGATGCCGAAAAGAATCATTTTAGCAAACAAATGAAATTTCGAAAGAGGTCTATTAAAGAATTTGCACCAAAAATGCCTCTTTTAATCAAGATTTTAAATCGTAGACAGTCTCTAAGAATTTTTTTATATGAAAACACGACGATCAAAGAGAGAAACAAGACACTCAAGTAATAGATTAAATACTCAAACAAATTGTATTTTTTCTAGCCTTTTGACATAGTTCGATTTAAATATTGATGAGAAATTATATAAGGATACCCTATGTCTATGACAGAGAAAACACTCCCTCTTCCATCTACCCCCCTTGCCTTAGCCATCCAAGAAGAAAGCAAGAAGTTCCAAGAATACTACTTATGGTTGGAAAATGCCATGCCAACCGTATTTTTCGAAGAGGTTAGCCAAGATAGCCTGATGCTGATCACACATAGTTTAATGGGATTCCACTTACAAGATTATTTCTCTACAATTAATCTCAGAAATGCGGCTATCGTGTTATGTCTCGATACTCCTGATGCCGATCTGCGTATCTTGGAAAACTACTCTTTATATGGCATCAAAAACTATGAAGCTTATGTCTCTCAACAAACAGCCCCTTTTCCAGGCATTACAATTCCCTTACGCATCGCCACTATTGGTTTTACTGAAGCGGTAGAGAGCAGTGAAAGGCCTTATCCATCCGAACTAAAAGATCAATTATACCAAAATTTGCAGCAACAAAATGCTGATATCATTCATGAAGAATTTGAAAAACTCATAACCAAAATGAGCCCTCGCTTCCTCTATTCACTTCCCTTAGATCACCTAGTCTTGGCCCTCAATATGCTATTCCGAGCCCAAACCCGCGATAATTGCCAATACCAGGTACGTTATGAAAATGAATGGTCCGAAAAAGAATTAACCTCTATGCATATTGTTCTGGCTTGGCGCAATACTCCTAAGTATAATTTTCTTTATCGCCTTGCTCAAATTATTCATCGCCATCAACTTAGCATGAAAAGCGTGAATGCCACCTACACAAATCCTTATAGCAAGCAAAGTGTGCTAGTGATGGTTCTCAATCTACATGGTAGCAACGGACAGGCTGTCTGGGATGTTGCTGATATTCCGGACTTTTTGCGTGAATTAACTACAGTTAAATACTTTGACAACTCAGACGCTATTGGAAATGATCTCGTTAATAAAGGGATTATTTCCGGCAACATGGGCAACTTACTCCGTTCCATGACGAATTTCATTCATCAAGCTCTTGTTCATATTGATATTAATTTGTACACAGTCGAAAATATTGAAGAGGCTCTTTGCCGACATCCAGAACTTACTCAACAACTATGTGAATCATTCAAATTTAAATTTGATCCTACTGAATCAAATTACAATCTATTCATTCAAATCAGAAATCGATTTTTCAATGCTGTCGCCAAACTTGATACAGGACAGGAAGAAAATGATATTCGCCGCAAAAATGTCTTACGCCAAGGAATGAACTTTATCACTTATACGTTTAAAACAAACTTTTACCTGTTAAATTATACAGCTCTTAGCTTTCGTTTAGATCCCAAATATCTCGATGAGATTCCCTTTGACCGCGCTAAGAAATTCCCTGAACTTCCTTATGCTATTTTCTTTATTAAAGGCCTTCACTTTTTTGGCTTTCATATTCGCTTCAAAGATCTCGCGCGCGGAGGTTTGCGTACAGTTTATCCAGAACAATATGAACAAATGGTAGCAGAGCGCAATAATGTTTTCACAGAATGCTACAACCTCGCCTGGACACAACATAAGAAAAATAAAGAAATTCCTGAAGGAGGTTCGAAAGGTATTATTTTTCTTAAGCCGTTTAACAGGATTGATTTAGATTCACAAATCTTCAGAAGAGAACTTGAATGGTTAAAGCTCGAACCTCTAGAAATTAACAAAAAAATCGAGCAATTTCGACAAGAGCAAAAAATTGAATTTCTCTATCAAGCCCAACGAGCTTTTATTGAAAGTCTGATTATAATTATCAATTGTAATCCTGACGGTATCCTTCGAACTCAATATGTTATTGACTATTGGAAACGCCCTGAATACATTTATTTAGGACCTGATGAGAATATGCATGACTTTATGATTCAGTGGATTGCTGACTATAGTAAAAAGCAACGCTATAAACCAGGGGGTGCCTTTATCTCTAGTAAAGTCAAAGCGGGTATTAACCATAAAGAGTATGGTGTCACCTCGTTAGGCCTGAATGTTTACATGCATCAAATTCTAAAATATATGGGTATTCATCCTGAAAAAGAGATATTCACAATTAAAATGTCAGGAGGTCCAGATGGAGATGTTGCTGGCAACCAACTACTCAATCTTTATCATTTTTACCCCCATACAGCTAAAGTCATCGCTTTAACAGATGGAACAGGAACTATCCATGACAATCAAGGGCTTGACTTGAGCATTCTCAAAGATTTGTTTTATCAAGGAAAAGGCATTCGCTCTTACCCGCCAGAAAAGCTTTCCTCGGGCAGCTTTTTAGTCGATAAAGAAAAAAGGCGCCATTTATCGGCTTATGCACAAGAAACTTTATGTTGGAGAAAGGTCAATGACCATATTATTGAGGATTGGTTATCTGGAAGTGACCTTAATCATCTTTTACGTTATAACATCCATCATACCAAAGCAGATATCTTTATTCCTGCAGGCGGTCGCCCCCGCACTTTAAATGAGACAAATATACAAGATTTCTTAGATGAAGCAGGAAAACCTACTGCTCGAGCCATCATCGAAGGGGCTAACCTCTACCTCAATCCCCAAGCGAGACGCTTTTTGGAAGAAAAAGGAGTCCTCATTATCAAAGATAGCTCAGCTAATAAGGCTGGAGTTATTTGTTCTTCCTTTGAAGTCCTATGTGGCCTTGCTTTAGGCGATCCAACATTCATAGATAATAAAAATAATCTTGTCTCCGAAACTCTAGAAAAATTGAAACAATATGCTTATAATGAAGCAGAACTTCTTCTACAAACTCATCAACAAACAGGAGAATTTTTGACTACAATTTCCGATCAAATTTCTGAACGAATTAACCAATATAAATATCAATTATTAAGTTATTTAGATCCTATCTCTCTTTCTGATAACCCACAAGATCCTATAATCAGATGTTTTTTAAGCTACTGTTTGCCTACTTTAAGAAAATACTTCTCTTCAGAATTATTAAAAGAGATTCCTGAACATCATAAAAAAGCCATTATCGCTTGCCATCTTGCTGCTCATCTCGTTTATACAAGAGGATTAAAGTGGTCCCCCTCTATTGTTGATATCTTTCCTTTAATTTTAGCAGATACAACCCTTTCTACTTAGCCTCTTCCCTATCAAATCATGATTAATGAATAGCACTCAAACACTTTGAGTGCTAAATTTCTTGACGAATTTTGCAGGACTTGCCTATAATAGAGGGCAATAAGAGAGAAGAAAGGCTAAAAATGAGAAAATCAATTTCTCTTAAACGAATTGGCAAGCAAGATCGGGAAAGAAAAGTCCTATTAGGTTTGGTAGATTATTATATTAAAACGGGAAGGCCAGTTGGTTCTAATACGCTGAAAGAAGTAGGATTCGAAGAGCTCAGTTCTGCAACTATTCGTAATTATTTTGCTCATTTAGAAGAAGAAGGGTATCTTTCTCAATCTCACTCTTCTGGAGGGCGGATTCCGACGAATTTAGCTTATCGCACTTATGCTCATGCTTATGCGTATATGAACGAAACCTATACAGAAGTGGATCACGCATTTAAGGAGATCAGGCAGTTTGAATCAAGAGAAATAGCAGCTCTTCTACAAGAGGGAGCTGAAAAGTTAAGTCATCTAACTCAATGCGCTGTTTTTTTATCCGCTCCTCGTTTTGATCATGATTTTGTGATCAGCTTAAAACTTGTTCCACTTGATGGTCTTCGCTGTTTATGTGTATTGATTACAGATTTTGGAGTGATTCAGACGGAAATCCTTTATCTTCCTATCAAACTTTCTTCGTTTGCCATTAAGCGCATTGAAGCTTATTTTCAGTGGCGCTTAACAGGGTTGAATCCGCCTGAGAATTTAGAAGTGGAGGAAAAAACGATTGCAAGAACTTTTTATAATGAATTGATGGTTCGTTATGTTGTGGGGTATTCTAATTTTAGTGATGAAGAGATTTATCGAACTGGCTTCTCTCGCTTGCTTAGTTATCCCGATTTCCATGAAGCGAGCATTTTAGCCTCAAGCCTCTCCTTATTTGAAAATGCACATCGTATGCGTTTATTATTAAAGGAATGTACAACTATTGATCAGTTAAAATTTTGGATTGGAGATGATTTAACGACTTATGAAACTTCGGTTCCTAATTGCTCCGTGCTTACCATTCCTTACTATATTAGCCGAAGAGCAGTTGGTGCAATTGGTTTATTAGGTCCAACACGTATTCCTTACCGGACATTGTTCAGTACCTTACGAGCCTTTTCTGAGTCTCTTAGCGAGGCATTGACGCGCAATATTTATAAATTTAAAATTAGCTTTCGCCATCCTCAATCAGGAACGCTTTACTTGCAAAAAGAGAAACACCAGCTTAGCGGACAATCACGCCTCCTGCTACTAGAGGATAAGCGCATAGAAGATAAATGAGGAGTATAAACTTTCTAAAATGGATGAGGAGAATAGCCATGGTTAAGGTGAATGACAATGGGCAAGAAAAACCTAACGAACAGAGAGAAGAAGAACATATGCTATCTAACAAAGAAGAGGATATTGAAGCTTCTGCCTCTCAGCCCAAGCAGGTCACAGTGACAGACGTAGAACTAAAACATTTACAAAGAGAGATGATGGAGTACAAAGATAAGTACTTACGCCTTCTTGCTGATGTTGAAAATACTCGTAAAAGAATGCAGAAAGAGCGGCAAGAACTCACTAAGTATGCTGTTGAAAATGTGATCGTTGATTTTCTTTATCCCATCGACAATTTAGAAAATGCTCTGAAATTTGCTCAGCAAATGTCTGATGAAGTTAAACACTGGGCTTTGGGATTTCAAATGATCTTGACTCAATTTAAAGATGTGCTAACAAATAATGGCGTCATCCCTTTTGAATCGCAAGGCATGAAATTTGATCCCCATGCCCATGAAGCTGTTGAAATTATTGAAACAACAACTCAGCCTCCTGGAACAATTATGGAGGAATATGTACGTGGCTATAAAATAGGAGATGGCACGATTCGTGCAGCACGAGTGAAAGTGGCTAAAGGGATCTGCCGCCGCTATGTCCAACTGCACGAGGAGATCGCGCCGTATATCCAGTCCCAGATCGACGAGACGCTGCGCTCCGGCGCGCCGCTCGTTCGCCCGTTGTTCTGGCACGCGCCAGGCGACCAGGCCGCGCTGACGATCGACGACCAGTTTCTGCTGGGCGAGCGGCTGCTGGTCGCGCCGGTGCTGCAGCCCGGCCAGCGCGCCCGCGATATCTACCTGCCGGCCGGGCGCTGGCGCGACTGGTGGAGCGGTGATGTCGTCGTGGGGCCGCGCCGGCTCGACCAGTATCCGGCCGCTCTGGAGACGTTGCCGCTGTTCGAGCGAGCTGATCGCGACAGCGAATAAATGCGGCCGCAGCGCACTTTGGTGCAGCAGGGAGGTGCAACAGGCAGCAGCAGGAGTTCAACAACGTCGCGGGTGCCCCCAGGGTACCTGGAATAAACCAGAGACGGGATAGGCCATCGAGCCAATGATGGAAACGAGAAAGGCAGGTGTTGAACTCATGAGTAATCGTACAGGTGCTATCTCAGCACCGCGAGCCCAGGATCGGCCGGCGTGGGTCAAAGGCTGGCTCTCGGGTGAGACCCTGCTCGCCTGGATCTTCATCCTCCCTAGCCTGATCGGGTTCGCCGTGTTCTACGCCTATCCGGCGGTGCGCGGCGTGCTGCTCAGCTTCACCGACTGGGATCTGCTCACCACGCCCAAATATGTCGGGTTCGCCAACTACCAGAAGATGTTCGGCGACTCGCAGTTCTGGAAAGCGCTGGGGGTAACGCTCTACTATGTGGTGCTCAATATTCCGCTCCAGACGGCGCTGGCGGTCGGCCTGGCGGTGCTGATGGATCGGCTGACCCAGTCGATCGTCGTGCGCGGTATCCTGGTGCTGCCCTGGCTGATACCTAACGTCGTGGTCGCGCTGCTCTGGCTGTGGATGCTCGACCCGCAGCTGGGGATCGTCAACCAGTTCCTGGGGGTCTTCGGCATCCCGCGCCAGCCGTTCGTCGGCTCGGTCGCGCAGGCCATGCCGTCGATCGCCGGTGTCAACATCTGGCGGCACGTCGGCTACACCGCGCTGCTGATCTTCGCCGGCCTGCAAACCGTCCCGAAGGATGTGTACGAGGCCGGTGCGATCGACGGCGCCACCGAGCTGCGTATGTTCTGGTCGATCACCATCCCGCTGCTGCGGCCGGTGCTGGTGTTCGTGCTGGTGACCACCGTAATCGGCTCGTTCCAGATCTTCGACACGATCGCGATCATGACTCAAGGGCGGGCCGGTCAACGCCACGCGCGTGATCTTCTGGTACATCTATGAGTTCGCCTTCAGCCGCTTCCAGATGGGCTACGCGATGGCGGCGGCGGTGGTGCTGTTCCTGATCCTGATCACCATGACCCTGCTGCAAATGCGATTCCTGCGCGCCGGTGAATCCGATCTGGCCTGAGTGTGGTGACGTGTGTACGCTGGCCTTGTCCCCTTGTCATCTTAGTCGGCTTGACAAAGAGCAGGCAAGGGCTGAACTACCTGGAGCAAGACAATGGCAACTAATGCTTCGGCACTAACAATGGTGGGGCGCCGGAAAAAGTCACCGATCGGCCGCATCCTGGCCTGGGCCGCGTTGATCCTGGTGATCCTGAGCATTCTAGGCCCCTTTTATTGGGTGATACGTACCGCGCTCGCGACCAAAGTCGAGCTCTTTGCCAACCCCGCGCAGATCACGCCGCCGGGGTTCACCTCGAATAACTTCGCACGCGTGCTGGGGCAGGTGAGCACAGAAGAGGCGATCGCCGCCGGCGGCTCGGGCCAGCCGATCAATTTCTTCCTGTACCTGCGCAACTCGGTGATCGTGACGGCGCTGATCGTCGTCGGACAGCTGTTCTTCTGCGCGCTGGCGGCCTACGCCTTCGCGCGGCTGCACTTCCCGCTGCGCGACAAGATCTTCTTTCTGTACATCGCCGCGCTGATGGTGCCCGGCATCGTCACGCTGATCCCGAACTACATTTTGATCCGCAACCTGGGCTGGCTGAACACCTTCCAGGGCATCGTCGCACCCTACATTCTGATGTCGCCGTTCGCGGTGTTCTTCTTGCGCCAGTTCTTTCTGGGCATCAACCGCGAGATCGAGGAGGCCGCCAAGATCGACGGCGCCTCGCTATTCCGGGTCTTCTGGAGCCTGATCGTCCCGATGAGCATACCGTCGCTGACGACGCTGGGCATCCTGACCTGGATCAGCACCTGGAACGAGTACCTGTGGCCGCTGCTGATCGGGAAAGAGGAGAATGTGCGGGTGCTGACCGTCGCGCTGGGGGTATTCAAGTCGCAGACGCCGCAGGGCGCGCCCGACTGGGGCGGCTTGATGGCCGGCGCGATCCTGAGCATCCTGCCGAGCATTGCCCTGTTCCTGGTGTTCGGCCGCCGAGCGATCAACTCGATCCAATTCTCGGGGATCAAGTAGACGAAAGGAGCGCTATGGCGACGACTCCGAGCATAGCGCAGTGCGTCGGGTGCAACCGCGACCCGCCGTGCGGCGAGCGAGGCGCCAATCGTGATCGAACTGTAGAAACTGACAGGTGTCCAAGCACCTGGCTTGAAGAGGAGCAAGAAAGCGATGCGGCACAGAAACCACAAGATCCTGATGGTCATCTTCGTCGTGGCCGGGCTGATCCTGGCGGCCTGCGGCGGCGGCGGCCCAACCAGCCACGCCGGCGGGCGGCGGCGGACCGCCGCCCCCGCGGCGGCCCAGCGGCTGGCGGCGGCGTGACGATCCGCTACCAGCTATGGGACACCAACCAGCAGCCGCCCTACCAGGCCTGCGCCGACGAGTTTCACAAGCAGAATCCCAATATCACCGTGAAGATCGAGCAGCTTGGCTGGGGCGACTACTGGAGCGGCATCCAGACCGGCATGGTCGGCGGCACCGCGCCCGACGTCTTCACCAACCACCTGGCCAAGTACCCCGAGTTCGCCAGCAAGAACCAGCTGGTCGACATCCAGCCGCTGGTCGAGAGGGACAAGGTCGACATCAACCAGTACATTCCGGGCCTGGCCGACCTGTGGGTGCGCGACGGCAAGCGCTACGGCCTGCCGAAGGACTGGGATACGGTCGCGATCGTCTACAATACCGACATGCTGAAGAAGGCCGGCGTCGACCCGGCGTCGCTGAAGGATCTGACCTGGAATGCGCAGGACGGCGGCACCTTCGGCGAGCTGATCGCCAAGCTGACGCTCGACTCCAACGGCAAGAACGGCCTCGACCCGGCCTTCGACAAGACCAAGGTTGTCCAGTACGGCTTCGTCCCGCAGGGCGCGGGCGGCTTCTCCGGCCAGACGCAGTGGAGCATGTTCGCCGTCAGCAACGGCTTCAAGTTTACCGACGGCCCCTGGACCAACAAATACTACTACGACGACCCCAAGCTGGCCGAGACAATCCAGTGGTACGCCGACCTGGCCCTGGTCAAGGGCTTCGCCCCGCCGCTGGCCGACTACACCACCAACGGCGCCGGCACGTTCTTCCAGGCGGGCAAGGCCGCGCTGACCACCGATGGCTCGTGGACGATCGGCGACTACGTGAAGAACTCCAAGTTCAAGCCCGGCTTTGCGCCGCTGCCGAAGGGGCCGGAGGGCCGCAAGTCGATGTTCAACGGCCTGGCCGACTCGATCTGGGTGGGCTCGAAGCACCAGGAGGAGGCCTGGCAGTGGGTCAAGTTCGCCGCCTCGCCCGCGTGCGCGGACATCGTCGGCAAGGCCGGCGTGGTGTTCCCGGCGATCAAGAGCGGTGTCGACGCATCTGTGGCGAAGCGTCAGGCGGATGGGCTCGACGTGACCGCCTTCACCGACCAGGCGCTCGACCCCAAGGGCACGTTCCTGTTCCCGATCACCGACCACGGCGCTGAGATCTACGACGATCATGGACCCCGTGATGCAAAGCATCATGCTGGGCGAGAAAAAGGCCGCCGACGCGCTGAAGGAGGCCAATACGCAGGTCAACGCGCTCTTCCAGTAGCCGGAACGAATGGAGTTCCAGGGCGGGCCGCGGCCCGCCCCTGACCCCGCTTGGGTCACGCATGGTGTGTGAACGGAGGCAGACTATCCATGTCAGCTCGCCACGTGACAATCGGCCTCACGCTCCGGTGGATGCTGGTGTTGGGCCCCTGGGTGGCGGATGTGAAGCTCGGCTGACCGCTCTGCGGCGTAACCGCGGCCGTGCTCACGCTGTTACTCATCTCGGGCGTGGTGAAGTGGCACGCCGACGCGCGGCGCTATGGCGGCGTGGTGATGATTTTGAGCATCCTGCTGGTGACGCAGGGTTTCCATAGCATTGAACACATGACGCAGTGGGTCCAGTTCCACGTGCTGCACTGGAGCGCACGTGCCTCGACCGGGCTTCTTTCGGCCGCGAACGCCGAGTGGATCTATTTTCCTTACTCACGCAGGCGCAAGAAGCGGAATCGCTCTCACGATCGACGTGACGGGAGATGCGCTATGCGACCAGAGCGCTATCGAATACTTGGCCGATGTTCTAAGGGGTGATTGATGGACGATACCACCGGCTTCTCGGCGCCGCACCGCCGGCTCAACCCGCTCACCGGCGAGTGGGTGCTGGTCTCGCCGCACCGCACGCAGCGCCCCTGGCAGGGCCAGGTCGAGCATGCGCCCGCCGAGCAGCGCCCGGCCTACGACCCGACGTGCTACCTCTGCCCCGGCAACGAGCGCGCCGGCGGCGTGCGCAACCCGGACTACGCCGCGACCTTCGTGTTCGACAACGACTACGCCGCGCTGCTGCCCGACACGCCGCCGCGGGTAAGCATCTACGCGCGAATGAGCGCGATAGGCCCCCGCTCCTGTCGCCGAGAGCGAGCGCGGCATCTGCCGGGTGGTCTGCTTCTCGCCGCGCCACGACCTGACGCTGGCCGAGATGGATGTCACGCGATCTGGCGCGTGGTGGACGTCTGGGCCGAGCAGTACGCCGAGCTGGCCGGCAGCCCCTGGGTCCGCCACGTGCAGATCTTCGAGAACCGCGGCGCGATGATGGGCGCGAGCAACCCGCACCCGCACGGCCAGATCTGGGCCACCGAGCACCTGCCGCAACGAGCCGCGCGCGAGCAGGAGCCGCAGGCGCGAGCTACTACGCCGCCAACGGCGCGCACGCTGCTGTGCCGACTACCTGGCGCTGGAGCTGGAGGACGGCGCGCGGATCGTGCTGCCAGAACGAGCACTTCGTGGCGCTGGTGCCGTTCTGGGCGGTCTGGCCGTTCGAGACGCTGGTGATCAGCCGCGCGGCCAGCGCGGCGCGCTGCCCGACCTGGACGCCGGACGAGCGCGACGGGCTGGCCGACATCCTCAAGCGGCTGACCACGCGCTACGACAACCTGTTCCAGGTCTCGTTCCCGTACTCGATGGGCTTCCACCAGCGGCCGACCGACGGCGCAGGCGCACCCCGAGTGGCACCTGCACGCGCACTTCTACCCGCCGCTGCTGCGCTCGGCCACGGTGCGCAAGTTCATGGTCGGCTACGAGCTGCTGGCCGAGCCGCAGCGCGACATCACGCCCGAAAGCGCCGCCGAGCGCCTGCGCAGCCTGCCCGAGGAATAGGACGATAGACATGAGCATGCCGCTGCATGAGCGACCACTTTGTGCGTCGGTTTGGCGCGCCGCCCGAAGTGCTTGTCCGCTCGCCTGGTCGCGTCAACCTGATTGGCGAGCACACCGACTATAATGACGGCTGGGTCTTTCCGGCAGCGCTCGACCATGGGCACGGAGATTGCCGTTCGACGCCGGAACGATGGCGTGCTGCGCACCATCGCCCCACGCATGAACGGCGAGGACGAGAGCCGCATGTCGACGATCTGCGCCCGCGCGATGGGCCGGAGTGGACGCGCTTCGTGCGCGGCGTCGCGGCGCTGCTGCGCGAGACCGGATGCCCATCCCTGGCGCCGACCTGCTGATCGACGGCGACCTCCCGCTCGGCTCCGGGCTCTCCTCGTCCGCTTCGCTGGAGCTGGGGGTCGCAGTCGCGCTGATGACATTGGCCGGCTGCCCGATTGAACGCACAGCGCTGGCACGTCTAGGCCAGCGGGTTGAGAATGAGATCGTCGGCGTGCAGAGCGGCATCATGGACCAGCTCGCCGTCGCCTGCGGCGTCGCCGGCCACGCCTGCTGATCGACTGCCGCACGTTCGAGGTCGAGCCGGTGCCGCTGCCGCCCGGGGTGCGCGTGCTGGTGCTCGACAGCGCCGTGCCGCGCACGCTGGCCGGGTCGGCGTACAATCAGCGCCGTGCCGAGTGCGAGTCGGCGCTGCAGCAAACTGCAGACGCGCGCAGCCGGATCTGAAGGCGCTGCGCGACGTATCAGCGGACCTGCTGGCGGCGGAGGGCGGGCGGCTCGACCGACGTGGAGCTGCGGCGGGCGCGCCATGTCGTCACCGAAACGGGCGCGTGCTGGACAGTGTCACGGCGCTGCGAGCGGGCGATGTCGCGCGGTTTGGACAGCTGATGGTCGAGTTCGCACGCGAGCCTGCGCGATGACTACGCGGTCAGCGGTCCGGAGTTGGACATGCTGGTGGCGGCGGCGCTGGAGACGCCGGCG
>CAWIRV010000016.1:0-21323 GCA_963838645.1 uncultured Parachlamydiaceae bacterium | reverse complement strand
CTATTTTTAGTGTCCATATCAACAATATTACCGATTTTGGCATTGTAATTCTGATCCTTATCAAGAATATCAAAAAGACTATCCCAGCAGCCAATATCCGACCAAGTCAATCTCATTGGAAAAACGACTAAATTTTTAGATTTTTCCATTAAACAATGATCAATAGAAATGTTTGGCATCTGGAAGAAGTTCTGGCTAAGATAAGAAAAATCTCGTTCCATCCATTGAAAAATATCAGAGGCATGATTTCTCATCTCTTCTATAAATAGGTAAATTTGAGAAGCAAAAACTCCGCAATTCCATAAATACCCTCCACTCTTGAGATATTCTTCAGCGATTCTTAAAGAGGGCTTCTCAATAAATTGATCGACCTCTGCAAATGGAGCAGCCCCTGTCCGCATTTTGATGTATCCGTATTCGGTCTCAGGTTTGTCAGGATACACTCCAAACGTGACGATTTTCCCTTTTTTCACGAACTCTTCTGAAGCGGCAATCACATGAAGAAATTGCTGTTCCGGATGGATAAAAGAATCAGAGGAGGAAACAAGAAAACATTCATCTTCCGAACATCCCTGCTCTTGCAGATACTTCACTGCTAAGGCAATGGCAGGTCCCGTACTCTTTCTCTCAGGCTCAAGAAGAATTTGGCTCGCTAACTTAGGATGAATTGGGCAAATATGATCTTTAACTAAATGAAAATACTCTTGATTTGTCACAATCAGAAGATCTTCCGGTTGCCAAATCTTTAAAAACCGCAAGAGAGTCTTCTCTAAAAAAGAGCAATTGTCCTCTAGACGTAAAAATTGCTTAGGAAAGGACGTACGAGAAAAAGGCCAAAGGCGTGTTCCCATACCACCAGCAAGAATAATAATTTTCATAGGCTTTTTCTTCTCTTAAAAGTTTATTATGTAATCAACCCGTTCAAAAGGGAGTACATATTGAGGCCTCCTGCTGAAAAATATGATCAGGCGCATGATCCATCGTCTTAAATAATTCATGATGTAGTTCTTTTAATAAATTTAACTCTCCTGGATCTTGGCGATTAATCAATCCTAATTGTTCTGCTCCTACTTCTATGTCTTCACAGGACTGAATCGAGTAATACGAGCAAATGCTTTGAATAATATCTGGATAGTGAGAGAGCGGAATCGTTCCCGCTACTTCTTGGTAAAACTTTTTACTGGTAAACGCTAAATCATCGATCATCTTAGATAAGGTCATCATCGTGTGATCGTAATAGGCCCATTCAGGGAGTAAACGGTTGGCCGGGCCCTGCTTAAGAAGCCATTCACAACATTTATTGGCAAAATCATCAATATCTACAGTAGCAAAACTATAGGGAACCTCTTCAGTAAAATCCCTATAGTGAACCTTTGCTAAAGAACCGTTTTCTGGGGTAATAAAATAAGGAAAACCATCCCAATAAGGCAAGATAGCCGGAACACCACACGAGATGGCCTCTAAAGGAGATTTCCCATAGGTTTCAAAAATACTTGTAGCTGCAGAAACAAATAAATCAGCACTTTGATATAAGAGCCCCATTTCTCTTCTTTTTAATCGATAAAAAAGGGTAGTGTCTCGCATCCTAGGAGCTATTTGGTTATAGTAATCGGGATCAATGTGGTTGACGGACAGGACAAGCGAAATACCATCTATCCGTTTTTTGATGTGTTCGTAAATTTCGAACAAAGGCATGAGCCCTTTATCGTTCATAAAACGTCCTGTATAAAGGAGAATTTTTCCTTTTTGAGCAAGACCAAGCTTTTCTCTTGCCAGATATTTACTCCCTATTTGCTCGATGGGCTTAATGCCAAACGTGCAGATAGGGAGAGCTTTGATACGGACTAATTGCTGATACCCTTTAGCAGCTTGCACAGAGCCACACAAAATAAGGTCATCTTGATGACAAAGATGAGAGACAAGAAGAAAATAGAAAAGAATATTGAAGGGGTAAGCATTCGTGTGAGGGATGAAAATAGTGGGACAAAAATAGCCCTCCTTTCTCATGAAATAAATGAGCGGAACGGCCTCTACATACTCAGCAATCACTACATCAATTTGAGATAAGTCTGTCGATTCCTTAAGTTTACGATAAACCTCCTCGAAAAATAAAAAGGAATGTTCTTCAGGCTCTAACTGCTCAATTTGAAAGAAAAAGAGATGAGCACGTTTTACAAAATTCTGGATATCATCTAATGAATCGGTCAAACATAAAATATTTTTCATAAGAATTCTTGTCTCATCTTAAATCATTACTCTAAAATGCCTAGAGAAGGAGGGGGGAGACCCCCTTCCCATCTTATATCCACCTTATACTGTGAAAGTATGAAGGGTATAAGCACCTGAATTGCTGGATTTCCAGTTGCTTGATTTCCAACTGCTGGACTTCCAATTACTTGATTTCCAGTTACTGGATTTCCAATTGCTTGATTTCCAATTTGTCATTTTAACCTCCTAAAATGTAGGTTGTTCTTGAATAGACTCCCTTATGAAGACAAAGGAGTATCAATAATTTAATTGAAAGCTAAATTTAAAAAAATACGTAATTACTCAGGAGTAAACTTTTTATTAACAATTAGTTTATAATACAGGAAGATAAGGATAGGAGTTACGCAGTTGAATAAATTTTAGAGTTATTTTAATTTATTTGGTATGACTAATCCAAAATGCCAAGAAGAAGATTACATCAATTTTTTAATTGCAACACAAAAAGCTTATAGTTGTACAGAAGCTGCTCGCGTGCAACCAGATAAACCAGATCCCGCCTCTCATGATGCAATTCTTAGAGTTTTATATAGACTTGAGCCAACATCGGAATACTTGTGGCAGGAGGCTCATGCATTTGTAGATAAGTCAAGAGGCTGCTTAGTCATTGATGATACGACACTCGATAAACCTTATGCGAGTAAGCTTGTCTCTTATCACTGGTCAGGTAAACATCAGCGAGTAGTCAAGGGAATTAACCTTCAAAGTTTAATTTGGACAGATGGTGATCAACTTATCCCTATAGATTATAGCCTTTATGATAAAGCAAAGACTGGAATGACTAAGAATGATCATTTTCGCGCTATGTTAGTTAAGGCTAAAGAAAGAGGATTTTGTCCTGAATGTGTTTTATTTGATTCTTGGTATTCAAGCCTTGATAAGTTGATCAGGAAGTTGGATTGGTTGTGGTTAACAAGACTTACTCCAACTCGATTAGTTGATCCAGATGGTGATGGCAATCGTTGCCTTAGTGAAGTGAATATAGAAGAAAAAGGATCTTTAGTTCATTTAAAAGCTTATGGTTGGATTAAAGTATTTAAGCTAGTCTCTAAGGAAAAGGGCATTGAATACTGGGCAACAAACAACCTTAAAATGAATGAATTAGATCGCCTTAGCTTATCAGAAAAAGGCTGGTTAATTGAAGATTATCATCGAGGAATCAAGCAATTTTGTGAAAAATGCCAAGCAAGGACAGAAAAAGCTCAAAGAAATCATATTCTTTTTTCACTCCGAGCTTTTTTAAGGATCGAAAGATTTTGTTTTCGAACAGGTTTAACTTGGTTTGAGGCTAAGATAGGTATTGTTAGAGAAGCTGTTAAAACATATCTTAGATGTCCTAAATATATATTAAGTGCGTAACTCCTAAAGGATTCGAGGTTTTTTATGGATCTTGAGAATCTTCCTCCTCTTAGCCAACTTTCTATTGAGCAAAAAGATGAGCTTATTAATGAACTACTTTTACTCGTTCCCCTTGTTAAAGCTTTAAAGCAGAAAGTGGTAGATTTAGAACAGAAAGTGGCAGATTTAGAAAACCAGCTTAATCAAAATAGTCGCAATAGTCATAAGCCTCCTTCCACAGATGGGTTTAAAAAAATCAAAATTCAGCACGAGAAAAGCTCTAAAAGAAGTGGTGGACAAATAGGGCATAAGGGCCCAGACTTTAAAAATTTGTAATAAGCCAGATAAAATTATTGAATACCCGCTTGATATTTGCACCTATTGTAGATCAAATATTAAGAACACAGATCATGTAGGTTATAAGGTTGCACAAGTATTTGATCTTCCGCAAATGAAAATAGAGAGGTGACCGAGCATAGAGTTTTTGAAAAGATTTGTCCTGATTGCGGCAAGATTTGCTCAGCTAATCTACCCCCAGGATTAAGTTTTGGACCTCAATATGGCAAGCAGCTTAAGGCATTTTTAGTTTATTTACATCACTATCAATTTATTCCAAGCGAACGTATTTGCAAATTTTTTAAGGATATTTTTGATCATCCTTTAGGGGAGGCTGCCATTTTTAAAGCAGAGAAAGATTCCTTTATAAATCTGCAAGACTTTGAAAAGGAACTTAAAAGGCAAATCCAAAAGGAAAGAGTTTTACATGGAGATGAAACAAGTTTAAGAATAAATGGTAAGAACGAATGGCTCCATGTTGCATCATCTAAGAGGTTGACTTCCTATTTTGTTCATCCCAAAAGAGGCAAAAAGGCTATGGATGAAATGGAAATATTGCCAAATTTTATGAATATATTAGTACATGACCATTGGAGGGCTTATTTCCAATATGAATGCAATCATGCCTTATGCAATAGCCATCACTTACGTGAGCTGGAAGCTGTGTTTGAAGGGACACTCATGATTGGGCAAGACAAATGCAGAAGTGCCTTCGAGAGATAAAGCTTGCCAAGGAAGAGAGACAACTAAAGCCTTGCAAAATTTCGTTATTTGAACAAGGGTATGATAAGATTATAAATGAGGGCTATATTCAAGCTCTTCATGAAACTGGACCACCAAGAAAATCTCATCCCAAGGAAATTTGCCTTTTGGATCGCCTGAAAAATAGGAAAAGGCAGACATTAATGTTTATGTATACTCATTTCACTTGAAAGCTACAATTTGGGCAATGCGAAAGCTATCAGGCTTCAACGATCAAAAATAGGTCCATATACTCATATGGACCTATTTTTGATCGTTGAAGCCTGAGGCTTTGGCACAGCCGAAATTGCAACTTTCAAGTTAAATGAGTATATAAGCAAGATGTACCTTTTGATAATAATCAGGGATATTCGCATGATGAAAGTCAAAATGAAGATATCAGGGTGCTTTCGCACGAAGACTTATGCTCAAATATTTTGTCGCATTCGAAGCTACATGTCTACATGTAAGAAAAAAGGCACAGTCGTCCTTTCTGCTTTGATAAAAGCTTTTAATGGACAAGCCCTCTGTTGCCTAGCTTCTTGAATATTCAGGTCATTAAATATTAAATTGACGAAAATGAAACTTTTTCATTTTCGTCAATTTAATATTTAATGACCTGAGTAATTACAAAAATACTTTCTTGCTTATTAGGAAGTCTTTCTCCCCTTAGCTAAAGTTTTTAATAAGTCTATCGCTGTATCGATTTCGTCATAGCAATTTAAGATACCGATAGAAAACCTGTTACAAGTATTTCTGTAAGGTGTTTGCCCAATAATAATTTTCTCCTCTTCGAATAGATCGACGAGATCTTTAGGATTGATTCCTGGTATTATGAAGCAAACCATTCCTGAAGAAACAGATTCAGAGATAGGTGTCAATAGTTTAATCT
Source organism: uncultured Parachlamydiaceae bacterium (assembly GCA_963838645.1). GTDB lineage: Bacteria > Chlamydiota > Chlamydiia > Chlamydiales > Parachlamydiaceae > CAWIRV01. Next base: position 15,751 of record CAWIRV010000016.1, on the reverse strand, counting down.
CCGGTATATTTCTCATTTTCTCTTTTGCATAAGAGTTAAGCTCTTGGATTCTCTGATGGATGCGCCCTTTGCCAACACTTAAATGAAAGTAAAAAGCCTCCTGCAGAGCCCATTTATGTTCGAAAGCTCCGAAGCCTCCAGGGGAGCATAAGCGGGCTTTAGGAGCGATAAAATCAGGAATATTGCCTTCAAACCAGGGCCAAAAGACCTCTAGATCGAAAGAGGGAATTGTAGGATAAATTCTCTCCCATCCTCGTTCACTTCCCCAAATCAGGCCCGTTCCTCTTGGCCCAAAAAGAGACTTATGGCAGCCTGCTATAAAAAAATCGCAGGCTAATTCTTCTACATTTACATTCTCCACCCCTAAACCATGTAAAGCATCTACACATAGAAGAACCTTCTCGTGGTCTTTTCTGGATTGGTTAATGATTTTTAGGGTTTCTCCAATGGCTGCTAAAGGGATCTTAACCCCTGTTGAAGAGTGAACCCATGTTAAGGCTATAACACGTGTAGAGGGTCTGATATTCTCAATAATGTGCTCTAAGATTTGCTCCCGATTTACTTGCGAGGGGTCTTCATAAAGATAAATTTTTCTTAGTAAGCACTTATTTCTCCTCGCACAGAACCTTAAAGCCTCAGAACAGGCATAATGCTCATGATAGGTTGTTAGAATTTCATCTCCTGAATGAAGTTTCATTCCTCCATAAATAACTGCTAAGCCCATTGTGGTGCTTTCAGTTAGAGCGATGCATTGAGAAGAAGTGTTAAGGTATTGGGCTGCACTCTCCAAAACAGCACGGTTCATCTCATCCTTCTTCTTAATAAAGTATTTTCCTGGATTCGTATCAAAGCCTTCTCGGTGTTGGCGAATCGCTTCCCTGACTCTTTTTGGGTGTGGAGCAATAACGGAGAGAGAAAGGTGAATATACTCTCTATCTAAACAAAACTCCTCCCGAATAGCCTCCCATTTCATTTCTTCGGCACATTCAGATAAAGAGGGGGACTGGGTGAGGTGTAGAGCTACCATTGGAAATTCCTCTATTAAACTGTCGCCATTGAGTGATTTTCAAGCTTCAGATAATAATTCTGCATGCCACTGAGAGTGTGAGGGTCTTTTAATTTCCTTGTAAAATCGATAACACGTCGAATGCCTTCTCTTAAACTGATCTGAGGTTTGAGACCCAATACTTTTTCAGTCTTTGACATATCAGCCCATAGACGATGAGCATAAATTTTAATGGGCACAGGAACATACTTAGGGGCTAAATCCATGCCTAACTCCTCATTAATAAGAGCCACCACTTCATTAAATGTATGTTCTTTTCCGTAGCCGACATTTAACTCTTGCGTTTCAATATCCTTTTCTAAGGCTAGAACAAACGCACGGGCGGTATCTTCTACAAAAATATAGTCCCTTGTTTGAGAGCCATCACCCCATAGGATAGGTTGTTTATGGTGAAGCATGGCCCAGCTAAATAGGGAAATCACATTCGCATACCCTCCTTTTGTGTGCTCACCTATACCATAGACAGAAAAAGGCCGCATTCCAATACAGGTGATCCCATATCTTTCACTGTAACGGCGGGCTTCTTGCTCACAGAATAGCTTACAACCAGCTTTACTATCTGGAGGATTAAGAAGCATATTTTCATGGTAAGGAACCTCGTTACCCTCATAAACAGCGCTTGTGCTTGCCCAGACGACTTTGGGAATGCCTTGTCTGCGAACAGCTTCCATGACGGTCTTGAATCCCATCAAAGTAAAGTGACAGGCCTCTAAATCATTTTCTTCATGCATAAGGAATGAGGAGGGAGCCGCTAAGTGGACTACAGCATCTTTACCTTTAACGAGAGAACAGACTAAATTCCAATCTCTTGTATCACCTGAAATCCATTCTACATTCCGATGCTCAAACAACTGATGTTGATTAGAGAAACGGAAATTATCCAAAGCTGTTACGTGATATCCCTTATCAGCTAGCATCTTTACTAAGCACCTTCCAATAAATCCTGCTCCACCTGTTAAAAAGATCTGGCTCATTGTTTTATCTCCTTTATGTTAGTTTCTAATTAAAACATCATTCTTGATTTCTCAGGCTAAATTGAATATTGACATAAGGTTTTAATTCCAACATGATCTCAGCTTCAATATGAGGATTTGGCAAGCATGAGATCCACCTTGTTGTTTGAATGGCATACGTAAGAAAGGTTTTCATCAATAGCATGACAAAGTGCCTCCCTAAACAAATCGTAGGTCCCAGTGAAAAATACTGAAGAGGTCCATGTGTTTTAGCGCTTAATGTGGGCTCTTTAAAACGATCTGGATTAAAAAGATGGGCATCTAGTCCCCAACGCCTGCTATCCCTTTGCGAAAAATAATGGAGGAGGTAAAGGAGGGATCCTTTGGGAATAAAGAAACGATGGTCAATGATGAAGTCTTGTACTGTTTCCCTGGTCTGAGTAAAGGCTGAAGGATAGACACGTAATCCCTCTTTAAATAGATGATCAAGCGATTGAGATTCTAAAACAAATTTTAAAGGATCACGGCCTGTTTGCTGAAACTCCTGGTAGAGCCTATCTTGCCAACTTATAAAAGAAGGTTGACCTAAGGTGTACAAAAGATAGGCTAGGAGGCTAGAAGTAGAATCCTGGCCCGCAAAAAATAGTATTTTAGCCATCGCCATTACATCAGCTATAGAGAATTTTGACTGACCATTTTGATATTTTGCCTCTGTCATGCATTTTAAAAAATGAGGCCGGGATTCATGACAAGCGCTCTCTGCCGCCGTATGGATAAAATTGAGGGCTTCAGCATAGCGTTTCCGATCCTTTGGAAATAAGAAAGATTTTTGATTGATGTCTAATAGAGTGTGCATGGCTTGACATAACTCAGTGGTAGATCCTTGAAAGCCTAATAAATTCTCAGCGACGGCACTTGCTGCAAAAATGGGAAGATCTTTTGAAATGTTAACAGGTTTATCTCCGCTGGCTAGCCACTTCTGAATCAGTTCAGAGGAACTTTTTAGAAATGTTGGAAAGTAAGAAGCAACAGCTTGAGGAGTAAAGTGAGGAGCAGAAAAATGTTGGAGATTTTTATGTTCTTTTTCAGGACAAGTCAAAATGTTATTCCCCAATATTTTCTTGGCAATTTGTGTGGGAACACCTCCACTAAATAAAGCATGCTCTCCCACCTCATTTCTCTCATGCATGAGAATAGCGGTAATGATGTTGGGGTCTGTAATCAGAAAGGTAGGCTGAAAGCTCTCTGGGCAATAACAAATACCTCTATAGATATTGCTGCCCTTTATCTTCAAAAGAGATTCGAACCATGCAAGCCTATGAGAAAGCTTCACTCCTAAGAGATGTGGTAAAGTCCATATAATGCCATGAAATAGATCCTTAGCTTTTTTAAGAGGGCTTTTATCTAATACTTGTCTCCAATTAGGATATTGGGAAGCAGGAATAATAGGTACAACTTGATTCGACCAGCGATCAGGCTCTTCTCTATCTTGCTGAATAAGATTATTCCAATGGTAACGCCTCAAAGAGTTTAAATGTGTTAAGCTTAATTTCAACTTTATCTCCTCAATTAAGATCGTTCGGGAGCTTCCTTATTTATCAAAGACAAGCATAAAGATCCAAAAATGCATAAGTATATGAGTAGGATGACATAGGAAAAATGATGGTTAATTAAAAAGCCAGATAAGAAGATCATTACAGAAGAAAAAGATAGCCTTAGCGCCCCTTGGACTGCTGTCGAAATCCCTCTCATCTTTGGAAAAACATTCAGGGATTCACCCATATATAAACCAATAATGAAAGCTGATCCAGCCGCCACTAGTCCCATAAAAAGGGTCAAGATATTCCATGATTGAGGGACCATGTAAGAGCCAAGAAGGAGTAAAAGGCCTCCTCCACAAGCTAATAGATAAGCAATCTTTGAAATAATGTAAAAGTTTAATCTGGGAATAAGGTAGGAAGCGATGATGCTACCTAACACAAAGCTTAACATGATACACGCTTGCAAATAACCAATGGCTCTAATATCCATGAGGCTTGAGGAGACGGCTAAAGGAAAGTTCACAAGATAAATGAGCAAGGCGCTATACATGAGAATGGGGATCATCCCCAGGTGCCAGACTTTTTTGGAACGAAGTACAAAAAGATAATCATTCCACACCTCTTTCCATAGCCACCTTGTTGGAGAAGGCAATGACTCCTTAAGAAAAAACCATGCTAACAACAAAGCCAGTAAAGAGCCAATAGTTAGCAAGAGAAAGTTAGCTTGCCATGAGTGCCGTTCTCCAACATAAGCTCCTACAATGGGAGCAAGCGTTGTTGCCCCTGTTAATAAGCTATTGAATAAACTAATATAGGCCGCAGCTCTATTTCGATTCTCTGTCATATCTAAAATCATTGTGAAACAGACAGTCAGGGGGGCCCCACATCCAATCCCCTGAATGAATCTAGCCCATAGGAGTGATGCCAAAGTGGAGGCTAAGCCACACCCTAAGCTACCACAGAAGAAAAGGAATAGGCCGAGAAGAAGGATAGGACGCCTTCCAATGGAATCGGAGAAGAACCCATAAAAGAAAGTGGAGAGGGAAAATCCTAAAAGATTGATGGATACTATCCATGTCATTTCTGCATCGGTTGCTTTCAGCTCTCTTTGCATAATAGGAAGTGTCGGAAGAAAAATATCCAATTCAATTCCCGCTAAGATAAGGATAAATCCCAGTAAAACGATCGTTCTTGTATTTATCATCTTGGTATTAATTTATTTTTTATATAATCTATACTCATTCCACTGGAAAGTTGCAATTTGGGCAACGCGAAAGCTCTCGCGATTCAACGATCAAAAATTGGTTCATATGAGTATATGGACCTATTTTTGATCGTTGAATCGCGAGAGCTTTCGCGTTGCCCAAATTGCAACTTTCCAGTGGAATGAGTATATACTAATAAAATTTTTAGTTCAATCATAAGAGGAAATATGTCTTCTGTAGGAGAGAATATCCCTATTATTCTTGCGTCCATTCCACGGCATGAGTATCGGTCACTAACAACGGATGTCCAACCTAATCAATCGAATTTTGTGACTTATATCCACGATAGAGTGATTGAAGGGATACCCAGCGCTGAGAGCCGAGCACATAAAGTCGCAAAAAGGACTCTCCAAAGTTGTGCGGCCCTAGGGGGATTTTTGGCTAGATTAACAGTTGTCAAGGTCATTCTCAAATATGCAGGAGACAATAGGGCTTATGGAATTGTTTTAGTGTATGGCAATACGGTCTCTTATGGATCTTTGATCTCGTGGTGCCTCTTAAAGGTTGTTAATTCTGAAATGGCATCTATCTCTAAGGAAGAAAAATGTCTTATTGAATCCAAACTCTCTTCTTGTCAACAAGGTTTGTTAAAAACGGCACTTGTAGCCATTGGAATGGTTGCACAAGTTCCTTCCGCTTATATCGCTTACATTTATAATGATAAAAATGTGCTTTTCCCTATTGCTCTTCTCTCTATTGATTCAGCTTATCCGATCTATTCCTTGTTTCTGACAACCGAAGAAATTTTAAAGCATAGGCGTTTTTCTGCATTTGAACGAAAAATTTATAGTCTGAAACAGGAGGTCATTCAATGCATACAACATCACTGTTCTGTCATCATTCACAGTGAAGAGACGATTGGGATGACCTATTTAGAAGAGTTAAGGAATATTGGCCATTTGGAAAACTTACCGAAAGAAAATGTTAAAAATTATTTTGAATTCTTATTATGCTCTCATTTTCTTCCATCTTCTCAACCTGATTCTATTTTGATTAGTGGAGGACGGTTTATGGCTAAGGGAGCTGGTTTACTCTTAGCTTGTTCTCAGCTCTATTTTGTTTATACATTAGGTTATTCTGCTAGCCGAGAGTTGACAGATGACATAGCATTACGCTACACAGCGGCAGGGATTATCACAGCCTGCAATGCTTACCTAGGTGCCAAGGTTTTAGTGAATAGTTGTATTAAGACATATGATTATGTCGTTAATGTGTTGAGAGGCAGAGAAAAGAAGACTGTAGCCTCTATTCTTGCACCCAAATTAAGGACCTGCTTGCAGCTTGTAGGCCTTGCAACGATCAGCTTATCGTATGCTGGTCCTTTACAAGTATCTGAGGATTACTTTGAGGGCAATATGAGGACCTACATGAAAATTACTTCCGTTCTTGAAATCATGATTATTTCCACATATGCCATTAGAGAGCTCGTAGATGATATGATCAAATATAAGTTATCTAAATCAGGAAGTCCCTACGCTAAACGGCTCATCGAGCTAGATCGGCAAATGCAGCATCTGATCACTCTGATTGAGAGAAGTCCTTTCGTAGAATTTATTAAATTATTAGATGTGTTGCCAACAAATCTGCTTAATCTTTGGCTAAATAAGCTTCAGCTAACTTCTGAACAATTACAAGAGTATGTGAGATCACAAACAACCTAGGAAGAAAATATGGTCAATAAGATAGAACCCAGTTTATATGTTCTTGAACCAACAAAAGGGGCTATTTGGAGTGCTGAGAAGTATTATCATCACTCAGGGCAGCAGAAAATGGTGGCTGAGCTGCTCATCAAACAATATGACTTTAAGGAGACAGATGAGGTATTGGATGTTGGTTGTGGACCAGGTGAAATTACACGTTCTATAGCGGATGAAAGAGTTCCCAAAGGGAAAACAATAGGCATCGATCCCTCAGAGTCTATGATCCATTTTGCTAATGAGCACTTCGCTAAGGGCAATCGTATTCAATTTCAGATAGGCAAGGCATCGGAGCTAAACTTTCGTTATCAATTTAATGTAGTGACCTCTTTTTCTTGCCTGCATTGGGAACCCAAGCAAAAGGAGGCTCTTTTATGCTTTAAGAAAGCGCTTAAGCCAGGAGGAACAATCCTGTTAGCTATTCCTGGTCCCGATCCCGTTCTGAGATCAGCTTTGCAAGAGATTTGCGTGTTGCCACCATGGTCTCGCTTCTTTCAGGGATTTCAATCACTAGGTCGTATCTGGACGGCCAATGAGTATGAGCAGCTTTTACTAGAGACCCAATTCACGAAACGAAAGATAGAAGTTGTAGAAAGGCCTTACATCTTTTCACGCGAGGAGTATAAGAAATTTATTGAAGCGATGCTTCCTCATATGGCCTGTATTCCTCCTGACCAGGCAGAAGAATTTTTAGATACCCTTGTTAGCTTTGTTGAACAACAAAATTATATCGATGAATTTGGTAATATAAGATTTACTGTGAAAGTTTTAGAAGTGATTGCTTCTTCTCCAGGATGAGAAATATGGAAGACCTCGCGACTCAACAACGTATTACTCAATGGTTAGAAGGGCCGTATGATGAGGAAACAAAAACTACCATTCGGTCTCTGCTTTGTCAGGATCCTCAGCAAGTCAGAGATGCTTTTTTTACCCATTTGACTTTTGGTACCGGAGGACTCAGAGGTCTTATGGGAGTGGGAACAAATCGGATGAATGTATATACCATCCGAGCGGCTACCCAAGGGCTTGCCCATTATATCCTTAAGCAACCGTCCTTATCCGATCGAGATTCTGCTGTTTTGATTGGGTATGATTCTCGTCATCTCTCTCGGAGATTTGCCGAAGAGGCGGCCAAAGTATTAGCAGCCAATGAGATTCAAGTCTATTTATTTCAGGAGATCCGTCCTACGCCCCTTCTTTCTTTTGGTTGCCGTTACAAGCATTGTATCTCTGCGATTATGATTACTGCTTCGCATAATCCTCCTGCCTACAATGGCTATAAGGTCTATTGGTCTGATGGAGGCCAAATTGTACCTCCTCATGATGTAGCCATTATGGCAGAAATTATTAAAATCACTGATCCAATGATGGTCAAAATGGTCTCTTCTCTTTCTCATCCTAGCATTCATGAAATTGGAGAAGAACTGGATCAAGCTTATTTAAAAATGGCTATCTCACTGCAGCATTTACCTGCTGATAATCAGCGGGATGGCCATCAACTTAAGATTGTCTATACGAGTTTACATGGAACAGGTATGACAATGGTTCCAAAAGTTTTGACAGCCTGGGGATTTCATCAATTATCGTTTGTTGCAGAACAAATGATTCCTGATGGGGATTTCCCATCGACTGCTTCTCTGAATCCTGAAGAGCCAGCCGCTCTTCAATTAGGAATTGATCAAATGCTTGCTCGACAAGCAGATCTCTTAATTGCAACCGACCCAGACGGAGATCGTGTGGGAGTGGCCTGTTCTCATCAAGGAAAAGCCTGGAGACTCACAGGACACCAAATCGCCGCTCTTTGCCTAGAACATATTTGTCGAGTCCTCACTCAGCAGAATCGTCTCCCTTCTCATGCTTTTTTTGTCAAAACAATTGGAACTACGGAGCTCTTTCAAGCTATCTGTGAACGTTATCAGCGTCCCTGTTTTAATGTCTTGACAGGTTTTAAGTACATTGCTGCTAAAATTCGAGAACGAGAATCTGCTTTAGACCAATTTATTTTTGGAGGAGAGGAATCTCTGGGATATTTGTTTGGCTCATCTGTCAGAGATAAAGATGGCATCCTTTCTTCTGCTTTCATCTGTGAGATGGCTCTGCAAGCAAAATTGCAAGGCCAAACATTAGTCGATCGATTATATGATCTTTATGATCAATATGGTATTTACCAAGAGAATCTCGTATCCTTAAATTTTGCCGAAACAAAAGAGGGTAGAGAGCAGATCTCTAAGCATATGCATCGATTGAGAGAGCATCCTTTAGAAACACTTGCTGATATTCCTATTAGGATGGTCGAAGATTATCTCACTTTGATCCGTTATAATTTAAAATCGGGTCAACAGGACTCTTTGCAATTACCTAGTGCTGATATCCTGGTTTATTGGCTAGAGGATGGGAGTAAAATCATCATTCGTCCATCTGGTACCGAGCCTAAAATCAAGCTCTATATCAACGTCGTAGAAAAAACGTTTCACTTGCTTGAGGAGGGGATTCAAGCAAGCTTGAGGAGATGCAAAGAATTAGCCTTATGGCTTAAGCATCATCTTGACAGGAATTTGTAGAATGAATTTTTGTGCTAATAAGCGTTGGGAGATATTTATACTCATTTCACTTGAAAGCTGCAATTTCGGCTGTGCCAAAGCCTCGGGCTTCAACGATCAAAAATAGGTCCATATTACTATATGGACCTATTTTTGATCGTTGAAGCCCGAGGCTTTGGCACAGCCGAAATTGCAGCTTTCAAGTGAAATGAGTATAGTAGGGCTAAGATTCTTAATATTGACTATAAGCTTTTACTATTAATCTTATAGCTAATTCGCTTAAGACTTGGTATTTAATGCTTGGATAATGATATCTCTATTTACTTTAGCCGTCTGTTTTAAAAAATTTAGACAAGTAATCTCTAACTCAATTTTCTTTAAATACCGTTTTTTTTTAGATAGTTTATGTCTAGGTGATTGAAGGCTTTGAGTTTGACGATACTGAAAACGGGCATAAGCATATCTAAATGTTTTTAATAGATGTTGATAACCGATCTCTTCTTCGAGTTGCATGGTTGTAAGCATACTTAGAGAAGTTTGAACTGTATCAGGAACAGGTCTCTTGTTTTTAATATTTTCAGTTAGTTCTTCTAACTCCTTAATTAAGATATCAAGATAGGTGATACACTGATCTATGCTTCTTTGTAGAGTCTGCATGAGGTCAACAATCTGTTGTCGGCTAATGTAAGAGAGAGGATGTTTTTGAATTTCTGTTTGAATACGTGCTTTTAAGTTTTCTGTCTGTTGCAAATGTTGTTGAGCAACTTTCTTTAAAGTTTGATTAGGAATCTCTTCAATTCCCAATCCTCCCTCTGTTGCATTAATAAACATGACCTCTGGATGCTTTTTTGCAAATTGAGAGATCCATTTCGCTTCTGCTATCCATTTCCATAATGTATAAATTGGTTGACCATTGATGTCTTGTTTTAATAAAGGCTGAGCATTGACATCGGTAAGCTGCAAGCATTGTTTCTCTGAGAAAGAAGGATCAGCAATAATACCTTCTGCATACTGTTTCTGATCTGTAAAGGCCAAATCAAGACCAACAAAAATAATAGGATTACATCCTAAAGCACAAGCAATCGCAATACAAGAATTCACGATATTGCGTCCTCCTTCTAACTCTTTCTCATCGATGTCAAGTTGCTCGTCAAACCATTTTGCGATGCTGTAGCCGCTCGAGCCTGCTAAATAGAGACGAGGTCCTGAAATCAGCTTGAGGGCGTCATGGAAAAGTCGATTGCGATAAAAAAAGGAATCCCATAAGCATGGGTTTTCTGTATACGTTCATATTGAGCTTGATTGGGGTCAATTCCTGCTCCAAAATGAGGAATTAAACCTTGATGAGTTAAGGCATTTAAAGCAGAGCCTCCTGCAAAGATGAGAGCTCGATCTGTTAAGGTCTTTAAGATACTTAGATTCTTCTTTAGTGATGGGCCTGCGCCGCAGATGATGGCAGGAATGTGCTTGAATTGATTAAATAGGTCATTACCTAAGTAAGAGTAGGGAAGTTCAAGCAAATTGAGATAAAAATTTTTAAAGAAACCGGTTCCATACGAGAGGTATTCATTGAGAAAAGACCCTTTTTCTGCTACTTCATAAGATAATCGTTGATATAGCTGTAAGAAGCCTTGAGGGTCTTCTTCTTGATAAAGCTTTAGAGACGAGACAATAAAGGGGCAGAAGAGATAGCTCCAGGCTAATTCTTCAAATAAAGATTTATCTTTATCTAAATTGCTAAAATAGACGAGGTGGACCTGAGGATTTTTTAAAATCTCTGTTCCTCGCTCAGTTTCAAACAGGTGATAAAGGACACTGCAATCCCGTTCTAAAAAAACGAGTACGTGATCAGGGTTACTTTTTAACCAAGACTTGGTTGCTTCATAATAATACCCTAGACCTATTCCATAGATATATAACACTGTTGCTTGATGTAAATTTAATCCTTGAAACCATGCTACCGCTTCCCCTAAAGCAGAAATTTGAGAATGGTAATAGTAGACGGAACTCCTATAAGTTCTTTTTAGGTTTAACTCGTTTTGCTGAGTTTGGCAAAATTCTAGGTCAGCGGGATCAGTAGAAGAGAGATGAAAAGCAAGTTTAGGATTTATTTTTTGTAGTAAATTTAAATTCTGATTCAGTCGCTTGCGTTGGTTTTTCATCTTCCTAACTTAAACTGAGGTTATACTTTATAAAAATTAGCATAGATTCGATGTATAAACCATTTGAATTCAAGAAACTTCTCACTTTGAACTGGAATGAGTATAGAACTCGCCTTAAAAATTATAGAGATACCCAACCTTTCTTATTTTTGTCTAAATTAGATTTTTTTATGTGACTTTTTACTTGCTTCTTTCCTATCGTTTTTGTCCGTTGTCCTTGTCTTGTTTTATGAATAGCAAGAGAAAGTTGCCTCTCAAAGTCCCGTGCATCTTTTTCAATTTGTCTAGCTCGCTCTAAAAGAGTCTTATCCCTTTCTGATATTTGAAAAGACTCCAAAGGTTTCAATTTTAGGGCTTCTCGATCAATTTGAGCAGATTGAAAAAGCTGCTGATGGAGCTCTTCAAATAATTTCAAAGCACACTCTAATTCTTCAAATTGTTTATATATTTCTGGTGTGAGGTCTGTTGAAATAGGTTCTTTATATTCTTGTATCCGTCTGAGTATATCTCCCATTTGATCTAAAATATGGACCATTGGATTTCTTTCTACCATAATTACTCCTTATTCTTTTATAACCAATGTTTTTATTCTTTATTTCTATTTTAACATGTTAAATTTGACAGAGTAAAGATTTATTAATTATGATCAATTTTATTTTTTAATAAGAAGAATTTTAGTTAAAACATCTTATAGCTAAAAGTTTTTGATAAGATGGAATATAAGGAATAAAAGAAAAATTTTGAAGAGATTGGTCATACCAACCTAAGAGAACTTCTTTTTGATTGGCAAGGGCTATGAAATAAGCTTGCAAATAGAAATTATAACCTATTACCTGACGAATGACTTTAGAAGTTAATTTGACAGCCTTACATTCAATTAATAAGAGAGGGTAGAGACTATCATAAGGAGGGGTACCTTTAGCAAAAAATACAAGATCAGCCCGCCTCTTAGGAAGTGGAAGAGGGGAAGAACTTAAATGTGGCATTTGATGTAATTCCTTCTCTACAGCAAGACCCCCAAGAGGATAACCCCATTGTTGGGTCATCTGTTGAATGAGAGATTGCCTAACGCATTCTTCGGGCTGAGCAAGTACCCATATTTGTCGGATTGGGCAAAAAATTTGATCTGTTTTATTCATGTATTTCAGGTTCAATCACCCCATAATCTTCATTTTCGAGGCGATAAAGAATTTTAATTTTTTGATCTTCTTCATTTCTAAATATTAAAAAAGCATTGTCAGAAAAATCTAATTTGAATAATGCCTCATTATACGTCAATGTCTTAATCGGAAGTCTCTCCTGTTTGGTGATTTTAGGGAGTTGATATTCTTTTGGTTTAATCAAGAAATCGCTTTCTTCTAAGTCGAACTCTTCTTCCTCCTTTTGACTTGGAATATTTGCTCCTCTGTTAGCTGCTACGATTCCTCTAGAGTGATAGTCTTGAATTTTAGTTTTATAACGTAGTAATTGAGCCTTTAGTTTATCAACTGCTTTATCAATAGAGGCATACATATCGTTGCTAATAGCTTGACTCGTGATTTTAATGTGATCGATTTTGGCGATAATCTCTGCCCTGTGATCTAGCTTTTGAATGTCCATAATGACATTAACATCAATAATGCGATGGCTAAATCGTTCTATTTTAGAGATTTGCTCCATCGCATAGTTTTTCATGGAATCAGTAATTTGTACATTCCGTCCCGTAATCTTAATATTATATCCCTCGTTGGCAAATTCTAAGGCTTTAGTTTTGCGACTCATAAACACCTCATCAAATCGGTTATATGGACCTGATTACCAGACTAACTTAACTAGGAAATAACAACAATAAACCTTTGCAGTCACTATTGTATCACTGAAATAAAAGTAGTGCCAAGCGAAAAAATAAGAAGCCTTGATTGATAGCGAATATGATGCTAAGTCTTGCTCATAGAGCACAGGAAATCTTCAAGAGTTATTGAACTTAAAATTGAAAAATAAAAAGCTGTTTGTAACGTTGCATGAGCCGTTTAAAATGATAAAGGACACTTCCCAATTAGAGAAGTGTCCTGGGATGTGCACCGAAGAGGACTCGAACCTCTAACCACCCGGTTCGAAGCCGGGTACTCTATCCGATTGAGCTATCGGTGCAAGAGAAGTTCTATAGTTCAAAATGAGAATTTTTCTGAACTATCCTAAGATTCATAAAAATTCTCAATTTCAATTATAGAGAATATATAACTCGTCAGTTTATAAGTCAAAGCTTATAATAATCTTCTTATAAAATACTTATCAGTTCAAACAAAATTATTTTTCATGACTATAGAGCTGAAATGCACAGAAGGCATAATCTTACGCACGACTCGTTTTAGAGATCACGATCAAATTTTGACTTTATTTACTTTAGATCAAGGTATTCTCAAATTATTTTATAAAGGAGTTAAGAAAAAACGACAGGCGAGAGGATTGTATATGCCTCTAACGCACGTAGAGATCATTTATAAAGAAAAAACAAGTGAAATTTTTGCTTGTGAAAACATCCTTCTTTTACAATCTTACCTCTCTCTTAGGGAACAGTTATGTCGGCTTGAGGCTTCATGTGACTTTCTGCAGGCACTTCAGCTATCACAGTGCATAGGCAAAGCAGCTCCTCAGCTCTACCATTTGCTCATTTATTACTTAGGAAAGCTCCCCTCTGTACTTGATCCTTGGGTCTTAGCCACGAGTTTTCGTTTAAAAATTCTAAAACATGAAGGACTTCTTGCATTCATTCCTTTGTCAAAGACAGGGCGATTTAATGAGGAAGAATTAAAATTAGTGGAACATCTTGCTCTTTGTCGTAGCTATAACCAATTAGCTCAACAGATTTTACCATTAGGTTTTAAATTAAAAGTGAAAAGTTTATTTGAGGATACTATTTATGCTTAACTCATTTTACGCAGAAGCTGAAAAGAGAAAGATCCTATCCATTTATTAACCATAGTTTTAACTCGATTATTTATTTAAAACAGCCATCACAGAATATGTAAAAAAAGTAGAATCTGGTTGCCTGGTATGCGGTAAACATGTTATGATATTACTTCTTTAAGCGAAAGTGGCGGAATTGGTATACGCGCTACTTTGAGGTGGTAGTGAGGGTTTCCTCGTAGGGGTTCAAGTCCCCTCTTTCGCATATTCCTTCTTGTTATTTTTCTTTTTGTCTCATGTTTTTAGATTTAAAGGCCTTTATGGATTGTCGAGCTTACTGCACTGCTACATCTTATCAATTAAAAATATTATATGATAATTTGAAAGGATCTTTTAAGCCTACTCTCTTTCGTGATGTCATTCATATTCCTGTTCAAGAAAAAGAAATAAGGGGGGATGTTTTTTATTTTCCTTATGGAGTTACAGTATGTTGGGGTCTTTCGCAAGAGAGTTGCTATGCTTATTTAGATAAGGTAAAAGATTTTGAGCATCAGCCTCTGGAAGAAATAGAAACAGATGAGTTTACTTTCACTATAGGGGATACATCCAAGATTGTTGAAGATGAAATCATTCTTCCTAATGATGATGTGCTGGTGCATTTAGCTATTTCTCATGGTCTTGCTCAGTCTGTTAAATTAGGAGCATTTGAAAACGCTTTGAGAAGAACATTTAACCAACAAAACATCTTCCTGAAGATTTAGCCAAACATGGTCGTATTCCTCTTTCTAGAAAGGAAATTCGCCGTAAGATGGGAGAATTATTTATAGAGCGAAACTCTATTAACCTACATGTTGATGTTTTAGATACTCCTGAATTTTTTTGGGAGTATTCAGAACTTGAACCCTTTTATGCCATGACGGCTAATTACTTAGAAATTGAGACGCGAGTAGAAGTACTTAATCAACGCTTAGATGTTGTTCATGAGCTTTTCGAGATGTTAGGCAATGAACTTAATCACCAACATTCAAGTCGCTTAGAGTGGACGATTATTTGTTTAATTATTATTGAAGTCTTTCTCTCTATCCTTAGAGATATTTTTCCTCATTATTTCGCGTAGTATTCGCTTTAGCTCTTTACAACTCTCAAAAAATTCTAAAAAATTCAGAATAAGGGAGATTTCACAATAAGTCTATTGAAAATTTATTTATTTGGTACAATCTCAATCTTATGCTGTAACAGCTAATATAGTAATTTTAGATTGTTCTTTTTGAATATAACGAGTGATATGATCACAAGTAGATAAGGCCACCATGGCTTCAGCTTTTGCCAGAATCTCATTCATATGTTGAGTACGGATTTTTAATAGTTGATTGATTTGATCGATGTTTAGCAAAGTCATCCTGGGATCTTCACCAATTTTAGGTTCTACATTCCGTGGAACACAAAGATCTATAATGAGTTTTCGCCCTATGGAGTACTGGGGAATATCTTTATGCTTAATCAAATAATGAGGAGATTTTGTTCCAAAAATAATCCAATCATAATGATGCCACTCTGCTAAATGATTCCAGTCCAAAACTTTGATGTGTTGATTTTGTTCTAGTGTTTGAGTGGCCTTTTCGGAACGATTACAAAGAGTGA
>CAWIRV010000015.1:0-15124 GCA_963838645.1 uncultured Parachlamydiaceae bacterium | reverse complement strand
GAAGTAATGAAAGCAAAAGCATGAGGTCTATTTCTCTCTTCTTCTATTTTTTGCACGAATGGATCTGTATAAGATTTAATCACCAGCGCCAAAATTTCATGTCCTCTTTCATTAGGATGTACCCCATCAATCGTATAAGAAAAATTTTTAATAAAGCACTCAGGAAGATAAGGAAATAAAGTAAAAGAATGATTCCTCGCTAAACGACTATAGAGATGTTTAAATTGGCGATTATATCTTATATCAATAGCAAATTCATAAGCATGTAAATCAATGGTACCTAATAAAACCTTAATATTATACTTCTGAGCCATTTGAATCATGGTTGCTAAGTTCTTTTCAATGATTCGACATAAATGATGAGAGGCTCCATCATTGGCACCTAAACCAATAACTAAAATATCAGGCTTATCGTATTTAATCAGTTGTTTTAACCGAGAAGGGCCACTAGCTGTTGTGGAACCTACTATGCTGATCATTAAGGATACGGACATCCATTCCCTCTTCTCTGTACTTTTTTTGAAGAATGGAAGGATAATTGTGATTCACAGCGATTTGATAAGGCACACCTATAGAATCTGCAATAATAGCAATTTTGATCTCTCCTCTACAGAAAAATGGAATTAAAAAAACAGCTAGTAACCATTTAAATGTAAACATGTTATCCTCCATTAGGAAAATTTCAAAAGTTAAAGCTAAACTTTATTGAATTGGCAAATCTTCATAAATCCTAGCTTGCTTACCACATTTCATTCGATTTTTACTCTACAAAGGGCAGAGACCTAGCCTCTAACCTGAGTTTTGGGTTTATTTCCTCTGCTATAAAATCCCAAAACTTAACAAAGAGATATGTATAATACAAGAAAAAAATAGATAGTTTTGTGGAGAGGATTACCTCTTGCTTTTAACTATAGATCCTCATTATGATAATGATTATCAACAAAATTATATCTCCTTTGAAATCTATCAAAGAATTTTTGTCGTTTTCATTTTTAATAAGGAGGATGGAATGTTTGGTATTTCAACTAGAATAGGTCATTTATTGTTAGCAATTTTCTTGATTTTAACAGGCCTTAATATCTTAATTGGAAATTTAGGCATTCCAAATGTAGTCATGGGTCTGCTGGCTTTGGTTGCAGGAATTTTTATTTTCATTGGCCGTTGATTAAATCATGATAAGATATCTAAGGTGAGTCGTGTCTATCTTCCAGCTTGCAATGATATTTTTTATTGTCACCAATCCTATTGGAAATTCTCCAACTATTGTGGCTTTAGTTAAAGATCAAGATCTCAAAAGTCAGCAAAAAACTCTTTTCCGTGAAGCGATGTTTGCGATGATTTTGGCTATTTTTTTTCTTTTCTTAGGTGAAACTTGTTTAACATGCTTAAATATCCAAAACTTTGCATTGAGAATTAGCGGAGGAGTGATCCTCTTTATTGTGGCTTTGCATATGATCTTCTCAAACAGAACAGAGACAAAATCTGAAACAACCAAGCAAATTCCTTTTATTGTACCGATTGCAACTCCACTTCTATCAGGAGCAGGATTATTGACTATGATTATGCTCTACTCGCAACAAGAGGCGAATCAATTAAAAATTTTATTTGCTATTTTAATTGCCTGGATAGGGATCACGGGAGTTCTTGTTACAGCTCCTTACCTCCAAGTGCTTTTAGGCAAGCGGGGATTAGCTGCCTTAGAACAACTCATGGGAATGCTTTTAGCTATGGTTGCCATTGAAATGATCGTCAAAGGATTTGCTTTATTCTTAACTGTTCTTTCAGGCTCATGATGAGGAGTTTGTTATCATGTCTTTATTTAATGTGACGCTTGTTTTCTTACTTATTATGGATCCATTAGGAAATCTTTCTTCTTATCTTTCTCTTGTTAAAGAGCTTGACTCTAAAAAGCAAAAATGGATTGTTTTTCGTGAAATGTTCATCGCTTTGGTGATCATGATGGGATTTAATTATTTAGGAGAATACTTCTTTCATTTTTTAGAGATATCAGAGACGACGGTTTATCTAGCATCAGGGATTATTCTTTTTCTTATTGCGATTAAGATCCTTTTTACAGCTCCTGATAGTCCAAGAGCTAACTTACCTAAAGGCTGAACCCTTTATTTTCCCTTTAGCAGTGCCCCTTATTGTGGGTCCCGCTCTTCTCGCTACTATTATGCTATATGCTCATTTAGAACCTTCCCAATCCGTTATGCTAACAGCCATTTTAATTGCCTGGTTCATCTCAATTTTGGTATTATTTTTTGCTCATCCCATTAAACGTTTATTGGGTCAAAGTGGTCTTACAGCCTGTGAAAGGCTTATTGGGATGGTTCTTGTTTTGATCGCTGTTCAGCGGTTTTTGGAAGGAATTCTTTCATTTTGGTCTATGCAAACGCAAGCGATATAAAAGGTATGCAAAATATTAAGCTGATTGTGGCTTATGATGGACAAGCCTATCGAGGCTGGCAAAAGACACCTATGGGGTCCTAGCATTCAGTCTACTCTTCAGCAAGTATTAGAGAAAATCTTACAACATGCCACACCTCTGCAAGCGGCTAGCCGGACAGATGCTGGAGTCCATGCTCGGGGTCAAGTTGTAAACTTTTTTACCTCTAAACTTCAGCTAGACTTGCATCTCGGCTCTTGATCAGCCTGAATAGTTTACTACCTAAAGATGTTGTTGCTCTTTCTGCAGAGAAAATGCCTTCCTCTTTTCATCCTACCCTAGATTGTCTAGAAAAAGAATATCACTACTACATCTGCTATGGAAAAGCTGACCTTCCCCATTATCGATTCTACTCTTGGCACTATCCCTATCCACTGCAAATAGAGGAGATGCGCCAAGCAGCTTATGAGTTGATAGGAAGCCATGACTTCTCTTCTTTCTGTAATGTGAAAAAACATGCTCTTTATTCTCATTTTATCCGTAAAGTCAATGTAATTGATATCAAGCAATTAGAGAACCAACGCCTTTCTATTTGTATCAAAGGGAATCAATTTCTTTATAAAATGGTTCGTAATTTGGCTGAACACTTGCCTATATCGGTAGAGGCAAAATCAAGAAGGAGGAAATCCCTTTAATCTTACAATCTGGCAAACGCTCAGAGGCTGGCATGACAGCGCCTGCCCACGGACTTTTCTTATATCAAGTGAATTATTCACTCACCTGATCTGAGCCACACTCATTCCAGTTGAAAGCTGCAATTTGGGCAAACGTGAAAGCTCTCACGATTCAACGATCAAAGATGAGCCATATGAGCTCATATGGGCTCATCTTTGATCGTTGATGACGCAGCCGAAATTCCAGCTTTCAACTGGAATGAGTATATAAGACTAAAACCTCCCAATCCTAATAACACAGCACAAGAAAAGGGGGTCGATATAGATGGCCAAATGGGATCAACCACTAGCAGTTGTGGTCCTTTATCCAATTTCAAAGGAAGCAAAGCATAGGCATAGGACCAAAAGGGCCAAACAGAGCGTAAAGCTCCAATCATAAAGCCTGACAAAACAGCTAAAGTCATATTAGAGTAATACTTTAAAAGCCAGCTCACAAATCTAGCAAATAAGAGAGCGCCCCCTAGAATCCCGATCGCTAAGCTTAACAGAATATAAAAAGCTTCACGATCGAATGAAGCTACCCTTATCCCCTGAATAAAATCGGCTAAGGCTCTCATAATAACAGGGTAAACACCCATTAAGGTTAATAAGTAGCTTCCTGAAATCCCTGGTAGAAGTAAAGCGCAAATCGCAAGGGCCCCACAGAAAACAATCCACAAGTCAATGGGATAAGCTTTATAAGAGATGGCAAAATCTGAGATAAGTCCGATGGGTTTGCCTTGGATATCATACACAAGCGTATCGGGCTTTACTATTCCCTTTGTTAACAGAGCCCCTAAAGAGGCTTCTGACAGCTGAGTAAGTAGCTTTTGTTGAGGATCGTAGTTTTTTAAAGGAGGCATAGCGTGATCTAATTGGATCTTAATCGCGTATTCCCCCTGCGAATCTGATACTCCAATAGCTCCTGTCAATAAATAGGCCCCTATAGCCCCTAAAAGAAGACCTGCTATAGAAAGCCCGTTCCATTTTTGCACCTGCCGAATACAAAATAAAAAAGAGGCTAAAATTAAGCCCATAAAAAAAGAATATAGATAAGCTCGATAGATCTCATGCCCAAGAATATGATGAAAAAAGCTGGCTAAAATAGCGAAAGAGAAGGAAATGCCTATTAATAGGCTTAAGAGAAATTTCCATGCCACTGTTTGAAAAAAAGCTCGCCATTGACCTAAGAAAAAGAGCTTACAAGAGGAACGATTAAAGGTTTTAATGCTTTGTAATAACTGATCGTAAAAACCCATCATAAAAGCCACAGTCCCGCCTGAAATACCAGGAACTAAATCTGCTGTTCCCATGCATATTCCACAAAAAAAAGTATAAAGCCAGAGCGGTAAAGATGGCAATCGAGAAGAGTTGTAATCGGACACTAAACCACCTCAAAGTATTTGGCTAAATACCAAGCAGCTAATAAAGTCAAAATAAACAGAATAATCCATACAGCATTTGGAAACCATTTTATACCCGCCCCCGGCTTGCCTCTAACCTCTAGGGTTCCAATTCCATAGGCAAAGTCTTGAACCTCTGTACGATTAAAAATTTCAGGGTGCTCGCGCACGATACGATCACCATCCATACCTAAAAAAGTCGCATATTGCTTAAAGAAGCCTTGAGCATACACAGGAGAAATTAATTTACTCATCTCCCCCTCCTCTAAAGCTTGCAAGTAAGCAATCCGAATAGAAGTGGCATTTTCTGCTTCTTTAAGAGAAAGATTCATCTCCTTACGACGCTGTTGCAAAGATTCTCCGATATTTTTAATCTCTTGTGTCATCGCGTTTAACTCCACATCCGCGAATCCTTTTCTTCGGTCCAATTTCTCCTCCTTATCCTCAAAAAAATTTCTTCCTTTTATATACTACTGCCTATTAAATCTCAATCTACTATCACCTAGAGTAGGCATCTGACAAATTCACATATACTCATCCTAGTTCAAAGTGAGAAGTTTCGGCGAAATCTTGTTGTACACATTTAAGGTGAAAAATTGGCTTTGGAATTGTCCAAAAGCCAATTTTTCACCTTAAATGTGTATAATTAAATCAATGACTAATTTAAAGGTGTTAATCGCATGCATACCATAGATACTAGGGTTTTAACTTATATATTTTCCTTTTTAGATCTTAAAGACTTAGCTAATGGAGCGCAAGTCTCTAAAGAGTGGAATAAAGCACACAAAACAGACGGAATATGGCAACGTTTTTGCTTAGATTATTTAGAAGATGCTAAGCCTTATCAAAACTCTTGGAAGGAAAGATTTAAAATTATGAATAATTGGATGAAAGCCAGTGCAGAGGTGAAGGTGTATCCTCCCTCTTATAAAGCCTGGCACAAATCCCATGATTTTACGCTCTTAGAGAATCATACACCTTTAGAGATTTATCCTGCTTATAACAACCCTTCAACTTACATTATCTACGACTGGTCCACCAAAAAAATCATTAAGATTGATTTAAAATCAGTACACAGTTCTGACATCATCTGCACGGATTTATACAATAAGACATGGGTGGCTCTCAATTCTCAAGATAAAATTTTTTGTTTTGATATTCAAACAGGTCAATGCACAAAGCAAATAGTTCCCCAAGTAGCAGAAAGTCAGGCAGAAATATCTTCAGCAAAAATGAAAAGCAATGATCAAGAGATCATAATAGCCTATCATCAAAAAATTAAAATTTTGAATTCAAATACAGGTTGCTTAGAGACAATTATAGATATCTCAACTTTAGGAGAAGTTTGGAATCTCCATTATACACCTCATTATATTATTTATCAGACATATCATAGAGGTTTTGAAGAAGTGATTGCCATTCATAAAAGTAGTCGCACTGTAAAGCAATTATCTGACTCTTCTTTTAGGGTTGATTTTCGGGGCATAACTCACTATGGCCCTTATTTGGCTATTCTAGGTAATGAGGGTGAAGTTAAAATCTTCAAAGATACCATAAAAGATTTAACCTTAATTCACCATTTTACAGCTTTTACTCCTTCTTTCAATAATTGGTTTAGCACTATTCAGGCCTACAAAAATTGGTTATTAGCAAGCAAAAATGGGATATTACATATTTGGGATATTAAAACAGGAGCAAAGCTCACTACTATCCAACATGGCAAACCAAATATAGAATTTTGTACAAATACAATCCAATTGTTTACTCGTATAGTGTTAGGCAATTCTGTTTTTCAACAGAAGTACTTATATACTTTGTACAATTTTAACTCTATACATAAAACAGATCGAGACAAACCTTTAAATAAAAAATGTGTCATCATATAACAGGGATTAGATTTTGTCCTAAATTCCAGTTGAAATGACAAATTTTTTAATTTAGTTGAATCAAATAGATATTTAGCTAGTTCTTATGCTACTATATTGGATTAAAATTTAGGAATTTATTTTATGTTAGAAGAGTTGCCTACCCCCTCTCATACCTTTGTGGCCACTATAGATCTTAAGCTAGCAGATAAACTTTTAGCCGATCTTCAAGAACAAGGATTTGAGATTTATACCCCGGCTCATACCCGTTTTTCAGCTAAGAAGAAAGGGATTATTTGCACACTTTATCAATCAGGCAAAATGGTGGTGCAGGGTAAAGAGAAAGCAGCTTTTATTGAGTTTTATCTAGAACCAGAAATTTTAGGCTCTTTTCAATTTAGCCATCCTTTGGTAGGTGTCGATCTTACCTCTCGTATCGGAATTGATGAGTCAGGGAAAGGTGACTTTTTTGGCCCTTTATGTATTGCAGGCGTCCATGCTAAAGGAGATGATTTCGCCCAATTGCAGGCTTTAGGTGTACGTGATTCTAAAGCGATATCAGATGCTCAAATTCATCAAATAGCAGTTAAGATCAAAAATCAGTTCCTTTATCATATCGTTAAAATTAATCCTGTTAAATATAATCAGATCTATGCTGAGTTTAAAAATTTAAATCGCCTTTTAGCCTGGGGACATGCCACAACAATTGAGCAACTTGTACAAAAGTCGGGATGCCAAGAGGTATTGATTGATCAGTTTGCAGATGAATGGGTTGTCCAAAGTGCCTTAAAGAAAAAAAAACTTGATGTTCACTTGAGCCAACGCCATCGAGCTGAACAAGATTTGGCTGTCGCAGCAGCATCCATTTTAGCAAGAGAAACCTTTTTAAAAGGATTAGATCAATTAGGCCAAGAAATAGGGATTCCACTTCCTAAAGGAGCCTCTTCAGCAACGATTGCCATAGGGAAAAAGATTTTAGAAAAATGGGGGCCAGAAAAGCTACTTCAAGTCTGTAAGCAACACTTTAAAACTTTTGACATCATTTTAGGCAATACCAAACAGATCAATTAACTTCCAATTTATAAGCTATGAGTAATCGTATATTTTTTTATTTAATAATGATGACCCTGATGGGAATAGGGATCCTTTTTTTCTTCAATCTCACCCCCCTTTTAGGTAGACATGAGGGGCCAGAAACCTATTTAAAATATAATGAAATACGCGGAATAGCTGTTCAGCATCATCAATTACTTTATACTTTGAATTTTGCCCAACAAAATCAGCTTATTGATCTGCTAAATCATTCTGTCAAGATCACCGATTTTACAGGAGATATTCAAAAGCCTGATATTGAGAAAATAATTATTTACCGATTTAGAGGAGCCGAAGATCTTGTGATTAATCCTATTTCCTATGTTGATGAGAATCTTGTTTATTTTATTCCTGAGTGGAATCCAAATGGTTATCTAATGGATATTAGTGGAGGCCAACTCCAAACTTTATTATCTCAAACTTACGATAACTAATGCCTCTATGCTTAAATATTTACGAATTCAAAATGTTATTCTTATTGAACAAGTAGACATCCTTTTTAGTACAGGTTTAAATATCTTAACAGGTGAAACAGGATCAGGTAAATCTGCCATTCTACATGGTTTCAGTCTGGCTATTGGAGAGCGGACTGACATAAGTCTTATCCGAAAAGGCTGTGATAAGGCAATTGTGGAGGCTATTTTCGATATTGATCAGCAACCCTCTCTTCTTACGCATTTAATAGAGGCCGGTATTGATCATGAGCTGGGTCAAGAATTAATCGTCCGTCGAGAGATCTCTTTATCTGGCAAGAGTCGGATCTTTATCAATCACCAAGTGGCACAACTCTCTTTACTGCGTCAAGTAGGCTCTTATCTTGTTCAAGTTGTTGGACAACATGCTAACCAAAGCCTCTTTTCTTTAGATCATCATCGTAAAATCTTGGATCTTTATGGAGATTTAGAAGAAGAGGTCCAAGTCTATCACACAAGCTTCAATCGAGAAAATAGGCTCAAGCAAGAGCTGAATACCTTGATTCATCAAGAAGCCCAGCGTTTACGAGAAATTGCCATTTGCCAAAGGGAATTGGAAGAGCTAGAGGAGGCCTCTTTAAGAGAAGGAGAAGATGATGAACTTTTTGCTGAGTATACCACTCTTACTCATGCTAATGAGCTATCTGAAAAAGTCAAAGAGGTCCAGCAAGCCTTATCTGGAGAACGTCAAGCAGTGTTGACAATTCTCAATCGTCAAAAGGCTATATTAGACTCCATCGTATCCTTCGATCGGGCCCTTTTAGAAACAGCACAAGCCTTTCAGAATGCTTTATTAGAGCTGCAAGAAATTGCTCATACTCTACGTCAGTATCATAACCGCATTCAGAATAATCCAGAACGACTTCTTTTCATCAACGATCGACTCTCTTTAATTAATCGCCTGAAACGACAATATGGAGCCACTATTACAGATATTCAGGATTATCAATCACAGACAAAGACCAGACTAGTTCATCTAGAGAATGCTGATATTCAAATAGAGGAGCTTCGTCTACAATTAAAGAATGCTGAAGAGACGACCCAGCGACTCGCCTCAGAATTGACAGCTCATAGACAACGTGTGGCTATCCAATTAGAACAAGCGCTGACTCAACAAATCCAATCTTTAAATATGTCTAAAGCGGAATTCATTATAATTATCACTCCACAAAAAAGAACGACATCAGGCGATGATAAGGTGGAATTTTTCTTAAAACCTAATAAAGGAGAGCACCAGATTGCTTTAAAGGAAGGGGTAAGCGGAGGAGAGATTTCTCGTATTCTCTTAGCTCTTCAAACTCTTTTAGCAGGCAGAGAAAAAACCTCTACTTTGCTTTTCGATGAAGTAGATGCAAATATTGGAGGAGAGACAGCGACGATTATCGGTGATAAACTTAGAGAAATTGGGCAACAGCATCAAGTGATTTGCATTACCCATTTTCCTCAAGTTGCTGCTCAGGCTCACCACCATTTACAAGTTTTAAAAGAAGAAAAGGAAGAGCGTACTTTCACAAGTGTCCGGAATCTCGATCAAATCTCTAGACAGCAAGAGCTGCAAAGAATGGCTGGCGGAAACACAGTCTTAAATACCACACTTAAAGTCATGTAAATTCAAGAGGTTGACACCTCAAATTCACTAGGAGTTACGCAAAGGTATTAAATGAGTTTTTGCCGTATGCCATACTGTTGCAACATCAACACCGAAATATTCGTGGATTAAAATATTGCGCATTCCATTCATCTGATCCCAAGGAATATCAGGATAGAGGCGTCTCGTAGTTAGCGCAATATTTTTGCCTGCTCCGCCAATAATTTCTAAATTTCGAACTACAGCATCTATAACAAGCTCATTTTTTTTGAATTGACTAGCCGTCATACCTTCAATGTAGGCCTCTATTTTTTGAATGGCTTTCAAAATATCTTAAATTCGAAAACGCCAATCTCTAGAAGACATGTTTTGCTTCACGTATGATTTGTGGTTTTAAATCAGGGTGTAAGGCATTTTTAGTTACCAAGTCAACTTCACAATTAAGAATACTTTCTAAGTAAGTTTTTAGGCTTACAAAAGCAAATAAACCTCTTTTGGAGTCGAAATCAATCAGAATATCTACATCGCTTTTAGCTGTACTTTCATTTCTTGCAACCGAACCGAAAATCGCAAGCGTATGAACTCCTTGTTCTGCCAGCTCTTTTTGAAGAGTATCATCGAGGAATCAAACAGTTTTGTGAGAAATGTCAAGTCAGAAAAGAAAAAGCTCAGAAAAATCATATTCTTTTTTCTCTACGAGCTGAAAGATTCCAAACTGGCATAACTTGGTTTAAAGCCAAAATTGATATTGTTAGAGAAGCGGTTAGAACCTATTTAAGGTTTCCAAAGTCTTCATTAACTGCGTAACCCCTATTCACGTTAAAATAGAGAGTTTTGCGAAAAGGCTCTCTTTATTTTAAAT
Organism: uncultured Parachlamydiaceae bacterium; assembly: GCA_963838645.1. GTDB lineage: Bacteria > Chlamydiota > Chlamydiia > Chlamydiales > Parachlamydiaceae > CAWIRV01. The sequence continues at coordinate 4,739 of CAWIRV010000015.1, read as the reverse complement.
AAATTTTATATTGACACAATCTTTAATTTTTCACAAAATTCACCTTAGTATCCTATTGAAGTATCTCAAGTAAATGACGAATGGCACGCACTGTTTTCTAAGGATATCAATGATAAAAGAGAAAGGTATGGAGACAATTTTGTAGACAAATTCAATGCTATAGATGAAAAATACAAGGTAAGCAACTTTGTTAAGATTTCTTTTGTCGAAATGGCAAAAGAGCATTGGGGGAAAGTTAAGGTAATCAGTGTTGTGGCTACAGCAACAATGACTGCCTTGTTTTTTTTTTACTCACCCCGCTTCCGACATTAGTCGCTACGGGAGCTTTTTCTCTAGTAGTGATTATTAAAAGAACATCTATTATTAACAAAATTAAACAAGAATGGAATAGTACATATACATGAACCTAATATCCCTATCACCAGAAACAATCCTTGACCACTATCCTCTTCCAGGACCACTACATCAAGTAAAAATAGCTCATAAGAAAGTGGCCTTTCATCAGTTTAACATAAAATCTAAGAGAGGGTAAGACATATCTAACCTCTCAATAATCTCACAAACTTTAAAATAAAAGAAATCATGAATCCCATCAGTACAGTTCCTTCTTATTCAACTGAGAATAATCTTATCTCCTCTCATGTACCTCTTCCAATTGAAGAAGTAAAAAAAAAATTATCCGAATGGAAAAAGATGCTCAACCATGATCCCATTTCTCTTCCGTTTCCTATGCTTCACATTACAGATGAAGACATAAACGAAGGGCGATCCTCCAAATTAGATCCTCATTTTAAATATCAGACACCTCACTACATAGCCTATGTTCCTGTTAGCTTCTTGCCATACATTACTCCGGAGCATCTTTATCAGGAGGAGGAGTCTTTTGCCATGAAGGAAGCTCGGCGTTATATATGGGGTCATATGTCTGGAATAGAATGCTATCAGATAGAACATCAGTATCCTATTGAAGTATCTCAAGTAAATGACGAATGGCATGCACTGCTTTCTAAGGATATCAATGATAAAGAGAAAGGTATGGAGACGATTTCGTAGACAAATTCAATGCTATAGATGAAAAATACAAGGTAAGCAATTTTGTTAAGATTTCTTTTGTCGAAATGGCAAAAGAGCATTGGGGGAAAGTTAAGGTAATCAGTGTTGTGGCTACAGCAACAATGACTGCCTTGTTTTTTTTTTACTCACCCCGCTTCCGACATTAGTCGCTACGGGAGCTTTTTCTCTAGTAGTGATTATTAAAAGAACATCTATTATTAACAAAATTAAACAAGAATGGAATAGTACATATACATGAACTTAATATCCCTATCACCAGAAACAATCCTTGACCACTATCCTCTTCCAGGACCACTACATCAAGTAAAAATAGCTCATAAGAAAGTGGCCTTTCATCAGTTTAACATAAAATAGAGAGGGTAAGACATATCTAACCTCTCAATAATCTCACAAACTTTAAAATAAAAGAAATCATGAATCCCATCAGTACAGTTCCTTCTTATTCAACTGAGAATAATCTTATCTCCTCTCATGTACCTCTTCCAATTGAAGAAGTAAAAAAAAAATTATCCGAATGGAAAAAGATGCTCAACCATGATCCCATTTCTCTTCCGTTTCCTATGCTTCACATTACAGATGAAGACATAAACGAAGGGCGATCCTCCAAATTAGATCCTCATTTTAAATATCAGACACCTCACTACATAGCCTATGTTCCCGTTAGCTTCTTGCCATACATTACTCCGGAGCATCTTTATCGGGAGGAGGAGTCTTTTGCCATGAAGGAGGCTCGACGTTATATATGGGGTCAATTGCCTGGAAAAGAATGTTATCAGATACAACATCAATATCCTATTGAAGTATCTCAAGTAAATGCTGAATGGAATACCCTATTTTCAAGGGAGATCAACGACGACAAGAACTTGTATGAAGACGATTTCTTAAAAAAATTCAATGCTATAGGTGAAAAATACAAGGTAAGCAACTTTGTTAAGATTTCTTTTGTCGAAATGGCAAAAGAGCATTGGGGGAAAGTTAAGGTAATCAGTGTTGTGGCTACAGCAACAATGACTGCCTTGTTTTTTTTACTCACTCCGCTCTCGACATTAGTCGCTACGGGAGCTTTTTTTCTAGCAGTGATTATTAAAAGAACATCTATTATTAACAAAATTAAACAAGAATGGAATAGTACATATACATGAACGCAATATCCCTATCACCAGAAACAATCCTTGACCACTATCCTCTTTCAGGACCACTACATCAAGTAGAAATAGCTCACAAGAAAGTGGCCTTTCATCTCATAGATGCCAAATCAGAGCAAATTGCGCGCAAATACAATATTAACGTTTATGAATTCTTAACTCAAAAGTGTAATTTTCAAACAAGAACATGGGTTATTTTAAAAACATGTGGAGTGGAAGCTGAAACAGTTTTAAAGGTCGTGGCAAAAGCGACATTTATAGGTGGCAGCATTGGCTTCCTTGTTGGGGGGGCGGCCGGATTAATGGTGGGAATTGTCACAAAGAACGTGGTACTTGGTGTCAAATTGGCTGCTGGAGGCACCACAGCTGGTGCGGCCATTGGCGGCACAGTAGGTGCCATTATGGGCATTAAGTGTGCAAGACAAAATTTTTCCGTTCGAATTGCTCAAGGCACCGAATTTGCCGAATGGAAAAATGGAGTTACAAAGGAACAGTATGAGTTGTTCTTAAACTTTATAAAAAACTACTCTATAGAAATCGAAGAGAATGAAGCCAATCAAGTTGATTTGCAAGCGCTGGGCAAAATGCCATCTGCCCGATCACGGAGGATATTCCCCTCATTCCAGTATATTCTCCCAATGGTCATGTATATGACAAAGAAGCAATTGAAAAACACTTAGATATAGCTTGGGCCAAAGTTCAGAGCTTGATTGAGTCAGGATTTTCTGAAGAAAGAATTGAAGAGCAAAAGCAATGTGTTTGTCCTTTCAGAGGAACACCCTTTAAAAAAGAAGATTTGGAATATGCTTTTATATTTGCCAATAAAGCTATCAAAAAGTTTAGGCAAATAAAAGATCGTCTAGAAATAGATCAAGAAACAGACCCGGTTTTAATGAATGGGATACAGCTTTATTAAGACAATACCAAGCAACCCATGTCAATGTAGAAGATGCAAATGTGACGGAGCTAATCACAGATTTGTTAAAATTGGGAGCCACCGATACGCAAACACAGGTCATTGTAGAAGCTTATCGCAATGGGCTTCACACATAGTCTCTCATAAAGGAGCCAGGAGATGGAGAAAAATTTCACTTAAGCCTCACTCTTGGAGATATAAAACGACATCCTTGCGTTAATAATCTAATTTTTCCGTTTATTTCCTTGATTATTAGAGAAGACGTTTCTTTAGATCTTGCCCTTTCTTTAAAGAGAAAGAAATAAATCCAAAAATCAGTTTAATAGGAAATTATGCTAATACAAAGGGAACAATGGTTCAAACGACGGTCATCTGACAAAAGGAGCAAAAAGTGATTTTAAATAAGTATATAAGGCCATTACTGGCAGTAATTTTAATGACAGTTGCATTTCCATTACTAGCCGATATCGATGAATTTGATTATGGCTCTTAACAGATTACCCAACCTACTCAGGGATCTCCTTTTATGTTTTCTGCTTTTTCTGATGTGATTGGTAAATCTAAGATTAGAAACGGTTTCTTTAAAAAAGACCGCATTGGTTTTGGGCTTAGCGAAGCAGAGCTGGGTGGAGTCTTTTACTATTGCCCTACTTACAAAGAAGGAGCTAATGCAACTCTTAGTTATACTTATACATCTATCACATGGGAAAATAACCCCTGGTTTAAGCAAAATCATTTTAATACTGTGACGTTAAGCTTTGCCGATCTTCCTACCGCTTACGTCGTTGGTTTTGGCAAAGCCAAGTGGCCATTCATCTCGATGCCAATGAAGGTAGGAATATAGGAGACTATGCTTGTTACGATCTCATCCTATGGGGACGCTATGAATATTGTGAGCATATTGGCGTACATGTCGGCTTTTTTGCACAGGCAGGGATGAAAATGGATCGAGTTTATCCTATCGTTGGTTTTGATTGGAAACTATCAAACCGTTGGAAATTAAATCTCGTTTATCCTGTTAATATCTCATTGGAATATCTTCTCAGCAAGCATTGGACCATTGCATTAGCTGAGCGCAATTTTAATGTACGCTATCGTGTTAGACATCGTGAAAGCCATCCAAAGTTCCTTGTTCGCTATGAAAATAAGGGGGCTGAGTTAGCAATCAAATATGAGGATAATCTAACAACAGCTAATGTCCATGCAGGATATACTTTTGGAGGTTTATTTAAAGTTGCTAACTACAACAACCACCATCCACACCATTATCGACTAGATTCTGCAGGCTATATTGGTGCAGAAGCTACTATAAAATTCTAATGAACTTCTCTCTAACAAGCAACATAAATATTGAGCTAAAGTCTATTTTAAGTTAGTATATGTATATTTATTACAGTTGAATTTGCGAAAAATTTATTGACTAAATTCAGTCATGGCTAGCAAACGTGAAATTATTAAAATGAAAAGCTCAAAAAGCCACTTTTATTATTATACAACCAAAAATAAAACGCAATACACCTGATCGTCTGACTTTAAATAAGTATGATCCAGTGATACGGGAAAAAGTTGAGTTTAAAGAGACAAAGTAATCCCCGCTTAATGCC
>CAWIRV010000014.1:0-255115 GCA_963838645.1 uncultured Parachlamydiaceae bacterium | reverse complement strand
CCCCTATCGGCGTCCAAATTTGACCCCCCGTATTGCCTCACGGAGGAATGTTACCCGGCTGAGGCCTGTCGGGTTTGGTCGGACGACAGGCGTGGCGTGAAGCTCTCGGCGCAACTTGCTCCAGCGGAGCGGCTGTGGGCGGGGCGGAGAGCATTCGACTCGGAGCGCCGTCCACAGCCCTAGGCGGATCGATCTCTGCGGTCACCGGTGGCTCGGCCACGGCTGCGAGCAGAGTCTCAGCCGCCTTACGTCGTAGCGATCGAAGGAGACGCTGCACGATCGAGTGCTGCTTGTCGCCGAACGTGCTCGGATCGATCTCGGCGAGCCGGCGCGACGATCGCGAGGGCCGTGAGCTGCGGCTCGGCCGCGAGCCAGCCTTCGATCGTGGCCAGATGCGGATCGAGCTTCGAGGGCATGCGCATCCGCGTCTTGTATCGGCGCTTGGGCTTGCGATGCGTCGCACGTGGCTCGTCCGCAACATCGGCCGGATCGAGCGGCGTTGTCCCGAGCGTGCGCGCGAAGTCGCCAGCGTCGGTCGGCATCGGCAAGGCTGCCTGGACGGGACGTCTGCGCGCAACCTTGATGCCACGCGCGTCGATGCGCTCGCCGAGCTCGTCCTGGGCAGCGCGCATCTCGGCCAGCAGCGCCACCGGATCGAGCGTGCGATACGTGCTCGCGCAGCCGCCGCTTGATGGCCTTCGGCACCTTCGGATGCGCCAGCGCGCGCTCGTAGGGCGTCGCCGGAGCGTGATAGCGCTTGATCACCTTCGCGCCCTCGCGCCGCTTCTCCTTCAGCTTGAACGACGGCTGGAAGAAGTTCACGTGCAGGCGCGCCGCCGCGTAAAGGCGCGCCATCACCCGCGCCGTCTCGACGCCGTCGAAGCGGCCGTAGCCGACCAGCCGGCGCACGACGGCACCGTTCTTCTGCTCGACGAACGCCTGGTCGTTCTTCTTGTAGGCGCGCGAGCGCGTCACCTCGATCTTCTGCGCGCGGCACCAGGGCACGACGACATCGTTCATGAACGCGCTGTCGTTGTCGAAGTCGGCGCCGCGGATGAGCCACGGGAACAGGCTCTGTGCCCGCTTGATCGCCTCGACGACCAGCCCGCCGTCGCGCGCCACCAGCGGCATGCACTCCGTCCAACCCGTCGCCACGTCGACCATCGTCAGCGTCTGGATGAACGAGCCCGCGACGCTACGTGCCGCCGTGCGCCACCATGTCGATCTCGCAGAAGCCCGGCGGCGGATCGCTTCCAGTCGTTGAACGTGCGGATCGGCACCTCGCGGCGGATCGCCGAGTAGAACCCGACGCGACGGCGCCGGCCGCCCGCTGCCGCGACCTTCACATCGACCAGCAGCCGGTCGATGGTCGCCGCGCTCACCGACAGCACCAGCGCGCGCTCGCTCTGCGTCGAGCTGTCAGCCGGCCGTGCCGCTCGAGCGCCGGCAGCAGCGTCGGGATCATCACCTTCAGCCGCTTGCCGCAAACCCGGTCGGACGCTTCCCACAGCGCCATCAGCGCGTCCTTGATCGCAGCGTCGTAGCGTGCGCTGCGCGCGGCGTCGGTCTCGGTCCGACCGGCTGCGACCTGGCCCGCAGCGCCCGCACCGCATGCTTGCGATGCCAGCCCGTCATCGCGCACAGCTCGTCGAGAATCCGCCCCTTCTCGCGCCCGCCCCGCCGACTCGGTAGCGCTCCGCCACCGCCGCCATCACCTCGCGCCGCGCGCCCATGCTGATCGTCCCCGCCATCGGCGCCACCGACCCAATTCGGTGGCGCCGCCCCAGTCATCGGCGGGAAGTTCTTCGGTAACATTCTCGATGAGGCAATGCGCCGTCGTCGTTCTCTCCAGCCGTGGCGACGAAGCCGGCAAGGTCGCGGCACTGGACCTCGGCGCCGACGACTATGTGACCAAGCCGTTCGGCATGGAGGAGCTGTTCGCGCGGATGCGGGCCGCGCTGCGCCATCGGCTGCAGGTGCACGAGGAGCGGCCGGTGCTGCGCGCGGGCGATCTGAGCGTCGATCTCGTGCGCCGCATCGTGAAGGTTGCGGGCAAGGAGGTGCGGCTGTCTCCCAAGGAATACGAGCTCCTGCGGCTGCTCGTGCAGCATGCCGGCAAGGTCCTGACGCACCGCTTCCTCCTGCAGGAGCTCTGGCAGGAGCCGACGGACCCGCAGTATCTGCGGGTGTATGTTCGGCAATTGCGGCGTAGGATCGAAGTGGACCCGGAACGTCCTCACTACATCGTAACAGAAACGGGTATTGGCTATCGGCTGCGCGCGCCCGACTAGCCCTGCCAATGGCGCCAGCCCGGAACGGCAATGAAGATCACGGATTTTCTCGCGCCTTCCGACGTTGCCTGCAACCTGCGGGCTGCCGACAAGACCGCGTTGTTGAGAGAGCTTGCCGGCCGGGCGGCAGCGGCCTTGGGCCTACCGGCCGAAGCCATCGCGGCCGAGCTCGAGAAGCGTGAGGAGCTTGGTTCCACCGGGATCGGCGGCGGCGTCTCGATCCCGCATGCCCGCTTGCGCGAGGCAAAGAAGCCCTATGGCTTCTTTGCGCGGCTCAAGGGCCCGATCGATTTCAACGCCATCGACGGCCAGCCGGTCGACCTCGTGTTCCTGCTCATTCTGCCCGCCTCCTCGCAGCTCGAGCAGCTCAATGCGCTGGCAGCCGTCGCGCGCAGGCTGCGACAGCCCGAGGTGCTGCAGAGGTTGCGCAAGGCCGCCGACGCCGCCGATCTCCATCGCGCGATCACGGCGTGACGTCTGATCGGGTCCCGAGCGTCGGGCCAACGCGGCGCTCGCGACGCGTGCTGTGCCCCACCGGACTTCAGGCAGCGGTGCGGTGCCCTGTGCGAAACCGGACGCTCAGCGGCATGTGCCGAATGCCGAGCAGACGGTTGTTGGGCATCCAATCGATCGGTCCCTCGGGCGTGAAGGTCTCGATGCGGGCCAGCAGCTCGGCAAAAGGCCAGCCGTATCTCCATGCGCGCGAGGCTGGCGCCGAGGCAGACGTGGGCGCCGAAGCCGAAAGCCACGTGGCGGTTGGGCGAGCGGGCAATATCGAAGCGGAAGGGATCGTCGAACACGGCCGCATCGCGATTGGCCGACATCTCCCAGTAGGTGACCTTGTCGCCGGCCTTGATGGGATGGCCCTTGTAGCTCACGTCGCGCGTTGCCGTGCGGCGCTTGTAGATCGAGGGCGTGGTCCAGCGCAGGATCTCGTCGACGGCGGTGCGCATCTCGGCAATGCCAGCCTTACGCAGGGGATCGAGCTGCTCGGGATTTTGCATCAGGGCCTGCAGGCCGCCGCCGATGGCGCTCCGCGTGGTCTCGGCGCCGGCGGCAAACAGCAGCATGAAGAAATTGAGCAGCTCATCGTCGGTGAGCGGTCCACCCGCGCTGCCGTCCTCCTCCGGCTCGAGCCGCGCCTCGATGATCGTCGACAGGATGTCGTCGGTCAGGTTGTTGCGCTTGCGGGCGATCAGGCGGGCGCCGTAGTCGCGCAGCTTTTGCGCGTACTCTCTGGCAATGATCTCGGGCGTCGGCGCGGCGACGCCCGCATCGACCCACTCGGCGAGCTGGGCACGGTCCTCCTGCGGCACGCCGAGCAGCAGGCAGATCGCCTGCAGCGGCAAATCGCGGGAGAAGCAGGCGACGAAATCGAACGGCTGGTTCTCGGGCAGGGCATCGATCAGGGCCACCGTGCGGCGGCGCAGCTCCACCTCCAGCGCATGGATGGCGCGATTGGTGAAGCCCTTGTTGACGAGGCTGCGCAGCCGCTTGTGGCGGGGATCGTCGGCCCAATTGAGGAACTTGCCGGCCTGGTACTCGTCCTTGAGGGCGGTGCCGCCGGCGACGCGGCCGCCGCCCTTGTCGGAGGAGAACGTGACCGGATCGAGCATGACGGCCATGGCATCCTCGTGCCGGCTCATCACCCAGAACCCCTCCCCATCGGGGCTCACGGCCGTTGGCTCGTGCCAGTAGATGGGCGCGTGCTCGCGCGCCCAGGTGAAGTGATCGTGCGGGAAGCCCTGGGCGAACGTGGCGTTGTCCGACAGGTCGATGCTGGCGGCCTGAGCCGACTGAGCGCCCATGCGCGCCTCCGTTGACGGATGGTGGGCCTGATCAGCCCCAGAGTGACATGAATCTGTGGCCAGTACAGCCCTCGGCTGGCGGAGACGCCGAATTCTCCTATCCGCCTTCGTCCCGTCATCCGGCGACCCCACGATGCCTGCCCGGCTTGCGGCAACGGAGATATGGGCATGCGATCAGCGCTTTGGCGCAAAGTGGCGCTCCCCGGCCTGTGCGGGATCGCCATCTGGATGGCATCCCTCACGCCTCTCGCGGCGCAGAGCGCCGCTGATCCTGCCAGCCTCGCACGCCAGATAACGCAGCTCCACAACGCCGGCCGATATGCCGATGCGCTGCCCCTTGCCGAGCGCATGGTCGCTCTCGTCAAGGCCCGACACCCCGAGACCAGTCTCGAGTATGCCGACGCTCTGCAGCTGTTGGCGGCGAACTACTTCTTCCAGTCGCGCTACACGGAAGCCGAGCCGATCTACGGGCAGGCGCTGGCGATTCGCGAGAAGGCCTTGGGGCCGAGCGACGAGAGCGTGCTCGGCCTGCTCGATACCCTTGCCAGCATCTACCGCTTCAGCCGGCGGCCGGAGCTGGGCGAGCCGCTGCTGCAGCGCATCCTCGCCGAGCGCGAGCGGATGGCCGGGCCTGGGCATCCCTCGGTCGCCACGACGCTGCGAAGCCTCGCGGAGATCCAGTCGGCGATGCAAAAATACGCCGACGCCGAGCTCAACATCCGCCGCGCGCTGGCTTTGTCCGAGAACGCCAGCCTGAACCCGACCGAGATCGCCCAGGTTCTCGGCGCCTTGGCCCAGATCGAGCTCAATCAGGGCCGCGGCACGGACGCCGAGCGCACCTTCCAGCGGGCACTGACGCTCCACGAGCAAGCCGCGAAGTCGGGACAGACGGCGCTCGAAGCACGCATCGCCCATATGTATACCCTTCTCCAATTGGCCGGACTTTATCAGCTGTCGAACCGCTTCAATGAAGCAGCGGCGGTGGCGGAGCGCCTGCTCGCCATAGCCGAAGGCCTGTTCGGCCCTGACCATCCCAATGTCGCGACCCAGCTGGAGGCAGTTGCCGCCATGTACGCCTTCCAGGACCGCTTCGCCGATGCCGAGGCAGCCCGCAAGCGGGCCCTTGCCATCAATGAGCGCGCCTACGGCAACGAGCACCCGAGCGTGGCGGGATCACTGCAGGGATTGGGACACCTCTATCGCCTGCAGGATCGAAACGAGGAGGCCCTGCCCCTCCTGCTGCGCGGGTTGAGCATCGCCGAGAAGACGCTCGGTGCCGACGATCCCGGTCTCATTGTCTATCTGTCCGAGATCGCGAACCTCTATGGAGGCCAGCGGCGCTACGCGGATGCAGAGCTGCACCTGAAGCGTGCGCTGTCCATTCTGGACAAGACGTCCGGCCTCGACCGTACGGTTGCGGGCGTCCAAAACGTCCAGCTGATGCAGAGCTTGGCCTTTCTCTACCAGTCGCAAGGACGCCACCAGGAGGGACGCCCCTGGATCGACCGTGCTCTCGCTATCAGTGAGCAGATGTTCGGACCCGACCACATCATGACCACGACCATGGTCACGTCGCTGGCCATGCAGCTTCTCGATCAGGACCAGACGGACGAAGCGGAGCGCCTGTTCGAGCGCACCCTGCCGGCCAATGAGCGGAGCGGACAAGACAGCACTGCCTATGCGGACAACCTCGCTGGCCTGGGCATGGTACATTTCACGCGCAAGGATTGGGGCAAGGCCTACGCGGCGCTCGAACGCGCCTCGGCCATCCAAATTGCAGTGGAGAAGCGCGGTGCCGGCACCGGTACTGCCAGGCGCGGCCAGCAGCCACGGGTCATTCGCCAGGCCGAGATGTTCCTCCTGCAGGCGGTCACCGCGTTTCGTCTGACCGAGGCGGATCCATCGCAAGCCGATGCGCTGCGCGATGCGGCTTTCCAGATGGCACAGCGCGCGCAGAACTCGGAGGCCGGTGCGGCGCTCGGCCAGATGGCCGCACGTTTCTCCTCGGGCACCGGCGCGCTCGCCACTCTCGTGCGGGAACGTCAGGACCTCGCCAGCGAATGGCAGGCGCAGGATGCGCGCCTCACCGCCGAGTTCTCCGCCCTGCCGGCCCAGCGCAATGCCCAGAAGGAGGCAGCCCTGCGCCAGCGGCTCGGGGCCATTGTTGGCCGCCTCGACACCCTGGATGCGCGCCTGGCGAAAGAGTTCCCCGAGTATGCCAGTCTCGCCAGCCCGCAGCCCCTGTCGATATCGGGGGCCCGCTCCCTGCTGGCGCCGCAGGAGGCGCTGGTCTTCATCGCCAACCGCCTCAAACAGAGCCTGGTCTGGGTGATCACCGCGCAGGAGGTCGCGCTGGGAGCTCGTGGCGCCCGGCGAGGCGGACCTTGCCCGCGAGGTGTCGGCGTTGCGCTGTGGGCTCGATGCGACGGCCTGGGAGCTCGAGGGAAAAGGGAGTTGCCGGTCGTTGCTCGGCATTTCGTACCAAGCCGGCGACCCGCTGCCGTTCGACCTTGTCCGGGCCCACGCCCTCTACGATGCGTTGCTCGCGCCGTTCCAAGAGATCATCAAGGGCAAGCGCTTGCTGATCGCAGCGTCGGGTCCGCTGTCGGCCCTGCCCTTCTCGGTGCTGGTCACCGACAAGCCTACCGCGCAATTTCCGGCGGATGCACGCCGCTACGCGGATGTCGCATGGCTTGCCAAGAGTCATGCGACCGTCGTCCTTCCCTCCGTCACCAGCCTGGCGTCGCTGCGCAGCACGCGGCAGGCTAAGGCAGCACCCAGCGCCTTCATCGGCTTCGGCAATCCGCTGCTTTCCGGCAGCGACGGGCAGGACCGCCGGGCCTGGGCCAAGCAGACGTGCTCCAAGAGCAAGGAGCGAACGCTGCCGCGTGTCGCGGGATGGCGCCCTCTGGAGGCCCTTGCGAAGCTCTTCCGCGGTACGCTCGGCAATGCCGACACGTTGCGGCGCCAAAGCCCGCTGCCTGAGACCGCCGATGAGCTGTGCGCCGTTGCACGGGACCTCGGAGCCAACGAGCGCGACGTCGTCCTCGGATCGAGAGCTACCGAGACGGCCGTAAAGGCGCTCAGCGATGGGGGCCGTCTCGCCAACTATCGCGTGCTGCACTTCGCCACGCACGGCCTATTGGCCGGAGAAACGGAGAGCTTCGGCTCCGGCGCCGAGCCAGCCTTGCTGCTCACGCCTCCCGACAAGGCAACCGACGCCGACGACGGGCTCCTCACCGCCAGCGAGGTGGCGAAACTGAAGCTCAACGCCGATTGGGTCGTGCTTTCGGCCTGCAACACGGCCGGAGGAGCCAAGGCCGGAGCCCAGCCGCTCTCGGGCCTCGCGCGCGCCTTCTTCTATGCAGGCGCCCGCGCGCTCCTGGTCTCGCACTGGTACGTCGACAGCGATGCAACGGTGAGGCTCGTGACGGGCATATTTGCGCAAGCCAAGCTCGATCCTGCCGCAGGCCGCGACGAAGCCGTGCGCCGCGCCATGCTGGCGATGATCGCAGATACGTCGCGTCCACTGGCCTCCGCCTCGGCGCATCCCTCGGTCTGGGCACCCTTTGTCGTCGTCGGCGACAGCGGCGCGGCGCGGTAGGTCGCCCGCAAGGGTGGCGGGCCACGAGACTATGCGCGAGCGCGCCGCACGCACGTTTTACCGACACGAGCGGACAACCTTTTCCATGCCCATGGGCCTGGGCCGGCGAAAGACCGATCCGGCCACGGCCAAGATCTCGGACTACAGCCGCGGTCCCCTGCCGAGCGAAATCTATGTTCCCGAGCGGTACTGACGATGATTGTCGGGTCAACGGACAATTCGGCGGCCGGGATGCGCGCGGGTCGCACTGGGAGTCGAAAGCGCATCTCCTTTTGCTCCGGCTGACACAATTCGATCATGCGGCAATGTTGAGGTGGGGTAGGGTGCGGGCCACCACAAATTCCAGGGGCGATGCATGTTGATGCGTAATTCAGCCGAGTTGAGACTACCCAAGACGCGCGCGATCCATTCGAACGGGGCCGTCAACGCCCCGCCGATGCAGGAAGGTGATAGGTCGGTCATCGGCAATGACCTGAAGATCATCGGCCAGGGTCTCAAGATCATCGGGCGGGGCGTCCTGCAGGTCGACGGCGAGATCCAGGGCGATGTCCAGGCGGTCGAAGTCATCATCGGCGAGCAGGGCAAGGTCAGTGGCATGGTGGTGGGGCAGGAAGTGGTGGTACGGGGTGCCATTTCCGGGGTGATCTGCGCCAGAAAAGTGTCCTTGCAGGCCTCCTCCAGGGTGGAGGGCGATATCCACCACATGGCCTTTGCCATCGAGCAGGGCGCGGTGTTCGAGGGACGCAGCCGCCGTGCAGCAACGGATGCCGATCTCAACTCGATCGCCGAGAGGCAAACCGCCGCGTAGCTGCCCGCACCGCACGGTCCCGGATGGCGCAACCGCTGGGCGCCGCGGTCCCACGCCCTCGTCACACTCTCGTTGCCTATTCTTGCGGCAATCGCCTCGACCCGGCTTTCGTTCCGTGCGCTGCCGGATGTGGGAACTTGCGCGCCCTGCCACGTTGAGTGGCGATGCGTGCAATCTTACTCCTCGTCATGATGGCCGGCGTGGCCTTCACCTTGCACGCCTCGGCACAGGTCACCGACAGTCAGGGATTGCGTCCGCCTTCGGCCTTCGCCGGCCTGGCGGACCAGCAGGAGCGCTCGCGGGCGCTTTTCACCGAGGCGTCGCGGGTATTCACGCATCAGCGCTGCGTGAACTGCCATCCCGCAACCGACCATCCGACGCAGGGCAACGATCTGCATCCTCACCTGCCGGCGGTGTCGCGCAACGTTCCCTGCCTGACCTGTCACCACGAGCGCAATTTCACTCTGGCCGAGCGTGCCTCCTACAGGAGCATACCGGGCAGTCCAAACTGGCATCTGGCACCGCTCGAAATGGCGTGGCAGGGCAAATCGCCGGCCGACATCTGCGAGCAGATGAAAGACCCCAGGAGGAACGGCGGTCGCAACCTGGAGGCGCTGCTGGATCACATTGCCAACGATGATCTCGTGGGTTGGGGGTGGCGACCGGGCGAGGGGCGGGAGCCCGCGCCAGGCTCCCAGCCAGCGCGCGCTGGCAGAGCTGGTCAGAGCGTGGATCGACAGCGGAGCACAATGCCCACGCTAGTCCTGGGGGATTGCCTACAGACGCGGCACCGCGGTTTCACGAGCAATTGTCGAGACGTCATTGGGGTGTCGACATAGAGTTGCAGAAATGCGGGAACGCAGTTCGCGACCAGCTCTGCTTCGCCTATCGGCGCCGCCTCCATCTCGGGAGCACTTTGCCATGACAAGCCTGGAGCCCGGCACCGCCGCAAGCGTCGATGCTGACGACAAACGGCTGACGCTCCACCTGAGAGTGAACGGACAGGAGCGACAGGTGCGCATCGACCCGCGCATGACCCTGCTCGATTGCCTGCGCGAGACGCTCCATCTCACCGGGACCAAGAAGGGCTGCGACCACGGCCAGTGCGGCGCCTGCACCGTCCACATCGACGGCCGGCGCACGAACACCTGCCTGGCGCTGGCAGCGGTGCAGGGCGGCGACGAGATCGTCACCATCGAAGGGCTCGGCACGCCCGGACGGCTGCACCCGATGCAGGCGGCCTTTCTCGAGAAGGACGCCTACCAGTGCGGCTACTGCACTTCCGGCCAGATCATGTCGGCCGTCGCGCTGCTCAGCGAGCCGTGCGGACCCGTCAGACGACGACGTGCGCGAGTTCATGAGCGGCAACATCTGCCGCTGCGGCGCCTATCCCAACATCGTCGCGGCGATCCAACAGGTCCGCCGCGGCCGAGCTCGGAGGCTTGACCCATGCAGTCCTTCGAGTTCGATCGCGCCCATGACCGCTGCGGCCGCGATCGCTGCGGGTGCGCATCGCCACGGCCCAGCAAGGCGCGAGCGTGCGCTTTCTCGCCGGCGGCACCACGCTCGTCGACCTGATGAAGCTCGGCGTCGAGCGCCCGGACCGGTTGGTGGATCATCAGCCGGCTGGGGCTCGACGCTATCCGCAGGCAGGACGATGGCGGCCTGCGGATCGGCGCCACGGCCAGCAACAGCGATCTCGCCCATCACCCGCTCGTCCTGCAGAGCTATGCCGCGCTGTCGCAGGCCATCCTGGCCGGCGCATCGACCCAGCTGCGCAATGCCGCCACCACGGCCGGCAACCTGCTCCAGCGCACGCGCTGCGTCTACTTTCGCGACATCGCGACCCCCTGCAACAAGCGCGACCCCGGCACCGGCTGCCCGGCCATCGGCGGCGCCAACCGCATGCTGGCGATCCTCGGCACCAGCGAGCACTGCATCGCCACCAATCCCTCCGACATGGCCGTGGCGATGCTGGCCTACGACGCGGCTGGTGCACATTCAAGGCGTCGCCGGCGAGCGGCGTGTCGCCCTCGAGGACTTCTACCTGCTGCCGCAGGACAGGCCGGACCGGGAGAACGTGCTGCGAGCCGGGCGACCTCGTGACCCATGTCACCCTGCCGCCCGCGCCGGCCGGCGAGCGCTCCGCCTATCTCAAGCTGCGCGACCGCGCATCCTACGAGTTCGCGCTGGTCTCGGCCGCGGTCGGCCGTGACGATGTCGCAGGGGACGATCACCGGCGCCCGGTTCGCTCTGGGCGGCGTCGGCACACGCCCTGGCGCGTCCCCGCGGCCGAGCGCCGCCTGTTCGGGCAGGCGCCCGGAGGAAGCGCTGTTCCGGCAAGCCGCCGATCTCGCGCTCGCCGGCGCCGCGGCCGCAGAGCCAGAACGGCTTCAAGGTCGAGCTCGCCAAGCGCTGCCTCGTCCACGCGCTGAAGCAGGTCACGCGCTGATCGCGTCGGAGGTTCAGATGTCCGCAGGTCCCAGAGCCGCCGCCGATGACCGTCATCGGCAAAGCACGCGCCGCGCGTCGACGGGCCGCTCAAGGTCACCGGCCACGGCGCAATACGCCGCCGACTTCACACCTTCCCGGCATGCTCTACGCCGTGCCGGTCGGCGCCACCATCGCCAACGGCACCGTGACGGCGATCGACGCCGCGCGTCGCGCGAGCAGATGCCGGGCGTGCGCGCCGTTTTCAAGCGCGGCAGACTCTCGGCCCGATGTCGCGCATCACGCCCAGCTTCGCCGAGCTCTCACTTCATGGACGAGTCGACGGCCGCCCTTCGACGACGACATGGTCCGCTACTACGGCCAGTACGTGGCCCTCGCCGTCGCCGACACGTTCGAGCAGGCGAAGGCGGCGGCCGACGCGGTGCGCGTCACCTACGCGGCCGATACGCCCAACGTCGATCCGCACCTGGTCGCCGAGAAGACCAAGGTGAAGAGCGAGCGCGGCGACGCCGATGCGGGCTTTGCCGGTGCCGCGGTCACGATCGACGCACGCTACGCGATCGCGCCGGAGACCCACAACCCGATCGAGACCCACGCCACGGTCGCGGCCTGGGACGGCGACGAGCTGACGCTCTATGAGACGTCACAGGGCGTCGTGAACCATCGCAACGTGCTGGCCGACATGCTCGGCCTCGCCGCGCGACAAGGTGCGGGTGATCAGCAGGTTCCTCGGCTCGGGGTTCGGCGGCAAGCTGTTTCCCTGGACGCAGTCGCCGCTGCCGCAGCCGCCGCCGCGATCGCGCTCAAACGGCCCGTGAAGCTGGTCCTCAGCCGGCCGATGATGTTCCACACAGTCGGCCACCGGCCCCGCATCGAGCAGCGCGTCCGCCTCGGCGCGAGCGCCGACGGCAAGCTCGTCTCGCTCCAGCACGACTACGTGAACGCCACCTCGATCCTCGACGACTACGAGGAGAACTGCGGCGAGGCCACGCCGCACATGTACAGCGTGCCGAACCTGCGCGTGACCTCCGGGCTCGCCAAGCGCAACATCGGCACGCCCACCTCCATGCGCGGCCCCGGCGCGGTGCCCGGCCTGTTCGCGACCGAATCCGCCATGGACGAGCTGGCCGTCGCGCTCGGACATGGACCCGGTGCAGCTCCGGCTCATCAACGAGCCGGCGCTCGACGAGGGCCTCGGCCTGCCGTTCTCCTCGCGCCACTTCCAGGAATGCCTGACGCTCGGCGCCGAGAAATTCGGCTGGTCCCGGCGCACCCCGCAGGTCGGCTCGATGCAGCGCGACGGGCTGACGCTCGGCTGGGGAATGGCCGCCTGCTCCTGGCTGGCCGAACGCTTCGACTGCACCGCGTCGGTCGATCTGCGCGACGACGGCACGGTGCGCGTCGCCTCGGCGGCCCAGGACATCGGCACCGGCACCTACACGGTCATGGCGCAGATGGCGGCGGAGATGCTGGGCATCCCGATGGAGCGGGTCGAGGTCGTGCTCGGCGACAGCAGCCTGCCGCCGGGGCCCGCTCTCCGGCGGCTCGATGGCTGACCGCCTCGCTGGTCGCGCCGATCAGCGGCGCGATCGATGCCGCCGGCCAGAAGCTGCTTACAGCCGCGGCCGGCCAGCCAAAGCACGCCATTCAGCGGTGCCAGCCGAGCGACCTGGCGTTCAGCCGACGGCCGTGTGGTGGCCAAGGGGGGCAACCGCGTCACGATGGCCTTCGACGAGCTGCTGCGGGCGCTGAAGACCAAGTCGGTCTCCGGCGAGGGCCGCGGCGAGGGCACCTTCCCGCCGAAGGAGACGCCCAAGTTCTCCAGCCACTCCTTCGGTGCGCATTTCGTCGAGGTGACCTGGCAGCCGGAGATCGCGCGGCTGCGCGTATCGCGCGTCGTCTCGGTGATCGATGCCGGCCGCATCCTCAACCCGCTTGCCGCGCGCAACCAGATCGAGGGCGCCGTCGTCATGGGCATCGGCATGGCGCTGTTCGAGGGACCGAATACGACCCGCGCAACGGCGCGCCGATGAATGCCAGCCTTGCCGACTACGTGGTCGCCACCAACGCCGACGTGCCGGCGCTGGAGGTGCATTTCGTCGAGTATCCGGACCTGAACCTCAACGCGCTCGGCGCACGCGGTGTCGGCGAGATCGGCCTGGCGGGCACGGCCGCGGCGATCACGAATGCCGTCTATCATGCGACCGGCGTGCGCGTCCGGGAGTTGCCGCTCAAGATCGAGGACCTCCTCTAGGTCGAGCCTCCACCTCGAGACCTCGCGGGAACGGGGGCAGTTCCGGCCGCATTCAGGGGGTCGGTCGACTGTTTTGGGGCAGAACCGACGCCTGCCACGGTGCTGCACAACGCGGGAGACATTCTGCCGCAGGTGGCCTACGATAGCTCGCCTCACAGGTCGCGGCGTTGCGTGATCGCGATCGGGGGGATTTGCATCACGCGGCGTCGTGGCCCTTGAACCTGCAAGTTCAGGAGCAACTGCCATGGCACACGCCGACATCATTCTGCCTACCGAGCCCGCGCAGGAGCTGCCCACGGTCCGGACCATCGGGCTGGCGGACCTTCGGCGTGCATTGGCCAAGGGCATCGACGATTTCCGCGCGATGCCGAGCCACGTGGTGTTCCTGAGCATCATCTATCCGATCGTCGGCCTCGTGCTCGGCGCGCGCGATCTTCGGCGCCGACGTGGTGCCGCTGCTCTATCCGCTCGCCGCCGGCTTCGCGCTGATCGGCCCGTTCGCCGCCATCGGCCTCTACGAGCTGAGCCGCCGGCGCGAGCAAGGGCTCGAGGTCACCTGGCGCCATGCCTTCGACGTCGTGCGCGCGCCCTCGTTCGACGCCATTCTGGCGCTCGGGGCGCTGCTGACCGTGATCTTCCTGGTCTGGCTGGCGACCGCGCAGTCGATCTATCAGTCGCTGTTCGGCTATGGCACGCCGGAATCGCTCACCGCCTTCGCGCGCGACGTGATCGGCACGCCGGCCGGTCATGCGCTGATCGTGCTCGGCAACGGGGTCGGCTTCCTGTTCGCGGTCGTGGTGCTCGCGATCAGCCTGGTGTCGTTCCCGTTGTTGCTCGACCGCGACGTCGGTGCGGCGGTGGCCATCGTCACGTCGGTGCGCGCCGTGCTCGCCAATCCGGTCGCTATGGCGGCATGGGGGCTGATCGTCGCGACCGCGCTCGCGCTCGGCTCGCTGCCGTTTTTCTTCGGGCTTGCGATCGTGATGCCGGTGCTGGCCCATGCGACCTGGCACCTCTACCGCGGCCTCGTCGAGCCGGGATCCGGGGCCTCGGCCCGAATACCATCCCCGGCCGAAAGGACGGCGATCGGCGGCAGACTTCCCTGTCGCCGTCGGCACCATCTCCGCCCGAGGATCGCGGCCGGAGTTGACGCGCGGCCCAATCGTCCGCGCGCGCCCGCGCCAATCAGGCCGGACGGCGATCGGACTAGTGGCGGCACTCAGGCCGCCACCTCGCGCCCCAGATACTCGACCGCGGCCTGCACCCCGCCCGGCCGTGCGGGATGCCGAGCGCCTTGAGGCCTCTCGACCGCGCCGAGCGTGCCGAGATCATCGGCGCGTTGAGTGCCCATGTGGGCGATACGGAAGGCCTTGCCGCCGAGCTCGCCGAGCCCGACGCCGAGCACGACGCCGCACGTGTCGCGGCAGTAATCGAGCAGCGCCTCGGGTCGCGCCCCTGCATCAGCATGCAGGTGACGGAGTTGGCGCGCTCGGCGGGTTGGCGATGTTGAAGCTCGAGACGCCCCTCGGCCCACTTGGCCACCGCGCGCGCATCGCTTCGGCCAGCAGCGCGTGGCGGCGGATGACGTTCGCCAGCCCTCCTCCGTGCAGCATGTCGATCGCCTTCCGCAGGCCGAACAGCAGGTGCTCCGGCGGCGTGCCGCAGTATTTCTGGTAGTGGATCTCGCCCTCGCGGAAGGTCCAGTCCCAGTAGAGCGTACGCAGGCCGGCCGGCTTGTGCGCCGCCCGGGCCTTGTCGTTGGCGGCGACGAAGCCGAGGCCCGGCGGCGTCATCAGCCCCTTCTGCGAGCCCGACATGGCGACGTCGACGCCCCAGCCATCCATCTCGAACGGCATGCAGCCGAGCGAGGCGACGCCGTCGACCATCAGCAGCGCCGGATGCCTGGCGGCATCCATCGCCTTGCGGATCGCGGCGATGTCGTTGACGACGCCCGAGGCGGTATCGATCTGCACCACCAGCAGCGCCTTGATGTCGCGGCCGTTCGCGCCCAGCCGCGCCTCGAGCGCCGCCGGATCGACGGCGCGGCGCCAGCGCCCGGCAGGACCTCGACCCCGACGCCGAGCATCCTCCGCCATCTCACCCCAGCCGCGGCGAACCGGCCGCTTCGAGCGCCAGCACGTGGTCGCCGCGCGAGAGCACGTTGGTGAGCGCCGCCTCCCAGGCGCCGTGGCCGTTGGCGGCGTAGATGTAGGTCCGGCCCGTGGTCCGGAAGAGCCTTGCAGATCGGCCAGGCAGCTCTCGGTGAGCTCGATCAGCTGCCCGAATAGATGTCGATCGCCGGCCGCTGCATGGCGGCCAGCACCTCGTCGGGCACGTTGGTCGGCCCGGGGATGCTCAGGAACTCTCGGCCTCTGGCGACGGTCATGGCAAAGCCTTCTGTTGCGCGGCCACCTGCTCCGGGCCGCAATCGATCCACTTGTATTTTTCGATGGAGCGGCGCGGAACTGGCGCGGAACGTAACCCACTGATTTCACGATTTTTCTTGCCTTTTTCGCTGTCCTCGCCGAACCTGGTCGGACGCCGCTACGCGCCCGAAAAAAGAGACAGAAAGAGACAATTCGTGCCCCGTCTCCACCTCACCGACATCGTTGTACGGAACCTAAAGCCTGACCGCTACCGCACCTATTGGGATCTCCAGCTCCGCGGCTTTGGCGTCCGCTGCGGACTGCACAGCAAGACATGGACGGTGATGGTCGGCAAGCACCGCCAGCGCATCACCTTGGGTCGCTACCCTGACATGACTTTGCGCGACGCGAGAGCTTCGGCAAAGGCTCTCCTTAGCCGCACCCATGCCGACACCATCTCCTTTGCCGCAGCTCTCGATCAATATTGCGCTCTTCACCTCGCGCCCAACACCAAGCCGCGCAGCGCCAAAGAGGCAGAGCGCCTCCTTCGCCGCCATTTCCTTCCGAGCTTTTGCTGCCATGAGATCGCCGGGATCTTACCGCCCGCGAGATCATGGCCATTCCTCATGGCCTCCCCAACACCCCAGCTGTAGCCAACCTGTCGCTGAGTGCGATCAAGGCGTTCCTGAACTGGTGCGCCAGCCAGTACCTCATTGCCAACAATCCAATCGCATCGGCTCGCATGCCCTTCAAGCTCAGTTCGCGCGATCGCGTCCTCTCCGATGCCGAGCTCTCACGTGTTCTCGCAGCGTCACTTCCGCAGCCCTTCGATGGCCTTATGCGCTGCCTCATCCACACCGGGCAGCGGCGGCAGCAATTCGCGGCTCTTAAGTGGTCCTACCTTACTCCGACAGGATCGCCTGGCCCAAAGACGAGATGAAGGCGAACAAGGCGCACGCGATCCCGCTGACCGCGGCCGTGTAGGCGCGATCGAGCAAATGCCCCACATTGGCGAATACGTGTTCGCCTCCCCCTCCTCCCGATCGGCCGTTCTCTAATTGGTCTCACTCGATGCAGCAACTCCGGCAGGCGACCCAAATCAACCAGCGGTTCACTGCCCATGATTGGCGCAGAACGGCGTCCACGAACCTCAGCCGCCTCTTCTACCGGCTTCGGCTCCTCGATAGGCGGTGTTGAGGTCGCGGTTGAAGATGCGCTGTCAGTCATGAGGGTCGTCGAGGCGGTCGCGGCCGGTGCTTCTGGTGCTGCCACGTCCTCATCCTCCGCTCCGAGCACCTCGCCTTCACCGGCAGTCGTTTCGGTTTCGCGCTCAGCCGTCGGCGCCGCTTCATTTTTTATAGCGCCCTTTTAATGGGAATTATGTTTCTAGTCGATCTCACCTATGGATTTTTAGATCCTCGAATCAAGATCAAAGGGAAATAAGCAATGCCAATAGATTCTATCGATCTCTTTTCCCCTATTGACTCTCCTTTGCAAGAAGAAATGGTTTCTGCAACACTCACCTCTTCCTATTGGCAACAAATCTGGCACCGTTTTAAAAAAAGTCGACTGGGTCTATCTGGCCTCATATTCCTAGCGCTTCTAATCAGTTTTGCTATTCTAGGTCCCTTCTTATCTGGCTATACTTATGACGAAATCCATCTCACTTTGAAGAATCAGTCCCCTTCAAAAGCATTTTGGTTTGGATCAGATGACCTGGGACGGGACATTTTTACACGAGTCTGGTATGGTGCCCGTATTTCTCTCTTTATAGGAATGATAGCAGCTTTATTAGATTGTTTAGTTGGCATCTTATGGGGCGGCATTGCAGGCTTGGCGGGTGGACGTATCGATGAGATTCTCATGCGCATCGCCGATATCTTATACTCTCTTCCCTATTTGCTGATTGTCGTCATCTTGCTTATGATAGTGGGCCCAGGTTTCCTTTCCTTGATCCTTGCAATGACCCTCTTAGGATGGATCACCATGGCACGTATTGTTAGAGGACAGATCCTTTTATTAAGGGAAATGGATTATGTTTTAGCAGCACGAGCTCTTGGAGCAAGCTTCGGTAGAATTTTATTCAAACATCTTCTACCTAACGCCCTTAGTTCTATTTTAGTCACCCTGACACTTACAATTCCCTCAGCCATCTTCACTGAAGCTTTCTTAAGTTTTTTAGGGTTGGGAATCCAAGCTCCTATTTCTAGCTGGGGAACAATGGCTCATGAAGGGTTAGCAGCCCTTCCTTACTATCCTTGGCGCCTCTTTTTTCCTGCTTTTTTTATCAGCTTAACACTCTTGTCTTTTTACCTATTAGGCGAAGGCTTAAGAGAAACATTTTTGCAAACGGAACAGCGGAAGCAGATGTGAACCCTCTTATCGCAATTTGCCATTTACATGTCCACTTTCATACCTATGAGGGTATAATCCAAGCTGTTCGAGGCCTTAATTTCTATGTAAATAGAGGAGAAATTATTGGCCTTGTTGGTGAATCGGGCAGCGGAAAAAGCGTGACAGCTCAGGCGATTCTTCAGTTACTTCCCAAAGATGGCCACATTGCCTCTGGCCGTATTCTCTTTGAGGGTGAAGATCTTGTAGTTAAAAGAAAACAAGAGATAGAAAACATTAGGGGAAAAAAAATTGGAATGATTTTTCAAGATCCATTTTCCTCTCTTAATCCCACTATGCGGATTGGCCAGCAAATATTAGAAGTCTTAGTCAAACATGAAGGGTTTTCTAGAAAGGCTGCCTATCAAAAAGCCTTGCAGCTACTCGATCAAGTTGGCATTGGGGATGCCGTTCAACGGATGCATCAATATCCTCACGAGTTGAGTGGTGGCATGCGTCAGCGTATTCTTCTAGCAATAGCCATCGCTTGCCGTCCCTCTTTTATTATTGCTGATGAACCCACAACAGCTCTTGACGTAACGACACAAGCCCAAATCTTAGAACTCATAAAAGCTATTCGGAAACAACAACAAACAAGTTTTTTATTGATCACTCATGATTTAGGTGTGGTTGCCCATTTATGTGATCGTGTGTTAGTCATATATGGAGGACAAATAGTCGAAACAGCACCTGTTGACCAACTCTTTTCCAATCCACAACATCCTTATACACAAGCGCTTCTAAAGTCTAAACGGAGTTTAACTATGCCGAAGCAAGGCGGAGAGTTGTTTGTCATCCCAGGAAATCCTCCTAGTCTTTTGCAGCCACCCTCTCGTTGTTCATTTCTGCCACGCTGTCCTTATGCCATGAACATTTGCCAACAAAGAGAGCCTTTTTTAGAACCAAAGGGTCAAACTCAACAAGTTGCCTGTTGGCTTTCGTCATAGTTTTTGCCTGATAATTATAAATATAATATTTTAATAAATGTTAATTATTCATAACCTAGTGAAGGAAGAGCTACTTCGTATCCTTTAATTTTACCTTGATATCCTTCTGGTTTTGCACGCTCTAAAATTTTATCCAATTTATCAATCATATTTTGCCTCTTTTGAATTTGCTTCTCTGTAATTCTTGCTGAAACTTCTAATTTTTTTAATATTTCATCATCTAAAATATCTCTCATCTCACTAATGCCATGCTTGCATCCTCTTTTAGAAGCTTTTTGGGAGAATCTAGTTAAAACTCGCGATAACTCCTCCTCTTTGGTTGAGCTCCCATATATTTGATAAAATAATCTGCTAATTTTTTGATAATAAGTGCCCTTCTCTTGACAGAGAATTGTAATGATATGCTTAAACTCCTCTTGTATTTTCTTTTTAGGATGCTCCTTTCGATCCGGCTTTATTGTAGCCTCTGTGCATTGGGGAAACAAATATTCCTTGGTATGTGCTATTTGCTCTAATAAGTTAGGTAAGAAAGTAGAAGGATTCTTAAAAAGAGGAGGATATCCATATTTTTCTAATTTAATATAAAGAGTATCTATATATTTAAAGCTATCTTCATGTAGTCTAATAAATAATATTGTGTGATGCTTAGCAGGCAATCCTTGATTTTTTAAATCAAAACCAAATGATTGTTCTCCATTCTTAAGATATTCTTTCATATGAGTAGAGATTCTGGTATAAAGAGCATTGCCAGCGCATAGCTTTAAAAATCTTTCTAACTTGTGATGAGAATCTTCTATACGAAATGCTCCATTTATATATGCCTTACCATACTTTAATTGTTTGTTGCAAACATCATAGTCATCATAAGAGGCCGCTTTTGCCATTAATAGCCACATTAAACTAACTGCAGCTTGTGGATTTGCGTCTGGACTTAATTGTGTTTCAAAGTTATTGTATCCATCAGCTTGAGAAATTTTTCTTTCCAATTCTTCTCCCAATAAAATATATATCTTCATATCCTCAACTGAAATAGAACAATAATTTATACAATAAGCAGTCATTCTCTCTTCTATAATAGGATATCTAATAAATAAAATAGGCTTTTCTTCTTTATCTGTCTCAACTAAATCATTCTCAGAGATTTTTGAAGTAATTATTGTTGGAGCAAAAAGTTGTAAAGATAAATTCATAAATTTTTCTATTATTTAATGTAAGTTGCAAACAAACTAAAATAAATTTTATAATTCATATTTTGCAGATCATCTTCTCATTCATAAATTTCTAGGAATGTATTCTAAAACAAATGATATCGTAAGATTTATCACGATGATTTTGCATTCAGTTTGGTTGGAGCTGGATGTAAACAATTTTTATTCCTGATATCAATTCCATTATCCATCTAAAGATCAGTTGATTTATTGGCTTTCCAAGCTGATTAGATAATGTGTCATTTTATTTGATTTTGTAATAAATAGCTTAAGCTCATCTTCTTTCCAATGCAAAGATGGTTTTTTAGAGTCGAAGAGTATAAGCGATCAATCCTAAAAGTGAGTTGATTAAGAAGTTAATAGGATTTCTATGCCTTCTCAATTTGCGAAATGTTTTTAAGCTGATCAATTATAGTCTCAATAATACCTCTTTTGCGTAGCATTAGCTTATCCATAAATAGTAAAATACCATTTTTATCCAATTAATGGTGCCCATATTCTATGTATAGCAGCTCTACATATAGCAGAAATAGAAAGTTTTTTTTCTGGATGATCAATTCGATAAGAATGATTAACATCTATCATAATGACCTCAGCAGTTTGATTAGCAAATAATTTGCTTTTTGCTACAAAATTAATTTCATGATCGGACATTGTCTCTAAGCTCTTATATCCTAAATTGCTACTACCTGCCAAAACATAGTCATCCACAATAATGACTTTCTTATGAAGAGTTGTTTTTTTACTTCAAACTCGTATATCTCCAAATTATTTTTATATTCCTTATCAATTTTCTTGGCTAATAAGTTGTAATTATAACGATTACGAGGAACAAATGCCGCATGTCCTTTTGGACTTTTGTTTTTATTATAGCCATTGGTAATCAGTTTAATTTTAACTCCACGCTTTGCAGCATCAGCTAAGGCATTTGAAATCCTAGCTGTAGGATGAAAATACATATGATCAATAATAATACGCTCTTTAGCCTGCTTAATACGTGTATAAATTGTTTCTTCCCACGGATTTTTACTATGTTCAGGCCCAATACAAAAGATTTTAGCTTTTAAATTAGAAATCCATCCTTTACTCTCTGCGAATTCCGAGATATTTTTATTCTGCTTTATCTCTTTTATTTTTGTTTCTTCTATCAATAAAGATTTGGCAAGGGAATTTGATTTCTTGAAATTTTGAGATATAATTTTATCAGTTGATATATAATTTGATTGGTTTATTCCTTCCCACCTTAAAGCTAGTTTAAGAGTTTCTAGATAAACACGCCTCCCAATGCCATCATCTTGTGTCGAGAAAAAAACAAAATCCTGGTCCCGAAATCCTCTTGGAAGAAACAGTCCTAATAGCCCCTTAATTTCAGATTGTTGTTTTTTTATACCTCTATCCCCTAATCCTGTAGCATAAGCATATTTATCCTCAACCCCACTTCCTCCT
This sequence comes from uncultured Parachlamydiaceae bacterium, assembly GCA_963838645.1. GTDB lineage: Bacteria > Chlamydiota > Chlamydiia > Chlamydiales > Parachlamydiaceae > CAWIRV01. Next base: position 233,541 of record CAWIRV010000014.1, on the reverse strand, counting down.
AATAAAAAATATTGACCATAATCAATAGCTAAAATTTTGGAATGATTTGTTGTTTTCTTTAAACCTGGATTCAAATGCCAAATATCTTTACTTTGAATTAATTGAAATCTATCTGGATAATTTTCAATTACTTTTGAAATTAACATCTTGTTTTTATTATTAATAAATTTATCAGATGAAATAACAACAATTTTTAATAAAGGCTTATTTTTCAACTGTATACTAAGTAGATTTAAAATTTCATCAAATGAATTGCCACCGCAATAATTGCCTGAAAGAATAATATTATGTTCAGCAGATTCAATGAGTTTTTTCTTCCAAACAAAAGATTCTTTTGTATCCTCACAAACAATAGCCTGGCAATCTGAATATCGGCCAATTTCAGTAGGAGGATTAAGAATTTCTTTATTGATATTGTTCATAATGCCATAAAAGGCACTCTTTTTACTTTTATAGTGAATAGCCGAAAAAATAGCTATTGCACTCAGAGAAGCAGGTAATGTAACTATAGCTGCAGACGGGATGACAATGAGAGGAATTGAAATCAATGCTACAGAGCCAATCGCTATGCCCATTGCAAGAATTCCAATAGCAACTTGATAAATTCTTTTCGCTATTTGGTAGCTTATCTCACTTGTTGGCTTGCTATGCTCACCAAATCCTAGAATTTGATCAGCCTTTACTAATTTTTGATTAGCGCTACAAATTAGAGGATTTATATTCATAATTATTAAATTGATTATTATTATTATTTCTAGTATAAAAAATATATGTTAATTAATTTTAAATAAAATTTAAAGATTTTATAATTTTTTGACTTTTTGAATAAATAAATCTATGTGAGATCTGTGGTAGTCTAATTGATGGTTATGATAATTTCTTTCAAGTCTTTGACTGTCGCTTATCATAAACTTAAGCGATAGTACTTTTAAATTAATAGAAGTGATATCCTGATAAGCAGATGGATAAACCTAACATCAGGTTAGGATAATAAACTTATTTCGAAACTAGAAATCAGATGAGATTTTTAATGGCACTTATCAACTTAAAGTAGAGAAGTGCCATGAAATTTGAAAAGATAGCAGATTTAGATGATAATAAATTTCACTGGTTAGGGGGAGTTAAGCGTTTGACATTCACAGGAATTTATAACTTCGAGCTAATTCCAATATGAGTTTCGAAAGAAATCTAATGAGCATTCCTTTTTTAAAAGTGAGCCAATTGACAAAATATTTCACTACAGGAAGTCTAATTCTGCGAGCCGTTCATCATCTTTCATTCTCCATTAAACGAGGAGAAACATTAGGGTTAGCAGGAGAAAGTGGATGTGGAAAATCCACGGTTGGCAAATTGCTAATGCGGCTCATTGAACCAACAGAAGGCTCTATTGTATTTGAAGGACAAGATATTTGCCATCTCTCTTCTAGAGCTATGAAAAGCTTACGACGAGAAATGCAAATCATTTTCCAAAATCCTTCAAGCTCTCTTAATCCTCGTATGACGATTGAAGAGATCTTAAGTGAGCCCTTAGAAATTCACCGTTTAGCTCAAGGTTTGGAACGGAGAAAGCGCATAGAGGACCTTCTTGATTTAGTTGGCCTACAGCCTGCTTATGTGAAGCGTTTGCCTCATGAGCTTAGCGGAGGACAAAAGCAACGCATAAGCATTGCACGCGCGCTCATGGTGCAACCCCGTTTTTTGGTATGGGATGAGCCCCTTTCTGCATTGGACGTTTCGATTCAAGCGCAAATTGTCAATCTACTCAAAAATCTTCAAAAAAAGCTAGATCTCACCTATCTTTTCATCTCTCATGACTTATCTATCATGCCTTATATAGCTGATCAAATCGCAATCATGTATTTAGGTCAGCTTGTCGAATTAACTTCTAGCAAGGATCTTTATCAAAACCCCTTGCATCCTTATACACGGGCACTCTTATCAGCTATCCCTATTCCCGATCCCTCAATCGAGCGCAACCGTTCTCGTATCGTATTAAAGGGAGATATTCCCAGCCCTTTTCATCCTCCCTCAGGATGCCCCTTCCATCCCCGCTGCCCTCTCGCTCAGTCTCTCTGCACAGAAATAGCTCCTCAATGGCGAGAAATAAGACCTGGTCATTTTACTGCATGCCATTACTCCTCAAGTGAATAACTATTAACCTGAGTTTTGAGTTTATTTCCTTGATTCTTAGAGAAGATTTTCTCTTAGATCTTGTCCTTTTCTTTGAAGGGAATGGTCAAATGGCTATTTCCGAGAAGAAAAGGGACGAGAGATAAGAGGAAAGATTCCTAAGAATCAAGGAAATAAACTCAAAACTCAGGTTATTAATTACTCACATAAAAGCCAGCTGGTAGGACCTTTATACTCTCCAAAAAGATGCTTGATAACCTCGTTTTTATCTTTAGTATTTTGAGCTAAATATAAGCGATTATCTGTCTCTGTTGTTGAGCAATAAAAAAAATAACTTTTTTCTTGAATTATCTATTGCTAGCTGATTTACATAATAAATGACAAAATCTCGCACTTTATTATATACTGAGTATAGTTGAAAACTGGAAAAAACCAAAGATAAGAATTGATAAATTTGCTGAAAATGGTATACTTAATATCATTAAGCATAAATGAGATAAGATGAAACTCTCTCAAGAAATAAAGCAACAATTAGAAAGGCAAGCCAGGCATACAAAAGATAAGAGCGAATACACGCGCCTTTGTGTTATTTTAGCAAGAAGCGAGGGTATGTCTCCAGAATCAATTGCTCAAGCCCATCGCATTAGTGTCAGTAGCGTGTACCAATATCTAATGGATTATGAAAAAGAAAATAAGACGCAGCATGATCGAGGAAGTGAAAGCAAATTGAATGCAGAGCAAACTCAAGAGTTGCTTGATCATGTTCAGAAAAATACTTATCTAAAGGCTAAATACATCTGCAAATACGTTGAAGACAGATATGGGATTAAGTATTCAACCCCTGGAATGATTGCTTGGCTAAAAGAACATGACTTTGTTTACAAACAGCCTATCAAAGTTCCAGGCAAGCTAGACCCAGCCAAGCAAGAGGCATTCATTGAATACTATGAAAAGCTAAAGAAAAGCCTCCCAAATGATCATGAAATCTATTTTCTTGATGCAGTGCATCCTGAATTCCAGTCTCAATCAGTTTATGGGTGGATCAAAAAAGGAGAAGTGAAAACACTTCCGACAACAAGCAAGCAATATCGATTGCACTTTATAGGAGCAATAAGTGTTAAGAACATGCAGTTAATAGCTCAAGAGTACAAATCGGTAAATGCTGAAAGCATGATCGAGTTTTTAAAGCATCTAGAAGCTTATTCTTCAGCATCCAAAATTCATATCATTTCTGATAATGGTCGCGCGAATAAGAACAAAGCCATCGAAGCCTATCTACCAACATCGAAAATTGAAATACATTATCTTCCCCCTTATTCACCTAATTTAAATCCAATTGAAAGGCTCTGGAAGATAATGAGAGAGAAAAATACGTATAATAAGTGTCATGATAAATTTGAGAATTTTGGCAAAGCAATTCGTAAATTCTTTTTTGAAGACATTCCAAAGATAAAGGATGTTTTAGAAAAAAGAATTAACGATAAGTTTCAACGAATTACTTTAAATTCTATCATAATTGCTACTGCTTAAATTCCAGGATTCAGCTTTATTGAGTATATGTTTCTTGACTCCAGGTAGATTTAACTTTTTGATTTATTTTTGATAAAGTTTCAATGTGAATACTAACAGTCTGACGTTTTTTATAGGGTAAGTTTATTTGTGCAATTTCAACGCTTTTTCCAAAAAAACCTAAGTCAGTTCTATCAGAAGTTGGAATATGATAATACAAGTTAATTATTCTTTGATGATTTTCAGTAAAGCTATATATTCCTAGATTAATTCCTTTTATTCGTCCTTTTTCTCTTACAAAGTCCATGACTTTTAAAACAGCATGCAAATCATGATCTTCTTGATTAGAATAAAGCAAAAAATCTTGTTCTTTAATTTGAAGATTAATTCCTTAAAATAACGCCAAAATTTATTCAACTGCGTAACTCCTCATACTTTCCAAAAAGACATGTTAAAACTTCCTCTTCAGTTTTAGCTTGTTGAGCGAGATGTAAGCGGTTATTTGTCATTTGTGATACACAAGGTCTCTTTCCTGAATTATCTATTGCAAATTGATCCTGACTTCCGCGGTTTTTAATTTGTAGAGCGTTATTTAAGATATGTTTTAGAGAATGAATTGTCAGTAAAAATAATGTAGTGTATAAATTTATTTGATATTTAAATTACAAAAATGTAATTTAAAACCATGTTTATAAGATGCCAAAAACACTCCAATAGCAAACGTCGTACCTTAATGATCTGCAAATCCTTTCGGGAAGGAAAAAAGGTCAAACAAAAAATAATTAAATACATAGGTGTTGCCCGTGATGAGAATCAGTATAATATTCTTATGCAAGTCGCTCAAAGCGAACTAAGAGTATTATCTAAGATTGATAATACACGAAAAAACACCGACCCCGAATATGATGATTGCGATGGGGTACAACTGGCAGGCTTAGTTGAAAAATATCGGATAAATGAGGGATTTCAAGCTGTTTTTAACACATTATGCGACCGAATTGGGATTTCAGAGTTATTTTCTAAGTATCGTTATAATCAACTAAAGAATGTGGTTACTGCTCGCATTGCCCAACCAGGAAGCAAGGTTCATACAGCAAAAATTCTTAAAAAGAATTATCAAAGACCTATCACTGAAGACAGAATTTATCGGATGATGGATGCTGTTTTGGAATATGAAACAGAAATTAAAACAAAAATTTTTGAATTTTCTAAGAGCTTGTGTCCAAACCAAGAACTAGATCTTCTTTTTTTCGATGTAACCACTCTTCATTTTGAAAGTCAAAAAGCTGATGATTTGAGAAATCTAGGCTATTCCAAAGCTCATAAAATTGGAGAAGTTCAAGTTGTGCTAGCATTAGCGACAACTTCAACAGGTCTTCCGGTTGGTTACACCTTATTTTCAGGAAATACTGCGGAGGTAGATACTTTATTAGTATGCTTAGAGGAATGGAAAAAAACATTCAAAATAAGAAATGTAACAGTGATAGCTGATCGAGCTATGATGTCAGAGGATAATCTAAAAAAGATGGATGCAGCGGAATTGGATTATATAGTTGCTGCAAAGTTAAAAAGTCTTCCAGGCAAATTAAAACAAACTATTTTGAAACGAAGGCAAGAGACATCAGTAGAGATTCAAGAAAATGAAATAATGGAAGTTCAGGAGCACGAATATAAAGGAAGGCGACTATTAGTGAGTTTTAGTGAAAGTCGAGCTAAGAAAGATCGTGTAGATAGAGAAAGATTAATAAAAAAACTGAAAGTCAAATTAGGAAAGAAGAATGAGGCAAATCCAAAGAAGTTAATAACAAACAAAGGCTATCTTAAGTTTATAAATGATAAGCAAGAAGGAAATATAACTTTAAACGAAGATAAGATAGCAGAGGAAGCTCTTTGGGATGGGTTACATGGAGTGATTACAAGTAAAAAAAACACCTCAACGAAAGAAATCCTAAGTCAATATAGGCGGTTGTGGGTCATTGAAGAATCTTTCAAAATCAATAAATCCAGCTTGGAAATGAGGCCCATATACCACTTTAAGCCTAATAGAGTAAAAGCCCACATTTTAATTTGCTATCTTGCATTTGCGTTATCGAAGTACGCTATACATCAAGTCAGTGCATTTATTGATGATGGCATTAGTTTAGAACGGATGAGAGAAGCTTTACTTGATGTGCAAGCCAGCATTATGGAAGATGAGTTAACGGGAAAGCGTTATAAATTACCTTCAAGTATGAGTAAGGAGGCAAAACAAATATACAAATCTTTTGGCATATCTCGTATTCGTTATCCGCAAAAAGTGTTCGATTACGAGAAAAATGTAGTGTACTAAAAAAATACTAAGTCATTGATTTTTAGGAATCTCTTAAACAAAACCGCGGAAGTCAGGAGTTGGAATATGATAATACAAGTTAATTATTCTTTGATGATTTTCAGTAAAGGTAACCGTTCACGGTGTGCATCAAAAATCTAATTGATGCACACAAAAGAAGGAATAGATAGAAGCTGATATCTTGCCTTAAAGCAATGAGTTAAATAACCCAAGATGTTTCGTTTTTGAATCTTTAGGGTTTCAACAACAGAAAGAATTCGTTCAACAAATTGTTCGCCTTTAGCACTTTGATTACCAAAAGAAACTTTACGCCAAAGGACAGCTGGCCTTAAATTTCTCTCTGACAAGTTATTTGTAAGATCAAGGGTTGAGTCTTCTATAAAAGCCCAAAGCTTTTCTTCTTCAGAAAGAAGACGTTCACAAAATCTTCCAGTTTTACCAAGCTTTAAATCATGGGTATCTGCTCGAAGTCCTAGCTTAAACAGGTAATGAAAGTCTTCTTTTAAACCTTTGATTTTTTCTTTGAACTCTTCATCGCTTAAATTGTCTTTTTCATGTGACCATCTAAAAAGAAGACCGCATAGCGATCCCATAAGCTTTCCGATCCAAGAAACTAGTCCATCTCTTTGTTCAATTCTTTTAAAATCTCTCTTTAAATGTGCCCAGCAGTATTGATGTAAACCCAATGTCGAGTAAACCCTAAATCTATCTGTGACTAAATTTTGAATACAATCCTTGCCTAGAAAGCTTTGAAAAGCTTTTTTACCTCGACTTGAGAAGAGTTTAAAAATCACAATTTGTTTATCGCTTGCTTGCCATAGCCATTTAGCTTGCCCTTTAGTCTTCCATCCAGTTTCATCTGCATGAACGGTTTTACTTTTTCTTAAAAGCTTTAAAGCTTCTTCATAAGGTTCCTTTAAAAAAGCAGATGCTTGGGCTTCAACATTGATAATGCTTCCTAAGCTAATATCAATGTTAAATAAAGTCTTAAACAGCTCTTGAATATTTCTTTTGCTTAAATGGAATTTACCAGAAAGCGTAGAGGATAAAGCTTTAATTTTTGGACCAAATGTACTTATTGTCACATCATAAGGCAGAAAAGCCCGCACTTTTTTACCACAACTTGCACATCTGCAAGCTAAGGCTTGATGCTCTGTAACAATTGGCTTTACCTTTGGAAGTTCTATTGTCTGACGGGCTTCTACAATAGTACTTCTTGGTAAAAAGTTATTTGATCCACATTTATCACAATGTAAAGGAAAGTATTGTTTAAATTCTGTGATCTCTTCTTTGGCAAACCATTTCCTTGCAAACCCTTGCCTTTTTGGGCGATCCTTTGAAGGTGCCTTTGGTTCTTTTTTAGGGTAACGATCAGATGAAGGTGGTTTAGAAGAATTTTGAGAATTGAGACGAAGCTGCTCTTTTAAATCAGCATTCTCTTTTTTTAATTGTGTGATCTCTTGCTTGAGATCTTCAATGACCTTTTTAAGATCAAGAATAATGGCATCTTTGTCTTCCATGTTAAATGTTATAACATACTGAAAATCAAAATGCAATTATTCTTTTGATGCACACCGTGAACGGTTACCAGTAAAGCTATATATTCCTAGATTAATTCCTTTTATTCGTCCTTTTTCTCTTACAAAGTCCATGACTTTTAAAACAGCATGCAAATCATGATCTTCTTGATTAGAATAAAGCAAAAAATCTTGTTCTTTAATTTGAAGATTAATTCCTTAAAATAACGCCAAAATTTATTCAACTGCGTAACTCCTCATACTTTCCAAAAAGACATGTTAAAACTTCCTCTTCAGTTTTAGCTTGTTGAGCGAGATGTAAGCGGTTATTTGTCATTTGTGATACACAAGGTCTCTTTCCTGAATTATCTATTGCAAATTGATTGACATAATAAATGACAAAATCTCGTAATTTATTACAGGTTTCTTGATTCCAGATAGTGTTAGCGTGTTGGTTTATTTGCTCTAAACTTATAAGGGAAATTTTAACAGTCTGACGCTTTTTATAGGGTAACGTTGCGCTTGCCATTTTAATAACAGTTGTTATCAAATCTCCTACATCATAATAACACAATTGAATTGTTTGTTGATGATCTTCAGTAAGTTGTCCCGTGTCGATAAGATTTCCTATTATTCGTCCTTTTTCTCTTACAAAGCCTACGATTTTTGAAACAGTAAGAAAGTCATGATTTTCCTGATTAGAATAAGGCAAAAAATCTTGTTTTTTAACTTGATAGGAGGAACATAACATGCAAAAGTCTTCATAGTTCCGAGGAGTTAAATTAAATTCTAATGGATTTTCCTCATTTTTTATAGGTGTTACAAACCATTTCCATTGAGATACCATACTCTCGTTTTTAATCCTTTCTAGAACTTCTATAGGTAAATTTTCGCAAAGACTAAGCTTCAGAAGATTTTCATTGCTAACTATTTTTTGCGTACATAACGCAGTTAATGAGGGTATAGACATAGAAATTCCTTCAGTCATAAAATATATTATAATTTATAATAGAATAACTTATATTAAAATGAAATTAATCGTTATTATTAAAAATTTAAATTTAATATTTAACATAAACTACAGAATTTGTAATTAATTTTTATTAAACATTATAGTTAGATTTCCTTAAATTACAGCCACTTTTTACCTTTAAAAAATCCTAAGCAGCCTTCAAAAATTCTAGTGAAAAAGCCTTCCTAAAATTCTATTTAAATCATTATAGGTCAAAAAAATGAAAAATCCAATTAATAGAAGGGCAAAAGGGATCACAAGCTTCTCAATTGTTTTGGATTTTAAGCGTCTTCCTGTGATAAGTTCATAAAGGGAAAAACAAATCGTCCCTCCATCCAATACAGGAAAAGGCAAGAGATTCAAGACACCAAGATTTAAGCTAATCGCTCCTAACCAAAAAAGAGCCTCTTTCAAACTGACCATCGAGTTATCATGAACAACTTGAATAATACCAATGGGCCCACTCATCCACTTAGGATTCAGAGAACCTGTCAGTAAAGCACTAAGCGTATGCCAAATTTCTTCAAAGACATGATTAAAAAGTCGTAACGGATTAGGATTGTAATGAACCTGTTGATCGTGTACAAAAGGTAAACCAAGCAGAAGCTGTTTATCTCGGTTTTCAAATTGTTGAAGAGCCTGCGCCCGTTTTTCTGGATCATCGATATTTTCAATTTCTTTTCTTTGAACTTGCAGCTCTGTTGCTAAATGGGCTTGATTCTCTGGACTTAGCTTGAATTCGCTTCGCATTTTAGGAACGATTGGATTTAGAAGGTAGAGATTACCTGCTGATCTCATCTTAAAGGGAGGAAAACCAATTTGAGAAATAAGCTTTTGCAAATCTTCCCATTTAAATCGATGATCAAATAAGGCATCAGACTGTTGCCAAGAAGGGATCAAGGCTAATCCTGAATCCCGTTCGACAACAATATTCACATGACGTTTTTGTAAATGAGAAAGAATTTCGAAAGAACGGGTGACAGGAATTCCATCGACTGCCAAAATTTTATCACCTTCTTGTAAAGGTGTTTCCAAAACAGAAAAAGGATATTGAGGAAAAGCTTCTTCCTCTTTTTCTTTATCAATGAACTTGACCACTGCTTCTATCATGCATTCGTTATTCAGGTTATAAGGCAGCGTATAGAGCTTTTGAATTCTGGTGCTATTGAGCTGTGCCTCAAATTGCCAATCAATCAGCTCTTCTTTAAATTCGGAATCCAATTTAAGTTCTTCAGCCCTTACACGGGGTACACGTCGGAAAAGAATCTCTTGATCACGTTGAATCGTCAGAAAGGCCCTTGAATCGTTCAAAACATAAGAAAGTTGTGGCATCGAATAAATAGGTTCACCATCTACCCATACAATGCGATCGCCATATTCAATTTTGCTCTCTTGCATGGGGGATCCTTCAGGCAAAGGATTTTCCCTGCCCTGGTTCAGGTGGTCATAAATGATATAACTAGCAGATTGAAGGATACCCGCTGTTAAAATATCTTTCTCTAAAGATCCAGGATGAGGGTATACCTGCACTTTATAATTAAAGGGGATCTTTTCTTTTGTATGAAAATTGACCTTATATCCTTTAACCTCAATTTCTCCATGAGTTGCCATTGTCATGGGAGCATATAGGTGATCTTTAGATCCTTGAAAAGATTGGTCATCATAAGCGATTACTTCATCACCTGGACGTATGCCTTTGGCATATAATCCTGATTTAGGATCTATCCAACCAATTTTATGAGTATATTCACTAAAGTTTTTTTCTCGCCCCCCCACCATCCATAATGCCGTAAATGCTAGAAAAGCAAAAACCACATTAACAAATGGTCCCATAAAAGCTACTTTTATCCGGTCAAAAGGCTTTTTTCCAAAAAAACCATCGTCTATTTCATACACATCTCGTTGCTCACTCGTATCCATTCCAGCAATTTTGACATAACCACCAAATAGCAGCCAACCAATCTGCCATCTTACCCCATCACGTTCCCAAGCATAAATAGGTTTACCAAACCCTATCGAGAAAGTTTCTACTCGCATCCCTAAATGGCGAGCCATATAGTAGTGACCTAATTCATGGATAAAGATGAGGAAACTGAGACCAAAAATGGCGAGAATGATATAAAGAATGCTCAAGATCATAAATGCATCAACCTTTACATTAACGAGAGTTCGATGCCTATCTCTTTTATCAAACCAAGGACATAAGCGTCGAGCTCGCGTTATATTAATAAACTATTTATTTCACAGTAGAGGCCTCTTTCCTAGCAAGAGCATCAACAGCTAAAATGGTTTCAAGAGAATCTAGCTTTTCAAGCTTATGTTGCTCCATCAATATTTCTAATAAAATCCCTATCTCCCTCCAACCAATTTCTCTATTCAAAAAACGTTGAACTAAGATCTCATTAGCTGCATTCATATAACAAGGCAATGTCCCACCCAATCGAATTGCTTCATAAGCCAGAGCAAGACACCGAAATAGATCCATGTCCGGGAGAGAGAATTGTAATACAGAATTCTTAAAAAAGTCAAACCGCTTAAGCATTCCCGGATATCTTTCTGGATAAGTCATCGCATATTGAATAGGTATAATCATATTAGGCTCACCTATTTGAGCTAACATGGAGTGATCCACAAATTCAACTAGACTATGAATAAGACTTTGAGGATGAATGACTACCTCAATTTTATTAATGGCTATATCAAATAGCCAATGTGCTTCAATAACCTCTAAGCCTTTATTCATTAAAGTTGAGCAATCAATTGTCACTTTTGGTCCCATTTTCCAATTGGGATGATTTAAAGCCTGCTCAATCGTCACACTCTCTAATTGCTCTTTCTTAAGGTGACGTAAAGGTCCACCTGAAGCAGTTAAAATAAGACGATCTATTGTGCGATGCGGTTCATTTTTTAGACATTGGAAAATAGCACTATGTTCACTATCCACTGGAATGAGCTGAATACCCTTCTCTTTAATCCGCTTCATGACCAAGCTGCCCCCAGAGACAAGAGCTTCTTTATTAGCTAAGCCAATCTCTTTCCCCGCTTCAACAGCAGCTAAGGTCGGCTGTAAACCAAGCGTCCCTGCCATAGCTGAAAGGACGAGATCAGCTTGGGGAAACGAAGCCACGGCTAATAAACCATCCATGCCCCCTAGAATCGTCTTGTGCGGAAGCCGCCTCTGCAACTCCCGAGCTTTCTCTAAATTATACACACCAATGATGTCAGGGTTGAATTCTCGCGCTTGTTCCTCAAGAACATCTATACTTTCTTTAGCTGCCAATGCTATCACTTGAATTTTTTCACCTAAGTGACGGGCCACCTTTAAGGCATTTTGCCCAATAGACCCTGTACTTCCTAAAATAGCAATGCGTTTCATCATGAATGGGTTGTTAAAGAATATTTCATTAGTATACCAGTTTGAAAGAAAATGTCAACTAGAAGAATTTTTTTCAAATGCTTCTTTATATCTTTAACTATTTTTCATTTTTAATGATTTATTTATATAAAATTATTATATTTTATATGTAATTTTTACATTTGAAATTCAAAGTTTTTATGAATATTAGGCTATCCTATTGCTATAAGTTTTTTAGGTTGTCCGTTGTCGGCGCCATTTAGCCATGATTCCAAGCTCTCCGATAATGGCAAGCAGATAAAAAAAGCTGATGACACAAACAACCACACCTGAAGTTGATAAAGCTACACCATAAACAGTCAAAATATGGCGCGTTAAGGCAACCCCGACTAGCGAGGCTAAAATACCTAAAAAGACAGCCCCATATAAGAGAGCTTTGAGATCATGAGTGAATAAGCGGGCTGTCAAAGCTGGTCCCGTAATAAACGCCAATACCAAAAATACTCCTACTGCTCGGAAGGCTCCAATAGTTGTTGCAGAGACTTGTGCCATTAATAAATAACTAAAGAAGAGAGGAGATAGTCCTAATGCATAGGCTAACTGAGGATCAAATGTTGTGATCTTAAATTCTTTAAAAAAAACTAAGAATAATAAAATATTAACTCCTAAGATAAGATAAACCCATTTAAGATCATCCATATGTAAAGCATCTGCACTTCCCATGATAGCTTCTGTTCCAATATGAGAGCTCCTCGTTAGAACCGTCACTAAAATCACGCCCAAAGCAAATAGACTTGTAAATACTAAGCCTGTACTGGCATCCTCTTGTAAGCGAACCGTCTTAGTCAAGAATTCAGTAAGAAATGTTGTGACAAATCCCATGATTAATGAAGCGACTAGCATGGCTTGCATCGAAATATCATACGAGGCATGCTCACTATCGTTCTCAGCTCCTGTTACTGTAAAGATATAAGCGAAGACAATTCCCATAAGAATGGTATGAGCTAAAGAATTAGCTAGCATTGTCATACGCTTAAGAATCAAAAAGGTTCCGACAAGGGCTGAAGAGGCTGCTATTCCTGCTAAAACAAAAATCTGAATCTCATCTGTCACTAATTGATCTAGGGATAACTGGCCAGTAAGCAAAATCCATAAGCGATAAAAAAATTGGATTAAAAACTCTCCTAAAGTCAAATCTTGATAAGGGTTTAAAAAAGGAGAGCTAGAAGACATCTATCTCTCCTTTTTGTGGAATAGGTTGATGATGCGGATCTTGTTTCGGATTATTGAGTAAAAATGTCAGTTCTTTCTCTAAATCTGGGGTAATAATATGTTCCATCTCTTCAGCATTTCTGTGAACACGTTCGGTTCCAACGCCTAGATAGTCGGCCAAGTAAACCTCCCAAAGCCGATGTAAGCGAATGATTTTGGCTGCTCGAGATTGTCCATCTTGCGTCAGATGATAAAAGCCTAATTCCCCTTTTTCAATCCATCCATTTTGAGCTAAACGCCATAGTACGAACCGCAAATAGGATTTAGAGGACACTTGATACTTGACTAACTGTTCAAGTGTAATCTGTTGACCATCAGGGGCAAGGCGCCAAATCGCTTTCAGCAGGTTCTCACCGATGCATTGATAGCGAAAATAAGCGATACGGGTTAAGCGCACGAGAAGTCCTCTTTCAGGGGCAAAAAGTAAGGCTCCAAAGCAAATCAAAGAAGCCACCAATACAATCATCGGTCCTGTTGGCAAAGTCATGCGGAAAGAGGGATATCTTTGAGCGAGATCATCTGTTAGCTTAACAGAAAGGTAATTTCCCAATAACCCACTTGCCATACCAAATAAAGCCGAGAGACCAAATAAGATGGATAAGCGGTTTGTAAATTGCCTAGCTGCCGCTGCAGGGGCAATCAACATGGCGGACATCAGAATAACGCCAACGGAACGGGTGCCAATAATAACAGCCAAGACAACAAGCACAAAGACCAAACTATCAATCAGACGTGTAGGAATTCCCATAGTTTTAGCAAATTGACGATCAAAAGTCATGACCTGCAACTCTTTATACAAGAGTAGGATTACAATTAAAATTAGACAAGCTAAAATTCCATAAATGATAATATGCCTATCTACCATGGTCGCTGCTTGTCCATAGAGATAAGCCTGGGTTTGTTTATAAAGGGCTGTATAAGAAAATTGAATTTCGCTTGCGATAGTAATCCCTACACTAAAAAAGGAAGAAAGGATAAAGCAAAGGGCAGCATCACTTGGGACTTTTAATTTTCTTTCCATGCCATGCATAGCCCATAATCCTAGCAAGGCGGTTGAGAAAGCTCCTGCTAAAATAGCGAAGGCCACAGAAAACCCATTGGTATCTTGAATAGCGAATAAACCTACAGTTAATACTCCTAAAATAACGCCAGGATAAGAAGCATGCGAGAGAGCTTCTCCTACCAAAGATTGTCGACGTAAAAAGACAAGTACTCCAACTAACCCAGCCGCTAAGCACATTAACATGCTCCCAATCGTAGGAGCCCGTAAGATGGGGTCGGTAAAGAAAGAAAACAAGGGCACACTTGCCAACATTTCTCTTAATTCCTCACACCTATATTCTTTTGTTGAGACAGTTTGATAGCTTCATCAAATAGGGCATAGTTTTTGCCATATGTGCTATTTAAGTTATGAGGATTAAAAACATGTTGAACCTCTCCACAAGCAACTAAGCGCATATTTAGCATAATAACCCAATCAAAATACTTTTCCATTGTACTAAGATCATGGTGAATGACAAAGACAGTTTTTCCTTTGGACCTTAATTGTTTAAGTAATTGGATGAGAATAGTCTCAGTGGCAAGATCTACACCTGCAAAGGGCTCGTCCATAAAATAAATATCTGCTTCCTGCAATAAAGCTCGTGCAATAAAAACTCGCTGCTGTTGCCCACCTGAGAGCTGACTGATTTGGCGATGGGCATAATTCAACATATCTACTACCTCTAAATAGTGCTCAGCAGCTGCTCGATCAGCATCTCGCGGCCAATGTAGAAGACCTAGTCGACCATAACGCCCCATCAAGACAAGGTCACGTACAGTAATGGGGAAATCCCAATCGACTGTTTCTCGTTGTGGAACGTAAGCAACTTTTTGACGCACCTTTTTTAGAGATTTCCCAAAGAATTCAATTTTGCCTGATATGGGTTTGACTAGTCCTAAGGCAGTTTTAACCAGCGTGCTTTTACCTGCCCCATTAGGTCCAATCACTCCAACAAGAACACCTTGAGGAATGGAAAGGGAAATATCCCATAAAACTGGTGTTTTATCATAATTGACTGTTAACTGATGGACCTGCAAAGCTGGCAATAAGATCTGAGAAAATTGATTTTCCATTTAAATAGGTGTTTATTTCATGTGCTTGGCAATTATTTTAGAATCATAAAGAATCATTTTTAAATAGGTATCTCCTTCTGAACCTGCACGCCCCATTGCATCTACATATAAAGGACAGCAGGCAATCTTCAATTCCAATCCTTTCTCTCGGCCTGCTTGTATAATTTTTCGAATAGAATCTTGACTGACATTAGATTCAGGGAATAAAATGTGAATTTGATGGTAATCAAGATAGTTAATGATGTTTTTAATATCCGTTGTACTCAGTTGGCTTTCTGGGGCTAGCCCTTCAGGCGCTGCGACCCGTTTTTGCCACTCTCCTGTTTGAGCTTCACCTTCTTCAGTTAAATAACTACGAGCAAAGTAATTAAAGGCATCATGGCTTGTAACAAGATAACGTTGCTTGGCCGGTACTTCATGCATGATCATTTTGACTTGTTGATGGACTTCTTCCATTTGGCTAGCTAGTTGTGCTGCACGATCTTTGAAATTGGAGGCATGTGCCGGGTCTTTTTGACTTAATGCTTCTACAATAAAAGGGATTGTCTTTGCCCACAAAGAGATGTCCATCCAAATATGGGGATCTTTTTGGCCTCTGATATGAATAATGAGAGAAGAATCTTCCGTATAAAGGCGATCACCCAAAGAAACAACTTTAGGATTGCCTTTAAGATAACGTTGCAGGCTAGGCCCATGTTCTAATCCCAAACCATTAGAAAAAATAATTTGTGCCACATTCAATTTCTGATCATCCCCTTTGACGAGTTGATAAGAGTGAGGATCTAATTCCCCTTGAATGAGTACCAAATTATCCACATCTTCTCCACCAATTTGTTTAACCAAATCACCAATCATGGCCGTTGTGCTTAGCACCTTGACTTTCTCATTTTCATACATCCATTTTTGAAACTCTGCATGACGTTTAGAGTGGGCATCAGAACAACTAAAAACAAATGAAAGAACAACCACACAAACTAAAAAGAATAAAAGAATATTTTTCATAAATTTCCTAGTCTCAGACGGCGTAGCATGTCAAAGCTATAGATTTCAGCAGAGCATCCAGAGGTAAAGTGAATTTGTAAAGCGTAGCGACCGACACTCCGAATATAAATGGCTTGAACATTTTCCTTCACCATTCTAGGATCTACTCGCCGCTGGCCAGTCTGTTCATCAATACAATCGGCACAAGGACACATTTTTTGAAGAGAACTTAAGCGAAAAACTTGCTCTTGTTCATCACTCCATAAAATAGAAAAAGTATCTCGCCCCTTTTGTTCAATTTGACGCACTAAAATAGGTAGTGAGCTCATGAATCCTTCATCTCCTTCCAAATGAGCTCAAAGCTTTGCAAGCAAGAGGAAGACTCCTTTTTTATCACTTGCACATGGGCAACCAATTGCTTAGCTAACTGCATAAAAATTTTTGTCACAAGTTTTTGTTGCTGCGGATCTTGAGTAAATAAAGATTGTCCCTTGTCTCCATTTTGGCAAAGATCAGGATCAATGGGAACCATTCCTAAAAAAGGGACACCCGTTTCACGTGCTAAACGTTCCCCGCCGCCGCAACCAAAAAGATAAAGCGGCGCTTGCATGTGGGGATCCTGATAATAGCTCATATTTTCTACTATTCCAATGATGGGAACTTTAACTTGTTGAAATAAATGCATAGCCTTGCGGACATCCAAGACAGCCACCTCCTGAGGTGTTGTCACCATCACTGCTCCAGTCAAATTAGCCTGCTGGCTCAACGTTAACTGAATATCTCCTGTACCAGGAGGAAAATCAATAAGAAGAAAGTCCAAACTCCCCCATTTGACATTTTTAATAAACTGAACAACAAGTCCATTAGCAATAGGTGCCCTAACAGCAGTCGCCTCAAAATCTCTTCTGAAATAGGCCATTGAGATCATTTTGATCCCGGCACACAGAGCTGGAATGATGATCTGATCTTTTTGACTAGGTAAGCGATCTTCTGGGAGCATTTTGCGAATGGAAGGTCCATAAATATCTGTATCCATGATACCAACTTGATAACCTTGATTCTTTAAGGCTAAAGCCAAGTTAACAGTCACACAAGATTTCCCTACTCCCCCCTTTCCCGCTGCAATAGCCACAACAGATGAAATGGATGATAAAGAAGAAGCTGTAGGTTGATAGAGAGGCAACGGCATAAAAAGCGCCTTTTATAAATTAAATCATCGACCAGATGATTCCTTCACTCAGCAATAAGTTTAATCGATTGTCTGTTTCGTTTACCAGTAAAAGTTTCACTAGATTATGGATAACTAATTGCCTTCAGACTTATTTATGGCTAAATTGCTTGATTTTATCTACCAGCAATAACGAATAAGATAAAGAACAGAAATAAGTCTGAAAATAATTAGTTATGCACAATCTGGTTAGATACTGAACTTATCACTCACTCGATTGAATGTTAACATATCCAATTAAATTAAACGGAAAGAATTAGAATTTTAGAGAAAAATGAAATTTGCTATTATTTTATCTTGCCAGAAAATCATATAATTTTCTAAATTTCCATTAATAAATTAACTTGATTTTTGGGTTTATCTGCCTTAGAGAAGTTTAACAAATTGAAGATTGTGGGATTTGAAATGATCAGTTTGATAAAAGTTTATCTTTCGTTTGAAGATAATTTTATTTAAACCAGCTAAATCCTATCCTTTTGTCAATAGCGTTAAAGCTATTTGCTATTAGAATAAGTGATGCATCTGAACCATCCTAAAATTTATAAAGATTCCAGGATTCAGCTTATTTGAGTATTGACTAAAAGATGATCGAAAACAAGAAATGAATATATATGATGAAAATAATGTGCCAAATCTGAATTTTTAACTTGTTTAACACTTTTTCACAGCATGATTTTATTAAAGATTTTATATCTTTTTTGTTTGGACAATAAACCTAAGATTCAGATGATTAGTCGCGTTAATTGAAAGGATAGTTTTAGAAACTAACAAGTTTATTCCAAAGGCGAAAATGCCTGAAGAATCAAAGAGTGCATTGATGAATAAAGTAACGTCTTATAACGTTACAATTTTAGATAAAAGAAACAAGCCTTAATAAAAAAGGCTCAGACACATATTGACTAATATTTAACCACTTATGCTATTAGAGGAATTAAAATGGACCAGAAACAATTAGAGAACTTGATTAATTCAGCTGTAAAGAAAATAGGTGGACAGAAAGAGAATGACATTTGTCATTATCTGCCTGTTCCAACAGGAGGATATATCCACCATTTTACGATGCGCAAAATGAAAACTGAGAATCCACAGCATCTTGCCGAGATGATTACAAAATATATTATTAACACAAATCACCCTCAAGAAGTGGTTCCCAAACCGCGAGCTGCCCGAGGATCACGTAAACGTCGCGATCTCTTCACATTCTCTAAACAGGATTTAGAAAGAATGCTAAATATGGCTCGTTTAGCAGGCGATAAAGAAATGATTCGTAAACTCACCCCTAAAAAAGATTTAAGAACAATTAAAAGGGAGCTGATCTCTTCTATTCGTCATGGTAGGGTTGAACCTGATCTATGGAATCTTTATGTAGAAGCGATGACAAGTCAGAATAATCCAGCTAGTCTACTTGTCCCGACAAATATTATACCAGTTGCAGCTTCTGCTGCTGGTTAAGATTTCTCTACACGCAGACTTAGAGACCTACAAGATTGGCTTAAGGAGAGCGGAATTTATTCTGACTCTCCGTTTTAATGCTCTATTCATATAGTAGGATGCTATGGTTTCTTATCTTATTGCCATCGATTTTCCCACTTCTACTAAACGTCAATTAGCATCCTTCTGTTATGGCCTTCCTGCTGTTCACTGGATAGAGGAAGAAAATTTCTACCTAATTCTACGGTACATCGGCCCGGTTAATGACCAAATTCTCGTTGATATCAAAGAGTCCTTAGCTCATGTCTCCTTTCTACCCTTCTCTATACAGCTCCAAGGAGTCGAACATTCTTATTCTAAAAGAGGTGAGAAAATCTTATGGGTGGGTATCTCTCCTCATCCATCCCTTATAAACTTGAAAAAAGAAGTAGATAAAGCTTTAAAAAATTTAAAGATCGCTCCAAATGAGCATCCATTTAAACCTTATATCGCAATTGGAAGATATGAACATCTAAATCCTGATAGGCTTGGAGAATATTTATCCTTACACAGCCTTTATCGATCTGAGTCAATCGAAGTTTCCTGTTTTACATTATTTTGCATACAAGTCACTCCTAAAAGAACAATTTATCAAGAGATTAAACAATATCCCTCAAACTCTTTGTTTTCTTTAGATTGATTCCTTACCTTTTATGAGTTTTTTGTGTATCTAATTCAATCCTGATAGATAGCCTTGACGCTATCTATCAGAGAGGGAAGATTCCTAAGAATCAAGGGAATAAACCCAAAACTCAGGTTTATTAAGCTTTCTTTAAAACTTTATCTCCATCAGATTGCTCTATCTCACGGTTATGGAAGTAGAGCATGACAGGCGATGCAATGAAAAGAGAGGAGAGAGTCCCTACCACCACTCCAATTGTCATGACTAAAGAGAAAGCAAAGACAGATTGTCCACCAAGCAAGACTAGAGCTAACAAAACAAGCAATGTCGTGCCAGAAGTCATAATTGTACGACTCAACGTTACATTTAAAGCATGATTGATGACATCTCTAAATGGCATCTTACGTATAAATTTAATATCTTCGCGAATACGATCAAAAACAATGATTGTATCATTCAAAGAATATCCAATAATTGTCATAATTGCTCCGACAACTTGCAAATCAATCTGCACAGCAAATCCAAGAGCATGGAATAGAGCTAGAATTCCCAAGGTAATAACTACATCATGAATAAGACCTACGACAGCACCTATTGCATATTTAAATTCAAAACGGAAAGTAATGTAAAGCAAGATTGCTACTAAAGCTGATGCTAATGCAAGGATAGCATTATTGCGCATTGCATCGGAAAATTGTCCACTCATAATAGTCCAGTTCTTGTGGAGATTAGTCAATTGAGAAGGCAGAATTTTTAAGCCGCCAGCTTCTAATGTTTTTACAACCCAATCTAAACGAGGATCTTTTTGATATTCATAAGCATATCTTTCTTCTATATTCACCTCTGGCATTTGATAGAATGGATGTCCCATTTCATTCATGCTAGTTCCTAGCTGAATACGCAGTTGGTTGGGACGGCTAAGTTCACGCACTTCTATATCGCGACGAGAGGATCCATGATCGAGAAGAGCATTAATGGCTGCCAAACGATAGTCGGAACGTTGAGGCTGCTCCTCTAAATCAACTGTCAAGGAATACCCTCCTGTAAAGTCCATTCCAAAAATAGTCCTTCGCTCATTAAGCAAGAAAAATGTTCCAACCAAAATGACAGCTAAAGAGATAATAATAGCTTTTTTTGCTTGGCCTAAAAAGTCAAAATGGGTCTCCTTTAGAAACTGTGCCATTGATAGACTTTTATGGTTAGGATTCTTGCACCCAACCTGAAAAAAAGTAACGGGTCATAAAAAGGGCTGTAAACATGGAGGAAATAATCCCGATAATCAATGTTACAGCAAAGCCTTTAATAGGCCCTGAATCAAACTGAATCAGAATTAAGGCTGCAATAATTGTCGTAATATTCGAGTCAATAATCGCACTAAATGCCTTGCGATAGCCAGCTTGAATAGCAGAACCAATACGCCCTGTTAATTTAAACTCTTCTCTAATTCTTTCAAAAACAAGAACATTAGCATCAACAGCCATTCCAATAGTCAAGACGATCCCCGCGATACCCGGCAATGTCAGAGCTGCTCCCAGATTTTGAAGGACTCCCCACATGATAAAGATATTTAGGAGCACAGCACAAGAGGCAACTAATCCAGCAAAATGGTAATAGCCAATCATAGCAACGACAACAAGGATTAGGGCTACTATAGACGCTATAATCCCTTTTGCACGTTCTTCGTATCCCAGTTCTGGGCTTACATTTTCCTCTGATAAAATACGAGGCGTAAAACTCAATGACCCTGCTTTTAAATCAGCTGCTAATTGATTAATCTCTCTTTGTGAGAATCGTCCACTAATTCGGGCGGCATCTCTTAAAGCTGCACTTAATGAAGGCGAAGTAATAATACTCCCATTTAAGATAACAGCCATACGCCAGCCCTTGCCATTCGAGTAGGCTTCTTTAGGTGTTCCTGTAATACGATCCTCTGCAAATTGAGATGTCCAAGCATAAAAATCATCTCGTGGATTTCCACTTCCTTTATCTTGAGATCCACTATATGAACTCTTCACTCCAAACATTAAAATATTGCCTTCGGTTGGATCGTATCCTACCTGAATATTCTCCAAACTAGAGCCTTCTAAAGCATAGTTATGGAAGATAATCAGTAAAGGATTAGTCTGTTCATCCCATTCGGTGGCGTCCGTTCCTCTAAAAATAGCGATAGAAGAGAGGGTATCATTAAAAGCTGGATTAATCGCCCTTTCACGTGGATTAGCTAATCGCAATCCTTGTTCATAAAGAGATTTAGCCACATCAGTTCGTGGACGCACTGTGTCTAAAGAAGTTATATCGCCCCCTAAGTGTTGCCAGGCAATTTCATTAATGCTGTCAATATCTTTACGATTCGTTACAACGGCTTCATTCCAAATTTCTTGCAAAAATTGGTTGATAGGAGCTGCTAAAACTGGATTTTTTGTTGTGAATTTCTCATTTACTACATGGAAGTACATGGCAGAAGCCTTGACTAAATCTGATGCAGAAAGACCTTGAGATCCAGGGAAATCTAATAAAATATTAGAACTCTCAATTCGAATAGTGCGTTCAGCAACTCCCATTTTATTAATTCGATTATAAAGCTCATTAACAGCTTGCTTAAGGTCATCAGGATTCGTGACAGGGCGATTATTTTGATCAAATAAAGCAATCCGTACAGTTTTTCCTCCTGACAGATCAAGACCCCATTTAAGAATTTTGCGGTCATCTCCCCGAAAATACTTGATCGTGCTCAACTTAAAATTTTCCCAATAAATATTCTTTGTTGGAGCTGGCACGTTATAGTGACTTGTTAAATTCAAATCTACTTGAGCTGCATTATATGCCTCTTTCCATTTCACAAGATCTTCTTGGATATGATCGTCAATTTTATTTGTTGTTAGAATACGCTGCTCGACATCTGTAAAATCCAGTACAGCATAACGTTTGCTACCTTTAACTGTAAAATTTTCACGTGTGGCTTTCAACAAGGTACTATAATAATCATCTAGTTCAAAGATATAATCCTTGCTAAATTCCTTTCCTAAGTCAAAGGAGGTTGCCGCATAACCAATAAAGCCCATTTGCTGAAGAATATGACTTAATTGATTAAAATCATTTAAAAATTTTTGGCTTTCTGGAGACTCTGGAGACTCCTTATACCTCTCTATAATAGACTCTATTCCACGCGCAATCACATAAATAGAACTATTGCGAAAGCCTATTGGTGGATTTGCTTGATACATGGCAGGTGCATAGACCACTAAGCCTAACTTTTGCTCCTCAGGCTTTAAATGTTTAAAAGTCTCATATTCATGAATAGGATAAGTTTCCTTCACTAAATCGGGATGGCTTGGAGCCCAAGAGAGAAGAACTTGATCGATCACCTGTTGAGCACGCTTGCTTGCTATATAACCTAAGTTGAGAGTCAGGTAGCTTTGACTATTTGTTAGATTATCCAAATTGACGACAAAAGTCTCGTCGCTAGGCTTAAATGTCTCATCTGAAAGACGAGAAAGGCGAGCAATGGCGTTAATCACATATTGATTAGCTCTCTCCTTGATAAAAACCTCATTCTCAGTTTTTCCTTCTTGAAGACGCAATTTTTGCACATCATCGTAGAAACCTAAAGCAATCTGACCATTATCCCAATTGATCACAAGGTGTTGAATATAGGGATTATAACCATTTAAATTAAGCACTTGAGTTTGTTCGTGATCGACTCTGCTTTCAGCTAATAGAGATTGAATCTTTTCAGTTGTAAGAGGTTGAATTCCTTTTTGGAATTCAGCCATATTTTTGCGTATAATAGAAATGGCAGATTCGAGAGCTTGATATTGATTATCTAAAATAGTTAGGAGTTGGTCCTGCGAAGAATCAGCAAATTCCCCCTTTTCCTTAAGCGTTGCTTGCTCCTTTGTGATTTGATCTTTTTGCTCTTGGACCTTTTTACTTAAACTCTCCATTTTCGAGATAAACTTTTGAATTAGGCTACCGTCCTCTTTTGTTTGTATCTGAGAGAAGCTAGCATGATAACGTTTTGTCATGGGGCTATCTTTGCCTAGGACATGATTGATATCGACAATCTCCTTAGCTAAAGTTATAACTTCTTCATCATGACGTGAATCTAAAGGATCATTTACAATGCTGGTCATTTGAAGAGCAGCTGGGCTAGAGCCTCCAATTGCTAAAGCCATCTGAGTCACGCGATCATTGATAATATGACGATAAAATTCAGCTATAATGCCGTTTTGAGCGTATTTAGGAGTAAAATGAAAGAGTTGATCCTTTTCACTAGGATCCAAATGAACGGCAATATTGCGTTGAACAAAAACCGTGTTTGTTTCATTAGCTATTGTTTCAGGGCTTAGCTCAAGTTGAGCAGGCACAAAGGGAATCAAAGCTCCTGCTTGAGGCAAAAAACGCTTAAATAACGCTGCATCCTGTTCATTTTTTAGATTTATTTGGATGAGGCTACTATTTGTAGGGGCAATCTCAATGAATAAAGGCTTAATTCCTAACAGGCGACAAAAGGAGGCAAGCCACTCTTTAGAGTCTGTTTCCAAGCCATTAATCCGTTTAATAATAGTTGAGGCAACTTCTGTTGCCCGAGGGGCATCAATAGGTGATTTAAGAGGTTTAGCATAGAAAAATAGAGTAGGCAGAATATTATAAAGCGTGAGAACGAGTACTGCAATAATAAGGTATAATTGCCAACGCTTTTGTTTTTCCATAGCGTAATACTTCCTTCTAATATGTCAATTTTCTTTACCCTCCAATGGCTGTCAACAATTACTTCAATTGTTTAGCTATACTCTATAGGAGATTAAATAAAATTTATTTTGGATACATGGGAACTTCATAGGACAAAAGAAAAATCATAACAAATCATTGAGCATTCTGTCTATATAAAATCTAACTTTGCCCAATCACCATTTGAAAAGGGCAAATTTTCTTTGGAGGTAAACCGAACAAGCTAGCAATGGAAGATCGATTATTAATGGCGTTGGAATACATCAGAGAGTATAGAACATATTTTCACGCTTCAGCCCTCTATAAGATTTCACAGAGTGCTTGTTATCGCAACATTCGATGGATCGAAGATGTACTTATTAAAAACCCAGATTTTGCTTTGCCAGGCCGCAAAGCTCTTTTATACTCATTTAACTTGAAAGCTGCAATTTGGGCAATGCGAAAGCTATCAGGCTTCAACGATCAAAAATAGGTCCATATACTCATATGGACCTATTTTTGATCGTTGAAGCCTGAGGCTTTGGCATTGCCGAAATTGCAACTTTCAAGTTAAATGAGTATAAAGAGCGATATAGAATATGATGTTATTTTGATTGATGCAACAGAGACCCCTATTGAAAGGCCTAAAAAAACAAAAGCATTATTACTCAGGAAAAATGTGATTGGTTTATTAAAGCGATTTAAAATTATTGCTGATCGCTATAGAAATCGAAGAAAACGCTTCTCTTTAAGGTTTAATTTGATTGCTGGAATTCATAATTGGGAACTACAATACTAAGGTTATGCAAGAGATCTAATATTAAATTGACGAAAATGAAACTTTTTCATTTTCGTCAATTTAATATTTAATGACCTGAGTAATTACGAATTGACATAAATTGTATTTGTGCAACAAAAACAAGTTGTAATATGATAAAATTATTAGGAGACGTTATATGAATGCACAACATCATCATGAAAACGTCAGAGTAGTTATTAATTGCTCTGTCGAGGAGAGAGCTTACATTAAGATGCTTGCAGCTCGAAAGCATATGACTATTAGCGAATATTTTCTTGCTTTTGCAAAACAGGAAATGAAAGCCAATTTTAAAATTCCTAACAAGACCACTTTAGCAGCTCACAAAGAAGCTTTAGAAGAAGGCGGAACTTCTTACGAAACAATGGAAGAGTTGTGGAATGATATGGGAGTAAAATAAATTGTTGAATTTTAAGACCGTCTCTCAATTCAAAAAAGACTTTAAAAAATACCGTTATAATAAATACATTATTGATGAGCTTGAAGAAGTAATTAAAATAATTAGACAAGAAAAAAAACTACCAGAAAAGTATTGTGATCATTCACTTGGAGGAGAATAGACCTTTTTCGAAATTTGCTTTGTTTGAAAAAATGAATTGTTTTTGAGCAGATTGATTGCCAAATTTTGAAAGCATATGTGCACATATGGTTAAAAAATTTGGCAATCAAGATGCCGAAAAGAATCATTTTAGCAAACAAATGAAATTTCGAAAGAGGTCTAATACAAGAGCATGCGGGAATGTCACGTTAAACCAGATACTTTATTGATCTATTGGGTGAGTGAAAAAACACATACTTTATATCTAGAAAGAATTGGTTCTCATTCAGAACTTTTTTAGTTGGCTTCTGAATTGAGAAAAGCTTATGCTTTACTTCCAGTTTATGCTTCTCGACTCACATGTTTAAGAATAGGATTTTTAGCTGCCCGTATCTCATCTAGTCTTGATACCGATTGGTGATAAGGAGCATTTTTGATAAATAAAGGATCTTGTTGGATCTCTTTAATAATTTTCTCGATAATAGCAATAAATTGATCTAGTGTTGCCTTAGATTCACTTTCCGTTGGTTCAATCAGTATACATTCTTTAATTATCAGAGGAAAATAAATCGTAGGTGCATATATTCCATAATCTAAAAGCCGTTTAGCAATATCTAAAGCTCGAACACCTTGATCTAAATAACGATCGGCTTGTACAACAAATTCATGCATACAAGGCTGAGGAAAAGGCACTGTAAGATACTGAGCGATCTTAGTTTTCAAGTAGTTGGCATTTAAAACGGCGATTTCAGCAATGCGTCGAAGACCAGCATTGCCATGCAATTTAATATAAAGATAAGCTCTGACACAAATATCAAAATTGCCATGAAAGGAAGCCATTTGCCCAATACTATCCAAAGCATCCCCTATTACTCGATATAAATCGCCCTCTTTTTCTACACGCGGAACAGGCAAAAAAGGCTTTAAATGATCCGCACAGACAACTGGTCCAGAGCCAGGTCCCCCTCCACCATGAGGAGTAGAAAATGTTTTATGTAAATTAATATGCATTACATCAAAGCCCATATCACCAGGTCTTGCGACATTAAGAATAGAGTTTAAATTAGCTCCATCGTAATAAAGAAGGCCACCTGCTTCATGCACAATCTTTGTGATTTCTGTGATAGCAGGGCTAAACAAGCCTAATGTATTAGGATTAGTCAACATCAATCCAGCCGTTTTTAAAGAAACGATTTTTTTCAAATGATCAAGATCAAGATCGCCCTGTGAATTTGTTTTAACAGAGATCGTTTTAAGACCTGCCATGGTCGCTGTAGCAGGATTTGTTCCGTGAGCATTATCAGGGATAATCATTTCTATTCGTTGATGATCCCCTCTCTTAGCATGGTAGGCATTAATCATGCGAACACCCGTAAACTCTCCCTGCGCCCCCGCATTAGGCACAATAGATCCTGCCTTCATCCCACAGATCGCGCACAACATGGCAATAAGCTCATGAATCACTTGTAAATTACCTTGAACTGTTTCATCTGGAGCCAAAGGATGAATCCGTGTAAATCCTGGCAAATTGGCACAGTACTCATCAATACGAGGATTTAATTTCATTGTGCAACTGCCTAGGGGGTAAAAATTTGTATCAACCCCCATGGTATGTTTAGCTAATCCGACAAAATGACGTGTCAAATCAATTTCCGAAACTTCTGGTAAAAGAAGAGGTTCTTGACGCAGTAAGTTCTCTGGAGGATGGAAACCTTGGAAATCCGGGGAATCGGTAGGGAGACTATAGGCATGCTGCTGAGCTTGTGTCTTCTCAAAGATTGTTTGGGTCATGGATCAAACTCCACCTTTAGCCACTGTGTAATAACGATCCAATTGGGCCCGACTTTTAGTCTCTGTCACAGCCACAAGCAAACATTGTTTCAGCGAAGGAAAATAGCGCTCTAAATGCAGTCCCGGTTCAATTTTATGTGCACGAAAACAGCTCTGCACCTCTTCAATTGGATGCTTAAAACAGATGACAAATTCATTAAAAGTCGGAGCTTCTCCTAGATTTCTCACATTTGCTACTGTCCCAAGTTTTTGCTTTAAATAATTAGCTCGCTGATAATTTGTTAAAGCTAGTTCTCGGATTCCTTTTTTTCCGTACCATAAGATCGCCACAAGACTAGCCAAAGCAGCTAGAGCTTGATTTGTACAAATATTGGATGTCGCTTTTTCGCGCCGGATATGCTGTTCACGAGCTTGTAAAGTTAAAACAAAGCCTCGCTCTCCTCGACTATCTACTGTCTCTCCCACGATACGACCTGGCATTTGACGAATCAATTCCTGTCGACAAGACATATAACCTGCATAAGGTCCTCCAAATTGCAAAGGAATTCCAATAGGCTGACAATCTCCGACAGCAATATCGGCTCCTAATTCTGCCGCAGAAGCAAATAACCCATATATCAATGGATTAGCACAGACAACGGTCAAAGCTCCGTACTGCTTAGCTAAATCTGATACTTGTTTAACCTCTTCGATCACTCCAAAGAAATTGGGATATTGAACTAAAATAGCAGCTGTATTGTCATCTATTTTCTGTTCTAAGTCTTGCTTATCTAAACGTCCGTCCTGCAAAAAGGATAGGGTCACAACCTGAGCCATCTGATTTGCTATTATATACTGATTAATCACTCCTCGATAATGGGGATGCAATGATTCTGCAATTAAGATTTTTGTGCGCGTTTTCTGCTGACGCAAACACATCAGCAGAGCTTCTGCACAAGCTGATGCTCCATCATATACAGAAGCATTGGCAGCATCCATTCCTGTTAAAGCACAAATTGCCGATTGAAATTCAAAAATAGCCTGTAACATCCCTTGGGATGCTTCAGCTTGATAAGGTGTATAAGAAGTCAAGAACTCTGACCTACTGCAAATGGCTCCAACTAAAGCTGGGATATGATGTTCATAGGCTCCGGCTCCTAAGTAATTTTCAAAGGAAATAAATGTATTTTTAGCAGCTAAATCTTCCATAAGCCGCATCCCCTCATATTCGGATAACCCATCCTGGCTAATAGGCCGAGGAATTTTTAAGTATAAGGGAATAGCTTGAAATAACTCATCAACACTCTGAATGCCTATATCAGCTAGCATTGCTTCTATCTGAGGGGATTGATTCGAAATAAAATCCATTTAAGCTCCACTCAACATAGTCTTATAAGCTCCTTCATCCATTAATGCCTCTAATTCAGTTGGATTAGATAGCTGAATCTTAAAGAGCCATCCCTCTTTCTCAGGCGATTGATTGATAAGCTCTGGATTATGTTTCAAGGCTTCATTCACTGCTACAATAGTCCCGCTAACTGGAGAATAAACATCAGCAGCTGCTTTTGTCGACTCTAGAACCACGGCTTCTCGACCAGCATCAACCTTTTTTCCCACAGTTGGCAATTCTACATAAACAATCTCTCCTAACTCTTTTTGAGCGTATTGAGTAATTCCAACGATACCGATAGTAGGATTTTCCCACTCTATCCATTCGTGTGTATCTGTAAACTTCATCCATTTCTCCTTACAAAAGGGATTTGAACGACTTCGGCTTGATATGGCTTTTGACGAATGTCTATCTCGACTCTCTCCCCTTCTTTTAAGAGAGCCTTTACTAAGATCAATGCAATAGCTTGATTTAAAGTTGGAGAAAAAGTACCAGAGGTCACTTCCCCTATTTTGATCCCACCTCGAAGAACCGAGTAACCTTCACGGGCGATTCCCTGATCGATTAGCTTGATGCCATATGCGAACCTTTTATGGGAACTCTTTTCTAGCTTTTCTAATGCCTCTTTCCCTAAGAAAGATCTTTTTTGCCATTTAACAGTCCAAGCTGATACACTCTCAGTAGGAGAAATGGTATCGCTAATCTCATGTCCATATAAAGCAAATCCCATTTCCAGCCTTAAGGTATCACGTGCTCCTAATCCAGCAGGTTCAATTCCAAAATCTTTTCCTTTTTCTAAAAGGCGATTCCACCACTTAATAATTTGATTATGAGAAGCATATAATTCAAATCCTCCGGCTCCTGTATAACCTGTTCTAGAGATAATTAAATCTTGACCTTGATCTTCTTTACAAATAAAATGCATGGGCTTAATTGTTTTGACTTCAGAAAAAAAAGCTCAAGAAGAGGTTCTGCTAAAGGTCCTTGCAGAGCGAGAATACCATCTTGATTAAAATGGTCTTGAATCTGTACTTGCCAACCATGCTGATAATTCAATAAATGTTGCAGATCTTTTTGTCGATTACTTGCATTAACGATCACAAAGAATTGCGTAGGATTTTGTTTATAGATGATCACATCATCTACACAACCCCCGTTGTCATGGCACCAGACTGTATAAATCGCTGATCCCTGTGATTTTCCTTCTATCTTATTTGTTGATAAGCTATCCAAAAATCGTTCAGCATCAGGCCCACTCACCAGAATACGCCCCATATGGGAAACATCAAAAAGACCAACAGCATGACGGACAGCCTGGTGCTCAATAGGGATGCCTTTATAGCGGACAGGCATTTCCCAACCCGCAAAAGAGATGATCTTTGCTCCTAAAGCAAGATGGTGGTCATATAAAGCTGTTTTCATTTGATTAAAACTCTGGCAAGAGAATATTAATGGGCTAGCTTAATAGAACTCCATAGAGAAGGTTGCTGGTCAATTTGGTACTCTTGCGATACAATAGAAAAATGTTGTGGCTTTCCTCTTACACGGTTGAAACGATAGGTAAAGCCTACACGGTCAAATTGTTTTGGATCATATCCATATAAACATTGAGAAGGAATAAAAATTTTCATTCTATAGTCTTTTAACCCTAACTGTGTCTCACACCAGAGAAGGTG
Source organism: uncultured Parachlamydiaceae bacterium (assembly GCA_963838645.1). GTDB lineage: Bacteria > Chlamydiota > Chlamydiia > Chlamydiales > Parachlamydiaceae > CAWIRV01. The sequence continues at coordinate 203,100 of CAWIRV010000014.1, read as the reverse complement.
AGGATCACAAAGCGGATGACTATCCTCTGTACGAAAGTGAGTGATTTCCCCGCAAGATTGTCCTTCAATAGGTTCGGGCAAAAAATAAAAATAATGGCAAAAGCGGGTGTTAAATCCTGCTGATTTAAGGTCTCTTGTATCAATCATAAGCTCAATACTATCTCCCTGCTGAAAATCAGGAAAACTGGATTTGATAAAAGGCTGATCAACTTGGATATGAAATCCTAACCCTGTTTCATGCCATCCCATTGCCACTTTAGCAAAAGAGTCTTCATCACATAGATGACTCGTACTAGGCAACTGATGGGTAGAGAGGAAAGGAATAAGATCTTTATTTGCTAAATAGTAGCAATCACAGGCTAAAGCAAAGAAATTAACAGGAGCCAAAGAAAAAAACTTTTCTTCAAATAGCATATACTCATCCCAGTTCAAAGTGAGAAGTTTCGGCTGTGCCAAAGCCTCGGGCTTCAATGATCAAAAATAGGTCCATATCAGTCTATGGACCTATTTTTGAGTTCACTTCTGTATATCTACAGATTCTTCACCTAGATCAAAGCCCTCTTCTTCCAATGGGGTCTTCAAGTAAACCAAAGAAATAGCTTTTTTAGCAGCGATGTCTTTTAATACTTGCCGCATTAAGATATGCTGTGCATCAGCCGAAAGAAGCCTATAAGCCTCTCTAGTTTGTGTGGCAATTGCAACTTCCTTTTCGCCATTCGCTCCCCTTTCCTTCATTTGAAAAAACGAGAGATCTCCATGGGCAGGTGCTTTAATCTCAGACCAAGCTTCAGGAGGAAGCGCAAAAGCTTCTTTGGTATCCACTACCTCTTCTTGATCCTTACGGTTTAAATGATAGACGACTTGTTCTAATAACCACTGATCAGTCAATGGAGGTCGCTCTTCCAACTGATTTTCCTGCTCTTCCTCTTGTTTTTTTGCCATCACCCATCGACTTGATACTGTTGGGTCCTTTTCTAGTTGCTCTTTCGCCTGTTTAAAATGAGCATAGAATCTCAAAGAAGCAACCTGATCCTTACTTAAAGAAGCATCATCGTGCACTTGTTGAATAGCTTTGATAATGCTCCCAAAGTATTCCTCTGCAATCAGGTCTCGAACTATCTTAAATTCTTTCCATGATAGATCTTCTTTCTGATAAAGAAGAGGATTTTGTTCACGTATAACTTCATAATACTTTTCTAATAGGCGATCTCTTATCAGCTCCAAGGTCTCATCTACATAAGCTTCTGCAAAGGTTAATATTTCAGGCTTTGGAGAACGTTGGATAACTTTTATGCGGTAATAATTCTGTTGATCACTTGTAAAAGCATCAAGCTTCGCATCTTTAGAAGGCTGATCTCCTAAAGGAGATTGATCAAGTAAGCGGATCAAGTACTGCCGTTTTTCTTTGGTATCAACACCCTCAAAAGGCACTGATCCTCCCTGAAGACGTAATCCAATCACCATTTGCTTGGGTTTAGCCTCATTTATAGCTTCCTGAAGCCATTCAGGATGAGCATTTACAATTAATTCTCGAGCAAAAGCATCCAACTTAGCTCTCGTCACTGTATCGAGATCATCAAGAATAGCAAAGCGCTCTTCGCGAGATTTTCCTTGTTTGGCTCCTAAACCTGGAAATTGTTTTTCCAATACTGACCAGTTATCATCATTTACTTCCCAATCCCATGTCTCTTTCATTCCAACACGCGTTTGTAAGCTCTTCTTATTTACATGAGCAACTTCTAGGAGATATCGCTTTTGTACAAGTTCAGGATAATCTTTAACTACATCAGCAGCCGCTAAGAAATGAGTAGGTAGAGCTAGAGAATCTATCTTAGAGGGCTTAGCCACAGTATGCAGATAGGTCTCAAATTTTTGCAACGATGCATAATCTCCGAAACGCAAAGCAGGAGGGAGGCGATAAAGATCTAAGACTAAAGATTCCTGAGAAAAATCATGAAATTTTTGATAGGCCAATGTATCAACTAAAGCAGATCCACCTATGTCATGAAAATAACGACGAAAAAGCATTACCTGACGCCAGGCTTTTAAGGCTCTTGATTGATCCATATTGAGTCGTCGTAGCTGCTCATTTAAGTATTCTTGTGAAGACGTCACTCCGATATAAGGCTTATTTTTGTTTTGTTGATAGCTTAATTCTGCATTGCGAACAAGATCGGCTAATACTTCCGCTTTAGAAACATGATATCCTTTTTGCTCAGCTAAAATTGCTGCATTCATAATAAATTGACTAACAAGGCGTGTAAACTGAGGCCCAAACCAATCTTCTAACGTGTGATAACCAAAAAGAGACAAATCTGTCTGATTTAATGCCTGATCAGGCGCTAGCCAACTATTATATTGTTTTTCCTGGTAACGCAACACTTGCTTGAGAGTAGGGGCAGGAAATTTTTTCTCTGCTAGAAAGAGTTTGATGCGTGCAGCAAAAGCATCTGGATCTATTGCCTGTTGAGATGAACGGAGAGTATTAAAATAGGTATTCATTTCGGGAACAAAATATCCCCAAGCATTTTGTACACTGATAAAGCGTGCTTGAGGATGCGTATAAATGATATATTTTTTTTCTTTTTCTAATCGTCTTTGTAGATCTTCTTGAAGATCAAATTGATAAGCATCTACAAGCTCTCGAGCCAGCTCTGTTTCAAGAAAATCTTTGCGAATAACACCGTCATTAAGAAAATTAGGGCCCCAAATTCCTCCATACAATAATTTATCATCGTTATCTGTAGCAAGAAAAGTAGCCATTTCGTCTACTTCAAAGCGAGTCACCTCTCTACCATCAATTGCTTTGAAGGCTACCTGTTCTCTCCATGTATTCGATCCTAACGAATTATACGTTCCAAAAAAGGAAAAGGAAATAATGGTGACAATAGTGATGACTATAAAAAAGTAACGCTGATATTTGCGAAAAAAATCGAGCATGTGTTCAAAATCTCCAGCTTGATTAAACTCTAACCCATATAGGAAGCTTAAATAATGAAATCAGACAAATAAGTCATTAATCTTATCAAAAAAGATCTTTCCAACAAACCCTTTTGTTCACATGGTGAAATTAAATCCTAAAGTTTTGAACGTTGACTTTAATCTAATGAGAAAATAGAATTGTTTTAATTCTGTAAAATAATGGGATTTCTAATTCCATGATTAAATCACTTTCTAAAATAAGCTTTTATTATCAAGATTACATTCCTAAAAGCTTTGTTTGTCTCCGTGAAGGCTATTCCTTCTCATCTTTTCTAAGCGATCTCTATGCGGGTGTGACTGTTGGAATCGTTGCTTTGCCTTTAGCCTTGGCTTTTGCGATTGGGTCAGGTGTTCCTCCTGAGAAAGGTCTTTTTACCGCTATCGTAGCTGGTTTTTTGATCTCCTTGTTAGGAGGGAGCCGTGTGCAAATTGGAGGACCTACAGGAACTTTCGTTATTATCGTTTATAGCATTGTCCAAAGACATGGATATGAAGGACTTGCCATCTCCATGGTGATTGGAGGCATTTTAATGATTCTAATGGGCATCTCTCGTTGCGGTGTATTACTAAAATTTATTCCCTATCCCGTTACAATAGGTTTTACAACAGGTATCGCTCTTACTATTTTTTCCTCGCAAATTAAAGATGCATGTGGCCTTCAAATGGATAAAGTGCCAGTTGACTTCTTTGGAAAATGGATCTGTTATTTTGCAAATGCCTCTACTTGGAATCCTTGGGCCTTGATGATGGCTACAGCAACATTAGCACTGATTTTTATCCTGCGCTCTTTCTATCCTCGCCTACCAGGAGTTTTTTTGACAATTAGTTTAATGACATTCTTGGCTCAGCTCTTTCACCTACCTCTTGATACGATTGAAAATAAATTTGGTTCTCTTCCACAAAGCTTACCTTGGCCCTCACTACCTTCTATGACTTTTGAGAAGATTCAAGAAGTCTTTCCCGATGGTATCACTCTCGCTCTATTAGGAGCGATTGAATCCTTATTATCTGCCATGGTTGCTGATGGCTTGATAGGTCATCGCCATCGCTCGAATTGCGAATTAGTTGCACAAGGCTTTGCCAATATAGGGTCGGTGATTTTTGGAGGAATTCCAGCAACTGGTGCTATTGCGCGTACGACAATGAATATCAAAATGGGAGCCAAAACACCCTTAGCAGGAATGATTCATGCCTTGACTTTATTCTTTCTGATGTTTTTCTTGGCTCCTTTTACTGCTAAAATCCCTTTATGCATCTTAGCAGCTGTTTTAATCTTTATCGCATGGAATATTAGTGAATTAGAACATTTTATAGCCATCTTGCGTAGCCAAATTAGCGATGCTCTTGTTCTCCTTATCACATTTTCCTTAACTGTTTTAATTAATTTGACAGTAGCTGTGCAAGCTGGAGTTGTTTTAGCTGCTATTTTATTCTTGAAACGGATGATAGATTCCACAACGATTGAAGCATGTCGGATTCTCATTCAAGAGGAAGATAAGCAAAAACAGGAGGTGCATGATGCTGACATTTTATTTCGCCAAGATGTGCCCAGCGATGTGACAGTATTTGAAATTAAGGGTCCCTTTTTCTTTGGTGTTGCCGACTTATTGAATGAAACACTTAGACGATTAACAGAAAAGCCGTATGTCTTTATCCTACGCATGCATAAAGTTCCTATTATAGATATGACAGGCTTACAAGCTTTAAAGAAGTTTGCTCATCGATGTCAGGAACAAGGAATTATTTTAATGATTTCTGGCGCGCATAATAATCTCTTACATCTCTTTAAAAAAACGGGTTTAGAGAGTGTGATTGATAAGTCCCATTTCTTTCCTCATATTAATGCCGCTCTTGAAGCTACTAGAAAGCTTAAATATAAGGCAGAACTACCCTTGCCGTTGGAAGAAAATTCATCGGTCTCTTTAACACTGATCAAAGCTTCTCCTGCAATCTCTCAAATTGCTAAAATTTAAAATGTAAATTTACCTAACGACCTACAAATGCAAAGCCTCGACCTCTAAAAGGAATTTTAATATGCGATCAATTAATCCTTAGTTGAATAGGAACTTTCATAAGCATTGTTGAGCTTTATCGATACTTCTACTTCCTATTAATCTGAGTTTTCAGTTTATTTCCTTGATTCTTAGAGAAGATTTTCTCTTGGATCTTGTCCTTTTCTTTGAAGGGAATAGTCAAATGGCTATTTCCGAGAAGAAAAGGACGAGAGATAAGAGGAAAGATTCCTAAGAATCAAGGAATAAACTCCAAACTCAGGTTATTAGAGAAATAAAGCGAGTTTCATCTTCCTTTGATCCAATAATTTTGGTTAGATTTAAACTATTTTTGGCAATATTTAATGCATTAGAGAGTGTCTCAAAAGTAGCCTCTAATAGATTGCAGGCTAGCCCTCGCTCTTTGCACTTTCTGCGGCACACATCGAGCATATACTCACTCCAGTTGAAAGCTGCAATTTAGGCAACGCGAAAGCTCTCGCGATTCAACGATCAAAAATTGGCTCATATGAGTATATGAACCAATATACCACAAATAGCATTGAAACGCATCTTCAGGTGGAATAGGTTTATCCAAATCGTATTATTCTGTGCAAAGCCATCTATATGGACTGACTCTTTATTTATCGTATTTATGGCACTGTTAACAAATTAAATAAGGTGTGATATAACTTTCTCTCAATTAACAATAGGGAGAGTTTTAGATGAATAACCGCCTCTATCCATTTTCTGAAGACTATTTCAAAGAACACATTCATCCTCATATCCTTAGTTTTAAAGATGGTCGTGGAAGGCCAGCCAAGATCTCTGGCTATCAATTTTTCTGTGCAGTTTTGTATGTGCTACGCACAGCAGTAGCATGGAGAGATTTACCAGGAGCCTCTTGGCACACGATTTAATTTGTTAACAGTGCCATATTATGCCAAGAAGGGCAACAAAATTGTTATTTTACTTTGTGCTGGTAGTAAAAGAAGCCAAAATCGAGATATTGAGAAGGCTAAGAAATACTGGCAAGATATAGGAGGGTAATATGGGACAAACAAAAAAATATAAAGAGCATCTTTTAAAATCGCTTGAAAATCCTAAAGAAGCTGCAGCTTATCTGGACGCTTGTCTAGAAGATGAAGATCCTCATGTTTTTCTACTCGCACTAAAAGATGTTGCTGAGGCACGTGGAGGCATGGGGCAATTATCAAAGAAATCTTCTCTTAATAGACAGAGTCTTTATAGATCTCTTTCAAGAACAGGAAATCCTAAATTGATTAATGTATGCACAATTCTAGCATCACTTGGATTAGAGTTTCACATCACTCCTGCTGCTCAAAATTAGTATTGAGTTGTTATGATAGTAAAACGGTCTCTTTCAGAGCGACGTATTATTGAATACTTAAATATTTATTATCGCGTTGAAGTTACTTCACTGACCCCTCTCTTATTGGGTGCGGATATGAATGCTTCAGTATACAAAGCTCAAGAACTTGATCAGAAGTCTTATTTCGTAAAATTAAAAGGTGGCCATAATCATGATCATGATATCGGAGTTGCGATACTTGATTTATTGCATAATGAAGGAATATAGAGTGGGAGCAAAGTCGGATTGAGATGCTTGAAAATTTCGTAGATACCTGGGATCAAATGATCCGAAACGAGTCATAGATGATATAATGCACACTTACCTCCTAAGTGCAATTGTATTTGACTAAACAGAACTGTTGATCAAATTATGATTTCCCAATATGCTGGTTGTGCATTGTCATTTAGGTAAAAGGTTGATGCAATCGTAGAGCTAGCCTATTGCTTTGTTAAGTTATGAAATATGAAATTCAATCACTTCAATTTTGAAGGCCAAACATATGAGACAACTGATGAGTACATTAATTGCTTCCTCTCTTATAGCAACTTCTTCTATTAGTATTCATGCAGTTGAAGAGCAGCTTTCATGGACACCTGAAGCGATGTTAAGCACTAAATTAGTCTCTGATGTTCAATTATCGCCTAATAATGAGACCATTCTGTTTGTAGTTACAGAACCTAAAATGACTGAAGAAAAAGGAATTTCATTATCTAGGATTTACAAAACAGATCTTAATAAAGATAAAGCCATCCCTTTTTCAGGGTCTGATTTTTCTTCTACGCAACCTAGATGGTCACCAAATGGCGAATGGATTGCATTTTTATCAAACCGCGAAGGGGTCAAAAACTTGTATTTGATCAATGCTGAAGGTGGAGAAGCTGTAGCTTTAACAAAAGCTAAAAAAGATATTCAGACTTTTTGTTGGTCACCCGATGGGGAAAAAATTGCTTTTGTAATGGTTGACGAAACAAATGCAGAAAAGAATAGAAAAAAAACAAGTTTAGCTTATGTATACAGGGAAGATAGCAGCATTAATCGCTTATGGCTGATTGATAATGTGTTTCTATCCAATCCTACTTTTAAAGCTTTAACGTCGGATGAATATTGTGTAAGAGGATGTGGTGATTTTGGTACAAATAATGTTGAATTTGACTGGTCGCCTGATTCTAAAAAAATCACATTTGCGTACTCACCTTCTCTCGGATTTGATTATTATCATTTGGACAGTAGCCTTGCAACTATAGACATTACTACTAGTGATATATTTCCTTGGGAAAAGCAAGCACTTTATGAAGCTTTACCTCGTTACTCACCAAATGGAGAGTCGATTGCATATGTTAGTGGTAATTCATCACAGAGATATTCTATTGATAGACAAGTTGCTATTCGTTCTTCAGAAGGAAAAAAACAACGTCTTCTTTCTCAAACATTTAATGAAGGTGCTTTCTTAGCTGGGCCTAATTTATTAGGTTGGACCAAGGATGGTAATAATATTCTTTTTTTTGAACCTAAAAGAACAAAATTTCATCTCGTATTATTGCCACTCAACGGTAATCCAGCAAAAGAAATTGATACTGGAGAAGTTTTCTTTAAAGAACCTGCTTTGAGCTATGATAAAAGTATGCTTGGACTTGTGATTCAAGCTTCTGATACGCCTCCTGAAGCATGTATAGCAAAATTAGATGACTTTACGCCTATTCAAGTCTCAAGAATTAATAAATCTCTTTTATCCTATCAAAAAACACAAACGGAAGTTGTGTCATGGACATCTAGAGATGAAATAGAAATTGAAGGCTTATTGACTTATCCTGTAGGTTACGAAGAAAACAAGCAATATCCTCTTTTGGTTGTGATCCATGGTGGGCCTATGGGTTTCTTTGATGAAACATTTTTAGGAACCCCGAACCCTTACCCTCTGGCATCTTTTGCTCAAGAAGGTTTTTTTATTTTTAGACCTAATCCTAGAGGATCTTGTGGGTATGGGAAAAATTTCCGATGCGCGAATTATAATGATTGGGGAGGTGCTGACTTTATCGATATTATGTCAGGGATAGATAGTTTAATTGAAAAAGGTTTCGTACATCCTGAAAGACTTGGAGTTATGGGATGGAGCTACGGAGGGTATATGACAGCATGGACAATTACCCAAACATCAAGATTTAAAGCAGCTTCTATGGGAGCTGGCCTTTGCAATCTTGTTAGCATGAACGGTACAACCGATCTATATAGGTTTTTAACTGATTATTTAGGAAGTTTTATAAAGAGTCGCGAACTTTATGAAGAACGCTCTCCCATAAATTATGTGTCCAATGTGAAAACACCTTGCCTAATTCAACACGGAATTGATGATAAGAGAGTTCCTGTTTCTCAAGCTTATGAATTTTTTCATGCATTAGATCGGCTTGGAAAAGAAACAACACTTGTTCTCTATCCTGGAATGGAGCATCGTTTGTCAGATCCAAAAATGCAGCTTGATGCTATGGAGCGCAATTTAAGCTGGTTTAAACAGCATTTAATTACTCCCTAAATGCGCAAAACTTTTTGATAAAAGTCTCATTGCTAATCCTTTTTCCAGAACATTTTCTTGTAGCAGCTGTTAAATATTTTAATTTAACAGAGCGTTATTTCTTAAATTAGATCTCTTGCATAACTTAGAATAAATGTTAAAATAGCTAAAAATTAAAAAGGTTTTAGCTATGAGATATGACAACTTGAAAGAATTTAAAGATGAAGAATTTCGTCGGTTAACAGGAATCAAACGAACGACTTTTGAAAAAATGGTTGAGATTCTAAAAGAAGCCGAAAAAGCGAAAAAGACTTTTGGAGGTAAACCGAACAAGCTAGCAATGGAAGATCGATTATTAATGGCGTTAGAATACATCAGAGAGTATAGAACATATTTTCACGTTTCAGCCTCCTATAAGATTTCAGAGAGTGCTTGTTATCGCAACATTCGATGGATCGAAGATGTCACCCAGATTTTGCTTTGCCAGGCTGCAAAGCTCTTTTAAAGAGCGATATAGAATATGATGTTATTTTGATTGATGCAACAGAGACTCCTATTGAAAGGCCTAAAAAAAACAAATTTTTCTAATGGTAAGAAGCATGATTTTCGATTATTTAAAGAATCAAAGATAAATATTCATCCAGACATCAATGCTTTAACTGATTCAGCCTATTTAGGACTTCAAAAGCTTCATGCTAAGACACAGATGCCTAAGAAAAAAAGTAAGAAAAAGCCATTAACTAAAGAAGATAAGAAAAATAACGCTAAGCTATCTAGTGAAAGAGTCATCAACGAAGCTGATCGCTATAGAAATCGAAGAAAACGCTTCTCTTTAAGGTTTAATTTGATTGCTGGAATTCATAATTGGGAACTACAACACTAAGGTTATGCAAGAGATCTATTGGTTTTTTCTGATGCACATTCGATGCACACTCGCAATCTAAACACTATAGGAGTTACGCACTTAATACATATTTAGGACATCTAAGATATGTTTTAACAGCTTCTCTAACAATACCTATCTTAGCCTCAAACCAAGTTAAACCTGTTCGAAAACAAAATCTTTCGATCCTTAAAAAAGCTCGGAGTGAAAAAAGAATATGATTTCTTTGAGCTTTTTCTGTCCTTGCTTGGCATTTTTCACAAAATTGCTTGATCCCTCGATGATAATCTTCAATTAACCAGCCTTTTTCTGATAAGCTAAGGCGATCTAATTCATTCATTTTAAGGTTGTTTGTTGCCCAGTATTCAATGCCCCTTTCCTTAGAGACTAGCTTAAATACTTTAATCCAACCATAAGCTTTTAAATGAACTAAAGATCTTCTATATTCACTTCACTAAGGCAACGATTGCCATCACGGATCAACTGTTGGAGTAAGTCTTGTTAACCATAACCAATCCAACTTCCTGATCAGATTATCAAGGCTTGAATACCAAGAATCAAATAAAACACATTCAGGACAAAATCCTCTTTCTTTAGCCTTAACCAGCGCGAAAATGATCATTCTTAGTCTTTGCTTTATCATAAAGGCTATAATCTATAGGGATAAGTTGATCACCATCTGTCCAAATTAAACTTTGAAGGTTAATTCCCTTGACTACTCGATGATGTTTACCTGACCAGTGATAAGAGACAAGATCCATCTTACTCGCATAAGGTTTAGTCGTATCATCAATGACTAAGCAGCCTCTTGACTTATCTACAAATGCATGAGCCTCCTGCCACAAGTGTTCCGATGTTGGCTCAAGTCTATATAAAACTCTAAGAATTGCATCATGAGAGGCGGGATCTGGTTTATCTGGTTGCACGCGAGCAGCTTCTGTACAACTATAAGCTTTTTGTGTTGCAATTAAAAAATTGATGTAATCTTCTTCTTGGCATTTTGGATTAGTCATACCAAATAAATTAAAATAACTCTAAAATTTATTCAACTGCGTAACTCCTATACGGTTCTACCTAAGAAAAAAAGCAACCACTAACTCCAAGCGACAAGGAAAATAACACTCAGTTAGCTAAAGAGCAGGTAGTAGTAGAAAACGTGATAGGGATGTTAAAACGCTTTAAAATCATTTCTGATCGTTATAGGAATAGAAGAAAGAGGTTTGGCCTACGATTTAACCTTTTAACAGGTTTGTACAATTATGAGCTTTCCTAGGTTTCAGAAGAACTCTATTGCCTCCTTCACACATTTTCAAAGCCAACTTTTTAAAATTTGTTTGTTTTCAATTTTATAAATAGGTCTAGGAATTAGCCGAGCTGGGATATATACAAAAGAACAAGAAAATCGTAAAGGAATAGCACATATGTGGTCATGTAAGTGATAATATGTCCCTATTCCAATAGGAACTAAAAGAGAAAGTCGATGCGCAATCGAAGCTACATGCGCAAGACCAAGGTCGCTTTCAAAACTGCCACTTAAAACTAAATCAATCCCTCTTTTAATTGACCATTCCTGTAAAGGTAGGCAGCCCAGCATGCCGCCTTGGATGGTCGGTTTATAAATGAGGGCCTTTAGTGTAGGCAATAACTCTAACTGTTTTAAGGAAAGGTCTTGGGGAAAAGATTCATCAACTGCTAGAGGGTGTAAAAACTGTGCTAAATCATTAGGATTTTGGAAAGGCTCTTCAATATAATCAAATGTGTCTGAAGAAAACTGTGCAAAAAATTGAAGAGAATCTGATGTATTCCAGGCACGGTTGACATCAATTCGCAAACGAAATTTATCTTTTAATCGATAGATAATCTGTGAAGCCTCTTCAAAACCGAGATTGCTAACTTTAAGTTTGGCCGAAGTATACCCCTCACTATGTCTAAGTTTAGCTTGTTCGAGAATTTCCTGAGGTGATCCCATCAGAAGAGCGCTTGTTGGAACGATATGTTCAGAAAGAGGAGTTAGTATGGATAGAAGAGCTGATTCTAATCCAAATAAAACCGAAGGGAAAAGTTCAAGTTTTTCAATTTCTTTTAGACAAGTGCGAGTGGTCCAATTAATTTTAATGATTTCCTGTTGTTTTCGATTTAATTGCTGTAAGGAATCTTCTAATGTTTCTTTGCTCCATTTAGGAAGAGGCGCTACTTCTCCCCAACCACTATTTCCTTTCTCATCAATGATATTTATTAAAATTCCTGAACGCGTCTGACCATTCATAAGGAAAATTTCATAAGTATGAAGAGTGAGTGTTTGTATTCTCATTTAATGGCTCCCAGATGCTTTTAAGAATTTATCATTTAATGATATCTCAAACAAAGGAAAAAATCGAAAATGATTGTCACGTTTTGCTCTGCGCTATTTTTTAAAATATATTTTGAAATCATGGCGACATCGCTTAACATATCCGATAAACCATAAACTCAGGTTATTAACTCAGAGGTTAGGAAAAAATAAACCTATCGATATACTCGCCTCAACTCAAAGCTGTTGAGTGGTAAAAGAATCAATAAGATGCTGTCTTATTTCATCTCGAAGAGAGGTTAGATGATGAGGTGCCCACTGCTCACCTAAAAGGGTGTAAGTATGTTGTTGCATAGATTCTAATACTTTTGTCCCTTGTTTCATGACAGATTTTAAAAGAGCTAGAGGAGGAAAAGCAAGAGAAAGACTCCCTTGATGTAAAAACCCATTTTTTGTCCTTCGTTGAGCAGCTCCTCCAATCTTCTTACCATTGACAATAAGATCATATTGAGTAGGCTTAGCCATACAAAAGGAACAACAATCTGTATCTAGATTAAGAGATTCAGCTCTTAAGAGTTCAGGTCGACAGGAAGCATTAGAGAGTCGATAAATAGCCTCTACAACTTTGTGATTGATAAAAGCATAATTTTCCAATGTATTAAAAGAAAAAAATCGATTTGTAGAAGGAATAAGAACAGAAAAAGCAAAATCTGTTAGATGAAAAATAATTCCTCCTCCAGTTGGTCGACGGGCGATCTGAATTTGATAAGCTTGCAGGGCTTGTTCATCTAAGTAATCGAAAGGATGAATAAAATAGCCATAAGTCAAACAATTTCCCTCCCATTCATATAGATGCAAAATTGGCTGTGCTATATCTAAAATTTGATTTAATAAGGCCTCATCCTTTGCCATAATAGCTTGAGGAGACATTCTACCCGATTGAAGAATTTGCCATGACATTCATCCCCCTTTTGTTCCTATCTACCGATAGACAATCGGATTTAATTTATCGGAAAGTCTATCGTTAAAGATATATCCCAAATGTTTTAAAAAATGCGTATGAGGATCTTGCACTTGTAATTGATAACAGGCCAACGATTGTGTATAAACAATGAGTAAAAACCGTTGACCTGAATGTTGATAGAGATAAGTTAAATTAATGGGAATATGAGGCTGAAAAAAGATGACCTGACCAGGTCGATGAGGAAAAATGTCCACCCCTTCTGATTCCTTCACCTGACCCATTTCTTGATTTTCTGGATTCGAAGCAAATAAAGCCAACATAAGACCACAAACAATTCCTTGCAAACAACTTATTTCATTCAAAGTTGTTGTTTGTTGAATAAATCCAGTATAGATTGATGAGCTTGCTTTCCGCAAAGATGTGGGATAAAGTGAGGGAAAAAGTTGATCATAACCTAGTCGTAAAGGTTTTTTTTCAATTAATTCAGAAACAATACGTGCAAAACGAGATTGACAAACAAGCGTACGTAACTCCTCATCAGAACGCCATAAATCTCTTCCCCGCAGAAACAATTGCTCGGATGCTACTTGTTCCCCTTTCTCCTGAAAGGTTTTTATGCGCTGTGATAAAGCTTGATTAATCGCTCGATCGAACAATATCAAGTCGTTTTGAGAAAGAAAATCTTCAAATTCAATAAAACCCTGTTTTTGAAAAAAATCTCGATGCTCTTTAGCAATAGCTAATTTCATAAAAATTGATTTATTTTAAAGACGTGAAGTCGACTGCGACCGTTAATTTAGCTGGCTTTTCTCTTTAAATTTCTTCTACTTAAAGTGAGTTAGAATAAGGCTAGCATAAAAAAGATTTATTGCCTAGAATACTTGTTATGAATCAGATAGAAAACCTTATCCAAAATGCTTCTGTGATTGAATCAAAACTCGGGTATAGCTTTCGAGATCGAACCCTTTTAGCTCTAGCTTTTGTCCATCGTTCATTTATTAACGAGCATCGCAATATTATTCAGCATAATGAACGTTTAGAGTTTTTAGGGGATGCTGTCTTAGGTATGCTCATATCCGACTACTTGTATCAATATCTCCCTTCCACTCCTGAAGGGCAGCTCTCCTATTTACGCTCTAGACTTGTGGAAGCTAGCTCATGTGTCAATTACATTCAGACGCTAGATATTGCCTCTTATGTTCTTCTAGGAAAAGGAGAAAGAATGAATGATGGACGTGGACGAGATACCATTCTTGCCGATCTTTTCGAAGCAGTGATCGGAGCAATTTATTTGGATGGGGGAATTGAAGCTGCTAAGCAATTTCTATTTACAAACTTTGCTCAAGAGATCCAAGCAATTATCAAGACTCCTTTACGTAACTGGAAAGCACTCCTTCAAGATTACTGTCAAAAAAATTTTCAACAAACACCGGTTTATCATGTCTTACAAGAGTCTGGGCCCGACCATAGTAAAATCTTTCAAGTTTCTGTTCTGATTAATCAACAAGAGTTAGGCCGAGGAACTGGAGCTTCTAAAAAAGAAGCTCAACAAGCGGCTGCGGCTGCGGCTCTTGCTCGTTTTAATCTACCTGAACTCTTTTTTTAATTTGATTAAGGAGCTCTCTTTATGGCCAAGCAAAAAACCGTTTGGTACTGCTTAGAATGTGGGCATAAACAGTTAAAATGGTTAGGGCAATGTCCTTCTTGTACCAAATGGAATACGTTGCAAGAGGAAATTGAACTATCCTCGCTCCCTAAGCGTTTTGAGGCTCAGAAAATAGCCCCTAGCCGTCCTATCCAATTGAAAGAAGTTTCTCTCCTTGATATACCACGTATTCTCACTCATATTAAGGAATTTGATCGCTTAATTGGAGGCGGATTGATACCAGGTTCTCTGACGTTAGTAGGTGGTGATCCCGGCATTGGGAAATCCACTTTAATGTTACAACTCTCTTGTGCTTTAGCTAAACAAGGTCTAATTGTCCTTTATATTTGTGGTGAAGAATCTATTGAACAAACATCCCTCCGCGCTAAACGTTTGGGGATTCAGACAGATCATCTTCTCTTACTTAGTGAGACAAACTATTCCCTTATTAAAGCTCAAATCGATCACATCAAACCTCATATTTTGATCATTGATTCTATTCAAATTGTCTATAAAAGCGAAATGACATCCTCTCCTGGTTCAGTTTCCCAGGTACGAGAGATCACTACAGAATTTATGCATATAGCGAAAGGAAAAAGTATTGCGACTTTTTTAATTGGACATGTGACGAAATCAGGAGAGATTGCAGGACCCCGAGTCTTAGAACATCTTGTAGATACTGTTCTCTATTTTGAAGGAGATAAGCAAAATCACTATCGGATGATTCGCGTCGTAAAAAATCGATTTGGCCCTACGGATGAAATTGCGGTCTTTCAAATGCAGTGTAAAGGACTTGTTGAGGTCCCAAACCCTTCTGAGATTTTCCTAGAAGAAAGGCGAAAAGAATTGATAGGATCTGTGGTTATCCCTACAATTGAAGGTTCGCGCCCTATCCTTATTGAAGTTCAAGCTCTTGTGACGGACACCTTTTTCAGTACCCCTTCACGCCGTTGTACAGGCCTTGATCAAAATCGCTTAGCTCTCCTTTTAGCTGTTTTAGAAAAAAGGGTCGGCTATCAATTGCATAAATGTGATGTCTTTGTCTCTGTAGCAGGAGGTCTACGTATTCTAGAGCCAGCTATTGATCTAGGTATCCTCCTCGCTGCTGCTTCTTCTTTAAATAATCGGATTATTGATCCCGAAACAGTTGTCGTCGGTGAAGTCGGCTTGGGAGGAGAAATTCGCAGCGTTCCTCGTTTAGAAAGTCGCTTAAAAGAAGCTATTCAAATGGGCTTTAAACGGTGTATTGTCCCAAAGCGTAACTTGAAAGGAATTACAGAGGATTTACATCACAAAATTACCATTCAAGGGATCGAAATGGTAGAGGAAGCAATTCATGCTTTACTCAGATGAAAGAGGATTACATTCGCTTTTAACCATTTCAGTAGGTGCACGTGCCTCCCCTCTTTCTCAAGTACAGGTTCAAGAGGTGTTACTTGAGCTTCAGCAATATCACCCGTTTATTCATTTTGATATTCACTATATCTTAACAAGTGGGGATAAAGATCAAAATACCTCTCTTAGAACGCTAAATAAGACGGATTTTTTTACAAAAGAAATTGATGAGATGATCTTACAAGGTCAATGCCGTTTGGGAATTCATTCTGCTAAAGATTTACCTGCCCCTTTGCCTCAAGGCCTTAGCTTGGTTTGTCTAACAAAAGGAGTGGATTCCTCTGATGTGATTGTCTTGGCATCAGGACAAACACTTGAAAGACTACCTAGCGGAGCTCTCATTGCTACTTCATCTACTCGTCGGGAAGAAATAGTTAAAAAGCTGAGATCTGATCTGAGCTTTTGCGATTTAAGGGGTACTATTGAACAGCGTCTAGACAAATTAGAACTAGGAGAGGTATCAGGAGTTGTTGTAGCTGAAGCAGCTTTAATACGCCTCGGGCTGACCCATCTGAATCGTATCCGACTACCTGGCGAAACGGCAGAAGGACAGGGGCAATTAGCTATTTTAGCTAAAAAAGGCGATACAGATATATACCTATTATTTGCTTGTATGGATATCAGACCTCTATCCAAATATAAGGAAACTGTGAATGGTAAAAAAAGTTCTTTACTTGGGCTTAGACCCTAGTCACTATAAGACAAAAGGTTCTCTTACCCATTATCCTATTATTCACATTGTCCCCCGCCAACTGCATGATCCAGTTATAGAAAGGGTATTAAGAAAATTTTCCCAGTATACTCATTTAGTGATCACTTCTAAAAATTCGGTCAAAATTTTAATCGATTACCTTCCTTATTTCGGTTATACGATCCAAGATTGGGTGGCTAAAACGATAATTGCCATCGGCCAAGCGACTGCTAAATATATGCACTTGCATGGCATTTATCCTCAGTTAGTGGCAAAAGAGGAAGTAGCGGAAGGAATTTTAGTTGAAATTAAGACACAGCCTCTACAGACTTTACAGAATGCTTATTTTTTCTGGCCTCATTCAGCTCTTTCACGCCCTATTATCTCTCATTTCTTTAAAGAGCAAGGCTTTTTTTTTGAACAATGTATACTCTATGAACCTCAATTTATAGTCCCTGAATCCTTACTCTCTCTTGAAAAATTCGATGAAATTGTTTTTACTAGCCCCTCAACAGTGAATGCTTTTCTTGCCATCTTCGGCTATCTTCCTAAAGATAAAATTTTAACTCCCATTGGCCCCATCACAGCTAACTATCTAAAAACCAAACTTTCTTAAGGAGAAGTTAATTGTATATTTGGTATTATACAAGAGCAAGTTGAAAAATTGGCTTTTACATACCTAAAAGTCAATTTTTCAATTTACTTTATTCAAAATGATGGTTTAATTTTTCTTTAAAAAGGAGATTTTTATGAATCAAAATTTACCTCAGCAATATAAACTCCCTCAACTTCCATATGATTTTAGTGCTTTAGAACCTGTGATTAACTCAGAAATTATGTCTTTGCATTATAATAAGCATCATCAAACTTATGTTAATAATCTAAATAAAGCTCTTCAAGAATATTATGAAGTGCAACAGAAAAATGATATTGCCTCTATGATTGCTCTTCAATCAGCTATTAAATTTAACGGAGGGGGGCATATCAACCACTCTATTTTCTGGACTAACTTGGCTCCTAAAGATGAAGGTGGGGGAATACCTCCTGAAAATGACTTAGCTTCAGCTATTCAAAAAGATTTTGGTTCTTTGCAAAATCTTATCGACCATCTGAGCAATAAAGCTATTGCGATTCAAGGTTCGGGTTGGTGTTGGCTAGGTTATAATAAAATCTATAATCGATTAGAGATCGCGACCTGCGATAATCAAGATCCTCTGACTACCAAAGGATTGGTCCCTCTCTTAGGCATTGATGTATGGGAACATGCTTATTATTTACAATATAAAAATGTCCGAGCTGATTATGTCAAAGCTATTTGGAATATTATTAATTGGAAGAATATAACAGAACGTTATCAACAAGCAAAGGCTAAATAAAAAGCAGTTCATATCGCGGGATATCTAAAGGAAATATTTTAGATTGCCATTTTTTATTGAGTAGCTTTTGGATAAATTTCTAGCAATTGAAGAAAGCCTTTTATTAGAGATTTATTCTAAGATGAAAAAGTCTTGTAATATTCCATGTTGTCCACTAAAATTGTTTATCTTATCCAAAGATAAAAGCCATTAAGAGGAGAAAACGTGCTTATACACAAGTAAGTTGAGCTCTATTATTTAGATGTAAGATAAGTTAACTTGGTTATTATACTCATTTAACTTGAAAGTTACAATTTCGGCTGTGCCAAAGCCTCAGGCTTCAACGATCAAAAATAGGTCCATATGAGTATATGGACCTATTTTTGATCGTTGAAGCCTGATAGCTTTCGCATTGCCCAAATTGCAGCTGTCAAGTTAAATGAGTATATAACTCATCTTACGCAAAAAGAGTGGCATTTGGACTGAAGCGAAAGTTCCCATGGTTCAGTCGAAATATCACTATTTTTGCGTAAAGTGAGTTATTAACCTGATTTTGGAGGTTTATTTCCTTATCTTAAATCGAACAAACTGAATTTGAAAGCATGCCTTAGTGTTCCTTAACATTAGGACTCCTCCAAGTGGGTAAGCGAATGAATATTTTTTAAATTTTTATAGAGAGCAGATAATGGGGTTATTCTCTCGCGATAAACCTAAAATAAAAGTCCAAACCACAAAAAAAGATAGCTTTAGTGGTTGGCTGAAATGTACGCACTGTAATGAACTTATTCACGCGAATGAATTAGAGCAAAATAGGAATTGCTGCCCTAAATGTGACTATCACTATCGCTTATCAACAGATGAACGTATTGCTAGCTTAAGTGATGCTGGCACATTTCAAGCCCTTTTTACTAATATCCAACCAGTGGATGCCCTCAATTTTGTTGATACAGAGCCCTATTTTGATCGTTTAAAAAATGCACAAGAAAAATCGGGCCATCAAGAAGCCGTTGTTGTGGGAACTTGCGAATTATATAAACATACAATTGCTTTAGGCGTACTTGACTTTAATTTTATGGGGGGCTCCATGGGCTCCGTAGTTGGAGAGCGCCTTACACGTCTTATTGAACATGCCTTACAAGAACGCCTTACACTTGTCATTATTTCTACTTCAGGTGGTGCTCGTATGCAAGAATCTATTTTATCCTTGATGCAAATGGCAAAAACCTCTGCTGCTTTAGCCAAGTTGCATGAGGCTCGTATTCCCTATATTTCTGTGCTAACCAACCCAACGACAGGTGGAGTGACAGCCTCTTTTGCCTCTCTAGGTGATATTATTATTGCTGAGCCTAATGCACTTATTTGCTTTGCTGGGCCTCGCGTTATTGAGCAAACGATTGGTCATCAACTCCCACCAGGTGCTCAAAAATCAGAATTTTTGTTAAAGCATGGAATGATTGATTGCATTGTTAAACGCCATGAATTAAAACAAAAGCTTGCGGAGTTTATTGATTTGTTAAAAGGAAATCGATGGGAGGATGCTGAGCACTCATCTTCCTTTAAAACGTTAGTCAAAAAAAATTCCTATTCATCTCTTATCGCAGCTCAAAAAGAAGTTAGAACTTAATTGACAAAGGTGATGATCTCTATGCAACAGAGGCCGAATGGTTTTGTA
This sequence comes from uncultured Parachlamydiaceae bacterium, assembly GCA_963838645.1. GTDB lineage: Bacteria > Chlamydiota > Chlamydiia > Chlamydiales > Parachlamydiaceae > CAWIRV01. The sequence continues at coordinate 183,351 of CAWIRV010000014.1, read as the reverse complement.
AATATACCTATTTTAATTGAAAACGAAGAACTTTTACCTTATTATATGACAGAAGGAGCGGCTGGTGCAGATATTAGAGCCTATCTCAAAGAACCTATTATTCTTTCTCCTGGACATTCCGCTTTAGTTCCAACAGGAATCCGCCTTGCTATTCCCGAAGGCTATGAAATACAAGTTCGGCCCAGAAGCGGGCTCGCTTTAAAGCATCAAGTCACAGTTTTAAATACACCGGGAACAATTGATTCTGATTACAGAGGAGAGATAGGAATTATCTTAATTAATCATGGAACAAAACCCTTTCCTATTACACCAGGAATGCGTATAGCCCAATTCATTCTATCACCTGTTATACGAGCAAATTTTGTCATCTGTCAAGAGGATTTGGAAACCACAACTAGAGGAATGGGCGGGTTTGGTCACACAGGTTGACTGGGTAGCCCATTCAATAAGCTTAATTTGATCTGCATTCATGATGGGAATTTGCAATTTTTTGATATGTTGCCAGATTTGAATAGTTTGAAGGGATGTTAGCATGCAAATAGCTGATTATATGAGTATTGATTTAGTTGCATTTTTAAATGTCAATACACGTGACGAAGCTCTAGAACAACTTGTTGATCTAATCTTTAAAATAGGCAAGCTAAAAGATAAAGACCTCTTTTATCGTGCCATTATTGAACGAGAAAAAGTCGTTTCGACAGGCATTGGAATGGGAGTTGCCATTCCTCACGCCAAACTTCCTGCTTATAATCAGTTCTTTATCGCCATTGGCGTTCTACAAAGGCCTGTGGATTGGAAAGCTTTAGATGGAGGTCCCGTTCGCTTGATCTTTATGATCGGTGGACCAGATGATAAGCAAACAGAATACTTACAGATTCTTTCGCATTTAACCCAGACTATTAAAGATGAAGAGGTGCGAAAAGAAATTTTAAATAGCAATAAACCCGAAACGATCCTCAAATTATTTAAAGTAAATTATTGAATTATTTTAAATCATTTGATATACGTTAGGCTGTTTATCTTAAAGATAAAATCAAAAGTCAAGTTATTATGGATAGACATTTTATGACAAAGATTTTTTATGGATTTAAAAATTAAAGATGTAGCTAGCTTTCTTAATGTCTCAGAAACCACTATTCGTAGATGGATTACTGATGGCAAAATTCCTGTTTATCGTATTAATCAGCAATATCGTTTCTCTAGAACAGAAATTGAGAATTGGGTGATTTCGCATAAACTCGATAAGACACACAGAGTCTCTTCTTTTACTAAATCTCGCTTAACTAAAGAGAAGGACAACCTTGCTACAGAAAAAACAAAAGGCGGAGTCAAGCAATTTGGCCTCTTTAGAGCCATTCATAAGGGAGATGTTTTAGCTGAGATGCCAGGACGCACAAAGGAAGAAGTAATTCGTGCCACAATGAAGTTGATTGCTAAAAACTTACACCTAGATGCTGACGTGATGGCAGACTTACTATTAGATCGTGAATCCTTGATGCCTACTGCTTTAAATAACAGTATTGCTGTTCCGCATACTAGAGATATCCTACTCAATGCCCACCATGATGTGGTGTTTATTGTTTTCCTTAAAACACCCCTTCATTATGGAGCTCTAGATGGCCAACCTGTTCACACCTTATTTTTCCTATTTGCCTGCGAAGATAAGCGCCATTTGAGCTTGCTTGCCAAGATTGCTCATTTGAGTCATCAACCCAAGTCTTTAGAGTTTCTTTTATCTAAACCTTCTAAAAAGGAGTTGTTAATATTCATAAAAAAATGGGAAGCCCAACTTCATTTAACAACTTCTCTTTGATAAAAAGTTCTAACAATCAATTTTAGCTTTTATTACTCACATGAGACTTCTTTTTTATAAGGAAATAAACCCAAAACTCAGGTTAATAAAGTAGTTATTTCTGAGGGATTTTTAACTAGAAAGATTTGATAAAAAACTATACTCATTCCGCTTGAAAGTTGCAATTTCGGCTTTGCCAAAGCCTTGGGCTTCAACGATCAAAAATAGGTCCATATACTCATATGGACCTATTTTTGATCGTTGAAGCCCGAGAGCTTTCGCATTGCCCAAATTGCAGCTTTCAAGTGAAATGAGTATAGTGCTCTGTCTCATTAATTTATGGTATTTGGGTAACCGTTCACGGTGTGCATCAAAAATCTAATTGATGCACACAAAAGAAGGAATAGGTAGAAGCTGATATCTTGCCTTAAAGCAATGAGTTAAATAACCCAAGATGTTTCGTTTTTGAATCTTTAGGGTTTCAACAACAGAAAGAATTCGTTCAACAAATTGTTCGCCTTTAGCACTTTGATTACCAAAAGAAACTTTACGCCAAAGGACAGCTGGCCTTAAATTTCTCTCTGACAAGTTATTTGTAAGATCAAGGGTTGAGTCTTCTATAAAAGCCCAAAGCTTTTCTTCTTCAGAAAGAAGACGTTCACAAAATCTTCCAGTTTTACCAAGCTTTAAATCATGGGTATCTGCTCGAAGTCCTAGCTTAAACAGGTAATGAAAGTCTTCTTTTAAACCTTTGATTTTTTCTTTGAACTCTTCATCGCTTAAATTGTCTTTTTCATGTGACCATCTAAAAAGAAGACCGCATAGCGATCCCATAAGCTTTCCGATCCAAGAAACTAGTCCATCTCTTTGTTCAATTCTTTTAAAATCTCTCTTTAAATGTGCCCAGCAGTATTGATGTAAACCCAATGTCGAGTAAACCCTAAATCTATCTGTGACTAAATTTTGAATACAATCCTTGCCTAGAAAGCTTTGAAAAGCTTTTTTACCTCGACTTGAGAAGAGTTTAAAAATCACAATTTGTTTATCGCTTGCTTGCCATAGCCATTTAGCTTGCCCTTTAGTCTTCCATCCAGTTTCATCTGCATGAACGGTTTTACTTTTTCTTAAAAGCTTTAAAGCTTCTTCATAAGGTTCCTTTAAAAAAGCAGATGCTTGGGCTTCAACATTGATAATGCTTCCTAAGCTAATATCAATGTTAAATAAAGTCTTAAACAGCTCTCGAATATTTCTTTTGCTTAAATGGAATTTACCAGAAAGCGTAGAGGATAAAGCTTTAATTTTTGGACCAAATGTACTTATTGTCACATCATAAGGCAGAAAAGCCCGCACTTTTTTACCACAACTTGCACATCTGCAAGCTAAGGCTTGATGCTCTGTAACAATTGGCTTTACCTTTGGAAGTTCTATTATCTGACGGGCTTCTACAATAGTACTTCTTGGTAAAAAGTTATTTGATCCACATTTATCACAATGTAAAGGAAAGTATTGTTTAAATTCTGTGATCTCTTCTTTGGCAAACCATTTCCTTGCAAACCCTTGCCTTTTTGGGCGATCCTTTGAAGGTGCCTTTGGTTCTTTTTTAGGGTAACGATCAGATGAAGGTGGTTTAGAAGAATTTTGAGAATTGAGACGAAGCTGCTCTTTTAAATCAGCATTCTCTTTTTTTCCTGAGTTTGACACGTTAAATTTATAAGTTATTTATTTTAAGTTAGATAAGTTTTTTTTCAAAATTCGTAGTGGCAACATTTTTTCAAAAAAAATTGATTATTAAAAGATTAAATGTAAAATATGAGTATGTTTATAAAAAAACTCGCTCAAAAAATTTTATTTACCTCAGTTTGGTTGAGACTTTTCGTGAAAATGGGAAAGTTAAACATCGAACCATTGCTCAACTGGGAAGATTGGACCAACTTCTTCAGAAAGGAGAACTTCATCGTTTTTCCAAATCATTACAAGCTATTGGAGTAGCTTCAACGGATATTCCTAAAATTGGAGAAGTGGATTGGACAATTGGGGTGCAGAATTTGTCTATAGACATATTTGGAAGCAGTACGGAATGGATGCAATCTTAGATATTGTTTTTGGATCAACCAAAGTAGAATTTGATTACAAAGAAGTTATTTTTCTGGAAACCATTTCAAGATTAATGGCTCCTTCTAGCAAACTTCAAGTATAGTGGTTTAAATTAAAAATTACACATTTTTATGTCCATTCTAAAAATGAGTGATCTATAGCTTCTGATAAAGAAGTAAGTTTTTTTAGATTTTCTCTAATTGTCCTTTTTAAATTAGACCAAAATATCTCAATAGGATTTAAATCCGGTGAATACGGAGGCAAAAAAACGATCTTGCAACCACTAGAATGTATTAAATCTTTAGTTTTTTGAGATTTATGAAAGGCTGCATTATCAAGAATAACAACTTGGCCGGGTTTTAATTCTGGAATTAAAAAATGTTCAACCCACAAGTTAAACAGATCGGTATTACAGGTCCCTTGATAACAAAAAGGAGCAATAATATTAGAACCAACTTTAGCGGCTACAAAACTCTCTCTTTGATAATACTTTCCTGATACTGATCCAAAGATAGGCTTGCCTACCAGAGATCTTGCGAATGGCCTGTACAAGTAGTTGTTAACGCCACTTTCATCAATATATACTGAGTATAGTTGAAAACTGGAAAAAACCAAAGATAAGAATTGATAAATTTGCTGAAAATGGTATACTTAATATCATTAAGCATAAATGAGATAAGATGAAACTCTCTCAAGAAATAAAGCAACAATTAGAAAGGCAAGCCAGGCATACAAAAGATAAGAGCGAATACACGCGCCTTTGTGTTATTTTAGCAAGAAGCGAGGGTATGTCTCCAGAATCAATTGCTCAAGCCCATCGCATTAGTGTCAGTAGCGTGTACCAATATCTAATGGATTATGAAAAAGAAAATAAGACGCAGCATGATCAAAGAGGAGGAAGTGAAAGCAAATTGAATGCAGAGCAAACTCAAGAGTTGCTTGATCATGTTCAGAAAAATACTTATCTAAAGGCTAAATACATCTGCAAATACGTTGAAGACAGATATGGGATTAAGTATTCAACCCCTGGAATGATTGCTTGGCTAAAAGAACATGACTTTGTTTACAAACAGCCTATCAAAGTTCCAGGCAAGCTAGACCCAGCCAAGCAAGAGGCATTCATTGAATACTATGAAAAGCTAAAGAAAAGCCTCCCAAATGATCATGAAATCTATTTTCTTGATGCAGTGCATCCTGAATTCCAGTCTCAATCAGTTTATGGGTGGATCAAAAAAGGAGAAGTGAAAACACTTCCGACAACAAGCAAGCAATATCGATTGCACTTTATAGGAGCAATAAGTGTTAAGAACATGCAGTTAATAGCTCAAGAGTACAAATCGGTAAATGCTGAAAGCATGATCGAGTTTTTAAAGCATCTAGAAGCTTATTCTTCAGCATCCAAAATTCATATCATTTCTGATAATGGTCGCGCGAATAAGAACAAAGCCATCGAAGCCTATCTACCAACATCGAAAATTGAAATACATTATCTTCCCCCTTATTCACCTAATTTAAATCCAATTGAAAGGCTCTGGAAGATAATGAGAGAGAAAAATACGTATAATAAGTGTCATGATAAATTTGAGAATTTTGGCAAAGCAATTCGTAAATTCTTTTTTGAAGACATTCCAAAGATAAAGGATGTTTTAGAAAAAAGAATTAACGATAAGTTTCAACGAATTACTTTAAATTCTATCATAATTGCTACTGCTTAAATTCCAGGATTCAGCTTTATTGAGTATATACCAGATCTTTCATCGGGACATTTTCTATTTCTTTTTGAAAAGCAGCTCTTTTGGCCTCATCTCTTTCTTTATAGAATGGGATCTTTTTTTTAAGCTGATTTTTTGTCTTTTACAAGCGTAAAATATGGCTTGTATGGTTACACCGAAATGATCGGCTATTTCTCTTAAGTATGCTTCTGGATGAGAATCGATGTATTCTAATAAAAGCTCTTTATTTATTTTTCTAGAAGAGGACAATCTCTTTTTTGGTGCTAGATTTCCTTCTTTTTTCTTCTTAATCCAATTCCAAATTGTTTTAAGGCTTATACCAAATATCATTACAGCTTCAGTTTTAGAGTTACCTGATTCTACATAATGCATAACACTTTGTCTTAAATCGTTTGAGTATGCCATGAAAACATATTAAGAAAACTCAAGGTAAATTTCAATTTAAAATACTATATATCTTAAGCAGAATCATTTTTTGGGAATCAATGAAGTTCCTCTTCATCATTAGAAGTGAACGATGAGCGTATATTAGTTCGGGCACCGATAAAAGGGCTATCAAAAGAAATTTTCCAAACATTAAAGCTTAAATACCCAGGAGAAATGGTATTGAATTGGACTAAATAAGTGTAGTGGCAATTTTGGCACTTTTAAAAAATGAGAGTATTGATAATCAATATTTTAAGTTTTTGAAGTGTCAAACTCAGGAGCCCGCACTTTTTTACCACAACTTGCACATCTGCAAGCTAAGGCTTGATGCTCTGTAACAATTGGCTTTACCTTTGGAAGTTCTATTATCTGACGGGCTTCTACAATAGTACTTCTTGGTAAAAAGTTATTTGATCCACATTTATCACAATGTAAAGGAAAGTATTGTTTAAATTCTGTGATCTCTTCTTTGGCAAACCATTTCCTTGCAAACCCTTGCCTTTTTGGGCGATCCTTTGAAGGTGCCTTTGGTTCTTTTTTAGGGTAACGATCAGATGAAGGTGGTTTAGAAGAATTTTGAGAATTGAGACGAAGCTGCTCTTTTAAATCAGCATTCTCTTTTTTTAATTGTGTGATCTCTTGCTTGAGATCTTCAATGACCTTTTTAAGATCAAGAATAATGGCATCTTTGTCTTCCATGTTAAATGTTATAACATACTGAAAATCAAGATGCAATTATTCTTTTGATGCACACCGTGAACGGTTACGTATTTGGGCTGCGTCAAAGACTATAAATTAATGAGACAGAGCACTTAATCAGACTACTATTTATTCTAATCTTTGCCCTACTTTCTGTTGTTTTTCTTTGATTAAAGGGAAGATTTCCTGATCAATAAAAGTAAGTTCTCCATCTTGAATGGTGACCAAGCAGCGACGTCCTTCAGTTGGATTAAGTAATAGCTTCTCTGCTAAAGGATCTTCCAAATATTGCTCAATTATCCGTCTTAAAGGACGAGCCCCCATTTCCGGTTGAAATCCTTTATCTACTAAAAAATTCTCTGCCATTTTATCTAAAGAGATATACACCTGACGACGCTCTAAACGTTTTTGAACTTTAGTAACCTCTAATTCGATCACTTGCAAGAGGTTCTCTCTGTTTAAAGGATGGAAAATAACAATATCATTGAGGCGATTGAGAAATTCAGGTTTAAATCTTTTTTTAACCTCTTTCTCAATCTTTTCCTTAATGCTGTTCATAATCTAAAGTTCCTTCTGACGCGCCAAATCCAATCTCTGTACTTCTTCGGATGAGATCTGCTCCCAAATTGGAGGTCATGATGATAATAGTATTGCGGAAATCTATCTTTCTTCCAAAAGAATCTGTTAATCGCCCTTCTTCCAAGATCTGAAGAAGCAAATCCATCACATCAGGATGAGCCTTTTCAATCTCATCAAAGAGCACAACGGAATAAGGACGTTGGCGGACTTGCTCAGTTAGCTGCCCCCCCTCTTCATGTCCAACATATCCAGGAGGAGATCCTGTCATACGGCTGACAGCAAATTTCTCCATGTACTCAGACATATCGACTTGAATTAGAGCATCTTCGCCTCCAAACATATGGATAGCCAACAAGCGAGCAAGAAGTGTTTTACCCACACCTGTAGGACCTAGAAAGAGAAAAGCTCCAATTGGACGGTTGGGATCTTTGATATCAGCCCGACTGCGCCGAATTGCACGGCAAACCGTTTTAATGGCATCTTCTTGTCCAATAATACCTTCCTTAAGAATCTCTTCCATTTTCAAAACTTTTTGCAATTCCCCTTCTGTTAAACGATTTAAAGGAATACCCGTTTGTTTCGCAATGACACTTGCGACATCTTCATCCTCAACAATCACTTCATGCTCTTCTTTATTGATTTCCCACTCAGCGCGAATTTGCTGCAATTGCTCTCGTAAAGTTTTTTCTCTATCACGCAACTTAGCAGCCTTTTCATACTCTTGCTTGCTAATGGCTTCTTCCTTGGCTAATGCGTGTCTCTTCAATTTCGACTTCAAATTTGCTGATATCTTGGGGCTGATTCATCATGGAAATGCGCATTTTAGCTCCAGCTTCATCGATTAAATCGATCGCTTTATCTGGTAAAAAACGTCCATGGATATACCGATCTGATAAGATGGCTGCTGCATTGAATAGCCTGAGTAGTAAAAATGCACTTTATGATGCTTTTCATATTCCGGCTTTAAGGCCATTAAGAATCTCTATTGTCTCTTCCACAGTAGGAGGAGCAATCAAAATCTTTTGAAAACGACGCTCCAAAGCAGCATCTTTTTCAATATGCTTGCGATATTCATCAATGGTCGTCGCTCCAATACATTGCATCTCTCCTCGAGAGAGAGCAGGCTTTAAAATATTAGAAGCATCAATCGCTCCTTCTGCAGCTCCCGCTCCAACAATTGTATGCAACTCATCGATGAAAAGAAGAATATTTCCATTCTTCTTGATTTCGTCCATGACAGCTTTAATACGCTCTTCAAATTGTCCCCGATATTTTGTTCCAGCAATCATCAAAGGCAAGATCAAGAGTAATAAGTTTCTTTTTACGAAGAGTATCCGGAACATCTCCTTTTACAATCGCCTGTGCTAATCCTTCTACAATAGCTGTTTTACCAACACCTGCTTCACCGACTAATACAGGATTATTTTTTCGGCGGCGACAAAGAATCAAAATAAGACGCTCAATTTCCTCTTTACGACCAATAACAGGATCCATTTTACCTTCACGACACATCTCTGTTAAATCATGACCATATGCCTTAAGTGCAGGCATTTTATCATTTGTTGTCGTAGCTGCCGCCTTTTCATAAGATTTATTTTGTCCACCAACTCCTTGCCCAACAGGGCCTATAGTGGGACCACTAATAGGAGGTAGTTGTAAATTAAAGGTCTCTAATTCTTTTAGAACCTCTTTGCGCACTTCTTTTAAGTTTACATTTAAATTTTCTAAAACTTGAGCAGCAACACCATCTGTTTGCCGCAAAAGACCCAAAAGCAAATGTTCTGTTCCTACATAATTATGATTAAGATTGGCTGCCTCTTCGTTTGCATATTCAAAAACTTTTTTAACTTTACCTGTTAAAGCCGGATCACCATATACTTGAATTTCCGGGCCATACCCTACCAACTTTTCGACTTCATCGCGAACCGTTTCAAAATCAATATTGAGATTACGCAAAACATTAACAGCAACCCCTTGACCTAATTTAAGCAAACCTAGTAGAACATGTTCAGTGCCTAAATAGTTATGATTGAGGCGCTGAGCCTCTTTTTTTGCTAATTTAATGACTTGCTTAGCGCGATTAGTAAATTTATCAAACATGTCAGACTCACTTTATTTTTAAGAAATGTCAGGAAAAACGCTCAGATTGATCGATTCCCCCAATGTAGATGGATAGATCTATTTTTGCAAAAAAAAAGAAATCCCCAAAACATAAAAAAATCAAATCAAAACCTATAAAATTGCTGTATCCTTTATCTGATTTTACCTGAAAACACTCAAGTATTCAAGATAGCTCACTCAACAATTTTTAAATAAACATCTTTGGAATAAAATAGGTAAGATGATAACCATATCTTTCAAATATATTTTATCATTTTCAATTTATTATTAGTACAATAATTTTATTTTTAAATTTAGAAAATCTTTTCTAATAATCAAGAAAATAAAAACCCAAAGTTCAGGTTATTAGCGCTCTGACTTGCGCAATACAATCATTAACAGAGATGCCACTAAACGTATGGCCAATCAACATTAGACGGGTAGAAAGAGAAGAGACTTTAGCTCGGATCAATTGCAGCAACATTTGATAACCAACTTCATATTGAGGGATAGCTGTTTTGGCCAACTTTACTCTAGCTATCTGAGGAAGTGTTCGAATTCCCAAGTGTTTTGAGATGGAAGCTAAAGCAATAGATAAACATTCCTGCTCTGTTAAGAATTCAACTTGAGTATGTTTTCTTCCTCCCAACATCACAGTCAAACGTGTCTCTTGAGAACATTGATTCTGTTGAGGAAATATGCAAGAATCCCACACACATCCTAAGATTTCCTCTTGTTCTTGAGAAGGAATGAGATAACCAAATCCTTTCTCTTTTAATACGCGATCTTGATAACCCAAATTGATAACTGCCACGCTTGCATAGGGAATTTGAAGCAATGCATGATGAAGATCAGCATCATGGGATTGTAAAAGATTTCCAATAGCAGGAGCAGCAAGAGTGGAGAATACCTGATCTGCTTCTATTTTTTCTCGATTTGACAGCAAGACAGATACTCCTTCTCTTTGAAATTCTAAAGCTTGAGGGGTGCAGTTCAATCGGATATCAGCCTCTAATTGATGGGCCAGTTCGCGTATTAGTGTCTCCATGCCCCGCTTGAAAGAAAAAAGGGCGTATTGTTGAAGATTTTGTACAAAAGGATTTAATATTAAACGAGATTTTGGGCGTCTGAGTATGCCTTTAATTAAAGAACCATGCTCTTGTTCTAAGCGATAAAGAAAAGGAAAACAAGACTGAAAAGATAACTGACGGATATCTCCTGCATAAATACCAGATATAAGAGGATCTATCAATCTTTCAGCTAGTTGAGGACTTAATCGTCTCTTACAAAAATCGTAAATACTTTCATCAATCCCCTCTCCTTTTGGAGTAATTAAATCTTTAAGTAAAGCTCGAAAAACACCTTTCATGACAGGCGAAAATAGATATGATAAAAGATGATGAGGAAATTTCCGCAGTTTCTGCTCTGTATAAAGATAGCGGAAACAGGCTGAAGTATCCCCCCTAATTACTTGATCTTGTAATCCTAATTCTTCCACCAGATGAAGAGTATGGATTCCTGTTCCTCTTGGTCGACAACCACGAGGACCTTGCTCAAAAATGAAATGGTCTTGCTCAAGAGTTTGGATCCAACCTCCGATACGATTGCTTTTTTCTAAAATTGTAATCTCTATGTTGCTTCCCCACCGCTTCTTGAGAAACCAAGCACAACTTAAACCACTAATTCCAGCACCTAAAATCAAAATACGACGACTCATAGAGATCTCTGCTGCACACAGTTCACAAGAGTCCTGATGGATTCTTCAGGGGTATCGGGAAGAACTCCATGTCCTAGATTAAAAATAAAACCTTGATCCTTTTCCATCCCCTTTAAAATGCGATTCGTCTCTTCTTCAACAAAACTTTTTGGCGCATAGAGAATATCTGGATCAAGATTTCCCTGAATAGCAATGGGATAAGGGATAACCGCTCGCATCTGAGTAATATCGCAATTCCAATCTAAGCTAATTGCAGAGGGTTGTACTGCAGCAAGTTGTGAAGCAAAGATAGAAGAACCTCGACAAAAGAGAATAACTGGAATAGTGGGATGGCTTAACCTTTGTAGAATATTGTGTATGTAATAGAGAGAGAACTCGCGAAATTGCACATGAGCCAATAAATGGGCCCAGGAATCAAAAATTTGGATCACATCGACACCAGCAGCAATTTGTAAATTGAGATAAGCAACAGACCAATCTGCTATTTTCTGCAATAATTGATGGAATCCTTTTGGATTAGCTAACATCCATTTTTTTGTTTTTTTAAAATCTCGACTCGTTTTTCCCTCTATCATGTAGCTAGCCAAAGTAAAAGGAGCTCCACAGAATCCAATTAAAGGAACTTGCAGCTGAGATTTAGTACATCGAATACCTTGATAAACAAAATGAAGAGCAGAGAGATCTTCTGGTGATCGTAAAGCTTCTACATCTTTTTGATAAACAATTGGCTGTCCAATAATAGGACCGCTTCCTTCTTCGAAATGTAATCCCAAACCAAGAGCCTCGAGGATGACTAAAATATCTGAAAATAAAATAGCTGCATCAAATCCATAAGTATGCACAGGTAATAGAGTCACTTCTGCAACAAGTTCAGGATGGTGACACATCTCTAAGAAGGAATATTTTTGCCTAATGGCACGATAAGCAGGCATATAACGCCCAGCTTGTCGCATGAGCCAAATAGGGGGCCGAGATGGATTACGACACTGCAATGCTTGAATGAGTAGATGATTCATCGGCTCTCCTTTACTTTTTATTGGTCTGTTTGGTATCAGATCATAGAATTCTCTCTAAGACATCTTCAACAGTAAATCCAAACTCTTTAGTCAAATCTCCAGCAGGTGCCGACTCTCCAAACCTATCTATACAAATGGCAATACCATCACGCCCAATATATTTATGCCATCCTAAATCAACACCAGCTTCAATGCTAACACGTTGCCCTATATCACCTCCAAATAAACTCTCTTTGTATTCTGTATCTTGTTGTTCAAAAATTTCCCAACAAGGCATTGAAATAACTCGCACCGATTTGCCTAGCTTTTCAAGTTCTTCTGATACATTAATAGCTAAAGATAGCTCAGATCCCGTTGCAATTAAGGTAAAATGTGGCTTTGACCTCCCTTTCTTGACAATATAAGCACCACGTCCCATTCCTTCTGCGTATGGAACTTTTGTTGCTTCTAGATCTGGAAGGTTTTGTCGTGATAAGAGAAGCGCCGTAGGTCCATCATATCGAAGTGCAGCAATCCAAGCCATTTTCACTTCATGACTATCAGCAGGCCGAATAACCTGAAGGTTAGGAATTGCTCTTAGAGCAGCATAATGCTCAATTGGTTGATGAGTAGGACCATCTTCGCCTAAGAAAATAGAATCATGGGTAAATTGATAGATGATATGAACACGTTGCATAGAAGCAAGGCGAATGGCATTGCGCATGTAATCTGAAAACGTTAAGAAGGTTCCAATAAAAGGAAGAATCATTCCTGTCTGATATAATCCAGTTGCAATAGTTGCCATTCCAAATTCACGAACACCAAATTTGATATTACGTCCTTGAAATACACCTGGAGCCACAATGGGATATTTATCGATCATGGTCATATCTGAAGAGGAAAGATCAGCTGATCCTCCATAAAGCTGGGGCAGTTGATCTGCTAAAAAGTGAATGACGTCATGAGAAGCTTTACGCCCTGCAATAGGAGATTTGATTTGCAAATGATCTAACTGTTGCTCGAGATCATCAGGTAAGCGCAAATGACGCATCGCTTCAAATTCTTTAAACTTATGGGGGTTCTCACGTGCCCAAGCCTCAAAGTTTTGCTGCCACTTCCCTTCTTCTTGAGCATCATGTATAAGTTTATTTTGAAAAAAGTCTATGACAGATCGTGGAATATAAAATTCCTCTTGTGTCAATCCTAGAGCCTCTTTAGTAGCTGTAACTTCTTCTGGTCCTAAAGGAGCTCCATGAGCCTTATGAGTACCAGCTTTATTAGGGGCTCCTTTGCCAATAATTGTATGAGCAATGATCAAGCATGGATGTTCTTGGTAGTGGCGAATCTGAGCAAAAACAGCATCAATAGCATCTAAATCATGGCCATCAATTTCAAATACATCCCATCCATAAGCCTTATAACGCGCCTTCGTATCTTCCGAACAGGACTCCGCAAGTGGGCCATCGAGAGAGACATGATTAGCATCATAAATAGCTACGAGATTATCTAACTTAAGATGACCTGCTAAAGAAGAGGCTTCGGAGGAAACTCCTTCCATCACATCTCCATCTCCCATTAGGGTATACACTTTACTATCAAAAATTGGATGTTTTTCCGTATTAAATTTAGCACCTAATAATTTCAAACCTAAAGCTTGGCCAACTGCATTTCCAACACCTTGCCCTAACGGCCCAGTTGTTGATTCGACTCCATCCGTCATATAAGATTCAGGATGTCCTGGCGTTTGAGAGTGAAGCTGACGGAAACGTTTAATTTCATCTAAAGAAAGTCGATAACCAGAGAGATGTAAACAAGAGTAGAGCCACATTGATCCATGACCTGCAGATAGCACTAATCGGTCCCGATTTAACCATTTCGAATTTTTAGGATTTTGCTTAAGGTAATATCCATAGAGATAAGCCCCTAACTCTGCGCAACCCATAGGCAGACCTGGATGGCCGGAGTTAGCCTTTTGTACAGCATCCATTGACAAACCACGAATCGTATTAGCAATTTTCATAAACATTTGCTTAAGCTCGGGATCTAATGATTTAAATTTTTTAAAAGGAGCTATTAAAGTCTTATGCTCTAAAGATTGGCTATTATTCATGATTTAACCGTAGCGTAAAGATTTATAGAATTTATGCGCTCTAATTTAGCGGTATTCTAGAAAAAGTGGCAAGTAAAACTCCTTCATTTGAAGGTTTCTTTGTATTTCCTCTTCTACTCATTTAAAATTTATCTCTGGGTTTATTTAAAGAATTTTTGTAATCCAAATAACCTTTCATGCTAGTCATCTTTAAGATCGTTGCAATTTGTTTATCTGAGTATTTCAGTTCTTTCTGAATTCTAAAAATATCGGGAAAAACTGTTTTTAAATAACTTGCCACTCCACCTACTCGATCTATTCTGATCTCTTTAAGCTTTGCTAAAATTTTTTCTAAAGTCATTATCTCTTCTAAATCCGGTTGCATTGTCGTAGAAATTTTTCTCCAGATCCATAAAGGTTCAACTGAAATTCCATTTTTCTTTCCTCGGCCTCTTGAGCCCATTTCAATCCCTATGCACCCTAAATACTGCCCCTGCAAGATATCCTTGATGTATTGATTCATGGATGCGCATAATACTAAAGTGGGAGCTTTTATCGTTTGTTTCATTTTTTTTTCTTGGCTAGATCCCGATTGTTCAACATTCTCTTGAGAAGAATGTGCATCTGACTTTAAAGCATTAGATTGTTTGTTCTTGCTTCTTGATGGAAGACCTCTCTTGATATCTGATATATTAATAGCTAAAAAACCTCCTACTTTAAGATGCTCCCAAGAATTTCTCAACATTTTACATAGAAATTTGCGATGCCAATTCTTTAAATTTTCTTCCGTATAACCACCTTTCACTATATAGCGTTTATAAGATTGTGTAGGTTCATCGCAGTATCGCTCCTTGTCAAAGTACGGTGGAGATGTAAATACAAGGTCATATTCAATTGCAGGGGGATAATTCTCCGCTGTCATATCCTCTGCAGGCTTTGAAATCATATGAATAGATTTATTTGATCCTTTTTCAACCAAAAATCCCTGAAAGAATTCTTGAGTTTTCTGATAACCGGGGATAAGTTGTGTATTAGGATCAATTCCTGTATAGTGGCTTACTTTAGGGTGTGCGAGGGCCGCAATCAGCCGATCTCCCCAACCAGAACAAGGATCTAAAATTTTCCAAGATGAAGAAGGATCTAAACTAAAATCTTTCTCCAATGTGTAGATTAACGCTCCTAAAATACTTGGCTTAAATTGTACAGAAAGGCAGTTAGATTCTCCCCAAAGTTTTCGAATGGAAGCAGAGTTGATTTCGTTTTGTTTGGTATAATTAAATATCCGTTTCAAAATTCTTATTCGATGATGATCCTCTCCATGCCAAGTAAAGTAAACTCCAGGAACATTGGTTCCTTTAACTTTTAATCTAACTTCTTGTTGAAAGAAATCAGCTGCAATTAATCCGACTTTATTTTTAAGAATATACATATGTTGGTAGGGATTTGTATGAGACTGATTAGGATCAAAATTTCCAAAATAATCATGCTTAAAGTTCAGATTTCCTTGTTTAATCAATTGCTGAAAATCATATTGATTTAATTTCTTAAAATCGCTCCAAATCTCTTCTTCTTTAATTATTCTATAAGGATAGGGAATATGATACTTTGCGATAAATTGATTAATTTTTTCAGCGATATCTTTCCATTCAGCTTCTTTAGCTTGACGTCCTTTTTTAATCTCAGTCCACGTTTGTTTGGAAATATAGATTTCATAACGTCCATTGCAAAAGCGAACAAAATCTTGATCCTCATTCTGAATTTCATTAACTCGCATACTACTCTCCAGAGAGCTTGAAACAGAAGTTGTTGTCGTTGTCAATGCAGGGGGCAAAGGAGACAAAAAATGTTGAGTTTCATTGTGCTTATTAAGATCTAAACTAACTGGCAAAGATTGCTCCATGATTGATTCCCTAACTGGAAACATGGTCGTGATCATTTTGTTGTTTTGATCGCTTGACTCTAGTTTCAATCTCTTATTAGAACTTGTGGTTGGTTCATCAACTTCATCACTTATCCGATGAGACAAGCCAATGACTTGATGATTAGAATAGAGAGAATTTAAAGGTTGCATAATTACTTACATTAAATTTATATAATTTTAAATAATTTATATTTTAAAATTTGTTTAGATATTTAGATTAGTAAATTTTATTAAAAAAAACAAAGCACGCAAACAACCAGAGGATATATTGCTAATTTATTAATTATTGCTGAAAAACAATTTTATCTATAAACAATATGATAATTATATTTAGATTAAAATAGTAATATATCGAACAATGTAATAAAAAAACAATTTAACAACATTTCATAAATAAATTTATTTATATTTAATTATTTGTCACTAAGATAGTATATATTGACTTGTTTTCTATTTTTATTTCAATCAATTTACCTTTGTTTTCAAATTCATTCATTTTATGGCTAATAAAAAAGAGGTGTTCATATAAACCCAAAAATCTGATATTATTATTTAATATTTTTTTTCTTGTGCATTTTTCTTTCCTTGAAATTTAGAAAAAACGCTAGTATAGTTATTTTTCTGATCGCCGTTTGTATCAATTTTCGCCTGATTGCCTTGCATACAATCGGGGTGATTAACCTCTAATCATTGACTAAATTTTATGTCTACACAATCTATCCGCCGCCAATTTTTAAATTACTTTAAACAGTATCAACACGCCATTATCCCCTCTTCATCTGTTGTTCCGCATGATGACCCTACTCTTCTCTTTACTAATGCTGGTATGAATCAGTTTAAAGATGTCTTTCTCGGTAAGAGTTACCGTGATTATTTTAGAGCAGCTACAAGTCAAAAGTGTATTCGTGTAGGAGGAAAGCATAACGATCTTGATAATGTCGGTCATACAAGTCGTCATCTGACATTCTTTGAAATGTTAGGTAATTTCTCTTTTGGTAATTATTTTAAAGCAGAGGCTATTCGATTTGCTTGGGAGGTCTCCACAAATATTTTTGGTTTTGATCCCGATCGCATCTGGCCTACCGTCTTTCTCCAAGATGACGAAGCTTTTGAATTGTGGACACATTACGTTCCACCTGAACGGATCACCCGTTTCGGCGAAAAAGACAACTTTTGGGCGATGGGGGATATTGGTCCTTGTGGACCTTGCTCAGAACTATTATATGATCGCGGTGTACATTTCGGGAAAGCTTCAAAGCCTTCGGAAGATACATCGGGAGAGCGTTTTCTAGAGTTCTGGAATTTAGTTTTTATGCAATACAACCGTCAACCAACAGGTGTGATAGAGCCTCTTCCTAAACCTTCTATTGACACAGGAGCTGGTTTAGAAAGAGTCATGAATCTTAGAATGGAGGTTCAAAGTGTTTTTGAGACAGATATTTTGCGTAGTCTCATTAACCGTGTGGAAGAGATATCAGGCGTGCCCTATCAACCAGATAACCATACTCAAACACCAGCTTTTAGGGTCATTGCTGACCATTTACGATGTTTATCTTTTGCGATCGCTGATGGAATCCAACCGAGTAATGTCGATAGAGGTTATGTCCTGCGTAAAGTATTGAGACGTGCCGTCCGTTATGGGCGATCAATTGGTATGGATAAACCTTTTTTAGCTGATATCTTACCTCGGCTGGTCGAGATGATGGGAAGTGATTATCCGGAACTCATTAAAGGCCAAGAACGAATTGCTGAAATTCTAACGATTGAGGAAGAGGCTTTTCTTCGTACCTTAAAAAGGGGGGGGAATATTCTCAACCAAATTATTGAGAAGGCCCAAACTACTACGACACGTACCATTAGTGGTGATGATGCTTTTAAACTGAAAGATACTTATGGCTTACCCATTGAGGAGATCTTGCTTATTGCCAAGGACTCAGATCTCGTCGTCAACCAAGAACGCTATCAACAATTGGAAGAAGAGGCTAAACAACGTTCGCGTCATTCTCAAAAAAGCTTTCAACAGATTGCCTCCGAAAATGTATTTGCCAATTTCATCGAACAAAATGGAGAGACAAAATTTTTAGGTTATTCTCAAATAACGGCAACAGGAACAGTATGGGGTCTCTTAATTGATAATCACTTCGTTCAAAAGATGGAAGAAGGACAAGAAGGCATGGTCATTCTTTCCGAAACGCCCTTTTATGCAGAAATGGGAGGACAAGTCGGAGATACCGGTCGCTTAACAGGATCTTATCAAGAATTTTTGATCCAAGATTGTCTTATACCTTATAAAGGACTGATTGCTCATAAGGGAAAATTAATTAAAGGCTCTCTACAACTGGGTGATGTTGTGACAGCATCAGTCGATTATGAGCGCCGCCAAAAGATCGCAAATAACCATACAGCCACCCATCTTCTCCATTGGGCTTTACATAAAGCTGTTGGAGAGCATATCAAACAAGCCGGTTCTGTTGTAGATCCTCAGCGTCTACGATTTGACTTTAGCCATCATAAGGCACTATCTACAGATGAAATACGCCATATTGAAGACCTTGTTAATACTAAGATCCGTGAAAACCTTCCTGTTCGTACCTATGAGGTTTCCTATGAAGAGGCTCAAAAAAGGGAGGATATCAAACAATTCTTTGGAGAAAAGTATGGTTCCACCGTCCGGGTTGTTGATATTAACTATTCTAAAGAATTATGTGGCGGTACTCATACTTCAGCTGTTGGGACTATTGGCTTTTTCCGCATTGCAAAAGAAGGAAGTATTGCAGCTGGAATTCGAAGAATTGAAGCTGTAACAGGTCAGGAAGCAGAGGCATTTGTCCGTCAAGAAGAAGATCTTCTCTTCAATCTTGCTCGTGTATTGAAAGCTCAACCCCAGCAACTATCAGAAAAGTTTGAGAAATTATTAGAAGAAAATAAGCTCTTGTCTCAAGAGCTCAAACTTCTTAAAAAAAATCAATTACAAATTTTGATAGAAAGACTGCTCTCTAAAGTTGAAAAAATAGGAGCGATTTCCCTTGTCACGGGCGATTTTTCTCTCATGACGGTAGAAGAGCTGCGTGTCTGTGTTGACCAAGCTATGAATCAATTAGGATCAGGTGTTGTCGTCTTAGCGGCAGTCTGGCCTGATAAATGTCAGCTGATCATTAAAATCAGTGAAGATTTGATTGCCAAGGGTTTTGCAGCTCACGATATGATTAAGCGAGTCACGCCTCTTATTGAAGGCAGCGGAGGTGGTAAGCAAAACATGGCACAAGCTGGAGGAAAATCTCCTCAATATTTGCCTGAAGCTTTTCAGCAGATAAGGTCTTATTTAAATGAAAAACAATAGTACTATAATAAAAGCATAGAATCATGTCACTTAAAATGGTTCTGCAAGGAATTCTCCAGAGCGAGCGTGTACAGGCTCTGCAACAAGCACTCCAAAATCAAGAGACTTTATTAATTGAAGAGCTTTGGAATGCTCCTAAAGCTTTCATCGCGTCATTAGCCCAGCAAATGACAGGTAAACATATTCTCATCTTGACAGGAGCAAGCCAAGAGGAGATTCGCCTATTTCATGATTTTAGTTTATTCACAGATTGCCCTGTTGTGGATTTTCCCTCCTGGGAAACCCTCCCTTCTGAGAGTATTCCCCCTAGCCCTGATATTGTAGGTGAGCGTTACCAAGTTTTAAAAGCTTTAACCTCCTCCCAGGAACCTCTTATCATCGTTAGCGGCTTGCAAGCTTGCCTTCAACGTCTTATCCATCCCTCAATATTTCAAGAGCTCTATCTATCTCTAAAAATGGGTCAAAGTCCCTCTTTCGACCATTTGATCCAAAAGCTAATCACGATGGGATACCAACGTAAGTCCATTGCATCTGATAAAGGAGAATTTGCTATAAGAGGGGGTATTATCGATGTTTTCCCTGTCTCTTCTCCTGATCCTTACCGTTTAGAGTTTTGGGGGGATGAGCTTGAATCTTTACGTATCTATGATCCAATTGGACAGAAATCGATCCGACCTGCTGATCAGGTTAATATTTTACCTGCTCAAGAATTAGAACTACTCAATCAAAGTTTTATACAAGCCTCTATTTTAGATTATTTAGGTTCCCATACTCTCATTATTCTAGATGATTTATTAGCTCTTGAAGATCGCTATGCTTCTTTAATTAATCTAGGAGGCAAAGGGGGAAAGAGTTTTAGTTCTATTGAGGAATTTCTAGAGCATTTAGCTCCTTTACAAAAAATTCTTTGGACTCAACGTCCTATTGAAGAGTTAAGTGAAGTCCAGTATTTGGAAAGAAAAGGCCGTTCTTTCTACTCAAAACAAACAGCTTTTCACTCTTTAAATTTTCAGATGTTTAATCGAGAATGGCAAGCGAAGCGCTGGTGTCATCCCTTTTTGACAATTAGCCAATATCTCCAGCCAGAGGAAACGAGAGCCTAGCAGCGAAGAGCTCTTAAACCAACTCTCTTCTCTTCCTCGCAAAGAATGTCAACTCCATTTCTTGTGCACAAACGAACTTGAGGAGAATCATTTACATAAACGCCTCACTGATATAAAAATGACACTTCCTCTTCATACCCATTATCATATGGGATATCTCTCGAGTGGATTAGTTGTAGAGGACATTCCTTATGTAATCTTTCCCTCAACAGAGTTGACCCATCGATATAAGCTTCGTCGCCAAAAATTACGTAGTACTTATCATACATCTCCAGTTGAAATCTATGATCTAACTCCAGGAGAACTCGTCGTTCATTTGAATAATGGAATTGGACGTTATCTAGGATTAGAAAAGCGGCCTAATCACTTAGGCATTCCAAGTGAATTTTTCTTGATCGAATATGCAGAGGGAGCCAAGTTATATGTGCCGCTCAACCAAGCCCATCTCATTACAAAGTATATTGGAGCTAATGAAGAAGTCCCTAAGCTACATACATTAGGCAGTCATCGTTGGAAAAAGACACGAGAACAAACAGAACGAGCTATTTTAGGTTATGCATCTGATCTTCTCCAAATTTCAAGCTAAAAGAGTCATTAAGCAGGGTTTTGCCTATCCGCCCGATAGTCCAGATCAGATAGCTTTTGAAGAAGAATTTCCTTTTATTGAGACCGAAGATCAACTTGCCGTCGATTGCCAACATTAAAACTGATATGATGAGTGATAAAGTCATGGATAGGCTCATATGTGGTGATGTTGGTTATGGGAAGACTGAAGTCGCTATGCGGGCTGCTTTTAAAGCCGTCTTAGATGGACATAAACAAGTGGCCGTGCTAGTCCCCACGACTGTGCTTGCTATGCAACATTATGAGAATTTTACAGATCGCATGCATCATTTTCCTATTCGAGTGGGGGTCCTTTCCCGTTTCCGTACAGCTAAACAAATCAAAGAGACATTAGAAGGGGTAGCTAATGGCTCCATTGATATTGTCATTGGAACTCATCGCCTGATTAGCGAAGATGTCAAATTCAAAGATTTGGGATTGATTATTATTGACGAAGAGCAACGCTTTGGTGTTAAAGCCAAAGAACATCTTAAGCAGATCAAGGCTGACGTCGATTGTTTAACTCTTTCTGCAACTCCTATTCCTCGCACGCTTTATATGGCATTAGTCGGAGTTCGCAATATGTCAATTATTAACACACCCCCCCAAGATCGTCTTCCCATTAAGACAGTGGTTACGGAGGCAAATGATCAAATCATCAAAAATGCCCTACTAAGGGAACTAGCACGGGATGGACAGGTCTTTATCATCCATAATCGCGTTGAATCTATTGATGCGGTAGCTACCCGCATTCAGACACTTTTACCTCAATCTCGCATTCTTATTGCACATGGACAAATGCATTCCGATGAAGTAGACATGGCTTTTCATACATTTAAAAAAGGTCAAGCCGACATTTTAGTTGCCACAACTATCGTAGAAAATGGGATTGATATCCCTAATGCTAATACAATTCTCATTGATCGGGCAGATCAATTTGGTTTAGCCACCCTATATCAAATGCGTGGTCGTGTAGGACGATGGAATCGACGAGCTTATGCCTATTTTCTTGTGCCTAACCTAAGTACATTACCTGAAGTTGCTCGTAAACGCTTGAATGCCTTAGCTGAAGCAAGTGGTTATGGCGGGGGCATGAAAATTGCTATGCGTGATTTAGAAATCCGTGGAGCGGGCAACATTCTAGGTACAGAGCAATCAGGCCATATCACCTCCGTCGGATTCCACCTTTATTGCAAACTATTAAAGCGCATAATACAAGCCTTACAAGGGAAAGCTCCTAGTATCATGACAGATACCAAAATGGAATTTTCCATTGATGCGCGTTTACCGGAAGATTACATCAATGAGGCCAGTCTACGCATGGAAATTTATCAAAGACTTGGAGAAGCCTTATCCTGGGAAGAATTAAATGAGTTGTGGGTAGAAGTGCAAGATCGTTTCGGCTCAGCTCCTGAACCAGCCCTTTGGCTTTACCATCTTACGCGTCTTCGCATCTATGCTGCCCGCCATGGATTCACTTTAATTAAACAAGATAAAATGTCTTTAACAATCGAAAAGCATAAAGGTCAAGAACATCTTGTACGCAAAATCTTAATGCCTAAAATAAAATCGCCTCAAGAGATGGAACAAAAAATTTTGGAAGAATTAGAAAGAACTAATACCAAATAAACCCAAAACTTAAGTTCTTATTAGACCTCTTTCGAAATTTGCTTTGTTTGAAAAAATGAATTGTTTTTGAGCAGATTGATTGCCAAATTTTGAAAGCATATGTGCACATATACTCATTTCACTTGAAAGTTGCAATTTCGACTGAGCCAAAGCCTCATGGTTCAGTCGAAATACCGCTCTTTTTGCGTAAGGTGAGTTATTCAGAAGAAGGATAACGTAGTCGATAAATTTTATATAGATTTGCCGAAACAACTTTCAAAACAGCATAAGTTGGTGTGGCCAGTAGTAGACCAAGCAATCCATATAATGAACCAGCTGCTAATAATAAAAGAAGAATTGTCAAAGGATGAATATGCAAACGCTGTCCAATAATGTACGGAGTAATCAAATTAGATTCCATAAGTTGTACAATACCAAACACAATAAGGACTTTTAACACCATAAAAGAGCCTTGTCCAGCTCCTATAAGAATAGCTGGAATCAGAGAAAGAAAAGGACCTAAAAAGGGAATTGTCTCAAGAATCATCGCCAAAACTGATAGAATTAAGGGATAATGCAATCCAATGGAGGCATAGCCAATAAGAAGCAAGGTTCCAACAGCAGAAGAGACGGTGATCACCCCATAGATATAATTAGATAAGGTTGTATCAATATTTCTTAAAATACCGCTTACCTCCAAAGTAAACTCTTTTGGAAAAGATTTCAAAAAATAAGAGAGGAATTGTTGATCATCCTTAAGCAAATAAAAAACAATAAAGGGGGTCACCACTAAAATTGTAGCTATTCGTGTTAATAAAGCTAAAATACTCAAAATATTTTGGCTTAGAGTCCCTGTTATTTGTTGTAGTAAAGGAGCAAACCGTTGACGAACTTCATCAGCTAAATAGACATTAAATGTATGCATGAGTCCTCTCTCAAGGGCGACTCTCATTTTCTCTAGCATTTCAAGAGAGACATCAATAAATTCTTGGATTTGTTGGCTCAAAATAGGACCTATATAGGCTATAGCAAGACTTAAAAGAATTGTTCCAATCAGATAAATGATCACAATAGAAACAGGGCGGGGAACGTGCCTTCTTTCAAAGAACAGGACAAAGGGTCTGAATAAATAATAAAATAGAAAGGAAAGAATAATAGGAGCAGAAAGAATGGAAATAAAACCTAAAATAGGTTTGACAAGGAAAGCGACTTGATGGAATAAAAAAATGCACATTAAGACTAATAACGTGCTTATCGTATATTTAAAGAACCTCTGATTAAGCCAATTTGGAAAAGTATTCATCAGCACTTAAAATCTGTTTAAAACAGATAAAATTAATTTGAAAAAACCCCCTAAAGGACTCAAAAGATAACCTATACTCATCCCAGTTCAAAGTGAGAATTTGGGCAATGCGAAAGCTCTCGCGATTCAACGATCAAAAATGGGTCCATATACTCATATGAACCAATTTTTGATCGTTGAAGCCCGAGGCTTTGGCACAGCCGAAACTTCTCACTTTGAACTGGGATGAGTATATACACAGTAAATGAAACCTAATTTACTTATCTAGAAGAAAAAAGCAAGAACGAATCATCGTACAGATTTGATGCCGCCCCACTGCTCTGTTATATTAGTTTTTGGTATTTCGGTTAGATTGTTCTCTTGCACTTAAAGTTATCTCTCATTAATCTAATAACCTAAGCTTGGAGGAGATCTAGCTGACCTAATGAGAAATCTCTCCTGATAATCAGGTAGATAAATCCAAAGTTCAGGTTACTAACTCACCTTACGCAAAAAGAGCGGCATTTGGACTGAGCCAAAGCCCCACGGTTAAATGCTCGTCAGCCACCCTATATAAAAAGGAAATATAGGGTGGCTGACGAGCATTTAACCGTGGGGCTTTGGCTCAGTCCAAATGCCACTCTTTTTGCGTAAGGTGAGTTAGTAAGAGAATAACAGGGGGCCCGTATGTGGTTTAAAGAGTACCGAGATTATCCAATTGATACACCTCTTATTCAAAAACGGGTTGAACCTAATCATGGGATTATAGGATGTGAAATGCATGATTTAAATGGATGGGGTAATGAAATTCATATTCCTATAAAAAGGCAGAAGAAGGGATTACTCTTGGCTCTCCTGTCTTATCTTTTACGAGGTTCTGAGAATCATGGATGATCCAAGACAGCAACATGGCAATCATACCTGGGATATTGTCACCAGTTATGAACGCTGTCCCAACTGTGCTTATATCAATGAAGATCGAAACAAATATATACTCATTCCAGTTGAAAGCTGCAATTTGGGCAATGCGAAAGTTCTCGCGATTCAACGATCAAAAATGGGTCCATATACTGATATGAACCAATTTTTCATCGTTGAATCCCGAGGCTTTGGCACAGCCGAAATTGCAGCTTTCAACTGGAATGAGTATATTAGACCTCTTTCGAAATTTCATTTGTTTGCTAAAATGATTCTTTTCGGCATCTTGATTGCCAAATTTTTTAACCATATGTACACATATGCTTTCAAAATTTGGCAATCAATCTGCTCAAAAACAATTCATTTTTTCAAACAAAGCAAATTTCGAAAGAGGTCTATTTATCAGTCAGGTTTTTACCAAAAAGATCTCATATGTGATCGTTACCAGGGTGCTTTTACTGTTACTAGTGCTCTGTCTCATTTGCCATCTTTGCTTCAAGATTAGTTAAGGAGATAGAATTATGGTCAATCATTTACATCAACAATCAGAAACAGAAAATCTTGAAGAGAAAATTGCTCGTGATACATTGGAACGTTATTCAGGCTCACCTATTGAAGATTTTCAACCTTACATCCTTCTGACTAACTTCTCTAAGTATGTCCATTATTTTGCCGATAGCCGCCATATCGATGTGATAGAAGGATCAACATTTAAAGTGGCCCATTCTCCCCAAGAGAGAATTAGCATTTTAGACTTTAAAATTGGATCACCCGCTGCGGCATTAGTGGTAGATTTATGTGCTTTTCTTCCTATCCGAGCAGCTTTATTGTTGGGAATGTGTGGAGGATTACGGAGACATTACCAAGTAGGAGACTATTTTGTCCCGGTCGCAAGCATTAGAGGTGAAGGAACCTCTGATTTTTATTTTTCTGTTGAAGTGCCAGCCTTAGCTAATTTTCTTGTACAAAAAATTGTTACAAATGTCCTGGATGAAGAGAAAGTTTCTTATCATATTGGTATTACACATACAACAAACAAACGCTTCTGGGAATTTGATCAAGATTTTAGAGCACGTTTGCGAGCCACTCGTCCTCAAGCTATTGAAATGGAATGCGCCACACTCTTTATGGGTGGTTATAGTCATAAGCTTCCACTTGGAGCTCTTCTCTTAATCTCAGATCGTCCTTTAAATGCAGATGGAATTAAAACAAAAAAGAGTTCCGAAGATGTATTTGCTAAGTATACAGGAGAGCATGTTGAAAAAGGTGTTAAAGTGATGATTGCTCTTGATGAGGCTCTCAAGAAGGAAGCAAAAGGGGTTTTTAGAGGTAGTCGTCGTCGATTTGAAAATATTTTGGAGAATAGATCTTAAGACGTGTAAGTTATACTTAAGCTATTTAGATCTAAAAACAGCATAGGATTTCCATTATGGCACAACAAATTAGTACCAATGAAATAAGAGGAGGTATCAAGGTTGAAGTTGAAGGACAGCCTTATACCATTATTAGTAATGAATTCGTGAAACCCGGTAAGGGACAAGCATTTAATCGCATTAAGATGAAACATCTTTTAACAGAAAGGGTCATCGAACGTACTTTTAAATCTGGTGATAAATTGAATTTGGCAGATGTAGCAGAATCAGAAATGCGTCTTCTTTATAAAGAAGGAGATGGCGCCATTTTCATGGATGAAAAATCTTATGAACAAATTAAAATCCCATTTGAAAACATTGGCAATACGACGCAGTGGCTCCTAGATGATCATCTTTATGAAATCATCTTTTACAATGGTACTCCCGTGACAGTTGAACCACCCACGTTTATGGAGATGGCTGTGATTGAAACCTCTCCTGGAGTTAGAGGAGATACAGCATCAGGTCGTGTTCTGAAACCAGCTACGTTGGAAAGTGGTGTCAAAATTCAAGTTCCTATTTTTATTGAACAAGGTGAAAAAATTAAGGTGGATACACGTACGAACGAGTACATTTCTCGCGTTTCAAGTTAACTTTAACTCCCTTCCATTGTATGATAAACCTATCCAAGATCATGCGTTTACGTGATCGTGCTTCTCTTCTACAAAAAGCTCGTCATTTTTTTCATGAACGAAATGTTTTAGAAGTAGATTGCCCTATTTTAAGCCCACGAGCTTCTATCGATGCTCATATCAACCTCATTCAAGCTTTTTATAAAGGAGCAGAGAGGTGTTACCTCCATTCTTCTCCTGAATTTGGAATGAAGAGGCTTCTAGCGGAAGGGATAGGAGATATTTATCAACTTTCTCATGTTTTTCGAGATGGAGAATGGGGAATCAAGCATAACCCTGAATTTATGATGGTAGAATGGTATCGCTTAAACTATACTCTTGAAGACCTAATTAATGAGACAGTGCAATTTATCCATCTCTTCTTAGGTGAACTTCCTTATATCACTCTTAGCTATCGGAAATTATTCCAAGAATATGCTGGATTTGATTATTTAACTATGAGTAAATATGATTTATTGCATTATATAGAAAAGGAAAAAATTCCTTCTTATCCATTTATTGCACAAGAAGATAAAGATGCTCTACTTAATTTAATTTTAGGATTCCATATTGAGCCTAAATTAGGTCAAAACGAGCTTTGCATACTTGCTTATTATCCAGCATCACAAGCTGCATTAGCTCAAAAGCGTTGGCAAGAGTCTGAACATGTAGCTGAGCGCTTTGAAGTCTATTATCAAGGCATCGAACTTGCTAACGGATACCATGAGTTAGCTAATGCTATCGAGCAACGTGAGCGGTTCCTAGAAGCTAATCACATGCGCATAGCTTTAGGCAAAGAAACTTTACCGATCGATGAGAATTTCTTAAAGGCTCTTGAGCAAGGGCTTCCTGACTGTTGTGGTGTTGCAGTAGGCTTTGATCGTTTAATGATGCTCCGCCAAGATCAAAAAAATATTGCTAATGTAGTTGCTTGGGGATGGGAACAAGCATAAGATAAGTGAATACTTATTTTTGGGTCTATTTCTGTGATTTTTAGAAATTTTTCTGAACCATTAGATAAATACCTGAATTGTACCTCCTTACTCCTTTTTTCTTGTATTTATTTAAAAAATTTAACTAAACTCCGTGTTTTAGCAGCCTGCTTTAAAACGAATTTGGAAAGAGATTTAACAGAACATTGACATCAATAAAAAGGAAAGAATTTATGAAGAATTCCCTATCAGTAAAGAAAAAATGGATAAGACACATAGCTACTCTTTTTCTGCTTATCTCTGTTACTTTATCAATGAATTTGCCTTCTAAAATCTCAGCTAGTGAAGATCTGGAAGAAGGGTGCTTTTACCCCAGGATAAATCAAAAAAGTTTAATTTTAGTAGGAGCTGCAATAGCTGGAGCAGCAGCCGGCTATGCAGCTAGCCAAGTAGATCACCATAAAGGAGAAAGAGGAATTAGAGGAAAAAGAGGACATCCGGGACGACCAGGATCTCTTGGACCTCGAGGTCCTCAAGGCTTTATAGGCAATCAAGGCCCTCGGGGAATCCCAGGCCTAAAAGGTTCGCAAGGTATCGCGGGTCCAAAAGGTTCAAAAGGTATTCCAGGTTCACAAGGTATCTCAGGTCCAAAAGGTATTCCTGGTCCTCAGGGCCCACAAGGCGCTCCTGGTCTACAAGGACCTCAGGGCAACTCTGGTTTACAGGGTCCTCCAGGTCCTCAAGGTCTTCAAGGCTTAAAAGGTAGTCCTGGCCCAAAAGGACCAAAAGGCACTCCCGGCTCAAAAGGCCCACAGGGCGCTCCTGGTCTACAAGGTCCTCAAGGTGCTCCTGGTCTACAAGGTTCTCAAGGCCTTCCCGGACCACAGAGTTTTCAAGGCATCCCGGGTCCACAAGGAGCTATAGGGCCACAAGGACCAGAAGGCCCCAGAGAGCCTAGAGATCTTACAGGAAATCCAATTTCTCCTCATTCTCCTATTCAATCTCCTTCAACTGAGCCAAGCTTTATATCTCCTCTCTCTACATCCTCTGCATCTCTTACCTCAAATCATACATTGACTATTACTTTTATTAACAATGCCTTTCCCGATTATATTACTTTTCCATTTGGTAATCAGGGAAGTTTTACCCCTTTTATTATTATCCCGAATAAAGGAATAACTTACTTTAATAGCATTCCCTTTGCAAATGGTGAGCAAAAATCTGAGACTTTTGGTCCCTTCAATGAAATAGGAGATTATGTCATAGGTATTCATGTTAATGAAGGCAGCAAAGTGAGCTCTATCTTTCCGGTTGGGACATTGTCTATTGATGTGGATCAAAAAACTGTACAAACCCATGATTTAAAACCTGATCCTGCTACCTCTCATTCAGAGCTGTCTTATAGTTTTACCTTATCTTCATAAAGAGAGATATACGGCTCACAAGAATCTTGCTTACAGCTTAAGACGGCAATACTCATCCCAGTTGAAAGCTGCAATTTCGGCTGCGTCAAAGCCTCGGGCTTCAATGATCAAAAATAGGTTCATATGAGTATATGGACCAATTTTTGATCGTTGAATCGCGAGAGCTTTCGCATTGCCCAAATTGCAGCTTTCAAGTGAAATGAGTATATATGCCGTCTTAGGTTGCTCTATTAACTCACCTTACGCAAAAATATATGAAATTAAATTGGTTAGATTCTAAAAAGATTAGGATTATCACCAGATGCCATGCAAAACTATCCTCATTCATTTTCAGGAGGTCAACAATAGCGCATCTGTATTGGAAAGAGCAATTGTGCGCTTAATCTAAAATTAATTGTTTGCGATGAGGCGGTTTCATCTTTAGATGTCTCTTTGCAAGAGCAAATTTTAAATTTACTTGTGGAAATTAAAGAAACCATGCATTTCAGTTATTTTTTATTTCACTCGATGTTTCTGTTATCCATTGTATTTCGGATTATGTTGTTGTCCTTTATTTAGGAAAAATTGTTGAAGAAGGTCCAATGGAGGAAATTTTAAATAATCCTCAGCCCTGTACTCATCCCAGTTCAAAGTGAGAAGTTTCGGCTGTGCCAAAGCCTCGGGCTTCAACGATCAAAAATTGGTTTATATGAGTATATGGACCAATTTTTGATCGTTGAATCGCGAGAGCTTTCGTGTTGCCCAAATTTCCAGCTTTCAACTGGAAGGAGTATATACACAATGAGACCGTCTAATGGGAAAAAAATCCACGAATAACAAAATAACTTTAATATTGGAGAATAAAGACTTCAAAATAAAAATTATATGAAATAATGTTGGTTTGAACTCTAACAATATATTTTGATCCAAGTTATGAAAAAAAAATTTTTAATAGGCATGTTAGCAATAGTAATCGGGGTGGTTGGTATCGTTATTGTGCTGGCAAATGAGAATGCTTTAGTGGTGCATCCTAAAGGGATTATTGCACAGAAAGAATTGGAACTGATTATTACGAATATCATTCTCATGCTGCTCATCATCGTACCCACCTACATCTTTTTATTTGCGGTTGTGTGGAAATATTGCATTAAAAATGAAAATGCAGAATATGATCCAGATCACACTTACGGTCCTGTTGGAGAACTGATAATGTGGGGACTTCCTTCTATCATTGTTGCCGTAATGGCCATCGTCACGTGGGACGCGACGCATAAATTGAATCCATATAAGCCTATTGAAAGTGAAGTCAAGCCTCTCGCTATACAGGTAGTTGCTTTGGATTGGAAATGGCTATTTATTTATCCGGAGCAAGGCATTGCAACATTGAACTATTTCCATATTCCAGAACATACTCCGATTCATTTAAGATTAACGGCAGACGGCTCACCGATGAACTCATTTTGGATTCCGCAATTGAGCGGACAAATATATTCCATGACTGGGATGTCAACCCAACTTTATCTGATGGCCGACGGGCCGGGGGAATATATTGGCAGAGCTGTTGAAATCAATGGGGAAGGATATGCAGGCATGTCGTTTTCAGCAAAATCGACTTCTTCAAAGGATTTTGAGGATTGGATTGCAGAGGTCAAAAAATCATCTTTTCGTTTATCAGAAGATATTTATGACGACCTTGTCAAACCTTCTGTGAATAAATCCGTTATTCTCTTTTCGGAAGTGGAAAAAGATCTATATCATAAAATAGTTCATAAATATATGTATCCAACCAAACCAGTATTATGAAAGAATTCTTTTTCGGAAAACTAACTTTAGATGCACTTCCCCACGCCTGGCACACGATAGGGGGGACCATTTTTATTATAATAATGGCCATTGCGATTGCAATTTATCTCACTAAAACCAAGCGCTGGAGTTGGCTATGGCATGAATGGCTTACCTCCACTGATCCTAAAAAAATAGGAACCATGTACATGATCTTCGCATTTCTAATGTTCTTTCGTGGAATGGTAGATGCGGGAATGGTATGGCTTCAACAGTCTATTGCAGCTGATTCACAAGGATATCTCAGTGCTAGACCATTTTCAACAGATTTTTACATCACATGGCGACATCATGGTTTTTTTCGTGACGATGAGTTTTTTCTTTGGACTCATGAATTGGATTGTGCCGCTTCAAATTGGAGCTCGCGATCTGGCTTTCCCTTTCGTGAATTCTTTAGGATTATGGCTCACTATCGCAGGAGGACTACTCATTAATTTCTTTTTTATCATCGGAGGAAATTTTGCCAATACTGGCTGGCTTGCCCTTGCTCCCTTCTCCGAGCTTGAATTTAACCCGAGTGTTGGAGTCGATTATCTTATTTGGAGCTTGCAGCTTTCAGGGCTTGGCAGTTTACTTGCTGGAATTAACTTTCTTGTCACGATCATAAAAAAACGGGCTCCGGGGATGACTTTGATGAAAATGCCCCTATTCACCTGGAATTCTTTATGCGCGATGGTTCTTATTATTTCAGCATTCCCTGTTCTCACTGCAGCGACATTGCTTCTTTGGCTTGATCGTGCTTTTGGGATGCATTTCTTTACGACAGGATACGCTGGAAATCAGATGATGTATTGGAATCTTATATGGATGTGGGGTCATCCAGAGGTTTATATTTTGGTTATACCGGCATTTGGCCTGTTCTCGGAAATTGTTTCCACATTTTCGCAAAAGAAAATTTCTGGATATGTATCGATGGTGTGGGCGGCAATTACAATAACCGCAATATCTTATTTGGTTTGGCTTCACCACTTTTTTGTCATGGGAGCAGGCCCAGATGTAAACTCTTTTTTTGGCATTGTAACCATGCTGATTGCGATACCCTCAGGTGTCCAAGTATTTAACTGGATTCTTACGATGTATAAAGGAAAGATAAACCTTGCCTCTCCCATGTATTGGTTTATCGGTTTTTTAATTCTATTTATGATAGGAGGAATGTCCGGAATATTTATGGCATCGCCTCCTGCTGATTTTCAGGTGCATAATAGTTTATTCTTGGTTGCCCATTTTCATACAATGATTGTCGGAGTGGCCCTTTTCGGAATTTTTAGCGGCACCACTTTTTGGTTTCCAAAGATTTTCGGATTTAAACTCAATGAACGCCTAGACAAACAGGCATTTTGGTTTTGGTTTATCGGTTTTTTTATTGCTTTTATCCCTTTCTATCTGTTGGGATTCATGGGTGCGCCGCGGCGTATTGATCATTATGATTCCTCGACTGGCTGGCAGCCCTTATATATCACGTCAACGATTGGTTATATCTTGATCTCATGTGGGATTATCACCCAAATTTATTTGGTTATCGAAAGCATAAAGCAAAGAAAACAACATTTGGATATCACCGGAGATCCTTGGAATGGCAGAACACTTGAATGGGCGACCCATTCTCCGCCTCCTTTCTATAATTTTGCTGTGATTCCTACAATTACAAGTTATGAAGTTTTTTGGGACATGAAAAAACAGGGCTGGCAGCCGGAAAAAAAATATAAAGATATCGAATGTTTTAAAAACACAGGTATGGGACTTTATATATCCGGTTTTGCTTTCTTAGCAGCTTTTGCGATCGTCTGGCAAATTAGTTGGCTCTTCATTGTCGGACTTATTGGAGTTATCATTTGCGTTATCTCTCTTTCCTTTGATGATGAGATGGAATATGTGTTGCCCGCTGCAGAAGTTGCCAAAATTGAAAAATCCTACGTTAGAGGATGAATTATTTATGGAAATGGAAGTAACCGATACCAAAGTTTTTGGGTTCTGGGTTTATTTGATGACTGACCTCATCATTTTTGCTGTGCTTTTTGCTTGCTTTATTGTTTTGCATGGAAATACTTTCACTGGACCCTCCGCTAAAGACCTGTTTCATTTACCATCTGTGCTTGCCGAAACACTCATTCTGCTCACTAGCAGCTTCACCTGTTCCCTTGGCATGTTTGCAGTTCATCGCCGGTTAAAAAATTGGGCTATTGCCTGGTTCATCATCACATTTCTTTTGGGAGCGTCCTTTCTCTACATCGAAATTTTAGAATTTGTTGATTTTGTAGAGAGAGGAGCCAGTTGGCAACGCAGCGCCTTTCTCTCCTCGTTTTTCACATTGGTGGGTACACATGGACTTCATATTTCCGTAGGACTATTATGGATGATCGTGATGATGTTTCATATCGCCTTACGCCCCCTTATAGAACACACTGTTTCCAGGATTTTTCGCATGGCTCTTTTTTGGCATTTCCTTGACTTCGTCTGGATCTTTATTTTTACCGTTGTCTACGGAATCGGGTATTTACTATAGGATTTATTATGCCTCATGAACTATCGTTACGTGTTACAGGCTTTACTGTGTCACTGCTACTAACATTCGTTACCTACTTTATTATTCTGAATCCAGAATTTTTTAATGTTGATATTAAGACAGTCGTCATAGTCATTTTTATTCTTGCTCTCCTTCAAGCGCTTGTTCAGCTCATTTTTTTCATCAATGTCTGGAAAGAAAAAGGGCCACTTTGGAATTTAGGTATTTTTATTTCCACCGTTTCTATCATTTTCATTGTTATCTACTTTTCCATCTGGATCATCAACCATCTGAATTATCATATGCATTGACAATAGACCTCTTTCGAAATTTGCTTTGTTTGAAAAAATGAATTGTTTTTGAAAAGAATCATTTTAGCAAACAAATGAAATTTCGAAAGAGGTCTAATATAAGAAATCTATTTATAAGAGCTTGGGTTATATACTCATTTAACTTGAAAGCTGCAATTTGGGCAATGCGAAAGCTATCAGGCTTCAACGATCAAAAATAGGTCCATATACTCATATGGACCTATTTTTGATCGTTGAAGCCTGAGGCTTTGGCACAGCCGAAATTGCAACTTTCAAGTTAAATAAGTATAACGAAAACTTAATTTTGATGAATGGCATTAATGATAGTTTTTGCTTTAAATAATCTTATTATCAACTCAAAATTTCAAATAAAACAAAATACTCCTAATTTCTGCTAAACTATAATTTTATATCAATTCTTAATAAAAAGTTAATATATTTAATTTACAATTTATTTTTCTATAAAAACTAATAACATAGAAAAAAATATATGAATAATAGTATTTCTAATATAGCAGATTGTAATAACATAAAATCAGAGAACTACCTAAACAAAACAGTATTTACAGCTATTAGATATGGCTGTTACTTATCCTATACAGGAAAAATTCCTAGATTGAATAAATACATTAACCCCCAAAATATTGAAAATATTGGCCATATCTGTGGAGTCATGCAAGCTAGTATAAGCCTTCATGAGAAAATTCAGGATCCAGTTTCTTCAGATTCGGGGGCTGTCATTAAGGCTAAAAAAGTCGTTGATGTGGCTGAAAAAACACTCGTGGTTGCACAAATGATTGCACAAACTACAAAAGCCATTCGGCCCTTTATCCCAGTGGTTGCCGAGTATTTTATAGCTGAAAGTACAGTCCTTGCTGCTGAAAGTGCATTTCTTGCGGCTAATGCGATAATTAATCCTATTAGCATTGCTTTGATGGTTGCTCCTTTGGCAATAGAGGTAGTCAAGCAGGTTAAAGCAAAATACTAAACGATCATTTTTCTAGAGAGGCACAAGCTCTATCAAAATTTAAGGTGAGTTAGAAACTCACTCTACGCAAAAATAGCGGTATTTCGACTGAGCCAAAGCCCCATGGTTCAACGCCCGTCAGTCACCCTATATACGGAAATATAGGGTGACTGACGGGCGTTGAACCATGGGAACTTTCACTTCAGTCCAAATATCACTCTTTTTGCGTAAGGTGAGTTAGAAAGTATTTAAGCGATCAATCAACATACGGAGCATTCCAAAATGTCTGCGATTATGTTCAAATGCTAAACGAGGCAATTCTAGATGATCTGTCTCTTCTGGAAAAGGTAGCGTAGCATAAATCACCCCTTCCTTCACCAAATAAGAAGCAAACTCTTGATTTAAAATAGCAATTTGCTCATCCGTTAAAGGGCTTAATAGGCGGATAATAAGAGTATCTCTCACATACCGACTGGAATGATAACTTCGATAAAATTGCTGAACATGCTGAACAGCGCTTTCGATATCTGAGGCAATATAAAAAAGATTTTTATCCTCCTGACTAATCCAACCATTAGCTAACAAATCTGTATTAACATATCGATTCCATTCAGACCAGTAAGAGCTCCCTAGTCCCCCTATTAAAACGACAGGGATAATATTAGCTTTTCCTGTTTGTATCAAAGTCAAGACCTCAAATAATTCATCTTGAGTTCCATACCCACCAGGAAAAGCAGCAACAGCATCGGAATGGCTAATAAACATAAGCTTGCGAGTAAAAAAATAACGGAAGCTAATGAGTTTAGGATCGCCTGCAATTAGGGAATTAACAGAAGACTCAAATGGGAGTCTGATAGATAGCCCAAAACTTGATTCTCGTTGAATACCTTCTAATCCTGCCTTCATAATACCATTTGCAGCACCTGTAATACAAACCCAGCCATGATTAGCCATTGCAATACTAAAAGCTTTAGCTGCTAAATAATCCGGATGATCCTCAGGAGTTCGTGCTGAGCCGAAAATACTAATTCGACGGCCTATTATAGCATACTTATTGAAGATACGATAAGCATAACGTATCTCTTTAAAGGCCCTTGTCATCAACTTGAGTTGCCCAATATTATAGCGCTCTCTTAACATCTTCAGGCTAGTATATATAATTTGACTAACCAAATCAGCTTCAAACGATCGAGAATCACTACCAGTTAAGGTCATTAATTCCTTAATTTTCTCTATTAATAAATCATCTTCTTGAGTAGGATCTGCCATTACTTTTTCTCCTCTAAAATTGAAGATAAAGTAATTAGGAAAAAATAAACAAATTTTTTTTTGACTAATTTCTTAAAGATTGTATAAGATTTGAAGAAGATAATAAGGATAGAATAATCTATACTCATTCCACTTGAAAGCTGCAATTTGGGCAACGTGAAAGCTCTCGCGATTCAACGATCAAAGATGAGCCCATATGAGAGCCATATGGGCTCATCTTTGATCGTTGAAGCCCGAGGCTTTGACGCAGCCCAAATTGCAGCTTTCAAGTGGAATGAGTATATATAAATAGGAGGTTCTTTATGGCTAATCAACGACATAGTTTAATCCCTAAGTCAATTTTTGATTTTCCTACTACGTTTTTCTCCTCTTTTTTTCCTCGCTCATGGGAAGATTTAGAAGGTAGAATGACTCAATGGATGGAAAATACAGGGGTAACCGTATCGGAAGACGATCAAAGTGTCTATGTAGAAGCCGAAATGCCTGGATTAAATCAAGAAGATATAGATATCACAATTCATCATGGAAATACACTCGTCATTCAAGGTAAAAAAGAAGAAGAAGAAAATAAAGAAAGACGTATTTATCGTCGTGGAAGAAGGTCATTCTACTATTATGAAGTAATGCTTCCTACACCAGTAGATGAACAAAATGAGCAAGCTCAATACCAAAATGGAATTCTCGCTATTACCTTCCGCAAAACAACTGGTGGAGATATAAGAAAAATTTCTATTGGTGGTAGAAGCCAACAACAGCAACAAATTCAGCAACAACAGAGAAATCAAGGTCAGCAGCAAAAGAAACAAAGATCGTCATAAAAAATTACCTTCGAATTCTTAAAATTTTGTAGGCCTTTCTATTTAATACCTAAAGGGTCAAATGAAAATAATATGCTGCAGATAATCAATAAACCACAAATTATCCCCATCAACTTGAAGAGACAGTCTAGCTGATCAGAAGCTCGTTTGCTGCCTTTAGGTATTAAACTGATATAAAAATTATAAATAACTTGCAGAAAAGGATTTCTAGCGGCATATTATACATATATGGATTTATACTTAAAATGTAGAGTTTTTCTGAATTATTAAATTAGGCTGATTCAGTCTATTTAATTATATACTCATCCTATTTCAAAGTAAAAATTTTTATGAATCTTAAAATGGTAAGGTATTTAAACACTCTTTATTCTTTGTTAGGGATATGAATATAAAGTTTTTATTTAATCAATACATCTACTTTACGTTAGTTTTTTTCTATTTGACAGCTATTTCTTTACAAGCTGAACAAATTGATTCTTATGTTTTAGTCACTGTGGCACCTCATAAATTTTTTGTAGAAAAGATCGCAGGAGATACTGTTAAAGTAGGATTAATGGTTCCCGCAGGAGCAAGTGCTCATACTTACGAACCAACTCCTAGACAGATGATGATGGCTAGCGGAGCAAGCCTTTGGTTTTGCACTGGAGATTCTTTTGAAGCTCGAGCAGCCAAGGCTCTCTTAAGCCATCAACCAAACTTAAAGATCATCGATTTACGCCAAGGGCTTGACCTTATTAATGAGGATCCTTCTCACCAAGGCTGCTGCCATCACAATTCTATGGATCTCCATTTTTGGTTGAGTACACGTATGGCTCAAATACAAGCCAAAACCATAGCTAATGCCCTTATTCTTACTTACCCTGAGCATAAAGAGCTTTACCAGGCAAATTTAGAAAAATTTCAACAAGAACTCAGGAATCTTGATCAAGAGATTCAAGAGACTCTGAAGTCAATCAAAAATCGTCATATCTTTGTTTCTCATCCAGCTTATGCGTACTTTTGTCGTGACTATGGCCTCAAGCAATTTTCTATTGAGTTTGAAGGCAAAGATCCTACTCCACAACAGCTACATAAAATTATGATGGCAGCACGCCATACAAAGGTTCAGACGATTTTTATTCAACCGCAATATAACAGTAAAGGAGCACGTTTGATTGCCAACGAAATGGGAACTTCTATCATTACTTTAGACCCTTATTCAGAAAATTATTTTGATAGCATTCGAGAGATTGCTCAAGCCTTTGCTGAAGGATAATCTCCTATATGATCCCACTCATTAAAATTGAACAATTATTTTTCTCTTATTCTAATACCCTTGTCCTATCAGATGTTTCCTTAACTGTTTATCCTGGAGAGTTTATCGGAATTATTGGGCCGAATGGAGGAGGAAAAACGACTCTTCTAAAACTTATCATGGGTTTTCTTAAGCCTTCTAAAGGGGAGATTCATATTTTTGGAGCTCCGCCTCGTTATCGTCCCCCTCTTAATCACCGCTTAGCTTATGTTCCCCAGTCTGTCCGCTTTGATCGCCAGTTCCCTATTTCCGTACTAGAAGTAGTTCTGTCAGGTTTATTATCTCAGCTTCCGTGGTATGGAATATTTCGTCAAAAAGAGCGTCAGGCTGCTTTTGAAGCTTTAGAGAAGGTAAATTTAGCAGATTTTTCTCAATCTCCATTTGGATCCTTATCTGGGGGTCAGGCTCAACGAGTTTTAATTGCTCGAGCTCTTGTTTCTCAGCCACAACTTCTTCTTCTTGACGAACCCATCGCTAGTGTTGATAACCAAGCACAAGCTGATATTTATGCCATTCTCAAAGAGTTAAAAAAAAGTATGACAATTATAATGGTCACGCATGATTTGCGGATGACTATTGATCTCGTTCAGCGTCTTTTTTGTGTTCAAGGAATTGTCTTTGCGTTAAAACCAGAAGAAGTTTGCGAGCATTTTACAGTCGGCCTTTACCATCCTCCTTTAATTCATCCAGCGGCTCGCTCTATCTATACTCCTTCCAGTTGAAAGCTGCAATTTGGGCAACGCGAAAGCTCTCGCGATTCAACGATCAAAGATGAGCCCATATGAGCCATATGGGCTCATCTTTGATCGTTGAAGCCCGAGGCTTTGACGCAGCCGAAATTGCAGCTTTCAACTGGAAGGAGTATATACTCATTCCAGTTGAAAGCGGGAAGGATTATATACTCGTCACAGTTAATAGGGGTAACATATGCCTTCATTTTTTGAAGCTTTAAGCTCAAATTCTTTACTTTTAGCAGCCCTATTCGCAGGCTTGGCCGCTTCAGTTGTAAGTGGTATTATTGGCTCCTATGTAGTTGTCAAAAGAATTGTATTCATTGCTGGAAGTATTTCACATTCTGTCTTAAGCGGCATTGGCCTCTGCATCTGGCTAGAACGCACTAGAGGGATTTCTTGGGCCTCTCCCCTCTTAGGCGCTCTAATTGCTGCTATTTTATCAGCCATCATTATAGGTTGGATTCATCTCCATTATAGACAAAGAGAAGATTCCGTTATTGCAGCCTTATGGTCAATTGGAATGGCAATCGGAGTTCTCTTTATTTCTCAAACTCCCGGATTCAATGTTGAGCTAAGCAATTTTCTCATTGGGAATATCCTATGGGTCACTAAAACCGATCTTTATATTCTTTGGGGATTAGACGTTTTTGTTCTAATCTTGATTTTATGCTTACATAAACGTTTTTTAGCGATTTGTTTTGACGAAGAACAAGCGCAGCTACAAGGCTTGCCAGTGAGCATGCTCTATATGCTGCTCTTAATCTTAATTGCCGTTTCCATTGTTTTACTGATCCAAGTCGTTGGCATTATTCTCGTCATGGCAATGTTAACAATCCCTGCTGCACTAGCCAATCTTTTTACAACACGTCTATCCACCATGATGATGATTGCTATTGTCATTAGCAGCTTATTTTGTTTAGCAGGCAGTGGAACCGCCTACTATCTAGATTGGCCTACAGGAGCCACAATCGCCTTAATAGCAGGAATCGCTTATGTCCTAAGTCTTGTGGTTTTCCGAGATAAAAAACCCCGCTTATTCAAAAGGCTTCATAAAAGCATAGAAAAGAAAAACAAAATACCGCAGCTACATTCTGATGGAGCACAGATACGCTCAGGCTAATGCATTTATAATAAATACATGAGGCAAAATAAAAAGGGGCTTTGGAGTATTTCATCCAAAGCCCAAATGCGGAAAGAGAGGGATTTGAACCCTCGATACCCTTTAGGGGTATGCGTCCTTAGCAGGGACGTGCTTTCGGCCACTCAGCCATCTTTCCAAAGAAATAGCATAATTATACTCATTTCACTTGAAAGTTGCAATTTCGGCTGTGCCAAAGCCTCAGGCTTCAACGATCAAAAATAGGTCCATATACTCATATGGACCTATTTTTGATCGTTGAAGCCTGATAGCTTTCGCATTGCCCAAATTGCAGCTTTCAAGTGAAATGAGTATAAATGTAATTATCGTACTAGTCAGTTCGTTTTTCTGCAAGCATTGTTTTACATTAGATAGAGTAGGTTGGAACATGACTTAATCAGTATAAGCATGTCATGGCTTTTAGATTTTATTGACTCCATTTACTTGTGTATATTTTTAACTCCACCTTACGCAAAAAGAGCGGTATTTCGACTGAGCCAAAGCCCCATGGTTCAACGCCCGTCAGTCACCCTATATACAGAACTGACGGGCGTTGAACCATGGGGCTTTGGCTCAGTCGAAATACCGCTCTTTTTGCGTAAGGTGAGTTTTTAAGACTTATGAATAGGGCGACTAATCACACGCCCTTGCCTGCGCCCTGCTAAGTACAAAAAAAACCAATGGACCATCACCAAAATGCGATGGCGAAAACTAACGAGATAAAGAATATGAATAAAACACCACATTAACCAAGCAAAAAACCCAGCAAACTTTAACTTTCCAACCATGGCGATAGCCTTACCACGACCAACCGTTGCCATAGTCCCCTTATCAAAATACTTAAAAGACTTTCTTTTGCTAGAGGGCACTTCTCTTTTAATTATATTTGCAACATAACGCGCTTGTTGAATAGCAACAGGCGCAATAGCAGGAAGAAGTCTTCCTCGTTTATCTAAGCTGTAGGCCGCATCTCCAATGACAAAGACATCAGGATGACCTGGAATAGTTAAGTCAGGATTGACAATGACACGTCCCTGCTTATCTAAGGGAACATGAAGTGTTTTCAGAAGTGGAGAAGCTTGATTTCCTGCTGCCCAAATGATATTAGGAGTGGCCAAGAAAGCCTCTCCCATCTGAACACCTTCTGGGGTTATACCGGTGACAAAAGTATTTAATAAGACATCAACACCTAATTTTTCTAGATCTTTTTTTGCCTCTTCAGCTAGGGAGATAGGGTAACTAGGCAACACTTGGTTAGCCCCTTCAATAAGGTAAATCTTCGATTTTTCAGGTTTGATGCGCCGAAAATTCTTAAAAAGAGTATGATGAGCGAACTCTGCGATTGACCCTGCCATTTCCACTCCAGTGGGGCCTGCTCCAATAATGGCAAACCTTAGATACTTCTCAGCTTCTTTAAAGTCCTCACAGTTTTCAGCCTTTTCAAAGGCTAACAAAATATGTTCACAAATGCGAACAGCATCTA
Source organism: uncultured Parachlamydiaceae bacterium (assembly GCA_963838645.1). Lineage (GTDB taxonomy): Bacteria > Chlamydiota > Chlamydiia > Chlamydiales > Parachlamydiaceae > CAWIRV01. Next base: position 141,635 of record CAWIRV010000014.1, on the reverse strand, counting down.
TGACTGTTTTCAATCCAGGTGCATAAGCTTCCCAATTATCATGTCCAAAGTACGAATGTCGTGCTCCAGGTGCTACGATTAGATAATCATAATAAAAAGATTCTCCATGTGATGCGATCACTCGGCGATGTTCTTTATCAATTTTTTCTACTTGAACCATCATTACTGTGACATTATCTTGATCTCTCAAGATTTCTCGAATAGGAGAAGCAATATTTCCTACAGAAAGAGCTGCTGTCGCCACTTGATAGAGCAAAGGTTGAAACACATGATGGTTTGTTCGGTCCATCAATAAAATATCAACATTTGCCTTTTTAAGAGCTTTAGCTGCATTAATACCACCAAAGCCCCCTCCAATGATCACGACTTTAGTCATAAATCTTCTCTAATGATAAATTCTTCATGAAATCTTCTACGTTCTTAATTATAAATAAAAAATGGATTTTAATCACTTCTTAAGAACTTACCTTACATAAAAATAGCGGCATTTGGACTGGGATGAGTATATGGCTCATATGGGCTCATCTTTGATCGTTGAATCGCGAGAGCTTTCGCGTTGCCCAAATTGCAGCTTTCAAGTGGAATGAGTATAGTCTATTAGCTTTAACTTATCGATAACGATGCAACCCTTATGTTAAAATCTAGACTTTTTGTCTTACTTCTCTTATCTTAATTCTCTAATCTAAAATTCGATAGGTATTTGCAGTGACTGAAACAAATATTAAAGTTAAAACCGCTCCCCATTCAAAAGAATCTGAAATGATGGTTTTAGGTTGTATGCTAACAAGCATTAATAGCTTAAATATAACAGCTGATGCTTTAGATGACTCAGATTTTTATTTTACAGAGCATAAGATCATTTTTCAGACTCTCAAAACAGCTTATAAAAAAGACCAGCCCGCTGATATTCATCTTGTTGCAGAAGAGCTCAAGCGTCAAGATAAGTTGAATGCCGTAGGAGGTGTAGCTTACCTAACAGTCCTCGCTCAATACGCAGGAACTTCAGCTTTTATTGAAGAATACATTGAACTTGTCCGCAGTAAGTCCTTACTCCGTAAAATGATTCATGCTTCTCAACTAACGGAAAAAGTGGCTTTAGAAGAACCATTAGATGTATATGCCGCCTTAGATGAGGCACAACAACTATTTTTTCAAATTAGCCAATCCATTCACTCTAGTCCTGGTGTCTTGATTGGTGACATTCTCTCGGGCGTTAAATCAGAATCTTCCATTCCTTATTTAAAAGAATTGCAAGAAAAACAAGAACATTATTTGCAAAAAGGCCCAGAAGAAACAGGAATTACAGGTATTCCTTCTCACTTTGTTGATCTTGATAAAATGATTAATGGTCTGAATAAATCAAATTTAATGATCTTAGCCGCACGCCCTGCTATGGGTAAAACAGCATTAGCCATTAATATTGCAGAGAGTATCTGCTTTAAAAATCATATTCCTGTTGGAATTTTCTCCTTAGAAATGTCGGCAGAACAACTTGTTCATCGTATTGTCTGTTCTCAAGCTGAGGTAGAATCAGATAAAATTAAAACAGGATCATTAAATGGAATGGAATATCAGCGCATCGTAGCCAGTGTCAATCATATTCAAAAACAGATCATGATCATTGATGATCAAGCTGGTCTAAAAATTACTGACTTACGTGCACGGGCACGTCGGATGAAAGAGATTTATGGAATAGGCTTTCTTGTCATCGATTATCTTCAGCTGATTTCTGGCTCTGGATCCAATCGTTCTTATGAAAATCGTCAAAATGAAATCTCTGAAATCTCCCGTTTGCTTAAAAATCTGGCTCGAGAGTTAAATATTCCTATTTTATGTTTATCTCAATTATCCAGAAAAGTAGAAGATCGTCAAGGTCATCGTCCTATGATGAGCGACTTAAGGGAAAGCGGTAGTATTGAACAAGATGCCGATATTGTTATGCTTCTCATGCGCCGTGATTATTATGATTCTAATGATAAACCTGGAGAAGCAGAGCTCAGTGTTGTTAAAAATAGGCATGGAGGAGTAGGAACGATTATTTTGACATTTAGAAAAGAATTCGCCCAATTTGTGAATTACACTCCAATCAAATATGATCACTCCCTCCAAATTGACCCTGATATCGAGAAGGAATTTAGCCGCTTCTCACCTGTAAATTAGAATCTACAAGCTTTGCTGTCTACTCAATTGAGTAGACAGCAAAGCTTGTAAAACCAATCATCGAAAAAGACAAAAAAGATCCTATTGTTAATGACGCAAGAGGTTGGACAAGAAGTCTTATTTCTACAGGTTTTAGCTTGCAACATAAATCTCTTATCCTCTAAACTTTTAGCTTCTTTGGAGGGGTGTCCGAGTGGCTTAAGGAGCACGCTTGGAAAGCGTGTGTACGCTAAACACGTACCGTGGGTTCGAATCCCACCTCCTCCGATTGTAACCTACTAATTTTCTTGCAATCTTCTCGTTTTATTTCAGAAGAAGCCGATAGAAAGGATTAAAATGAATAGTGCTCCTCAGAGAGATTCTTTATTAGATGTTTTCAATAAGCGACATAGCGGCCGTTCGTATGACTCTTTAAAGCCAGTCACCTTAGATCAAATCAAATTGCTTGTTGAGGCAGCTCGTTTAGCTCCCTCTTGCTATAATGAACAACCATGGCGTTTTATTATTTGTGATCGTCATTTAACTCCTGAAGCTTATGCAAAAACTCTAAGTTGTTTGGTGGAGTTTAACCAAAATTGGGCCAAGAATGCCCCTCTTTTAATTATTTCTATTTCCCATAATCAATTTACAAAGAATCAAAAACCCAATCGATGGGGGCAATATGATACAGGAGCTGCGGCTTTCAGCATGATGCTTCAAGCCACTCATCTAGGTTTAATGGTTCACCAGATGGGAGGATTTGATGAAATTAAAATTCAGAAAGAGTTCTTGATTCCCAATGAATTTATTCCCATATCTATCATAGCAGTTGGATACGAATCTTCAGCAGAGCAAACAAGATCTCCTCCTCCTAAAGATAGGAGAGCCATACAAGAGAACTTCTTTTTAGGTAAATGGAGTTCTGGCTTTCAAATAAGCCATCACAAGTAAGCTTACAAATTCCGTTTAAGCGATGAAGAGTTCAAAGAAAAAATCAAAGGTTTAAAAGAAGACTTTCATTACCTGTTTAAGCTAGGACTTCGAGCAGATACCCATGATTTAAAGCTTGGTAAAACTGGAAGATTTTGTGAACGTCTTCTTTCTGAAGAAGAAAAGCTTTGGGCTTTTATAGAAGACTCAACCCTTGATCTTACAAATAACTTGTCAGAGAGAAATTTAAGGCCAGCTGTCCTTTGGCGTAAAGTTTCTTTTGGTAATCAAAGTGCTAAAGGCGAACAATTTGTTGAACGAATTCTTTCTGTTGTTGAAACCCTAAAGATTCAAAAACGAAACATCTTGGGTTATTTAACTCATTGCTTTAAGGCAAGATATCAGCTTCTATCTATTCCTTCTTTTGTGTGCATCAATTAGATTTTTGATGCACACCGTGAACGGTTACCAAATTCCGTCCAAAATTTAGCAAAGACTGTACAATACACGAATTGATAACTTTTATATGAGATATCTAACGTGAGTTCGATGTGTATACTCATTTCACTTGAAAGTTGCAATTTCGGCTGTGCCAAAGCCTCGGGCTTCAACGATCAAAAATAGGTCCATATTAGTATATGGACCTATTTTTGATCGTTGAAGCCCGAGGCTTTGGCACAGCCGAAATTGCAACTTTCAAGTGAAATGAGTATAAACCCCTTTTCGCGTTACTCTAAGTTTTTTCTTTCAAGGAATTAAGCCAATCTTGCTGAATTTGAAGAAGCAACTCTTGCCATTTCAAAGCTACTTGAATAAGAGGAAGTGTCCCTATTGTGGTTTGATCAGGAACAAAGTTAAATGTTATTTTTAAGTCTTTCTCTTCTTTTTCAGGATTGTCCGAAATACTCTGACAAAATTGAGAAAAGTGTTTTAAGGTAGCAGAGGAAATTTTTGGAATTTCTGTATTTTGACTATATACATTGAAAACTGTCAGACATTTATTGATATAATTGCCCGTATGAACTAATAGAGGCTTGTAATGGGTGAGCGTAAGTATAAAATTTCCAGATGCAGAACCAAAAGAACTTAATGGATAAGGAAGAGAAATGTGCGAAGTTCCTTCTGTTTGCAGTCTATATTGACCTAGTGAAAATCCAAAATGCTTTAATAAAAAGTCAATATTAAGAGACTCTGCTTTAGGTGTAAGCAAGCATTTCATATCAATCAAATGATTAATTTTTTTATCTTTGTATATTTTTGGAATTAAAGATCGAAATACCGCAGGATTTTTTAAAATAGCTTCTCTGACTATTTTTCCTGTATCCGTCGTTGCTACAAAATTTTCAGGAAATTCCATGATTTGATTCAAATAATTGTGAAGAGATTGAAAATAGAGTGCTGGAATAGCAAAAAAGCCATCATTTTGCACATGAATTAAATAGCTCTCCTCTTGAGGGCGAAGGCTAATTCTTAATTGATCCTTTGATTGACCTAAAATACTGGTAGATTCGCAATGATCAATTTGAATGTCACAGTTCGGAAGATAAGTATAATAAGGACCCAAATAAGTCTTCAAAGTATTTGACTCATCATCATTAAATAAATAGATAGTCCCTGTCACTGCAGACTGGCTATATGTAGCTTCAGAAATTATTTTTAATAGGAAATTCTCGAAAGTATCTTTTTTATCTTCCTCATTATCATTGGGAATAGTTCGGATATGAGCAGTAGAGGTCCTCCATTGAAAGGCGATTTCTTCCTTTTCTTTTATTCTTAATGTTCTATTTAAGATTAAAGATGTTGGCTCAAAGATAAATTGACTTTCTAGATTTGCTCCATGACTAGTAAGATAGAGTCCCTTACTATCAAATTTAATGTTTTTCCATGCTCTAAAAGAGGGCTTTGATAAGAATAAATGAGTGAAAGGAATTTGATCTTGTAAATCGACTAAACAAGTCAGAGAATCTGTACGTAAAATGTAGTGATTATCACTTGAATTAGCCACAGGCATGACGATTGTTTTACCTATACTCTCTAGCCAGTATTTTGGGTACCATAAAGAAGTTCCTACAAAGAAAAATCCTTGATGTTCAATAACAGCCAAAGGACAACCATCTGGTGTTGATAAGCCAAGTTGGGGATTTTCAAATACAATTTCTAAAGAATAAGGAAAACCTCGAACAAATAAATTATCATACTTGACTGTTTTAATTATCCCTTGTTCCTGCCAATCTTGTATGAGAAAGATAGCTTGATTTTTGGCTACATATGCCTTATACAGCCAAACACCTGTATAAACAGCCATCAAACTAAAGATAGCAATAAAAAGGATAAATTTTTTCATAGAAATCCCTGATAAGTTTTTAAATTTATCAAATATAACAAAATGACCTTCTCAGTATAGTATTGCTAGATTTAACTTACAATAGATCTCTTAAATAGCTAAAAGATGAATCAATTCACTAAACTAGTTTTTAAATTAACCTTGATAACGTCAAATAAAGGATTATCCTGTCTAAATTTATCGAGACTCTCTTCACTTTCAAAGGCTTCCCAATACTGCGAGCTAAGTTTACCTGAACCTAATTCATAATCCATGTTATCCCAACAATCTTCTCGAAATGAGTAAAAAGCCCAATGCCAGTGATTTGCATTAAAGATATCAATAAGATCTGCTAAATATGCTTCAGCTCCTCTAGCTGTCCGATCACAACCAAATTCCCCTACTAGAATTTGAGAGGAAGAAATCTGATGTTTTTGTTGCCATTGGCAAATAGGTTGTAAAAACTCTTCTAAAGATTTTTTATTCCAATTCATTAAAGGGGATATGGAATAACTGCTACTTTCCTCTGTGGCTTCAAGTTGTACGGGTATAGCTCCTGGATAAGAGTAACATCCATTATTAATTTTTCTAGTTGTATAAGCATAAGGCTCGTACATATGAAATGCATAAAGGATTTTATCATCGTCAATCGGGGTTAGATAACGAATCGCCCAAGGGGTTGCGTACATTCCTGTATCTACAATAATTGGCGTATGACTATCTACTTCTCGAATAGCTTTTACAATATCCTTATAAAAGAGATTAAGATCAGCTAGTGAACCTTTTACAGATTGATACCACCTTTCAAAATCAATTTTTCTATAATCTCCAACACCAGATAACAGTTCTGGGTGTGGTTCGTTTAAAATATTATAACCAACTATTGCGGGATGATCTTTTAATAACCTTGCTAGATCTTTCCAAAAATGAATTGCTTCGTTTCTGTTTTTTTCTTCTTGAAATAGGCGTAGATCATCTTTGCCTTGATTGTTTTGCCTCCAACGAGAGCCTGGTAAGGAAAGAAGCGCGATGACAATTTTGACATTATTACGATATGCTTCATCTAAGATATTCTTTAAAATTTGATAATCCAGAGAAGAAATTTCTACAAATGCATCAACATTGCCTATTAAAAAATCACGCTGTTCACATTTCCACTTATCGGGAGCTAACCGAGCAAAATCTATTCCTATCTCCTTAACTGCTAAAAACCAATCACCCGATGGAGTTCGATTAAAAAAATTGGCACCTTTACGTTGAACATTCCAATAGTCTATTTTAATTTCAGAAGCAAAATATTGATTGAAAAATGCCGTAGATAAGAGGAATAGTAATGTTAAATATAGGATTTTCATTTTTAATTACCTTATTGAGAAAGTAACAACAATATAATACTCTTCAAAGAAAAGTACAAGATCTAAAAGAAAACTCTTCTCTGATCATTAGGGAATAAATTAAAAATTCAAGTTATATCAACAAACAGACAAATAACTTTATTTAATTTTTAGATTAGACCTCTTTCGAAATTTGCTTTGTTTGAAAAAATGAATTGTTTTTGAGCAGATTGATTGCCAAATTTTGAAAGCATATGTGCACATATGGTTAAAAAATTTGGCAATCAAGATGCCGAAAAGAATCATTTTAGCAAACAAATGAAATTTCGAAAGAGGTCTATTAAATAGAATGTAAGATGAATTGACCTAGTGTGACGAAGCACTAACTGATTTCTAATATGCAGAATAGGTCGGCTTGTAACTGTATTAAATAGAGTCATGAATCGTATTTTGTTATCTGTTAGCCAGGTTCTAACGCCCTGCCTATCTGTTGGCATATCGGGATATTGTCGAATTTTCTTATATGTCCAATTCAGGCTTTTACACACTGATTGAACAACAGATGGCAGAGCTAATATCACTGCTACAATGCTAATAAGATGACGAGGATGCCAAGGATTAACGACAAATACAGCATTAGGTCCAAATACTCGGTTTAGTTGAGAGGTAGAAAAAACATATTCTATAAGTAAGGATATCATAAAAACTCCTGGACGGGAAACTCCTGCACTTAAAATCAGCGAAATCTTCGCACAAACAATTACCACTTTATTAGCTACTTGAACCCATTTAGGATAGTCCAAATAAGCTTCGGTTGAAATTTCATGACCTCGAAAAATTCGATAAACATCATAAATTTCCACTAATCCAAACACAAATGTAAATGTACCTGCAATGTTTTTTATATTTTCCTTGACTATGGACTGATTGAGTAGACGAACTGAATCGTCAAATAGACCTTTTGCTCCTCTTGAAATAGAAGTCATGATATCTCCCTTATCCGGTAGGATAAAATACTCAATTTTATCTTTTATGTATTGCAAACGACCATAAATTCACGCTAGTGCTCTGTCTCATTAGTTTGCTACAAAAAAAACCTGAGCCTCTCTCGAATAAGAATGTGATATGATTATTGTTGTCATCAATTCTTAAATAAGTTTAAAAATAATTCTAATCAATACATTGTTAGGCAATACGAATGGCAGAAGAGCAATTAGACCTTGTCTGTGGCATGATGGTTGATCCAGATCAGAGTCCTTATCAAACAAGTTATCAAGATCAACAATACGTTTTTTGCAGCGAGCATTGTCTAAAGAACTTTAAAAAGGATCCTCAAAAATATCTTCATCCTCAGCAACAAGATCAACAACGACTAAGTTCTACTACTATAGAATATACTTGTCCTATGCATCTTCAGATTGTGCAAAATCATCCAGGCCATTGTCCAATTTGTGGAATGACCTTAGAACCCCAGACAATCGAGACTCAACAACAGGATGATTCTGCATACAAGGATATGTATCTTAGATTCTGGGTTGGAGCAGTACTGTCTTTACCTGTGCTTATTTTAGCAATGAGCAGCATGACTCCAGTTCTTGATCACTTAATTTCGTCGAATTTATCGCGCTGGCTTCAATTTATCTTAAGTACACCCGTGATTTTATGGGCTGGCTGGCCGTTTTTTCAAAGAGGTTATCAATCTGTCATTAATCGCTACCTTAACATGTTTAGTTTGATTTCTTTAGGTGTAGGTGTAGCTTATATCTATAGTGTGATGACCCTCTTTTTTCCCCATTTTTTTCCAGCTTCTTTTCTGCATAATGGAGAAATTTCCATTTATTTTGAGACAGCAGCTGTTATTACTGTCTTAGTTTTGCTAGGTCAAGTTTTAGAACTTAAAGCAAGAAGTCAAACCAGTCGAGCAATCAAGATTTTACTTGGAAGAGCTGCTAAATCAGCAAGAATTGTCGAACATCAAAAAGAAAGAGAAATACCCATTGATCAAGTAAAAATCGGAGATATCTTACGCGTACGCCCAGGAGATAAAATCCCAGTGGATGGCATCATTACAGAAGGTAAAAGCTTGATTAATGAAACCATGCTTACAGGTGAGCCTATTCCTATCGAGAAAGGAGTGAGCAATAGTGTAATTGGAGGAACCATTAACCAAACAGGCAGCTTCTTAATGAGAGCAGAAAAAGTCGGCAAAGAAACTCTCCTTTCTCGAATTGTACAAATGGTGGCAGAAGCACAAAGAAGCCAAGCACCCATTCAAAGTTTAGCAGATCAAGTCGCAAGTTATTTTGTTCCTATTGTTGTTGTAATAGCTATTTTAACCTTTATCATCTGGTCTTGGATCGGTCCCGCGCCCTCTGTTGTCCATGGTTTGGTGAATGCCGTAGCTGTTTTAATTATTGCTTGCCCTTGTGCTCTTGGCCTCGCCACACCCATGTCGATTATGGTAGGTATGGGAAGAGGAGCAGAAACAGGCATTTTAATCAAGAATGGGGAAGTCTTAGAGAAATTAGAGAAGGTCAAGACAATTGTTGTCGATAAAACAGGAACTTTGACAGAAGGTAGACCTAAACTGACAGAAGTCATTGTTAATGAAAAAGAGAAAGAAAATGAAATACTTCGTTTAGCTGCTGCTGTTGAGCAATATAGCGAACATCCTTTTGCTTCAGCAATTATCCAAGGAGCTCAAGAGCGCTCACTCAATCTACCTAAAGTAGACAATTTCCAATCTATTACAGGAGGCGGAGTGAGTGGACGAGTAGAAAATCATGAAATTTTGGTAGGAAAACTTAACTTTTTGCAAGAAAGAAAAGTGAGTGGCATAGCCATGCTTCTACAAAAGGTACAAGGCCTACAAAAACAAGACCAAACAGTCCTATGTGTTGCGATAGACGGGGAAATAGCTGGTTTAATGACGGTGACTGATCCTATTAAGACTTCTACACCTGATGCTATAAGAGAACTCCACCAGCTTGGGCAAAAAATTGTAATGCTTTCCGGGGATAATGAACAAACTGCTGAGTTTGTAGCTAAGAAATTAAATATTGATGAAGTATATGCCAATGTCACACCGGATTCCAAGCAAAAATTCATCCAACAAGCAAAGGAAAAAGGCGAATGTGTTGCCATGGCGGGAGATGGCATTAACGATGCTCCAGCTCTTGCGACTGCCGATGTAGGCATTGCCATGGGCACAGGCACCGATGTAGCCATGGAAAGTGCAGATGTCACGCTCGTGAAAGGCGATTTAATAGGTATCGTCCGTGCTATTCACTTAAGTCAAGCGATGATGCAAAATATTCGTCAAAACTTATTTTTTGCTTTCATTTATAATGGATTAGGGATTCCTATTGCAGCAGGTTTGCTCTACCCTTTCACAGGTCTTTTACTCAATCCTATGATAGCAGCACTTGCAATGAGCTTAAGTTCTGTTTCGGTCATAGGAAATGCCTTAAGACTGCGCAGCATAAAACTACATCCTCTATAGCAAGCAAAATAAATTGTGAAATATTCAAAAATCCTGTTAAATAGCAAATCATTTAAAAAAAATGATTGCGAATCATAAGGGTAAATATGACTAAACAATTGCTTAAAGACCTTGTTAAAGATAAGCTATCCTTAGCAGGTATCCATTTAAATGGTAGCCAACCTTGGGATATACAAGTGCATGATGATCGATTTTACCAAAATGTTTTATCCCAAGGATCCCTTGGATTGGGAGAAAGCTATATGCAAGAATGGATCGATGTGGCTCAGTTAGATGAATTCTTTTATCGCATTTTGAAAAGTCCACTTGGTCATAACTACAATCAGAGTTGGATTACTCTGCTTTATAAACTCAACTCCACCATCTTTAATAGGCAATCCCAGCGCCGAGCCCTGGAAGTGGGCAAGCGGCATTATGACCTTGGCAATGATCTCTTTCAATATATGCTCGATAAGCGTTTAACCTATTCATGCGCTTACTGGAAGAAGGCACATAATTTAGATGAAGCCCAAGAGGCAAAGCTCGAGCTCGTTTGTCAAAAACTTAAATTAGAGCCAGGCATGAAGGTATTAGACATTGGCTGCGGTTGGGGAAGTTTTGCTAAATATGCGGCAGAAAAGTATCAAGTAAAGGTCGTTGGAATTACCATTTCTCAAAAACAATTAGATCTCGCCAAAGAGTTATGCCAAGGGCTGCCTATTGAATTGCATTTTCAAGATTATCGTGATATCCAAGAGACATTCGACCGTATCGTCTCCATTGGGCAAATGGAACACGTAGGCTATAAGAATTATCCAACATACATGAATATCGTTGCCCGTTCTCTTAAGGATAATGGCTTATTTCTCTTGCATACCATTGGATCAAATACCTCTCTAAAAAGATCTGATCCATGGATAGAAAAATATATCTTCCCTAATGGTATGCTTCCTTCTATAAGTCAGCTTTCTCAAGCTAGTGAGGGGCTCTTTACCATGGAAGATTGGCATAACTTTGGAGCAGATTACGATAAAACTTTAATGGCCTGGCATCATAACTTTCACCAGCATTGGGATAAATTAAAATCCAATTATGACGAAAAATTTTACCGGATGTGGAAATATTATCTCCTCTCTTGTGCAGGTTCATTCCGTGCAAGACATATTCAACTTTGGCAGATTATTTTTTCAAAGAAAGGTGTACCTGAAGGGTATGTCAGTGTTCGATAAAATTATCTCTTTACCCTCTTATACCAAACAGACAATCCACTTTCAGCATTGTTTAAATCACGTCTGAAGTTAATTTGTCTGTTTGGTATAATTTGATTGTTGACGCCACACATTATACTTGTGCTCTTCTAATAATTGCTTCTGTAGAACGCGCTCCGCTATTCTCTTCTGTTCTAGTTTTTGATCCTCAATTTTTTGTTGCACACGTTTTTGTTCTTGCTTTTGTCTTTCTCTCCATACTTGCTGCCAATTCTTATCATTCATTCTATTCTCTTCTTCTGATTTCTGTTGAAGCCATTGATGACTTTGATCATCCCATCGTTGCTTCTCAAGCTCTATGGTTGTTGATTGAATCGATGTTTGATGTTGATTGATATTTAGAGTATGGATAGAGAAAGAAACAAAAAAGAACATTAAGAATAAAATTATAAATGCCTGGAAACGCTTAAACCAAAATAAACTTTTCATTAGAATCCTCAATAAAAATAAATTATTTAATTTTAGATTAAAGTATATAACATCTATTGAAAATTCTTTCCACTATTTCTATAATCGATTAGTACTCAGTCTCATTAATTGAACAGGTGATTAAGCTTCTCCTGAAACAATAAATAAATCTTCTTGATATTTAGGCAATTGATCAAAATAAGATGCTGGTAATCTGAATAAAGAAGCAAGAATCTCATTTGAATAGGCACCTAAGCAGCCAGATAGGCCAATATCGTTAGGGGATGAATCATTAAAAAAGATCGCAAAGCGAGATGGTTCTGATCCTGTGTTCTCAATATGATGTAAATAGCCTTGAGGCAAAAAACTGATATCACCAGGAACCATATCAAAGGTATCTACGCTACCATTAGCAGATAATAGAGTAATGCGTGCTGCTCCACTTATCAAATAGTTAAGCTCATGAGCATTAGGATGCCAATGAGGCTCCCGAGCACTTCCTTTTTCGAGCAAAACACTATAAAGCGAAAGCCCTTCTAGAGCAGGGAATAGAAAGCTATTACTCATTTTCACCCATCCGCCATGCGTTTGTACTTGTGGATGTACCGCTTCGATAGCAAATTTAAAACGATTAGTCATCCAAGCTATTTCAGGCTTCGTCTCTTGTCCTTTCTGACTAATAAAAACAGGGATAGGTATTTTTTTTAACCCTTCAAAGAAGGCTAAATCAAGCTTAAAAGTCTCTGCCAAAATATGATTAGGCATGATATTTATAGAGGAAGATAAATTAATATCTTCTGGATACTCATGATTAAAACAAACTAGCATGTGCAAAGGATTATTGCCAATATTTTCAATATGATGAAGATATCCTCTAGGAACAAAAGTGAGTGTTCCAGGTTCGATAATCAACGTATCGTGGCCAGCTCCTGGACTGAAAATAGTCATGAGCCCTCGCCCTTCTATACAATAAGTGAGTTCTTCCGCATTAGGGTGCCAATGAGGCTCGCGTACTCCCTGAGGATGAAGCACTAATAGGGATATTCCCATGCCCGATAAAACGGGAAAGTTATCTGCGTTAACATCTGTTCGTGTTCCGCCTGGATATACCTTCTGAGGTGAGCTAGATTTTAGAGAGAACCGATGAGATGTTTCCGCCATCCTTTCATTCCACTTGTTATAACAGGCCTTATTAGCTCATAGCAAGCGTTAAGAATTATTGCAACTAATCTTTATAAGAAAGGGAATCGATTTGCTTACTTTGACTCCATGCTAAAATTTCCCCTAAACCGTAGCCTAAGAGAGACAAAAAGATGCTCAACACTTCTTTTGGAAAATTAACAGGAATCAAGCGAAATAGACAAAAACCTAGAGCACCCAAAGCAATCGCTAAAGAAGCAGAAAGCTTATTACCTTGTCGTTTAAACAAAGCAATCAGAACAGGAACAAAAAGGCAACAAATCGATAACTCATAGCTTTGAATTAATAAATCGACAACATTATCAAAATAAAAAGAAAAAAATATCCCTGCACAGCCAATGAAAGCTGTTATCCAACGCAATTTTCTCGTATCACGTTTTCCTTGCATAAAGACAAAATCAAAGTCTTGTGTGAGATTTGAACTCACAGCATTAATCAAGGAAATGGCTGTTGAGATAATCGCTGCTAAGACAGCACACCCTAACAAAGCAGCAATTTGAGGGGTTGTCACAGCTTGTACAACGGCCATAAAAACACTGGAGCCTTTCATCACTTCAACTCCTATATTTTTACCTAAGATACCAAAAAATACAGGAATAACGCAGATAAGAATGATACAGACAGCAGCATAAGCAGCTGCTTTTGTCACAATCCGAGGAGATTGAGCTGCAAAACAGCGTTGAGCCATATCCTGTTCAATAACCATAAAAAGCAAGGGCATCAAGAGCCAACCATAAAGTTTGGATGAATGAAGATCGAAATTTTCTTTATTTAGACCAGATTCTACCATGCGAACAAATGGTATATCACTAGCATAAAGAACATAGCCAAAGCCTAATAAAAAGACGGCAATAAAAAAAATGGCTTGGATAATATCAATAGAAACAACTGCTTTTAAACCACCTAAAACAGTATAGAGAATAATGATAGCCCAAAATCCTATAAAAAGCCATTGATGATCAAATCCTAAGCTAATCATGAATTTTTTGGATGCAATCACTTGTGCCACTAAAATCATAAAAAGAGAGATGATAGAAAGCAAGGAAGCCACTCTCTTGAGCTGTGGAGATTGATAAACCACCTCAAAAAGCTGAGCAACTGTTGAGACTTGGAATTGAGCCATTTTTTTCCCTATGCCACTGGCAAGCAGAATAAATCCCAAACAAGCTCCAAGAGGATAAAGAAGAACAGACCAGCCAAATTGGTAAGCCTCCTCCGATGATCCTAAGACTAATCCACCTCCAATTTGAGTGGCAATAAATGTCATCATCAAAGGAAAAAATTTAACCTCTTTTCCAGCCAAAAAGTAATCCTTTTGATCCTTTAAGTTTTTTGAAGCTTTGCTTCCCGCAATCAGACAGATGATTTGAAGAGCAAAAAGCACACTAATAAATAATGGTAGATCCATATTTCATTCCGTCTACTTGAAAATTGATGATTACCTTTATTGCATTCTCGGTGCAATAGAGGAAAATAAAAAAACCATGATAAAGGTGTAGTCGTCGACCTACCTTATTTCTGCTCTTTTGTGAAAAAAGCAATCAAATTAGGTCATTGACAGAGAGCCAACCGAACTGCTTTAAGCAGCATTAGCACAAGTAGCTAACAGAGGATGGTGATGATGAAAAGAGGAATCAAAAAAAGAAGAAGTATTATAAGAGAAATGATTAAATACGGCTAAAAATTCACTTTTCTGAACGCATTGCTGTGGCATGTTATTCTCCTTATTTAAGGAAACTTAAAGGCTAAAAATAAGTGTATCAGATAGAATAGATTGAAATCAATATTTTATTTAATCATCTTATGCAAAAAAGGAAAGAATAGAGATTATTTCAACAACTCTGTTAACGAGACTTAGGTTTGTTCCTTCGAACTCTGATCGGTTTGATCGGTAGGATTAATGTAATGGTCTATTTTTAAAGACATCATTCCTCAAAATATTTTACAGATTTCGATTGGGATTAATCCAGAAGATATTGGGTTGTGGTTCAGCCACATTAGCGCCTGGAATCAAATCTTGTCGTTCAGCAGGAATAAATACATTTTGCAAATAATCGCGATAAACGAGAGCAACTTTAGGCGTATATATAAAGGTGTAAGGAGCTTCCTCATGCAAAATAGCATCAAAACGATGATACAGCTCAATGCGCTTTTGAGGGTCATATTCATATTGAAGTTGATCAATGATGGCATCAATCTCGGCATTGGCAAAGCCAATAGTATTAGAAGAACCTTTTTCTTGAGCTCCTGTTGAATACCAAAGCTGCTTAGGATCTTCTGGTGGGGATCCCAAAGCCCATGCCATACAAATCGCATCAAAGCTTTTGTCGTCAAAAACAGCAGATAAATCAGCAATATCGACACCATTGAGATGACAAATGATTCCAATTTCCTTTAATGATGTCGCAATATAATCACAGATAGCTTTAGTAATCGGACTTTTGACATAATAGGTCAATGTAAAACGAAAAGGAATATGCTTTCCATCGATAAGCTTACCAATGATTCCAGAACCATTGCTATCGTACCACCCTTCCTCTTCCAATAGCAAACGGGCACGCTGCAAATCAAATGGAAAAGGAACAATATTTGCGTCATAAGAAGGGGAAAACCTAAAAAAAGGGCCTGTGATCTCAATCCCCATCCCATTGAGATTTTGCTGAATAATTCTTTTTCGATCAATGGCCATCGTAAGAGCTTGCCGAATCTTTTTGCTTTTAAAAAAAAATCTAGCTTCATTCCATCCAATATACGTATAGCTCCGATCGACAAAATCTAAGCGTTTAATTTCAAGGCCTGCCTGGGCTTGTTCTAGATAAGGTTTACTTTGTAGAAAACGCTCAAACTCTGCTAGTTGATTAGGAGGAACATTAAATAAATCAATCGTCCCTGATTTAAATTCTTGCCAAATAGCATCAGGAGAATCCCTAAATTTTATTTCCAACGCATTAACTAAAACGGCATAGGGTTGATAGTAATCAGGATTACGTCTAAACCGAATCTCTCGGTCGGTCATTCCATCGAAAAGCCAAGGACCGCAACTGACAATCATATTTTGCGCCCAATGCTGGGAGAAATTTTGAGCCCATATTGAATTGGTCCGGTAGACATCTAGATTAGAATCATCTGGGATGATCTTTGTGCCATCTGCAAAATACTGATAGACAAAACGGGCAAGAGGTCTAAGAGCTGTTGTCCATATCTTGGCTGAATACTTCATTTGAGGAATCATCTTTCCACTCACATCCCTCATCTCTTCTGTCTTCCATCTTACGACAAGGGTAAAATCATCGATGACCTGTATTTCACGAACATCACTATAATAATTTCTTAAAGCTACGGCTTGCCTTAGATCTATATATGGATTCATGATGGCATCAAAATAAAACTTAAAATCATACGCTGTTACTTGATGCTTACGTAGAAAATGGGGCGCTAGAGCGATTCCTGTGACAAAATGCTCTGACTGCAGCGGATGCCAAAATACATCTTGGCGAAGATGAAGCCAATATTCAGGTTGGCCTTCTTTATCATAACGCAGCTCCATTTTGAGAGCCATATCAGGAGCAAATGTTTCATACTTCCCAAATTGGTCTGTTGCAATAGCAACAGTACAAGAACTTGTCCAAGAGGAAACTTGACTCCAGTTACTGAAAGGATGCAGATTATCTGGCCTACCTAAACTAGCCTCTCGACGGATTCCATGGGGTTTAAAATCGCTTCCTAGCATTTGTGGAAGTGTTATTTTGTAAAAAGGATCCTCTGTCAAAAGATTAGAAAGATTGGAATTTATATCAGACTTTTGGGGCTGAGATAGTTGGGAATTTTCTTGGCGATCTTTAAAAGGAATTTGATGTTGGTTGAAAAAAATTGTACTTATCTCTTCACTGACCTTATTTACAGTGGAGCGCAAAGAAAGAAGATCATTTCTCAATTGAGAAATGTCTGAGCCTATCGATTTCAGGTCTTGTTCAATCAAAGCTGAAGACCAGTAGAGCATAGCCATAAAGGCAAAAAGCCCTAGGCTTGTCAGAAAACGAAAAATGTAGAGTCCAATGGGTTCTTTATTCATTAGACTTCTTGCGAATCCTTTCTGATTTTATCTATAGAATCCAAAATAAAGGAGATTTTGAAAGAAGTCTATTAAAAAATTACAATATGATAACGAACAGGGGCATCTGGATTTAATATCCAATGAGAAATCCAACCAGCTTCAGCTAAGCCACGACAAAAGGATAAGACTCCAATGGCAATAGAACTCATACCCAAAACAGGTTGATAATAATGTTTAAGTCTCTTAAATAAGCGATGCGCATGCATGGCTAAAGCTAAAGAAGGGGTAGTTAATAAAGCTAAAGCAAAGCCATTGCTAAGACCAATCATGACATCACCAGTCAAAGCACAAGCTGAAAAGACGACCAATGTCTGCCCGCAAGGCAAAGCCACTGTTAAAAAACCGAATAAGAAAGTCGCCCACCCTTCCTCTTTTAATATTAGGATAGACAGAGAGTAATTCACTTTAGCTAATGTTCGTGATAGCCAAAAAGAGTGGGGAATTTGCCATCCTAATAGTGCTTTAAGGCCAATGCATAGAATAAAACCCGCAAAGGCAAAGCTAATTGCTTCGGACATATGATAATTTTTTAACAAGATATGGAGAACTGCTCCAGCTTCCCCTGCTAAAGCTCCAGCCAGTGAAAAAGAGACTAAACGACCAACAAAGTAAAAGTAACGATAACGGTGTTGACCAATAAGCATGATTAACGGTCCACACATTCCTAAACAATGGATATTACCAAACAAATAAAGAGGAAGAAGAGTCAAAAATAGAATCATAAGATCATTCGTTAGGATTTAAAGCTGTGTCTGACTTCACTCTCTTTGATAGCAAAGCATTATGGCGTATTTTCTGAATTTGTACGGCATCTTGACCTGTGGATCCAGATGTACGTGTATAAGCTAGGTAAGTCACATAGATCATAATACTCATAAAAAGAGCTAAAATTCCATTTAAAATAAGTGAAAACCCATGTAACCGTTGCATACAAATATTCTCCTTATAATAAATGCATTATATTTTAAATTAAAATTTTGCATAATGAAAAAATCATCAGATCTATATTTCCATGAGGTAAGTAATGAGCCCTAACCTAGATCAGCTGAGCGAGCAGTTGATCACAAAAATTAAAGCTTATCTAATCACAACCTTAGGTCGAACCTCAGACGAAGCAAATTCTGACGAATTCTTTCGTGCTTTTTCGTATGCTTTACGTGAAGAGACCATGATTAATTGGCTAGCCACAGCACGTACCATTAAGAAATTAGATGCGCGTATTATCTATTACCTTTCTATGGAATACTTACCTGGCCGCATCTGTATAAGTAATATTACCAATCTTTCTTCCATGGATTTAGTTCAGGCCGTCCTCCATAAAATGCAACGTGGTTTCCGAGAGATTATTGAGAGAGAGCCTGATCCTGGATTAGGGAATGGGGGATTAGGACGCTTAGCCTCTTGTTTTTTGGATTCCTTAGCTACCCACCACTATCCAGCCCAGGCCTATGGGCTCAGATACCAATATGGTATTTTTGAACAGCAACTATGGGATGGAGTTCAAATTGAAGCTCCTGATTGCTGGCTGATTCATGAATATCCCTGGGAATTTCGTCGTGATTTACGTCGAGTAGTGATCAAGTTTTGTGGTGTGCCTAGCACTTCTTTTAATATTCATGGTGATGAAATCATGGAATTGAAGGATTATGAAGAGGTGTCAGCTATCCCCTATGATATTCCTATCGTTGGTTATACTCAAGATCATCGTTTCTCTGTTGTCACCTTACGTTTATGGTCCACTAAAGATTCTCCCCGCAATTTTCAGCTTCAGCGCTATAATGCCGGCCGGCTGGACCAAGCATCTGAGAACAGCGATCTAACAGATGTCTTATATCCTAGTGATAATCATGAAGTTGGTAAACGTATTCGCCTAAAACAAGAGTTTTTGCTTGTTTCGGCTTCTTTACAAGATATCATCCGTCATTATTTAGTCGCACACTCCAATTTTCGCGCTTTTACTGATAAAGTGAGAATCCAAATTAATGATACTCATCCCTCTCTTGTAATAGCCGAATTAATGCGCATCCTCACAAAAGAGCATGATCTTCCTTGGAAAACAGCTTTTGATATCACGCAAGCCTGCACAGGTTATACCAATCATACGATTTTGAGCGAAGCTCTCGAACAATGGGACCATACTCTGTTGTATTATCTCCTTCCACGCCAATATAAAATTATTGAGCACTTGAATCAAGATTTTTGCAATTCCATCAGAGATAGATATCCTCATAATGAAGAGAAAGTCCGCCGCATGTCTATTATAGAAGGGGGCAAGGTGAAGATGGCTCATTTAGCCATTATAGGTTCTCATCGTGTCAACGGAGTAGCTAAGCTTCATACAGAAATTCTCAAAAATACGATCTTTAAAGATTTCAATGAATTTTATTCTGGCAAATTCATTAATATTACGAATGGAGTCACACACAGGCGCTGGCTTTTAGAGTGTAATCCAGAACTAGCTAAATTTATTACCAAACGTATTGGGAATGCATGGATTACAGACTTCACACAAATTCGGCGTTTAGCAGACTTTGCGAATGACAAAGAATCTCAAGAACAAATCTTAGCCATTAAGAAAAGGAACAAACTACGTTGTATTGAATTTCTCAATCGAGATAATACATTACGGGATAATAAAGGAATGATTCTTTCCTCCCCTCCTTTAATTGATGTTGACTCTTTATTTGATGTACAAGTGAAACGAATCCATGAATACAAAAGGCAATTGATGAATGCCTTACATCTCATTATTTTATATCAAGAAATCATTGATAATCCTCATCATCAACGTCTCAAGCGTACAGCCATCATTGGAGGCAAAGCAGCTGCAGGCTACGAAACAGCTAAAGATATCATCCGCTTGATTCATTGTATTGCACGTAAGGTTAATCGCGACTCTGCAGTAAACGGTTTTCTAAAAATCGTTTATTTAGAGAATTATAATGTCTCTAAAGCTGAAATTATCATTCCTGCGACTGATTTATCTGAGCAAATTTCGACAGCCGGTATGGAAGCCTCAGGAACAGGCAACATGAAAATGGCTATGAATGGTGCCCTAACAATCGGAACAAGGGATGGAGCTAATATCGAGATGGAAGAGGAGATCACCCCTCAATGGTGGCCCTTTTCATTCGGTTGTAAAGTAGATCAAATTGCCGAAATGAAAACCAAAAATAGCTATCACCCTCGAGAAATCTATGATAACAATCCCAAAATCAAACGCGCTTTAGATACTTTTAGAGATCGCTCTCTTGCCCTGACAGAAGAAGAGCATCAATTTTTAGAAGATTTATTTCATAAAACGCTTGAAGCTCACTACGGAGGTCTGCCAGACCGCTATTTTACCTTAAAAGATTTGCAAAGCTATTATGAGACTCAATTAAAGGTAGAACATTTATATAAGAATCCTGAATTATGGGCAGAATTTGTTATCCACAATATTGCAGGCATGGGCAAGTTTTCAACAGATACTTCCATTCATCATTATGCAACAGAAGTCTGGGGTGTTGAACCCTGCCCTCTCGATCAAGAAATCCTAGAACATGTCCGCTACGAGTATCAAGAGTATACTCGCTGATTTCAGAAGGATACACTCAAAGCTCAAGGTGATATTTCTAAGGCCATAACTATAAGAGATATTAAACTGATAGAAACATAACAAGTAAAGAAAAATGAAAAAGGCCATCTGAGGAAATTAGAGATTTTCATGATATTGCCTCTCTTTAAGATTAGCACGTGCATATAACAAAGAAGAAAAGAAGAGTCAATAGAAAACTAAAACGATTTAATTTCATTTCTATCTCTTTAATCTTCAAAATGTTGATAGATATCTACGGAAATCAAGAATGTCAAGATAAAAAACTTTATCATCGAGTGAAAGAAGCATAAAGCTGATGCTTAGTGAATACACCCTTTTCTATTGTCAGTGAAGTATGAAGTTCCTTAGATAGCACCTGCATCCGATCAATCATTTCCTCTTCATCTTTTGCTATCGCTCTATTAACCTGGAAATGAGAAATGATAACAGGAATTAGACGCAACGTACGTAATCCTTGTTTATCAACTTCTATCATAAAGAAAAAAGAGCGATCATTACGTAACACAGGATCAACATAGTAATCATCAACAAAGTCACCTGTATCATAGAGAATAAGTTTACCTTTATAAACTTCTACCCCTTGAAAAATATGAGCACTGTGACCATGAATAATGTCTACCCCCATTTCAATCAATTGATGAGCAAATGCAATGAAATGAGAAGAAGGCCTTTCTTGCATATTTGGTCCCCAATGGATAGATAAAATAAGCAAATCAACCTGGCGACGGAGTTGGATAATATCACCTTGGATAGTATTTAAATCACCTATTTTAATATAACGAGTACCAGGACGTTGATCTGTCGCTTTCCAGGTGGGCTCATTATCTGTACATCCTACAATACCTACTTTAATTCCTCGTCGTATAAGAATAAGGGGAGAGGTCGCTTCAGATGCATTTCTACCTGCACCAACATATTGAATTTGTGCTTTCTCCAATACCTCTAATGTTTCTATAAGACCCTCTTTTGAGTAATCTAGAACATGATTATTGGCTAAATTAACCACATCTATTGATCCCTCAACTAAAGCTTGAACATTTTTGGGATCCGACCTAAAATTAAAGACTTTTGGTACAATATTCTCACTTTTAGTCAATGCGGTCTCGAGGTTGATGAGATTTAAATCTGTCTGATGCAGCAAAGAGAGAAGATTCCCCCATACAGACGCTGGCGTTGCTTGTTCAAGATGCTTGCCTACTAAACGCCCCAGCATCACATCACCTGCTAAGCCAATGGTCATCTGCCCATCTTGATGATTTCCCTTAACCATGTCTTATATCTCCTCTCTAATAGCTTCTGCCTCATGTTTAGGGGTTGCATACATGTAATTCTTAGTTTTAAAGCGGCTATGTATGTCTTCTATAAAACTTTCTACTTTTTGTCTTTGATTATTCAGTTGATCCACGATTATTTGGATTTGATGGAATATATGATGGAGACTTTCTTTTTCTACTGCCACTTCTGCTTTAAGATCTTCAATAGCCTGCCAAATTTGGTTATCAAACAAAGTATTGGGATCTTCCTTATCTTCATATTGCTGATGACAATTATCTTTAAAATAGCATTGAATGCTCTCATAATGGTCGATCGCTATTCCTGCATTAATAGAAAAAAGGAGGAATAAAAAGACCAAGCTAAAGCTCGCCCTTCTTTTTACAACTGAAAGAATAATGAATAGACAAATAGCCGTGATGATTACGAAGACAATAGTTTGGTTTATTTTAATAAAATCTAAAAATACATGCATGATAACTTACCCTTATCTTTTTTCCTATTTAAGTATAGGGATCATAATACTGTCTATGTTGGACTTTAGGATTTTTATGACACTATACTCATTTCACTTGAAAGTTGCAATTTCGGCTGTGCCAAAGCCTCGGGCTTCAACGATCAAAAATAGGTCCATATACTAATATGGACCTATTTTTGATCGTTGAAGCCCGAGGCTTTGGCACAGCCGAAATTGCAACTTTCAAGTGAAATGAGTATATTAAAAATCTTGCTAGATTGACTTCATAGCCAACTTTTTATTGACTCTTGGATTTAATTACTCACTTTACAAGCCGGATGACTGATACTTCTCTTGCTTGAAAGCTGGACTTTTTGTACGGTGTTATGTTAGCCTATCTCTATCAATTCTATTCTTGAATATGCTTTAAAGCATCTTCAAAAGGAGAATAAATACCTTTAACCTATTAGCCTGAACATATAAATTTTTAGCTTTTCATTTAAAGAATATATGACAAGAAGACCCGTGTCCTTCAAGCAACAGATGATAGTGGATGAACCAACGATTAACTTAACCCCGCTCATAGATGTCGTTTTTGTCATTTTAATTATGTTTATCGTCATTGCTCCATTATTAGATCTTGATCAAATTGAGCTTGCCGAAGGCTCTCATATCCCTGCAAAAACTCCACAAGCTGTACAAGAAAGCAGCCCAATCGCCATCCATGTGTACCAAGATAATACTATCTGGTTCAATGATCACCCTGTGATAGGAACTCAGCTAGCAGAAAAACTTAAACAAGCCAAGATATATTTTCCACAAGCTCATCCCCAAATCTTTCACGATAAAAGAGCACACTTTGGCACATACCAATTCATTAAAAATGCAGCAGAAGAGGCAGGATTCTCTCAGATGGAGATTATCTTAAAACCGGCTTAATTCACAGGTGATCTTTCTCATGCAATCTATCTCTTACGATGCCATGCCAGTTTTCCCTTCCCTAGTAGATGTTGATAAGCGCAAAGATCGCTCTCTGCTATTGATTATTTTTTCAGTATGTCTCCTTCATTTCTTAGCCATAAAGCTTTCTTTATTTTTCTCTACGACCCCCTTACCTAACAAAGAAATTTCAAAAAAGATTATTGTTAACACTGTTCAGCTTCATCCTCCCCCACAATCCATGGCCCCTCTCATCCTAGAGCCCACTACGCCATCTGTTCTAGCTGCCTCTATTGAACAAAAGGAAAAGCATTTGCCTGCACCCCTCGCTCCTCTCACTCCATCTGAACCAGCTAAAGAGGTAAAAAAGGAGATAAAAGAGGGATCACCTAAAAAAACAATCTCTGTTTCTAAAAACGTACAAAATAAGGCCTCTTCTCAATCACCGCTAAAAGAGACAACGTTTTCTAAATCAACTCAAGAAATTAAAAAAACAGAAGAAAATAAAAAATCTACGTCGACCAAAAAAACGACATCTGAACCAACTAAGCAAACGACTCAAAATATCAAAAAAGGACTATCTGCTGAAGAAATTGCTGTTAAGAAAGCTAACAAGACACATCAACCAACATTAACAGCTACTCAAGAAGCTGCTCAAGCATGCCAAAGAGAATTACTAGCAAAAGCAAAGGAAAATATGGCCAAAATAGGAGAGACACGCAGCCAGATAAATATCCCTAAGAGTATCAGCTTAGCAGAATCCTCCCTCCCTAATAAACTCGAAAATCTACACATTCATGCACTTCCTATGACAGATTATCCCTCTATCGAATTTAGTGAAAAAGAGATGAACTACCGTAATGAGATTAGCAATCGACTCAAACTCGCCTTACGCTTGCCAGTGGATGGAGAAGTTCGATTAAAACTGACATTAGAAAGATCGGGCAAAGTTATTCAGGTTCAAGTCATACACACTGATCATGCAATAAATAAACACTATATTGAAAATACATTACACTCCCTCTCATTCCCCTCCTTTGCAGATTCTTTTCCTGACTGCCCTCAATACACATTTGTCATTACTTTAAATAATAAGCACTAAGGATAACCTAATGAAAGCCAAAATATATTTCTTTTTCTTACTTCTTCTATGCTCAGGATTTATCAAGGAGATACAAGGGGTTTCTCTTCTTGAAGATTCCCATCCAATTATGATTCAATTAAATCCTTTAAAACCTTTATACCTAGCTCCCTTCATCCATCAAACTGATTTCCCAGATAGCTATATTAAGCAATTAGAAGAGATTCTGGCTTTTGACCTTAATCACAATGGAGAGACCTATCTCGTCCAACGCTCATCATCGAATGATCAACTACTAACTTCTGAAAATTTTGAGAATCTAGGCCAAGCGAAAGATTGGAAAGCTCAACAAGTTTTCTATGTGGTTAAAGCACGCATTCATCATCGGACATTATCTGCCCTCATGTTAAGTATCGAGAATCAAAATTTAAAAGGAACAGATATGATTCCCCTATCTGGGGATTTAAGTCGAGATCGTCGCCAGATTCATAAGCTTGCCGATACCATTCATCAAGCCTTATTTGGCACAGAGGGAATTGCCTCTACTCGCATCCTTTATACCATCAAAACACAGGCATCCCAAGGAAATGCTAAATGGGCCTCAGAGGTCTGGGAAGTCGATTTCGATGGTCATCATCCACATCAAGTAACGACGGGTAATCACTATTGTGTTACTCCTGTTTATATCCCTCCTAAACCTGGCTACATGGCAGGAGGCTTCCTCTATGTCTCTTATCAAATTGGTCAACCTAAGATTTATATGTCCTCTCTACAAGGTGGGACAGGGCAACGTTTAATTTATTTACGTGGTAATCAACTCATGCCAACGATCTCTCCACAGCGTGATAAAATTGCCTTTATTAGCGATGTCACAGGTAATCCAGATCTTTTCCTTCAACTCTTTAATCCTGAGGTAGGAACGCTAGGCAAACCCCAACAAATTTTCTCAGCTAGGCAAGCTACCCAAGGGTCTCCCACCTTTAGTCCAGATGGAAAACGAATAGCTTTTGTCTCTGATAAAGATGGTTCACCTCGCATTTATGTCATGGATATTCCAGAACCAGGATCTAGCTTAAGCACTATCAAAGCGATATTAATCTCTAAACAAAATCGAGAGAACTCAGCTCCTTGTTGGTCACCAGATGGCTCTAAGATTGCCTATTGTGCTCGCACAAGTGGAGATAGGCAGATCTGGATGTATGATTTTGCAACTCATCAAGAGAGACCTCTTACACAAGGGCCAGGGAATAAAGAAAATCCCTCTTGGGCACCCAATAGTCTGCACCTTGTTTTCAATTCAGGGGATGCTCAAACAAGTGAGCTCTATATCATAAATTTAAATCAACCCGATATGCGACAGATCACTTTTGGAGAAGGAGAGAAACGATTTCCTAATTGGGGATCCTATTCCTTCTCTTCCTCTCAGAAAAATGCCAATCATTAAGCACCTTAGCAACCTGAGTTTTGGGTTTATTATAAAGTAATAAACCCAAAACTCAGGTTGCTAATATCAACACTCTATGTTAATATTTTATTCCATCAATAAAATCTTCTTTACTCTCTTTAAGATCTGGGGATTTGCCTTTATGAGAACACATTATTTTTTACTTATGACTATAGTAGGATTAGCTTCTATCATGCAAAGTTGTGCTAGAAACGGAAACGATGTTTGGGAAGATACTAAATCAGCTGGAAGGCATATGCAAAGAGGTATCAGAGCTTTAGGTGGAAAACATGGAGACTCACGTCAAATCAGATCAAAAAGTGATTTTGAATGTTTTAATGACGAAGAGATCTATGAAGGGGCAGGTTTCCAGGACTACGATTACCGCAACAATAGCTATCCCTCATCTGAATTTATCCCCTTAGAGGATGTTGCATACGATGGAATAGGCAGAAATGATTGGATGATCGCTCCCCCTCCTCGTGAAACACCTGGAGAACCAGGAAGTTCTATTCCAAGCATTGAATATTTTAAAGATCCTAGCCTTATTCCTCAATTAGCTGGAATTTTTAAGAATATCTATTTTGATTATAATAGCAGCTTAATTAAAGGACAGAAAAACCTACAAATTATACATGCCATTGCAGACTACATGCATAAAAATCCTCAAGCCTATCTCTTTATTGAAGGACATACAGATGAAAGAGGACCTCAAGCTTATAATCTTGCCTTGGGATCTCAACGAGCCAGCGCCATACGCAACTTTTTAATTAATGAACGTATTAACCCAGATCATCTCTTTACAATATCGTATGGAAAAGAGCGTCCTATCGCCTTAGAACATCAAGAAGAGGCTTGGTCAAGAAACCGTCGCGTTGAATTTAAAGTTTATGAATATTAAATTTTTTTGTTATCTTTTCATAAGTATAACCTTTTTTTCTTCATTCTGTTTGGGTGCTCCAACTTCTCGATCATCAGTCAATGACGATCAAAAAGCCATTTTAAGGCAAATGCGAGTGGATGTATCAGATTTAAGACATGAAATGAATAATCATGAGTCTGAAATTCGGATGTTTGAGGAAAAGCTCCGTAATCAAGAGGAAATCATAGAAAATCTTAGACAAGAACTTCTGGCTCATAGTCAAATGCAAAAAGAACTTTTAAAAACAACGAACACAAGTTTTGAAAATAAAATAGAATTCTTAGATCATACTATGCAGAATCTCATTTCGGATATGAGACAGATGAAAAACCAAGCCAATGACTCTGTAAATATCTTAGGTCAACATAAACAACAACTAACTGAATTAGAAAAGGTTATCGAAGCTCAAAATCAGCATATGCAAAATTTAGAAGTCGCTTTAAGTTCTATTGTAGATGTTCTGCAAGCTAAAGAAGCAACAGAAAAAGCCTTCGTAAAGGAAGCAGAGACAAATAAGATATATAAAGTACAAGCTGGTAATACATTAGGTGAGATAGCACGACATTATGGCATTTCAATTCAATCTCTTAAAGACTATAATGGTTTAACCCATGATCGCATTAAGGCTGGGCAAATTTTGAAGATTCCTTAAAAACTCACCTTATAGTCACTTAAAAGGCTTATGAATATGAAAGAAGATAAACATCTCTATCCTATTGGGATGTTTGATTCTGGGATTGGCGGTTTAACAGTCATGCAACAGATCATGCTTACTTCACCACAGGAAAGTATTATTTATTTTGGAGATACAGCACGTCTTCCCTATGGAGGAAAGAGTCGTGAAACAATTATTCGTTATTCAATTGAAAATACGATTCTTCTAATTGAGAAAAACATCAAGCTTCTGATCGTTGCATGTAATACAGCCTCTGCTTTTGCCATTCATAAACTTCAACAGATTTTTAATATTCCCATCATTGATGTGATTGAACCTGGAGCTGAGAAAGCCACCTCTGTCACCCTTAATCAGCGCATTGCAGTATTAGGAACAAAAGGGACGATTCAATCTGGTGCTTATGAAGCAGCCATTAAACGCAAGCTCCCAGAGGCCACAGTGATTCCAATTGCCTGTCCTCTTTTTGTTCCATTAGTTGAGGAGCATTTTCTGTACCATCCAGCCACTCGGCTGATTATTAAGGAATATTTAAAACCTCTGCAAGACTTACAAATTGATACCATCCTTTTGGGATGTACCCACTATCCTCTTCTAAAGGATTTGATTCAAGAAGAGATCGGAAATTCCATTTCTCTTGTTGATTCTGCCTCAACATGCGCTGAGAAAGTAGCCTCAGTCCTAAAGGCTCAACAGCTTGAATCCTCCTCATCTCAGACAACCTATCAGTATTATGTATCAGATGACTTGGAAAAATTCCGCGAGTTGGGTGGAAAGCTATTGAATGCAAATTCGACTTTCAAGTCCTTTAAGTTCGAGCAAACTTTCCTTACATCAAGTTTTTAGTGAAAATGAGCCAAATAAGCGGAGCCAGAAATAAAAAACAGCCCAAAATCTTTTTTGGATAAACTGTTCACAAAATAAAAAGATGGAAGTTTTATGGAGACAATTATTTTGAAAGTTCTAATTCTTGGTGGTACTACTTTTCTTGGTCCACATCTCATTCAAGAGTTGCAACAAAAAGGCCATGAAGTAACAATATTTAGCAGAGGAAATCAAAGCGTTGGTTTTTCAAACGTAGAGAAGCTTCAAGGAGATAGAGATGGTAATATTGAAGCTCTTAGGGGACGAACATGGGATGCGGTGATTGATACTTCAGGTCACCTTCCAAGAATAGTACGTGATTCATCCAGCCTTCTTTCTAATTCTACAAAACATTATACATTTATTTCTACTATTGGAGTTTATCAAGATTTTTATACACAAAATATCGATGAAAGTTATCCTGTGGCAAAATTAGATAACGAAAAAGATGAAGAAATTACAGAAAAGACTTATGGTGCATTAAAGGCAACCTGTGAAAAAATTATACAACATTATTTTTTGAATCATTGTTTAATTATACGTCCTGGATTAATCGTAGGACCGCTCGACCCTACAGAACGATTTTCTTATTGGCCTATACGTGTCATTAAAGGCGGTGAAATTTTAGCACCTGGGTCTCCAAATCAACTTATACAGTTCATTGATGTACGTGACCTTGCAAAATGGATTGTGACTATGGTTGAACATCAGACAACTGGTACTTATAACGCTACAGGCCCAGCAACACCTCTTAGTTTTGAGCAATTTTTGAAAGTATGCCAGAGAAGTAGCGATAACAGTTCGTCTCTTACATGGGTTAGTGAAGATTTTTTAATCAAACATCAAATACAAGACTGGGTGGAACTCCCTTTATGGCTTTCATATAAACGCAATATGCCAGGTTTTTTGAATGTCAATATTAATAAAGCACGTCAAGCTGGACTTTCTTTCCGCCCACTTTCTGAAACACTTTCAGCAATCATAGCTTGGGATACTAGGAGAGAAAGTAAAAAGGGACAAATTGGCTTAAATCCAGAAAAAGAGCAAACTCTTCTAAATTTATGGAAGCAAAATATTCAAATTCAGTACTCAGATTTGTAACCTAATTTTTGGGTTTATCTGTCTGATCATAAAGTATAAGAGAATTAAAATGATCACAACTTGCATTATTTTCCATAAAGAGAAAAAAGGGTTTTGTGATACCAAGTGAACCTGCTCTAAAACATATAACTGGACTAATTGACCATCTAAGTTAAATTGTGGATCAATTTTGAAGATTCCTTCCAAGGTTACAGCAAACTGTTGCATTAGTAAGGAATTCCCCTTCTCTTTAAGAATAAGCTGTTGCTTAACTTCAGAACCTTCTCTTGTGCAGCAACTTTTCAAATCAGGCTGAGATGCTAAAATCAAAGTTCCATTAGGGCGTTGATAAAGAAATCCTCTGATTTGTATCAACGTCCCGTCTTGTAAGGATTCTCCAATTTGGTCAAATGATAAAACCAGAGGCTTTGCAGAAAGAGGAGATACACTCCATAATAAGATAAAAATCACCCCAATAATAGCCAATAAGTGTTCCTTGTAATGAATAAGAATTTAATATCAAAAATACTCATTATTTTCATCAAACCAATTGCTAAATGAAACTCTAATCTTTTATGATAATTTATACTCATTCCAGTTGAAAGCTGCAATTTGGGCAATGCGAAAGTTCTCGCGATTCAACGATCAAAAATGGGTCCATATAGTCATATGAACCCATTTTTAATCGTTGAAGCCCGAAGCTTTGGCACAGCCGAAATTGCAGCTTTCAACTGGAATGAGTATTAGTTATTAAATCAATAAGTGTCATTTATGTCTCATTTTCTTTTTACTTCAGAGTCTGTTTCTATTGGCCATCCAGATAAAATTGCTGATCAAATTTCAGATGCAATTCTAGATGCTTGCTTAACGGTAGATCCTGATTCTAAGATATCTTGTGAAACACTCATTTCTAATGGATTAGTTGTCTTAGCAGGCGAAATCACCACAAGGGCTCAAATTGACTATCAAGCTGTTGCTCGTCAAACTATCCGTGAAATTGGCTACGATAATAGCCAATTAGGACTTGATTATCGTTCCTGTGGAGTCATTATATCTATTAATAAACAATCTTCTGATATTGCCCAAGGTGTTGATGAGAGTCAAAATCTCTATAAAGAACAAGGTGCTGGAGACCAAGGACTCATGTTTGGTTATGCTTGTGACGAGACACCTGAATTAATGCCTATGCCTATTATGTTAGCTCATCATATTGTTAGAGAACTACGCCGAAAACGCCAGGAGGGCATTTTAACATATTTGAGGCCTGATGCAAAATCTCAAGTTACAATAGAATATAATAGTCAGCATCAACCTGTTCGATTGCATACAGTTGTCATTTCTACTCAACACCATGAGAAGGTCAGCCGCAATACGATTATTAAAGATATGAAAAATTTAGTTCATGGTCTTGTGCCTTCACATTTTATTGATGAAAATACCATTTTCTATATTAATCCAACAGGACGCTTTGTTATTGGAGGTCCTGCTGCAGACTGCGGCCTAACTGGGCGTAAAATTATTGTAGATACTTATGGGGGCATGGGAGGACATGGAGGAGGAGCCTTTTCAGGCAAAGATCCCTCTAAAGTTGATCGTTCTGCTGGCTATGCAGCCCGTTATGTGGCAAAAAATATTGTAGCAGCTCGGTTAGCTAAGCGATGCGAGGTACAAATCTCTTATGCAATTGGGGTTCCTTATCCTATTTCTATTAACGTGAATACGTTTGGAACCGCTACAGTAAATGAAAGATTGTTAAATCATATTATTCCACTAGTCTTTAATCTTTCTCCTAAAGGGATGATTCAGATGTTAAAGCTTAAACGTCCTATCTATCGTCAAACAGCTTTTGAAGGGCATTTTGGTCGTCATGAAGATACATTCACATGGGAGAAAACAGATCGTGTACCAGCCTTGTTAGATGCAATTAAACAAGAGTCTTTTATTATTCCGAACTAGTGTGGCAAAGCCCATGACACCCTATGCACTGAGCTTTAAGCAAATGGAGGCCCTTTGTCGACAGCTTCATCATTTTCTCCTAGGGTCCATCCTCGTTAACCTTCCTGCTATTAATAAACGTCAGTTTTTTCTAATTTTTAAAAAAAATTCTCACCAGGAAGCCTTGTTCTTATGCTTTCAACCCCCTTTTTTACGCTTTCATCTCTCTCATTTAATAAAAATTCCTGTAAAAGGTCCTGCCCACCCCTTATTTACCTATCTTAATCACTATCAACTTCATTCAATCGAATTACTCAATCAAGATCGCATTTTACGTTTAGGTTTCAGCTTAAAAGAAAGTTCTCTTTTTTTAATTGGAGAATTTTTCCCTAAACATCCTAATTACTATTTGATAAATCAAGAAGGAAAAATTCTTTTTTCTCTTTATTCTATGGGACAAACACATTATCACTTGCCTTCTCAACCTCAAATGTTATCTGCTATAAGAACCAACTACCAACCCATTCTTTCACATCCAGAAATAGAAGCTCTTTATCTTCAACTTGAAGAAGAATTTCGATTTCGAAAAGAAAAAAATAGTCTTGAATCGCGCTTAAAGCAACAATTAAAACGGCTACAAAAACGTCAGGATAAGCTACAACAGGAATTTAGCAGATGTTTAACATGGGAAAAGGTACAACAGGAAGGAGAACTCCTGAAAGCTAATTTTCCTTTATTAAGAAAGGGCTTATCCACCGTTACGGTATGGAATTGGGTTGAAGAAAAAGAGCAAGCCATCACACTAGATCCTAAATTAAGTCCTCAGGAAGCAGTTGCTCAACGCTTTCGCTCGAGTAAAAAACTTTATGCTGGCCAAAATCATCTTCAAAAACAGATCCAAAAGACAAAAGAGGAGATAATGAGTTTAAATCATGCACTCCATTTATTGAAAGATATTCAATCTTTGGATGCCTTAGAGCCTCTTCAAAACCAACTTCCATTCAAATCTAAAACCCCAAGGCAACCAAAAGAGGCCCTTAAAACACCTTCTTTGCCTTACTATGAGTATGAATCGGCTACTGGATTAAAAATATGGGTAGGAAAAAATGCTCAAGATAATGAGAAATTGACCTTTAGCTTATCTAAAGGCTCAGATTGGTGGTTACATACTCAAGATTTTCCTGGTTCACACATCATCATTCGTGTGAATAATAGACAAGAACCAGATCAAGAAACATTTTTAGATGCCATACAATTAGCTCTTCACTATAGTAAAGCAAAAAATCGAGGAGAAGCTGAAATTTGCATCACTCAAAGGAAGTTTGTATCTCGTTTTGGTAAAGGGCAAACCGGTAAAGTCCAAATTTCCACTCATAAGACAGTTTTAGCACGCTTGGATATTAATCGTTACCAACGTGTAAAAGAGCGAAGGCAAATTTGATGGGTAATATTCACTCAATAGACCTCTTTCGAAATTTGCTTTGTTTGAAAAAATGAATTGTTTTTGAGCAGATTGATTGCCAAATTTTGAAAGCATATGTGCACATATGGTTAAAAAATTTGGCAATCAAGATGCCGAAAAGAATCATTTTAGCAAACAAATGAAATTTCGAAAGAGGTCTAATATTACCCACCAAAAGAAAAGGACGAGAGATAAGAGGAAAGATTCCTAAGAATCAAGGAAATAAACTCAAAACTTAGGTTATTATAAAAAATTTGTTAATCTTCGTCCCTAAAGCGATAACCAACCCCTCGTACTGTCTCAATCCCTTCAAAATGAGGTCCAAGCTTCTTACGTAAAGAGGCAATATGCACATCGATATTTCGATCTATAATAAAGGCATCATCATTTTGTACATCATCTAACAGCTGATTTCGTGTTAAAACCTTACCATGATTCAGTAAAAGGCGACGTAAGATACCAAATTCAGAAAGAGTAAGTGGAATGGCCTTATCCTTTTTACGTAAAAGATAGCGATCCACTTCCATCGTAAAATCACCAAATGTCAAGACTTTAACCTCTCTCTCAGCCTCTTTGCCTCTTCTCAAAACCGCTTTAATGCGAGAAAAAAGGACCTTTAAAGAAAAAGGCTTTGCGACATAATCATCAGCCCCTAATTCTAATCCCAATACAATATCAAGCTCTTCACTTTTCGCCGAAATCATAATAATAGGAATATTTTTTAAATCTGGATTAATTTTAATTTTACGACAGACATCTAATCCATTCAAACCTGGCAACATAATATCAAGAATAACAAGATCAGGTCTCTCCCTTTCTACCGCCAAATATCCATTAAGACCATCCATTTCTATATGAATTTTATAATCTGCTAACTCAGCTTGCAATTTGATTAAGGAAGCAATATCTTCTTCATCCTCTATAAGAATAATTTTACTTTTCTGCATCATTTTACTCCGAATAAATGAAACCACACGATCTGTTGAGTGGTCATTTAACCATTTTTATAATTTAAATTCACGCTTTTATTAATATTTTTTAGTAGAAAGAAATTTATTTAATCTTAATTTTTTCCAGTTTGTCATTCTTAAATGAATTGCCTTTTTCTTTCTATGTATTAATTATATCACTATTTCAAGTTTATTAAAATAATTAAATTAATATTTTTTTAATAAAAAATTAACAAAAAAATAATTATATTAATATTATTTATTCTTGCATCGTTATTTTAAATTATTATGTTAATACCCAGCATACAAATAAAATATTTTTTAAACGTGAAATGTTTACAAGACATCATGGAGTCAAATTTTTATTTTATTTAGAATCCATGAAGTTTATCATTTTTATCTTTATTTTTTAGGTCATTCTGATTAAAATGGTGCTTATTTTTTTAATATACTCTATCTGAACCACTTAAAGAAATTTTTCTATGTTTTATGTCATCTTACTTTACGCTTTATTTGCTAGCGTATTCACGATTGCAAAGACAGGGTTAGAATATTCTCAACCTTTTTTCTTAGTGGGAACTCGTATGATGCTAGCTGGCCTGATTTTAATGGGTTATCAGAAGTTCATCAAGCATCAAACTTTTTCATTTGATAAGCAGATATGGTGGCGCATTATTTGCTTATCTGCTTTTAATATTTACCTGACAAACGTCTGCGAATTTTGGGGATTAAAGTATCTTACTTCCTCTAAAACATGTTTCATCTATAGCTTATCTCCTTTTTTCTCTGCACTTTTGTGTTACTTTATATTTTCTGAAAAACTCACTCTCAAGAAATGGACAGGGCTGTTAATTGGTTTTGCTGGATTCTTACCTATTTTACTTAATCATACAGAAACGGAAGAGCTGACAGGTCAGTTTTTGTTTTTTTCTTGGGCTGAACTCTCAGTCATGATGGCTGCTATTTGTAGCGTATACGGCTGGATTGTATTAAAACAGCTTGTAAAGGATAATGGAGTTTCTCCACTAAGTGCAAATGGTCTTAGCATGTTTATTGGGGGAGCAATGGCTCTTGGACATTCTCTATCGGTTGAAAATTGGAATCCTATTCCTGTTACTCATATAACCACTTATTTAGAATGCACCTTCCTTCTAATCATTATTTCTAATCTTATTTGCTATAACCTTTATGGAATTCTTCTGAAAAGTTATTCGGCTACATTTATGTCTCTCTCAGGATTCACTACGCCCCTATTTACAGCTCTATTCGGTTGGCTATTACTAGGTGAGGTTATTACATGGCCTTTCTATGTCTCCTTTGCTGTAGTCCTTGTTGGTATTATGTTATTTGATCAAGAGGAATTAAAACAAAGCTATCGAGATCGCTTACTAAGAACATCTAAACCGAGTGAAGCTTAATTTATGACTACACATGCAACTAAAAAAGAGTCATTAGTTGAGTTTGAAAAGGATTATCATCATCATAAGCTGGATGCTTTAATTAAACCTACAAGTTCAGAATTCGAGAAAATCCTCAGATCTTATATCGTTTTTAATATCTTCTTCTTCTCTTTAATTGCATTAGAAATACTTTATCTCCTCTTCAATTTAACCTTTCTTGCTCAAACATTTGTTTTGGCTATTCATTTAGCTTTCCTCTCTGTTACCATCTTCTTTTACTTTACCCTTCGACTCTATTTTCAAACAAAAAAGACAGAGAGATACCTTAATTTGCGAGCTGAATTTATTCAAACCTGCCTTCACTGCCTAGGCAATCAGAATAAACTCCCTGAATACCATTTAGCAATAGCCAATACCTGTTGTCGATTGGCGGTAGATTTACATGGAAAAGAATATCAAGTTTATCATCTTCCTGCTTTATTTGATTTTCTCTCCTCTTCTATTGAGAAAATAAGCTGTTGGTGTCATTGGAAAGATGTTCATTTTATGAAAGAACTTCTTCTCCAAGCTTCTATAGAAGAGCACATTAAACTTGTTAAAATGGAACCTACGCATTTGGAATTTCATGCTGGTCTTGCTAATGCTTATGTAATGCTATCTGGTTTATATGTTGATCCCCGAACAGTAGATGGTCTAGATGATGAACATTGGATTCCTCCTTACAAATACACTGAAGAGTTTAAACGTATATTCCGCCTTATTGCTGAAAGAGCCATTGAAGAGTTTAAAATCTTGAGTGATTATGCTCCTCATGATCCTTGGGTGCATGCTCAGCTCGCTTATAGCTATCGGGATCTCCAGATGCCAAAAGAAGAAATCCGAGAATATGAAATCATTTTCCAACTCTGCCCTGAAGATAAAGAAATCCTATTTAAACTAGGAAAACTTTATTTTGAGCAAGGTTTGAATGCGAAAGGATTGAAAATTTATGAAACAATTAAAAAGTCTAATTATAAAAAAGCCGAAAGCTTAATCCATTTCTACGGAAGTTACCGTTTGTCATGCTAATTACAGTCAAAGACAAAGTAGACAAAATAAAAAGGTTTCGAAAGAAGTCTAATGTATCAATTTTAACTTGAGCAAGGAAAAACAGTTATGTTCTGTTCCCAATGTGGTGCAAAAGTTGAGTCAGATTCTAATTATTGCCCATCATGTGGTGCTAGACTGACTTCAGATGAAGAAGAAAGGGGCCCCCTTTTTAAAGCCAACCCCTCTAATTCATCCACTTCTCCCTCTTCAACAATTTCAGAGCCTGAACAATCCAGTCAGATGAGGTCTAAGAGGCGTATGCCTCTTTGGTTTAAGATTTTAGCTTCTTTAGCTTTTATAGCTTTGATAGGAGTGACGATTGGAATTTTATTCACTGAAAGCTGGGTTGAAGTTGTAGATCAGCAATTAGCTACTTTACGTCAGGGTGATATTTCCAAAGCCTATTACGCTTTTACTTCTAAAGATTTTCAGGAGGCGACTTCTTTAGATCAATTTAACGATTTTGTTAAAATGTACCCTATTTTTCTCAATAACCAGTCCGCTCGCTTTACACAACGTTCTATTGAACATGATATTGGTATATTAAAAGGAACTCTGACATCACATGAACATAAGAGCGCCCCAGTTGAATATCAACTTATTAAAGAAGAAAATAAATGGAAAATTTTGAGTATTCGTCTCTTACAATCTGGTATGCTCGAATCTCCTGAAGAACCCGTTAATGCTCAGCAATTAGTTGATATTGTTAAGGCTCAATTACAGGCTATTGCCAATAAAGATCTTTCGACTGCCTACTATAGGTATTCATCTCATGAGTTCAAAGAAGCAACTTCCCAAGAAGTTTTTCAAGATTTCATTAAAAGATATCCCATCTTGACACACTATAGCTCAGTTACCTTTCGCAAACCGGCTTTTAGAAACGGAATTAGTACCTTAGCGGCAATTCTCAAATCCAATCAGGGTATAGTTGCGTATCTTAAATATTATTTTATTTATGAAGACCATCGATGGGCTATTTGGAGCATGCGTATCTTATCTACAGCTGAAGGAGAAATACAACTGGAAAATGATAGCCAGATGACACAAGTTTCATCCTCTTCTACGAAATCTACAACACCGCCACCCCCTATGAGCTTCTCCCATCTTGCGCTAGGCCTTGAAATAGATACAAATGGGATTGTTAAAAAACCTACAACACATTTTGAAAGCAATTCTGACGACATTTACGTGAATATAGAAATTGAAAATGGTATTCGTGGAACGATCGTGTATTTAAATTTCCAACATCTTGATAGCGGATCTTTTATCCCTGCTCAAGCAACTATTGATGAAGATGGAGACAACATTTTGATGTCTGTTTTCTCTCCTCCAGCTGGAGGATGGCCTAAAGGGCAGTATAAACTTGTAGTTACCTCTTCTGGGGGTCTCAATAAGGTTGTCGATTTTGAGATTGAATAGATCTTTAATATTACATCTAATTTTGAGCAAAATTAAAATAAAAATTAGAAAAATAATTTAGAGTTTAATTTTATGCATATTATTGCTGGCCTTTATCGCAATAGATGCTTGCTTAGTCCTAAAGGAGAGAAAACCAGACCTACAGCTAGTCGTCTTAGAGAATCCTTTTTTAACATTTGCCAAGGATATATTGAAGGAGCCAGTTTCTTAGATCTATTTGCAGGCTCTGGAGCTATTGGTCTTGAGGCCTTAAGCCGTGGAGCAAAGTCAGCAACATTCGTTGATAGCAGCAAAGAAGCTATTCAGTGTATCCGACAAAATATCTCTCATCTGCATGTAGAGAGTCAAAGTGAAGTCTTATATGGCCCTGTTTTTCAAATTCTCAAATTACTAGAGAAACAAAAACAACAATTTGATATTATCTATGCTGATCCTCCTTATCAGATGCCTATCCAACAGAAAGGACAAATGATTTATTATAGCGAGAAAATTATTCATTGGATGGATGAACATTCTCTTATAAACTCAGGAGGTTTTTTATTTATCGAGGAAGCTTTTGAATCATTGCCTTTAATAGAGACCTTAAAAACTCTTAAACTCAAAAGTAGTCGCCGATCAGGAGGCTCTGCTCTTCATCAATATACTCATCCCGGTTCAAAGTGAGAAGTTTCGGCTGTGCCAAAGCCTCGGGCTTCAACGATCAAAAATGGGCCCACATGAGTATATGGACCCATTTTTGATCGTTGAATCGCGAGAGCTTTCGCATTGCCCAAATTCTCACTTTGAACCGGGATGAGTATATGTACATTTCTAGTTAATACCCGATGGTAGAATTGTTGTCTTGATAGATCAAGGAAATAAACCTAAAACTCAGGTTTCTGGGTAAATGAATAAGACAAATACATAGGGGAATTTTTAGGATTAATATGATTAAATACTGTGAATCTATATTCAAAACCAAGCGATGGAAGACACGTGAAGTATTGATTGGACATATTGGAGTGGGCGGAAATAATCCTATTCGCATCCAATCTATGACAACTTCTAGTACTCGTGATATTGAAGCTACAATAGATCAGATTATGCGACTATCTGACGCTGGTTGTGAGATTGCTCGTGTCACTGTTCAAGGAATGAAGGAGGCTAGTGCTTGCGAGGGGATTAAAAATGGGCTCCTCCAACGTGGTTATACAATTCCTCTTGTTGCTGACATTCATTTTTTTCCTCCAGCTGCCATGCATGTGATCGATTTTGTGGATAAAGTGCGGATAAATCCGGGAAACTACGTGGATAAACGAGCGTCTTTTAAAACTATCGAATATGACGACGTAGCCTATGTTAAAGAAATAGAAAAAATCGAAGAAAAATTTACTCCTCTCATAGAAAAATGCAAACGATTAAAGCGCTCGATGCGAATTGGGACTAATCATGGGTCTCTCTCCGATCGTATTATGAACCGTTATGGTGATACTCCTCGAGGTATGTTGGAATCAGCTTTGGAATTTGCAAGAGTCTGCCGTCAAAATGATTACCATGATTTTATATTTTCCATGAAATCATCTAATCCTAAAGTCATGATTTTAGCTTATCGTCTATTAGTAGCTGAAATGATGACTCTTGGATGGGACTATCCCTTACACTTAGGTGTCACAGAAGCCGGAGAAGGAGAGGATGGTCGCATTAAATCTGCAATGGGCATAGGCTCTTTACTTTTAGATGGTATTGGAGACACGATTCGTGTTTCTTTAACCGAAGATGCTTGGAACGAAATAAATCCGTGCAAGCGCTTAATTGCCTTGGCAAATGCTTATGAGGGCACAGGAATAGAACCTTTTGAAGAAAACCATCGTCATATTGAAGCCATCAAACGTCGTCCTGTGACTCTACCGAAAAATATAGCCTTGCACGCAGATGGTACTGTAATCGTAAGCGTTCACCCCCAAGATCTTCAAGCTCCTGACTTATATAAAAAGTTGGGATGTGATGTTCAACTTGGACGCCCCAAGCTTAAAATTTCAAGCGCAGATGGCATTGTTGTGCCCAAAAAACCTCGTACTCAACAAACTACTCAAACTCTAAAAGATTTAAAAGATATTGGAGTTAGCATTTTATCTATAGATCCCCATGAAGGAGAAATAAGATTATTAACATTACAAGAAGCCTTTGCAATTTATACCGATCAATCTAACAGAAATCGTTTTACTATTTCCCCCTCTCAAGCGAACCCAATGGCAATCATAATTAGAGACGAACCTCCTGATCAATGGAAAATTCTTGATACAATCAAACCCACAGTTATTTTCTTATCACCCTCAACTCATCGCTTACATTATTCCCGTCAATTCTTTGACTGGTTGCAAACAAAAAAAATTGACATTCCTGTGGTGATCAGCTTTCGCTATGAATGCTCGAAGGAAGATCTTATTATTCAATCTGCAGCTGAATATGGAGCTCTTTTTTGTGATGGACTTGGAGATGGTATTTGGATTGATGGTCCTTATGACATGGAATTCCTTCGTCATTTAAGTTTCAATATTCTACAAGCAGCAAGAATGAGAACTTCTAAAACTGACTTTATCTCTTGTCCTAGTTGTGGACGTACATTATTTGATCTTCAAGATGTTTCAAAACGAATTCGGATACGAACTTCACATCTTCCTGGAGTCAAAATCGCCATAATGGGTTGTATCGTAAACGGACCTGGTGAAATGGCTGATGCAGACTTTGGCTATGTAGGATCTAAACCAGGCATGATTGACCTCTATGTAGGCAAAGAATGTGTAGAAAAAGACATTAATTTTGAAGATGCTGATGATTGTCTAGTTGATCTTATTAAAAAACACGGCCGCTGGGTAGAACCAGAGGTGTCAAGAGAAACAACATTAATTATAACGACTCATTAAAGGAGGATTTCATGAATGTATTCACTGCTGCTGCTGTTGGATTAAGTACACTTACTGGTTCTTTACCTGATAAAGATCCTTTTATTCAACATATTCAGACAAAAGTTACAGAGATAATTGAGCATTCAGAAAATGTTCCTGGTTTGAAATCAGAAGAATTTAAGAGCATTAAACTTGGCATTGTCAATTATTGGAATGAGTTGGTAGAGAAAGGTATTCTTAAAGTAACAACTACAGATAGAGATGCAAGGCCTTATTTTGTGGCTTTACAAGCTGTTGTTGAACACGTGTTAGCTTATGAATTGAATAACAACAACATCACATTCCTTACTGGAGCTATTCATACTCCCATGCCTGCTACTCCGCTTTGTACAGAGGGTGAGATTTCAAAAGAGCTAGTAGATCCTTCTATAGAAAACAACCCTTTGCAATTATTCACTGTAAAAGCTCGTACCACTATTGTTAGAGATTACCTATATAAAGGGGGTAACCTATATATTGTTTATCCTAAAGAGGGAAGAACCAAAAGAACGGAAAATCAACAACAAGTTTATACAAAAGAATTGGAAAATCATCCTGTCCATCTGTTTGATTATCCTCTAGACTGTTTATCAATTGACAATGATTTAATAGGTGCATTTTATTTATTTAAAAACCGAGAGGGCAAAATATTTGCTTTTGCAATACAGATGACTCAAGCCAATAATCCACAGGATTTAGGGAATTTCGGCTTGTGGTTTAGCGAATTCAATCAATCTCCTGTTAGTGAAAGAGTTTCCAATGTTCTAAAAATGATTCAGCAACATTCGTCTCAACCTATGATTTTGCCTATCTAAATTCCGTAACAGTTCAGATATCCCGACATAGGCGGGATGTCTGAAAGAAATATTTTAGATCACCATCTTTTGTTGAGTAGCTTAAGGAAAATTTCATTGATTTATTTTATCTCTAAGCATACAAGAGATAGGCAATCATTAAAAGGGGCAACGCGATTCATGTTTAAGTTTCTTTTTAAATTAGCAACTATAGCTTTCACTTTTACAACTTCTCTCGGTTTTGCTAGTGGATGCTATTCATGTTTTGGTAATTGTTATCAAAGCATAGATCTAGGAGTCGGATGGCGGCGTGATGACTTAAACTGGAAATTAGATCATCTACATGAAAGTAAAGATAGCTGTGGCAATAGCTATATCCCAGCCAAAGCCAAATCCCATATTGAATACGAACATATTGACATGTATACTGTTCATGGTA
Source organism: uncultured Parachlamydiaceae bacterium (assembly GCA_963838645.1). Classification (GTDB taxonomy): domain Bacteria; phylum Chlamydiota; class Chlamydiia; order Chlamydiales; family Parachlamydiaceae; genus CAWIRV01. Next base: position 99,696 of record CAWIRV010000014.1, on the reverse strand, counting down.
GAGCTCGGTGGATAGGAGAAGCTTTTTTTGTTCGCCTCTACGGTCTCTATGGATGGACAGAGAAAGGACGTGCGGAGGAGCATTTTAAAATTAAAAGTCCTCTTTTAGACGAATTAAATGGATTAAATGGAATTGTGAGTGTCCATACAAGTAATCCAATTAAAAGAAGAAGTGAAATCTACGATTTCTCCATTGCTAGTGGCTATCCTTTCCAACTTCACTGGTGTCGTCTGACAGCTATCCCTTTACTTGGTTTTTCTTTCCATAGACAAAGACTTCGCGTAAAAGAAAAAGAAGATGATAGCTGTTCCTCCTCTTCTTTTTCAATTGACTCAAGTAATCCTTTCCATTTTCAAGGCTCCTCTGATCCCTTTTCAGACCGGTCAGATCCTCAAATAGCCCATGTACTTGGGCTAAGTCCTGAGCATGAAACAAGCGTTTATCGCTTTACGTGGTATGGTTTCTACGCGGGTGCTGATATTGCCTATGCTCTAGATCCGTGCTGGTCAATTTTTACAGAGCTTGAATGGCATTTTCTAGATCGGTGCCATCGCCACAGGGAATCTAATACAAGCGTCTCTTTTGTGGATGGCTACCATCATCGAGGATGGGCCCATGGATTTAATGGAACAGTCGGGGCAATATGGGATGCAGGTAGCTGTTGGTATGGTGTCGTTGCAGTCGACTATAAATGGTGGAGAGGCCACTCTCGTCATGATGATTTAAAGTGGGACTCAGTTGGAATTAACATTGCTGTGGGCTACCTCTTTTAATATAACCCAAATAAAAGATGGTTAAATTCAAAGGGATGACATATACTCATTCCAGTTGAAAGCTGCAATTTCGGCTGTGCCAAAGCCAAAACTTCTCACTTTGAACTGGGATGAGTATATCCCTTTAAATGCTCGAATAAGGAGCTAGCACAGGCACTTCCTTAGGAAGACGAATAGTAGCATAAATATTTATAAAGAATAAAGTTCCTAAAACGGATAAGGCTTTCACAGGCGCATAATTATCAAACCAGGCAGATAGAAGACCTACACCTCCAGGTCCTATTACTTCTGATATACACCACACTAACCCCATTAGGAATGCACTAATTGTCCCAGGCTGTTCGGGCACGAGACGATTACCTAGTGCAACAGCAACAGGATTAGCAACTCCCAGAGAAGCTCCCAAAATCAATAAAGCAAGCAGAACAAGTGTCATCGAAATCCCACCAGAAAATAAAAAAAGATAAAAAGTGATAAAAGCAATAAAGCTTGAATAAAGCAACAGGTGACGAGCAGAATATCTATCGGCTAAATAACCACTCGGGATCATCATTAAAGTTCCTCCTAAAATCAAACACATATGCCCTCCTCCATAGCACACCCAATCGACATGGCCTAAAGTTTTTAAAACATCCGGCAGAATAAAAATCATTCCCCACATCAAGCTTTGATTGGCTACTTGAGAAATATACAGACAACGCAGTTCGCTCCTTTTAAAAAAAGATAAAAAGTCACGAAAATTTGTTTTTTGCACAATTAAAGAAGGATGAGGCTTAGAAAACGGATAAAGAAGTAATAGGACAGCCAAGCATAAAGCTGGAATGGCGAGGAAATAGGTTCCTTTTGGAGAAGACTGATAGATATTTGTAAAGATGAGTTGACTAAAGGCTAACCCCAAACTACCACCAGAAGCAAAAATTGCCATTAATAAACCTCTTCGTGCCGGCAATAAACTATTTACTAATCCAGCTGCAGAAGGATGAAAAGCACCGGATCCTGTACAAGTCAATAAATAAAGGATAAATAGAATGACATAAGCAGTTGAATAAGCAAAAAAAGCACTTGCAGCTGTGGCTAAAACACCGCTTATAATAATAAGCTTAGAATAACCTCGATCGCTAAGTGATCCAAAAATGACCTGACAACCTTCTCCAATACAAGCTCCAATAGCGACAATCAAACCTGCCTTAGTTAAATCCAAATTTACTAATGTTTTATAGATAGGCCAAATTCCAATCATCAAATCAATAAAAAAATGACTTAACCAAATAAGAAATAATGTGAGAAAGAGAGATGAATTTTTATTAAAATTGGTTGTCATGGAACATCCTTTGTTGTTAGGCAATTCTTCCAAGAGAATCTTGCTCTAAATCAAATTTCCTTGATGGATGCGGCAGAAAGTAAAAGAGTCCTAAAGACACAACAAGTAAACTGCTCAACAGTTGCAAGGCTATAATAGGCGCATTGTCTGTAAAATAAGTAGCAATCAAGCTGACTAGAATTGGTCCAAACCCAGCCAAGCAAGTAGCTCCTCCCATATATAAGGCACTGATAAATCCACTTGCATAAGAAGGAACTAAACTATTTCCTCCTGCCACAACAACAGGAACAATGACCCCCATTGTTCCACCTATTAACATGAGTAATGTAATAATAGGGAAAAGTGATAAAGATTCGGTGACTAACAATAGGTTTAATAACCCTATACTGCTTACTATAATAAATCCCAAGATAGATCGATATCCCCATTTATCAATACAGTAGCCAATTGGTATAGATGTAAGAGCTGAACCTATAATAAAATAAAAATTTCCACCACCTAAACAGAGCCAGTCTTCATACCCTTTTGCTATCAGTAGATCGGGAAGGAGGAAACTAAAAGATAACACAACAATCTGTAGACAAACTTGAATAAGATAAAGAAACACCAATTCAAAACGTTGTGGTTTAATTGCCTTCCAAACCAGTTTAAAATCAATTTTTGAATTTTCAGATTCTGGTATCTGAAGACTAAATAGTCCACAGCATATCATTAAAATAATAATTGGAATAGCTAGAACTGCTGTATGACCTTCTAAAGCAGAATACAATTTCATAAAGACATAATGACTTGAAGCCGCCCCAATCATCCCTCCACAAGCAAATAAGGCAATAATTAAACTTTTATATTTAGAAAAATTTATCGCCAATATACTCGTTGCAGCAGGATGAAAAGCTCCTGAACCAACTAAAGAGCTCAAAACACACAAAAATAAAATCCATGAATTATCTGTATAAGGTAAAAAAGAGACAGCTGCCGTTAAACCAATTCCCAGCATAATCAAATGTCGATGGAATCCACGGTCACTTAATACACCAAAATAAAGCTGTAGTCCCTCTCCAATAAACATGCCTACACTGGCTATCAATCCTGCTACGACTAAATCGAGATTCGCTAAAGTTTTATAAATAGACCATACTGCTAACATAAAATCCATCACAAAATGCGCCAATAAGATAGTTAATATACTTAGCCAAAGATTATATTTTACATTTAGCATAACAACTATCCTTATAAAAACAATAATTTCTTAATATTATACATAAATAAAAATTTATTAAAATAAAAAAAATCAAAATTTCCTGAATAAAAACAAGTAATTAATTTAAATATTCTAAATTTTTCTAAAATACCTATAAATCAATGACTTAAGAAAAGTCTTGTTTACTGTGGACAAAAAATTCTATATGCTTTTATGTTCAGGTTGAATTCAACAAATCATTTGATAGTGTTGAGTAAACCTAACATCCTTGGGAGGAAATAATTATGAAAAAACGTCATTTGATTAAGTTAACTTTAGCGACGCTTGCAATTGCCTCTAATATGCCCAGCAACGTGCAAGCTCTTCATAGCAATGAAACAGAGCAACTTTCAAAAGATAGCATTCTAGTCGCCGGCTGTGGTGCTGCGCGCAGGAATGATCTCTCTTATAATGGTTCTTCCAGCACGGATCTTTATCAATCAGATATGAATACCGGCAGCAGTGGCTATGGCTCTAGCAGTGGTAGCTATGGCCAAGGTGGAATGAGAGATAGTAGTTACGGCCAACAAGGTGGAATGAGAGATAGTAGTTACAGCCAACAAGGTGGAATGAGAGATAGTAGTTACGGCCAACAAGGTGGAATGAGAGATAGTAGTTACGGCCAACAAGGTGGAATGAGAGATAGTAGTTACGGCCAACAAGGTGGAATGAGAGATGGCGGCTACGGTCAAGGTGGTATGCAAGGTGGCTATGGTTCAAGCAGTTCTTATGGCCAAGGTGGTTACGGCTCTAGCGGTTCCTATGGCCAAGGTGGTATGCAAGGTGGCTATGGTTCAAGCAGCTATGGCACAGGTAGCATGGGTGGATATGGCGCAACTGGTTCTACTGGCTATGGCACAGGTAGCATGGGTGGTGGATATGGTGCGACTGGTTCTACTGGCTATGGCACAGGTAGCATGGGTGGTGGATATGGTGCGACCGGCTCTAACGGTTATGGCACAGGTAGCATGGGTGGATATGGCGCAACTGGTTCTACTGGCTATGGCACAGGTAGCATGAGTGGTGGATATGGTGCGACCGGCTCTAACGGTTATGGCACAGGTAGCATGAGTGGATATGGTGCAACTGGCTCTACTAGTACGACTGGTACAGGAACTAGCGGTGGAACCTCTGGAACCTCTAGCTCAGGGTCTAGCAGCAGCTCAGGCCGTTATTAATCCCATTAATCATTCGTAATTAACCCTATTGGAGGAAGCATGGAGAAGAAGAAACATCATTTAGCTAAATTGGCTTTAGCAGCCTTTACATGCGCTCTTAGCCTATCAAGCGATGTGCAAGCAACAGATGGTAAAGAAATGGATGTTGTTGGAACCATCTTAGCTGCCCACTGTGGAGCTAAATGTGGCGGTGCACGCAAAAATGAGATTTCTTATAATGATTCATCCTCTGGCACTGATGCTTACAGTAATAATTCTTACCAATCAGGCAGCAGTTATGGCAATCCAACTAGTACTTACGGTGGATTAAACAGCAGAAGCAATCCAAATCCAGGAACTACTGGATACAGTGATTCAAGCAGCTATAGTAATCCAAGCAGTAGCAATGCCTATAGTCATCCAACATATGGAGGCAGTACTTATGGTACTAGTGGCAGTCGCTCAAGCCCTTCTACTAGAAGTGATAGTGCTACAAGTAGTTGGAATACAAATGCTTATCGTGGTGGAAGTGCTGATTGGAACCCAAACCGCTCCTATGATAATGGGATGAATTATAATGAGAATAGCAATGACAGAAACATGAATCAAACTTCAAATGCCAATACAAGAGGGAACAGAAGGTAACAGAATAAGTCATAAGTGTGAATGGCTTTAACTGATAAAAGTGCACAGCAATTTTTGCTGTGCGCTTACTTTCTCTCTCTCCTTATGTCAAATTTAATAAGGAGGCGTGTAATGAAAAAAAGTCATGTAACATCCCTGATTATAACAGGTGTGACAGCTGGAGTATTAGTTTCAAATCTATCTTTAACTGCTAACGAGCAAACGACAGCTTCTACCCCCAGTTTCCTAGAGAGAGTAGCTAGTACAGGCGGTAATATTACCTATCAATTAATGACGGAAGACGAGCTTCTTCTTCAACTTAATGAAGAGGGAACCAAAATTTTTAATTCCTTAAGCCCAGAAGGAAGAGAATTAGCACTCAAGATTGCGAGCCGCAGTTGTAATAATACAAATGAATGTGCTGGAACAAATGCTTGTCGTACGGATAAAAATAAATGTGCAGGTCAAGGCTCGTGCACAGGCACAACAAAGTGTTCCGTCTCAGATAAAAATTTTGCTGTCAAGATTGCCGCTAAAAAAATGGCAGAAAAGCGTAGCCAAGCATTACAAAATTAATGCTATCATAGAAATAATTGATTCTCTATGATAAGCAGGTATAAAATAATTGATGTATTTTTAATCTCCATTTAAAACCCTTATTAACCTGAGTTTTGGGTTTATTTCTTTGATATTAGATAAGTTTTTCTCTTTACCCTTTTCTTTGAAGGGATAGTCAAATGACTATTTCCGAGAAGAAAAGGGCAATAGAAAAGATTCCTAAGAATTAAAAAATAAACCTAAAACTCAGGTTATTAACCTGAACTGTAGGGTTTATCTGCTCGATGATCAGGAGCGGTTTCTCCTTTGGATTGGACTAAAAAGGATTGAGTATGGCTTCTCATCAATTTCCCAATCTAGGCATTGGCGTCGGACTACGGATTCCACATTATGAAGATATCTTTCGTCTGCAACCCAATATTGATTGGTTTGAAATTATTAGTGAAAATTTTATGGTAGAAGGGGGAAAACCTCTAGAAATTTTAGATAAAATTCTAGATCGCTATCCTGTCGTCCAACATGGTGTTTCTTTAGCCATTGGCAGTGCTTTGCCTCTTGATTTCACGTATTTAAAAAAACTGAAAGCTTTAGCAAAGAGAACTAAAACACCTTGGATCTCTGATCATCTATGTTGGGGAAGACTTCCCGGTGCTCATTATCATGATCTTCTTCCTCTTCCCTACACTAAAGAGGTCGTCAAATACGTAGCAGAACGCGCTCGCATTGTTCAAGATTATTTAGAAATTCCTTTTGCTTTAGAAAATCTTTCTTCTTATGTGGCTTTTAAGCAAGATGAAATGCCAGAATGGGAATTTTATGCTGCCGTTGTTGAAAAAGCCGATATTTTTATGATGCTTGATGTTAACAATATTTATGTCTCTAGTCGCAATCATGGATTTGATCCTCGCAAATATTGGGAAAATCTTCCTTTACATCGTGTTGGACAATTTCATTTAGCAGGACATAGTGATTATGGAGATTATGTACTTGATACACACGACAACCCTGTTCGAGACGAGGTTTGGGCACTCTATGCAGATATTTATTCCAAAACCACTGGCATATCTACTTTGTTAGAATGGGATGATAATTTCCAATCCTTTGAAGAAACTTGGGCCGAAGCATTAAAGGCTAAAAAATTCCAACAAGAAATTTCTCAAAAAACACTTTCTCACATTACTTAATTGGCATGAGGTACTCACAATGAATAAGGATAAGCAGTTGATAAATAAGGATCAAAATACTCATATTCCTCGCAGTTTGAAATCTCTACAAGAATGGTTTGCTAGTATTATTACTTATAAAATGGATGAAAATAGCACTATTAGCCCTATTACTCCTAGCGGTTTGCTCATCTCTGAAGAAGCCAGTCGATATATTGTCCCTAGTCCCCATTTACGCCCCCATCAGAGAATTCAAATTTATAATCAACAATATTGGTGGCGTTTACTCAATACTTTGCATGATAATTTTCCCCTTGTCACGCGCCTCTTTGGTTATCAGAATTTTAATGAAACGATCGGGATTCCTTATTTGTTAAGATATCCACCTAATCACTGGTCTTTAAGCTCATTAGGAACACGTCTACCAAAATGGATTACAGAACACTATCAAGCTTCTGATCAAGCTTTCATTCTCAATGCAACGAAGCTAGACTGGGCTTTTATGGCAAGCTTTATTGCACCGGAAAAGCCTCCTCTAAATCCATCTAACTTGATACAAGGAAATCCTGAAAGCCTTCTAGCCTATACTTTTTATTTACAGCCTTATATTCAAGTTTTTAGTTGGGAGTATGATCTTTTCACATTCCGAGACCTTCTTCTCAAACAAAGCGTTGACTATTGGACAACAAATGACTTCTCCCCTCTACCAAAAGGCAAAACCTATTACTTTCTCCTTTATCGTTCCCCTAAAAATAACATGATTTGGAGGGAAATTAGTCAAGCTGAATATCTCCTTTTAGATTTATTAAAAAAGGGATCAAGCATCGAAGCAGCTTGTGCATTTTTAGAAAAACAAGAAGCATCCGTTTACGAAAAAGCATCTATTCACTTACAAGAATGGTTTCAAGAATGGACAATGCGTCATTGGCTGACATTGGATAAGGAAAAAGGATAACAAATAAGGATAGTCTATGCCTTTTGAAGATCTGCTTCGATCCCATCTTCAAAAAATGGATCAAAGAAAGCAAGAGTTTCTCATACCCGATTTTCCTTCTTCACGTTTAACATGGTTCAATTCCAAGCCGCTTAGTTTTGCTAAAGAGCTGAGGGGAAAAATTGTGGTGTTAGACTTTTGGACCTACTGCTGTATTAATTGTATGCATGTATTACCCGATCTAGCTGCTCTTGAGGCTAAATACGCCCCTGATCCTGTAGTTTTCATTGGCATCCATAGTGCCAAATTCCCAAATGAAAAAAATCCTCATAATCTGCGTCAAGCTATTTTGCGTTATAATATCCACCACCCTGTTGTCAATGATCCTGAAATGGAAATATGGAATCGCTTTGGAGTCCATAGTTGGCCGACATTAGCTGTGATAGGCCCTTATGGGAATTTATTGTTTTCGGCTTCTGGAGAGGGACATCGAGAAAGTCTCGATGCTTTTATAACAGCTGCTTTAGATTACTATCGTCTTTCCTTAAAAGACAGCCCTATCCCTTATGCTCTTGAAGAGGATAGCCATCACTCTCTTCTTCGTTTTCCAGGTAAATTGGCTACATCATCTGATTTCCTCTTTATCAGTGATTCTAATCACAATCGCATTTTAGTATCCTCTTTTAATGGACATATTCAGGAAATCATTGGGTCTTCAACACTTGGCTTGAAAGATGGTCATTACCAGGAAGCCCAATTTAATCGGTTGCAAGGGTTAGCCTATTATCAACAAAAACTCTATGTAGCAGATACAGAAAATCATGCCTTACGTCAAGTAGATCTCATCCATAAAACAGTCACAACACTAGCTGGAGATGGGAGACAAGGACAAGATTATCAAGGGGGAGCTAAAGGGACAGATCAAAAGCTTAGTACTCCCTGGGATCTTGCCATTAGTGCTAACGGAGAAAAAATTTACATTGCCATGGCAGGAACTCATCAAATCTGGATACATGATTTAACTACAGGACGAACGAGTAATTTGAGTGGTTCAGGAGCAGAGCAAAACCTCAATAGCCATCATCTCCTTTCCGCAGCATGGGCACAACCCTCAGGCATTACATTAAGTGATCACTGTCTTTATCTTGCCGATAGTGAAAGCAGCTCAATTCGTATGATTGATCTCATTCAAAATTATACCTCTACACTAGTAGGAGGTGACGCTTCTAATCCTTCTAATTTATTTAGCTTTGGTGACGTAGATGGAAAAGGAATATTAGCACGTTTACAGCATCCCTTAGGCGTGATCTGGTGGGAAGCCCATCAAAATGTCATTGTTGCAGATACTTATAACCATCGTCTTAAACTTGTTGACCCTAAATCTAAAACAATTAAGTCTTGGATAGGTTCCGGCAAGGTAGGACATCAAGATGGCAAAGGACTTGAAACATCTTTTGCTGAACCCTCTGGATTCGCCTGGCATCCAGATGGAAAAACTCTTTTTGTAGCCGATACTAATAATCATGCGATCAGAGTAGTCAACACAGAGACTGCTGATGTACATACCTTAACAATTACTGAATGAGCTGAATGATGCAACGCTTCCTGCAGGATGGCTTAGAATGGTTAGAGTTTAACTTATTAGCCGACATTCCTCATCTTAAACATGCTGTCTTCTTACGGCATGGTGGCTATAGCCAAGGCCCTTTTTGTAGTTTGAATACTAGCTATGATGTTGGAGATGAAATCTCTCATGTTAATGCTAACTTAGCACTTATCCAGATGCACCTACAACAAAATATTCCTATTGCTCTCAAGCTGATATGGGCTAAGCAACAACATGGTAAACACATTAATCATATTCATCGCAATTCACCCCATGAAACCCTTGATTGCGATGCTCTAGTGACGACAGATCCCGGTCTTGTTCTCATGATCAAACACGCAGATTGTCAAGCGGCTATTTTTTATGATCCCACGCATCATGCAGTTGCTAATATCCATGCAGGGTGGAGAGGAAGCGTCCTCAATATTTATGCTGAGGCCATTCGCTACATGCAAAACTCTTTTGGTTCTCGCCCTGAGGATTTGCTTGTTTGTATTTCTCCTAGTTTAGGTCCCGATGACGCTGAATTTATTCATTATAGCCAAGAGTTTCCAGAGGAATTTTGGGGATTTCAGGCAAAGCCTAATTACTTTGATTTTTGGGCAATCAGTGAATACCAATTGCAGTTAGCAGGCATTCTTCCCCACCATATTGAAATAGCTCGAATGAGTACTTATTCTAACCTTCAAGATTACTTTTCTTATAGACATGATCATATAGCAGGACGCCATGGGACTTGCGTTTTACTGACTTAATCACTTGAGGTTAGGGTTTATTTCCTTGATTCTTAAGAATCTTTCCTCTTGCCTTTTTCTTCTCGGAAATAACCAAAGGAAATAAACTCAAAACTCAGGTTATATGTACAAAGCAACATTCTTTAAAGCTTGATGAATAAATTCGGCTCGTTTGTGAGGAATTTGCTCTTGAGCCATTTTTTGTCCATATTGGCAAAGTAAATGGGCTCGACGGCAACTGAAAAATAGTTCATTAAGGACAGTATGAGAGGTATTCATCAACCATCCTAAATCTAATCCTAGCTTTAGCAAACTGATTGCATTCAAAGCCTCTACAGCTTCTATTTGATAAGAATGAAGAAGAATGGCATAAGCACGGCAAATTTTATCTTTCATATTCGAGTCATCTTCTTGCTTCATATGAGAACGTATGCTTTTTTCTTCTACTATCAACTTGGTTGTAAGGGTTCGCAATGAAGATAAGATCGTTTCTTCAGTCAATCCCAGTGTGTAATTATTATGAAAAGCAACAATATCACCAATTATTTCATTTGGATCTCCTTGTAAGCCTGTTTGCTCAACCCCATCATCTTTATATTTTTTAATAGCCTCTTCGAGCTGATTTGTATAAATTAAACCCGGTAAGTGCAAAAAGACATAGGCAATCAATCCTGTTCCAGATTGGGTAGGATCAGAAGTTAAAAATCCAAATCGGGTAGTGAAAGCAAATTTGATACTTTTATTGACATTGATTTCAATTTTAATTAAGCGATCCCAAGTCGCTTCTAAGTCCTCAGAACAATCAATTCCTTGAAGAACAAGATGATCTCGCAGATTTAACATGGCTAAAAACTCTCCAGATTCATCTAGTATAAATGCCTCTCCAATATGAGCCTGGTGAAAACTTTGATTGGTTAAGAAATGTTCAACAAGAAATTCTTTTTCAATAGGAGGCATCTCTTCCGCCTTAATCAGCTTGGGTTGCTTAAGGCTTGTATGAGATAAAAGCTCTTTGCTAAGTAATGCAATAATCTGTTGACGTTTATCATCTGATAGCTTGCTAGGAAATTCAAATCTCTCTAAATTGCGAATCAATGTAATGGTTGATCCTAGCCAGATATTATTAGAATTACGAGACCAAGGATTCTGATTACACCATAAAAGACTACTTTTGTTCTTTTGATTCATTCTTTCTTCCTTCATTTTCCGTCAGCGCTTTAATCTGATCCCTTAACCAGGCAGCTTGTTCATAATCTTCTCGACTTAATGTTTCCCGTAAAGCTTCATTTAAAGCTAAAAGACGAGATGAAGGACTAATAGCTAGACTTTCTCCAGGTGCACGGCCAATATGGATAGGAACTGATTTCTTAAAATTTGATACACGAGGCAATAACCTATTAGCCGCTGCCATCTCTGATAATAATAAATCCCCGAATACATTATAACACTCCATACACCCGAGACGATGACCTCTCTTCACTTCTTCTAAAGTCGTTCCACAATTTCCACAACAAAGACCGGCATTAACACCAACTTGATTAGCAACATATTCAGCAGGATTTGTTCCGTAAAGTCTTTTTTGAAGCTCTGGACAATCTGCACACATGCTTGTATGCGTGATCATATTACCAACAATCTCCGTATATATCACGGCAACGGGTTTTTTACACTCGCTACATTCAAGTGGTCTATCTGGAAAGTGTCTATCCGATTTTTTATCAATCATAATACTTTATATAATCCCCACTTCATATAACCTGGAATTTGGTTTATCTAACTGATTATCAGAGATCTTTCTTCTGTAGATTGAGTTTTTTTACACAGAGCACTAGAGAAAATCTTCTCTAATCATTCGGAAGTTAATTTGTATGTTTAGTATAAAAATTGCACTATAAGAAATTTGTTTTCCAAAAGCAAGGCTTGATTTTACCCAGAGTTCATCTCCTGACTTCCGCGGTTTTTAATTTGTAGAGCGTTATTTAAGATATGTTTTAGAGAATGAATTGTCAGTAAAAATAATGTAGTGTATAAATTTATTTGATATTTAAATTACAAAAATGTAATTTAAAACCATGTTTATAAGATGCCAAAAACACTCCAATAGCAAACGTCGTACCTTAATGATCTGCAAATCCTTTCGGGAAGGAAAAAAGGTCAAACAAAAAATAATTAAATACATAGGTGTTGCCCGTGATGAGAATCAGTATAATATTCTTATGCAAGTCGCTCAAAGCGAACTAAGAGTATTATCTAAGATTGATAATACACGAAAAAACACCGACCCCGAATATGATGATTGCGATGGGGTACAACTGGCAGGCTTAGTTGAAAAATATCGGATAAATGAGGGATTTCAAGCTGTTTTTAACACATTATGCGACCGAATTGGGATTTCAGAGTTATTTTCTAAGTATCGTTATAATCAACTAAAGAATGTGGTTACTGCTCGCATTGCCCAACCAGGAAGCAAGGTTCATACAGCAAAAATTCTTAAAAAGAATTATCAAAGACCTATCACTGAAGACAGAATTTATCGGATGATGGATGCTGTTTTGGAATATGAAACAGAAATTAAAACAAAAATTTTTGAATTTTCTAAGAGCTTGTGTCCAAACCAAGAACTAGATCTTCTTTTTTTCGATGTAACCACTCTTCATTTTGAAAGTCAAAAAGCTGATGATTTGAGAAATCTAGGCTATTCCAAAGCTCATAAAATTGGAGAAGTTCAAGTTGTGCTAGCATTAGCGACAACTTCAACAGGTCTTCCGGTTGGTTACACCTTATTTTCAGGAAATACTGCGGAGGTAGATACTTTATTAGTATGCTTAGAGGAATGGAAAAAAACATTCAAAATAAGAAATGTAACAGTGATAGCTGATCGAGCTATGATGTCAGAGGATAATCTAAAAAAGATGGATGCAGCGGAATTGGATTATATAGTTGCTGCAAAGTTAAAAAGTCTTCCAGGCAAATTAAAACAAACTATTTTGAAACGAAGGCAAGAGACATCAGTAGAGATTCAAGAAAATGAAATAATGGAAGTTCAGGAGCACGAATATAAAGGAAGGCGACTATTAGTGAGTTTTAGTGAAAGTCGAGCTAAGAAAGATCGTGTAGATAGAGAAAGATTAATAAAAAAACTGAAAGTCAAATTAGGAAAGAAGAATGAGGCAAATCCAAAGAAGTTAATAACAAACAAAGGCTATCTTAAGTTTATAAATGATAAGCAAGAAGGAAATATAACTTTAAACGAAGATAAGATAGCAGAGGAAGCTCTTTGGGATGGGTTACATGGAGTGATTACAAGTAAAAAAAACACCTCAACGAAAGAAATCCTAAGTCAATATAGGCGGTTGTGGGTCATTGAAGAATCTTTCAAAATCAATAAATCCAGCTTGGAAATGAGGCCCATATACCACTTTAAGCCTAATAGAGTAAAAGCCCACATTTTAATTTGCTATCTTGCATTTGCGTTATCGAAGTACGCTATACATCAAGTCAGTGCATTTATTGATGATGGCATTAGTTTAGAACGGATGAGAGAAGCTTTACTTGATGTGCAAGCCAGCATTATGGAAGATGAGTTAACGGGAAAGCGTTATAAATTACCTTCAAGTATGAGTAAGGAGGCAAAACAAATATACAAATCTTTTGGCATATCTCGTATTCGTTATCCGCAAAAAGTGTTCGATTACGAGAAAAATGTAGTGTACTAAAAAAATACTAAGTCATTGATTTTTAGGAATCTCTTAAACAAAACCGCGGAAGTCAGGATTAAGGACAGTATGAGAGGTATTCATCAACCATCCTAAATCTAATCCTAGCTTTAGCAAACTGATTGCATTCAAAGCCTCTACAGCTTCTATTTGATAAGAATGAAGAAGAATGGCATAAGCACGGCAAATTTTATCTTTCATATTCGAGTCATCTTCTTGCTTCATATGAGAACGTATGCTTTTTTCTTCTACTATCAACTTGGTTGTAAGGGTTCGCAATGAAGATAAGATCGTTTCTTCAGTCAATCCCAGTGTGTAATTATTATGAAAAGCAACAATATCACCAATTATTTCATTTGGATCTCCTTGTAAGCCTGTTTGCTCAACCCCATCATCTTTATATTTTTTAATAGCCTCTTCGAGCTGATTTGTATAAATTAAACCCGGTAAGTGCAAAAAGACATAGGCAATCAATCCTGTTCCAGATTGGGTAGGATCAGAAGTTAAAAATCCAAATCGGGTAGTGAAAGCAAATTTGATACTTTTATTGACATTGATTTCAATTTTAATTAAGCGATCCCAAGTCGCTTCTAAGTCCTCAGAACAATCAATTCCTTGAAGAACAAGATGATCTCGCAGATTTAACATGGCTAAAAACTCTCCAGATTCATCTAGTATAAATGCCTCTCCAATATGAGCCTGGTGAAAACTTTGATTGGTTAAGAAATGTTCAACAAGAAATTCTTTTTCAATAGGAGGCATCTCTTCCGCCTTAATCAGCTTGGGTTGCTTAAGGCTTGTATGAGATAAAAGCTCTTTGCTAAGTAATGCAATAATCTGTTGACGTTTATCATCTGATAGCTTGCTAGGAAATTCAAATCTCTCTAAATTGCGAATCAATGTAATGGTTGATCCTAGCCAGATATTATTAGAATTACGAGACCAAGGATTCTGATTACACCATAAAAGACTACTTTTGTTCTTTTGATTCATTCTTTCTTCCTTCATTTTCCGTCAGCGCTTTAATCTGATCCCTTAACCAGGCAGCTTGTTCATAATCTTCTCGACTTAATGTTTCCCGTAAAGCTTCATTTAAAGCTAAAAGACGAGATGAAGGACTAATAGCTAGACTTTCTCCAGGTGCACGGCCAATATGGATAGGAACTGATTTCTTAAAATTTGATACACGAGGCAATAACCTATTAGCCGCTGCCATCTCTGATAATAATAAATCCCCGAATACATTATAACACTCCATACACCCGAGACGATGACCTCTCTTCACTTCTTCTAAAGTCGTTCCACAATTTCCACAACAAAGACCGGCATTAACACCAACTTGATTAGCAACATATTCAGCAGGATTTGTTCCGTAAAGTCTTTTTTGAAGCTCTGGACAATCTGCACACATGCTTGTATGCGTGATCATATTACCAACAATCTCCGTATATATCACGGCAACGGGTTTTTTACACTCGCTACATTCAAGTGGTCTATCTGGAAAGTGTCTATCCGATTTTTTATCAATCATAATACTTTATATAATCCCCACTTCATATAACCTGGAATTTGGTTTATCTAACTGATTATCAGAGATCTTTCTTCTGTAGATTGAGTTTTTTTACACAGAGCACTAGAGAAAATCTTCTCTAATCATTCGGAAGTTAATTTGTATGTTTAGTATAAAAATTGCACTATAAGAAATTTGTTTTCCAAAAGCAAGGCTTGATTTTACCCAGAGTTCATCTTAGACGTCTATTTTAAATCAGTTTAATTTAAACACAAAGATTCTATAGATGGGAAAAGAAAGAAAGAAATTGTGAGTCTTGATGGATTCGAACCATCGACCCCCTCATTAAAAGTGAGGTGCTCTACCGACTGAGCTAAAGACTCATCTAGATGTGACCCCAAGGGGATTCGAACCCCTGTTATCGGAATGAAAATCCGGTGTCCTAGACCTGACTAGACGATGGGGCCTAATATGAATCTCTTGTATAAGCTTATAATCTATTATAATAAGTTTGAAATTTATCCAAACTGACCTTGCAACCACTGCTTAAGAGCCGCTTTTCGTCTAATAAATCTCAAATGTATGCCAAGGAATATCTAAATAATAAACCTCAAACAAAACCTAAGTCAATCTAAGTATCTAAATCATAGAACACTAAAAGCATATCTCAAGATTCTTTCTTTAATTGAAAAGGTCTTATCGTATCTAAAAATCGTATTTTTGTGCAAGCTCTAAATTGTCGATATCTCTTTTTCTTTCTTATTTGAAATGTCATCAGTCTCTTCACAATATTTATCTGTCAATTCTTGAATACTTTTTTCTAGTTTTTTCATCATATCTTCAGCAATTTCTCCGCTCGTTTTTTGCTTGCGCACCAACTCGTTCGCATCACGTCGAATATTTCGAATACTCACCTTTGTTTTTTCTCTCTCTTCATGACATAGCTTAACCATTTTTTTACGGATTTCTTCTGTCATAGGAGGGATTTTAATCCGTACTACATTGCTATCCACAATAGGCATAAATCCTAAATTCGCTCGCTCAATTGCTTTTCCAATGACATTGACATTTTGTGAATCATAAGGCGTAATTAACAGCTGACGAGCTTCAGGAGCTGATATAGAAGCAATATCTTTAAGACGCATAGGGCTACCATAAACTTCTACCATTATTTGGTCAACCATACCCGGATTTGCCCTTCCTGTGCGAATGTTCTTTAAATCATTCTTAAAATGTTCAAGGGCTGCAACCATTTTGGCTTTTGTCTGGTCCAGAATACTCATATATTAAATCTCCTTTTAGAGTTAATGCCCTTCTACAAATGTCCCATGACTAAAGTCTGATAAAATATGATCCACATTTTCGCTCATTAATCTTTGCATATTGAATACAAAGATAGGAATCCGATTACTGCGACACAAAGTGACAGCTGTTGCATCCATAATTTGCAATTTCTCTGTCAATATTTGCGAATAAGAAATCTTTTCGTACTTTACTGCATCAGGATATTTTAAAGGATCTTTATTATAAATTCCATCCACTTTTGTTGCCTTTAATAAGATATCAGCCTGTATTTCACTAGCTCGAAGAGCTGCTGCAGTATCTGTCGTGAAATAAGGATTGCCTGTCCCCCCCACAAATATTAAAATAACACCTTCCATTAAGTACTGCAAAGCTTGACTCCACCGATAAGATTCAGCTACCTGTGGACATTCCAAAGCACTCATCACACAAGCCTTAGATCCGATTGCCATTAATGCCTGCTGAATCGCAATACCATTCAAAAGGGTAGCCAACATACCCATATGATCAGCAGGAGTGCGCAACATGCCAGTAGCCTTTAAATTAATTCCTCGAAAAATGTTGCCTCCCCCAATGACAATGGCTAATTCCAACCCTGTCTTTTTAATTTTTTGAAGATAATGAGCCACGTCTAAACAGGCACTCTGATGAATACCGAATGCTTGATCTCCTAAAAGTGTCTCTCCTGATAATTTAAGTAATACACGCTTGTAAGGAGGTCGATGATTCATACAAGAACCTTAGAAATGAACTTGCGAAGCGGCAAGATGCATCTTGCCGCTGATATTTAGGAAGGATAGAGGAGAGTTAAAATGATTGTCCAATAGTCCAACGCAAAAAGTTGGTAATTGTTAGAGGCTTACCAATTTCTTTGCTTCGTCTATTGACTAAATCAGAAATAGTCAGGCTATCATCTTTAATATACTTTTGGCGAACCAAACAATTAGCATCATAGAAAGCATTGACTTTTCCCTCTACAATTTTATCTGCAATGAAAGCTGGTTTGCCTTGAATTTGTCCTCTAGCAATTTCTTTTTCATGAGCAATTATTTCTTGAGGAACATTTTCAGGGGCAAGATATTCAGGCGAAGCTGCTACCACGTGCATGGCAATTTCCCTTGCCAAAGTTTCTTCATGATCACTTCCTTTAATCTCTACAGCTGCGACAACTTTGCCGTTCATATGAGAATAAATTCCAATTGAATGATCTTTATCTTTAGAAAGGGTTTTCAAACGCTTAATTTGAATATTCTCTCCAATTGTCTGAACAATGGTTGCCCGATATTGATCAATAGTCAAAATTGGCTCTTTTGAGTATTTTTGCTGTAAAAAAACCTCAAGAGAAAGGGGATTTGTTTTGGCAATTTCTTGGACAAGATCATCTAAAAACTGTTTAAACCGGTCATTTTTGACAACAAAATCCGTTTCTGCATTCACCTCAACAAAAGCAATAATATTATTACTTTCTGCTATCCCAATCATTCCCTCTTTAGTCTCACGTCCCTCCTTTTTAATAGCAGAGGCCATGCCAGCTTTACGCAAATTGGCAATTGCTAACTCCATATCTCCTTTAGCCTCTTCCAGGGCTTCTTTACATTTGCCCATCCCTATACCTGTGCGTTCACGCAATTCTTTAATCATCGCAGGAGTTACTGATACTGCCATTTTATATATCCTCTCTAGAGCCTTTTGAAATCTCTTCAAAGTCTTGTTCTTGGTATTCAGAAGAACGTTTTCCTTCCCCTTCTTCTCCCTGTTCTTTCTCTTCCTTGCTTGCAAATACTCTCATTTCATTTTTCTTATCGATAATCGCTTTAATAAGCGTATCAAGAATCAATTTAATGCTCTTTAAAGCATCATCATTACAAGCAATCACATATTCAATTGGATCTGGATCACAGTTTGTATCGACAAGAGCCATGACTGGAATGCCTAGTTTATTAGCTTCCGCAACAGCCATATGCTCTTTGCTTGGATCAACAACAATCAATAGCCCTGGAAGCTTGCGCATTCCTCGCACGCCAGAAAGTTTTTCTCTAATTTGATCTGATCTTTCGTGAGAAGAGAGAGCTCTTTTTTTGTCAATCCCTCACTACCTGTTGAAATTCTCTTTTCAATGCGTTCAAGTTTTTTAATCGATTGACGGATTGTTGCTAAATTTGTGAGCATTCCACCTAGCCAACGCTCGCAGACATAAAACTCGCCACACTGCTTCTGCAATCTCGCGAAGAACAGCTTTGGCCTGTTTTTTCGTGCCGACAAAGAGAATTGATTTATGTCTTTCGACTGACGTCTTCTGACAACATTCAACAGCATTGCGAATTTGTTGCAATGTTTTCGCTAGGTCTATGATGTAGAGACCATTGCGTTCTTCAAAAATGAATCTTTTCATTTTTGGATTCCATCGACGTGTTTGGTGTCCAAAATGGGCACCAGCTTCTAGTAGATCTTTAATAGAAACAGGAAATTTCTGATTTTGATGTTGAGCCAAGCCTTGTCCCTTTATGTTGACGACGGCATCTTACTTTAAAGGTAAGATTTCGGTCTTGGTTAATAATATTTATAATAAGTAATTGCTTAGATAAAGCGCCTGATCAGAATCGAACTGACACTCGTAGCTTGGAAGGCTACTGTTCTACCATTGAACTACAGGCGCACAGATTGAATTAATTAGGAAATAAACCCAAAACTTAGATTATTATTCTAGATTATTATTTTTTACGCAATATATTTTTATGGATCCAGAGAACTGGGATGAGTATATTTATTCTTCAATTCACGCCATTTTTTCACAACCTGAGCGGCTAAAGGGGCAGCTTCCTTGCCATATCCTCCATAATGTAAATAAACAACAACGACTAATTCAGGCTGACCAAATTCATCTTTTAAAAGAAAAACTTTTTTATTTTGCTCAGAGCGCTGAAAAGCAATACTTCCGAACCAAACGTGCGTGTAAAGATTAGTTCCTTCATTGAGATCTAAATCAATATTCTCAACAGATTCTGATGTGCTTGTCTTTCCCAATAAGTCATGCCTCAGTTCGCTAAAACAGCGCATTGCTTCTGGATAAGCTTGATATAATCTGGTTAAACTTGCTTTACTCTCCTCGTGAGTTCGATAGGTGGCCGCGCGTAATCCTCTTAAAAGAATCTGACGTACAATCTGTGGCATAAAAATTTCCCGTTTGACTTCCGTGGGAATGCTCTTAACTAAGCTCTTCTCATCTTGTAAAGAGACGGCTGTAAACAGAGGAAAATCAATCCCTATTAAGCTAAGACTGTCTCGATAAAGGAAATGAGGAGGGTAGGTAATTTGATCTTCTCGACGAGTTGGCTGTCTACCTGCTGTTAAATTGACAATCTTAGGTTTCAAGACCTTTCCCCCATTAGCGAAAGTTGCTAGCATAATCGCTGTTTGCAGTGGAGTCACAACAAGTGAATGTTGGCCAATTGCTAAAGCATATAAACCGGTCCGATTTTTGGCAACATCATCGGGAACTTTTCCTGAAATCTCACCTGGGAGATCGATTTCAGTCCAACTTCCATAAGAGAACAAACGGGCTGCTTGTACTAAATCTTCAGGTTTCTCTAAAAACTCTCCGGCAAGCAAGGAAAAATAAGGATTACTTGATACTTCTAAAGCTCGAATCAAATCAACTTTGCCATTATTTTGATGAGCCAGACTACGTGGCACACGTCCCCCTTTATAAAGCTGAGGAATAGGCTTTCCATCTTCTGTATATCCAACATAACGGATATCACCCTGTCGAAAGACTTGATCGACGATAATTAAAGGATTTAAATCATCAAAACTGATATTTTTTTTATTTAATCTTTTAAAATTTTGTACAAGGGCTTCATAAGCTGTGACTAATTTGAAAATAGATCCTTGAATAGCTGCTTGACGATAGGCATACGAACGTCCATAACCAAAACCGTAAACAGGATAGAAGGCAGAGGCCAAATGCTTTTCTAATGGAGACTGACTTTGTCTTAAATAACGATAACGTCCCCAAAGGGGACGTATTAACTCCTGATAGGAGCGCATAGTTTGTAGATATTGTATGGCCAATGATTTGGGAAGTTGTCGAATAGCTTTTTGGAGAATAATATAAGGCTTTTTCCATTCAACAGCTTGGTGTGCACCTCTTTTAATTTCTTTGTACCAATTATCAAAGTAATCTAAATATGGATCTAAATCTTCTCCTATTGTTATAGATAGGCTTTTATTTACCCAATTTCTTCCTCTCAATAAAGTTAAAAGGAAATCCCATTTATATTTTTCCCAAAAAACTTGAAAGAGCTGATTTTCTTTTCGATCCAAATAATCTAAATAAGGTCTTGTATAAGTCTTGGCAGCTCTTTCTTCTGCCCTTTTATGGTCCAAAAACTTCTTTTCTTCCCTTTGACGCCAACTTTTAAAGTCTGTATCATGATAAATTCCTCGACTCATTTCTTTAACTAAAGTCATTAAAGTCACACTAGCCCCCATTTCCTCCCGATAAGCTGCTAAAGTATGTCGTCCGATTCTTTCAATCAGCTTAGAAGAAAAACGGTTATTTGCCACAGCTAGCCGACATAAATCAACTAGTAAGACTTTATCATAGTTTTGGGGTAAAGGATTGAAATAGAAGTCCAGTTTTTGTTTGATTTCTATAACCCTCTCCTGATTAGCATTTAAATGACCTTCTAGAGTGCGCCTGTCAGATGCATTCATTTTGTTGATTTGATAAGGGATATGCCCCTCACCATCATATAAAAGATTTAAAATATGATAAAGAGAAGAGGTTTCACATAACACACATAAAGCCTCTACTTCATTTTGCAAAAGAATAGCTTTCTCAAGAGTAGATACTAAATGTATTGCTTTCCATAAATCTCCTTGTACAGGCACGATAAAATCCAAATAAGCATTCCAACTTAGGAAACGTTTCTCATCGTAAAATTGATGCAGTGTATCATCATAACGCTCTCGTTCTAAAGGCTGTTGTTGATCCCATATATCAGCTAGATAAGATTCATTTTCAAACCAGCGGTTAATATGTGCTTTTTTCTCTTTATTAATCTCTGAACGGCCAGAAGCAATAAAATCATTGGGATCAAATCTGGGATAAGAGGCTAGTGTCAATACCTCTCCAGTTTGGGGATCCATGACAACAATAGCTCCTCCTTTAATCCAAGGATGCTTAAGCGCTAAAACTGTTTGTTTAGCTGATCCCAAAGCGGACATTTTTACAAGACGTAATGGTTCATTTTGAGCTAAAAGTTGTTCAGCATATTCTTGAAGTTCAGCAGAGATAGTTAATAGAAGACGATGGCCGGATAAGGGAGCACGCGAGCCAGGAAGCTCTTTCAGAAAATTTCCTTTAGAATCTAAACAGAAAATTTTTTTACCGTAAAAGCCGCGTAACAGCTCTTCAAAAGCTCCTTCTATACCTGTTTTTCCTACATAATCATGAATGGTATAAGCTTTCTCTTCTAAATCTTTTAATCTTTTTCTTGCATCTGCTGAGCTTAAGATTCCAGGGGGAAACTCAGGATCTTCCCCTTCCTCTTTTTCCCGAATAAACTGCTCAAGTATGCTCATCTCATGTAGGATTTTTTCGTATTCTTGGCGATTGATTGCTCCCATATAACCAATCACATCAGCAGCTACACGTCCTCGTGGATAATAACGCTTAGGAAGACGGCGTACATAGATTCCTGGCCAATCCTTAGCTAACATTTTCAAACGATAATACTCCTTTTCTGTCAGCTCTTCTTTAATAGCAAAAGGGATTTGTGCATAATAGGCTTTGGAATGAATTAAATCTTCTAATCTTTCTGCATCTAAATTTAATTCTTCAGCCAATAAACAAGCTAATTGCTTAATATATTCTTTCCGTTTGAATCTTTTTACCCTCTTGCCCTTGGTATCTTTCTCCCAAACTACAGAACGAATCTCCTGAATTTGAGAATATAAAATGGCGGCTTGATATTGGATTTTATTGATAGCAAGGGGTAGATTAAAACGATCTCGAATTGTAGCACGAGTTGCGGGCTCAATGATGACTTTTCTTTGAGGCTTACGCGATTCTTCTAACTTTTGATTATATTGGACAACAGCTAAATGCCAAATACGCATCACAATTAAAACCATTGCCACTAAGATAATATTTAAAATACGATTAGCTTTCGTGGGAATCGTGTATGTCATGAGGTATCCACTCTTCCAGTTCAAAGTGAGAATTTGGGCAATGCGAAAGCTCTCGCGATTCAACGATCAAAGATGAGCCCATATGGCTCATATGGGCTCATCTTTGATCGTTGAATCGCGAGAGCTTTCACGTTGCCCAAATTGCAGCTTTCAAGTGGAATGAGTATAGATATGCTGCATCAGCTGACAGGCTAGGCTTTAGCAACTGCACGCACAGTAAGCCGAGATTTAGTACGACTTGCCTTATTGAGCTTATAAACACCCTTTTTGACGCCTTTATCTAATAAGCTGTATACTTCGTTTAATTGTTCTTTTGTCACAGCCTCTTCACCTTTGATCAAAGAGTCTTGAAATTTACGAATAGCTGTTTTCACACGAGATTTGTACATTTTATTATTTAAACGTCTTTTTTTGTTTTGCAAATCCCGTTTTAAAGCAGTAGGTCGCTTAACTTTTTTCTTTTCTTCTTGTTTTGCCATTTTTCCTCTAAGATTTAAATACTTTTAGCATGAGGACTCAATTATAGAAAATCAAGGTTAATTCGTCAAAGAATACTTGGTATAAATCTAGGGCTAAGGCAGTATACTCGTCATAGTTGAAATTGAAAATTTTTATGAATTTTAGAATGGCTCAGATGAATGGATTTAAACTGCAGTAGATAGTCTCAGTAGGGCAGCCATACCTACCCACTTGTCGCTCAATTCGCTAGAGCCGAACACGCGATTAGCGACGACTAAGAGGCCGTCGGAGCAAAAGCCGCCAACAGCTACTCGATGGGGCCCCTGATCTAGATCATCCATCTGTTCTTTACAGCGTGTCATGGTACCAATATCATTAATAGCATTAAATAGACGCTCTTTAGAACTAACATATTTCATAAAAATACAAATGACAGCATCTAATACGTTTGGATCTTCATATCCTCTTTGTTTGGTAGTGATAAGGGCTTTTTGGTCAGTATAAAGCTTATTTCTGCTATGAGGGATAATATCCTTTGTCATGAGTACCCAGTGAGATTTAATAGTAGATTGATTGACAATAGGTAGGTCATATCTATCACATATCAAATCCCCCAAACCGAAAAGTCGATACTGAGTGGCATAACCTTCTTTAGGATTCTTAACAAGCTTTCCCAAGACTTTTAAAGTGAGCGGCTCCCCATTAATAGTTTCAGGAATGAGGAAAAGCCAATGAGTCTCTTCTACTTTTTTTTTCGACCAAAAAGGGCATGAACTGTTAAGGATCTTATGAATATTTTTTGGAAGACGAGGCTCTTTTCCAATATCTCCAAAATGTAAATTCCACTGCTTTTTACCAAAGGCTATTATTGGTACAGGCAGGGCATTCCTCAGACCATCATCATTTGCTAATACTTGCCATGTTTTGCTCACTTGAGAACAATTTGTAAGATCAGCATAATTGAAATAAGAAAAAATTTTAAGGTTAATCTCTGTAGAAAGTGAAATGGCAGGATTAGGATCTAATCTTTTCTCTTCGGAAAATGACAAGCATTGAGAGAAAGGATCAATAATGACCCCAAAGTGTATACTTTCATGGTTCTTTATGAATAGGTTTCTTAAGGACTTAAAAAATAAAGCGCAACATAAAGAACAAACAACAATCAAAGTGCCTAAAAACCCTCTTCCTAACCGCTCCAATCTGGAAAAGCTTCGTTCTTTTTTTGCAATCAATTGATAATGGTGGCCTGCAGATACTTTTTTGCCTTTGTCACCAACAATTTTATTTCTACTTTTAAAGTTTATAGAATCTATCCATTCATTATTAAGATTAATTTCACTAATATTATTAACAATTTCAAACCCACTCATTTTGCATTAACCATTATTTATTTTTATTTAAAACACATCATAACAATTATAAATCTAAAATGTCTACAACAAAAAATTGATCAAAAGTCAATTACTTTAACTACTATGAACCTATCCTGATATGCGGTTTACATTCTTTAGAGAATGTGGTAATTAAGCAACAATTAGCTTTTCTTTCTACCTGCTGCCTTCCTTTCCCATTAGGCTACAGAGTTCTCTTCCTTAATCTACTAATAAATGAGTTGTAACACCTTTGCAATCATAATCAATGAGTTCCGCTGAAAGAACCAATCAGAAGTAAGATAGTTTAACATTCCCTTAGTTATTTCAAGTAAAGATGATAAACTCAGGTTATTGACTCACCTTACGCAAAAAGAGTGGCATTTGGACTAAAGCCACTCTTTTTGCGTAAGGTGAGTTATTAATATTGGAATAGGTTCATATTCGGTTGTTATCCATTATTCATTAAACTATACACAAGCCAATTTTTCAATTTACTTGTGTATAATTTTAAACCAAGAAAATATTTGAATAAAATGCTAAGCAATGTAAAAACTGACTTTGAGATGAATAGGAGTTACGCAGTTGAATAAATTTTAGAGTTATTTTAATTTATTTGGTATGACTAATCCAAAATGCCAAGAAGAAGATTACATCAATTTTTTAATTGCAACACAAAAAGCTTATAGTTGTACAGAAGCTGCTCGCGTGCAACCAGATAAACCAGATCCCGCCTCTCATGATGCAATTCTTAGAGTTTTATATAGACTTGAGCCAACATCGGAACACTTGTGGCAGGAGGCTCATGCATTTGTAGATAAGTCAAGAGGCTGCTTAGTCATTGATGATACGACACTCGATAAACCTTATGCGAGTAAGCTTGTCTCTTATCACTGGTCAGGTAAACATCATCGAGTAGTCAAGGGAATTAACCTTCAAAGTTTAATTTGGACAGATGGTGATCAACTTATCCCTATAGATTATAGCCTTTATGATAAAGCAAAGACTGGAATGACTAAGAATGATCATTTTCGCGCTATGTTAGTTAAGGCTAAAGAAAGAGGATTTTGTCCTGAATGTGTTTTATTTGATTCTTGGTATTCAAGCCTTGATAATCTGATCAGGAAGTTGGATTGGTTGTGGTTAACAAGACTTACTCCAACAGTTGATCCAGATGGTAATGGCAATCGTTGCCTTAGTGAAGTGAATATAGAAGATCTTTAGTTCATTTAAAAGCCTATGGTTGGATTAAAGTATTTAAGCTAGTCTCTAAGGAAAGGGGCATTGAGGGCAACAAACAACCTTAAAATGAATGAATTAGATCGCCTTAGCTTATCAGACAAAGGCTGGTTAATTGAAGATTATCATCGAGGGATCAAGCAATTTTGTGAAAAATGCCAAGCAAGGACAGAAAAAGCTCAAAGAAATCATATTCTTTTTTCACTCCGAGCTTTTTTAAGGATCGAAAGATTTTGTTTTCGAACAGGTTTAACTTGGTTTGAGGCTAAGATAGGTATTGTTAGAGAAGCTGTTAAAACATATCTTAGATGTCCTAAATATGTATTAAGTGCGTAACTCCTAATGAATTTTTCTTTTTTTTTATTTTAACGGTAAAATGATGAATAATTTGTTTAAATATCTACCCTTCATAAAGAGGAATAAAGATCATGTGACAAGAGAGCATCTGACCAATTTTGAGGAACTAACTCCCTCTAAACAAACTGTAAAAGGATTGAATTCTTTACTTTTCTGCATTTCTGATGTCCGAAATGGTATTGGGCCTCTATTATCTATTTATTTAAGAAATTTACATGGTTGGGATGCGGCCAAAATTGGCATTGCTCTTGCTACAGTAGAATTTTCTGCTTTTCTAAGTCAAATTCCGTCAGGTCTTTTAGCTGATGCTTCAAAGCATAAACGAGCTATTATTGCAATTGCCGTTTGCTTGATTATACTAGGATGCTTGATTATTTTATCCTTTCCTTTTTTATCTACAATCATTTTGGCGCAACTGATGATGGGTATATCTATAGCACTTATTTCACCCGCGCTTGGAGGTATTACTCTTGGTTTATTTGGACGAAAAAGACTTCCAGCTCGAGCAGGTAAAAATGAAATATGGAACCATTCCGGTAATGTTACTTCAGCATTAGCTGCAGGAATTACTGGTTATTTATTAGGTAATCAATGGATTTTCTACTTGGTAATAGGATTTGGTATAGGCAGTTTAGTCTCTCTTTCGTTTATACGTCCGGATGAAATTAATTATGCAGTTGCCCGTGAACTTCCAACAGTAGATTCAAGTTCACAGATGAAGAAACCTGAGCCTATTTCCCTTTTAATCTTATTCAAAAGAGGTCCTATTATTATTTTCAATATATCTTTGATTTTATATTACATTGCTAACGGAGCTCAAATGACTCTTGTTGGGCAAATTTTAGCAAATAAAGATCCTTTACGTAGTGCTCTATTTATAGCTGGTTGTATGATTATTGCTGAATTAACAATGATTTGTGTTGCCTATGTGATGAGCCGTATTGTGAATATGTTTAATCGTAAAACACTCTTTTTAACAGCATTTCTTATCCTTCCTACACGAGCTATTCTTTATACTTTAGTGGATAGCCCTTATCTTCTTCTATTAATCCAAACATTAGATGGTGTAGCAGCTGGAATTCTAGGAATAATGGGAACAGTTATAAATTCTGATCTTGCGGTTAACACAGGTCGATTTAACTTTCTACAAGGAATGGGCGCTATGTCTACAAATGTTGGAGAATCCATCAGTCAACTATTCGCTGGCTTTATTGCTAAATCATTCGGATTTAATGTTAGCTTTTTTTCTTTAGCCTTGATGGCAATTATAGGATCTTTATTTTTTGCCTTTTTAATGCCTGAGACAAAATCAGGGACAGGTTAGTAAATAGTTGAAAACCTGTCTTTATAAACATTTGCCTCAGCTTTTCTGATATATACTCATTCCAGTTGAAATTGAGAATTTTTGTGAATTTTAGAATGGTTCAGATGCATGGACTCGAACTACAGTAAATAGTTCCATTACTATCTACAAAGGTTAAATCGGATGCAGATGAGCCAGTCTAATGGTCAGAAAAATTCTCAATTTCAACTGTGATGAGTATATACTCATCTCAATTCAAAGTGAGAAGTTTCGGCTGTGCTAAAGCCTCGGGCTTCAACGATCAAAAATTGCTTCATATGAGTATATGGACCAATTTTTGATCGTTGAATCGCGAGAGCTTTCGCATTGCCCAAATTCTCACTTTGAACTGGGATGAGTATATTGATTCTAATTATCAATGAGACTTCTATTCATCTCTTCAACTATCGCGTAAGGACAGCTAGCATACTTGATGATATTTTTGTGTGAGAAATGAGTGTCTGCGATAAACCATTTTTTTATATTTGAGCTCAGTGTTTGTGTAAAAGCTCATTAAAATCGATTATAGAAGAAAAGAAATCACTTTCCTTTACGTACTCATCTACGCCATTTACATGAATCAAGACGGATCTTATCGAGATATTTCTAGGAAGTGCTAAACTACGAATTTTCTGTTTTACTTCATCAATGACGTTTCTTGTGATTTCCTGACTGTTAAATTTAATTTCAAATAAATAACACGTTCCAAATTTTGTTTGGATCATATAATCGATTTGACAACCTTGTCGATTTTTAGATTTACGTTGAAAAAAAGGATTGTCATTTACAATCTCTAAAGGATCAATGCTAAGGATTTGTTGTACTGTCTTTCTATTGCTAAGCACAAGGTTTTCAAATTGTAATCCCATTGGTGATTGCCATTGAGGTAATAATTTCAGTCCTTGTTTTTCAATTTTCTTTTTATTGGGTTCAATATATTTCAGGTAAAATCTTAAATAATTATCTTTAAGACGATAGTGACTTAACTTTGAATCTAATCCTGTTTTAAGATGCCAGGTAAAGTCGTGAGATACAAATCCAGCAGTAACGAGATCTTCCATATAACCAGAGATAACACCACTTTTTTCAACCTTTAAAGCCGCATAGATGCCGTTAAGTTCACAAGGACCATCGGCTAGTCTTTCGACGATTGTTTTGTAAATAGCACTTCTTGTTGAGAATAAATCTGAAAAAATTCGCTCAAATTCACTAAAAAGAAAACCCTCTTTTCGAAAACACAACCTCTGAATATTGTCTTCAGCACTTTGATTAGGCAAAATTTCTTCAAGATAACGTGGAACACCACCTATAACAGAAAGGACTTTCAACTTATCAAAAGCCGATACTCTTTCTTGCTCTGCATTCCAAAATTCATTGCATTCATGCAATGGAAGTTCCTCTAGAACAATATCCAGAGAGATTCTCCCCATAAAACCCGTACTGCTAAGGATGTTTTTTTCAATCCAACTTGAAATTGATCCACACAAGATAAGAATCAACTGAGGGTTATTTTTAAAATAGAGATCCCAAGCAGTTTTGAGCTTTCCTAAAAATGTAGGATCCTTTGAACCTATCCAGCTAATTTCATCTAAAACAAGGATGATCTTTCCCTTTTGAGCCTGTTGAGCTAGATGCCAAAACAAATCTCCCCAATCTTCAGCTCTTGGAAGAGGAATTTTCATTTCACGTTGTAATTGGCGAGCAAATTCTTCTCGTTGATCTAGAGCTGAAATGCCGCTTGTTGGTGGAAGCCCAGAAAAAACATAATGGGGTATTTTATTAGCAAATTCCTGCGCCAAGCGACTCTTTCCGATACGACGTCGGCCTCGGATAACCACAAGGCTGGCCGATTTCTTTTTAAAGAGTTCTCCAAGCATCTGAAGCTCTCTTTTACGACCTATGAATAAATGTTGCATCCTTGAATCCTTATTTTGGTGATAAATCTATATCAACAAATTCGCATCACCAAATCAATAAAAATCGATTTAGTGATTGAAAAAATCCTCAATTTTAAGGCATGAATTAGAGCTGATTGGCATCTCTCTTTTTATTTAAGGTTTAGAATATCATTAAGAAAATTTTTTCAAAATTGAACAAAAGCTCGTCGCTTATTAACTCACTTTGAACTGGGATGAGTATATGATAGGCGTCTTTTTGAATAAGCAATTATAAACAAGTGAACTCAAAAATTGGAATTTTGGCTATGCTAAAGCTTTGGATGATTGCAAATGGGTCTATATATTCATAACCTGAGTTTTGAGTTTATTTCCTTGATTCTTAGGAATCTTTCCTCTTATCTCTCGTCCTTTTTTTCTCGGAAATAGCCATTTGACTATCCCCTTCAAAGAAAAGGACAAGATCTAAGAGAAAATCTTCTCTAATAATCAAGGAAATAAACTCAGGTTAATATTCTGCTATTTTTACAAAGTTATGCACTGCCGATAACAAAGTATTTATTCT
The DNA here is from genome assembly GCA_963838645.1 of uncultured Parachlamydiaceae bacterium. Lineage (GTDB taxonomy): Bacteria > Chlamydiota > Chlamydiia > Chlamydiales > Parachlamydiaceae > CAWIRV01. The sequence continues at coordinate 69,636 of CAWIRV010000014.1, read as the reverse complement.
TTCCTCTCTTTTGATGGCAGATAAAATTCTCGCTTTTCAAAATCCAAAGAGGTTAAAGTTTTTGTCTGTACAGAGCAATAGTGCTCTATCTCATTAGTTTGTGGTATCTCGGCTAGCGTGAAATCTCCCACGGTTAAAGGATGAGAAGTCGGTGGCTTATATTGACCGACTTCTCATCCTTTAACCGTGGGTCTTTGACGAAGCCCAAATACCATAAACTAATGAGACAGAGCACTAGGAATAATATAGAAAATTAAAGGATATATGAAATACACAGCTTTAACCCCCCTTCCTCTTTTAGAGGCTCTTAATCACTTATCTCCTCAAAGCTCTAAGACAACCTTACGTTCTTGGATTAAGGAAGGGCGTGTACAAATTGATCAAGTCCCAGCTAAGATATCAAATGTTTGGATACTCCAAGGGCAAACAGTTACCGTTAGCCATCGCAGAAAATTTATTGCAGAGGGAATTGAAATCCTTTACGAAGATGCTGATCTAGTTGTTATTGAGAAACCAGCTGGCCTACTTAGTGTAGCTACAGCTTTTGAGAAAGGAGAGACAGCTCACGCAATCTTAAAGTCTACCTATTGCCCTCGCAAAGTCTATGTCGTTCATCGCCTAGACCAAGAGACTTCCGGAGTCATGCTTTTTGCCTTTCAAGAGAATGCCCGCGAGCAATTAAAGGCTATTTTTGAAATCCATGATATCGAGCGGTCTTATACAGCTATTGTCAAAGGATGCATGCAACCTTCTTCTGGAACATGGAAAAGTTATTTATATGAAGATGACACCTATACCGTGCATACAACAGATAATCTCAATCTAGGAAAAGAAGCCATCACACATTATCGAGTTTTAGCCTCCTCTAAGCGATATTCATGGCTCAATCTTACACTAGAGACAGGAAGAAAGAATCAGATTCGCGTGCACTGCCAAGAGGCTGGCCATCCTATTATTGGAGATAAGAAATATGGAGGACCACCAAGTCCCATTAAACGCTTATGCCTTCATGCCCATCTTCTATCTTTTACTCATCCCATTACCAAAAAAAAGCTTTGCTTTGAATCCTCTGTTCCTAAAGAATTTTACTCCTTAATCAAACCGCTTATAGAATAAGAAAAGAGAGGGCCTGATGCATCAAAATCCTTATTGGCTTGCTTTCTTAAGCTGTATTAGCTTGGGTGTTTTTATTTATACAAGTTATGCAGGCATCCAATTGTACCACTATAGTCGATTAAATCAGCCAATTCCCTTAGTTCATATTCAATGGTCTATCCTTCCATTCACTGAGGAGGAATTCGCTCCACAAGCTAATTATCAATTCTTACTGCAAGGCATCTCTTACCAAGGAAAAACAATCTGGCCAGAACATTATTTAAATCAATGGGCAGCACAAAAAGCAATTGAAAAGCTTGCTGCTCAATCGTGGAATGCCTGGATTGATCCTCAAAATCCGCACAATTCAACTTTACAAAAAAAATTTCCTCTTAAACAATGCTTATCAACTATTGTTCTATGGCTATTAATGATCTATTTTATCGGATTGGGTTATTATACTCCTTCCAATTGAAAGCTGGAAATTTGGACAAGATGAAAGCTTTCGCGTTGCCCAAATTGCAGCTTGCAACTGGAATGAGTATATACTCATCCCAGTTCAAAGTGAGAATTTGGGCAATGCGAAAGCTCTCGCGATTCAACGATCAAAAATAGGTCCATATACTCATATGAACTAATTTTTGATCGTTGAAGCCCGAAGCTTTGGCACAGCCGAAACTTCTCAATTTGAACTGGGATGAGTATATATCAGAAAATACAAAGGAATCTGAAAATGCAACCGATTATCTTGGAAAATCAAACAAACCAAGGCGAATGTTTACAAGCGACTTTTCTCCCTGATAAAGGAATGAATATGATTAGCTTTAAGAAAGGTGCGTTAGAGATTATTGAACAATCGACAAAAAGCCTTTTTGAGGAACGTTATGCAGGCTTAGGGAGTTTGATTGGCCCCCATTTTCATCATCGACGAGCTGTCTCTATCCCTCCTATTAAAGATGAAAGTCTTTTTCCTCACATTGCACGTATTAGAGCTAAAGGAATTCCAGATCCTTTTTCACATGGTATTGCCCGCTATGCTCCATGGAAAGTCGAAGCTACGCCGACTAGCTTTAAAGCTCTCTTATCAAGTAAAAATGTATGGAATGGACAACCTCTTTCTGCCCTAGAAGGGCAAAACTTCAAAATGGAATTCTCAGCTGAACTTAAAGCAAATGGTTTGTTTCTTGATTTAGCTATTGTTAGTGATACCAATTCCCTTGTAGGAATTCATTATTACTACACTTTGCCTAATGGTAAAGGACGTATCATCTCGGAAGTGCGCAACCAGATACATAATTCACAAGGAGAACTTATTGCTATTCCATCCGATTGGTCCTTAGACTCTCAACACCGCTTAACTTTTAATTTAAACCAAGAGGCAGATTTTACCTTTCGACCCTATTCACATCCACTTAAAGGAGATATTTTATTGGAAACAACATCCTACTCTCTACGAACGAAATACTCCTGTGTCTGTGAAGAAAATTCTTGGCAACTCTATCATCCAGATCATGCTTCTTTTGTCTGTATTGAACCTTTAAGCTCCCAAGATCCACACCATCCTAACTTAACAGTTAGCTCTATTCAGATTCATTTAGAAGTTTTATGAATTTAAAATGCGTATAAATATGAACTGGTTTTATTTTCATGAGTCAATACAAACAAACTCAAAATTCCCAAATTATTTTAGGAATAGACCCTGGGACAAAGATTAGTGGCTATGGCCTTATTGAAGTCAAAGAGCGAAGCTATATCCCTATTGATTATGGTTGCATTCGTCCTCCAGCTGATTTAAAATTATCAGATCGTTATTTAATCATTTTTAACAGCGTTGAAGAATTGATCGATAAATATCAGCCCCATGTTTTAGTCGTAGAGACACAGTACATACATAAAAATGTACAAAGTGCTATTAAATTAGGTATGGCAACGGGTATTATTATGATTGTTGCTAAGAAACGAGGGCTTTCAGTTTTCGGATACGCCCCTACAAAAGCTAAATTAGCAGTAGTTGGCAACGGAAGAGCAAGTAAATCTCAAGTTCAGGGAATGATACAAAGGCTACTTAATCTATCTCACCTCCCTTATCCAGAAGATGCTGCCGATGCGTTAGCTTTAGCCATTTGCCATGCACAAACAGCGGATTATCTTCTTCAAGAGGTTGAAATCTAGGAATTAAAATCATGTTTTCTTATTTAAAAGGAACTCTTATATCTTATAGCTCTTTACATGCAATCGTAGATATTCAAGGAATTGGGTATCAAATCTTTATTCCCTGTAGCACGCTTTGTCAATTGCCATCGATAGGGGAGAATATTCAATTTTATACAAGTTTAGTGATACGCGAGTTTTCTCATACTCTTTATGGCTTTTTGACTATACAAGAACGAGATGTATTTGAGATTTTAATCAATATAACAGGGATTGGGCCAAAACTCGCATTAAGTCTCATTGGTCATTTATCTCTCAGTGAACTTAAAACAGCCATTATGCATCAAGACTTTCCCTCTTTATGCAAGGTACCAGGAATAGGAAAAAAGATAGCTGAGAGATTGGTGATTGAGTTGCGTGATAAATTACCAGCTACGCTGTTGCCTCAACCATCAGATTTAACTGTACAAACATGGCAAAATCCAAAAACACTACAAGCTCAAGATGCTATTCTCGCCTTAGTTAATCTAGGATATAATCAAAGTACAGCCCAGAAAGCGATTAAGCAAAGCCTTAAAGAACTGCCAGAAGATGTAGGCTTAGCCGAGTTAATTACCATTGCACTAAAAAACGTCTACTAACTCCTTCTCTCTTGAATGTCTGTGCGAGAGCTGAGAATAGAGATCCTATTCATCAAAACGTTGATCAATTCCCGATAACCTCACCCCTTGCTGAGCAATAGTTTTACAGATCACTAACTCTGAAGCATAGACCTCTAATTGCTTGCGAGCTCGAGTCACAGCCGTATAGAACACCTCTCTGCCAAATAATTCTGAGCCTTCTGGCATGACAAGGATAACACGATCAAATTCACTCCCTTGACTTTTGTGTACAGAAAGACAATAAGCATATTCATATTTAGGCAGTAACACAGCATGAATCCTTCGTACATTGTTTTCATTTTCTCTAGAAGGAAATAAAGCGTAATCATCTAGATGAAGATTGGCACCATTTAAGCCCCGTAAAGGTAACCTACGCATTAATACTCCTGTTTCTCCATTAAAGAGATCTTGCTGATAGTCATTGGTAACAATTATAATGGGAACCGCTAACCAACCTACTACATGCTGTTTCTGACTCACATGTGTCCACAACAATTGATTCAAAGCATTCACTCCAAAGGGCCCTTTACGCATTGGAGAAAGAAGGCGAATCGTGTTAAATAAGTTTAATAAGTGATTAGGAGCCATACCTTTCTTTATAATTGAAGGGAAATAAGGTCCTATCTGGCGAAGAAAAATCTGACATGCCACCTTCCAATCATTGGGCAAAATAAAATGCTTGATACCTTCTAACTTATCCTGGAACATTTTTAAAGCTTTATCAGCGTTTCCTTGGTTGATTGTCTTCGCAAATTCTACAATAGAGCGTAAATCAGCCCGCAAGCAGACACGTAGTTGTGTACAACAAGGAACGGTATAATCCTCCTGCTTGCTATATAGGCGAATTAAGTCAGCAAATACACTTCCCGCTTCAACAGATGGCAATTGATGCGGATCTCCTAGCAAAATCAGACGAGCTCCTTCCTTGACTGCTTCAAAAAGAGAAGCCATGATCTTGATATCTATCATGGAACTTTCATCTACCAAAATCAAATCAGCATCCAATCTAGGTTTGTCCTGTAAGCTGGCCTGCGAACCTTTTATACCTAATAAGGCATGCAAAGTCTTAGATATTACAGAAGGAAACCCATCGATTCCTGCCATCACGTTACTTAAACTCTTCTGTAAATTAGCTGCGGCCTTTCCCGTGGGAGCTGTTAATACAATTTTACAATCTAGCCTTTGAGCTAAAGAAAGACTTTGCCAAAAAATCTTAATGAAATACCCTGCTGTATATGTTTTACCTGTTCCAGGTCCACCTGTAATAAATGAAACCGAATAAGTACATCCTCTTATAATAGCCTGAACCTGTTCATCTAATAAGACACCCTGCTGGCATAAGAATAGTAGTTCTGTTTGGATTTGATTCATATCCAGTTGAAGATTAGGACTATCAGAGAAAAGCCGTTTGAAATGTCTGAAAAAAATGGATTCAAAAACCCAATGACGTTGTAAATAAAAGAGATTGTGGTAACGACATAAAGGTGTAAGAGGAAATTCTTCATTAGCGGATATTGTAATATTCGTTATTAAGGAGGATGGAACTTGCTGCAATCCAGTCATGATAAGCTCCTTTAATAATTGAAGCTCTATAGAAGAGAGAGAATTTGTCCCTTCTTGCTGCCAAAGCTGTTCATGAGTAGGTAATAAACTACTTTGATCTATACGAACACATAAATGTCCTCCCTTTGCAGCTAAAATAAGATGGCATATAAAGAAAGCAACTTCTTGGCCTATATGAGGATGATGACGTAATAACTTACGTGTTAAAATATAATCGAGATACGAAAGCCTTTGTTTTGCTAAAAAGGCTTCAAAAAGTGGCCATGTAGGTAGTCCAGGCTGTCTTTCAGAAATTTTCCAAGGGGAACGTTGATAAGATTCAATAAAAAAACTTTTCGCTAATCCGGTCATCATGAATGGAATGAGTAGATAATCTATAATAATTTTTATAAATCTAATCAAAATATCACATAAAACCTTTAAAATCTTGATAAATCTTGATTCTCCCTATATCAGTAACGTGAATTCGATATGTAAACCATTTGAATTTAAGCAGATATTGCATATGTTAATCGTTTTTGTTCTCGGACATATACTCATCCCAGTCCAAAGTGAGAATTTGGGCAATGCGAAAGCTCTCGGGTTTCAACGATCAAAAATTGTTTCATATGAGTATATGGACCCATTTTTGATCGTTGAAACCCGAGAGCTTTCGCATTGCCCAAATTCTCACTTTGGACTGGGATGAGTATATTGTTTATTTCTTCGAATAAAACCTCCTGATCTAACAGAATCCTGCTTGAATTCATCGGAACTTGCATTATAAACTCACCTTACGCAAAAATAACGATATTTGGACTGAGCCAAAGCCCCATGATTCAACGCCCGTCAGTCACCCTATATTTCCTTATATAGGGTGACTGACAGGCGTTGAATCATGGGAGCTTTGGCTCAGTCCAAATGCCACTCTTTTTGCGTAAGGTGAGTTATAAATATGCTATAACCACTTCCTAATGAATGCGATCTTTACATTGCTTTATTTACTGTAACATGAATTTTAGGTATTTTGTAAAATTCAATTAAAAATAATTCTGTTAGATTTTTCTATTTTTGATATACGTATAAAACGAGCAGGGGTCTACCACTAAAAGAGGTAAACAGTGGAACGATTATTGAAAAGGTTTTTTCTAGCTTTTTTATTTTATCTTATTATTCCTTATGGTTTAAAAGGGCAGACAATACCAGAGAGCGGAACTGTTATTGTTACTTATCAGACAAATCAGCAAGGAGAAAGATTAGATCGCATTCACTTTTGGCTAATCAATGCCAATCAAGAGCGCACACTTTACCCTAAAAAGGATGAATTTGTTGTCAATAACCATCCTTATATTGCACGCACAGTCGTCATCAGTCATCTACCCGCTGGCCGCTATACCGTTCAATTTTTAATTCCAAACCGGGATCGCTTATTCGAAGATGTTCCTCCCAAAGAATTTACTTTGCTTTCAGGAGATGTCATCAAAATCGATCAAGAGATTAAGCTTTATCACTCAACTCAACCTACTTTAGCCTCTGGTCAGACAAATAATGCTATATTACCTGCAACAGAAGCCAAATCTTTTCTCGATATAGCAGCCTTGCCTCCTCTCCCTTTTACTTCACGTCGTTTGATTCCTATCTCTGTTGTCCCTATCAGATTGGTTAATTTTTCTCTTAATATTAATCGTCCTGTTGAATGGAAGTTAATGCAGCGAGGCCAAGTTATTTATATCTCAAAAAATTCTCTTTCCAATCTTCCTATTCCTGCAGGTCGTAATTACTATATTATTGCAGAAGATATCTCAGGTTATACTGTGAAGATTAACCCTAAAGGTTTCTTCCATGTTGAAAAAGGACGACCTTCTAAAGCTGAAATTTACTATCAGCGAGATATGGGCTATATTGATTTAGAAAGCTCTTTACCCTCTGAAGAGAGCATTGCCATTACCTTGCGCTCGCTTGAAGAAAATATTCCTACTATTCAGGTTAATCTGATTCCTACCAACGGAAAAATTAGTTGGTATAGTGGCCCTTTACCAACAGGAGAATACACCATTTCTTACACAGTTCCTCTTTCTCTAGCGATTCCTCCTCCAGAACATTTCTCCATTGTAAAAGGACAGCATACTTTAATCACTCCCCAATTCAACCACAAGGGGTCTATAGAGGTTTTAACTGATACAAATGAAGCTATTTTCACATTAAATCGGGAAGAAGGAACCTTAATTGGACAAGGAAGAGGAACCTCCTATCTTTTTTCAAATTTAGATCCCGGTTATTATCTCGTTCATTTTTTTAGTCCTGATCCTAAGTTTTTTGTAGCTCCTTCATCTCAAAGAGTTTTAATTTCTTATAATCAAAACTCTCAAATCAGAGTGGGTTACCAAAGATCAGGCTGTGTTACACTAAGTAGTAATATAGAGCATTTTACTGTGATGATTCATCCCTACGGATCTAACAAAGAAGCGTATCTAGAAGAAGTGACTCATCAAATCCGTTCACTTTATCTACCTGAAGGGAGATACTTAATTACATACGAATCTTTAGCGCCCGATACTCTATCTCTCAAACCTATTGAAGTAAATGTAAGAGCCTCTTCTCCACAGAAGATTTACTTAGCCTATGATGTAACATCCAAATCTGGCGAAAAAGTTCCAGTTAAACCTATGCCCTTCTCGACTTCTCTTCCGGTTCTCACTTCTCTACCCACTAAAGTTCAAAGTGGCATCCTTGCTTCAACTAACCTAAATGACAGTAAAATAAAAAGCATTTATAAACCAAAAGATGCCTTTGTTTTAGTTCCTGCTGGTGAAGCTATCATCGGTGATCCTTTTACAGATAATAAACGCAACGAAAGGCCAGAGCAGATTGTCTATATTCCAGCTTTCGAAATAGGAATCTATGAAGTGACCAACATCCAATTTGCTAACTGGCTAAATCAAGCTTTAAAGGAAAATAAAGTCATTTGGCAATCTAACCAAACCGGCTATATTTTAGATTCAGAAGGTTTTCTGATATGTAAAACAATAGAAGCTAATCCTTTAGCTCAGCTTAGTACACAAAAAACTCCAGATGGTATATTGATTACTCCTTTGCCTGGAAAAGAAAATCATCCCGTTATTGAGGTGACTTGGTACGGCGCTAATGCTTATTGCCGTGACCATGGCTATCGTCTTCCTACTGAGGCAGAGTGGGAAAAAGCAGCAGGCATGTCTTTACTACAACCTAATGGTATAGTAAAAAGATATCTGTTTGGATTTGGACGGGATGCTATCGATCGAACATGGGCTAATTATCGAAATCAAGCACGCCTCTCTACTCCCCAAGTTCTAACTACATCAGTCGGCTTTTATAATGGACTCAATGCCTTGCCCTTAACGGCTCAAGATCGAACGCCAGTTTTCACTCACGATGCAAGAAGCTCTGTTGGAGCTTATGACATGAGTGGAAATGTATGGGAGTGGGTCTCTAATTGGGATGAATTCGATCGTTCTCAGACCAAGAAAATTATCAAAGGAGGATGTTACGATAGCCTAGCAGAAGGTGTGCGAGTGTCTGAACGTCTGTCTTTGCCTCCTAGCCATTCAGATATCTACACAGGCTTCAGAGCTGCCAAGAACACGAAATAAAGCTATTAGACCTCTTTCGAAATTTCATTTGTTTGCTAAAATGATTCTTTTCGGCATCTTGATTGCCAAATTTTTTAACCATATGTGCACATATGCTTTCAAAATTTGGCAATCAATCTGCTCAAAAACAATTCATTTTTTCAAACAAAGCAAATTTCGAAAGAGGTCTATTTATGCAACAGAGCCTTCTACAGAGGTTTAAAATATCAAAAACTTGATAAGCCATCCTATCAAAATCTCTCTAGTCAAAAATGACCTCTTTTTATTAAACTATTTTCAAACAGACAAATTAACTCCTAACGTCGTTTAACATGTCATTTTTATCAGTGCTAGGATTTATTGCTTTAGGAATCATCAGTCGATTCATCCCTCATCCCGCTAACTTCACAGCCATCAATGCAATAGCTCTATTTGGCGTATCCTCATTAGGTAGCTTAAAAAAATCTTTATCTATATTGCTTGCGATTATGCTTCTTAGCGATCTCGTCATCGGCTTTCATAGCACTCAACTTTTCGTTTATCTTAGCTATGGAGCAATCGCCTTAATAAGCTATTGGGTTAATTTAAAAAAATCGCTAGGCTTCAATTTATTTTTATTAATCATCTCCTCACTTTTATTCTTTTTGCTCACAAATTTTGGCGTATGGCTTGTCGATCCTTTATATCCAAAGACATTAACTGGATTAGGTCTTTGTTACCTGGCAGCAATTCCCTTTCTTATGAGTCAATTCTTAGGAGATTGTGTGTATAGCGTATTCATTTATTACCTATCTATTTTGGCAATGCAGCTCAAGGGAGAAAAAGATCTAAATCTGCAACAGCATAAAGTTTAAAATGGAGTATTTGTTCAAATAATGAATATTTCTGAAAACCTCTGTCCTTGTTCTAGTGGAATTACATATGATAAATGTTGTAAGCGTTTTCACCAAGGCGATCTTCCAGAAAATGCCCTTCAGCTTATGCGATCACGATATGCTGCTTATGCAATGGACAATCCTACATACATCATAGAAACAACCCATCCCGCAAGCCCTCAATACTCTGAAAATAAATTTTCCTGGAAGCGCAACATCTCTCAACTTTTTCGAAGTGCCACATTTAATAAACTCGATATTCTAGACTTTAAAGAACAAAATTGCATTGCAACAGTGACTTTTACAGCCCATATCACACAAAAGGATCATGATGCTACATTTACCGAAAAAAGTTATTTTGAAAAAATAGGAAATCGATGGTTATATCGAGATGGTCAATCTACCAAGGGATACGCACCACATCTTGTTACTATAGGAGAGCTTAGACTATTACCCTTAGCCTATTATGAAGATCCTATCCTAAGAAAAAAAGCTAAAACCATCGAGATAACAGAAGATATAAAAAAACTTGTCGAAGAAATGATAGAAACGATGGATGCTTATAATGGGGTCGGTTTAGCTGCTCCACAGATTCATCATTCTATCAGATTATTTATCATCCGCCTTCCTATTGAGGTTGAAGAAGATAAATTTGAACTAGGTCAAGTCAAAGTTTTTATTAATCCTACATTATCCTCACCTAGTGAGGAAACTTGGACAACTTCAGAAGCATGCTTATCCATACCTACAATACATGCCAATGTTGAACGCCCTAAGGAGATAACCGTTGAATACACTAACCTTGAAGGCATTACAGTCAAAGAGCGATTCTCTGGCTGGCAAGCAAGAGTAATTATGCATGAAAATGATCACATTGATGGAGTCCTTTTTATTGATCACCTAAGAAAAGAAGAGAGGGAAAAATTAGAGTCATTTCTGCAAAATTTGAAAAAAAGAATCCATGAAATAGATTGACTTAGAGTGCTTATTTTTCTAGACTAGCAAAATTTAAATGTTGATAAAACACTAATTAGATTGTTATTTAGGGGTCACAAGCGTGTCTTTCAACCAATTTCTCGCTTCTTTTGTTCCAAAAGTAAAACAAAAAAACAAGCAAGTTAACCAGGCAACTTGGATTCTAGAAACGACAGGCAGCAAAGATGCAGCTGCACTGAAAGCCGAACTGGAAACAGAATTCCGTGTGCTTTTTAATGACAAAGAAACATTCAAACAGCTTCTTGCTTGGGATAGAGATTCCCACCTTAACGATCCTCTTTTAAAGAGACAGCTTAATGTTTTAATTAGGATGTTCAAACCTAATTTAATAGCAAAAGAACTCCTTGAAAAGATAACGCAAGAAGAGGCCAATCTTTCTCTTCTTTATTCTAATTTTAGACCTCAGATAGATGGCAAAGCTATTTCAGAAAATAATATCCGAGAGATTTTAAAGAAAGAAAATCATATAAAAGTCAGAAAAGACGCGTGGGAAGCTTCTAAACAGATCGGCAAAGTGTTAGCTTCACATATTCTTAAGCTTGTCCATCTAAGAAACGAAGCAGCCAAGAGCCTAGGCTACCAAGATTATTTTTCCATGCAGCTCGAGCTACAAGAAGTGAACGGAAAATGGTTATTTGATACTTTGGACCGTCTTGCTGTAGAATCAGACGACGCCTATTTGCAGGTAATCGATGAAATCAATGTAAGTGCAGCCAAGCGATTTAATGTTTCTAAAGACTCAATAGGCCCTTGGGCATGGTCTGAGCCTTTTTGTCAAGAAGATCCTATTGATATTACAGTACTGGATGAACTTGTAAAAGATGTAAACATTATCGAAGCAGCAAGACGGTTTTATCAATTAATGGATCTTGACGTCGAAGAAATTCTTAAACGGAGTGACAATTTTGAACGCCCGGGAAAGAATCAACATGCTTTTTGCATTCATATCGATCGAGAAGGAGATGTACGCACTTTAAATAACATACAACCAACGATAAAGTGGCTGGAAACATTCCTTCATGAGCTTGGTCATGCTGTTTATGAACTCGGCTATTCCCCTCAACTTCCTTGGCTTTTAAAAGAGCCTCCTCACATGATTACCACGGAAGCAATGGCACTTCTGGCAGGAAGGCAGGCTTATCGCTTCAAATCTCTTGAACAATTATCAATACGTTCAACTATAGCATTAAAAGAGAGAGCGGAAGTGAGCTTGAAACGTCGACAGCTGATTTTCAGCAGATGGGTCCTTGTGATGACTTATTTTGAACGGGAACTCTATCGCAATCCAGACCAAAACTTAAACCGGCTGTGGTGGGAAATGGTAGAAAGGTTTCAGAAAATCAAATCGTCTGGCAGCTCAAGCCAATGCGACTGGGCAGCAAAATATCATATAAGCTTAGCTCCTGTATATTATTTTAGCTACCTTTTAGGCGAACTTTTCGCCTCAACTCTTGAGCAAAAAATTCCAGTATTTGCTTCCAAAGAAACAGGCAAGTTTCTCAATGAAAAGCTGTTTAAGCTAGGTAATAGCGTAAGCTGGAGTGAACTTATTGAACATGCTACTAGTAAAGAGTTGACAGCAAAAGCTTGGCTTTTACAATTCACTTCATAGCTTATAGTTGTATTCTTATCTAAGGAGGATCCCCAATAGCCCCGCTCTTAAACCACTCGCGTAGATTTTCAATTGATTGTTGAACTTGCTGTGTTAACATTTCTTGGGCATTTTTCTTTCCTAAAGCAAGATAAGGATCCATGAAAATAGGCTGACCAAAAATACAGACTACCTTGCCTGTTAATTTAGGTCGACGTCTCGAGCGTGGCCATGCGTCAAAAGTTCCATCGATATAAACAGGAATAATAGGACATTTAGTTCTAAGTGCCAATGCAGTTACACCAATTTTGAGCGGCTTTAAGCAACCGTCTTTCGAACGTTCTCCCTCGGGAAAAATGACCACCTTTTTTTCTTCACTTAATAAATGACAAATCGCCTTAAAAGAAGCTATATCTTGAGAAGAGCTATGGACAGGATGAGCTTGCAGACTTGTTAATAATAATTTTATAGGTAAAGGGTGAAAAAGGCTGGCTCGAGCAAGATAGTAAGTTTTTTCTGGCCAGGCAATGCCCACTAAAGGAGGATCTAAAAAAGAGACATGGTTGGGGGCAATAATAGCTCCTCCTTGGTAAATTTTCTTGATCCCGTAGACTTTATAGCGATAACAAATACGAAAAAGAACTCTTAATAAAATAGTAACCAAGCATAAAAAAATATTCATGACGAACTTTAACTACCATTCAATAAATTGTGTCTCTTTTTAAGAAAAGATTGATAGTATTCCAAGATTTTAAAGACAATCTCATCCACCGTCAAATCGGATGTATCTATGATAAAGGCATCTTGTGCTTGTATTAAAGGAGAATGCTCTCGAGTAGAATCGTAAAGATCTCGCTTATTAATCTCTTCTAAACATTTTTCTAATGTTAAATTTTTTGCCTCTTCAGGATACTTAGAAATAAGCTCTTCATAACGACGCTTAGCTCGTATATCATCGCGTCCCGTTAAAAAAATCTTAATAGCTTGAGGGAAAACAATCGTCCCCATATCCCTTCCTTCAAATACGGCATTGACCCCAATGGCCAATTCACGCTGGATGGCCACTAACCTATCTCGCACAGCTTTGATGGCTGAAACTTTAGAGACTGTCGATGTGACCTCTTGTCCGCGAATCTTTTGTGTGACATCCTCTCCATTCATGAAATAATGGTGCTCTTTTCCCAACATCTTGATATCAAACTGAAAATGTTTTAAAAACTCCGCTAATTGTTCGGGATGATGCATGTTAATTTTGTATTTGAGAATAGCATAGGTCAAAATACGATACATGGCACCTGTATCGAAAAAAATAAAATCAAGGGATTCTGCCAATTTTTTGGCTATTGTACTTTTACCTGTTGCTACAGGTCCATCTATTGTAATAATCATGATTGGTCTTTAATAGAATATTAGGGAGATCCATGGAATTTCATTTCTAATATAAGATACATGAAAGGCACTGTAAAGACAAGAGAATCAACAACATCCAAGATTCCTCCCAGCCCAGGGAGGTTACTACTATCTTTAACACCTGCATCGCGTTTTAAAACAGATTCAGCCAGATCCCCAAATTGAGATAAAAGACTAAGAAGAAGCCCAAGCCAGATGCTTTCCCATCTCGTCATCTGAAAAAAGGAATGAGGGGCGAGATAGTAATTAGAGAAATAAAAAACCTGGCTAATAGTTAAAGCGGTGAATAAACCTCCTAAGAACCCCTCCACTGTTTTTTTAGGGCTAATATGAGGAGCAAGCTTGGTCTTACCCATTAATTTACCAAAAAAATAGGCACCTATATCTGTGACTTTTGTAATAGCTAATACGTAAGCGAGCCACAAACGTCCATCTTGTTGAGAATGAATGGGAAAAAAATAATTAATTTTCATCACACAACTAAGAGGGATAACTAAGTAGGCAAATCCGAATAAGGTAGTAGCTAAATGAGTTAAGGGGTCAGGCCTTCCTTTAAAAAAAGCAAGAAAAAAAAGGGCTAAGGTAGCTAGAAGAATCAACAGAGGAAGATAAGAAAGGAAAGGATATTGAAGGCTTAAATAGATGGCAACAATATAAGCGGTACTACAGCTAAGGCCTAAAATAACTAGAGGATGTAATCCCTTATGTTGGACAAGGTAATAGTATTCTAAAAGAGCTAGTCCAATAATGATAATATTGAGTACAATAAAAAGAAGTTTAAAAAATGGAGAATAAGAAAAATAGATGGCAATGGCTAAGAGAAGAGTTCCCAAACTTCCGAGAAAGAGACGTTGCTTCAGTTGACTCGACATAGTGAATCACGCTCCTCCTCGCTGTTCACGACCTTGATAATTCACAATAGCTTCTAGCAAGTGGTGTGGTGTAAAATCTGGCCATAAAACAGATGTGATATAGATTTCTGAATAAGAGATTTGCCATAAAAGGAAATTGCTGACACGCCATTCCCCTCCTGTTCGAATCAATAGTTCAGGATCTTTCCATGGAGTAGTATCTAAGTACTGAGCAATTGTGTATTCATTAAGATCTTCCTTCTTTAAAAGCTTTTGATCATAATCATTTACCATTGCTTTAAATGCACGAGAAAGCTCATCGCGTGCTCCATAATTGAGCGCTAAGACAAGTTGAATCTTATTACAGGCTTGTGTGGCTTGTTTAGTCTCTTGGATAGCTATATTTAAAAAAGAGGGAAGGCGACTCAAATCTCCGATAGTCTCTAACTTGATCCCATTCTGCACCATTTCTTCGCGTTGATAAATCAGACGATTAGTAAAAAGTCCCATTAGAGTTGCTACCTCTTCCTTAGGTCGCATCCAATTTTCTGTGGAAAAGGAATAAAGAGTAAGAGTTTTAACTTTGATCTCTTGAGCAGCTTTAACAATTTCCATTAAAGTATCAGCCCCCTCATAGTGTCCTTCTTGTGTAGAAGTTAAGCGTCTTTTAGCCCAGCGACGATTGCCATCAGGAATAATAGCAATATGATTAGGAATACGGGAGCGATCTAATTGAGCAAGTTGACCAGGATGGAAGCAACTCGATTTTTTTTGCACAGTTAAAACTGGAGCTTCAACAGACATAAGACAATTTTCCTAATTAACATAAATTTTCTAAAAATACTGATGATGCAATTGATAAGGGTACTGTCTTCGGCTTTCTATACTCTATTCCAGTTGAAAGCTGGAATTTCGGCTACGCCAAAGTCTCGCGATTCAACGATCAAAAATCGGTTCATATGAAGTCTCGTATGGACCCATTTTTGATTGTTGAAGCCCGAAGCTTTGGCATAGCCAAAATTCCAATTTTTGAGCTCACTTGTGTATAATAGTATAGATCAAACCAATCGATGACCAATTTTCCATTTACCTGCTTCTACTTGTCGTTGCCTTGCATTTTGACCCACCACTCATGCTGTTAACCCCCTCCGGCTTTCAGAACTTCCATGAATGCACTTTGTGGAATATTGACCTTTCCAATTTCTTTCATGCGCTTCTTTCCTTTTTTCTGTTTCTCCCATAATTTGCGCTTTCGTGTAATATCGCCTCCATAGCATTTTGCTGTCACGTCTTTTGTCATAGCTCGAATAGTTTCACGAGCTACAATCTTGCCTCCAATGGCTGCTTGGATGGGAACTTTAAAGAGCTGTTGAGGGATAACTTCAATAAGTTTAGCACAAATAGCACGACCTCGGCTTTCTGCTTTTGAGCGATGAACTAGACAAGAAAAGGCATCAACAGGCTCTTCATTCACTCGAATTTCCAATTTAATAATATCATTTTTCTCGTATCTATCAAATTCATAATCAAAAGAGCCATAGCCTTTCGTAACGGATTTTAGCTTATCATTAAAGTCTGTGATGATTTCATTAAGGGGAAAACGATAGGTCAGAAGCAGACGTCTAGCATCCATAGTTTCGGTTTTAGTACAGATCCCTCGCTTCTCCATACCTAAATTCATAATGGCTCCTAAATATTCAGAAGGGGCCATAATATGGCATTTGATCCATGGCTCTTCAACATATTCAATATGGGTGGGATCAGGATAATGAGCAGGATTATCGACCTCTTTCATAGTCCCATCAGCTAAAGCAAATCGATAAATCACACTAGGTGC
The DNA here is from genome assembly GCA_963838645.1 of uncultured Parachlamydiaceae bacterium. Lineage (GTDB taxonomy): Bacteria > Chlamydiota > Chlamydiia > Chlamydiales > Parachlamydiaceae > CAWIRV01. The sequence goes on along the minus strand of CAWIRV010000014.1, from coordinate 53,018 downwards.
TGTAGAGATAATATCAATATCGAATTCACGTTGAATTCTCTCAAAAACAATTTCCAAATGAAGAAGCCCTAAAAAGCCACATCGAAAGCCAAAACCCAGCGCAGTGCTGCTTTCTTGTTCGATATGAAGCGCTGAATCATTTAACTGTAGCTTGACTAAAGCATCTCGCAAAGCCTCGAAATCCGTTGATTCGATTGGGTAGATACCTGCAAAGACCACAGGAGAAATTAGGCGAAAACCAGGCAAAGGATCTAAGGCAGGACGTTTCTGCAAAGTGATAGTATCTCCAATCTTTACATCAGTTGTATTTTTAATGTTGGCAATCATATAGCCTACCTCCCCTGGACGCAAAATATCAACAGGTGTTTCCTGAGGGGTAAACATACCCACTTCTAAAACTTCAAAAGTTTTATCTGTTACCATCATTTTGATGAGAGAACCTTTTTTAATTTCGCCACTCACGATACGAAGATATACCATCACGCCTCGATATATATCATAATGAGAGTCGAAGACCAGGGCTCTTAAGATATTATCTTCAGGTTCTTTAGGATGAGGGATAGCCTTTAAAATCCTCTCTAAAACGTTTTCTATGCCTAATCCTGTCTTAGCTGAACAGCCTATGGCATCAGATGCATCTAGTCCAATCAGATCCTCAATCTGTTTCCGAACTCCTTCTACGTCAGCGGAAGGAAGGTCAATTTTATTGATGATAGGGACAATCTCTAAATTCCTTTCTAAAGCTAAATGAACATTAGCCAAACTTTGGGCCTGAACTCCTTGGCCTGCGTCGACAACAAGTAAAGCCCCTTCACAAGCGGCTAAAGACCGCGAAACTTCGTATGTAAAATCTACATGTCCCGGCGTATCAATCAAATTGATTTGGTAAAATTGCCCATCTTTTGCTTCATAATGCATGGTCACAGGATGAGCCTTGATCGTAATGCCACGCTCTCGCTCAAGGTCCATATTATCTAATAGCTGTTCTTGCATATCACGTGCTGCGACAGTATGAGTGAGTTCCAACAGGCGATCAGCTAACGTAGACTTTCCATGGTCAATATGAGCAATAATAGAAAAGTTACGAATATTTTTAATATTATACTTATACATAAGAGCTATCCAACATAGTAGAGATACTAATTTAGGCCATCTGGATAAAGTTTTCAAGAGCTATATTGCTTATTTTTATTATATAAACTCAGTTGAGTAAATGAAGAATTCTCTTCTTATCAATCAACAAAACGCTGGCCTTTGTAGGTGTAGCACTGAGATTATCTATACTCATTCCAGTTGAAAGCTGCAATTTGGGCAATGCGAAAGTTCTCGCGATTCAACGATCAAAAATTGGTCCATATACTCATATGAACCCATTTTTGATCGTTGAAGCCCGAGGCTTTGGCACAGCCGAAATTGCAGCTTTCAACTGGAATGAGTATATATTCGTCTCGATTGAATTTGCGAATTTTCTGAATCATTAGGCTGGTCCTTCTGCAGTAGATAATGCTGAAGTTATCGACTACAATTCAAATCAATGCATTGGGACCATTCTAAGATCTATAAAATAGCAGGATTTAAACTGTTTAAGTATAGGTGATTTGTAGTTCTAAATTGCGGCCAAGATGACTCGAACATCCACCGAGTTGCCCCGACTAGAACCTGAATCTAGCGCGTCTACCAATTCCGCCATGGCCGCTTAATAGAGAAATAGTTATATACTCCTTCCTGTTGAAAGCTGAAAGGAGTATATACTCTTTAATCAGAGTTCAAACTGTGAAAAGTATAGGTGGCTTTCATTTTTCAGTAAATAGACTTCTGCCAAATCTCTCTTATTTTATCTAATTTGCCCAAGTAAATTCTAAAGAATCCAAAATAAAAGAGATTTCGCATTAAATCATATTTTGAACTGTCAACTGAGTAAGCAAAATTGGAACAGAAACACTAACTGTTAAGACATTCTCAAACTTATTGACATTTAAATTTAAAAAATGGCTTTTATCATATCCACCAGCATTATTAACTAAAATATTAACATAACTAAACAATCAATTACTTGCTGAAAAAAATTCCACTCCTTCAGTTTGTGAGAAGTCAGCAAAAAAACCTTTTCCCAACCTGCCAAGTTGCTCAATAGTGCTAACGGTACTATTTGCTCCTTTTTCATCTGAGTGATAGCTAATGACTACGTCGGCTCCTTCTTTGGCAAATGTAATAGTGATAGCCCTTCCAATACTTCTAGTGGCACCCGTTACTATTGCTTTTTTCCTAATAATTTCGTAACTAAAACCTTATTAAAGCCATTTTGGATTTTCTACTGTTCTTTCTGAAATAGCGTCTCCTGTATTGAGAACTTGCTTTGGTTCAAAAAGTAGAACATGTGCTTCATTATCGGCGTAAGGAAGATGGTCTGTACCTTTTGGAACAATAAAAAATTCTCCTTCATTAAGAACAATTTCACGGTCTTTCAGTTTGATTTTCAATTGACCCTCAATGACAAGAAAAAATTCATCTTCATTTTCATGTTGATGCCAAACAAATTCACCTTTTGCCTTGAAAATCTTGACCTGATTTCCATTTAATTCTCCTAGAATTTTTGGAGTCCAATATTGATCAAATAATTGAAACTTCTCTTTAATATTAACTTTTTTCATTAATAAGTTCCTTTGATTAGTATTTTTATTACTCTTTCATTTTTTGCTTATGAGTTTCCCTAAATAGAAATAGTATAGCAGAAAATATTCGCAATTTGAAGCCCATACTTAATGATATATAATAGAGTTCTTTCAAAAATCCGACCTAAGCTCAAAATTATACAAACCAGCTAAGAGGTTGATCATAGTCCAAATCTTTTTCATCGATTTCTATAGCGATCCGAAATGATTTTAAATCGCTTCAACAGGCCTATCACATTTTCAACCAACACTCTCTAAAAGATTTTCCTCATAAAATTTCTCAACTTCGTCTCGCATAGATTAACACACTCTGACTGAGATGTACAGATAGTAAAATGTGAAATTCCGTTCAGAATGTCAAGTTTTACAACAAAGAAACTTGACACCATAAGTAGTTTTTATCGATAATTGAGTTATGAGAAAGACTAAAAAAAGAAAATCGAGCTCAATAAGTGTGGCGGAAAGTGTTCGAAAACAAGTCGAAGCTGGTGGAGAACGGGTTTGGAGATTAGCCGACTTTAAGGATATGCCTTTCCCAGCAGTCGCACAAGCGCTATCTCGCTTAACTCGGCAAGAAGTTATCCAAAGATTGGGTAAGGGATTATACTATCGCCCAAGACAAACGGCATTTGGTCAGAGTAAACCGAATCCTAGCCAACTTCGTTCATTAAGCAACCAAAAGGATAGAATTTTCCCTGCTGGTAATTCTGCTTCTAATTTATTGGGTTTTACAACACAGAATGCCGCAAAAATAGAGGTAGCAACAAACAAACTCAGCCTTCCACGATTAATTGTAGGCAAAGAAACAATTGTACACACTAGAAGACCTGAATCATGGAAAGAACTCTCTTACAAAGATACCGCTATTTTAGATTTTCTCCGCCAAGGAGGGAAGAGTAGTGAATTTTCTCCTGAAGAAACAGTCAATAAACTACTCGAACATTTTCGAGAAAAAGGTCAATTTGAACGTTTAATTCACGTTGCTGAGTCAGAACCCCCACGTGTCAGAGCTATGCTGGGTGCAATAGGGCAGCAAATTGGAAGTCGAAAAGACGTTCTCCTTTCTTTGAAAAAAAGTTTAAATCCTCTTTCTAGATTCGATTTTGGAAATTTAATTACTTTAAAATACGCTAAACAATGGCAAGCAAAGGATTCAAAGCCCCATGAAACTATTTGAACATCCTGACTTCGAACAAGCGATTATTCGTGCAGCAGAATATTGTAATTCCCCTGGCATGAGAGAGGCTATTATTGAGAAAGACTACTTTGTCAAAGAAGCGCTAAGGATTATCAATCAAACCAAAATCATTTTTAAAGGGGGTACGAGTTTATCCAAAGGCTGAAATCTCATTCAAAGATTTTCAGAAGATATCGATATCTTTTTCGACCCAACAGCTTTTTGCCCTCCTTTAGGTAAAAATACGATTAACCGAGAGCTTAAGAAGCTAAGACATGCTATCGAAATACATCCAGGATTAAAATTTATTGAAGAAGAAAGTCGTACTATTGGAGGCTTTGGTCGAAGCGATTATTTTGAGTATACTCATTTAACTTGAAAGCTGCAATTTGGGCAATGCGAAAGCTATCAGGCTTCAACGATCAAAAATAGGTCCATATACTCATATGGACCCATTTTTGATCGTTGAATCGCGAGAACTTTCGCATTGCCCAAATTGCAGCTTGCAACTGAGATGAGTATATTTGCGGTAGCGTTCGATGGCTACGCTAAGTGTTTTCTTGCGAGATTCGGAGATCAATCCATACCACCCTTCTCGCATTTCCATTTCAGTTTGCGCTGCCCATCTTTGACAGCTTTCAATTTCTTAAAGGTTTTTGTGACATTCTCGTATGGGTGAATGCGTATTTGAATATTATAAGTATCTCCTCGTTTGCCTGGTATTTTCCGAATTACTGCCATGTATTTTATCCTCAAATTTTGTATGCATCGCATCTATACTCATTTAACTTGAAAGTTGCAATTTCGGCTGTGCCAAAGCCTCAGGCTTCAACGATCAAAAATAGGTCCATATGAGTATATGGACATATTTTTGATCGTTGAAGCCTGATAGCTTTCGCATTGCCCAAATTGCAGCTTTCAAGTTAAATGAGTATACAATGCGCTGTATGTTACTTTGATTTCTCTAGGAAAATCAAAGAAATTGAATTGTCTTTTCTTTCATTTTTCACATTTTTTTCACACTGATGTCAGGATTCAATGCATGTTTTGACAGATTTGATCAAATAGGTTCCAAATCTATTAGATCTAAAGACAAAAAAGCATAGTCAATCGTTTTTGAATGAGGAAACTGCTCGCCTTCAATTTGAACTAAAGCTCCTATGTTTCTATAGCTTCTGCCCAGCTTTTTATTTTGTTAAAAATTATTTTTTGAGGGAGAGCGAAAAAGCAACATTTGGAGAGCCACCATTAAAAGAGAGGCAATAGAATAAGTACCAGCTTTGGTACGGCCATCCTTAGCGTGTATTTCAAAAAGATCGTGCAGTTTCTTAAGCAAGAAGGATAGGCAACGGGCAGGAATGTTTACAAAATTTTCTAGGCTTGTGTTATACTGAGGATATAAGTCTTTCATGACAACTCTCCTTTGTTTATTGTTTTTGTCAACTTAATTATAACAAAATTGAGAGTTGTCTTTTTTTATAAAAGAAAAATATTTCTACTTTTCTTTATTTTACCCCTTAAAATTTCTGACTCGTCATTGCTGCCAAAGAAAACTAAATTGACTAATCGTTACATTTGGATATTTTTATCTCAAAAAATAAACCGCTAACATAAAAATTTGCACAATAACATTATAGATGTTAGTATGCAAAAAATATGTTAGCATGAGAGCTTTGTGGAAAAGAAAATTGAAGATTTGGAAGCTTACCTTTCTCATGTCCTTGCTTTACAAGTAAGGATTCGTCCCTGTAAGAAAGGAAATGATCTTCCGTTTTTTTTAGGAAATTCTTACGATTTTTACGAACTGTCTTTGTTCGAGCACTCTTGCTTACTCATGCATCCTAAAGAAAATATAGAAGTTACCCCAGCTTTAGCAAGAAAGCACTGGGAGCAAGTTCAAAAGAAATGGAAAGGTTTGTGCATCTACAGCCAATCAACGATTTCTGCTTACAATCGTAAGCGTTTAATCGAACATCGAGTTCCCTTTATTATCCCCGGAAATCAGATGTACTTGCCAGATCTTGGGATTGATTTACATGAGCATTTTCGGAAGCCTTATAGGCTATCTGTTAAATCGTTTAGTCCAGCAACCCAAACTGTCATTATTTATGCCTTGTTTCATGAGTCAAAAGAAGGATTAACACCCTCTAAAATGGCTCAGGATTTAAATTACACTTTAATGACAATGACGAGAGCTTTTGATGAATTGCAAGCAGCAAATCTAGGTGAAGTCATCAGACAGGGAAAAGAGCGTAAATGGTATTTTAAGGAGGATAAGCATGAACTGTGGAAACAAGCAAAACCTTTCTTAAGATCTCCTATCAAATACCGCACATGGTTAACGCAGAAACAACCAGTAACAATTGCGGGTTTAAGCGCTCTGTCTCATTTGTCCGATTTAAATGAACCTCTTCTGCCGGTGTTTGCTATAGGTCCTGTGCAGTGGAAAGCCCTAAAAAAATCCGGGATTGAAGAAATACCTTCATCTGAAGGAGCATTAATTGAATTAGAAATTTGGCATTACAATCCTAATTTATTTGCTAAGGATGGATTGGTCGATCCTTTTTCTCTTTATCTTAGCTTGGAAGAGAGTAAGGACGAAAGAATTGAGACTGCACTAGAAGAAATGATGGAGAAAATTGAATGATTAAGGGACTAGAAAATTTTAAAAAGCATTTTTCTGCTCTTACGGATCACTATGTTTTAATTGGCGGTTCGGCATGTACAGTGATTATGGAAGATGTTGGGTTAGACTTTCGAGCCACAAAGGATCTAGACATTGTTTTGTATGTTGAAGCATTAACTCCTGAATTCGCCACAGCCTTTTGGCAATTCATTAAAAATGGCAAATACCAAAATTGGCAACAAAGTACTGGAAAACAGGTTTTTTATCGCTTTTCTTCGCCAAATACCACAGATTTTCCTGTAATGCTCGAGCTTTTTTCCCGTGTCCCTGATTCTGTCACAATTTCAGGGGAGAGTCATTTAACGCCTATTCCTATAAACGAAGCGATATCCAGCCTGTCAGCTATTTTACTAGACGACGATTATTACCAATTTATCCATTCAGGGAAGCTGCAAATAGATGGTCTTTCTGTATTGGGCACTACTCACTTAATTCCCCTAAAAGCTCGGGCCTGGTTAGATCTCAATAATCGAAAAAATATGGGCGCAAGCATAGATGATAAAGACATTCGGAAACACAAAAATGATGTTATTCGTTTATATCAACTATTGACTCCTGCACAGCGTATTCCGCTCCCTCAGCCGATTATGCAAGATATGCAAGATTTTTTAGTTCATATGCAAAATGACAGGTCAATCGACTTCAAAAATTTAGGAATAAAAAATATTAAGGCTGAAGACCTTCTCATCAATCTTAGGAGTATTTATGCTATTTAATATTGCCTTGCAACCTTCAGATGCCAATGTCGATATGATGTTGAAGCTGTGCGTTCAATTTCAACAGGAGGTCTTGCCAACCTGAAGATTTTCATGTGATTCTTACTCTCCATAAATTTCTACAAAACCTACCCAAATAACCTAATTGGGTAGGTTTTGTGTGTTTCATTCCTTTAGCTACCAAGGAATTTGCATCGCAAAGGAATTGTGTGTTTAGTAGAGTGTATAGTGGAGGTGCGATTATGACGGCTTTAAAAAACGCCTCACTTATATATACGCTTGGTATGATTCAGTTTCCCAAGGTTCCTGGGATGGAGCGATTCATTGATCCTTTTCTGGATAAAATCCGAAATACATATCCCCTCGTCGATGAAGTCAAGGTGCCTGTCTTTAACACTGATTTTAGTCCTCAAGGAATTCAAATAGGGCAGCATGAGAGCAAGTTCTGGCAGTTTATGTCCGTAGATAGAAAATGGGGCTTTATTCTCACTGAACAAGCCCTGTGTCTCCATACCATACCGTGGGCTATCGCGATTTTCCTGATTTTTCCAACAGATTTCAAAAAGGGGTAGAGCCTCTGTTGAAAGTACCAGGGATTGGCATTGACTGGGTAACAGCTCTTGGAATACGGTATGTTAACTTAGTGATAGCTAAGGCGCCCCATACGTTAAATGATTATGTAGATTCTTGGGCTCTTCCTATAGAACCTCCCCGATCACAATTGTCTATCATTGAGGGGGCTTATGTTGCTCGCTATACGACGAGTGTGGGAGAATTAAGACTTCAGTCCTTGCGCAATCCTCAATATACCCTCCCTCCAGAGCTTCAATCTCCTCTTATTGTCAAGAATGGCTGGATTCAAAACCGCCCAGCAACTGATTTTGCGCTCATAGATATCGATCACAGCATTACCTTTCCTCAACCTTTAAGCATGAAAACTAAAGAGATCTTAAAGCATCTACAAGATCTTCGTGATATATCGAAAGAGGTCTTCACTTCTGTGGGTACCGAATTTGCCCATAAGGCTTGGAGGTAAGAAATGCACTATTTACAAGGTTCTCTTACAACTCCTTTTGCAGGAGCAATTATTGGACTTGGATCTGTTTTTGGGGCTTCTTCTGGAGGAGCGACTGAATTCATGCTTCGCCCGCCAATGCTGATCAAACAACGCACTGCATACATGAGGATAGCTGGGGAAGAAATACAGCGCCTTTCTCCACTATCTAGCCAAGAAATTGTTGCATGGCTGAGAGAAGAAAGAATTCCTATAGCAGTCATAGCAGAAATTGCAGGGGTAGAAAGAAAGTCTGTGTATGCCTGGCTCAATGGTGGAGCAGTTAAAGTTCATAATCAAGAACGTTTAGCAAAAATTTACTCTTTGCTGAATGAAAATAAGCTCACGAGCCTTCGCCATCTGTATCGATTTTGGTCTCGTAGTGTTATAGGAGAACAATCCTTAGCTTCTATGCTTCAAGAAAAGGTGCTGGATGAGTTGTCTATTCGCACTGCATTATCTCAGCTCTGGCCATTAGCTAAAAAAGAAGAGGCTCGAGAAGGTTCAAGTACCCCCAATGCTATTCAGTCCAACTCCTTCGAGGTTTGTTCGGATTTAGGCAGTAGCTTGCTAACCCAGACATTAGATTACTTAGGAAATTCCAGGGGCTTCTGTGACGATGGTGTTCTATTTGACAGTTACTTTTCAGATTTTAAATAAAAATGCTTAAATGTTCTATAGTTGGATTGTTGAAACAGCAAGAGAATGGTTAAGACTTCGCTAAGGGATGTTTTAAAGGTTTTTTTGCGAATTTTTGGCTTGCTATATGTATACTCATTTCACTTGAAAGTTGCAATTTCGGCTGTGCCAAAGCCTCAGGCTTCAACGATCAAAAATAGGTCCATATGAGTATATGGACCTATTTTTGATCGTTGAAACCCGAGAGCTTTCGCATTGCCCAAATTGCAACTTTCAAGTGAAATGAGTATAATGCGTTCTTCGGAACACATTTGTTGAAATCTGCAGCAAAAATCATCAACCAGGCAAAATAATTCAATAATTGGAAGTTCATCCATTTTGGACCTCTTTCTTTAGAGTTTGTTGTCGTAAACAAAATTTCTAACAGAAATGTGGTCCTTTTTTCAACTATTCACTTTTGAGCAATATCATAAGCAATGCTTACGTTAAACTGGCGTTAACTAAATTTCATACTAATCTAAAAAAGGAGTGAAATCCTGACAAATTTCTGACATAATACCGCACCGATTTCTGATGCGAAACAAAGAAGCTGTTTAGAAATAGATGTGGAATAGAAAAAGAATTGCCTAAAACAGGAGTCGAACCTGCGACCTTCGCATTACGAATGCGCTGCTCTACCAACTGAGCTATTTAGGCATTAATAAATTAACTCGTCTTGCGCAAAAAAGAAAAGAGTGAGGAAATGAGAAATTTCACCTTTGAATTGTTAACCTGGCTTAAACTGATTTAACAGCTTAACCCATCCACTATCCATGCTCTGTTGAAAGCAACTATTTTTACAAGGCAGTTGAAATACTCCATCAAGCATGTCAGGCTGTGACGACACAATTCAAAGATAAAAAATCTATTTATGCTTTCTTCTCTTTTGTATAAAATGAATAAAGTAAATAGTATGGCATATTTTTTACTTTCATGACAAGATAAGCAAATCAGAAAATAATCCGTTAAAGGTATACATAAGTCAATTGAAAAATTGGCTTTGGGGCAACGTCAAAGCCAATTTTTCAATTGACTTGTATATAAAAATAAAACCAGTATTCAAGATTGCTTTACATCCTAACAAAGCAAATTTGGGGTGCTTATGTTTACACTTCTGTTCTCTAGAATGTAAAATCATCTTAGGATTACATGATCTAGAAAATAAGAAGATTCTATAGCTAAGAAACCATTGATTAAGAAGTATGCATAGTAAGAGGATATATGTTTACATATAAGATTAAACAAGGTCTTAACCTATTTTTAATGACTTATTCTTTATCACTTATATCTGATGTTACACCTCATACAATGCAAAGCAATGAAAAATTCTTACAAGAACTCCCTTTTAATAATACACAAGATTTTGAAGATGCCAATCGTGGTTTTATAGCTTCACTTCCTAATGGCGGCATCATTAGAAATGACAAAGGAGAAATAGTGTGGGACTTAGGAAAGTATGACTTTTTAAATGCAGATCAACCACCCCTTGCTATCGTTAATCCAAGTCTTTGGAGACAGGCTCAGCTTCTCTATAAAGCAGGACTTTACAAAGTTGCTGATCGCATTTATCAAGTACGCGGAGCTGATTTATCCAATATGACGATTATCGAAGGCGAACAAGGAATTATTATTATTGATCCTTTAATTTCTATAGAGACAGCTAAAGCTGCACTCGATTTATATTACCAAAATCGCCCTAAAAAACTTATTACAGCAGTCATTTATAGCCATAGTCATATTGATCATTTTGGAGGTGTTAAAGGCGTTATCTCACAGGAAGATGTTAATAAGAGAAAAGTACAAATTATTGCACCTCAGGGTTTTATAGAAGCTGCTTTAAATGAAAATGTGATGACTGGAAATGTAATGGGAAGACGTTCTTCTTATATGTATGGAAATCTTCTTAAGCCAAGTCCTAAGGGTCAAGTGAGTTCTGGCCTTGGATTAACCAGTTCATCTGGAACGATTTCCTTAATTCTGCCGACAGAGTTTATTGGTAAGACAGGGGAAGAAAAAATCATTGATGGAGTTAAATTTGTTTTTTTATTTGCTCCTGGCTCAGAAGCCCCTTCTGAAATGCTCTTTTTCTTGCCTGACTTCAAAGCATTAGGAGTAGCAGAAGATGCCTCTCACACTATGCATAATTTATATACATTGCGTGGTGCAAAGATAAGAGATGCAAAAGTGTGGGCTCATTACTTAAATCAAACGATTGAGATGTTTGGTCCTTATACAGAGGTGGTTTTTGGTCAACATCATTGGCCTATATGGGATCAAAAGCGGGTCATTGACTACTTAGAAAAACAACGCGATTTGTATAAATACATTCATGATCAAACATTAAGATTAGCTAATCAAGGATATACCATGCTAGAAATTGGGGAAATGATCAGACTTCCGGATAGCCTGAACAAAGAATGGTATAACCGAGGTTACTATGGTAGTTTGAATCATAATGCTAAAGCCGTTTATAATTTCTATTTAGGCTGGTTTGATGGAAATCCATCTACTTTGCATCAATTGCCACCAGTTGAAGCCAGCCAAAAATACATAGAATATATGGGTGGGTCCGCTTCTGTATTAGAAAAAGCACGTCAAGATTATCAAAAAGGAAATTATCGCTGGACTGCTCAAATTCTCAACCATTTAGTTTTTGCAAATCCTGAAAACCAAGAAGCAAAAGCCCTTCTTGCCAATGCATTAGAACAAATGGGTTATCAAGCAGAAAATGGACCTTGGCGCAATTTTTATCTTACAGGAGCAAAAGAGCTTAGAGAAGGGGTACACCCTCTTCCTATACCCGATATAAATAGTCTCGATCTGATTGCGGCCATGCCAACTGAATTATTTTTTGATTATTTAGCAATTCGATTAAACGGCCCTAAAGCAGCGGAAAATCCGGTAAGCTTGAATATCAATTTACCTGATATAAATGAAAAATATCTCTTACAAGTTAAAAATGGCGTATTAAATTATTTTCCAAGAAGAAATAGTGCCCAGGCCAATACAACAATTATTCTCAACCGCTCTGATTTTAACCGTCTTGTACTAGGAAGCTCAAAGCTGGAAGAGCTTGTTGAATCCAAAAAAATCCACATTGAAGGAAACCTAGAAGTACTTAATCAGTTTTTATCTCTTTTAGACCCTTTTAATTTTTGGTTTAATATTGTGGAGCCAAACAAATAGCAGGGAAATAAACCCAAAACTCAAGTGATTTACATATCAAACTTGCGTCAAAATATGTTTAAGGATCGGTTATGCAAAGAGAGAAGTCTAGTTCATATCATTCCGAAATTGCCTCTAATGTATGGCAAATACGAGATCTATTTGTCAATCTATACGTTGTACGAAGCTCTATAGATAATCAATGGGTGTTGATAGATGCAGGATTAAAATACGCTGCTTCAAAAGTTAGAAATTTAGTTTCTGTTCTATTTGGTCAAAATAGTCGTCCAGCCGCCATCTTGCTTACGCATGGACATTTTGATCATATTGGCTCTCTAAAGACGTTCATTCAAGAGTGGAATGTACAAGTGTACGTTCATCCTTTAGAAGTCCCTTATTTAACTGGTAAATCTGAGTATCCCCCTCCCGACCCTTCTGTTAATGGAGGCTTAATGGCTGATTTATCTTGGCTGTATCCAAAAGCGCCAATTGATATAAGAAACCATTTACAGACGCTTCCTCAAGATGGCTCTATTCCTTTTTTGTTGGATTGGAGATATATCCATACTCCAGGACACGCTCCAGGGCATGTTAGCTTTTTTCGCGACAAAGATAAGCTACTCATTGCGGGTGATGCTATTGTGACAACAAAGCAAGAATCGCTTCTATATGTGATGTTGCAGAAGAAAAAGCTATCAGGTCCTCCAAAATATTTTACCTATGATTGGAAAGCCTCAGAAAATTCTGTCAAAAATTTAGCTAAATTAAATCCTAATATCATTGCTACAGGGCATGGCCAGCCAATGAGTGGAGATCAAATAAAGAAAGATCTTCAAAATTTAGCAGATCATTTTAGTGAATTGGCTATTCCAAAACGGGGACGTTATACGGCCGAACCAGCTATTGTAAATGAAAATGGCATTGTATATCTTCCTCCCAAAAAGAAAACCATCTCGTTAAGAATTATTATTTTTCTTATTCTGTTAATTGCTATTTTGGTGTGGTTATTTTTTATCTAATGGAATTGAAAATTGGGATTTTTCCTTAACCGAGTTTAACATCTTCAAATGATTAGAATGCTAACTCTATGAATACATATTAGTCAGATTCTGATCGTTTAAATTTGAAGTAAATACAAGAAAAATTTACCTATCAAAAACATAAGCAATTCCCTGTCGTCTACGCCAAGCTGTTAAAAAGTCACTCAAAGCGTATTTGATATCAGTTAACTCATTTGTAGGAAATGCGGGATCCATACAAAATACTTCTTGATTTTCTGAGTCATAGCCTTTTACCACCAGTAGGTGTCCTAAATCATAAGGAAGAGCGCTACCTTTCAAGGGCCCTTTTACGCTTACGACAACGGGGTATCCTTTACGTAATTGATCAATAATTTGATTAAAAGTTGTAAAACGAGCGACAAAGCAATGCCAAGGTTCTCCAAGTTCGTGAGAGGCTTGTGCAGTGTTTAAAATCCAATTTCCATATATGTCAAATGTAGAATCTATCACTCTATTAGCAAATGCAGAAGGTAAAAGAGTCGCAGAATTTGATAAAAATTGTATAACAGCAGTTGTTGAGGTCGGAGAACATAAACGCAGACAATGTTCGTCTGCTAAAGCAATCTGGGAAAGCCCAACAACTCCTAAGTTAATAAAAACATTTTCGGAATCTTTTGAATTAACTTTGTGTGTGCTTCGGTCAGTAGCACAGATATGTAGTGTTCTAAATTGCTCTAAAGAAGCATTTTCTTGTGCAATGACACGAATTCTGAATCCATTCGCTTTATAACCTTTTAAAACTTCAGCAACGTCTTGATAAACTTGTAAATTTGATTCAGGCAAATACTCTTTAAAGGTATACTGATCATGCGCACCCCAAAATGCATAATTAAGCCATGGAGACCATTCTGTAAGCAATAAACTAACTTGGATTAGGTAAAATCCTTGTGCTGGTCTTTTTGCATCCCAAGAAACAATCAATTCATCAAATGGATTCAACTTTGTTTCTTCCCAAAAGAAAATATTCTTTTCTTTCTCAAATTCTAAAAGCGATCGATGCATCCATTCATTGCTATGAATGTGAGAGATTAAAATTGTCATTAGAATTATCCAAAAGAAAGTTTTTTTCATTAAAGCCTCGCTATCCTTAAGCCATAAAGTCCGAATTGATAACCTGTGAATTGAATGCTAAAAATAGCCTAAGGCTGCTTTTTATTTTTTTCAATCCTTTCTTAAAATTGTACGTTGTTTTTGCAAAGTTTTTGACACAAATATAGGAGTTACGCACTTAATACATATTTAAGACATCTAAGATATGTTTTAACAACTTCTCTAACAATACCTATCTTAGCCTCAAACCAAGTTAAACCTGTTCGAAAACAAAATCTTTTGATCCTCAAAAAAGCTCGGAGTGAAAAAAGAATATGATTTCTTTGAGCTTTTTCTGTCCTTGCTTGGCATTTTTCACAAAATTGCTTGATCCCTCGATGATAATCTTCAATCTTACTCGCATAAGGTTTAAAGTGACTATCTTGTAAAAAAATATTGTTGTTTTGGTTTAACATTTATAACCTCAATTTTATTTATAATATAATAAATCAACTACCAAAACTCTAATTCTGGTTCATTTTTTTCTATATGTTGGAGCTCACTAATTTGATTAATTTCTTTTAAATACATTTCCAAATTCTGCATTGATCTATTGATAGTGAATGGATGAGTACCAGCTGGGTGAGAGATTATTACTTTATCTTTGATTGCATTTAAATGTTTCTGGGTTTGCCGAATTGTTCTGTCAATAATTTCTTTGCTTAATTTCTTAGCATTATGTAATTCTATCAAGGCTTCCTGTTTTGCCCTTGCAAGAATTGCTTTTTTTTGTTTCTCAATTTCTTCTAAAAGAACACCAACGTGTTTCTCAATGTTTTCTGCTAATATTTTTATTTCCATATGGTTATCCATTTTTAATCCTTTATAAAAATTTTATATGTAAAAATAAATAGGGATAAAAATCTTTAATCTTAAATAAATTAAAGTTTTTTATTTGTTTTAGTTTTTTTAGGAATAAAGTGGATTAATTGCAAACGAGACGTTCGAATTAATCCAATAGGAACTCTTTGGCGCGTGCTACGCCTAGATGAAAGTTTGTTGGAAAGTAGAAACAAATTAATAAATTAAACATTTCAAATTTTCTCTAAATGTTTATCCATGATGTTTTAAATATTAATTATAAATTATTTTATATATGTTTGTCAAGGTTATAGAATTAAGCATCAAATCACAAGAGAATGATAGATAAGTGTCCATCTGTATTTAAAATCTTAAATTTTCTCCAAACGCTAGCTTTAGGATCACCTTTATGGCTCATCTCTAGAAATGACAAAAAATTGTTCGAATAAAAAAGAATAAAAGCGAATATGTCTTAACACTTATTGAAAATTTATACACAATGAAAAGCATTAAAAACTATCAAATCTTTTTCGTCAGAACGCCCTGCGGCACGACGCTCATACAAAGCACTTCGATAAAGAGTGAGCTTGGTAGAGCTCTAGCTAAGGATATGGCTCATTATTGGTCAAATAAAAAACCAAATCCTTATGGTAGCCTCATAATGGCTGATGTGCTTACAATCTATGCGGGTGTACTTTATCCAGAATTAATTAAATCTACAATGCCTGTTGAGTTTTGTTTTAATCCCAATAAGTATTACCATAATCCTGAGACACAGGTGGAAGAACCCATTGATGCATCTACAAGCCAAAACGCTCTTCACTGTTCTTAAAAGAACGTCAGTTCGATTTTCAATTAGCTCGTCATCAGTACTTTAAGATCATTTTCGCGCAAATTTAGAGATGGCTTTTTAGGACGAAGGGTGTAAGCAATTAATCCCGACAACAAGTTGACTAAAAAGTTGGTCGGACTTCTATGCCTGGAATGCTCGATTTGTGAAATGTTTTTCAGCTGATCAATAATGGTTTCGACGATTCCCCTTTTACGAAGCATCTGCTTGTCTATCAGTGGCATCAGCTTATTTTTCATATTTGATTTTATTTTGGTGATCAGCTGCACCCCTTGTTGCATAAGCCTATCAAATAAATCTGAGGATATGTACCCTTTGTCGCCAAAAACCTTGCCAAAGACCTTTTGTACGAGCCCTGGAACAGGTTTTCTATCATCAATATTGCCAGCAGTGATCATATAAGCTAAAAGCTCTCCTGCATCATTCACTACGATATGCAGCTTAAAGCCATAAAAGTAACCAACAGAGGTCTTTCCCCATTTGGCAATCCCTTTGAATACTTTGTGGCTGTGGACACGCTTTGGGTGGCTAACTTCCAAAGACGCTGAATCGACAAATGAAATGCCGCTGCAACTTCCTAGACGTGTCATCAAATAACAATGCAGAGGAAAGACCAGTTGACTTTTCAATTCCACAAATCGATTATAGCTTGGAAGATTTGGAAATTCTCTTTTCAAATAGTTAATTACGTGGCTGTTATAAAAAGTCTTAAAATTCCTATAGCCGATTATATGAAATAAAATAATCAACGTCATGACTTCACTAGGGCAGAGGCACGGCTCTCTTTTTGGCTCTCGTTTGTTTTCAGCAAGTAATCTTTCGCTCCATAATTTCTCGAAATTTTTCCAAAAATCATCTATATTGCAAAATAGCTCGGTCAAATTAATCATTTTTTGCTTCCTTTTGGTTGTAAGCTTGTTGTGGAAAACAAACATTAACCAACGAGGAAGCTTTTTTTTCAAGCCTCTTTGTTTGCTAAAATCTAGATTTTAAAATCGAACTGACGTTAAAAGAGATAATAGTAATGTGCACATCGTCACTGAGTTCATAGTTGAACCAGAAGTTTTGCGAATGAAAGTTGTTGAAGAGATCATTACTTCGCTCTTCTTTAAAGATATAGAATCATTTAGAAAAGCAGTGGAAGAACAGCGGCAGGGGTCACTGACTAATGAGCAGATTGGATTGTTGCTTTCCTAGTTATATCCTATAGAAGGCTCAAAATTGTAAACTCATTTAAAATTGCGAATTCAGTAAGGAAATAGCTTATGCTACTTCCCTTTCCTTTGATTATTTTCACTATCTATTAAAGTCAATTAGGGGAGCTAACCTCCCCTATAATTAATAGCCCGACTGTCTGAGAAAATTATCGTTCTAAAGAAAAGCCTTATAATCTGTCTGAAAAAAATCTGCTAATTTTTTAGCAAAAGCCTTTCCAATAGAGCGTTTACCTCTTTCCATTTCTGAAATTTGGCTCTGTCTAATTCCTAATCTCTTTGCTAGCTCTAATTGAGTAAGCCCTTCTCTTATACGAAAGCCTCTTAAATGAACCGCCCATTCAGGTCGATCGCCAAAAACGTTTTGGAAAAATTCACGAGCAGAAATTGGTTGGTCGATCTCTTCAGTATAATAAACTTTATTCGTATGGTGCTCCTTGGTGTGTCCCCGCATAAAAAACCTCAATAATTTTTATCTTCAACCGTCCAACAAACGACATACCTTGGATGTCCCTTATTTAAATGACAATGGTAAACCTCTTTAGAGCCCATTCCTTTCATTCCCTTTAAAGGGCCATAATTAGGCCAAGAAGATTGATAAGGGCCAAATTTGATTAAGTCTTGGATCAAAGCTTTTAAAGCATCTAACATCTTAGGAGGTAAAAGCTTTTTTGCTCTCTTCGCTTGTCCAATAAAGTTAATGTTCCAGTCAGTCATTAAATCTATACTCGTTGATGTCTATTTATATTATCACAAAAAAAGTGATATTTTAGAAATTAATTTCTTAGAGGGTATTCACAAAATCAAATTTTAAGTATTTTATAGACTCAAAACTTGGTTGATAAAATGAATAAGAGAAAAAAATATCCGGACGATTTAACAGATCAGGAATAACAACTAATAGAACCTCTTTTTAAGAAAGAACATACCAGAAGAGGAAGACCTTTAAAATATTCTCGCCGAGAAATATTAAGTGCTATTTTTAAGGACTTTTAATTAAAATATCTTTCACATCTGCAAGTTTAAGCGAGCAAGAAGGCTTCTTGCCCATTAACTTTTTCTTAAAAGGTGATTTAGTCAATTTAGTAGTGAAGAAAGTCTCCAAAACTACTAAATTTATTAGTAGTTAAGAAGAATATTTGCAAGCATGAACATGAAAACTTTTCTAGCTAATAATCAGATCTTTACGATCGATCAGGCAAGAACAGCTCTTGAATTAGAGAAAAGCAGCACAATGGATAACTTGCTAGCCTATCATCTTCAACGAGGGTTAGAAACAGCTTGCAAAAATCTGAGCATATCTGATACTATCTAGACAAATGAGTAGATTTATCAAGATCGGCGAAGCCGCGAAAATTTTAGGGGTAAGTATTCAAACGCTCAGGCGTTGGGAGAAGACTGGATACCTTGTGCCTGATTGCAAGTCACAAGGAGAAACAAGATATTACAATCTGGACAAATTAACAGACAAGAAAATTCTTGAAAGTGACTTGACAATTGGCTATGCACGTGTATCTAGCCATGACCAAAAAGAAGATCTTAAAAGACAAGCAGAAGCTCTTGCAACATATTGCATCAAGCAAGGCTGGAATTTTGAGATCATTCAAGATCTAGGATCTGGAATGAATTATAGCAAGAAAGGGTTGAAAACTCTTTTAAATGCGATTCTTGAGAAAAAGATGACTCGTTTGGTGCTCACACATAAAGATCGCTTGCTTCGTTTTGGAGCAGAGCTTATCTTTGCTTTTTGCGAAGCCAAGCAAATTGAAATTATCATCATCAATAGAGGAGATGATGTTTCATTTGAGGAAGAACTTGCACAAGATGTTTTAGAAATCATCACTGTTTTTTCTGCTCGCTTATATGGTAGCCGCAGTAGAAAAAACAAAAAGCTAATAGAGGCAGCCAAAGTACTGATCAGCGATGACAAGTGAAATTACGTTAACTTATCAAACCCGCCTGCGCTTAGATGAAAGACAACAGATAATTCTTGGTGAATATGCAAGTTTGCTAAGTTTAGTTGAGCGTTCTCTTTATGCTGAAACAGCAAAGGGAAAAACATCTGCTTCTTGTAAAAATGTTTTTTTAAAGATCTATGGCATCACTGCACGACAATTTAATGCTTGTCGGATAAGTCTTGAGGGAAAAATCTCAGCTTGCAAAGCTAGCATTTGCCAAGCCATTGCAAGCTTAAAGCAGCAATTAGCCTCTTTAGGAAAAAAGATTAAGCAGTTAGAAAAGAAACCTTCAAAGCACCTTGTTTTACACCAAAAAAAACGCCGCCAAGATATTTTATCCCATAAGCTCTCTTGCCTAGAAGATAATCAAAACCAAGGACGAGTTCAACTCTGTTTTGGAAGCAGAAAGCTCTTTCGAGCACAGTTTCACCTTGAAAAAAATGGATTTACCTCACATCAGCAATGGAAAGAAGCGTGGACAACCAAACGAAACAGTGAGTTTTTTATTTTAGGCTCAAAAGATGAAACTGCAGGTAATCAGACCTGCATCGCGACTCTAAAAGAAGGAACCTTAAGTTTAAGACTACGCTTACCCCGAGCATTAGAAGAGAAGTTTGGCAAATATCTTGAAATTGAAAACGTCAATTTTGCCTATGGACAAGAAACCATTCTGGCAAACTTAAACCATCCAGAAGCCCTTTCCTACCGCTTCAAAAAAGATGGGAAAAGCTGGAAAGTCTTTGTTTCAACAGCTTTTAAAAAAGCCCCAACCATTTCAAAAGAAAATTGTGGAGTCATTGGACTTGACCTCAACACCGATCATATCGCTTATGTAGAAACAGATCGCTTTGGCAATCCCGTAGAGAAAAAAAACTTTTCTTGGACCACTTACGGAAAAAGTAAAAACCAACTAAAAGCTCTTACAGAAGATCTTTGCAACAAAATCGTCCAACAAGCCAAAGAACAACAAAAACCAATCGTTATTGAAAAATTAGATTTTCAGAAGAAGAAACAATCTTTGGAAGAACAAGGAAACAAAAAATTTGCAAGACTTTTATCCAGCTTTGCCTATGGATTATTTTTTTCTTCTTTGATGACATGCGCCTTTAAAAACGGCATTACACTCCACATCGTCAACCCAGCCTTTACATCGGGCCGTATTAACTACGCTAAACGCTATGGTTTGAGTATTCACCTTGCAGCAGCACTTTGCATTGCAAGGCGTTATCAAGAATTTTCTGAATCGCCCGTCTCTTCTCCCGGGAAAATCCCCGATGGGAAAGGAAGTCATGTCGCTTTTTTTCTACCCGCGAGGAATCGAACAAAACACGTATGGCATCTTTGGGCACAGGCGAAGAAGAAATTAAAAACGGTGCTTGCAGCACACTTTCGGGCGACGTGATCGATCCTTGAGTCTAATCAATCGACTCTTGAGATAAGCAATTCCTGATTGTTATTGGTGTAATTCCAGTACGTGAATCGTTAGCAAAACTGCTTGGCTAATGTGTCTAACCTGTCTTTTATAGATTTGTATAGATTTTTAGAAGCGGCATATCATCCGGATTCGTAAAGGTCTTTATTATACAATTCCAAGAGGTGCTGACCTAAAAACTCATCCTGTCGACCCTTACCTGATTGCCGGGAAAATAGCTCCTGATTCCACTTTAGCATACCATACCTCTTTAGGCTTTCCTGGAAAACTTCACTCTCTGCGAACCGATTTTATCTATGTTACTCAAAATAAAACCCTCTTTTGTCTTTCGTGATACTGTTTTCAAAGGAATTTCTATCCCAAAAGGAAATTTGGTTAAGCCAGATTTTGGCATTGAAATCGTCGATTATCAAGGATGTAAGATCCGAGTCACGACTTTAGAACGTGCTTTTGTTAATGTGCTTGATAGACCTGCTCTGATCAACAACTAGGAAGAAATTTGGCGTTCCTTGGAATCTATTGAATATCTCAATGTGCAGCAGGTATTAGCTTATGCGCAAATTCTCAATAATGATCAGTGAACATCCTTTAGTTGAAAAAGCCCTCAAAGTTGTTTTTCAAAGAGAAAATCTCATGATACGCCGTATTCCTGATAAACATGCTGGAGGAAAGTGGCAGCTTAAGGACGAAGCTTCTAGCCGCCTGATTGATTAACCAAGAAGAATAACCCAGAAAATATTGGTCTCTTAGTATTTCTGAGCTATTTCCTGGGTTATTCGTATTTAGAACATTGAATTATATAACTACAATTTAAATTGAGACGCTCGAGTAGGTGTTGAATTAACTGAATTCGTTTTGAATCCTCACTTTTGAGCTTCGATATAATCTGTTTTAGATATTCATTATCAGCATCCAAAAGATTGGGATCATATTCAAAATGAACACCACTTAAGATAGCTTTTCCAGAGCCTACCTGACATTCGATAATGGCTGTTTCCTGTCCTTCAGTATCATAGCAAGCAAGAATGGTTGTGTTATTTTTTGTCTTAGCATCAACAAAGCTTCCCCCACCATTATAATAAACTGTAAAATGGGAATTTTCTTGAAATTGGAAAAAGTCCCTCCACATAACTTTAGCAGCTCTAGCACCAGACTCACTCTTATAATCATAAGGAGCTAGAGTAGGTCCTCGTACAATACCAGGGAAAAAGCATAGTTCTCTCTTGCCTAATACTTCCAAATCAGTACCTTTTGCAAAATCGACAAAATTGCCACTATAGTAACCTCCTGCACAAATCCCAAGAAATGCACCCCCATTTTCAACGTATGATCTAATTTTTTGATTTCCAACGCCATTTAATGCATGCATATAAGGAATGTCTGCGCCTCCTGGAATAATTAATAAAGCCGCTTGTTTTTCCCAATCATCATAAGTGATTTGCTCGGGAAGAATATGTTTGATAAGATAATTAGATTTAAGAAATAAATTCATTGTATTTTCGGTTTGCATAAGGCTACTTTTTGAGACGCCTGGCCCTGCATAAATATAAATTATTTGGGCGCTTGATGCCTCTAGTGAAAGGTGCGCAAAAAAAGCGAAAAAAGAAAAAATTATTTTCCGAATCATTTTATTCTCATTTTAAATTTTAGATTAAAACCATGTGCATTGATTCCGCAGCTTTTCTCTTCACATTAGTTTACTGCACAATCAAATACTTTGCCTACTGAGTGCTTATGATGATTTGAGCAAAAGCTACTGGTTCCTTTCTAGGGTCACCATTTTGAGCGATAAGGTAACAAGCATATCTCGATAACATGATATCGGCAATTTCTCTAGTGCCTCCAGAGCCGATTAGAACCATTTTCCCGACGTCGGCAAAATGATCTGTAACTATGTAATAAGAGTTTTGGCAAGCAATTTTCGCTTTTTCAATTACATTTAGAAAATTGCTCCATTTGTCATATTCGAGAAGCTCCTGAATGTCACGCGCCATCCAAAATTCAATTCCTTGCTCTATATGAACTGATTCTTCAAAACTTTTCGTAAGCTTGGTTATCACTTCTTTTTTCATAATACGTCACTTCTTCATTGGAAGTGTTTCAATTTGTTCGATCAGTTTGGATTGATTAACAGAAGAAACAGAGCTTAATTCTATATACTTTTTTCGAAATTTGACTATATATTTAGAGGTTTTTTCAACAAAAATAGACTTCAACTCTTTAGTTAACCCTATTCTATCTAAATATTTTGCTGAATTATTGCTGCTACTATGTTCTGAAAGAGACACTCTATTGTTTTCATCATTACTAAAGAAAGCACAAAGGATTTCAAGTTGCGCTGATGTTTCTTGAAAAGTATGCAAGAGATACCTAACCCCTTCTCCTTCTTTACTTTTTGTCCATTTGACAAAGAGATAAAGTAAATTTTGATCTAGCTCTAATCCTAAAGCATGAATTTTATTTTCTTGCGTGCTTTCTGCTTTTAGTTCTTCTTGAAATAGCAAAATATTATTCATGAGCGCTTTTAAATACTCTTTGAATAGCTTTTGTGAGAAAAAGCTATTTTCTTTTAATCTTTTGCTTCCTTCCTTGATAGCATACATATCACAATATACACTGTGAAGCTCTAGTAGAAAACTACTATGCGCACATGCCTTAATTGAATCATAAGCTAATTCTTGCCTTTGAAAATATTCTTCTCCATGCATCCAACACCAATGAGCCAAACAAAGATTGCCTCACACTATCCATGCATCATGATAGTTATCTCTAGATTTTTTCTTATTTAAGACACGCAAATTAGAAATAGCAGGTGAAAATAAAAAAGAATGGATATAGGGCTTTGCTGCTGGATTGCTCTTTTTTATTGTTTTCGCTCGGATAAAAAATATTTGCTAAGATGGTGATCTTGAAGATCCTTAATCCATGAGTCTAATAAGGTCTGCAAAATAGGCATTCGTTTAATATATAGAATACAATACAAGCAGAGAATGCGAAAGAAATCGTAGCTAGAAGCTGCTTGTAAAGCCTGATCTGCAAAGTGACCTAACGTTTTAATCTTATCGTTCATCAATGGAACGTAGCTATTCATATTCCTTACAGCCTTGCTAATTTCCTGTCAGTTCAAAGTGAGAAGTTTCGGATGTGCCAAAGCCTCGGGCTTCAACGATCAAAAATTGGTTTATATGAGTATATGGACCAATTTTTGATCGTTGAATCGCGAGAACTTTCGCATTGCCCAAATTCTCACTTTGAAATGGTAGCAAATTTGAGTACAAATCTTGGGAAGAACCTTCGAATAAATTCTACTATTCCTTAATGGATCACAAAGTGGTGCAATCTAAAATTGAAGAAAATAGACGCTTAGCCTCTATAGAAGAGCAAAAGCGATCTGAAGAAGCTGCTAAAAAAGCTCAAGAAATTTGGCAATGTTCTTCTACAAAATGAAATTTCGAAAGAGGTCTATTTATGAGTCTGAAGGTCAGTTTTATCAAGAGCAAAAGAATCGACTTAGAAAGGAACAAGACCAAATCCATGAACGAATAAGCAAAATGTACGATGATCGGTACGATGGCAAGATCGATGAGGCTTTTTTTCAGAAAAAGCTTAAAGAATACAAGGATCGGGAATTTACCATTATCCAGGAGATGAATAGCCATGCCAAAGCGGATGAAAGTTTTCATGTCACGGCGAATATGGTTTTGAGTTTAGCTCACCGTTCGAGAGAAATTTTCGAGAGTTCTGAAATAGAGGAAAAACGGCAGTTATTGAATTTCGTATTTCAGAACTTCGAATTGAAAGACAAAAAGCTGTCTATAACCTTACGTGAACCCTTTAAAATGATAAAGGACACTTCCCTATTAGAGAAGTGTCCCGGGATGTGCCGATGACCGGACTCGAACCAGCACTCTATTACTAGAAGTAGATTTTGAGTCTACCGCGTCTACCATTTCGCCACATCGGCAAATAATTTAAAAAAATCATAGGCCATTGGCTGATTTTGAGCAAAGATTAATTGCACATCTCAGCTATTTTTTATAATTATTTAAAATTAATCATAAAATAATAGTTAATCCTAAACATGTAAATTATAATGTAACGGAGCACTAGGCTTAATCTTTCAGCAGGGCGTTCTGACGAAAAAGATTTGATAGTTTTTAATGCTTTTCATTGTGTATAAATTTTCAATTTGGTGAATTACTTCCAAATCCATGGAGGAAATTATGCCAAAAAGAAAAACAGTTGATAAAGACTATCGATATTTAACGCAAGTTATTGACATAAAAGCACTACAAAGAAATGTCAGAAATTTTTTTTGCGGATCTTCAAGACCCACGCCAATCGCCTACCTATCCTGCGTAGTACCTTATTTTAGTGATGTTTAGTACATATTTGTTCGGTGGATGTAACTGGTGCGATTATCACTATGGATGCACACTATACCTACAAACCTGATCTCCAAGGAGTTTTGGCTAAAGGCGCAGATTTTTTTGAACTGGGATGAGTATATGAGCCCGCTTATTTAAGTGGATTATTGTCCAGATTACTTACGCAAAAGTGTCAATAAATTTTCATCAGAACGCCCTGAATCTTTCAGATACATGAATATTCATCACCATCGATGAAAATTATAAAAAGCTTTATCCCATGAATAATTCACTTTCTCTTGTAAATCCCAATCATATCTCACCTGTATATTCAAGTATGGATAAGGGTGACGATTATCAAAATCTCTTCCTTCATGCTTTTTAAATAACTTAATAAAAACTTCTTTATTATACCAAGGCATTGTACTGACATGGGTATCATCTTTTTCATAACGTTTGAATATCTCAAATTCCTTTAAACCTTTATACTTCGGTATTTCTTGATAATAGGCTATAATTAAATTGACAATCTTCTCAGGTTGACGCTCCATTCCCTCTATATAAAAATCAACTTCCGCCCCAATTAAGTGCTTTGAGGCTTGGTTGGCAGGCAAAGGATCTGCATATAAATGATGATCTGGACAATAATGTCCACACGTAATAACAACTCTTTTTCCTGTTTTATTTTGAATGTAATTAAGCAAATCAATTAAAATAGGATAAATAAATTCTTTTTGATCTCTAAGGGGAAGACTATGTTTTTGCGGTCCTCCGCAATCATAAAGTCGTTGTAATTCACTTTTTTTCTGAATTAAATGGACTGGATTTAAGCTACTCCCTTTACAACGAAAAAAATCTTTAGTTATTTTAGGATAACTACCCTCTTCTCTTTCTTCCCATGGATAAAACTTTCGCTCTGCTAAAACAGGTGGTTCTAGGTTAAAGAGGTGCTCATCATGCTGCCTATAGATATATTCCCCCTTCACATTAAAATGGGAAGAGGAGGTTAAAGGATAATCTGCAGATGAACAGCTCATCAAAAAATGCAAACCAAATAAAAAAGAGATAGAAATATATTGCCTACTATCTACCACAAAACTCTCCCTTGAGTTATCCTCTTAACTAGTGCTCCGTTTGATTTTTACCTATTTGGGCTGCGTTAAAGATCCATAGTTAAAGGATGGATAAGCAGGTCCAATTATAAGCCAATATTGACCTGCTTATCATCCTTTAACCGTGGGAGCTTTCACGCCAGCCGAAATACCATAAATTAATGAGACAGAGCACTAGCATTCAACTTATCTTAAAGGCTTAATTATGCAATGGATTCATCATTACCAATTCTTTTTATTCGATTTTGATGGTCTTCTCGTCAATACCGAGAAGCTCCATTATCAAGCTTATATAAAAATGTGCGCGAACAGAGACTTTGCTTTAACATGGGATTTTAAGCGTTATTCTGAGGCAGCTCATCATGAGGCAACAGGTTTACGCGATCAAATTTATGCAGAATTTCCTGATTTACAAACTCAAGAACCTTGCTGGAATGTCCTCTATGAAGAGAAGAAAGCTATCTTTATTCAGCTTTTACAAGAAGGAACCGTTCCCCTTATGCCCGGTGTATCATCTCTCCTTTATGCCTTGCAAGAAGCTCATATTCCTCGCTGTGTTGTTACACACTCAGCTACACCTCTTGTTACTCTCATCCGTCAGCAAAATCCTATTCTTAACACAATTCCTTACTGGTTGACCCGAGAGCATTATACGTATCCCAAACCACATCCAGAATGTTACCAAAAGGCTATTATCCAATTTGCTAAAGAAGGAGATCGCATCATTGGATTCGAGGATTCTCCTAGAGGATTAAAGGCTCTTCTTGAGACACAGGCCAAACCAGTTCTCATCTGCTCACTTGATTCTTCTTATCTAAAAACCATTTTGAATCAAAATATTTGTCATTATCCCAGTTTTAAAGTCATTACAGACCATAATCATCCTTAATAAAATCTGAACTTCGAGCTTTATTAAGGATAATCAACACGTACTAAAAACAAGCCTCGAGAAGGAGCTGCTATACCAGCTCGTCGACGATCTTTCATCTCTAGAATTGTTTGAATTTCCTCTAGAGGGCGCTTACCTGAGGCAGCCTCTACTAATGTACCCACAATATTACGTACCATTTTATAGAGAAAGCCATCTCCTTCAAACTCAAAACGCACCCCCTCTTCTATGTTCTTAATATCTAATCGATATAGCGTTCGGATTGGATCATGAGCGGCAGAGCCTGTATGTGCTTCATTAGCAAAAGAGGTAAAATCGTGCGTCCCTACAAAATAAGTAGAACCTTTTACTAAGGTATCCAAATCAATTTTTTGATGAATATGCCAACAGTATAGACGACGAAAGGGATCCATAACGGGATCTAAATGAAGATAATAGTGATATTCTTTGCCGATAGCACTATATTGAGCGTGAAAATCCAAAGAAACAGGTTCTATTTTTTTAATTCGGATGTCGCGCGGCAGAATTCCATTTAAAGATAAAAGAAAACGAGATAAGTCTAAGAACTGTGTATGTTTAAAATGAGCCACTTGCCCATATGCATGAGCACCAGCATCTGTTCGCCCTGAACCTATCACAGGTACAGAAGTGCGTAATAAAATCTTAAGAACATTTTGTAAAACTTGTTGGATAGAAGAGGCGTTTGGTTGAATTTGCCATCCACTATAACAAGTACCGTCATAGGCAATGATTAACTTGTAAGCATACATGTTTTTCCAATAAATACTCGGCTAAGAGTACATCATCTGAAGTTGTGACTTTGAGATTAGTATGAGATCCTTCTACAATTTTCACAGGATGGTCAATAAGTTCTACTAAGGAGACATCGTCTGTAACAGTTAAATCTTTAAGTTGGGCTTGAGAAAATCCTTTTTGTAAGAGATCTAAACGGGCTGCTTGAGGTGTTTGTATCTCCCATAGTCGAGATCGATCAAGTGTATCTACTACAAACTGAGCATCATCGCAAACTTTAATCGTCCCCTTAGTAGGAATTCCTAAAGCAGCAGCCCCCCATTTAGAAGCGGCACTGACTACACGATACACGAGATCAGGATGAATAAATGGACGAGCTGCATCATGAATACAAATAAGGGAATCAGAAGAAATCTTTTGAAGGCCATTAAATACAGAGTCCTGCCTCCGTTTTCCAGGAGGAGCAAAAGAAATCTTAGCGAATTCACTACAATGCATTTGAAATATGTTGTGATAAGCTGGATCACAGACTATGACTATTTCTATGACTTCTGGAAGCCGCAGAAAAAGCTCGAAACTATAAAGGGCAAGAGGCCTATTCTGCAAAGGGAGATACTGTTTGGGAATAGTTGCCTTCATCCGTGTCCCCAGACCTCCTGCTAGGAGAATCACATGAAAAGGAGTATTTTCTTGTTTCATGATTTACTTAAATCCCGTTGAAGGGTGATTAAGGATAGTTCAGGCAATGAAAACCAGCGAAATTTCAGAACACTTCCCACCCCGCGATTAATATAAATCCATTTATGAAACTGCTTTTTTAGACCTCGCTTTAAATCCAAATTTTCTAGGCGTGTAAGCTTCTTCCATAATCCAGGTAAATTTACCTGTCCACCATGTGTATGCCCAGAGAGAATAAGCTCTCCTGGACGGTCTCTTAGATAAGAAATGCCATCAGGATTGTGAACTAAGATAATGCCCGGATAGCGAGAATCATACTGTTTAAAAGCCTTTTCAACATCTAAACGTCCTAACGTGTACTCTCCTAATCCACATACATTGATAAATCCTTGCTTAAAAGAAACAAGCTGAGAGGCATTATGCAATAGCCGAAAAGGCGTTTTTTTGAAAAAAGACATGAGCTCTTGATGCAGGCCCACCTGTCGGGCTTCAGGTGTTACCCTTTTAGAGATTTGAGGAGGTTTAAGTAGACGTTTAAAGCCTCTGCCAATATTTGAACGTGTAATAGGATGTTCGATATCATAATCCCCTTTATCATTTATAGACACAAATTGCTCATAATCATGATTACCCAAAATGGCAAAGCAGCCATGCAATGCCTTTAAAGAACTTAATACCTGACCAAGACGTTCCGCATCATCTAATTTAGATTGGCAAAGAAGATCTCCTGTAAAAACGATGAGATCGGGTTTTAATTGGTTAATCCGACGAATAAGATTCCTTGAAAACGAAGAAGAAAAGGAGGCATGCCAATGTAAATCGCTAAATTGAAGAATTTTTAAACCTACTAATTCATCTGGTAATTCAAAAATAGGGAGAGATAGATGAGTAATGGAAAGCAATCTTGGTTCGATGAAACGTGGCCAAATGCCCAAAATAGAAATCACACACCATGCATCCCATAACCAATCCACCCAAAACCTTTTCCCTTTTGTTCTCATCTTCATCTCCTTTCAAATCACTAAATCTAAGAGAAAAAGGATAGCTCAAAATAGAAAAAAAAGAAAGAATAGTGCAAATCAATAAAATTCTTGCAAAACCTCTCTTATATTGGATTCTTTAGAATTTGCTTGAGATTTTGTTGGTAAAATTCATATTTCCACTGTAATGAGTATACAGAATTGCCTATGCCAGTTTTTAAAACCTGCTTCTCACAAGTCCTATGGTTAAAACTGGCATAAGGCAAATAGAAGATACTTTCCAGTTTAAAGATGAAAATCCATAATCTGTTATCATGATTTAGACTGAATTAACGAGTATTAGGAGTCTCCAGCTCTGTAATATGCTCTGCAATCTTCTTTGGCATTTTAAACATATCAATGGCATCTTTACCACATACTTTTGCTAGTTTATTATCTGGCTGAATTATGCGCTTGTTATCAGATTTTTGAAGTTTATGTTTTTTAATATAATCCCAGATTTTCGCTGTCACTTCTGTGCGTGCCATAATGTTTCCTCCGACAATGTCAGCAAGTTCACTGCTTACTTTTACGGGTTTCATAAAACCAGAAGTCTTTTTTTTCTCTTTTGTTGTCATCCTAAATCTCCTTTGGTATTTGATGAACAGCATTTAAACGATAAAAATAAGAAACTCTATTGATCTAAAGGAGAATCTTTTAGCGTTGTTCTATTTTATAGTCAAAGAATTTGTTTGATTCACACATTTCTTTGATTGACGATTATTTTTATCCATTTCTTGTCTCTTGTTTTGATCAAATTTACATGAGAACAAGAGGAATAGAGGCATTTGATTCTATTTTAATCAGAATTTCTATATTTGAATCAGCATCAGATTCATAAAATTTCGTTTTTCAACTGTGATAAGTATAACACTCCCTTTTTAATAAGCCGAATTATTTATACTTTCAACCAGCTACTGACCTCAGGTTTATAGGATACGTTTATCAGAATTGATTGCAATAATTATCTCCCGGGAATCAGGACAATTGCATTATTAACTCACCTTACACAAAAACAGTGGTATTTGGACTAAAGCGAAAGTTCCCATGGTTAAAAGCTCATCAGTCACCTTTATATATACTCATCCCAGTTCAAAGTGAGAATTTGGGCAATGCGAAAGCTCTCGCGATTCAACGATCAAAAATGGGTCCATATACTCATATGAACCAATTTTTGATCGTTGAAGCCCGAGGCTTTGGCACAGCCGAAACTTCTCACTTTGAACTGGGATGAGTATATACTCATCCCAGTTTCTTTTATGAATCTTGGGCCGATTCCTCTATCCATGCTTTTCTTTTTGCTAATAGAGTGCTATTTGCTGCGAGAAAAATCGATACATCTATCATCCTAAGGTTCATAAAAATTCTCGATTTCAACTATGATCAGTATATTTTGATCAATCACGTCTTTAAGTCAAATATTGAGCGCAATATGAATCAAATTAGGAATCCTTTGCCCTTGGAGTACCAAATTGAAGGGTTAAAGCAACTGCTGATTTCTCTTCAGCACGCGGTAACTATTCTTGAAAAGCTTGAGATTTTAAATAGTCTACCCATTGTACAAGATTACTTACATTCCTCTAACCTAATCAAAATATTTTTGGCCGAAATCCATCCCGAAGGCGATTATGCCATTAAATCCGTCATTGCTATTGGCCAAGGGCCAGTGGTTTTTAATATGCAAAAAAAGGGTAAGGATTACCTTGAGCGTCTTTATCGTCTTGTACAACAACTATTGGATATCGAGCATTTTTATCAAGAACTAGGCGGGATTATTGGGTATCACCTTCTCGTCCTAACCATGATTGTTCAAAAAGACAAGATTAATCATTTAGATCATGTTGATATTAAATACATTCATCCTGAGGGCCTTTATTTAGACCAGGATACTCCAGAAGTAAAACAAGCCATCCGTTGGGGCCTTGAAAATCTAGATCAGTTAGCTGAAATCTATCCTGTAGGTGGTGCTGGAGATCGATTAAATCTAGTCGATGAAATGACAGGTGTGGCTCTTCCAGCTGCTATGCTGCCTTTTATTGGCAAGAGTCTTTTAGAGGGAATTATTAGGGATTTGCAGGCTCGAGAGTACCTTTACTTCAAAATCTATGGCAAACAAATCTTAACACCTATTGCCATGATGACTTCTGTAGAAAAGAATAATCATGCTCATATCCTTACAATCTGTAAGAAGAAAAATTGGTTTGGAAGACCTCCAGATAGTTTTTTCTTTTTTATTCAACCTTTAGTACCTGTGATAACAATTGAGGGTAATTGGTCTCTTTCTTCTTATTTAACGTTAACGCTTAAACCTGGAGGACATGGAGTCATTTGGAAATTAGCTAGAGATACTGGAGTTTTCTCTTGGTTATTTTCTCGAGGTCGTTATCAAAGCCTCATTAGACAAATCAATAATCCCTTAGCTGGAGTGGATAATACTCTTTTAGCTTTAGCAGGCGTAGGTTATAAAGATCGCAAAAATTTTGGTTTTGCGTCTTGTGAGCGTCTTCTGGGTACTGCTGAAGGGACAAATGTTCTAATTGAAAGAAAAACTTCAAAGGGATTTGCCTATTGTTTGACAAATATTGAGTATACCGATTTCGCTCAAAAGGGAATAGGAGAGGTTCCTGCTAAACCAGGAAGCCCCTTTTCAATTTATCCAACTAATACCAATATTCTTTTTGCAGATATCCAAACTATTCAGCGGACTTTGCAAAAATGTTCCTTACCTGGCCAGCTCATTAACATGAAAAATAAAGTGCCTTATATTGACTCAACAAACCAACTGTCTTATTTACCAGGAGGACGGCTGGAGGCAACTATGCAAAATATCGCTGATTATCTTATTGATGAGTTTCCTTATCCTCTTGAAAAAGAGGATATGCGCCGTTTACTTCAAACATTTATCATTTACAACCAAAGAGTTAAAACAATTTCAACTACAAAAAAATCTTTCAAATCAGGAGAATCTCCTGTATCTACCCCTGAACAAGCTTATTATGATGTTTTATTCAATAATCTCGATCTCCTAAAATATCATTGCCATTTTAATGTTCCTGAATTGGAAAGTATAGAAAAGTATTTAGCGCAAGGCCCAAATTGTATTTTTCTCTACCATCCTGCTCTTGGGCCTGTTTATACAATTATTGCTCAAAAGCTACGTCAAGGACGTTTAGCTCCTGGAGCTGAGTTAAAGCTCGAAATTGCTGAAATCGATATTGAGAATTTAAATTTAGAAGGAAGTGCGTTAATTGAATCAACATGTCCCCTTGGATATTATAATGAAGCTGGTTCCCTCCAATATGGCAAAGAGAGCAGATGCATTCTCCATCATGTCCAAATCAGAAATCAAGGTATTAATAAAAAAGCCTCTAATTATTTTTGGAAAAATCAAATCTTCCATTACGAATCTTTTTATGTCTTATTACACGAAAGTTCTGAGTTTCAAGCAGAGGGTGTGGTATTTGAAGGAGATTTCTTTTTTGAAGTGCCTGCTTACCATCGTTTAAAGATTTGGTTAGGAAAAAACGGTCAACTTAAGCAAGAATTAGAGAAAGTTCAAGAACCTAGCTGGCAATGGCGATATTCTTTTGATGCCGAGGATAACATTAAGCTCATTAAAGAATGCAGAGGATCAACACAATAAGAATTCTATCAAAGAAAAAGTTATCGAAAATCTCCAACAAGTTCTAAAGAATCCAAATAAGGAAGGTTTTGAAAGAAGTCGCATGTCAAAATTAATGAAACGCTGTAATACAAAGAAACGGCACCTAAATCGGAAACTAACTTGTCTGTTTAGTATCTCAAGACCCTGATTTCTTTCAGAAGTAAGGAGAGACGTTCGATCACTTGAACGTCTCTCCTTATCTCCTTACTCCCTTACCAGGACATAAGAAATTAGAACAAATTTTTGAGTCAGTACGTTATTTTTTTAGCCTCTTACATGGAGGCATAAATGGCAGCACGAAAAGGACAAATTCCATCTCATATTCAAAAAAATGGGAAAGCCTTGAAAAGGGACATGGAAGAATTGAAACAAGAAAATGTGCAACCCTTTCAGCTAAAGGCTTACCTTCTCAAGATGAAGGATTAGCTACAATTGTACGAATATCGAGAGAGAGAAAAGAAGGGGAAAAAATTGACAACGCAACCACTTACTATATTACGAGTATAGGTCAAGAATTGATAGCCAATAGTGTAAGGAAGCATTGGCAAGTGGAAAACTCACTCCATTGGAGATTAGATGTGGTATTTGGCCAAGATCAATCTCGAGATCGAAATGGGGCGCGCAATCTTGCAACTTGCCGAAAAGTTGCATTAAATCTCCTACAAAAAGAGACTACTCTGAAAAGAGGGATAGCAACTAAACAGGCAACTGCTATAGCTAATCCTTTATATAGAGAAAAAGTAATCAAAAATTTGTTCGAATTTCCTATGCCCTGGGATCAAGGAGATGGGCATTTGAATTTAAAAGCATATTGAGGTATGCTTTTAGTTCGCATAAGGGGATAAGCCCCTTACCTTTCTTATTTTTCCATCAGCTAGAATGGTCTGGAGGGTCTGATGGTCAATCAACTCTTTTATTAAGCCGTTACGGCTTGGCTGTCGTCTATGCTCTGACCACACCTCTTGCATAGATGATAGTGATGATGGTGGACATGAGAATTATTATGAAATGCTATATACAATTGAGGGGCAAATTTAATTATCGATAGGCTGATTCCTTTAAACTTATGCATGATCAATTTGCTAAGCTTAGAAATAAGAAGCAGCCAATTCCATAATATAGCGAGAAAAGCATTCCATATCTCACTTATTTTGTGAACGCAGAGATTAAAAGCATACAATATATTGAACTGAACAAATTTGGTTACCAAGGTTGTCTTCTGGCAAACTTGTATGTTTTTGTCCTCTTTATCATAGACAAAGCTATTTTTAGATGAATCTAAGCCTGCTCCTGAATTCCACAAAAGAAATGGAAGAGTCATTGAGATTTCCTTTCATTGATTAATTCTAAGTGTTAACATGCATCTTTATAGCTACTTCTTCCCTAATTTCTCCCACCCTGCGGGCAATAAACTCTTGTATTTCAGGAGGAGCCTGTTCGGAAATTTCCTTACCATAAGGTTCGAATGCAGCAAGAATGTTTCTACGTAATTGCTCCAGGATTAGCATATGGTGGATTTTATTTTTATCAACAATATCAACTAAATGTTTTAAATAATCGGCTGGTCTTGAATAAATCTCGTCTCCAAAGTAGATAGGATCGCCAAGTTTTTTTGTTAAGAATTCAGGAACACCAGCTTCTGCTAAATAACCTGCCGCAATTCCCTTCAAACAGTTATCGAGGTCCTCAAAAACTTTTATGACAAGCTCTTCCATTTTTTGCATGGTTGATTTCCACTTTTCTCTATCCTGTTTAAACTCTGGGTCATGTATGATATTGAGGACAAAGAAGCCTTCGCAGTAAAGATAGACACGCTCTACGCTTTCTGGATTGAGCTGCATCCAAACTCGCTTGAACTTGTTGATGATGACTTGTTCATATAACTTCAACTGTATAAATCCAGCTATAATGTTAAAGAACCCCTCTTTCTGTGTTGTTGAAATTGATTGTTGTGGTGGGTAGTGATCTGAATTGTCTATTGAATT
Source organism: uncultured Parachlamydiaceae bacterium (assembly GCA_963838645.1). Taxonomy (GTDB): domain Bacteria; phylum Chlamydiota; class Chlamydiia; order Chlamydiales; family Parachlamydiaceae; genus CAWIRV01. The sequence continues at coordinate 17,998 of CAWIRV010000014.1, read as the reverse complement.
TTTTGAAGATCCGCTCCACCAGGATATAAGAGAAGAAATCATAAATCATTCCTTTATTTAGATTGTTATTAAAAAATTTATTTATATTCTTTGTGAGCAAAGAATATAAATCAAGAAAAAAATCATAAGTATTAAACATCTGCATAAAAGCTTCATGCGTGCCTTTTGAACAAATAGGCATATGGAAGAGAGCGGAGTTGATAGAAAATAGTAGATATACCTAATGAAGTTAAAAATTGGAATTTTACCAACGCTGAGTTCTGCAGATTCGCAGGTATCAATCAGGCTCGACGCATGATATCCTGATTAATAACCTGTGAAGAAGCGGACTTAGCTAAGGAATAAATCGATTTTTCAGTTTCGGATGAATAGTGTGTGTCAGATGAAGTTTAGTTCAGAACAAATGATCTCCATAATCTTTCTACAAAGATATTGTCCATCGCCCGTCCTCTTTGGAGTAATCCCAAAGGTACGGATACTTAACTTCTGTCTTTCCTGCTTGTCTTAGTTTTGGATTAATCGCTGAACTCTCTGTCGCTTTCTTCTACTTCCTCATAGTAGTATGAAGAACGATTTAGACCAAGCAACCTACATTGTTCTCTTAAAAGAGGATGCTCTCTTTCCACTAACCGTTTTTTTACCTCGAGTTCTATTAGCAGAGGATTTATTTCATATTCCTTATTGGTTAATGTTTGTTTACCACAACAACCTAACAACCAAAGCGAAGCAAAAATGGTAAGCTTGACAGAACTGTAATATAGATGATTTCTGGATAAATTTCGAGAAATTATGGAAGGAAAGAATTTTAGCTGAGCAAGAACCAAGAAGAGAACCTGGCCTTTGTCCAAGTGAAATAATGACGCTAGTCATTTTGTTTCACATTGTAGGCTATAGAAATTTCAAAACTTTTTATAATGGCTAAGTGCTTAACTATTTGAGAAGAGACTTTCCTAATCTTCCGAGCTATCATCGACTTTTAGAATTGAAAGGCCAACTCGTATTCCCCTTGCATTGCTATACTCGCCTTGGAAACTGCAGTGGTATTTCTTTTGTTGATTCTGCCTCGCTAGAAGTTTGTCATCCAAAACGAGTCCATAAAGTATTCAAACGAATAGCAGGAAAAACGTCTGTAGGTTATTTCTACGGCTTTAAATTGCATCTTGTTGTAAATGATGAAGGGGAGCTTCTCGCTTATATACTCAATAAAGCTGAATCCTGGAATTTAAGCAGTAGCAATTATGATAGAATTTAAAGTAATTCGTTGAAACTTATCGTTAATTCTTTTTTCTAAAACATCCTTTATCTTTGGAATGTCTTCAAAAAAGAATTTACGAATTGCTTTGCCAAAATTCTCAAATTTATCATGACACTTATTATACGTATTTTTCTCTCTCATTATCTTCCAGAGCCTTTCAATTGGATTTAAATTAGGTGAATAAGGGGGAAGATAATGTATTTCAATTTTCGATGTTGGTAGATAGGCTTCGATGGCTTTGTTCTTATTCGCGCGACCATTATCAGAAATGATATGAATTTTGGATGCTGAAGAATAAGCTTCTAGATGCTTTAAAAACTCGATCATGCTTTCAGCATTTACCGATTTGTACTCTTGAGCTATTAACTGCATGTTCTTAACACTTATTGCTCCTATAAAGTGCAATCGATATTGCTTGCTTGTTGTCGGAAGTGTTTTCACTTCTCCTTTTTTGATCCACCCATAAACTGATTGAGACTGGAATTCAGGATGCACTGCATCAAGAAAATAGATTTCATGATCATTTGGGAGGCTTTTCTTTAGCTTTTCATAGTATTCAATGAATGCCTCTTGCTTGGCTGGGTCTAGCTTGCCTGGAACTTTGATAGGCTGTTTGTAAACAAAGTCATGTTCTTTTAGCCAAGCAATCATTCCAGGGGTTGAATACTTAATCCCATATCTGTCTTCAACGTATTTGCAGATGTATTTAGCCTTTAGATAAGTATTTTTCTGAACATGATCAAGCAACTCTTGAGTTTGCTCTGCATTCAATTTGCTTTCACTTCCTCCTCTTTGATCATGCTGCGTCTTATTTTCTTTTTCATAATCCATTAGATATTGGTACACGCTACTGACACTAATGCGATGGGCTTGAGCAATTGATTCTGGAGACATACCCTCGCTTCTTGCTAAAATAACACAAAGGCGCGTGTATTCGCTCTTATCTTTTGTATGCCTGGCTTGCCTTTCTAATTGTTGCTTTATTTCTTGAGAGAGTTTCATCTTATCTCATTTATGCTTAATGATATTAAGTATACCATTTTCAGCAAATTTATCAATTCTTATCTTTGGTTTTTTCCAGTTTTCAACTATACTCAGTATATGATCTCAGCTGGAAATGTTGATGACCGCAAACCAGTTTCTAGGCTGACAGAAAAGGCCTTTGGTAAGCTATTTGGTGATAAAGGTTATATTTCTTCAGATTTATTTGAGCATCTTATGCAAAAAGGTGTTCAGTTAATAACCAGAATAAAATCAAATATGAAAAATAAACTTATGCCTTTGATAGATAAGCTTATGCTACGCAAAAGAGGCATTATTGAAATGATTATCGATCAACTAAAAAACATTTCACAAATTGAGCATTCTAGACATAGAAGCCCTACTAATTTTTTAGTTAATTTGCTATCAGGATTGATTGCTTATACTCTCCGCCCTAAAAAGCCTTCTTTAAATTTGCGAGAAAATGATCTTAAATTATTGGTATCAAGTTAATTGAAAATCGAGCTGACGTTTTTTTAACGTCAGTTCGATTTTCAATTAGCTCGTCATCAGTACTTTAAGCTCATTTTCGCGCAAATTTAGAGATGGCTTTTTAGGACGAAGGGTGTAAGCAATTAATCCCGACAACAAGTTGACTAAAAAGTTGGTCGGACTTCTATGCCTGGAATGCTCGATTTGTGAAATGTTTTTCAGCTGATCAATAATGGTTTCGACGATTCCCCTTTTACGAAGCATCAGCTTGTCTATCAGTGGCATCAGCTTATTTTTCATATTTGATTTTATTTTGGTGATCAGCTGCACCCCTTGTTGCATAAGCCTATCAAATAAATCTGAGGATATGTACCCTTTGTCGCCAAAAACCTTGCCAAAGACCTTTTGTACGAGCCCTGGAACAGGTTTTCTATCATCAATATTGCCAGCAGTGATCATATAAGCTAAAAGCTCTCCTGCATCATTCACTACGATATGCAGCTTAAAGCCATAAAAGTAACCAACAGAGGTCTTTCCCCATTTGGCAATCCCTTTGAATACTTTGTGGCTGTGGACACGCTTTGGGTGGCTAACTTCCAAAGACGCTGAATCGACAAATGAAATGCCGCTGCAACTTCCTAGACGTGTCATCAAATAACAATGCAGAGGAAAGACCAGTTGACTTTTCAATTCCACAAATCGATTATAGCTTGGAAGATTTGGAAATTCTCTTTTCAAATAGTTAATTACGTGGCTGTTATAAAAAGTCTTAAAATTCCTATAGCCGATTATATGAAATAAAATAATCAACGTCATGACTTCACTAGGGCAGAGGCACGGCTCTCTTTTTGGCTCTCGTTTGTTTTCAGCAAGTAATCTTGTAATTGGTCACTGTGTGCCTCAAAAGTTTAATTGGTCACTGTGTGCCTCAAAAGTTTAATTGATGCACATAAAAGAAGGAATGGGTAAGCATTTGCTTCTAGCGCTAAAACAAGCAATCAAGTAATCAAGAATATTTCGGCTTTGAATTTTAATGGTTTCAATAACGGAGAGAATTCTTTCGACGAATTGCTCTCCTCTTGCGCTTTTGTTTCCGAAAGAGACTTTTCGCCAAAGAACGGCAGGCCTTAAGTTTCTCTCTGAAAGATTATTGGTAAGGTCGAGATTTTGATCTTCAATAAAAGCCCACAGCTTTTCTTCATCACTTAACATTCGTTCACAGAAACGGCCGGTTATTCCAAGCTTAAAATCGTGAGTATCAGCTCTTAGCGCGAGTTTAAAGAGATAATGAAATGCATCTTTTATTTCTTTAGCCTTCTCTATAAACTGTTCTTCGCTCATTTTGTCCTGCTCATGTACACATTTAAAGAGAAAAGAGCACAGAGTTCCCATTAATTTTCCAATCATTGATATAGGTCCGCTTCGTTGCTCGATCCTGTTAAAATCTCTTTTTAAATGAGCCCAGCAGTATTGGTGTAGACCATTTGTGTAATAAGATTTTAATCTATCTGTTACTAAATTTTGGACGACATCTTTGCCAAGAAGAGATTGAAAGGCTTTTTTACCACGGCTAGTAAAAATTTTAAAAATTACAACTTCTTTATCAGTTGCTTGCCATAACCATTTGGTTTTTCCTAAAGTTCTCCAACCTGTTTCATCTGCATAAACAGTATTGCTTTTTCTTAAGGTTTGCAAAGCCTCTTCATAAGGGTGTTGTAGCATCAATGCTGCTTGGTAATGGGTATTTATAACGCTTCCCTTGCTGATAGGTATGCCAAGAAGTGTCTCAAATAGTTCTTTGATTTTAGATTTGCTTAAATGAAATTTGCCAGATAGAACAGTACACCAAGCTTTAATTTTAGGACCAAATACAGAAGATGTGACTTCTTGTGGAAGATTAGCTCTCACTTGCTTACCACAATTTGCACATCTGCACTTCATTGCTTGATGCTCGGTAACTATTGGCTTAATAGGTGGAATCTCTATCGTCTGGCGAGCTTCTGCAACTTTTGCCTTTGGTAAGAAATGACTCCCACCACAACCATCACAATTTTGAGGATAATATTTAATGTATTCGCTTACATCTTCTTTTGGAAACCATTTCCTAAAAAATCCTTGGCTTCTTCTTCCTTTCTTATTTGAAGAATTGGGCTGCTTCTTAGGATAGCGATCAGATGATGGAGGCTTTGAAGAATTTTGAGAATTTAAACCCAGCTTCTCTTCTAGATCAGCGATTTTACGATTGAGTTCCTCGATGATCTTTCTTAATTCTTGATTTTCTTTTTTTAATTCTTCGTTCTCTTGTCTTAACTGAAGAATAATTGCATCTTTGTCTTCCATGTTAAAATTTATAACATATTGAGAATCAAGATGCAATTATCTTTTTGAGGCACACAGTGACCAATTACGTAATCTTTCGCTCCATAATTTCTCGAAATTTTTCCAAAAATCATCTATATTGCAAAATAGCTCGGTCAAATTAATCATTTTTTGCTTCCTTTTGGTTGTAAGCTTGTTGTGGAAAACAAACATTAACCAACGAGGAAGCTTTTTTTTCAAGCCTCTTTGTTTGCTAAAATCTAGATTTTAAAATCGAACTGACGTTTTTTTAATGTTTTTTTAACTTGTAAATAAGTCGTATCCTCAAGCAAAATTCGACTCCATCCTTTAAAAGTGCTGCCTAAGGCTACATTACGCATTTTAACTTTTAAGACTTCTATCATACATTGTTTTAGAAAACGAACGGTATAGGCGCTATTAAGTAGGTTATGCAAGAGATCTATTAATTTGGAAACTACAAGAAGCCGCTTATTCAGCAGCCTTTCGAACTCGATGCTTACTTGGAGAATTTTAATGCGTCGGTTCTAATGATTATTCAACTGAATCAACTCTCCATAAATATTCGTAAAATGTTTTTTTGGAATCTTTTAAGAAATGTTGCCATCTTGAGCAATTTTCTTGATATAATTTGTCTAGCTGTTGTGAATAAGCATCTAAAATTTCTTGTGAACTGTTATGTTGTTTTTTAGCTAAGGTATATAAATCATCTAAACAATTAAAAAATCCTTCTGCCCAAGCTTGCTGGATCTCCAAAATGAGACATTGCTTGACTTGCTTAAAAAAATTTAACCAAGCTTCATGAGGTGCGGAATATTCAAGCAAATAAATCAGATTCTTCTCTTTAATTTTTGCTTCAACATGTTTTTCTCTACATTTAGAAATTATTTCTTGGAAGAAATCTTCGTTTAATGTTTCTTGCCAAGCTTTAAAGTTATCAAAAAACTCTTTCAAGTAACGGTGATTTAGAGTTTCAATGGCCGCCCGCTCTTGACGCTGTTGAGACAATAAATTATTATGATAATCTCTTGTTTCTTTTAATAGAAAGATTTGCTGATCAGATACAATCTTCTCTGGTAGTAGTGCATGTAAGAATGAGGTATTTAGCATGCATAGAATCAAACGAGCAGAGCCCGGATCTCCTTGCCTAGCTGCTCTTCCGAAGCCTTGAGCTTCAACACGCTCATTGGCTGGATAAAAGGTAAAGATAACGTGCAATCCTCCATAACCACGGCTATCTGGATGTAAAATAATATCTGTCCCTCTCCCTGCCGTATTTGTTGCGATGGTGACCATTCCAAGATTTCCTGCCCGTGCGATAAGGAAATGTTCATGCTCTTTTTGCCGCTCATTCATCAATTGGTGAAATATTCCTTCTTGATTTAAACGAATAGAAAAATTTCTAGTGTCTGCAATTGTTTTAAATAAGACTAAGGTGGGACGTTTTTGCTCTTTTATTAAAATAATTTCATCTATAATAGCCTGCAGATGATCTTGCTGAGAGAATAGAATTTGAGTTTGTATAGTTTGAAGTAGACTTTTACGATGAGAAGGTACTTCTATAGAGTCGATTCGATATAATTCTGCAATTTCTTTTTTTTCCCTTGTTGTCCCTAATGTTCCTGTCAAACCATAAATATGAGGATAATAATTCAAATAGACAGAATGACATAAAGCGGCTACTGTTATTCCTTGTGTTTTAATGGGTAAATCGTGTTTAGCCTCTAAGAATTCATGAATTCCATCCTGCCATCGACTTGCCTCCTGTAAGCGTCCCGTGTTTTGTTTATCTATAATGGTAATTTGGTTTTGGCAACTTTCTTCTGTCCTCTCTTCAATAGGTTTAATGACATAGTCTTCATCTAAATGCAAGTTGATAAGTGCTTGATAAGCAGAAAGTATCCATTTCGCAAATTGGTTTTCTTTGATACAATTTATTGTCTCTGGTGGTATTTGCTGACTTATTAAGTCATTCTTAAGTTGCTCTGTTAATGCCTTCATTTTTTGGTCTGAATAGTTTTCTACAATCGGTTTTATCTGTTGGGTATGTTGGCTTACAAAATTTAGAATGAGAGGAAAGATCCAATTAAATTGCGTTTTGCTAGAAATGGCTATACGAGCTGAATTAAGTGCGCTATCGATGAATAGATTGTCTGCTTCATCCACGATAACAACTTCAAACTTACGTTCATCTCTTTTAGGTTGAGAGGCTAAATAGTGGCGCATGAACTTAAACTCAAAATCATGGTTTGTTCCATATAAGATTTGGCCTTTAAAATGATCAGCCGTAGGCATATCGCAACAGATATGAGAAGTTGAAATGCCAAATAATTGAAAGAAAGAGACATATTTTTCCTGATCACGTTGTGCTAAGTAGCGAGAAGACGAAATAATATCGACATTTTTACCTTGACAAGCAAAATAAAAAGCAAATAACGTTGTTAAGATGGACTTACCTTCTCCTGTTTTAACTTGGGCAATTCTTCCTTTAAGCTGTGGAGAGTGATGTAATAATCCTAATAAGGCTAAAATCTGGGTATTGTAAGGATAGATTCCAAATGTGAGACGAATAGCTTCTCTTCCAATTGCAATAAGAGCCAATCGATTTTCTTTAGTTAGCTCTTGCTTTGTGATTTGTTTCACTTGCGTTTTGAAATCTTCTAAACCGCATTTTTGTAGTTTTAAACCTATTTGTACAATAGTTTGATATTCTTCTTCGCTATCATTTTGTAATGAGCCAAATTCTGCTAAAACCTCTTTTAAATCCTTTTCTGGATGTTTAGTTAGATAAATTTCTGCTTTTAAACGATCTAATTTTTCTAAACAGGCTTTCAACATAATTTTTTGTTCGTAAAATTCTATTAAAATGGGTTGAATTCCGTCAATATCAGCAGCCATTTCTACAATTTTTTGAAGAAGCAGAATAACGTCATCTAAGTTATAAGAGTCTTGATAACTATCTGGATTAGTCACCAAGCAAAAGATTGTCTCTCCCAAAGTCTCCTTAATCAACTGGAGCCAAAACAAGAAGACTTTTTCACTACCTTCCTTCCACTTCTTTTTGGCTAAGGTAAAGATAATTTGTAATAAATGCACGCATTCAGATTTATTAAAGATAGAATGTTCTAGCTCTTTTGTAACTAGTAGAAAACTAGACATCAGCATATCATGAGAAATTTTACCATATATATTATCGTAAATCCATTTACTGAACGTATTTAATGTACCATAATACTTTACTGAATTTAAAAAACTGAATTGCTCCTGAGCTAAATGCTGAATAGATAGAGGTTGTTTATGCTCTTTTTTAAGCTTTACTGGAGAGTAAGAGGGTGTGGTCCCATGAGAGATAGGCCGTTTAATATCTATAGATAATTTAGGGTTCATTTGATCTCATATCTTTTGATATTTTGAATTATGATTTCATTTCTGAGATGCTATTGCTACAGTCAAATCAATAGCTTGTAGCCAAAGCCAAAATTTTTTTATTGTCTCATTATTTGTGCTGAAAAGAGAATCGTTTAGCTCTTGTATACGTAGTCCTCTGTCTATTAACCTAAATAGTTCCTTTAAATCATCTGTTGCTATGGCTTTTTCGATAGCTTGTAAGGAAATATTTGCTGTCGGATTTTGACTTAGAGTAAATTTATATAAAAGATCAAATATTTCTCTTTGATTATGTTTATAGCATGCCTCAAATTGTTGTGCACCAATTCGGCATCCTTTAAGCAATAGCCAATTGACCATTCTGTGATGGCCTTTTTGAATGGGTAAAAGAGGGATTTGATATTTTTTTGAATCAGTTTCTACTAAAGAAATCTTAATAATACCTAACCATTCTAAGAAATCTATTACGTCTAATTGATCAGTTTGTCCCATCATGTTGGTCAGCAAAGGCTCGTTTTCATGAATTTTACAAAGTATGCTTGGCCAATCCACTCCTGCATAGGTTAATTCAAACAATTTTGGTAAATTACCTTCTTGTACTATCTGCTTAATCATCTCTTCTGAGACTTCAGCTTGCCTTTGGGTCAAGATAAACTTACGTATCGCATCAAAAATTTTATTCTGGCTATTGTTATAACAATCTGAGAGATGTACTAAATGTAAATTTGCTCCATATTGTAATAGTAGTGTGGCCATTGCAGCATTATCTTGCTGAATGCTTTTCAGGGGCAATGAAAAGTCAATTTTAACAATACCTAACCACAAGAGAAACTCTAGAACTTGTACACTATTTGATTCCACGGTCTGCAGTAAGAAATTCTCTTCTACCATTTTGGCAAACCCTGCCTTGATATCTAAGCCTTGATTAATCATTCCGAATAGTGCCGTCAAGTTGTCGTCTTTAATAACTTGCTGCAGTTTCTCTAATGGAGCATCTTGGGATTTTCTACTAAGAGTAAACTGGTACAAGAGATCAAATGTCTCTTTCTTTTGAAGTTTATAGCACACTTGGAGCTGCTCAATACAATTTATACCTTGCTCTAGCAATAAATCTATCACTTCAGCATTCCCTTGCCTAATACTAAGCTCTAATGCCAATAACTTTGGTTCTTCTTTAAATTGGTTTTTCCAAAAACTAAGCAAAAATTCTATAATTCTTATGTTTTCTTTTTCAATCGCTGTCTCTAATAGAGGAATAAAGGATTTAGTTAAATGTCCTTCATGAATCAATTGTAAGAATGCTTTAATATTTGATGTTTGAATGGCCTCCACTATCTCTTTTGAGACATGTTCTTGTTGTGCTATTGCATTGCAGATAGCCTCAAAAATGGCAAAGGATTGCTTCTTCATGAGAATATAGAGTAAATATTCATTATCTTTATTGGGAATATTAGGATTAGCCTGTGCTTTTAACAAGCCATCGACAAGAGCGAAATCATCAAGCTCTGCTGCTAAATATAAAGCTGTGCGACCCTCTGCATCTCGTACATTTAAGTCTATTTCCTTTTCTTGTACGAGCAATTTCATTACTTCTATGCTTCTCTTTTGCACACTGCATTGAAGTGCAGATAAACCTTTTTTATTTACTTCATTGATCCTACATAAATTTGACCATAAAAGAAATTCTATAATTTTCAAGCTATTCGATTTAGCAGCTAAGTGTAAGAGAAAATCTTCGTCTGCTAATAGGGTCTCTGCGATGTCTAAACCTGCCTCAATCCATTCATATAACTTTGGTAGATTATCTTCTTCTATGCAGTGCTTAATCTCAATTAAAGGTAATGATGTCGATTCTATAGAGAGATATAAAGCTTTAAAAATTTCTTTCTTTTTATGCTCATAGCACTCTTGTAGATGTGTCGATAGAACCTTAATTCTCTTTTCTAACAAAAGGTTGACGATATCGTTATTATCATTCTGAATGCTATAGTGAAGCAAGGAAAGACCTTGCTGGTCTAAAGCTTCAATATTGTATATATTTAACCATAAAATAAATTTTGTAATTTTTACGCTATTTAACTGGATGGAAAGGTTTAACAAACAACCTTGGTTTTGTGAAGTAATTTTATTAAGATTTAATCCCTGACTAATTAATTTAAATAGTTCCTCTAAATCATCTGTTGCTATGGCTTTTTCTATGGATTGTAAGGAGATATTTACTGTAGTGTTTTGACTTAGAGTAAATTTATATAAAAGATCAAATATTTCTCTTTGATTATATTTATAGCATGCCTCAAATTGTTGTGCACCAATTCGACATCCTTTAAGCAATAGCCAATTGACCATTCTGTAATGACCTTTTTGCACGGGTTCTAGACTCAAAAAAGGAAATCGACCTGTTTTTGGATTAGCTTGTAAAGAAATAATATCCAACCATTCTAAGAAATCTATTATGTCTAGCTGATCAGTTTGTCCTATCATGTTGGCCAGCAAAGGCTCATTTTCATGGATTTTATAAAGCATCCTTAGCCAATCTATTCCTGCATAGGTTAATTCAAATAATTTTGGTAAATTAACTTCTTGTAACATTTGTTTAATTATCTCTTCTGAAACTTCAGCTTGCCTTTGGGTTAAGATAAACTTACGTATCGCACTAAAAATTTTCTTCTGGCCGTTGTTATAACAATCTGAGAGATGTTCTATATGTAGCTTCGCTCCATATTGTAATAGTAGTGTGGCCATTGCAGCATTATCTTGCTGAATGCTTTTCAATGGCAACGAAAAGTCAATTTTAACAATACCTAACCACAAGAGGAACTCTAGCACTTGCACACTATTTGATTCCACAGTCTGCAGTAAGAAAGTCTCTTCTACTATTTTGGCAAACCCTGCCTTGATATCTAAGCCTTGGCTAATCATTTCAAATAACGCTGTCAATTTGTCGTCTTTAATTATTTGCTTCAATTTATCTGTAGGAGCATCCTGTGATTTTTTATTAAGAGCATACAAGAGATCGAAAGTCTCTTTCTTTTTAAGCTGATAGCATACTTGGAGCTGCTGGATATAATCTATCCCCTGTTGTATTAATAAATCGATAATTTCGGAATGTCCTTGCTTAACGCGTTCCAATAGAGAAAGCTCATGCCCTTTAAGATTTATTTTGTGACAATTAAATAAAGTTTTGATAAGTTCTAGGCTTCCTTGTTCAATAGCCACCATCAATAAAGTCATAGGTTTGACACCTTGGTGAAGAAGCTGGAAGAGAGCTTTGACATCAGACCTTTTAATGGCTTTCACCATATCTTCTGAAACATGTTCTTTTTCTTGTCGTATCGCATGATATATAGCATCAAAAATGGCAGGAGATGGCTTTTGCATGAGGGTGTAGAGTAAGTATTCATTATCCCGATTAGGAATATTGAGATCAGCTTTTGCTTTCAACAGGAAATGGACAAGGGTCAGATTGCCCAGCTCTGCCGCTGCTAGATATAGAGCTGTACGTCCTAATTGATCTTGAATATTCACATCTGCTTCATGATTAATGAGATAGCGCACAATCCGCAAATTCTTTTGTAAAATAGCTAGATGGAGAGGAGTCAACCCTTCTCCATTGATTTGGTTGATCTCTTCAATCTCTCTTAACAAGGTGATAGCTTGAAGATCTTCTAAGCGTACAGCTAAATGCAAGCGAGACTCGTTCTCTGCTTGGCAAATCGCTCTTATTTTCAAACAATTCACTATCTGAGATTTCAGTATATCGTCAGGAAGTAAATCAATAGCAAGTTTGCGATCCAACGTTTGTTTTGTAGGATCTGCACCGCAAATGAGCAATAATTGAATAATGTTGCCATTCGCTTTCTTTGCAGCATGATGTAAAGGTGTTAATCCCTCTTTATCGGCTTCATCTAGATTTGCTCCCAACTCAATTAATAACATGACCATATCAATGTCATCATTTTCACAAGCAATATGCAGATATGTTTTTCCCTGACTGGTCTTATCATGGACATCAATTGGTCTTTGATTAGATAAATAGCGAACAATATTAAAATGACGATGCTGTAAAGCCAATTCAATAGGGGTTAAGCCTTCTATTGTCTTTGCTTGAACATCGAGTCCCTGATCGAGGTAATATTTCAAGCAACGTCGTGCACCTAATGCTGCAGCTAAATGTAGTCCTGTATGGCCGTGAGTATCGAGAGGAAGCTGAGGAGAGAGATTTTGCTCGTATAGGATTTCTAATTGTTCTACAGAGTCATCAGCAATCGCAACTGCTATACTATCCCTGAGTTGTTGATCTCTTTGTTCCCACTTAGCAACGGTGCGCAATGTCTCAGGATTTCTACTTGCGGTAGCATAGTATAAGAGACCATGTTGCTCTTTATCGAGCACATTGGGGTCAGCTTGATGGTCTAAAAGGGTTGCCATCATGTCTAAGCGACCTGCTTTTGCTGCAAGATGCAAAGGGGATATTCCTGTTTGTTTAAAAGATGCGAAAGAGATTCCACAATCTTTTAAATAATAAAGCAATTCTGGATTATTAGATTGTGCAGCATAATGGACAACTGTCTTACCTTCATGATCAACAGCATGTAATGAACCGCCAGCTGCATGGAGTAAACGGATTAAAGGCCAATTTCCTTTTAAGGCTGCTAAATGTATGGCATGAACACCTTTAGCATTAACCTGATTAACATCAGCTCCATGTAGAATAAGAATATGAACAATTTCTTTAAATTCTTTTTCTACAGCGACATGTAAGCAGGTAAGCCGTTCTGTAAAACAAGCTTGGTTGATATTAGCTCCATATTTTAATAATAATTTAACAAGTTTAGATGATTCTTCTAGGATGGCTAACATCAAAGGTGTCACACAGCCTTTTAAATTTGGAATTTTACTTTTGGCACGGTGATTAGGGTTGCTTCTCTTTTTTAAAAGAAGCTTCACATTCATTTGTGCTTTAGCTTTGATAGCATAGAATAAGGGTGTATAACCTTGATGATCTTCTACATCTACATCCCTAACTCCAGACAGAATGGGCTCTAGATTTTTCTCGGCTGCATAAAGGTGTAAAGGTGTCGTGTCTTCAACATCTTTTATGAATAAATCATTTTTATTTATACGATCGTCCCTTTGCTGGGCCATTAAATGGGCAATTGTCTGACCACTTTCATTTTTAACTTGACTATCTACTCCAGGTAAATTTAAAAATCTTTTTAAAATCTTACTTTCGCTTTTATCAACTGTATAGATCAAATGTAGTAAGGGTAATGTTACTTTTTGCCCTTTAACCTCAAAAGTCATGGGATTGTTTAAAGGTAAGGAAGAGATTAGCCGAAAGAAGGTTTTTTGCTTTTGACTCAGTAAGGCATCAACAACTTGTCGCTTGAGCAGCTCTAATTCGCTTCCTTGTCCTTGCAACAACATGAGAATGTGCGGAAGGTTTTTCTTTCGAGCAATATCAAAGGCTGTTTGACCTGCTTGATCTCTTTGGAAAGGATCAAAGCCATGGTCTAATAGAATGTTCACATGACTTTCACAACCGGAATTCACAGCTAAATGTAAGGCATTTTGCCCTTGATAAGCAACGCTTTTATCTGCATTGTTTTTTAGCAAATACTCCAGAAAACGTGCTCGATTGGGAAGCTGCGCTGCCAATAATAAAGGAGTAAGCCCATCCTCTGTAGCTAAATTCAGGCCCTTTTCACATAATAGAATAAAATACAGGAAATGATTGTGTTGAATAGCTTTAATAATTAGAGAAAGTCTATTAGTCCTCAGGTTGATATAGGAATCTAATAAGTGCTTAGATATGGTCCCCTGACTGATAGCAAAATCTAATAAATCAGCTGGAACAGACCATTCATGTTTTCTATTTAATAAGTAATCAATCGTTATATCATCTTGAATGGCATAATGAAAAGCTGTATAGCCCATTTGATTGCGTACATCCATCAAAGCTCCTCGAGACTTCAGTAGTTCGAGCATGAGTACATCTCCATTTTTCGCTGCTATATGTACAGCATAATTTCCCTGTTTATCTAGAGGAATATTGGGATGGAGTATCTTGTGGATGATAAGATCAGCTGCAGCACGTTGGCCGGCTTCGACAGCTGCCAATAATAAATGTTGATTCTGGTATTGCTGATCAAAAGGAATATTTGCTTTTGGTAGGGCTGCTAATAATAAATTCAGTACTCGACAGCTACCATGCTCTGCTGCAATAGCTGCTAAGGATCGACCTGTTTTATCTAGTTGATTGAGATCTGCAGATGGATCTTTTAGAAGTCCTTGAATGACATTAATATGGTCATATTGGGCTGCATAATGGAATAGATTTTTTCCTAAATTATCACATCTGTCTGCTTTAACTCCATAAAACAATTGAAAAATGCTAACCATTTGGTTATGTCCATGAGCTGCTGCAGCAAGACAAGCTTGAGAAAGCTGTTCTGCAGTGAAGGAATGCTGTTTGATCCAATTACGAATGAAATTGACTTGAACACGCGTTTGGCATAAATCGATGAGAAATTGATCAGGCTTAGGTAAGGAGACTTCCGCATCTAACAAACTCTCTAGCACCTCATAGTTTTTCATTAATAAGGCTAATTGTAGAGGTGTTTCTTTCCAGATATTGGGAAAATCAACGAGCTTATATACAGGTGGATTGGATTGAGATGTCTCTTTTTTCGCTTGCACTTCTACATACACGCTACTAGCAATAATACACTCAGCAGCTAATGTATTGCCATAACGGATTGCTGTTAAGAGGGCGGTTTCCTGATCCCAGCCATAAAGTCGTGTATTAATATGGCTGTCCAGGAGCAATTGCACGATATCATAATGATTATATTCTACGGCTAGATGTAGAGCAGTGCGACCTGATTGAAGTTGGGCATTGACGTCTACCCACCACCATTGATGTAAGACAAGCTTACACATATCAAGTTGCCCTTTCTGAGCGGCTAGATGCACAGGAGTATAGGAATCAAGCCTTTTCCAGTTGACATCAGCTCCTTTGAATAATAACTGCTCTACAATCTCCATTTGGTTTGTCTCTACAGCTAAGTGCAGGAGTGTTGTCCCATCTTCTATGGCCGCTTTTATATCAATGCCAGGCACATGTATTAACTTTAAGGCTATCTGTTTATGCCCATGATGAATAGCGCAATAGAGAGGACTCATGCCATGGGTTGTCGTAATATTTACATTTGCCCCAGCTTGAATCAAATATATGACAACATCTAAATGGTTACTTTGCACAGCTAAATAGAGAGGGGTTGCTCCATTCTTGGCACGGGTGTTGAGGAGATGCTTGCCAAGTTCGAGTAGAGCTTTTACGTTGTCGAGGCGCCCCTCATGTGCTGCATAATGAAGAGGGTTGAAGCCAAAAACATCTTTAACATCTAAATTTACTTTGTGTCGGGCTAATTCCTGAATGTAATAAGGAGTTTTAGCAGAGGCGGCATAATGTATTAAACTGATTCCATTGCCATCTTTCAGATTCCAGTCGATTTGATCATTGTCAAAAATGTCTTGTTTTTCTTCGACAATGGCATCAAATATTGTGTGATGAGGAGCTTTTTCAAATAACCAGGAATAGTGATGATCGTGGAGAGTAAAGAAATCTGTCAATGATAGTTTGAAGACAAAGCCTTCAGGTGTAGAAATAGGTGTAAATTGCTCTTCTTCTGTCAGTAAGAGCTGATCTAAAATTCGCAAACCAGAGAGATCGGAAAGAACAACTTGACGCTCCACATTCAACCCACATCCTCCTACAATACGCTTATTTTCCATCCTTTCTGCTTCTGGCTGTTCTATAAATAACTGGATATCTGCATTGATCATTTCTTCTTGAATAACAGTTTCGATGATACCTTTTACAATTAACGAGCGATTACCTGAAAGGCTTCTTAGATTATCTAATGAAAGAAGCTGTCTTGCTCCTTCCATTAATGTCTGAGGATTGGCTATTGAGTTCAATATTTGCTGATTCCAGGTCTCTATGCCTTCTCTGATTTGATTAAGTAATTTTTTTACACGCTCTGTATAATTGGCAATTTCTCGATCTGCTTGTGTTAAAGGAAGGGAAGCTGTCCTTACGACACAATCTCTATAATATTCAGCCACAATATTTAGCAATTCTGGGGGGAAATCATCAGGAGAGCGACCCTCAATTAATAGCTTTTCAATGGCTTCTCGATCTTTTAAATTTAATTTCTCGAATATTCTCTTGATGTTAAATTTTACCTCTTGATAGCGCCGGATAGGTAATTGAGGAAATAGAGAAGGGCAAGCTTGAGTATCAGCTGTCGGATGACGCAATAGGGGAACTTTGCCTTCTTGTTTGAGTGTTTTGTAATAATATGAGAAGAAATTAATGACCTTAAGCATTTCAAATAGTTCACGGAACTTAGGCAAACGTGGCATCATATCTTTAATTTGCTTACACATCACTGTGTAAGCTTCAACTAAGCGTTGATAACCTAAAGGATCATGGCCAAATTGATTACGATAGCGGCGAAGTTCTTCTTCATACGTCGCATCGGGTTCGATTGTATAAAAAACATCAAAATCGCCATTTAATAGGAAGAGATTATCTATTTTCTTAATGTTTTTTTGTTTAGCAATGATGCGAAAAGAAGAGCGCATGCCAGTATAATCAGATAGCACGGAAGATTCCAAAGGGTTTTCAGAGGCGGGATTGCTCTTTTGCTTGCGTTCTATGAGCTGGATAAGCTCCTTGACAGAACAGTAAGGGGTATCTTGGCCTAAATGTTTTTGGCAATAATCATGCAGATCAATGAGTTTACTTTTCAAAAATTCAGATTTTTGAGTAGGATCCCACTGATGCACAAACTCTTCGTCAAAAAAGCCTCCATTCAAAAAACCTTTCATATAGTAATCTAATAGGCTAATGACCTTTCCAACTAAGGTATTTTGATACGCCGGATGGATGACGGGATACATATTGGAATTGCCATTAAAATGGAGACTAAAAAAAGGAATAGTATCGTGGATATAGATACCCACTGCCAATTCATGTAAGATTTGCTGTAGCTCTTCATTGCTAAAAGGCATCTGCGTGCCTGGAATAAAAAAGAGATGCTCGTGTTCCAATGAAGAGGAGTAATGGCTAAATAGACCTTCAATAATGGCAACTTGGTTAGCAATGCCTCCAATCTGCCCTCCCGTTGCCCCTCTTGCTGGAATGGGATTATTGGGATGAGAGACCTTGTAGCTATCTGTGAGGCGATTTTGCTGGACTTTTTCTACAAAGCTTTCTTTGCTAATCAAGCAATGAGGAGCTGGTTGCAACTTCTCCATCGAGGATTTGATTGCTTCTGGATCTCCTTCTCGTATTACTTCTTGGTCAACTATTTTAGAATTATTTCCTGACGGATAAAAATCGCGAATTTGTCCTGTCTTAGTATCGATCACAACCGTTTTACCTTCGTAAGTGATGGCTCTTTGGATAGGTTGCTTACCATTTCTGGTATTCAGTTTACCCTCTATGACTCTAGCTTGAGGATTATTCTGATGTGT
>CAWIRV010000013.1:0-53936 GCA_963838645.1 uncultured Parachlamydiaceae bacterium | reverse complement strand
GGCCGTCAGGCGAAGGCGAAAGCCGTCGGCACCGATCCGGAGACCGACCTGGGCCTGTCCTCAAAATCGAACTCAAGAATCTTCCGGCGGTGGCTTTTGGTCGGTTGGAACAGGTCAATGTAGGCGATGTGGTGCTCGCCATCGGTAATCCTTTTGGTGTCGGCCAGACGGTCACCATGGGTATCGTAAGCGCGCTCGGACGCACCCACCCTAAGGTATCAATACTTTCGAAAATTTCATCCAGACTGACGCTGCCATCAACCCGGGAAACTCCGGGGGTGCCTTGGTGGATGCAAACGGCACACTCATCGGAGTCAACACTGCCATCTATTCACGCAGCGGGGGGTCGATGGGCATCGGCTTTGCGATTCCCGTTAGCCTGGCGCGTCAAGTCATGGATCAGATTATCGCCACCGGCTCGGTCACCCGCGGCTGGATTGGAGTGGAGGTTCAGGACATCACGCCGGAGCTGGCAGAATCCTTCAAGCTATCCGATACCAAAGGGGTGCTCATTGCCGGAGTGGTGCGAGGCGGTCCGGCCGACAAGGCCGGCGTGAAGCCTGGTGATATCCTGGTGGAGGTAGAGGGCAAACCGGTGCCTGATTCTTCCGCCATGCTGAACCTGGTCGCTAACGCCGAGCCGGGCAAGGTGGCGACACTCAAGCTGCTGCGCAACACCACTCAGCTGGCCGTGAAGCTCACTGTGGGCAAGCGTCCGAAGCCCCGTCCCCGTCCCGAGGAAGAGGAATAGTACGGCTCCAGCCGTTACTCCTTTTGCAGCTCGGACTCGGCTTCCGGCTCTTTGGGTGGCGCCATGAAGGACGCCACCCGAAGATGCCCGCCTCGTACAACAGACACAGCGGCAGCGCCAACAATATCTGAGAGGTAACGTCGGGCGGGGTGACTACCGCTGCGACGACGAATGCGCCGACGATAATGAGGGCCGAATCTGCCTCAGCTTGGCCACCGTTACCATTCCCATCCTGACTAAGATCACCACCACTACAGGCACTTCGAACGTCACACCAAAGGCGATAAACATATTCATCACGAAGCTCAAGTAGGTGCCGATGTCCGGCATCCATTCCACTCCCTCGGGTGTGAAGGCCTACATCACTCGGGACACCGTTGGGAATACCGCGAAATAAGCAAACGCCATCCCGCACAGGAATAGCACCTCGCTGGTGAAAATCCAGCGGAGCAACCAATCGCTTCTCATGAGAATAAAGGCCAGGTGCTATGAATGCCCAGGCCTGGTAGAGCAGAAAGGGCAAGGTGATGAACTACTGCGGCGAGGAAGGTGACTTTGAACGGTATGAAGAAGGGGAGGTAATCTGCAGTGGCGATCATCCGTCCGCCCTTGGGTAGCTGCGCGAGGATTGGCTGGGAAATGAGGTGGTAGATATCCCTTGGACCACGGTACCAGGCACAGGAACACGATCACCACGGCGATTGTCGACCAGAGCAGCCGGTTGCGGAGCTCGAACTAAATGCGACAGGAAGGTCTCTTGACCTTGCTGGTTTTCGCTCACGGTGTAAATTGCATGAGGCGTGCGGCCGGGGACATCGGCGTACGCTGGGTTCAAAAGGGATCAGCCAGGTTTTGATGCGGCAGGCTCACCACTTTTGGGAGCGAAGGCCGAGCTCTAACTGGGGCGAAGGATCTTCGCTATCCTCGGTGGACGTTTCGCTTGTCGGCTGACCACTAAGGCAAATCGGCGTCGGTGCTGACCGGCGCAAACGAAGAATCTGCTAGCGAGGTGGCGGGCTGAGTGTCCAGAGTGTCATCTGGCACCGGCGCGCTAATCGAGGTGCCACCATATGCGGCGGCGAAAATCCGGTGGTTGCCTGCCGCAGTTCCTCTTCGGTCTTTTTCAATTCAGCTCCAACGGCCTTGGACCCGGTTTCCGCCTCTTTGAGTTGGTTCTCCGCCTCTTCGACACCAGTCTTGACGCTATGCTGGATTGACCGAGCAGCGTCCTCTACAGAGGTCTGTAGCTGTTTGAGCTCAGCGAGCTCGATCTCTCGATTGATGTCGGACTTAACCTCTGCGGCGTAGCGCTGAAAACGACCTAGCAAGTGGCCAGCCGTGCGCGCCACCCGCGGCAGCTTCTCAGGCCCGAGGACGACAAGGGGATCCAGAAACTATTAGACGCTAAGGCTACTGGTTATAAACAGCTTTTTGAAGCTTGCGGAGAAGACGCTAAGAGCGCAGCAACATTATTGTTGATAGAAAAACTTGAAGAGATCGTGAAGTTACAAGTAGAAGCTATTAAAAACATCAAGATCGATAAGATCACTGTATGGGATAGCGGTAGCTCGGATGGAAAAGGATCATCAACTTCAAACTTCATTAGCCAATTTACAAAATCACTACCAGCTCTTCATGATATTGCTTCTCTAGCTGGTCTAGAGCTTCCTCAATATCTTGGAAAAATCAGTCCTGATTCTTTGACTGAAATTAATGGAAAAGTCATAAACAAAGCTGACTATAAATAAGAGTTTTTTTCTCTTTAAAAATGGGATTGACCTAATGGAAAGTTGTAAATAACCTGAGTTTTGAGTTTATTTCCTTGATTCTTAGGAAGATTTTCTCTTAGATCTTGTCCTTTTCTTTGAAGGGAATAGTCAAATGGCTATTTCCGATTTTTCACTTAGCAATCTTAAGTTTTGGTGGGTTAATTCATTTCTTAAAGTAAAATAACCTACTTCCTTAAAATTGCGAATTAATCGCCTCTGCTAAATGAACAGCTTGGCGTTGAACACCATTGGCTATCTGATGGCGACAGGAAGTTCCATTTGCAATAAATAAAGTACCGGCATGGCTTGCACGGATGGCTGGAAAGAGACTCAACTCGCCTATTTGCATGGAGATATGGTAATGTTCTTTTTCATAGCCAAATGAGCCTGCCATCCCGCAACAACCAGATGGAATTTCAGATACTTTAAATCCAGGGATAGTGTTTAAGACCTTCAAAGTAGGTTCCATTCCTACTAAGGCTTTTTGATGACAATGTCCGTGAACTTTAACTTCTTTCTTTTCTCCTTTGAAAGGAAGAATAAACGATTGACTATCAATTTGATGAGCAAAAAATTCGTCTAAAGTTAGACATTGAGAGGAGATCGCTTGAATGTCAGGTGTAAATTCATTTTCAGATATCATAAAGCTTTGATGGTCATCTCGAATTGTTAAAAGACAGCTGGGCTCTAATCCAATAATGGGGATGTGAGAAGAAATAAAGGGCCTTAAGATACGAATGAGTTGACCGACCTGTGATTGGGCTTGTCTAAGTAACCCTTTAGAAATGGCTGGCCTTCCGCAGCAGCTCCAAGGTGGCACAATCACTTCATGACCTAACTCATTGAGGATTCGGACGGCTGCCTTGCCAATTTCAGGCTCATAGAATTCATTAAATGTATCATTAAAAAGAACCACTTTCTTTGCGCTCTGGGTAAGCTGTCTATAGTTTTTAAACCATTTCGAAAATCGTTGTGTAGCAAGAGGGGGGAGTGTCCTTTTGGATGTGATACCTGCCTTAGATAAAAGTCCTTTAGAGATAGCTGTTTGATTCAACCAGTTAAAGAATTTGGCAAAAGGAGATACCCAGTGACTGATTAGACCAATCTGGCCAAATAGATGGCTACGTAAAGGATAGCCGTGCTTTTCTTGATAATGATAAAGAAACTCTGCTTTCATTTTAGCCATATCCACTTCAGAGGGACACTCAGTTCGACATCCTTTACAGGTAATGCATAAATCCATGACATCATACATTCCTTGGCTAGTGAAGTCTTCCATTGGAAGTCGTCCATGAATAATTGTACGGAGAGCCTGAGCTCGCGCCCGTGTTGAATGAAACTCATCCTGAGTGGCTTGAAAGGAGGGGCACATAATTCCCTCTTTTTTACGGCACAATCCATTGCCATTACAAAGATCAGCAGCCAGCGCAAATCCTCCTTCAGAGATGAAATTGAGAAAAGTTGGAGGTTCTCTCAGTTTTTCTCTAGGATTTGAGCGTAATTCCTCAAAAGGAGGAGATGCTAAGACAATTTTACCTGGATTCATCAGGTTATCAGGATCAAAGGCTGTTTTTAGCTCTATGAAGGCCTTTGTTAGTTTTGTGCCAAACATCTTGGGATTAAGCCATGAGCGGATGAGCCCATCACCATGTTCACCACTAAGGGCGCCACCATACTCTAACAATAAATCCGAAACATCAAGCATCATTTGATACATCAATGCATACTCTTCTGGGCTTTGTAAGTTCATATAAGGGCGGATATGCATACAACCAGACCCCGCATGGCCATAAATGCCTGCCCATTTTCCTTTACTACGCAGATAAGCACAGAATTTTTCCATAAAAGAGGGTAATCGATCGGGAGAGAGCGTAATATCTTCTAGAAAGGCAATGGCGCGACTATAAGTACGTTTAGAGAGTAAGATGCCAAGTCCAGCTTTGCGAAGTTTCCATACTTTAGCCATTTGCTTGGGATCTAAAAGACTGGTATAGGCATATCCAATGTTTTTTTTCTGCAAATTCCTTGTTAAATCAGTGATCTTGGCTTGGACTTCATTAGGTGTTTGTCCTTCTAACTCAGTGATAAAAAGAGCCTTAGGCTGTCCAGATAACCAATCTAATTGACCTCGTAAGGAGGGGGAGGCTCGGCCTAATTCGATAATCTGGTCATCAATCATTTCTAAGGCAAGAGGATGGTAGGATAAAAGCTCTGGTATATGCCTCATACCGATGAGAATATCATCAAAATAGATCAAGCATAACCCTGTCAATTTTGTTTGAGGGACAATAGCTAATTTCATTTCGGTAATAATACCTAATGTCCCTTCTGATCCCGCAATTAATTTAGAGACATTTAAAGGTTGATCTTTGATGAGTTCATCTAGATTATAACCAGATACCCGTCGTGGAATTTTAGGAAAGCGTTGTTCAATCTCATCTCTGTAATTTTCTTTAATTTGCCAAATGGTGTGATAGATACGTCCTTCAGTTGTTTTAGCTTGCTGTTTTTGTTGCCATTCTTCTTGTGAAATAGACTGAAAGCGAATAAGTTCTCCTTGAGCTAAGACGAGTTCAACACTTTGAATATGATCCACCATTTTGCCATAGCGGAGAGAGCGTGCCCCTGCTGCGTTATTGGCTAACATACCACCTAACGTGGCTCGATTGCCTGTAGAAGTATCAGGCCCTAGACGGTAACCATCGATAGCCAGCTGTTGATTAAGTTGATCTTGGACGACTCCCGGCTCGCAAATGACATATCCTTGTTGAGGATTAATTTCCAGAATATGGTGAAGATATTTAGAGGTATCAATAATAAGACCTTTGCCTAAACATCCCCCTGTAATGCCTGTCGCTGCTCCTCTCATAGTAATAGGAAGGCGATAGGCATAAGCTATTTCAACAGCCCGTATAAGATCTTCCTTTGTTTTAGGAATGATGACCCCCAAAGGCTCTATTTCAAAGATGGAAGCATCTACACTATAGACGCTGCGCGTTACAGCATCGAAATAAACCTCTCCTTCAATATGTGCTTTAAGTTCCTCATCAATTGTTCCCATGGCATTAAGCTACTCCATTCTTTTGAAAAGAATAAATAGATCCTAATTGTAAAATTTGAGTGAGTTTATCTAAGGCTTGACGTGTTTCAAAAAGAAATGTGGGATCTGCTAAGTCAGGAGGGACTAATCGATCCCGATAATGCTTCTCCACCCAAGCTATCAATTGATGATACAGGTTTTCTGTTAAGATGACTGGGGTGTGAATGCTCTCCCATTCCCGCTGATTTAATACCACTCTCAAACGTAAACAGGCAGGTCCACCTCCATTCTGCATGCTTTGCCGTACATCTTGATAGATGAGATGCCTAATGGGTTGGTCGGAACGATTGAGTAACTCATTTAAATAGGCACTCATTCGATTAGAATATTGACACTCAATCGGGGCAATCAAAGCCATCCCATCTGAAACCTGAACTAATTGCGAATTAAAAAAATAGGTAGAAATCACTTCTTGGAGAGAAATTTGATTTTCTGAGATAGGAATGAAGGACATCGTTGTCTTGCAGATTTTATGCATCCGTTCCTGTATTGTCTGGATAACGTGAGGGGTATCGATAAAGGCGGTCTCGTGATATAGGAAGACATTTTGATTGCCAACGGAAATAACATCGTTGTGAAATACGCCAGAGTCAATTGCCTTTGGATTTTGCTGAGCAAAGATAACGTGGTCTGGAGGCAATTGATGAAGGCGAGCAATAGCTTGCGAAGCTTCTAATGTCTGTCGTGCTGGAAAATGAGTGGGAAGAAGGAGGCCTTTATTTAAAGCTGATCTTCCAAATACAAATAAATGGATACCTGGATTAGCGTATTGATCGCAAAAACGGGTATGGTTTGCAGCTCCTTCATCAGCAAAATTAGCTTGACAAGGGAGAGGAGGATGATGACAAAAGATCCGAGAATCAGAGAAAATTTTTTGAAGAACCAACGCAGTCATCGGTGCTTCAAAAGAGCGATGGAAGGTACTAATTAAATTAGCAGGGGTAAAATGGACTTTGTGGTCTTGAGAATCTATTGACGGAGAGATGGTGGCTGCATTAGCTGCCCACATATTAGCAGATGAACCACAAGCCATCAAGATTTCTGGTGCCTCATGCCAAACATGGTAAAGGATATGCAGTTCCTCACCTTCATAACCCAAAGAACGCAAAATAGGAATAAAAGGGCGTTCATGTGGTGGTAAAACTCCTTGTTTAATGCCTAAAGCCATTAAAGCTCGCATTTTAGCCAGACCTTGTAAGGCCGCTGCTTTAGGATTGGAAACCATATACTGATGTGCCATTGAGGCAATATTACCAAAAGAGAGGCCACTATAGTTATGTGTAGGTCCTATAATCCCATCAAAATTAACTTCGTACGCGATATCAGACATATTGCGCCTCTATCCTTCATCCTTTGCTTTTAATCCTGGAGGTAAGCTTGAGGGCATTTTCATTTGGCTAGACTCTAATGAAGCAACAGGATAAGAACAATAATCAGCAGCATAATAGGCGCTAGGTCGATGGTTGCCACTCCATCCTATTCCACCAAAAGGGGCTGCGCTGCTTGCTCCTGTCAGCTGAGTATTCCAATTAATAATTCCAGCCCGTATGTTACGATAAAACATATCATATTCTTCACGCCGTTCACTCAAGAGTCCAGCTGCTAAACCATAGCAGGTACGATTTGCTTCTTGAATCGCTTCTTGAAGATCTTTCACACGGATGATTTGTAAAAAAGGGCCAAAGATTTCTTGATCAGGTCGATCGGCAACTGCCGTCACATCCATCAAACCAGGATTGATAAAACCTGTGCTGGGTTGGAGATGTTTCATTTCAATAAGAGCATTCCCTCCTCTTTTCGCTAATTCTTCCTGAGCTTTCAAAAGCTGCAGAGCGTGATCTTCACTAATGACAGGGCCAATGTAAGGTTCTGGATGATCCGTATATTTACCAATCACAATATTCTTTGTCATCTTGATCAGACTTTGAATGAGTTGATCACCTTGCTCTCCTTTAGGAACAATCAACCTTCTAGCACATGTACAGCGTTGTCCAGCGGTTAAGTAGGCAGATTGGATGATCAGATAAGCAGCTGTGTGATAATCTGAGATATTTCCAATGACTAGAGGGTTATTACCACCCATTTCCAAAGCTAAAATTTTCTCTGGGTGAGAACCAAAGATCTCAGATATCATCCTTCCTACTTTATAGCTTCCTGTAAAGAAAAGACCATTAATATCTGGGTGATGAATAAGGCTTTGTCCGATTTCAGGTCCACCCTGAATAAGGTTGAAGACCCCTTTAGGTAAACCACATTTTTCCCAATACTTACTGATTTCTTCGGCTATAAGAGGAGTAAGTTCACTAGGTTTAAAAACAATGGTATTTCCGGCTAGAAGAGCGGGAATAATATGCGAA
Organism: uncultured Parachlamydiaceae bacterium; assembly: GCA_963838645.1. Taxonomy (GTDB): domain Bacteria; phylum Chlamydiota; class Chlamydiia; order Chlamydiales; family Parachlamydiaceae; genus CAWIRV01. The sequence continues at coordinate 45,959 of CAWIRV010000013.1, read as the reverse complement.
TGGGGAAGGTGGCCGGGAAAGTTAAAAGGACCAAAAACAGCAATGACACCATGAGGTTTATGATGCGTGACAGAGCGGCCCACAGGCTGTTCGCGAATCATACCTGCGCAGCGCCGACCATAGGCTTCAAACGATAATCCAACCTTGTTAATGATCGTAACAACTTCCGTCTTAGATTCCCATAAAGGCTTACCCGTCTCTTTAGAAATGACTTCAGCTAAATTTTGAAAGTTCTGCTGGATAATATCAACAACAGTATTGAGATATTGAGAACGTTCGTCGATATTGAGTAAAGACCATTCTTTAAAAGCACTTCTTGCATTAGCAACAACTTCGTTGACCTCTTCTTGTGTTGCTGCACGTCCTTCCCATATTACCTCTCCTGTTGCTGGGTTACGAGAAACAAAAGTGGGGCCAGAACCCATTTTCCATTGATGATTGGTAAAGATGCTAGGATGGTAACCCATGGTATTTTCCTTATATTTTAGTGTAAAGTGATATAACGGATCCTTTCTCCAGACTTTACGAGAAGGGCTTTGGCAATATCTTTATTAATGACTCCCTGATCTTTATTAATCATTTGTAACTTACCATAACAAGCCCTAAAATCTAGACGATCATTCGAAAGAATAAAATCATTCTCATCGGTAAGTAGATTCTGTGTCGTCTCAATTTTGATTAAATGACTATTTTTGATTGTTCGAATCGAACCCGTGGGCGCTTCTAAAGTAGGTCCTGCTTCCAGAACATCAACTTCTTGGTTAAAGGCGAATCCTTCGTTAATTAATATATGAACAGCAGGTTTTGTTCCCTCATGTGTCTTGCCAATTACCTCTTGTGCTTCTTTAGGAAGAAGAGCGATGTACAAAGGATAGTGAGGGAGAATCTCTGGTATTGAGATTGTCTTTTGATCAAGCTGAGTCATTAGCTCTACAAAAGATAAATTGCAAAAATGGCGTCCTACACATTCCCAAAAAGGAGAAATTTGACGCTGGTCAATATATCCTCTCATCTCAGCAATAATTTTTTTTTCAAAGCGATGGCGATGAGCTGCAATAAAGAGAAAGCGGCTGAGAGATAAAAGACGTCCTTGACCGCTATGTCTAAAAGTTGGCTGGAGATACAAGGAGCAAATTTCTGAAGCTTGTTTTGGAGTTGTAACCAGTTTTAAAATTTTCATCTCCTTAGTCACAGAGAAATGGGTGGGTTTTGTTTGGATCGTCTCAATCTGATAGCAATAGTAACCACTATAGCCTGCCTTAGCAAAAATTCCACAAGTACCTCCAAGGCGTCCTGTCGTTAGATCTTCCAGAACAAACAAATACTCTTCCACATCTGGCTGCTTGATATCTTGAGAAAATGAAATCTCTGAACGTTGAATCTTTTCTTGTAGTGTATCCCGATCTTTTGGAAGGTTGCGTATCCCTAAGGTCGCTTCAAAAGAAAACTCTACAAAAACTTTCAGATCTTTCTGGCTAATCGGGCGAACGATAATCATAAAACTTCTATATCCTAGATCGCTCTATATATACTCCTTCCAGTTGAAAGCTGGAATTTCGGCTGCACCAAAGCGTCGGGATTCAACGATCAAAACTAAGCCCATATGAGAGTCATATGGGCTTAGCTTTGATCGTTGAATCCCGACGCTTTGGTGCAGCCGAAATTCCAGCTTTCAACTGGAAGGAGTATATTCTAGATGCATTTAAGTTAAAGGTACATTTCTCTTAAATAACATAGAAGCTATTTGTTGAAAAATGAAGTAACGGATCTGAGTTATTTTTACATTCATCGCACCTGAGCTTGTAACTTAAATAGCTCAATTTAAATAAATAAAGCCTTAAAATTTTTTTAATTCTTCTTCTACAATTTGCATCACTCGATCAACATCTTGGGAGGTCATAGTGCCTATAGGCACTAAGAAACGTACGCGAGCAGGGTGTTCTCCTGCTATGAAACTAATTACGCCTGCCTGAAAAAGATTCTGAATAAATTCTACAACACGTTGCCTTTGTCCACCACAAGGAGTAAAAGCAATCATGGCTCCTAATCCATAAGGCCCTCGCATTAAATGCGGGTATTTTTCCTCAATCCGCTGGAAATGTTCTAAAAAACGCTGATGAATTTGAGCAATTTTACCGCTGAGTCCAAGATAATTTTCCTGAAGTAAACGCTTAATAATCAATAAAGAGGCATAAATAGCCATAGTACTACTTGTGAATGTTTGACTTAATAAGCCTGGTTGTGGCTTAAATTCTTTTCTAAATAAGGTCGCACACACTTGAGCTAGCTTTCCAATTGTAACAATATCTACGTAATGTTCTAAATGGAAGTACTGATAAGCAAAAAGGCTTGGTGTACGACCAAACGTTTGGACTTCATCGACAAGGATAGTAATTTCATGTTCTTTTAAAATATCCATAAGAGCTGTAAAAAAAGAATGAGAACCTATATGAAATCCCCCTTCTCCTTGAATCAATTCGAAGCACATGGCAGCATGTTGATGAGGATAGCGAGCTAAATGTTTTTTTAACACTTGCACGGCATGCTGCGTACTCTCTTCTGGTCTCTCAGGCTTATAAAAAGGGATATAGTCGACACCTAGGTTAAACGGAAGGCCTTCTCGAAAAGCAGGTTTATCCGATATTTGAGCAAGGACAAGAGAGCGTCCCATAAAACAATGATCAAAGGCTAAAATACGATTGGCAGGCGTTTTTTTTTGGAAGGCGATCTTCAGAGCGTTTTCATTAGCCATAGCGCCTGAAGAGCTTAGAAAGCAATGATCCATCCCTGAAGCTTCGATCAAGAGTTTAGAAAGCTCGAAGGTGTCAATATTTTGTTGAAGATGTCCCTGCATAATTGTATCAGAGAGGGCAGCATCGATATTAGAAAAGAGAAGGTCGGGATCATTATGACCCCAATAATGAGTTCCAATACCGCTAATCATATCATATTTTACACTTCCATCTAGAAGTTCAACAAGAGCCCCTCGACCAAAGCCACTTCCAATATAGGGAAAGTAGAGCTTTCCTCCTCGATACTCTGAAAAGGCAGCTAAAAGGTCTTCATAGTTTTGTTTGAGCTCGGCTTGAGGAGGACGGATTTCAGAAATTTGCTGTTGATGCTCTTCTAAAGCATCTAATAGAAGATGTTTGGCTTGATAAACACGGAGATCATGTTTAAAACGGCTAGCTGCTAAAGAAGTGAGGGGAGGTAAATTAAGCATTGGGGGCCTCCTTGGCAGAGATAGGGGCTCTTGTGGCTAGCATCAATAAAAAAAAAGCGGCTAATTGAGTTCGCTCAACTAAGCTAGGTAAGAAGAGATACTCTTCTTCTGTATGGATTCCTCCTCCTACTGCTCCCACAGAATCTAAAGTTGGCAAACCAGCAGCAGACAAGATATTGCCATCACAAACCCCACCACTTTCTCTCGTGTGAAAGGGGATCCCTAATTGCTCAGCACAGGACTGATACTGTTGAAAAAGAGCTTGTGTTTTGACATCAAATGGCTTTGGAGGACGTGAATATTCTTCAATAATTTCCACTTGAATCCCATCTCGTTGCCGACATTGATCAATTACCTGATTCATCCGTGCTTGAGTAACTTCCATCTCTTCTATAGAAACAGCTCGTATATTCAGCCGACAAATGGCTAAGTCTGGAACAATATTAACAGGACCTCCACCTTCTATATAACCGACATTGATTGTTGTATCTTGATGACGATCTAGTTCTTCTAGCTCGCGAATAATATAGGCAATGGCATCAATAGCATTTCTCCCAGCTGAGAAATCGCGTCCTGCATGGGCTGCCTTGCCACGAGCGACAATGGTATAGGTAGCAGATCCTTTACGACCACTAACAAATGACCCATCAGCAAAAGAGGGCTCAAAAATTAAGCCAATGTGATATTTTTTAGCAGCTTGCTGAAGAAGATGACAAGAGCTAGGAGATCCGATTTCCTCATCAGAATTAATGAAAATTTCCCAACCAACCCGAGAAGCATACGGAGAGCGTTCCAATGTTTCAAGAGATTTAAGCATAATAGCGAGCCCTCCCTTCATATCTGTGACGCCTGGACCACGTAAAGTATTTTGATTCAATCGGCTAGTCTGTTGAAAAGGACTGGAGACAGAGTATACTGTATCCATATGCCCTCCCAAAAATATTTGTACCGGGGCCTTAGGCCTCTTTCTAATTGAAAGAACCTGACCCACAGGTTTCTTTATACCCTGACTTTGCTTTCCAATGATATAACGAGGACCAAGAGAAATAACAGAGCTGTCTCCTTGCAAAAAGTTGAAATCTTCTTTTAAAGTCGAAAGCATTGTCGCTAAACCTGTTAAATTATCTGAATTCGAGTTAATGTTTGCCCATTTCTCGACAAGTGAGATCATGGCCTCATATTGAGTTTCAATCCACTGAAGATTTTTAAAATGGGGATCCATTACATGGTTCCAAGAGTTTGATTGAAATCATATGCGATTGAAAAATGTTTTGACAAATCATTTTTTCACAGATGAGAAAAAAGGAAACTTTGCCTTGGTAATAAATTATCTTATCCGCTAATGTGGCAATTGTTGTTATGTGATCTCTTTACAGTTCAAAGTAAAGAGTAGACATCCCTCTTCTATATTTTCTGGCGTCTTTAAATCGGTAGATGGTAATATTTGTTAAAAACTAAGCTAGGAGTCATATGACAAGACGCAGTCGAAAGCCTGTACAAGAAGTATTGGATAAGAATCACTCTTGCTATGTGCTTATTACCTGTGGGGAGCCATCAGAGGATGGTCAAATACAAGTTGAGATGATTTATAAGGGACGAGAAGACATGGTAGCCTATCTTCTTCAAGATGCTCAGTATTTTATTGAGGAGGAAGAAGAACAGGAAGAGTTCCTGCCTAATCCTTCTATTCGCCTACTTGAATAGGCAGAGTTAAATAGGGAGCTGTACTCTGTAGAATTTTGATGATTCATTTAGCTAAGAAACTTGCCTAAGTTGTTCTTTCACAAATTTGGGAGATAATCATTAAGAATATTCAAATCTTCTCATGGCTAAATTGCTATGGCGTTCTTATAGTTCTAGCAAGTGCTTGCGACTATCATAAGGAATGAGCTTAAGAAATTCGTTTTTTCTGTCTTTTTCAGAGGAAGTGTTCCAACAATTCAAAAGCTTCTCTTTGTCGTCTATGCAAAAAAGAGCGGCAATATCGTTCAAAAATTTCTCTTGAGCCTCTTCTTCTAAATAGCTTTGGAGAAAAGGATGAGGAATTTTTCCGGCGCTAGTCAAGTTTGTGCGGCCGAATAAAGTTCTAAGTACACTGTTGATTGTATAGGCACATTTTTCAATACGTATAATTTTTGGATTTCTGATTTGCTCTTCCTGAATCTCAGAGCTAGTCATTGGATCTATTATGAGTTTATTTTCACGCTCATTTGAAAGTTCATCTAACTTAAAATTCGCCATAGATGAATTGATTCTTCGTAGCTTTTTGTTTTGCCAATAGCTATTTTGATAAATTTGTTTGTTTTGTTTAAATTTAATAGCAAAAGGATTTTGTAACATCCATTCATAAATTTTTATGCATGGTATTGCTGCAATAAATAAGTATCCCATTACAAAATTCAAACATTCTCCAAGAAAATCGTATTTAGTCCACTGAACATGATATCTTGTGAAAATTGGCACTCCATCTTGATAGGTGGTGATATTAAAAAACTTGCCAATATCAAAATAAGATTTAGCTAAAAGCATATAACTTAGATAAGAAAGGCCGACAAGGAAGGTGGCTGCTCCAATCACCCCAACGATTGAGGCGACTGTTTTCCATCGAGCTCTTTTATCATTTATGATGTCTTCGATTGATAGCTTGAATATCTGCCAATTAGAAACTTTTGATTTTGTTACAGTTGAAGTATCTTTTAAGACATAAACAAATGGAATTTTGGATTCAAAATTGGCATCTATGATTTTGCTGCGGACTTGATCAGGAGTACCTTTCAATTTTCTTAATTCTTTGGGAACATCAGAATTGTTGGTAATTCGATAAAAAAAAATATTCATTATAGATCTAAAAATAAAATTTATTTATTAACATTAAATACTTGATTAAAAACTAATAGTTTTCATTAAAAATTAACATTAATTAAAGAAAAATAACAAAATACTTGATTGTTTACAAGGAAAAATATAGCAAACTACAACTAATGTGACGGAGCATTAAGGTGATTGATTCACTTGCCTGATGCAAAAAAGCGAAGAAATAGATTTCCTACGAAGCCACTAACGATGCTTAAAGCGGAATTTAATTTGTTACCTGAGTTTTGAGTTTATATACTCATTCCACTTGAAAGCTGCAATTTCGGCTGCGTCAAAGCCTCGGGCTTCAACGCAGCCGAAATTGCAGCTTTCAAGTGGAATGAGTATATGATGAAATACTTAAGCCCTCGGATGAGTTTCATCATAGACTTTCTTTTTTAATTTAGTGGAGACTTGTGTATAGATTGTGGTTGTGACTAAAGAGCTATGGCCTAAGAGGACTTGAATGGTTTTAAGATCCATTCCATTCTCTAGCCAATGGGTTGCAATCGTATGACGAATGGTATGAGGAGTGACTTGGCCTGCTAAGCCACTTTTGGTAAGATATAAATTAAATAGACGATCTACTGAACGGGGGGTCAAACGGGTCCCATGTTTATTTAAAAAAATCGCTTTATCATCTGCTTGAGCAGAATGATTTTCTTCAGTTAGATGGCGCTCTGGGTGGTTTAAATAAGCTTTAATCCATTCAGCAGCATTTTTTGTAAGAGGTACAATCCGTTCTTTTTTTCCTTTTCCTTTCAGCTTAATTGTCAAATGATGAGGATCGAAATTTTCTCGATCTAAGGAGACAAGCTCACTCACACGCAAGCCTGAACTATAGAAAAGCTCCATCATGGTACGATCCCGAAAACCTAAGTAGGTCGTCGTGTCAGGTTGAGAAAAAAAGTGCTGAATTTGTTCATACAATAAAGGATGAGGAATTTTTTTATCAAGTTTAGGGCTATCAAGCTCTTCTGTTGGATTAGTCTTCATTAACTTTTGAGCATGCGTATATTTAAAAAAACTCCGTAGAGATGATAAACGGCGGGCAATTGTCCTTTTGCTACATTTGTTCTTACTGAGCTGAGCTAAAAAGCCTCGGATCATTTTTCGATCGATTTTCTCTAATTTTGTAGAGGCTTGTTGCTCCAGGTATGTTTTAAATGATTCTAAATCAATGTTATAATTGCGAATAGTGTGTTCAGAAGAATTCTTAACCACTCTTAGATGATTGAGAAATTGTTCACAAGCCTTGTTCAACATGATTTCTCTTCTCAGGTTTCACATTTAATTTAGGAAAAGGGAAAGTGACTAAATCATCCGCAATGAAAGTATGGGAAAAAACAGATTTTGCTTCCACTTCAAAACCTTTAAGACTTTGATAGCGGGCAGAAAAATGTGTCAAAATGAGCTGTCTCACACCAGCCTCTTTTGCAATTAAGGCAGCTTGTTTGGCTGTTAAATGATTGTGCAGCATGGCCAGCTCTCTATGTTCTTCTAAATAAGTACTTTCACATAATAAAATACTTGCATGGCGAGCAATTTCTACCGCACTTTGGCAAGGTAAAGTATCAATGACGACTGAGACACTGTCACCAGGCCTAATCCAACTTACTTCTTCTAAAGAGACTTCCCGTTCATGAATCAAAATCTTCCCTTTCTCTTCTAATTCTTTTACTTGTGGACCTCGTATCCCGTAAAAAGCCAGTTTCTCTGTATCAAACTTTCGTGTATCCGCCTCTGTGACTCGCCATCCAATATTCTCAACACCCCCATGCTCTAAGAAGGCGGCTTCAATGCGAAAGCATCCATCATCATCGACAAGGCCTGGCTGAGAAACAGGGTGTTCGACGACTTGAATCATTTCATGATAAATAGTGCCATAACGCAGGCGATCGAAATACTTTTTGCCACTTGCCGGATAATAGCAGTGAATGGGGTGTGTTACCTTATCTAAATTAAGACGCATGAGAATAGACCCTAGGCCTAAACAATGATCTCCATGGAAATGGGAGATCAAAATACGATTGATCACAGGTGGAGCTATCTTGGCGAAAATAAGTTGGCGTTGAGTTCCCTCTCCTGGATCAAATAAAAAACCTTGATCATTCCAGCGCAGTAGGTAGGCTCCATGGTTGCGAAAGCGAGTAGGTTGTTGGCTAGAACAGCCAAGGATAGTTAAGTCTCTCACTGTCATGTTAAGAATGTCTCCAGCTAAAAAAATTGAGTCTCCCTAAGAGATAACCTACAGCAGCTCCTGTTAAGTGCGCTGCATTCGCTATGCCAGACGAGAGAGAAGCTCCTGTCATAACTCCAAAAATAAATAAAAAAATTTGAAGAATTGCCATACCCAAAATAAATAAAAAAATGAAAAGGAACGTCATGCGATCTAGTTGATAGCCTTCCCAAGGAGCATAGCGTTGTCTCATCCAAATGAATGTCAACATTCCACAGAGGACACCAGAAAAGCCAATAAAATTAGGTCCTCCCATAAGATATTGGCCTGTATTAGAGATAATGCCAACAATTAAAATAAAGAGGATGTAGCGCCAAACAGCTAGTCGTTGTTCTAATTGCTTACCTAAAATCATGAGCCAGATCATATTAAAAAGAAGATGTAGAGCATCAGAATGCAAAAGAGCTGGAGAAAAAAGACGCCACCATTCTCCTGCTCGAATTTTTTCAAACATGGGTATTTGAGAAAAACTCTTTTTAACAGCTTGAATTCCTTGTTTTTGTAAAAGAGAATAAATTCCCTCCCAGTGAGGAGTCGAGTAGATCTTTTGGAGTAAATAACGTCCTTCTGTTGGCATGGCAGTCACATCTTCTAAATCCTCATGTCCATAGAGTTTAATAAATCTATCGACAAGCTGATAAGTATAGGGATAATCATAAAGAAAAACTTTCTCAACTGGCGAGAAAAAGATTATCACATGAGGAGGAGGATGCATAGATGTTGTCTGATTAGGAGTTAAATAGAAATTAAGAAGAAAGAAAGTACAACAGATGACTAAAATCAAACGTGTGATGATGCCTGTACGTTGTTGATTCCATGCTGTTGAGACTGATTCTTTTGCTGTATCTTGAGGAGGTATTTGAGCAGTGGATGGCCGTTCAAAAGAAGATAAAGGGGGAGGTAATATGCTTGGTTGCTCAATCTTGACAGGTGTAAATATTGGATCGTTAGGATGTTTTAAGAATAGCTGATACCATTTTTGTGCTTCTTCTACTTGATCCTCCTCTTGAATCCAAATGAAGCACTGACTTAAACCATAATTTGGGCTTTCCCAATCGCTATTAGAGAGAACTTCCATTTTATGAGGGATGCCCTTGTAATGAAGGAAAAGAGAAAACTGATGACCTCGCCTTTCGTCGTCTAATATTCCAATGAACCGCATGAATTAGACCCCTTCTTGGATTTTACGAATAATCTCTGAGGTGGATAAGCCGGGAACGAAAGAAGCAATATGAATCCGACCTCCATAAGCTTTAACAATCTCAGCTTCTATACAATCTTCCCCATATTCAGGGCCATTGACATGAATGTGAGGTCGAATAATTGTTAATAATCTCCGGGGGTCCGTCTCTTCAAACCATGTGACATAATCGACAAAACCAAGAGCAGCCATCATTTGTAGACGATAAATAAGAGGAATAATAGGTCGTTTGGGACTTTTATATTGCTTAATAGAAGCATCTGTATTCAAAGCGACAATTAAGATGTCTCCCATCTGAGATGCTTCGTAGATAATTTGTAAATGCCCAGCATGCATGAGATCAAAAGATCCATTTAAGGTCACAATTCTTTTTCTAGCTTGGCGCAAAAGATCCACTTTTTGAGAAAGATGATTAGGTTGAATAATTTTTGCTTGACAGGCTGTCTCCCACGAAATCGGAGAGTGATGGGTGCTCATGTAGACCTCATATTAATAAACCCAAAACTCAGATTATTAACTCACCTTACGCAAAAATAGCGGTATTGGGAACTTTCGCTTCAGTCCAAATGCCACTCTTTTTGCGTAAGGTGAGTTATTAACCTCTATCTGACAGGAAAAGCAATGGCAAAGACCTCATCATAATACTCAACAAAATGCACAGTTAAACCTTTGCGAATATAATCAGGTAGTTCTTCATAATCTCGGATATTATCTTTGGGAAAAATCAAGGTCTTGAGACCTGATCGTCGTGCAGCTACCATTTTCTCTTTCACACCCCCAATTGGCAAGATTTTTCCTGTCAAAGTTAATTCACCAGTCATCCCTACATTATCTAGTACAGGTATATTCAGTAAAAGTGAGAGCAAAGAAGTAACCATCGTAATCCCAGCAGAAGGGCCATCTTTGGGGGTTGCTCCTTCTGGAATATGAATATGGACTTGAGATTTCTCAAAGAAAGTATAACCAGGTGCATACTTATGCATCATACTATGTAAGTAGCTCCAGGCAATTTCAGCCGACTCCTTCATGACTTCCCCTGCTTGTCCTGTAAGTTTCATCTCTGTCTTTTCGCTCGCCACTTTGATTGATTCAATATAAAGTGTAGCTCCCCCTAAGGCTGTCCAAGCTAATCCCATGCAAACTCCAATAGGAGTTCTCTCGTAAAAGCGATCACTTGTAAAGATAGGCTTTCCTAAATAATCTTTTAAGTTAGAGGGGGTAATCGAGTGTTTCATTGATAGAGGCAGGGCTGCGGATTTTTTACTTTTGCTCTTCTCGGCTTTATCTTGTGTTGAATCTTGCTGCTCACGCACGATTTTTACGGCTATTTTACGTAAAATCTTTTTAATTAAATTCTCTAAATTTCGTACACCTGCCTCGCGAGCATATCCATTGATAATATCTTTTAAAGCATTTTTATCAAAAGAAATTTGAGAAGCCTTAAGCCCCATTTCTTTACGGTGACGAGGGATTAAGTACTTTTTGGCAATTTCAATTTTCTCCTGCATAATATAGCCAGAGAGGCGCATAATGTCCATTCGATCTTTGAGAGGATCTGGAATGGTATCCAGAACGTTAGCTGTGACAATAAATAACACATCTGAAAGGCTGCAACGCACATCTAAATAATGATCTAAAAATTCTGCGTTTTGCTCTGGATCTAGTACTTCTAGCAAAGCCGAGCCAGGATCTCCATGGAAACTTTTGCCCATCTTGTCTACTTCATCTAACATAATCACAGGATTCATCGTTTGGCAGTATTTCAAAGCTTGAATCATTTTACCTGGCATTGCTCCAATGTAGGTGCGTCGATGTCCTTTAATTTCCGCCTCATCACGCATCCCCCCAACCGAAAATCGATAAAATTTACGGTTTAAGGCGCGGGCGATACTTTTTCCAATACTTGTTTTGCCAACTCCTGGAGGTCCTACTAGACAAATAATGCTTCCACGAATGCCTCCTGATAGTTTACTGACTCCAATAAACTCAAGAATACGTTGTTTAATATCCTCTAGACCATAATGATCATTAGTTAAAATTTTTTCAGCTTGGGCTAAATCTGGACACTCTTGACTATAAATCCCCCAAGGGACAATTGTTAACCAATCTAAATATCCTCTTGATACGTTATATTCGGCTGATTGCATCTCTAAAGCACTCATCTTTTCTAGTTCATCTGAAATTACTTTCATCACATCAACAGGAACAACACGCTCTTTCAGGCGTGTTTCAAATTTTTCACGATCTAACGATTTATCTTCTCTTTCAATACCTAGCTCTTTTTTAATTGTTTTTAGTTGCTCGCGTAGAAAGTAATCTTTTTGACTTTTATTAATAGTTGCTTCAATCTTTTGATTAATATTATTTTGAATGATGCTAATATCTAATTCTTTTTTGAGAAGAATGAGGGCTTTATCAATTCTTTTCTGGATATCAAAGGTTTCTAAAACGTCTTGTAACTCTTCTCTGGAAGCAGTGGTTAAGGCTACTGCAAAATCGGCTAATTTACCCGGTTCTGTAAAATCTGAATGGCCCAAGAAAATTTGCAATTCTTCTTTAAATAAAGGATTTAGTTTGAGTAATTCTTTGATCGTGGCAATAATACTAATTGCATAAGCTTTTAATTCTAGCGTGAGGATAGGGTTGTCCTCGCAATAAGCAACTTTAGCTTTTAGACGATGTGAGTCAGCAAGCGGCTCTATCACCTGAATGCGTTTTTCCATATTGAGAATGACTTGAGCTCCCCCTTGTTCCATAGGAATAATTCGCAAAATACGTGCAAGAACGCCAATCTCAAACAGATCGTCAAAAGTGACTTTATAAATATCAACATCTTCTGAGCGGGCCATTAAAAGGCCTACACATTTATGATCTGATTTGGCAACAATTTTAAGAACTTCGTAAAAAGGACCTGGCTCGATGACTAGAGGAGCTGCCATGCCAGGAAAGAAGGGACGCCGGATTGAGGGAAAAATATAGAGTTGATCAGGAGATATATCTTCTCTCTTAGAAAGATTACTATTGTCTAAAGGATTCACAATAAGATTTTCTAATTCCATCTCTAAAGAATTCTCCTCATCTTCTTGATTCAGCATGCCTATCCTAGAATGTAGTTTTTAATAACCTGATTTTTGGGTTTAAACCCAAAATTCAGGTTAATAGACTTCTTGCAAAACTCCGCTTGTTTTGTCTTTTTGTCTGATCTTTCTTCTCTCTTGCCAACTAACCTAGAAGGGGGTTTAGCAAAGAAAAGTCATCAAATTTCAAGCAAATTCTAAAGAATTCAGAATAAGGAAGTTTCGCAATGAAATATAATGTTGTTAAGCTTAATTCCCCGCGACCCACATAGTCTACCTATTCGAGAGAAATTATTCAATCAAAGTGTGAGTTAATTTTTTGTTTAACGAGCTCTTTAAAGCTATAGTTGAAGAGGGGAGTCAATCAGCTGTTTGTCCTTTAGGGGTTAAACTTTTTAATCAAAAGGTTTCCAAACTAGATTAATTATCTTTTATCCTTATATTAAATATAAACTGATTGATTATAATAAATCAACTCTATATACTATATAATTTCTATTTGATTAGAGTTAAACTGTTAAATTTTTGTGGGTCTTAGAGCCTGTCTACGAATTTAAAATTTTGATTAAAAGGTCCTTTTTTGCGCCACTTCTTTAATAAAAGCTTGAAAATATTATCAAATATTTCCGGCGCTTTTATTAAAGAATTTGCATCAAAAATGCCTCTTTTAATCAAGATTTTAAATCGTAGACAGGCTCTAAGTGTTGAAGTCAAAACAATCAACTTAAATTAAACAAACCGAAAATCTATGAAATTAAGTTATAAATTAACGCCTTATTCCATTGGCAGTTTAGGAGAGATGTGGACCATTTCTTGGCCACTCATGCTTGGACTTCTATCTGGAAGTTTTATGATGTTTGCCGATCGTCTCCTTTTATCTCATTATTCTATCGAAGCTTTAAATGCTGCTGCCATAGCAGGAATAGCAAGCTATATCCTTATGATTATTCCCCTCATTACAGCGGCAATTTCTGAAGTTTTGGTGGGTAGGAGTCATGGAGCGGGGGAGATAAAGGATATGGGTAAGCCTGTCTGGCAGATGCTCTGGCTTTCAGCCTTAACGACCCCTTTTTTCTTGTTAGGCGCGGAGTTTTTACCTCCCTTTTTCTTTCAAGGGACAGGAAACGAGCTGTTAGAAAGCATCTATTTCTCGTGGATGATCTATTTTGCTCCAGCATTTTGCTCTACCTTGGCTTTAATTGGTTTTTTTGTCGGCATGGGAGAGGTAAGAATTGTGACGATTTGTTCTATACTTGGCAATCTTGTCAATATTGGATTAGATCTTGTCCTTATTTTTGGTTATGGCCCTTTTCCAGAAATGGGAATAAAAGGTGCAGCTTTGGCGACAGGGTTATCACAAGTGATACAGACCTTTTTTCTCCTTTCCCTTTTTTTAAAGAAATCTTATAGACATCGATATGGCACTAATCAGTGGCAGTTTAATTCTCGCTGTTTTATAGAGACCATCCGTATTGGAATACCAGCAGGATTTTGCCGTTTTTTTGAAGTGATTGCTCATTTCCTCTTTTTTCGCATTGTGATATTATCTGGCTCTGATAATTTAACAATTATTACTATTGTTCAAAGTTTTTGTATTTTAATGGGATTTATTGTAGAAGGACTTTCTAAAGGAGTTACTTCTATTATTGCTAACTTAATTGGAGGTGGACAAATTTCATTTGTTAAACAGGTTATTTGGTCTGCTAAAAAGCTTCATTTGATTATTTTCTGCTTATGGACTGTCTTATTACTCTGTTTTTCTAAGTTTCTTCTTTTAGCTTTTTTCTCAGAGGCAGACATTCATCTTTTACAAAATCCTCACTTTCTTTCATCTCTCTACTGGTGTCTATTTTGGATGAGCATTTTCTTTTTGTTTGATGGGTTTGGTTGGATTTATGTTGGTTTATTAACAGCTGGTGGAGATACGAAGTTTCTATTATATGTAGGATTAGTTTTAAATTGGGCAGGATATGTGCTTCCTTCTTATCTATTGCTAGTTGTAGCTCAAGGAAATGCAAGTCAGGGATGGATGCTTATTGCTTTTTATGCTTTTGCGGCCTTTCTCATCTATCGCTATCGCTATCGATCTGGTCAATGGCTTGCTAGTTCTGTTCGCTCTCAAGAAGGTCAAGCAGTTATGATTAACTAAAATTTTTGCGTAACCAGCTCAGAAACAACTTGAATCTAGGCAGTTAGCAATTTAAAAACTCACCTTACGCAAAAATATCGATATTTCGACTGAACCATGAGGCTTTGGCTCAGTCGAAATGCCACTGTTTTTGCGTAAGGTGAGTTAAAAACACGTCCTATATACATAACGTAGGTTCCATAAAGACATCAATTTGATAGGTTTTTTATGATAAATCCAAGAGAATCAATTTATTCTCATTCCTTATCAATTCAATTTGATGATAAGAAAGAATTAGAGGAAATAGATCATCAGCAAGGTAAAAGCCAGAAAAAATTGCTTATTTTGCACTCACTTGAATCAACTATAAAGGATATGAAGGAATCACAGGAGGCGTCAAATCGAAAATATATCGAATGGAAAATCGAGAAATATAAGACTATTTTAGATAATCTGCACCGAAATATAGAGAATTATTTTAAAAATACAGATGAAGGAGTTTCTATTCAGCGCATGTATGAAAGGAGTTCCTCAACAGAATTAAAAGAATGGCTAAAGAAGCTTTTACCTATCTTTAAGACTTTTGTTGATTTTAAGACACAAGAAATTAAGTTTAACTCTACCTATCTAAGTCAATTGCGCAATGAATATCAACAAGGATTCTTAGAACCTTTAAGGGAAGCTGTTTGGTGGACTCAAAAATGCCCCAAAGCAAAGGGTGTTGAACATATTCAGGCCATTTGTAATATTTTTTATACACAAACGGATTTAACTGCTTGTTGTTTAAAAATTGTCAAAGAGATTTTTTGCCAGTTAGGAAGGGAAGCTTCAGAAGGGAAGCCTATCGTTAAAAAATATCAGTTGAGCGATCCTAATTTGATTTTAATTCGAGATTTAGAAGCGATTAGTCACCTGATTAAGCAAGTGCCTGATCGTGCTAAAGCTTCTCGGATTAGTCAAATGAAAAATAGTTTAATCGGTCATCTCAATGGAATTTCTACGGACTTTCCTTTTGATCCTAATTTACATGACAATATCGTTCATAAAATTGCAGAATGGACAATCATCCATCCAGATAAAACCACCCAAACGGTGATTGATGTTGCGATGGGTGCTCAAATTATTGGCTTTGGAGATACCGCTTATATTAACCCAGAGTTATGGGGATTTCAAAATTATAATCGGGAGCATTCTCTAAAACACTTGTATGTAAATCATCTTAGTTTTCAGTCTAAATCTCGAAAAGATGGGGATGAATCTCTGAGGTGTCGGGCTCTTCATGACCAATTAGACTTAGTGATTACATTAGCTCAAGATACACCATTTTATTTACAAGAAGAGGAGGATCCCATTCAAGATTTGGATTCTCAGGTGATAAAAGAAAAACTCCTTTCTCAAATTTTTGATCAAAAGCCAACTCAAGTGAAACCTTTTATTCCTTTATTCATGATTGATTCTAATGAAAAAATTCAATTCTATAGAAATTATTATAAAACAGTTTTTGATCAAATTCATCAACAACAGTTTTGGAATGTTGAAAAATTTCGAGAAGAACAAAAAAAAACATTTTTTCACTTCTGTTATGCAAAGATTAAAGAGCGTGCTGAATCTATAAAATATTATGGGGATTTTGGCTATTCTGTTTACTGGCCTCGAGCAGATAAGTTTAAAGAAGAGTTAATCGCTCAATTATTTAATGGATCTCCCGAGCAAACTGGTCATTACATTCCAGATAAGTTAATTTGTAAGCTCGAATTAAAAAGATGGAGTTGGATCGCACTTAGTTCTATTCACAACAGTATTTTAGGAGATTGCGAGTTTTTCACATTACCAATCAGGAAGACTATCATCGATCTCATGCATATCTTATTAGTCATTAAGATTATTAGTGATTTCAAGATCAATACCTACAATAAGAGTTGTAGAGATCGAACCGATCGTGGACTCACTTCTGATGCAGAGTTATTAGCTTACTTATTTATTGTTAATGAAATAGAAATGAATCCGGAGACTAAAGATTTTTTTGAAGCGATGCTTTTTTCTCGTCCTATTATGGTTAAAAAACGTACAATTATCGATAAAAGATTAGACCGTTTAATTGAGACTGTTGGTTTTATGTTACATTATAAAATTACATTAAGACGATTACATGCTGACCTGTTCCCTGGGATCAAGATTAAATTGCAGCTTCCGTGTCCACATCTTCTTGATCAAACTTCTAATTTTAAGGACAAGGATTCGGATCTGGAAGACTTTATTATCATTTCATAATAAGAGGTCAAATGTCTAAGATATCGTACTATGATTTATCTTATCCTGTCATTATTCCAGAAGATATCCTAGTTTGTTATCGACAAGTGATAGAAAAGAAAGAAGAGGATCTTCTATTTACTAAAGCCTCTTTTTCTAAATTTCACCATCGCTTAGATCAAGAAGAAAGCGATCACTGTATGCCTTATAAAAGAGATGTAGATCGTATCCTCCATTCTAAAGCTTATGCCCGTTATGTCGATAAGACTCAAGTCGTTTACCTGGTTGATAATGACCATATTACTCATCGAGGTCTACACGTTCAACTTGTCAGTCATTTTGCACGAGGCATTGCAGAAATTTTACGTCTTAATTTAGATTTGGTAGAGGCTATTGCTTTAGGTCATGATGTTGGTCATCCTCCCTTTGGTCATGAAGGCGAAAGCTACCTTTCTGCCTTGTCTATTGAATATGATAATGGCCCCTTTACCCATCCCTTACAATCTTGTCGATTATTGACAGATATAGAGTCCCTTAATTTAGGTTTAGCTGTTTATGATGGATTTCTCTGTCATGACGGAGGGATGTGCGGTCGTATTTTGATCCCTCAATTTGAGAAAACATGGGAAGATCACGCTAAAGATAAAAAACAGAAGAAAAGTCATCCTGATCTGAATATCATGCCGGGTACCTTGGAGGGCTGTTTAGTTAAACTTTGTGACACCATGAGCTATGTTGGTCGTGACATCGAAGATGCCATTAGTTTAGGTATTCTCTCGCGTGAAGAGGTACCTAAAACACTCTTAGGAACGTCAAATCGGGAGATTTTAAGCATTCTAGCGGCTGATATCCTCTATCATAGTTATGATAAAGAGTATATTGCTATCTCTGAAAAAGTGTATGAAGCCTTGAAAACATTGCGGCATTTTAATTTTAAGCATATCTATTGCCATCCTCAGCTTAAAGTCGAATCTGCTAAAATTAAGTATAGCTATCGTATTTTATTTGAGTGGCTTCTGGAAGATCTGAAACAGAACCAAGAACAAGGTTATTTATGGACCCAGTTTCTTCATAAAAGAAGTGAGAAATATCTTACCCAAACTTCTTCCATCCAGAAGGTGATTGACTATTTAGCTGGGATGACCGATCATTTTTTCATACGTACTTTAGAAAAAATCTTAGTTCCAAAAAAAATTGAGCTTGTTCCTCATGCGTGCTTGGATAATTGAAACAAGTACAGAACGGGGATTAATCACCTTCTTAGAAGGGGAAATGATCCGTTTTGTGAAAGAACTTCCATTAGGTTATAATCAATCAAAATCTTTAATGACTGAGCTGCAACAAGCTTATCAATCCTTAAATCTTTTACCCTCTCAATTTGATTGTATAGGCGTAGGAGTAGGACCCGGCTCTTATACAGGCATACGTATTGGTGTAGCTGTAGCGAAGACCTTAGCTTATGCCTGGCAATTGCCTTTAATTGGATTTTGTAGCTTGGAGGCTTTTATTCCTCGAAATGAAGAAGGGGCTTTTGCAGCTCTCATTGATGCTAAAATAGGAGGGGCCTATTTTTTAAAAGGGGTAGCTACTGAGGGGAGTATTCAGTATGTATCTACTCCTCAAGTTTGCCCTCTGGACCAACTAGGTTTTCATTTACAAGATACCAAAACCCTTATTACCCCCTATACTAAAACTCTTAAGGAAAAAATTGACGTATGGTATCCAAAGGCTTGTTGGCAATGGATAGAAGCATCGCCTTCTGCTAAACACATGGGACTTCTCATAAGGGCAAAATATCAGCAAGGCGAGTGGAGTCGTCAGGGGCATCTAAAACTTCTTTATTTACGTGAGACAGAAGCCGAAAGAGAGAAAAAACTAATGAGACAGAGCACTCCGTTAGGGGAATGAATCAGTCCTCTTTATAAGAAAGAAGATTAGGGATATTTGTGTTGATAAATATTCTTTGCTTTGCATATGATAATTGTTATCTAACCAGTTGAAATTGGAAATGTTTGGGGATCTTAAGAACCTGAGTATTGCATTAATATCATGTTTGGGCTGCACAAAGATCCACGGTTTTATAGAGTATACTAAAGGTGATTTTTAATTTAAAATTTAGAATAATTTAGGATTTATATCGATGTCACTTGTAAAAGTTCGCTTAGGCGATTCAATAGATAAAGCTCTCCGTGCTTTGAAGAAGCGTTTAGATAAAGAAGGTGTTATGAAGTCTGTCAAAGCGCATCGCTTTTACTCTAAACCTTCTATAAAGAAACGGGCAAAATCTAAAGCAGCTTTGAAATATAAAAAGCAACGTTAGATTTTGTGCTGATTCATAGCAGCAAAGCTTGTATGAAGATTGTCTTGAAAGATGCAACTGATACTTAGTGCTGTTTAAATCTATCTTTCTTTTTCGCACTCAAGTCTTACCACTTATTAGTTCAATGCTTAAAGAGATAAGCCAGAATACGCCCTAGATAGAGGTTGAAATAATGGCTTTAGGGGCTATGGTAGAAAAGGTTACCTAATCAGATGCTCATTAGGCTGATAGGTGGTAAGCGCTTAAGTACTTAAGATGCTATTTTTCTTGTCTTAAAACTTCTTTCGTATTATCATCTTTACGAAAGTCCTTAATAACTTTAATCCTTATACTCAAGTAGTAGATCGTTATGGCTGACTATTACGACATTTTAGAAATTGCTCATGCTGCAACAGCAGAAGAGATTAAGAAAGCCTATCGCAAAAAAGCTCTTCAATATCATCCAGACAAGAATCCTGGTGATGCACAGGCAGAGAAACGCTTTAAGGAAATATCAGAAGCTTACGAAGTCTTAAGCGATGAGAAGAAGAGGCAAATCTACGACCGCCATGGTAAAGAGGGATTGCAAGGAGCGGGATTTGCAGGGGCTAGTGCACAACAGGGCTTTGCATCCATGGATGAAGCGTTGCGTACTTTTATGGGTGCATTTGGCATGGGAGGGGGAGAGAACATTTTTGATTCTTTCTTTGGTGGAGGTCCTAGTGAGTTTGGCGGTAGATCTTCTCGAACAGCTCATCGTCAAGGCGCAAGCAAAAGAGTCAATATGACAATTTCATTTGAAGAAGCTGCAAAAGGAGTAGATAAAGAGCTTGCTATCTCTAATTATGTCACTTGTTCTGTTTGTAGTGGTCGAGGATCTACTTCTGCAAAAGGGGTTAAAACATGTAATACCTGTGGTGGGCGTGGCCAAGTTTTTGAACAACGGGGTTTTTTCAGCATGACCATGACCTGTCCTGATTGTCAAGGGGAAGGAAAAGTTATTACAGATCCTTGTTCAAATTGTCATAGCCAAGGAGTTGTCAAAGAAAAGCAACATGTCAAAGTACATATTCCAGCAGGAGTAGACACTGGAATGCGCTTAAAAATGAATGGATATGGGGATGCAGGACAAGGGGGAGGGCCGCCTGGAGATTTGTATGTATTTATTAATGTTGAACCACATAAGATCTTTGAACGAGAAGGGAATGATATCTTATTAGATCTGCCTATTAGTTTTGCAGAAGCGGCTCTGGGATGTAAAAAAGAAGTTCCCTCCTTAACTTCTTATACCTGCCGTATAACAATTCCAGAAGGAACCCAAAATGGGAAGATTTTCCGTATTAAGGGGGAGGGTTTCCCGAATGTTCATGGGCATGGTAAGGGAGATCTACTTGTGCGTGTATTTGTAGAGACGCCTACAAAGCTGAGTGAACGGCAAAAAGAGCTTCTTCAAGAATTTGCGAATTTGGAAGGTCCTAGCAATCTCCCCAAAAGAAAAGGTTTTCTTGATAAAATTAAAGATTTTTTTGCAACTTAGAATCTGATGACTTGTATATACTCATTCCAGTTGAAAGCTGCAATTTGGGCAACGCGAAAGCTGTCGCGTTGCCCAAATTGCAGCTTTCAACTGGAATGAGTATATAACTTCACTTGCATGAGTTAAAAACCTGAATTTGGGTTTAAAAATAAATAGCTTTACTGATCCGATCTTGTGGTGCAATACACATCTCCACTTCGACTCCTTTAGTTTTCAGCAAGTTTTTCACAGTGCTCATAGCGGTTTCTGGGCTATTACATTCACTAGAAAGGTGGGCTAAATGCACATGCTTAAGTTTGGGATTAAAGACTTGGCATAAGAGGGTTCCACAAGCTTCATTAGATAAATGACCGCTACGGCTTAAGACGCGTTGTTTATAAATCATAGGTCTTGAACAAGCATGAACCATAGAGGGTTGGTGATTGGCTTCGATATAGAGATAATCACATTCTTGAAGTTGAGTTTGAACGAGAGAGGTGACAAAACCAAGGTCTGTACAAAAACCTAATTTTAAGCTATTGACTCGAATGATAAAGGCAACTGGATCTAAGGTGTCATGCTGTATACTAAAAGGATGGAGTTCTAAATCTTTAAACTCAAATGTTTCGCCTGTACAGAAAATCTTAAATTTGGGGCAATCGTGAAAAGCCTCTACAATCCCTTTAGCAGTCTCTTGGTTAGCAAAGACAGGAATCCCCAGCTTGCAAGCTAAGATCTTGAGTCCTTGAATATGATCTGTATGTTCATGTGTAATCAGAATAGCATCGATATCCGCTAAATCTACGTTGATCTCTTCTAATTTGGATTTAATAGCTTTGGCGCTAATCCCTGCATCAATCAAGATCTTGGCATTTTCGGTTCCCAAATAAATACAATTTCCCTTTGATCCTGATGCAAGTGGGCAAAAACCTTTCATTTTACTCAATCTCATTGGCTGTTTTTTAATGCTCGATGTTTGTACCATAACTAACCTATTTTTTGCTTCTTAAATCTTTCAACTATACTCATTCCCACTTTGAACTAGGATGAGTGTAAACTCCCATTATTTTAAGTTGACCATAAACTTCTTATTTCTCAGAATAAACCCAAAACTCAGGTTGATACCAAACAGACAAATTCCAGCTAGAAGAGAGAACAGGATGGAGCCATTTCAGCATGATATAGATCGCATGAATGCCTTACTAGACCAGCTGCTTCATACAGCCAGGCAGTTGAGGGATGCCTCCATGCATATGGTTTCAGAGGAGGAGTTATTGTCTCTACAAAAGGAGCAGGAACAAATACTCGCTCAATTGATGAGTGTTGATCATGATTTGCAAAGATATTATGCTTCAGAAATTCAAGAATTGGCTCATCATCAGTTTCAACATAAATTAAAAGAATTCCAGGCCCTTAATCAAGAATTTATGGAAAATCTAAATTCTAGCTATGGTTTGATTCAATTTGAACTACACCGCTTACAAGAAGGGGATGAAGAGATACAAAAAATCTTATCTTATCTACATAAACGGGAATTTGGTGTGTAACTCCTTTGAATTCAAACATCTTGATACTACGACTTGATGATCATCGCGTATTAGAGAGTTCTTTCTCCATTGGATCGCTTTCCTCATCAAAATTGTTTTCCTCATTGCTCTTACCTTTACGTGAAAAAATCTTTCGAGGTTTGCTACCTTCTGCGGGTCCTACAACTCCCTGCATTTCTAATTGATCCATCAAACTAGCAGCTCTTGCATATCCCACTTTCAACTTGCGCTGTAAAAAAGTTGTGGAGGCATTGCCTGTATTCAAAATGATCTCTTTCGCTTGCTCATATAAGCTGTCTAATTCTAGCTCATTTTGAGTACCTAGAGAGCCTTCTAATCCCATCATTTGATCAAAGGATTGGATGACATAATTAGGAGGGGCTTGTTGACAAATATGTTGAATGACTGCTTGAATATCTTCATCTCGCACAAAGGCACCTTGTGCGCGGACAAGATGTGAAGAACCGGGGGGAAGGAAAAGCATATCTCCATTGCCCAATAGGGATTCGGCTCCTACTTCATCTAATACGATTTGACTGTTCACACGGCTCGCAACCTTGAAAGAGATACGGGTAGGAAAATTGGCTTTAATTAACCCTGTAATAACCTCTCGAGAAGGGCGTTGAGTTGCTAAAATCAGGTGAATGCCTACAGCTCGTGCCATCTGGGCAATGCGAGCAATCGGGGTTTCAATATCCTGGCTAGCCACCATCATCAGATCTGCTAACTCATCAATAATCCCTACGATAAAAGGCATAGAAGAAGGAATAGAACGATCTAAGCTAGCTTCTAAATCTTTATTAACTGTACGTTTGTTAAAAGCTTCTATATTGCGTACCCCAACCAGCTTCAGGATTTCGTAGCGGTTTTCCATCTCTTTAACAAGCCACTTGAGCGCTGCAGCTGCCCCTTGTGGCTCTGTAATCACAGGAGCTAGCATATGGGGCAAATGCGTATAGGGGGTAAGCTCAACTTTTTTAGGATCGACCATGATCAATTTGATTTGATCTGGTTTAGCATTGAGGACTATGGACATGACAATGGTATTAATGCACACTGATTTTCCTGATCCTGTAGCTCCCGCAATGATGCAATGAGGCATCTTGGTTAAGTCACTCATGACATAATCACCATTGACTGCCTTGCCCAGTAAAATGGGAATATGAAATTTAGGGGAGCTTTGTTGATAAGCTATCAACATATCCTTAAAACCCACTTCCTGTGGTTGCGGATTGGGAACTTCGATCCCGACAGCTGCTTTACCTGGAATGGGAGCAATAATGCGTATTGACTTAGCCTCCATATTGAGGGCAATGTCATTATCAAGTGTTTTAATTTTTTGAACTTTAACCCCAATAGCAGGGTGAATTTCGAAGGAAGTAATCGTAGGACCACAGTTAATTTGGCCAACTTTAGCTTCAATACCAAAGCTAAGAAGAGTCTCCTCAAGTACTTCAGCTTGTCGTTTGAGATCTTTCTTTAAAGAAGATTGATCGACTTTTTTAGGTGTTATTAGTAAGCTAGCAGAAGGAAGGGTATAATTAGTAAAGTCTCCATTATGAATACTCTGTATAGCCAATGCGGTGTCGCGCTTGCGCTTAATCTGATCGCTTTTATCAGTTTCTTTTTCCTTCTGTGGCAAACGGCTCATATTTTCTAGCAAGTCAGGCTCCAAATCAGCTTCTACTTGTTCTTTGCGAGAGAGTGAAGGACGCACTTTAAGGTTTTTTTCTGGTTGAATAGCTAAAAGATCAGGTGGAGTAGAAGCTGAAGGTTTTGTATGTCCCTCTTGGGTTGATAGACCAGGGATACGCAATTTGACGAAACGGAGAAAATGACTATCCGATTCAGAAGATTTTTCTCCTTTTTTTGCTCCTCCAAGTCCTGATTTAGAGAGCGATCCTTCCGCTTCTAATTTTTCTTTTTTGAAACGCTCCGCTAGATATTGTATTAGATGGGATAAGCGAATTTTGAAAAGAAATAAAAAGCTAGCAATGAGAGAACTCGAGAAAACAAGAGCGACTCCCACTGTATTGAAGATATGAAAGAAATTGTAAACAGGCAAATCACGATAAAGAAAAAAGAAAAGAGCTCCCCCTAAATGATAGCGATGCTTCTTAAGCCAGAGGCCCGAATAGAAAAATTCTCCTAAAGCATTCCCCAACGTAGGATAATCATTTTCTATCAGGCTCAGGAGCATGCAAACAGATAGAATAGCAAGGCCTATATACATCCCTTTCAATAGAAGATAATGAAGAGGTTTGCTAAAAAGCAGACGCCAGCCTATCCAGCCGATATAAATGGTTAAGAGGTAACTGCCTAATCCTAATAAAGCATGGAAGAACCAACCAAGGGTATACCCCATGAGGCCTAATAAATTCTTAGAATCTGGTGTTACAGCAAAGCTAATGAGACTCAGCAAAAGAATCAAGGCTGTTGATAAAGTCAGAAAGCCGCATGTCTCCCTTGTCATCCAAGGAGTAGAAAAAGATTTATCGGTTTTTGACTTTTTTGTTTTTTTACGTTCTTTCACCATAAATTAGCTAAGCCAGTTGAAAAGGTTAGGAAAATTCCCAGAAAAAGGCAATACCAGGCAAAGTAAACCCAGTTATTTCCTTTCAAGAGACGCAAAAGCAGAGCCAGAGCTAAACATCCAATGAAAAAAGATGTTAGAAAACCAGCTATAAACTGAACGAAGCTAAGGGAAGCAATTTCAGTAGCAGGCATGAAAAAAAGCTTTAAAATCTCTAGAGTTGTACTCCCTAAAATGGCAGGAATAGCTAATAAAAAGGAAAAAATAACAGCATCCTCTTTTTTCCAGCCTAGTAAGTTAGCTGCTGAAATCGTCGCTCCACTACGAGAGATACCAGGTAAAATAGCAATTGCTTGAAAAATTCCAATGATAAACGGATCTAACCATTGATAAGTGGAGGGGTGAGGTGTTCTCCGGAAGCGACAATAAGTGCCTGCAAATAATAGAAAAGCAGAGAACAGAAAACAAATGCCTAGATACTGAGGCTGATCAAAAGCAGCTTCGATAGGCTTAAGAATGAAAACAAGAGGAAATAGGGGTAAAGTACCTAAAATAACTCGAAAAAAGAGAATTTTATGTGTAGTAAAGCTTTGTTTAAGTTGAGAGCAAAAAACATAAAAAATGGCACAGAGTGTTCCTAAGTGACAAATTAAGTTAAACAAGATATATCGATGTAAATCACGGAAGCCCAGAAAATATTGACCCAGTTCTAAATGCCCCGAAGAACTGACGGGCAAAAATTCAGTCACTCCTTGTATAAAGCCTAAAACAATTGCTTCCCATATTGTCATTTATCTTACCATTGACTATTTACCTGAGTTTTGGATTTATTTCCCTGATTATTAGAGAAGATCTTCTCTAATAATCAGGGAAATAAATCCAAAACTCAGGTTATTTGTGTGGAATAAAGGCTATACCAACACAAAGAGCTTCACAAAAGCTATAGAGGAGATAAAAAAAGGGCGAACGACGGGACTCGAACCCGCGACATTTGGATCCACAATCCAACGCTCTAACCAGCTGAGCTACGATCGCCATGAGATATAATATTTTTAGGCTAAATGCATTTTTCGTCAATAGAATTCTCTTAAAAGTTTTGGACTTATATACTCATCCCAGTTGAAAGCTGGAAGGAGTATATACTCATCCCAGTTCAAAGTGAGAATTTGGGCAATGCGAAAGCTCTCGCGATTCAACGATCAAAAATGGGTCCATATACTCGAACCAATTTTTGATCGTTGAAGCCCGAGGCTTTGGCACAGCCGAAACTTCTCACTTTGAACTGGGATGAGTATATACTCATTTAACTTGAAAGCTGCAATTTGGGCAATGCGAAAGCTATCAGGCTTCAACGATCAAAAATAGGTCCATATACTCATATGGACCTATTTTTGATCGTTGAAGCCTGAGGCTTTGGCACAGCCCAAATTGCAACTTTCAAGTTAAATGAGTATATACATTGAACTCCCGTTAAATAAATGCAAAATCTTGCCTATCCTTAAGTTTCTCTTGTAGGCGATGCCTCATAATCATGGCCCACATCCAAACTAAGCATAGATAAGTCACAAGTAACCAGGAGGGGAAAGATTGGACTTCATAATAAGCATCAAGAGAAGAAGGCATATGATAAGTCAAATTGAGGACCCATGTTGTATAAAAGCTATTGATCAGGTGGATCAGCTCGCCTAAAGGAGGGAGTAAATAGGTGAGGATAGACCCTATGATTAAGAGAAACATAGAAAAGCTAACGAGTAGAGGAAAAAACAGATTATATAAGAGACTCATCCAAGGGAACTGATGGAAATAATAAAGGGTTAAAGGCAAGCCGAGGAGATTAACAGCTAAGGTTAGTGCCATCCCTTGTCTGAATAAGGAAAGAAGATAATATCCATGTTGATTCCAACCATCCATTTCAACGACTTGGCTAAGAGGCCTTTGCAGCAGAATAAAATTCAAATAGTAATTGAAAATCGGATGAATTAACAGAATTGCTAAAGTGACCAAAAAGCTGAATTGAAACCCTAGTGTCTGACATAATAAAGGATCAATTCCTAAAACACCTAAGAGAGCAATACCTAAAGAGTTAAGGGCTTTTCCTGGTCTCTCTATCAATTGGCTAATAAGGGCAATTGAAATCATGATCCAAGCACGCAAAATTGAAGGGCTACAGCCTAAGAAAAGAAAATAAAATCCTAGAAGCAAGATAATTACCAAAGCACTAACTTTTCTTGAGAATACAAAGCGACAAAATCCATGCAAGATACCTGCTAAAATAGCAAAATGGAAACCTGATATCGCCATAATATGTTGTAAACCAAAGCGGGCAAATTCAATTTGCATGAGACGATCTTCAAATTCACCTGTCACAAGTCCGGCTAAAAATACAGCACTTTTTTGATGTGAGATATGTCTCTGAATCCAGGTTTTTAGCCATTTTTTAGCTCGATAACGTTTTTCAGCTAAGCTCCATGAGTTTTTTACTGCCTTCCAACTCCCTTCTTTTTTGATTTTTAGAAAGTAAGAGCCTTTAACCGTTTGCATTAAGGTCCCTTTAACAAGATAACTTTGATTGGCCAAAGGACGTTGTAATCCTTCCATTTGAGGAAGAGAGATAGAACAATCAATATGGTGAACAATCGACGTACTAGAAGGGGGATTATCTGGAAAAAAACTCTTTAACTGGCAGCGATAGAGCCATCTTTTACCAAAATAGGTCGACTGAAATGTTAAAGATTGAATATCAATATGAGCAGTTCCTGTGATTCCTTCAGGAGTCAAAAAACTTGATTGTATATAACAAATTCCATAAATCCAGGTTGTTAGCATAAATATTAAACTGAAAAAGAGCTGAGTAGAACCATTCATATGTCTTTGATAAGCTGCTAGGATAAAAGGCCCCCATAAAAAAAGACACGGAATCAAAAGCAGTAAAGTTCCGTGCAAGGCTCCATAGAATCCTAAGAGGAACGTTACTCCATAAAAGAGACCAGGATGTTCCTGCCAAAATTTAATGAGGGTATCTAAAATTAAATTCATACAAATAATTTTATATCAGATCATTTTTTGTCTGAATGAAAAATAGCTAATTTGATACAAGGAATTATAAAATCTTTTGTGGCATGGTTGTACTCCTTTGTTAATCAAACGTAATTAAATGCTAGTGCTCCTTTACATTAATTTTTGGTATTTGGTCTGTGTTAAAGACCTGGAGTTAAAGGATGATAAATCGGTCAATATTGGCTTATATTGACCGATTTATCATCCTTTAATTGCGAGAGCTTTCATGCTAGCCCAAATACCAAAAACTAATGAGACAGGGCACTAGAGCTATAGATGGAAAGCCATTCACGAGTTATTGTAGATTAAAGCACAAAAGAAAAAAGAGGCTCTTCAGAATCAAAATTGAGCTGGTGTTAAAATGGGTATTAATTAAGCCAGAGATAGCCAACTATGGATAGTCACGTCACTGAGTATTATAAGCCCTATTCTGAGGATTCTCCACATAGCCATTTTCATGCTGTTATTCCTTTGCATGAAAACCCTATTCTAGATTGGAAGGAGATTTCAGAAATAGCACCTCAATTAGGCAGAGGTTGGTATGAACTCTCACGTTTGACTGTCCAGGATCGTATTGAATTCTCACGAGATTTTTGGTTAGCAAAGATGCCTTACCACCCCACACTAACCGAGTTTCTTCACAAATTTTTTTCTTCTCTAGATGATATTGGTATTTTTTTAACCCAACAAAAATATGATGATCCTTTTCGGTCTCATTTCATTTATAGTCTCAGTCACAATAGTGGATTCTTTCATGGGGAATCTCCTGCAACAGAATCTGAGATTGTTGCCTTGCAAAAAGTCTTCCCAAATTATATCCTCCCCAGCGATTATTTAGCTTTTCTCCAAATTCATAATGGATTTGCTAAATTGAATGATTCGGGCATTCTGAAATCGGTGGAGATGGAGGAAAACTATCTGGAGTTTCAAAAGATGTTAAAAAAGGAAGATAACTTGATGACCTCTTCTGGCCATTCGATTAATCCTAAATCTCTTATTCCTTTCTATCAATCATTTGGTATGCCTTTCTTCCAATGCTTTTGGGGAGAGTGGTATCCTGGTAATGAAATGGGAAATGTTTATTACTCAAACATTACAAATAGCATCTCCGATTGCACAAGAAAAGATTTTGGTATTGAAACAATGGCATTTGAAACATTTACTGATTGGCTCATGTTCTATCTTGAAACAATCGAATGATCATTCGATTTTGATAAGTGACGTGATCAGTACTTGAATGTTATAAGCTTATAGCTGGAAAATTTCTGAGATGAAATTTTGTATAGGACAAAATTTAATCGCTAGCTCTATCTCGCAAGCTAGGCGCTCACCTTATACAAAAAAGAGAAAAGAATAAAACGATTCAAGAGTTTAGTGCTCAGCACTCGAATGAACGATACTCCCAGAAAAGAGACAACCAGAAAAGAGATAAGAAGGCGTTTTTGAAGCCTTTATAATTGAATAGAACAATTCTTAACTTCGAGGATAATTGTGAAAAAACTCATTTCCAAGGTTCGAGTAAAAAATCATCTAGGATTACATGCAAGACCTGCAACAGCTATTGTTAAGCTACTGCAGAATAGCAAAAGTAATGTTTATTTTACTCATAAGCAAGAGACCATTAACGCTAAGAGTATTTTAAGCATTTTAACGTTAGCTGCAAGGAAACATGCGAAGATTGTCATTGTCGTTGAGGGAGAAGATGCAAATATGACGATGGAGAAATTAATAGAGGCTTTTGAGAATCGATTTGGAGAATGAATGGCATGCAACTTAGTGCTAAGGAACTTATTTTACAAGGAAGCCCAATTTGTCGAGGAGTAGCTATTGGGAGGCCTTTTTTTCTTAATCGCGGCAAATTTGAAATTTTTGAGTTATCTATGCCTGTAGATAACATGGAAAGGGAGGTTGAGAGATACCGATCTGCTTTATTAAGAAGTAAGCAAGATATTAAGCGTCTAAAAAAACAGTTAGAGAGTGAATCAGTTTTGGATGGAGTTCTTATTTTAGAAGCCCAATTAGAAATGTTACAAGATCCTCTGCTAACTAAAGAGATTGAGCAAGAGATTTACAATACCAAGAAAAATGCTGAATTTGTTTTTCAGAGAGCTTTGGCAAACCTACAAGAAAAGTTTAACTCGCTCTCAGATGCTTTTTTTGCAGAGCGATTTAAAGATCTGCAAGATATAGCTAGGCGGATTGTTTCCTATCTAAACGAGACTGGACATTACTCATTGCAAGATGTTCCCCCTAACTCAATTATTTACACACAAGAATTGACAGCTTCAGATGCGGCAGAGGCAACAGTAGCCTATGTCAATGCTTTTATTACAGAACATGGAGGAGCGACTTCCCATGCGGCTATTGTTGCTAAGGCAAAAGGGATTCCTTACATTACGAGCATCAACTTAGATACAATGAAAGCTCATGTCGGTTCTCTTGCTATTGTAGATGGCCGTAATGGAACAGTGATTCTGAATCCAACTCAAGAAACGATCAAAAAATATAAAGATCTTCAAAAAAAGATGCATGAACAGGTAGAAAATCTTGAGAAAGTTATCCCTTGGCCTGCAGAGACTTTCGATGGATATGTCATTCGTCTTTCAGCTAATTTAGAGATGTCTGAGGAACTTGATTTAGTGCGTCAGTTAGGTGGACAAGGCATCGGCCTTTTTCGGTCAGAGTATATTTTTCTACCTAGAAATGAAATTCCCTCAGAGGAAGAGCAATTTCAAATCTACTCTCATATAGCAGAGAAAATGAAGGAGCTGCCTGTTGTTATTCGTACTTTTGATTTAGGCGGAGATAAGAATTCGCTACATTATACATTTGCTGGAGAAAAGAACCCTTTTTTAGGCTGCCGAGCCACACGTTTTTTATTAAAAGAACAAACATTATTAAAATCTCAACTGCGTGCCATTTTGCGTGCAAATATTTTTGGAAATATTAGTCTTCTATTTCCTATGATTTCAACACTAGCCGAGCTAAGAGAAGCAAAGAGAATGGTTTATGAAACTCAGGATGAATTAAAAACAAATCAGAAAATTCGGATTGGGTGTATGATTGAAGTTCCTTCAGCTGCTCTTACTGCTGATCATTTCGCTAAGGAATGTGATTTTCTTTCCATTGGGACAAATGATTTGGTTCAGTATTCATTGGCCATTGATCGTGGGGATCAGATGCTTAGCGAGTTCTATGATCCGACTGATCCTAGTGTGATTCGATTAATTAAGCTCATTACGAGTGAAGCAAATCAGGAATGCGTTCCCGTAACTGTATGTGGAGAAATTGCCTCTGATCCCCGTTTTACCCCTTTGCTTTTGGGTTTAGGCATTCAAGAGCTATCTGTGACACCTCGTTGTTTGCCACTCATTAAGAATGCTGTAAGAAATACGAGTATTGTAGATGCTGTGCATTTAGCAGAGAAAGCTTTATGTTTAACAACTTCGCAAGAGGTTTTGCAACTTTTAAATCAGGAATATCAAAAAAAGATACCTTGTGATCCCTTTTATAGTTTTTAACTCACCTTACGCAAAAAGAGTGATATTTGGACTGAAGCGAAAGTTCCCATGGTTCAACGCCCGTCAGTCACCCTATATTTCCGTATATAGGGTGACTGACGGGCGTTGAACCATGGGGCTTTGGCTCAGTCAAAATAACGCTATTTTTGCGTAAGGTGAGTTTTTAACTCATCTTACGCAAAAAGAATTGCTACGCCATTAGACCTCTTTCGAAATTTCATTTGTTTGCTAAAATGATTCTTTTCGGCATCTTGATTGCCAAATTTTTTAACCATATGTGCACATATGCTTTCAAAATTTGGCAATCAATCTGCTCAAAAACAATTCATTTTTTCAAACAAAGCAAATTTCGAAAGAGGTCTATTGATGTGGCAATTTTTTCTGCATAAAATGGAATTATAGAGAGTGTAATAAAGAATGTTATTAGATGCTAAAACCAGGAAGTCCGGGAGGTAATCCTGGGATTTGCGGAGTTTGCGCTTTTAATTTTGCTTGGGCATCAGCATGAGCTGCCTTAATAAGCATTTCTAATCCCTCTGCATCTTCTGGATCAATACATTCCGGTTTAATCTTAATTTGTTTTAAGTCTCCATCTCCTGTTAAGGTCAGCATGATCAATCCATTGCCAGCTGTGCCTGTTACTTCTGTATTTTGCATCTGGCTTTGTAACTTACTGATTTGATCTTGAAGAAGTTTGGCTTCTTTTTTTTCTTAGAAAATCCTGTGCCCATAATACGTAATCCTTTTGTTGAAGTAAGAGTGTGATTCAAATTATGCGCTAGTTATTTTGTTCTGTCAAGTTGATCATGCATAGTAGTAATCCACTCAACTACCTTAACTCCATCACTAAAGGACTTTGAAAAAATTAGCTTGCTCTTCTGTTAAAGATTCCAAATAAGCAAATTTAACCTGAAGTTTTTTTAATTGTTCAAGATGAGGTTCAAGATCTTTTTGAGGACCTAATAAAATTGTATGTTCTTCATTTAAAGGTAATGAAAAGTATTCCCCTTTATTTTTCCAAGGAGGCAGTAAGATGGCTTCTGAGCCATATCTATGATCAATAATTTCTTGCGTCTTTCCGCCTCTTAATAAAACACAATTTCCATATTTCCAACAAATCCCATTTTTACTTGTTCTAATCTCACAGTTCAATTTCTCACTCCAACAACCAAACGTATGGTCGCGTGCTACACAAAGCGCTTGATCTATTTCAGTTGAAGAAACCTCTTTGCTTGTCCATTGTTCATATTTATGAGTTAAATACCGATAAAGTTGATCTTCTTCTTGCAAAAAATAGCTTAACATTAGATTAGTGATATCTTGCACACCAATATATTCTTTTAGGAGACTCTTTATTTCATCTCTTCTTTCTTGAGTTCCTTCTGAATAATGGAATTCAATACTATCTACCTCACGAGTAAATATAAAAAACAGTCCTTGTTTCTTTCTTTCTAAAAGCTTGAGATCTCTCTCATTTTCGGGAGAAAAGTTTTTTCTTTTTTCGACAAAAAATTGATAACGCGTTTGCTTTATTTCTGGCAATAATTTTAGCCCTTCTTCTGTCAATTCTGTTAAACGTTTTAGCAAAGCCTTGTTGTTTCCATTACGAATCGTAAGCATTTCTCTTGTCTCTATCAATCTTTCTTTTTTTTCCTCTTCTAATACTTGCATAATCTCATTTTCAATTTCTTTAAGCTCTTTCTTTTCCTGAGGAGACAGCCCAGCTTTCTGTTTGTACTTCAACTCCTCAAGTTGCTTTTTTTCTTTTTCAGAGAGCGTTTTAAATAGGATCTTGTCTTTCTCTTTAATATTTATAAGCGTTCGAACTCCACGAGTGCCATAAGTTGATCCTTTCTCATACTCTACATTTCCTGTTTTTTTTAAGACAGCTTCTCCCGGTAACACCGCTCCTTCTCGGATAACTTTTTCTATATTTCCATCCCAAATAGCATGAGCAACGTAATCTTTTCCATTTTGTTCAATCCAAACTTGAATTAATTTTGCTTGTTCAGATTGAACAGTTTCATCAAGCTTCATTTTTTTCATTACACTTACAGTTTGTGCTATTACAGTTGCAACCGAATGAGATGTTTGCTCGGGTTCTCTTTGGTCTGCAATAGACTCTTGAATTAATTCTTGGTTTGACGATAAAGGAAAAATGACTGTTGTTTGCTTATCTGTTTCTACAGTTTGTGCTGTTACAGTTGCAACCGAATGAGATATTTGCTCGGGTTCTCTTTGATCTGCAATAGGCTTTTGAATTAATTCTTGGTTTGACGATGAAGGAAATATTGAATCAAGTTCTTGGCCTGATTTTCTGCCTAGTTGGGTAGGAATGATAATAGTAAATTTGTGTTGATATCTAAGACCGAAGTTGATTGCGAGAAGGGGAAAGGTTAAAGGCAAGAGAAGGACATAAGAAGCAACTTTTAAGGCTATTATTTGCCAGGAGACTTTTCCATTGCCTAACTTGACTTCATCACCTTGAAAGACAGTAGCTCGAGTTCCACCTAAATAAAAGTAATTACTTAAGGTTGAAAGAACTCTTTCAGCACAGGATTTGGGTCTTGTATAATTTATAGGGGTAAATAAAGAAATTGTTGCCATAAATCTCCATTAAATAAAAAAATTATTAAATTAATATTATAAAAGTTTATTAAATTAATATTATAAAAGTTTATTAAATTAATAACAAGCTAAATTTTAAGAATTAATCTTGAATTCTTACTAAAAATGAATTTATTTCAATATCCGATTTATAAGATGAGATTAAATTTTAAGAATCCTTTTCAGAATTTTTAGTCTTTCCCAACGGATGACAAGTCTAGGAGTTATGCAGTTAATGAATACTTTGGAAACCTTAAATAGGTTCTAACCTTTTCTCTAACAATATCAATTTTGGCTTCAAACCAAGTTATGCCAGTTTGGAATCTTTCAATTCTTAAAAATGCTCGTAGAGAAAAAAGAATATGATTTTTCTGAGCTTTTTCTTTTCTGACTTGACATTTCTCACAAAACTGTTTGATTCCTCGATGATACTCTTCAATGTTGGGAGAACTTACTATGATCCTGATATTTCGGTCAGTCACCCTATATTTCCTTTTTGACTAAGGCTTTAGCTAATCCTCGAAAAATCAAGTAATGGAAAGGAAAAAGTATATACCAATAAATTCGTCCTGAAAGTCCATGTGGTCGAAATGTAGCCGTTTGATGAAGTGTGTGATTGATAATCTTAAATTCAAGCCAAGCTTCACCTGGCAATTTCATTTCAGCATAAAGTAAAAGTCGCCGATTTTCATTATCTGCAAGTAAAACGCGCCAAAAGTCAAGAACGTCTCCAGTTTTTAATCGGCTAGGGTGTCTTTTTCTACGACGAAGACCGGTCCCTCCAACTAGTTTATCGATAAACCCTCTAAGCTTCCATGCCCAATTCATATAAAACCATCCATCATTTCCGCCAAGGGACCAGATTTTTCTTTGAACAACATTGGGAGATTGAGTGAAAGGAATCACTTGAGTATCAGAAAATGTGCCAAAATGGGGTACTTGCATATAAATTGAAAGATCTGGATTCAGATTTGAATGTCCTATAGCGTCTTGCCAACTGGCGGGCATGATATCTTCTTCCAGGCAATTGAATGATCGTTGAACAGCCGTTTCAAAATCCAAAAGTTTTTTAGGAAAAATATTTTGAATGTGATGTTCCTTGCAAATCGCATTGTTTTTAAGACTTTCAACGAGTGAGCGCGCAAGGGAAAAGCTTGCTGAAGTGATAAAATAAAGCCAGTAGGAAGAGAGCTTTGGGAGTTAATACTGGCACAATAATAATCCAACGTTTTAAGCCACGTATGCGAGCAAATTTAAGAAGCAGTTCTTTATAACTAAGAATGTCAGGTCCACCAATTTCGAATCGTTTACCTATACAAGCGGGATGATCTAAGACAAGGATTAAATAATCGAGGACATCGCGAATAGCAATGGGCTGTGTGAGATTGTTAGCCCATTTGGGTGCAACCATAATTGGGAGCTTTTCCACAAGATCGCGAATAATTTCAAAAGAAGCGCTGCCTGTTCCAATGATAATACCGGCCATAAGTGTTGTAATAGGGACTTTACCTTGCCGCAAGATTATTTCAACGTTTTTACGAGAAGCAAGATGATGGGAGAGTGGCTTTATCATTAATAATACCGCTAAGATAGATAATTTGATGAGCATGAGTGCGAGATAGCCGATCTTGAAAATGAATGGCTGATTGAGATTCAAGCGAGAGAAATTTTTCAGCTGAGGTGCTCATTGAATGCACAAGATAATAAGCAATGTCAATTTCATTCGGTATTTTTTCTAACGATTGCCTATCGAGTAAATCGGCCTGGATAATATGAACTTGTTTTTTAAACTTAGTGGGAACTTGAAAACGTTTATCGCTGCGAACAAGAGCATAAACTTCGTGGCCTTCTTCTAGAAGGAGAGGTAATAGGTGAGTGCCAATATAACCACTTGCACCTGTTAGCAAAATACGCATCAATGATCTCTTTTTATTTTCTAAATGCTGCTAAGGCTCATTTGTGAGATTGATCATGATTGACAAGTGAAGCTTAGTAACCTGAGTTTTGAGTTTATTTCCTTGATTAATGGGTATTTTTCATCATATTTTAATCTTAGCAAAAACGTAAATTATCCCAAATACCCAAAACTAATGTGATGCAGCACTAGAATTTCTTTGGATTCTTCCTTCTAATTCAACAGCTGCAAATTGGAAAAGGGTATCATAATGATAGCTAGGCTTTTTCTCTAATTCAAGAGTTCCAGAAGTAGAAGGCGATAAAAGAAGAGGAACAACAGGAGAAGGAGGTTTTGCAGAAGATGTGTTCTTCTTCACTCCTAAGTCGGTCAAGGTAGGTGTGGGATCTACACTCATGGATTCCAGCGAAGAGCGGGAGGGAGGAGAATGGGATTTAAGAGGAGACGTTTCCTGGTTAACAACTGATTTAGCTGAAGAATTTGCAGGAGAAATGGGAACCGGATGAGGAGAAGAAGAGGAGAGACGGTGATCTGTCATAGTTTGCTCAAGTTCTGCTAAGCGACGAACCAAAAATTCGACAGATAGTTGAAAGTGACTACGCATAATATGAAGCAAAATGGTTTCTAAAGCGACACGTCCAGAAGGGGCAAAGCGCATCTGATTTTGCGCTTCAATAAGGTATTCAATGAGCGTCAAACATTGTTCTTGTGTATAGAAACGAGTTGTTACGTCATATTTATCTCGATCTTCTTGTGATAAAGTAAGAAAAGAAGAGTCCTTACCAGCAAGCTTGATTAATAAAATGGTTCGAAAATGTTCAACTAATCCTTCAATAAAATGGGTAAGGTCCTTACCCTGTGAAAACACTTGATCTACAATCTCAAAAGCTTTCACTAGATTGCCTTCTTTGCCAGCTCGATCTAATTCAAAATAAGCGTCTTGAGATACCAATCCTAAGATAGCAGTGACCAGTGACAAACTAATTTTTCCCTCTCCAAACGCGATGACTTGATCTAGTAAAGATTCTGCATCCCGTAGGCTTCCTTCTGCCTGTTGAGCTAAAAGGTTAAGAGCCCCTTCTTCTACCTCTACTCCTAGCTGTTGAGTAATCAACTGGAGTTTTTTGATTATTTTTTCAAGAGGAATTCGCTGGAGATTGAATCGTTGACAACGAGAAAGAATGGTAGGAAGCACTTTATGAGGTTCTGTGGTTGCGAAGAAGAATTTTACCTTAGGAGGGGGTTCTTCTAGGGTCTTTAAGAGAGCGTTAAAAGCCTCTTTTGTGAGCATGTGCACTTCATCAATAATGAAAATCCTATAACAGCCTGAAGCTGTAGCATATCCAACTGTCTCAGTGATTTGCTTCTTAATATCCTCAATCCCTCGATTCGTGGCTCCATCAATTTCTAATACATTTAAAGAAGAACCAGAGATAATTTCTCGACAAGAAACACACTGGTTACATGGCTCATAATCAGATGTTAATTGCTGACAGTTAAGGGCTTTAGCAAAAAGACGAGCTAATGTCGTTTTTCCTGTCCCCTTTGATCCGCAAAAGAGATAAGCTTGGGCTAATCGGTTGAATTTTATCGCATTTTTCAAAGTTATCACAATAGCATCTTGTCCTATCACTTCTTTAAAAGAGGGAGGACGAAACTTGCGAGCTATAACTTGATAATCAGACATAAGTATCGAAAGGATTAATTGATCGATACAAAGTTTAACTAGGCCAGATAATTTATGTAAATGAGAATACGGCGATGATTTTTTTCTTTTCTTAATTGAAGGGTTTAGATCATGATCTAGGGCATATTTTCACATGGAGTCTATTTCCTTGTTTAAAAACATGCCTTAGACACTTCAGAGGATAAGAATTATGATAGATGATATCTTAACTTTTTTGCCATGGATCGCTTTGATCTTTTCTGGCTTGATCCTCATTTTTCTTTCTATCAGAATCAAAGACATCAATGGTATTCTAAGCCGAACTCAACAGGAAAAAGAAGCTCTACGTTTGGAATGGATGCGAGAATGTGAGCGGAGGGCTATATCAACAGAGAAAAACACTCGTATTCCTGAGTTAGAGATGACTTTAAAAACTAAAGAAGAGATCATTGCAAAATTGAGAGAAGAGTATCTCCTACTTAAAAGCAAATTAGTGGAAAGTGAAACAAGCCTTGCTCAACACATTAACTATGAAAAAGAAAAATTAGATCTTCTCCATCAGGCTCAAGTACGCTTTTCAGATGTTTTTAAAATCCTTTCTGCTGATGCTTTGAAAAATAATACACAATCTTTTTTAGATTTAGCCACAGCTAAACTAGAAAAATTTCAAGAGGGTGCTCGAGGAGATCTCCAACTGCGTCAGCAAGCTATTAATGAGTTAATACAGCCTATTAAAACTTCATTAGAAAAGGTGGATCATAAAATTTTAGAGATTGAAAAAGCGCGCTTATTTGCTTATGCAAGTTTAAGCGAACAAGTACACAGCCTAGCTAAAACACAATCGCAGCTCCACATGGAAACATCTAATCTAGTTAAAGCCTTACGTATGCCCAATGTTCGGGGACGTTGGGGAGAAATTCAACTGCGTCGTGTAGTCGAAATGGCTGGGATGGTGGAACATTGTGATTTTGTTCAGCAAGAATCTTTATTAGCAGAAGATAGGCGTTTACGCCCCGATCTTATCATTAAACTTCCCAACCATAAACAAATTGTAGTCGACTCTAAAGCTCCTTTGCAGGCTTATTTAGAGTCTTTAGAGTCAGTTGAAGAATCAACCAAATTGTTGAAATTAAAGGATCATGCACGTCAAATTCGTACCCATATTACTCAATTGTCAACTAAGGCTTACTGGGATCAATTTCAACCAGCCCCTGAATTTGTGGTTCTCTTTCTTCCGGGTGAGACATTTTTTAGTGCTGCTCTTGAACAAGATCCAGAACTGATCGAATGGGGTGTCGACCAGCAGGTTATTTTAGCAACGCCTACTACGCTTATTGCTCTTTTAAAGGCTGTTGCTTATGGATGGTGTCAAGAGTTAGTGGCTGAAAATGCTCAAAAAATTAGCGAATTAGGTAAATCTTTATACGATCGAATCTGGATTCTTGTTGAACACTTTGATGATATACGCAAAGGGTTAGATCGAGCTGTTGAATCCTATAATAAAGCAGTCGGATCCTTAGAAAGTCGTGTTTTGATTACAGCACGTAAATTTAAAGAGTTAGGAATATCTAATAGCGAAGATGAAATCCCCTTTCTTGAGACAGTCGATACAGCGACGCGTAAGCTAAAACAAGAAATAATTTAATAAGTTGATTTTAGTAAAACATCATAGTGCCTCTCTCCCTTCTTAGATCTACTGCGCAATAAACGAATTGTTCGTGGTCCTTGAATGGTTAAATCAGCAGCTTTCTTTTTATGTAGTCTAAAACCTGTTGGAATAGTCTGAATAATAACAGCTCCTGCACAAAGAGCGCGTTGCTTAGAGTGATCATGTTGGATAGGCAATACGTGGAAACTATAGTATTTTAAATTGAAATTTACCTTGAGTTTTCTTAATATGTTTTCATGGCATACTCAAACGATTTAAGACAAAGTGTTATGCATTATGTAGAATCAGGTAACTCTAAAACTGAAGCTGTAATGATATTTGGTATAAGCCTTAAAACAATTTGGAATTGGATTAAGAAGAAAAAAGAAGGAAATCTAGCACCAAAAAAGAGATTGTCCTCTTCTAGAAAAATAAATAAAGAGCTTTTATTAGAATACATCGATTCTCATCCAGAAGCATACTTAAGAGAAATAGCCGATCATTTCGGTGTAACCATACAAGCCATATTTTACGCTTGTAAAAGACAAAAAATCAGCTTAAAAAAAAGATCCCATTCTATAAAGAAAGAGATGAGGCCAAAAGAGCTGCTTTTCAAAAAGAAATAGAAAATGTCCCGATGAAAGATCTGGTATATATTGATGAAAGTGGCGTTAACAACTACTTGTACAGGCCATTCGCAAGATCTCTGGTAGGCAAGCCTATCTTTGGATCAGTATCAGGAAAGTATTATCAAAGAGAGAGTTTTGTAGCCGCTAAAGTTGGTTCTAATATTATTGCTCCTTTTTGTTATCAAGGGACCTGTAATACCGATCTGTTTAACTTGTGGGTTGAACATTTTTTAATTCCAGAATTAAAACCCGGCCAAGTTGTTATTCTTGATAATGCAGCCTTTCATAAATCTCAAAAAACTAAAGATTTAATACATTCTAGTGGTTGCAAGATCGTTTTTTTGCCTCCGTATTCACCGGATTTAAATCCTATTGAGATATTTTGGTCTAATTTAAAAAGGACAATTAGAGAAAATCTAAAAAAACTTACTTCTTTATCAGAAGCTATAGATCACTCATTTTTAGAATGGACATAAAAATGTGTAATTTTTAATTTAAACCACTATATACTCATTTCACTTGAAAGCTGCAATTTCGACTGTGCCAAAGCCTCGGGCTTCAACGATCAAAAATAGGTCCATATTAGTATATGGACCTATTTTTGATCGTTGAAGCCCGAGGCTTTGGCACAGCCGAAATTGCAGCTTTCAAGTGAAATGAGTATAAAGATCTTCAAATGATAATTAGTGTATTTTGTTAATATTTTATTAAATTAATTATAAACTACTCATCTTACACAAAAGAGAGAAAAGCAACATGCAAAAAGTTTTATCGTATGTAGATAGGCCCGCCTGAAGATTCTTATATGCTCATTCCAGTTGAAAGCTGCAATTTCGGCTGCGCCAAAGCCTCGGGCTTCAACGATCAAAGATGAACCCATATGAGCCCATATGAGCTCATCTTTGATCGTTGAAGCCCGAGGCTTTGGCGCAGCCGAAATTGCAGCTTTCAACTGGAATGAGCATATGTTTCAACTGGAAGGAATATAGACTTTAGCGTTTTTCTTTGATGAGGTTACGAAAGTTCATCGCCTCCATGAGATGGACATCTTGTAGGTGAGGACTTCTATCTAAATCTGCAATTGTTCTGGCTACTCGTAAGAGGCGATCGCTTGCTCTTGCTGATACACCCATGACATCGATAGCCATCCGGATCAATTCTAAACAGGCTTTATCTAAATGGCAGTGTTCTTTGATTTCACGGGATGTTAAATGAGAGTTAGTCTTGACTTGTCCAAATCGTTGGTATTGGATAGATCGGGCTTGTCTTACCCTTTCTCGAATAGTTGCAGAAGACTCGCTGATCTCTTGCTGAAGAATGTCACGAGAGCGTAAGGGTGGAACTTCAATATGCATATCTAACCGATCCCAAAGAGGACCTGAAATTTTGCTACGATACCGCTCAATTTGAGCTGCTGTGTCTTTACAAAGCTTATCAGGGTGTCCTAGATGACCACAAGGACATGGATTCATCGCTGCTACACACATAAAACTTGTCGGGAAAGTAAAGTTGCCATTGGCTCGACTAATGGTCACTTGACGATCCTCCAAAGGTTGTCTGAGAACTTCTAGTACGGAACGGGAAAACTCTGGTAGCTCATCTAAAAATAAAATGCCATTGTGAGCCAAAGAGACTTCTCCAGGCCTAGGAGTCGAGCCTCCTCCTATTAAGCCTGCATAGCTCACAGTATGATGTGGAGAGCGAAATGGTCTTTGGGTGACGAGACTTTGTCCTTCTGATAGCAAACCTGCAATAGAATGAATCCTCGTAGTTTCTAAAGCCTCTTCAACTGTTAGCTCAGGCATAATGCCAATCAGAGCCTTAGCAATCATGGTCTTACCTGAGCCGGGTGGTCCAGATAAAACAATGTTATGAGCTCCTGCTGCTGCGATCTCTATGGCACGCTTCACATGAGCTTGCCCCTTAATGTCGGCAAAATCGACTGAAGGGATGGCGTTCTTAAAGAGATCAACAGAGAGATCGATCTTAATAGGCTGTAGAGTACTGGAGTTGTGTAGAAATTGGACAGCTTCATTAAGGTCATGAATACCAAAGACATGAATACCAGGAACAGCTGCCGCCTCTTTCGCATTATAGGCGGGTAATAACACTCCCTTTTTACCTAATTCACGAGCTAACATAGCGATTGCCAAGGCACCACTAATTGGTCTTAATTGACCACTAAGTGCTAATTCTCCTACAACTAGATAATCAACATGTAAATGATCTTCTTTAATCATGCCTAAAGAGAGTAGTAATCCTAAGGCTATGGGAAGATCATAAATAGCCCCCTCTTTTTTCAAATCACCAGGAGCTAAATTGACAGTGCAATAAATAGAGCCAATTTGGAAACGGGAGTTTTTAATGGCAGTTAAGACTCGATCTTTGGATTCACGCACGGCGGTATCTGGAAGGCCTACAATCACTAAACAGAGCTTGTCTGATTTAGCAACATCGACTTCTACTTCGACAGGAAGAGCTTCTAATCCAAGTAAAGAGACACAATGAATACGTGATAATGGCATGAGATTATCCAAAAAATAAGAAAAATTTTAATGTTTTAAAAACTTTTAGACAATAGACTTCTTGTGAAATCTTCCTTAGAAGAAAGATCTCTGATAATCAGGCAGATAAACCCAAAGTTTAGGTTAATAACTTCTAAATAACATTAAATGATATAGCTCAAAAAAATCCCATTCCCATACTTCTTCCATACTTCATGCATAAAGAGTTACAAATTGCCCTATTTTTCAATCTTCAAAACGGGATGCCATTCTTCAAGAATGTTAGCTCATCAATGATATGACCGGCTTTTTCTTTGAAGGGAATAGTCAAATGGCTATTTTCGAGAAGAAAAGGACGAGAGATAAGAGGAAAGATTTCTAAGAATCAAGGAAATAAACTCAAAACTCAGGTTAGTAGTCATTTCCAAGTTCTCTAAAGCTTTTTTTAAACTTTAACATATTATAAAGGGCTTTAGCTAACTTATGCGCTGTTGCTGTAATGGCTTTTGGAGCGCCAAGTTTTGCTCGCATTCTTCTAAAAAAGGCTCCTAAAGCCGTTTTTGAACGATATAAAGCGTTTGCAGCTATTCTTAGTGCTTGAGCTGCTTTATTGCTCGTTGGCTTAGTTTTCCTACTTAAAATTTTTCCTCCTGAAATTTTATTTCCAGGACTTTATATTTTTCCAATCAGCAAATCACAGCAATTCTAGGCCTATTCTTTGGAAGATAACTTCTAAAATACGGCGCTACCAACTTAGAAAATTTACAGTTAAGTCGAAAGCGATTCAAGAAAGTCAAAGTGTCTTA
Source organism: uncultured Parachlamydiaceae bacterium (assembly GCA_963838645.1). Lineage (GTDB taxonomy): Bacteria > Chlamydiota > Chlamydiia > Chlamydiales > Parachlamydiaceae > CAWIRV01. Next base: position 2,740 of record CAWIRV010000013.1, on the reverse strand, counting down.
ATCCGAAAATATACCCTCAAAATCAAAGAGCAAACTCCAGGTTTAAATCTTACTGGAATGCCTTCAAAACACTCAAATTTCCCCCTACTAAAAAATCAATTTAAAGCGTTTAGAATGAGCAAATTAAGTTGATTCACATTTAGAATTCATACGCAGCTCCCTTCACTCCGATTTTTTAACATCTCAAAGACTGGGATAGATTGTATTCAAATTCAATTAATCGTTTTGAATTGAATCTTAACCAGGAGAAATAAGATGGAATCAAAAGAGAATGTTAGTCTCTATCGGACTGTAAGGCAGCTTGCCAATGACCCTGCTTTTTGTTTCACAATCCCTATGCTTAGATATTATGTTCTGCATGCTCATCGTAATGGACTATCCAAAGCACTGCATCGAGTTGGTCGCAAGGTATTAATTCACCGAGATCTATTTATAGAATGGCTTGAAAAACAAACACGTTAATGAACACAAATTTATATAAAACATAAAGCCATCGAAGAGGCAATTTCAGGCCTTTTTACAAAATTCGTACAATAAATTTCAGAAATCTTTCGAATTGGATTTAGAAAATAAAAAAAATCCATCTCTTACTAATTCTAAAGAGAATTTTATTCAATCAGATACCCCATCGCTTCACAAACAAGAAGTAGATTTCATGCGTAAGTTATTAAAAGAACAACAAGCAAAGGATAGCAAGTTTAGTCTACCTGTTGATCATTTTTTTTCGTGAATAGAGAGGTCATTTCTGCTATACTGTTGTTTTCAAAATACATTAAATGATGAAACAAATGAAAAAATTTATTTGTGCTTTAATTGGAGGTATTGTGACCATTAATCAATTAAACGGTGTTGATAAATTGCAAATATTACCTATCCAGAAGCATTGTCAAACATCTATTGCTATTGGTTCAACTAATCCGATCAAAATACAAGCTATAAAAAATGCTTTGAATGATGAAACTGTTCTAGTAGTTGCTTGTACCGCTTCTTCAAAAGTGCGTTTACAGCCTCTTTCGAATGAGGAAACTTTGGAGGGAGCAATCAATCGAGCTAGAGATTGCTTGGAAAAAACTCAATCGAAAATGGCTATTGGTTTGGAGGCTGGGGTCATTTTTGTTGATGAACAAGTATATCTTTGTCACTGGGGTGCAATAGTTGATAGAAATCAAAATGTTTATTACACAAACGGACCTATCATTTTACTTCCTAAGGAATACTCTAAACCATTACTGGAAGGGGAAAATTTAGAAGATATTATGCACCGTTCTACAGGGATTGAAAGTTTAGGAGCCAAAGAAGGTGCCATTGGAGTATTCACTCAAAATCGTTTAAATCGAGAACAAGTTTTAACCCAAATGGTGAAAGTTCTTTTGGGCGAATACTATTATTATCAATTACAAGCTCAATAATTATGAACATAATGATTAGAAAAGCGCAAATAGAAGATGCTCAAGCTATCGTTACTGCTGAGCAAGAAATCGCACAAACACCTGGTTATTTTTGTTCTCAACCAAGTGAACTAAGTGAGCAGAATGTTATAAAAACGATAAAAGCTCTCGGCGAATCCAATTTATTTATCAGTACTGGATGATAAGGTTCGCTTAGAAGGTGAAAACCCCTCCATCGGTATCATTATGTGTAAGAGCAAGAATAGAACAATCGTAGAATATGCACTTAAAGATGCTAATAAGCCCATCAATGTTGCTTCTTATCATGTTGTTAAAGAACTCCCTAAAGAACTTAGAGACGAACTGCCTTCACCCGAGCAAATTGCTAGACTGCTCGAGTTTATAGAATAATAGAGAAAACAATGCACAAAAAAGTTTTACCTGGTTTTTCACCTTCAGCAAAATCCGTTGTAATAGGTGGTCTTTATGAACACTATAAAGGTCTGCGTTATCGGATTCTTGGAATAGCCCGTCATAGCGAATCTCTTGAGGAACTTGTAGTTTATCAAGCACTATATGGAGAAAACGATGTTTGGGTACGTCCGCTTGCCATGTTTCTAGAAAACATTGAAATTAATGGACAATTTCAACCTAGATTCAAACTAATCAAATAAAAAAATATTTTAAATCTTGGAAATTTTATCTAACAGGATAGAGGGAAATAATATAGCTTCACCTTTTTCAAAAAGCTCGATTGGAATCCATTCTACCCAATGAGAGCTGCCTCGATCTTCATGGAAAAAATTCTAAAGGTACAGAAATTTTAAAAAATCGCTCAACATTTAAACGATATGGGAAAATTTTTAAAAAACAGCGATCTAATGATCTTCTAGGCTTGAATTAACAGAAAATGCAATGAACTGCACATCCGTCAATGCCAAAACTTGGGTTATAATAAACTATTTCTTTTCCACTTTCCAATTCTTTAAGTCGGGTTAAATGTCCTCGGAAGACACTTTGAATTTTTATTGCAGCGGCTAACTTTTCTTTTTGCAAGTCTTCTTTTGGCTTTACAACTAATTCACTTGGAGAGATTAGTTCCAAATTTTCACTCTCTTTTGACTTATTAAAACTTACATTCACCAGCTTTTTTGCAATGACCTAAAAAATTCCCCCAAAGGAACGCGTTTTTCCAAGAATAATCATTGGTAGGAAGTGCATAATGAAACTTTGTCACAATTTGACTTTTAACTTAAATTAACTAATAATCAATATTAGCATACTATAATAAAATAATTCAAGTGTAATTGTTTGTTTTGTTTTTAATTAATTTTTATAGGTGTTAGTATTTG
>CAWIRV010000012.1:0-11506 GCA_963838645.1 uncultured Parachlamydiaceae bacterium | reverse complement strand
ATATCAAACGAAGCACTAGAATTTTTATTCTATGTATTAGATAATAAATATAATGCTTCGTATTGGATACAAAATTTAACTCATCTTATACAGCAAAAAAGTGCTATTCTACTGATGTGCTTTAAATTGATTAGAGCGTGCCTTATTAAGTTAATTTTTTGATTGATTTGAAACATAAGTTCAGGTAAACTTTGCTTTTGCTTAAGAACTAAATGATTTGATTTTATTATTTCTAAGGGGATAAAATGTACGCCATTATTAAGACGGGTGGAAAGCAGTATCGAGTGGGTATAGGAGATGTCATTGATGTAGAATTACTTCATGATCAGACTAATCCAGGAGCTCGGATAGAATTTGGTGAGGTACTATTTGCTCATGATGGTTCGAAAGCTCATGTTGACAGATCTAAGATTTCTAATTTTATGGTTCATGGTGAAGTATTAGGAACTGTAAAAGGGAAGAAAATCACAAGTCTAAAATATAAAAAGAGCCACAACCAATGTCGTAAGTGGGGACATCGCCAGAAATATACGCGTGTCAAAATCGTTGGAATTGAAAGTCAATAAATAAGTTAGGGAGGACAAGATGGCACATAAGAAAGGTCAAGGTTCAACCCGCAATGGACGTGATTCTCATTCTAAACGTTTGGGAATTAAGGTTGGAGCTGGTGAAGTTGTTAATGCGGGGAGTATTCTTGTTAGACAACGAGGAACTAAATGGCATCCCGCAAAAAATGTAGGCCGTGGAAGCGATGACACTCTTTTTGCTTTAGTAAATGGAGTTGTTTCTTTTCGCAAGTCTAATAAGACTTACGTTTCAATTGAAGCAGGTGTTTAAATCTCATTTTCTCCTTCTCTCTCCTTATGTAAGTCCCTTGAATTCAAACAGATCTTGTTTTAGATCAGAAGGTTTTATTTAAAGGAAATAGCCACTATTTCCCAGAATAAAAACTACTGAAGTAAGCAAGAAATGTTGAATTCAAGAGGTTTATATATATATACTCATCCCAGTTCAAAGTGAGAAGTTTTGGCTGTGCCAAAGCCTCGGGCTTCAACGATCAAAAATTGGTTCATATGAGTATATGGACCCATTTTTGATCGTTGAATCGCGAGAGCTTTCGCATTGCCCAAATTCTCACTTTGAACTCGGATGAGTATATACTCATTCCAGTTGAAAGCCGCAATTTCGGCTGTGCCAAAGCCTTGGGCTTCAACGATCAAAAATGGGTTCATATGAGTAATATGGACCCATTTTTGATCGTTGAATCGCGAGAACTTTTGCATTGCCCAAATTCTCACTTTGAACTGGAATGAGTATATACTCCTTCCAGTTGAAAGCTGGAAGGAATATATATATCGAACTCACTTTAAAATAGTGATCCTCATTTGAAAATACGTTTTAGATGATAAGTAAAAGTTATGTTTGTTGACAGAGTGATCATTCAATTTATAGCTGGTAAAGGTGGGAATGGCGTTATCGCTTGGCGCAGAGAAAAATACATCCCAAAAGGAGGACCTGCAGGAGGTAATGGAGGTCGTGGAGGATCTATTATTTTAGAAGCTGACGTGCAAATGACCTCTTTGGATTGGTTTCGTCATCATCGTCTGATTAAGGCGGAGAATGGAGCAGATGGCGGAGGAAATTGCTGTCAGGGGCGTAATGGAAGTAATCTTATTCTTAAAGTTCCTTGTGGAACTTTGGTTAAGAATATTGTTAGTGGCGAAGTGTTACATGACTTTACCCAAGATAAAGAGCAGTGGGTATTATGTAAAGGAGGAAGAGGGGGGCGTGGGAATGATAGCTTTAAGACCCCGACCAATCGTGCTCCTATTATTTGTACAAATGGATCATTCGGGGAAACGCTTCAAGTGGAGTTAGAACTTAAGCTCATTGCTGATGTAGGTTTAGTTGGATTTCCTAATGCTGGTAAATCCACCTTAATCTCTGCGCTAGCAGGTTTGCGTGTGAAAGTCGCTGCTTATCCTTTTACGACTCTTCAGCCTAATTTAGGCTTTATTGAATTAGAAAATTATAAACGGATTTACATTGCAGATATTCCGGGAATTATCGAAGGAGCTAACCAAAATCGTGGTTTAGGTTTAGAATTTTTACGTCATATCGAACGGACAAAATTGCTTATCTTCATTTTAGATTCTTCAGGGATAGATGGACGTAATCCTACTGATGATTTTCGCGTTTTACGTCAGGAGATTGGAGCTTATAATCCAGATCTTTTAAGAAGACCATATTTGGTTGTTTTGAACAAAATTGATACCGAAGAATCGACAGATCATATTAAGCATTTTTATGAAGTTCATCATTTTCCATCTGGAATTCTTTATAAAGTTTCAGCTGCTTATGGAGACGGACTTGAAGAGCTCATCCATGCAATGACTAGTGCTTTGTCACATTAGTTTTAGTATTTAACCTGAGTTTTGAGTTTATTTCCTTGATTCTTAGGAATCTTTCCTCTTATCTCTCGTCCTTTTCTTCTCGGAAATAGCCATTTGACTATTCCCTTCAAAGAAAAGGACAAGATCTAAGAGAAAATCTTCTCTAATAATCAAGGAAATAAACTCAAAACTCACTACGTCAAAGATCTGGGGTTAAAGGATGGATGATAAGTAGATCAATATGGGCTTTTATTCTGACGAAGCACTAGGCTAGTCGTTCATTAATCTGAGTTTATTTCCCTATCTTGTTCTTTCTCATAGCCTTTCAGATATCTATCAGCAAAGGTGCGTAACTCTTTGCGTCTTTCTAACCAAGAGAAAGTTTTTTGGCCAATGATCAGATAAACTGCTTTAGATAAGATATTTCGCCGACTCCACTCAGAAAATCGCCTAAATGTATTTCTTTCATCTTTCTTCAGATCCACTTCTCTTGCATGATGAGGAGCGGTTAAAACCATTTCTAAGTGCTTAATAAAAGCATTATTGCTTTCTTTATTCTTACCAATCAATTGAAATTCATAATTCTGCCCAATGCGTTTAGGAGAGGCACTAGAAATAAAATCTCCATGTCGATGAAAGACGCTGATGCTCTTTTGTTCGTCGAGATTTAAATTTTTTTCATACAATTGATAAATTTGCTCATCTACACCAGGACTATTAAAAGCAAAAGTTTGGTAAATAAACGGATGAAAAATAACACTCATGACTTGAGCTAATGTACCACCTAAGCTATGTCCTGTGATCTGAATGTTTTTATTTATGCCTTTAGACAATTTTGTTAACTTGATTAAAAGTTCGCCGCTTTTTTGCCAAACAGGAAGAGCAGAAACACCCTTTTCATCTTTAAAGTCTGCAGCAATCGATTCTTCTACGCCTTCTTTGCCTTCTTTCTTGATAAATGCAGTCCCTCGAATATCTATCCAAATTTTAGCGTATTGTTGGACTTCTTCTGGAGTAGCATATTGGTGATGATTATGAATCCGATCGGGAATAGGTTGTAAGACATAATAAGGAAGTTTGTCTCCTAAATAATCTTTTTCAATTTGATAAGAGACAAGCTTCATTTTTCCCTCTATCTCGACGGGAATATCAATTGATTGACCCTCGAGATTATCCAAATAAGCTAAACACTTTGCTAGTATCTCTGCAATAATAGCATTTTTATAATTATAATTCTTTACTTCTTGACTATATATAGAAATCTGGAATTTTTCATCGTTTAAAATTTCCGTAACATTTTTGAGATGGTCTTGAATAGCACGAAAGTTAAGGACGTTTAATAATTTTGATTCTTCGGTGGAAAGATCCCCTAGACTAAATATGTTTCGAGAATGCTTCTCTGATAACCCTTTTACTCCTTCTAAATCAGAAGAATTTTTCACCCATTCCGATAAGATCTTTTGTTTCTGCTTACTTAAATAGATTCTACCACCAGGAATTTGCGGTTTAGCATGAAATTTGACTAGATTTTTCTCTGAACAATCAAGTTTATTGCGATCCAAAAGAAAAATTCCTATCTGAGATTTGATTTCTCTGCTTGCTACACCTGTATAATTAAAAGGTCGTATGGCATATAAAGCTGTCCTGAATAAAGTCTCTCTTGCTTTTTTTGCTATTCTTTCTCTAAGAGAAAAACTAGCTAAATTTGGCTTTAAACCATCCTGAGGCTTGCTTATATTATATGATTGCTTAGATAATATAGTATTAAAATATGGAACAAATCTGCTATTAAAAATATTCATAAAATAATGTAATGTTTTATATTTAATTAGAATAAAAATATAGCTTAAAATTAATAAAATTACAACATTAAATTTATTATTATTGAATTAAAAATGAAAATAATAAAATAAATTATTTTAAATCTTATGCAAAAGAAGAAAAAAAGGAGAGATTTTACCGTTATTATCCTTCTAAACAGACCTATACAAGGTAAGTGATTGATTTTTTGGATTTTGTGTCATCAACTATCTGTAATGATCTGTCGACAAAGATGACTTTGAGAGATATTGTGGTATGATACGCTGTGCTGTGATGGCATTCCAATCACTAAGATGGATCGATCCATCGGGATTCAAGACCCCTAAGCTATAAACAGGTAGAAAGACCTCCTGTTCACTACGAATCTTAAATTCACTACCGAAAGCAGCCTGAGCCATCTTGATGATTTGATGACGGCTGTATTTCTTGGGAGCTCGCTGTATATGTATAATAGGCTTAGAGACTAAATGTTGTTTAATTTGTGTTTGAGGGAAGACTAAAATCTTGGGATTTTCAAAATGCAGCTGAACAAAATGGCCTTTTTGGACAATAAGATGCTTGTTACGTGCGCTTTCTAGCCACGGCTCTAAAGTATCCCGTTCTACATGTAAATCCTTTTGCAATTCTTCAATGGTTAGCACACCTTGCCGCTTAGCTAAAGCTTGAATAATCTTAAAATCGTTACGATTGGCTTCACCATCTAAACAATCTTTAAATCCATGAGTTGTCTCCCATGTTTCCGTATTAAGGACAATTTCCCCATCTTCCATCCCCCATAGCATCACGCCTTCACGACTTTTCTTGTCTGTCGTGTAATATTTGACATCTAGAAGCAAGTAAGGATAGTATTTATAAGAGGGCTCTTGATAAATTCGCTTGTCGTTGCCAATTAACTCTTGACGACGAACTTCCATAATCTGTTCAGGGGTATATTTAGATTCTAAAGTGAGAATGTCCCCATTCTCTACATACCGATAGACGAGGTCTTTCATCTCTGTATTATTCTGCCAAAACCACCAACTCCCTATTCCCAAGATAGTAAGAAGGGCAGTATAAGAAACAAAACGAGAAAAGGAAGCAAAGGATTTGCTTCTGTTTTTAGAACTTTTGGCCATTTCACCCCACAGAACTACACAAAACAATTATCGTTTCATTATAGGAACCACAAATGACATCTTTGTGGCTCCCTTATGGTTTTCAACTTTCATTAATCTTTCATAGAGAGTAGGAATTCCACATTGCTGTTGGTCTTCTTCAATCTACCAATCAAGAGGTTCATCGCATCACCAGGTGCAAGATCAGCTACAGCTTGACGCAAAAGATAAATTTTTTCAAGTTCATTTGGATGATATAAAAGCTCTTCTTTACGCGTGCCACTCTTGATGAGATCGATAGAAGGATAGATACGGCGATCAGCCAGACGGCGATCAAGCACGAGCTCCATATTGCCTGTACCTTTGAATTCTTCAAAGATCACCTCATCCATACGCGATCCTGTATCAATCAGAGCTGTCGCGATAATAGTAAGGGATCCACCTTGCTCAATATTACGCGCAGCACCAAAGAAACGTTTAGGTTTATGGAGGGCATTAGCATCAATACCACCTGTTAAAATCTTTCCAGAATGAGGTTGAATGGTATTATAAGCACGCGCTAAGCGTGTGATTGAGTCTAAGAGAATTACTACATCATTGCCATGCTCAACAAGGCGCCTAGCTTTTTCAATAGCCATTTCTGCAACTTGAACGTGCCTCTCTGGTGGCTCATCAAAAGTAGAAGAGATTACTTCTCCTTTAACTATACGCTGCATATCCGTCACCTCTTCGGGACGCTCATCAATGAGAAGAACAATAAGCATAATCTCGGAATTATTACAGGCGATAGCATTAGCGACATTTTGTAATAGAACTGTTTTTCCAGAACGGGGAGGTGCAACAATAAGTCCCCTTTGGCCTTTACCGATAGGAGCCGCTAAGTCTAAGATACGGGTCGATAATCGATCCTTTGTTGTCTCCATCACAATTCTTTCATTAGGATAAAGAGGGGTCAAATTCTCGAAAAGGATCCGTTCTTTAGCCTTTTCTGGAGATTTTCCATTGATTTTATCAACCTTTAAAAGAGCAAAGTATTTCTCTTTATCTTTAGGAGGACGGATTGTTCCACAAAGAGTATCTCCCTTTTTGAGGTCAAAGCGGCGAATCTGAGCCGGAGAGACATAAATATCTTCAGCCGATGGCAGGTAATTATAATTAGGAGAACGCAAAAAACCAAATCCATCAGGCAAAGGCTCTAAAACCCCTTCTCCATAAAGGACCTCATTGGGGTTTTCGGAAATGGCTTTGACAATTTCAAAAACCATTTGAGATTTTGTTAATGAACCTAAATGCTTGAGTCCGATTTTTTTGCCATAGTGATTTAATTGATCGATGTTCATCCGTTGGATGTCAGCGATTTTTGTGATATTCTCAGGCTGAGATCTGTCCTGAGTAGTAAGGCTTTCAGCTTGTTTATCAATGGAAGGATTTTCCTCAAATACCATAGAGGTATCCGAATGGTTATTTTCTGGGTCCATTAAGAATCAGACTCCCAATTATAATTAAAGTTTGTTATTTATCCTTTTTCTTGGCTCTCATTGCGGGAGAAAGAAACAAGGATCTCAATTCACGTAAAAACTAAGAGAGCTTTTCTTCATCCTCAGTAAGCTCATTGTAGAGTTCTTGGGCTGTATCGCTAAGGTAAGATAAGCTGCTATTATTGAGGATGACATAGTCAGCTCTTATCGCTTTTTCTAAAAGAGGCCATTGCTTATTTGTACGCCTTTCAAACTCTTGACTATCATAACCTGTTGTCTCTATAAATCTTTGAAAACAAACGTCTGGATCAGCTACCACCGCAATAATACAATCAAAATTCTTTTCCCCGCCGCTTTCAAATAATAAAGGGATTTCAGCGACAAAAAGAGGGGGTGGGTGATGAATGTCCCGTTGCTTTTGATATTTTTTTTCTATTTCATCATAGACTACCGGATGCACGAGATTTTCTAAAGCTTGTAAGAGCCTGTCATCCTGAAATATAATCTTGGCGACCTGAGATCTATCAATTTGGTTATTGACGAGAATTCGCGCCCCTAATAGCTTAATGACCTCTTGACCAAGGTTTGTATCGGAAGACAATAGCTGATGGACGATCTTATCAGCGCTTATGATATAAGCACCTAGTTTTTGTAAGATACGACAAACCGAGGATTTGCCACATGAGAGACCGCCTGTGACGGCTACCTTAGCTACTTTACTTAATTTTAACATTCTTTCCAATTTTTGCCAATACCGATATCAACAACAAGGGGAACTTTTAATTGAATGACCTCTTGCATAACCTCCCGAACAAGTTTTTCCATGCTAAAAAGTTCTTCATTAGGGACTTCAAAGATCAATTCATCATGAATCTGTAAGATCATATAACCCTTCTTTCGCTCTTTGGTCAACCGTTGATCAATATGAAGCATAGCCATTTTGATGAGGTCTGCAGCAGTTCCTTGAATAGGAGTGTTAATGGCTAAACGTTCAGCAGCAATGCGTATCGTTGTGTTCTTGCTGTGAATCTCTGGAATAAGACGTTCTCGACCAAATAGAGTCACAGATTTACCTGTTAAACGGGTGGACTGCTTACACTTCTCAATAAATTCTCGTACTTTTTCGTAACGTTCAAAGTACATGTGAATAAAAAGGGCTGCAATTTTTGGATCAATACCTAGCTCTTGCCCTAATCCAAAGGCTTGTTGTCCATAAATAATTCCAAAGTTGACCGTTTTAGCTTGATAACGCTGTTCTTTAGAGACTTCTTCTAAAGGAATGCCAAAAATAAGCGAAGCTGTAAAGGCATGAATATCCTCATTGGCATGAAAGGCTGTAATTAAAATAGGATCTTCGCTTAAATGAGCTAATAAACGCAATTCAATTTGTGAGTAATCAGCTGCTAAAAAGCTCCATCCCTCTTTTTGAGGACGAAAAGCTTCCCGAATTTTACGCCCTAAAGCTGTGCGTACTGGAATATTTTGCAAATTGGGATCTTGACAAGAGAGCCTGCCTGTTACTGTGACAGATTGATTAAAATTACAGTGAATACGGTGAGTAATGGGATTGACTTCTTCTGGAAGCGTTTCAATATAGGTAGAACGTAGTTTTTCTAGAGTCCGATATTCTAAAAGTTTACTGGCTATCGGATAATCATTTTGTAAGCTTTCGAGGACTTCTGCATTAGTTGAATGACCAGTAGCTATTTTTTTAGGAGGCTTAATTCCCATTCTATTGAAAAGAATATGACTAAGCTGCTTAGGAGATTTGAGATTAAAACTTTCTCCTACCATATCATAGATTTTCTCTTCTAATTGATGAATTTCTCTTCTCATTTCTTTAGATAAATCATGAAGATAATGAATATCGACAAAGATGCCATGCCTTTCCATCTTGGCGAGAATGCGTAAGAGTGGCAATTCTAGATCCTTAAAGAGAGGCATCAGCTGTCTTTCCTCTAATTGGTTGAAAAGGACCTCTTTGAGGCGTATTGTATAATCGACGTCTTCACAACAGTAGCGACAGACCTTTTCTAATGGTACATCGAACATGCTGATTTGATTTTTCCCTTTTCCAATTAGGTCTTGAATAGGAATTTTAATTTTATTAAAGTACTCTAAAGTCAAATAATCTAAGGAGTGCTGACGGCTATGAGAATTCAAAATATAGGAGGCTAGAATGGTATCAAAACAAAGATTAGCAATAGGAATATCATAGTTAGTTAAAACATGGTAATCATATTTTAGATTGTGTCCATAAAAGCCAATGTGAGGATTCTCAAAGAGAGGTTTAAGTGTATTTAATACTTTCTGTAAGCCGAGCTTTCCATTGACAGGGATATACCAAGCCTGTTGAGGTTTTACTCCTAAGCCAATGCCGACTAATTCAGATTTGATTGCTTGTACATGAGTCGTCTCTGTATCTATACAGATCTCTTTTTGAGTCGAAAGATAGTCAACTAGCTCTTGCAGAGCTTTCTCGTCATCTATTAATAGATAAGACGTCTGGTCTGTAGTTTCTACTTGATCTGCATCAAAATTTATAGACTGCACCTCCATCTCTCGAAGCAAAGAGGCAAAGTTCATGCTCTTATAAAACTCTCTTAAAGGGTGAAGATAAGGTTTTTTAATTTTGAAAAAATCTTCTTCTAAAGGAAAAGGGACGTCTGTATGTAACGTAACTAAGCGACGGCCTAAGAGGACTTTCTCTCGTTCTTGCACCAACATATCTTGTTTTTTCTTGCCTTGGACAACTGTAGGATGATCAAGTAAATAATCTAATGAGCCAAAAGTTCTTAGCAATTCAGCTGCAGTTTTAGGTCCAAACCCAGATAAACCAGGAATATTATCAGATGCATCACCTGTAATAGCTAAAAAGTCGACCATTTGATGAGGGGGAACTCCAAATTGCTTTTCGACTTCTAGGGGGGTCAAGATTTGATTATCTTTATGTGTATTGAGGATGAGAATCCGATCTGTGACCAGTTGACACATATCTTTATCACTTGTACATAGGTAGGTTGTCACTCCTTTACTAGCCGCCCATTGAGCAATGCTAGCCATGGTATCATCCGCTTCAACTCCTGGAACCATTAGCTCTGGAATGCTCATGAATTGGCAATAAGATTGAGCCCACTGAATTTGATAAAGTAAATCTCCTGGCATCCCTTTACGGTGAGCTTTGTAATCTGCATAGATTTCTGTCCGTTTGCTGATATTATGGGGTCCATCAAAGACTGCTACAAGATAAGTAGGTTGAAAATCTTTAATCAGTTTAAGCATAGAACGGACAAAGCCAAAGAGAGCATTGGTCGATTCTCCTTTGGCATTCGTCATATGATGAATGGCATAGTAAGATTTATATAAATACCCGGAGGCATCAACAATATAAAGTTTATCCATAAAATTAGAGTTATTAACAAGATTAAAGGCAATCATCTCGAAGACAACTCGAGATGATCACGTGATATTTAAGGGCGATAGAGATAGAGAAATTTATTTTGCAGAGTGAAATCTAGATCAGGAGAAAGTTGAATCTGATGTTTAATGACACCTGTCTTCAAAGCCCTAGCGCTATCTCCTGAAAAAACGGTATTCCACCATTGTTTGCTCTCCAATTTAACGACTTGATAATTATTCCCTTCCACACCAATCACTTTAAGCAATTCTTTGATTGTTTGACTCAAAGAAGAATGATCGGCATCAATAAAGCCATATTTCAAAGCATCTGGAGCAGAAAAAACGTGAGCTCCATAATCTTGAATGAGCTTATCTCTATTTATTTCAGGACGACTGGAAGTCACAATATCTACAAAATGGTTATAGTAATAATCAATGATTTCCCGATAATTCTTATCTTCCCCCGGTTTCCAAGGACGTAAAGGATTCAGGGCATCCTTCTCTTTACCAGCGGTTATTGTTAATGTCTCCACTCCTAATTTATCTAACAATTTGGTTACATTGACAAAAGTAGGGGCAAGTACGCCCACACTACCTATTAGACTTACCTCATTTGCGAAAATTTTATCTGCAGCAGAAGCCACATACATGCCTCCTGAAGCACACAGACCGTTGATATAGGCGTAGATGGGAACTTTGTACTTATGCTTATAAGCAACTAGAGCGCGGTAAATGCCGTCTGCATCTGTTACCGTACCACCAGGACTATCGATATAGAGAAGAATAGCTTTCACCCGGTCATCCTTAAGTTTACCTTCGCGAGATTCGATTAATTGCTGTCGGATCGTTTCTGCATCAAGTTGGGAAAGTCCGATAATCCCATCGAGATTAATTTGTAAGATGACAGGAACTGTTTTGGCCATGGCTTCTCGTTTACCTTCAGCATTTGGCAAGATTTCCTCTGTATTGGTCATTTTAATTCTTCCTTCTGTTGAGCCAGTTGAAAGAGCTCCAACTATCACTAAGATAAGGAAAATCCCTAAAATAATACCTAATACAGCACCAAAGGCAATAGCTAAAGAGCGAAGGGTTGAATAAAGGATTGAATCACGCATAGTTATTCCTTTCTAAAAGTTTGGTATTATTTTAAGGTAGATCTTATTTTAGGGGAAGTTGATTTGTAGACTTCAGAACAGACTTATTAAAATTGACTTGTCAATTAGGATTAATTAAGTAATTTTATTTGTGCTTACAATAATCAAATACTATCATCGCTTGTTTAGAGCTACTCTCCTAATTTATAATAAAATTTGTTGATTAT
>CAWIRV010000011.1:0-150150 GCA_963838645.1 uncultured Parachlamydiaceae bacterium | reverse complement strand
GCGCTGTCGCGCGCCGACGCCATTGCGTTCTTCGTCGAACGCGCGCGTGCTCGCGACCCACACTTCGTCCTCGACGCGAGCAATGCCGACGCGGTCGCCGAGATCTGCCGGCAGACTGGACGGTCTGCCGCTGGCGATCGAGCTCGCCGCGGCCCGGACGGCAACCGTTCGCGTGCAGGGACTTCTCGAGCGTCTGCGCGAAAGCGTCACCGCGATCGGCGGGGGCCCGGACGACGCTCCCGATCGCCACCGGACGCTGGAAGCCGCCGTCGGCTGGTCGTACGACATGCTGGACGACCGCGGACGCTCGCTCCTTCGCGCGACGAGCGTTTTCGCCGGCAGCTTCGATCTCGAAGCCGCACAGAGCGTGTGCGACGCCCACCTCGACGACATCACGGCGCTCGTCGAACGCAGCCTTCTGCAGCGCGTGCCGGAGAGCGGTGCGGTGCGCTTCGGAATGCTCGAAACGATTCACGCGTTCGCACGCGCGAAGCTCATCGAGGCCGGCGAGGCCGAGGCTCTCGGGACCCGTCATGCGGCGTACTTCACGCAACTTGCCGCACGAGCCGAACCCGAGATCCACGGCCCGGACGCATACACCTGGCTCGACCGGCTCTCTGCGGACCACGACAACCTGCGCGAGCTCTGAACGCGAGCGACCGTCCTGAAGCCGCGGCTCTGGCGGCGTCGCTCGCGGAGTTCTGGAAGATCCGCGGTCACCGAAGAAGGGCGGCAGCGTCTCGAGCGCGCCATCGAGGAATGTCGGCCCGGACGAGTCGAACGGGCCCGAGCGATCATCGGTCTCGCGCGGCTCCAGGCAAGAAAGGGACGAACCGGCGTACCGAGTTCTTCATACCGCTCCTGCGCGAAGCGCTCGAGACCGCGACGCAGGCATCGGACGACCGCCTCCGCGCGCGAGTTCTGTATGAGCTCGCACCACGCGCCGGCGTCGCGAACGCATTCGTCGCGGGCCTGGCCGCGAGCCGCGCCCAGACAGCACAAAAAAGCCGAGCCGGTCACGCAAAGACCGCCGGACGACGCGAGACATGATGCGAGAAGCCTTCGAGCTCGCCGAGTCGAGTGGCGACACCGCACTCGCCGAAGAGATCCGGGCTTCGCCGTTCTTCCAACGAGGCTTTACGCGGTTTGTGCGTTCGTCTATGGGCGATCCACGCGTCATCGGCCCCGACATCGAGGCTGCGATCGAGCGCGGCGACCGGAGCGCCGAGGCTGAACTGTTGCTGCGTCGTGTCATGGCCGGCAACGACGACGTCTTGCGGTCGAGCACTCGGGCGCTCGAGCTGGCCCGGGCTCGGCGACCGGCGGCTCGAGGCGCGCGCTCTGGGCCGGCTGGCTGATGTTGCAAGACGCCGCAAGGACTTCCCGGCTGCGGTCGAGCGACTGAACGACGCCTTGCAGATCGCGCGCCTCGATCCCGAGTACAACAGCGAGGCGACGGTGTTGAACGAGATGGCTACGGTCGCGAGCGAAGTGGGCGACATCGATGCGTGGCGTGCAATCGATCGCCGTATGCGCGAGCTGCCGAATTCCACCCGTGCCATGGTGCTGATGTGCCGGCTGGAAGCTGGCTGGTTCAGCAAGCGCGGGGTGTCAACGCCGTGGTCGCCGGCCTCGTGTGGGCGGCCGCATCCTTTTTCGACGGACCGCCACGCGCGTGGATGCTGGTTGCGTCCGCGGCCCTGATCGTGGTTGTCGTCCCCAGCCTCGACAAGCGGCCGGCTCGGACGCGGCACGCGTATCTGCGAGGATCCCCGGCCGGAGGCCTTGCGGCGCCTGGCGTTCGGTGCCGGTCTCACTCGCAGCTCTCACGCGGCCGGGGTGCTGCTGGCGGCCGGACACGGCTTTCGTGCGTGGCGAGCGCGCGGAGTCGCTCGGCTGCTCGGGTTGCCGCTGGCAGCCGTGGGCCTCGCTCTGTCCGTTGCTGCGCCGGGCCGCCTCGCAACGCCTGTTGTCATCTTGGCCCTCATTGCCCTCACCGACGCTGTCGAACGTGAGCCGGCAGCGAACGACCCGATCTGGATGATCGGACGCGC
Source organism: uncultured Parachlamydiaceae bacterium (assembly GCA_963838645.1). Classification (GTDB taxonomy): domain Bacteria; phylum Chlamydiota; class Chlamydiia; order Chlamydiales; family Parachlamydiaceae; genus CAWIRV01. Next base: position 148,096 of record CAWIRV010000011.1, on the reverse strand, counting down.
TGCCGGCGGCGTGGCCCGGACGGCCGCCATCGCCGGAGGGGCCAATGCTCGGCTGTCTGGCTCATGGACGGAACGTTCGGCATCGGAGCTTGGGGCCGATTGGCGCTCCCGGTCACGACGGGTGGGCTCGTGGTCTTCGGCGTGGCGCACGCCGTGCTCGAGCGCCGGTTTCGCCTCGCCGGCCTTCTGCTCGCGGCGGCCTCCGCGGCCCTGCCCACCTTCTTCTCGAACGACGCCGGCTGGCCCCCCATCGCCGCGGGCGTTCTGTTCGGACTTGCCTGGGTGACGATCGGTGTCGTGCGGGCGCGGGAGCCGCTTCCGGCGCACCCCGAGATCTACCCGCACCACCTGCGTGGTGATCCGGAGAAGAGCGGAGCCGATGCGCTAGCATGACGACCGCCCAAGCCCCGACGGCGGGCTGGGACCGCGAGGTAAACTTTGAGAAACAATTCACGAGCGCCTGAAACGGAGCGATCACCGGCTACTACGTGAACTACGGCGTGGTTGCGGCCCTGGGGCTCGTTCGCAATCCTTTTCGCCGTCGGAACCTTCGCCGCCTGGCGGCTGCTCCGGCCGTCAGCGTCCGACCCGCGAGAAGCTCCTCGCCTACGAGTGCGGGATCGACCCCGTCGGCGAGACGCTGGACGCAGCCGAACATCCGCTACTACATCTTCGCGTTCCTCTTCGTCGTCTTCGACGTCGAGGCCGCCTTCCTGTTCCCTTGGGCCCTCGTCTACGAGCGGCTCGGCCTCTTCGCGGTCGTCGAGATGTTCCTCTTCATCGCGATCCTGGCGTTCGGCCTCGTGTACGCGTGGGGCCGCAAACTGCTGGACTGGGATCTGATGGCGCTTCTCGACCAGATCGAGCTGCCGAAGCCGATCGTCCGACCCTCAACTGGGGCCGGAAGTACTCCCTCTGGACGCTGCAGTTCGGCCTGGCCTGCTGCGCGATCGAGATGGCGGCGTCGATGATGCCGCGCCACGACATCATGCGCTTCGGCGTGATCCCGTTCCCGCCTCGCCGCGCCAGGCCGACCTGATGATCGTGGCCGGCACCTGCGTGGACAAGATGATCCCCTCGATCATCCGGGTGTACGAGCAGATGCCCGAGCCGAAGTACGTCATCAGCTTCGGCTCGTGCTCGAACTCGGGCGGCCCGTACTGGGACTCCTACTCCGTCGCCAAGGGCATCGACCAGTACCTGCCCGTCGACGTCTACGTGCCCGGATGCCCGCCGAGACCCGAGGCACTGCTGGACGGGATCATGAAGCTCCAGGAGAAGATCCAGCACGAGTCGCATCAAGGAGCGGTGGCGCCTGGCTGAGCAGCGCGACCGCAGCGACCGACGTCGAGAGGACGTGCGCGACCGCGCGCGATTCGGGGACGCGCTCCTCGACGTCGACGCGAGATCCGGACAGTTGATCGTCCGCGTTCCGCGCGGAGCGCGTCCGGACGCTCGGGGCGCTCAAGGCGCTGGGCTTCACCTACTACGTCGTTCGTGTGCGGCGTCGACTGGCCGGACGACCACCGCTTCGAGGTCCTCGACCACGTGTACTCGATCGACGTCGCGAACGCGTGACCGTGAAGTGCGACCTCCGACGACGACCCCCGGGTCGCTACGGCGCGCGCGTGTACGGCGGTGCCGACTGGCACGAGCGCGAGACCTGGGAGCTGTTCGGCATCGTCTTCACCGGACACCCCCGGCTGCACCGGCTGCTGCTCCCCGACTGGTTCGAGGGCATCCCGATGCGTAAGGACTACGTCCTGCAGGCGCGGGTCGAGAAGCCCTGGCCCGGGGAGTTCTTCGAGGATGAGCATCCGACTGATCTCGGCGAGACCGCGCGGCTACATCACCGCCACGCTCGAGCGCGACCTCGACGGGCGACATGGTTCTCAACATCGGCCCCCAGCACCCGTCGACGCATGGCGTGCTCCGGGTGGTCGTCCGGCTCGACGGCGAGCGGGTGACGGAGGCCGAGCCCGTGCTCGGCTACATGCACCGGGCGTTCGAGAAGCTCGCCGAGCAGCGGTCGCCGATGCAGAACACCGCGCTCTTCAACCGTCTCGACTGGATCCAGGGTTCTGCAACGAGGTGCCGTACTGCATCGCCTGCGAGCAGCTCGCCGAGATCGAGGTCCCGGAGCGCGCGAAGGTCCTGCGCGTCATCCTCTTCGAGCTCAACCGGATCGCGTCCCACTCCATGTTCTGCGGTGTCTACGGGCTCGAGCTCGGCGCGCTCACCGCGCCGATGTACGGCTACCGCGACCGCGAGTACGCGCTCGACCTCATCGAGATGGTCACCGGCCAGCGCATGCACACGAACTAGTCCGCATCGGCGGCCTCAAGGACGACTTCCCGAAGGGCTTCTACGAGCGGATCCCGCCGCTCCTCGAGTACTACCGGACGCGCGTCGATCAGTGGCTCGACTTCCTCATCGGCAACGACGTCTTCATCGAACGGACGCGCGATATCGGCGAGCTCCCGCCGGACGTCGCCCTCGACTACGGCGTGTCCGGACCGAACCTTCGGGCCTCCGGCGTGTCGACCGACGCCCGCAAGGAGAGTCTACCTCGGCTACGACGACTACGAGTTCGATATCCCTGTCGGCGAGCGCGGCGACTGCTTCGACCGCTACATCCAGCGCGTCCGCGAGATCTGGGAGTCGTGCAATATCGTCGAGCAGGCGCTGGACTCCTCCCGTCCGGGCCCGATCAACACCGGGTCGGACGCGCATGTTCAAGGTCCCGGCCGGCGAGGTCTACATCCGCGCGGAGGGCCCCCGCGGCGAAATCGGCTACTACCTGATCTCCAACGGCGGACGAGAGCCCTACCGGCTGAAGATCCGGACGGGCTCGTTCTCGAACGTCAGCATGCTGCCGGAGCTGCTGAAGGGCACCTACCTGCCCGACATCGTCGCGATCCTCGGCAGCCTCGACTTCGTCGTGGGAGACATCGACAGGTGAACGCGGTTATCGACAGCGTCCGCTGCAGCCGCCGCTGCGTGCCGTCGTCATTCTCCGTCGGCGTCGCTTCTGTCGATCGGGCCTCCTGCTCTACGGCTTGCTCAAGATCCACTCGCGGATCATGAACCGCGTCGGCCCGATGTACGCCGGACGATTCCACGGCATCGGCCAGCCGATCGCCGAGTTCCTCAAGCCCATCCAGAAGGAGGACATCGTCCCGGCGCGCGCCGACGTGCTGGTGTTCAAGCTGGCGCCGTTCGTGGCGATCGTTCCCGGCTTCCTGCGTCTTCGCGGTGATCCCGGTAACGCCCGGCCTCGTGGCAGCGAACCTCGACCTCGGGCTCTTCTACGTCCTCGCGATGTCCGCGATCTGCGCGATCGCGCGTCGTCATGGCGGCGTACGCGTCGCAGAGCAAGTTCACGCTCGTCGGCGGCCTGCGCGCTGTCGGCCAGATCATCGCCTACGAGCTGCCGGTCGTCCTCGGCGCCGTCGTCGATCGCCATGCTCGCCGGCAGCCTGTCGCTCACCGGCGATCGTCGAGGCGCAGAAGCCGTCCCGTTCGCCATCTGGCCGCTCCCCTTCGGCGCGATCGCGTTCGGGATCTTCATGCTCGCCTCGTTCGCCGAGGTGATGTGGAACCCGTTCGACATGCCGATGGCCGAGTCGGAGATCGTGACCGGCCCCGTAACCGAGTACTCGGGCATGCGCTTCATCTTCTTCTACATCTCGGAGTTCGCACACGTCGTGGCCTTCTGCGCCCTCGACGACGCTCCTGTTCCTCGGCGGCTGGAAGGGACCGATCCTTCCCGCCGATCGTCTGGTTCCTCATCAAGGCGATGGCCTTCGGTGTCTTCTTCATCTGGGTGCGCTTCACGTTGCCGCGCCTGCGCGAGGACCAGCTGCAGAAGCTCGCGTGGAAGCTCCTGATCCCGCTAGGGTTGGCTAACGTTCTCGGGATCTCGCTGTACAGGGTGCTGACATGAGAACGCGAACACGCGGAGCATCGAACGACAAGGCGATCCGCGAAGTCGAGAAGCGCCAGCGGACGCAGGTTCCGCATCCCCACGTTCGGGATCTTCGAGGCGATGAAGGTGACGCTTCGGACGATGCTCTCGCGGGCCGTCACCGTGCAGTACCCCGAGGAGCGCATCGAGCTGCCCGAGCGCACGCGCGGCGTCATCGCGCTGCTCGAGGAGAACTGCACGGTCTGCATGCTCTGCGCCAAGGAGTGCCCGTGCTGGTGCATCTACATCGAGGGCCACAAGGTGCAGACGCCCGGCAACGCAAGCCCGTCAACGAGCTCGACCGCTTCGCGATCGACTACGGCCTGTGCATGTACTGCGGGATCTGCGTCGAGGTCTGTCCGTTCGACGCCCTGCACTGGTCGCCGTTCTTCGAGTACACGTCCTACACCTACGAGGGCATGGTCCACGAGCCGGACGTCCTCGTTGAGTGGCAGAAGCACGTGCTCCCGCCCCCCGAGCTCGTCGACGACGCGGACGAGAAGGCACAGGATCTCACGAACGTCGCCCACGACAAGCGTGTCGAGGGCGTGTGCGGGCGTCATCCGCGAGGCGGACAAGAAGCAGGCGTACCTCGCGAAGAAGGCGGCCGCTGCGCCGGTCGCGGTCGCCGTCCGGCACGCGCCCCAGCCGCCGCGCCGGCGTGGCGGCCGTCGCAAGCCCCGGCCGCTCCCGCGGTCCCGACCGGCGGCTGAAGCCGCCGCGCCGCAAGCCGGCCCCCGGCGACGCCGGCGGCCGACAGCGGCACCGCGCCCGGCCGCACCGCCGCCGCCGACCTCGGCGATGTCCCGCGCATCGATCCAATCAACCTTCCCGGCCGGCATCGGCCCGGTCGAGCGCGGCCGCCTGAAGAAGCTCGCCGTCTTCCAGGAACGCGGACAGGCACCGCCGGCCGACCTGATCGCGAACCTCAAGCCCCTCCTCGACCAGATGCCGGCGGCTAGGGCCGGACGTGCTCGTCCGGCAGGTCGTCTTCTGGATCTTCGCGGGGTTGGCCGCGATCGCGTCGCTGTTCGCGTCGTGACGACCGCAACGTCGTGCACGCCGCGCTGGGCCTCGCCGCCGCGCTCCTCGGCGCCGCCGGGCTGTTCATCCTCTTCGGCGCCGAGTTCGTCGGTCTCGTCGCAGATCCTGATCTACGTCGGCGCCGTCGTGATCCTGTTCCTCTTCGGAATCATGCTCACCTCGCGACGCCCGGCGAGCCCGTCGTCGACAACGACCAGCGCGGCTTCGCGGCCCTCGTCGCCCTCGGCGTCTTCGGCGTGCTCGCCGCCGGCATCCTCGCGACGTTCGGCTCCCGGACGATCGACTTCGACGTCGCGTTCCCGACGACCGAGCTCGGACGCGCCTCTTCACGAAGTGGATCCTGCCGTTCGAGGCCGTCTCGATCCTGCTGCTCGCGGCGCTGGTCGGCGCGATCGTCCTGGCGAGGAGAGGACTGACCGATGCCCGTCGCCGCCCCCCTCCTCCTCTCGCGCCTTCATGTTCGCGTGCGGTGTCTACGGCGTCCTCGCGCGGCGGCACGGCGTGATGCTGCTGATGTCGATCGAGCTGATGATCAACGCCGCCAACATCAACCTGATCACGTTCTCGCAGCTGCTGCACAACTCGATCGGCAACATCGTCGCCCTGTTCATCATCGCCGTCACGGCGGCCGAGGTCGGCATCGGCATCGCGATCATCATGCTGCTCTATCGCCAGCGTTCGACCGTCGCCGTCGACGAACTCCAGCTCATGAAGTGGTGACCCGATCGATCGCCAGCACGCCGCAGAGGCCGCCGGCACGCCGACCGCCGGCGGCATCCGCGAGCTGGCGTGGCTCGTCCCGCTGCTGCCGTTCTCCGCCTTCTTCCTGATCGTCTTCTTCGGCAAGAAGACGCCGGGCAAGGGCGCGCCGATCGGCATCCTCGCCGTCGGCGTCGGCCTTCGTGATCGGCGTCTGCTCGCTTCTTCGAGTCGATCAGGCACGGCACGACATCGTCGAGAAGTCGTTCACGTGGTTCGCGCTTCGGCCCGGCTGCGATCTCGAGCTCGGCATCCGTGTCGACTCCCTCGCCGCGATGATGTTCGTCGTCGTCTGCCTCGTCTCGCTGCTCGTGCAGATCTACTCGATCGGCTACATGCACGGCGACGTCCGCTACACGTGGTACTTCGCGGCGCTGAACCTGTTCACCGGCTCGATGCTCACGCTGGTCATCGCGAACAACACCGTCCAGATGCTCGTCGGCTGGGAGCTCGTCGGCGTCTGCTCCTACCTGCTGATCGGCCACTGGTTCGAGGAGAAGGAGAACTCGACGCCGCCATCAAGGCGTTCATCACGACGCGCGCCGGCGACCTGGGCTTCGTCGTCGGCATCTTCGTGCTGTTCTTCGGGGCGCGCACACGTTCAACATCGGCGAGCTGCAGGAGCGCGTCGACGGCCGGCGACGTCTCGACCATGGTATCACCGCCGGCGCCTGCTCCTGTTCTGCGGCGCGGTCGGCAAGTCGGCCCAGTTCCCGCTGCACGTCTGGCTCCCGGACGCGATGGCCGGCCCGACGCCGGTCTCGGCCCTGATCCACGCGGCCACGATGGTCACGGCCGGCGTCTACATGGTGGCCCGGATCTACGGCGCTCTTCCGCGCGTCCGCAGCCGCGATGACCGTGATCGCCGATCATCGCGCGATCACGATGCTGCATGGCGGCGCTGCATGGCCGTCGTCCAGCGCGACATCAAACGCGTGCTCGCGTACTCGACCATCAGCCAGCTCGGCTACATGATGGCCGGCCTCGCCGTCGGCGCCGCCACGGCCGGTGTGTTCCACCTCTGGACGCACGCCTTCTTCAAGGCGCTGCTCTTCCTCGGCGCCGGCAGCGTGATCCACGCCGTCCACTCGCAACGACATGTTCGAGATGGGCGGCCTGAGGAAGTGCATGCCGGTGACGTACGGGACGTTCATCATCGGCTCCCTGGCGCTCGCCGGCGTGCCGCCGCTCGCCGGTTTCTTTTTTCCAAATGTTGATTGCCAATACAATTTTTTTTTAAATGCTCTTTTGTTTTGCAATTTCCCGCTTTTGCTTTTTCTACAACTTTATTGTGTTGATTTTCTGCCCACCCTTTCAACACTTCCTGTCCTAATTTTCGAATTTCTTCTATCGCCTTTTCCTCTGCTTGCCGTGCTGTAATCAGTTCTCCCGAAGTGTTCTCTGCAATATTTAAAATTTCTTCTACCCTTTTCCTGATAGAAGGATGATTATTAATTTTATTCAAAAGCTTTATATCTTCATTATTTATCATAACATATCTCCTTTCAATAACTTAGAGATATATTATATAACTCTCTTTAATTTCATAATTATCAAGTTACAGTTTTAATCACACCCAAAAAATTTAAATATATTTATAATTATATTGACTAATATTTATAATTAAATTATAATTCGTTTTATTTATATAAATCATATTTATGACACAAGGATTTATGATAATTAATTCTGCAGTTCTCGTAGGATCGCATTTAATAGGACGTGTTTTTGATCAAGGTTTAGCTAATACATTAGGATTGACTACTTTGAGACATGGGACTAATCCAATTAGCTGGCTAGGTGTTCATCTTTTTGGGGCATTACCTCAGATGGGAGGAACCAAAATTGGTGGAGACTATGGCAAAGGTTTTCATTATCAGAATATCAATCATTTTTACTTTGCAAAAGGACCGACAAGCTCTCCTTATAATAATCTTATAAAAGAATATATGCACTTAAGGTGTGTGCCACGTCTTCTACCTAAATTGTATGCTATACATTCAACAGCTAATTTGCTAAAGAAGATAGCCCTTCCTTCTATAGCATCAAATGTTTTAGGTATTATAATAGGAAGTGTATTACCAACGATTAAATTTCGCTTTTCCGAAGAGAAAGTGGAAAATCGACCTTTAGACCCCACGACCCCTTATGAGTCAGCTTGTTCTACAACAGAGTGGGTCTCACCCCTTAACATTGGTATAGTTGGAACTATATGGAAGTCGCTGACCTATAAAATTCCTCTTTACATGTCTCAAGAGCCATATAGAGTGATTACAGGTGTCGCTCAACTAGCCTTAGTCGGTGTCTCCTCTTATTTCTTGATGCTCCATTTTTCCGCCTTTATTATCGCTCAAAAGACTGCTGTCATCGCTGGTCTTATTTTAGGCGTTATTTAACGCGTATTGTGAGTTCACTTATGTATACTCTTTCACTTGAAAGTTGCACTTTGTGTGCGAAAGCTCTCGGGCTTCAACGATCAGAAATAGGTCCATATGAGTATATGGACCTATTTCTGATCGTTGAAGCCCGAGAGCTTTCGCACAGCCGAAATTGCAACTTTCAAGTGAAATGAGTATATATTTCTCTGATGATCAAAGAAGATTTTCCGTTAGATTTTGCCTTCTCTATCAGAAATAGCCAAATGGCTATTTCTCAATTTTAGCTAAATTTATTTACTTAAAAATAATTATGTGATAAAATGACAATTTCTATTTGTTTTAATTATAGAAACAAATATAGCATCTTAATTATTAAACTACACAGAGCACTACTCTGTTACAGTTGGAGGTTGCCATGACAGACAATCATATATAAAAAATGATTTGTCATTGCCAGAGCTTAATCAAACTAGATGACAGAGACCATGTCTCCTATAGCTAGATTGAATTTGGCTCATTTAGCACAAGTAAAGGGGTTAAGAGGAAAAATCGAGAAAAAAACCGCAGAACTCATAGAACGTCAACAAAAAACCAGATCTATTCACCAGATCATGCAAGAAATCAATAATTATACAGATCAAGATAATAAACTAGACCTAACTAATCATCCTGAATTAATTGAGAAATTAAAGGAAGTTAAAGAAAAATATGGGATCAATATCAGTATCGAAAAAACTAAATTTACTGATCATGAACGGACCCGTCTTTTAGATAACCTAAATTTCTCAGTACAAGACTGGGATACGGAAAATAATCTTGATTTAAAGAAATTAGCTAGCCTGAGTGCAGAATATGACCAGTCCATTCTGATGATAAAAAGTGCAATGGCTGGCGAGGAAAGGATCTGTCATGAAATTAATCGACATATAGCAGGAAGCTAGCAATGAATACCAGTTCTTCTTGCCAACTCCCCTTGATACCAAAAGAAACGGCAGAGATCTATCCTATCGCTTATGATCTTTATCAGAGGCAAGAATATCTGGCAGCTATTTCCTGGTTTTACCTTTTAACAGCCCTTGATCCATTGGAACCAAAATACTGGAAAGGATTAGGAGCTGCTTTACAGATGAAACAGAAGTATGAACAAGCTCTCGACTGTTATGAACATGCCCAAACTTTAAATAAAAGTCAGCCCGACCCTTATATCTATATCCACGCAGCTGATTGTCATTTTGCCCTTAAACATGTAAAACAAGGGCTAAAAGTTTTAGAGCAAGCCAAGTTGAGAGCTCAAAGTGACCATAAAATTCTTAACCATGTTGCTTTAATGCAAGAATTATGGTCTAATAGGTAAAATAAAAATGAATCATGAGGTACATGATGCCAAACGAAATTCAGCAGGCTAATCCTGTTGCACAAGTCAAATGGCCATTAGAAGAAAAAGCTCAACCGATTCAGTCTGGCCCTCTCAGATAGGATGGCCTAGTCGAGATACACTTGAGCAATTAAAGCTAGAAACACCACAGCAATCATCAAAAATAGCTGAGGAGGAGCAAGCCTCTTCTTCCTTTTGGAGAGAAATAGCAAAAAAATTGCCTTGGTGGGTGACTACTCCAGATAGTCCTATCACTCCTTCTATGGTAGCTGTTGTGGAAGAGACACAAACCACAGAAGAAATAGAAAAATTTTCTGGACAAAAGACTCATCAAGCCGAGCGGCTTCCTTACATCCCTCAGCTAGAAAAACCTGAAATCCTTGCCAACGAAAAAGAGAAACCACAAGCTTTAAGTCAGCCGTTGCCTTTACCTACAGCTTCGCCTTCAGAGCAAAAATTACAGAGTGCCGTTCATTCTTTATTTTCAGATTCTCCCTTAGAGACGAAAGAGCAACTCCTTGCCCGTATCGCCTTAATTAAGGATAATTTGACTCTTATTTTAATGGTGATGAATGATCAATTAAAATTAGAAGATAAGCAGGGAGAAATCTCTCACGAGATCATTCATAAGTTCCAGGACATGAAAAAATCTTTGGATAAAGTCTTAGATAAAATTAAAAATGATCTAGAACGAGATCAAAGAATAGGGTCTTATTTTGGATATGCGCAGGCTCTGATCTCGTGTGGAGTGCTTATAGGGGGTGCCCTTATCTTCATGTTTAGTAATCCTGCTCTAATACCGGCTTCTGTTAGTCTGGCAACTACTGTTTCAGGAATAATCGCGACAAGTGGAAAAGCTTTCTTTAATATCCGAACCAATCAAACTGATAAGAAAGCTGATGATTTACAGCATCAACAAAACAAGCATAAGAAGGCTATGGAGATTTCCTTAGAGCAATATGTTTCCCCTGCTTTAGATTCTGCTGTAGAGATTCGTTCTTTGATGTTTCGAACGGCTAAAACAAATGATGAAGTCAAAAGCATGATAGCAAGAAAGTAAAAAGTAAAAAATTGGAGGTTCTTATGCTGGATAGAGTCAGCACTACTCAGCCATTCCTTAATCGGAATTGGGATATACAAAGTCAAGAAGAAATCAAGCAAACCATACAAGGAATGCGTATTGAAGACATCATGGAATTATGTGGTTCTATGGTTGAAAAGACAAGCCAAATAAATCGGAAAACTTCATGGGCGTTTCAACAAGATTTGCTAAAAAAACAAGAGCAGTCGCATCTCCAGAAGCAAAAGAGTTACATCTCTTATGGCCAAATCGGCGCGACAACTCTAGGAATAGCAGCATCTGTTCTCAGCTTAGCACCTGGTTCAGTGGCGTCCATTGGTGGACCTTTCTCTACTATAAGTTTGGAAGCCATACGTAAAGCCTTTGAGATAGCTTCTCAAGGATTTCAAGCAACAGGTAGTCTAGCTGATAGAGCAACTGAAAGCAAGAGAGATGGCTTTGGGTATGACATAAATGGAAAAGAGAAAATGGCTAACATGTATTATGAGAATAGCCAAAAGTCTCAGCAAAATCGAAGAGAGGCTAGTGATTCCATGCAAAAAGCATGGTCAGCAAAACAAGAGACCTTTAGATCATTATTTGCAAACTAAAAGCTTTTTAAATCTCAAGGGGACATCAGTCCCCTATTATACCAAAGAGATAAATTCACTTCTGATAACAAACGTTATTTCTTGATTTGTAAATAAACATCCGCAATACCCCAAGTAAATTTAGCAGGAAAACGCTTCATGACTTCAAAACCGGATCGTGATGTATAATGGCTCAAAGAATAACTGACAGTAATGACTTTAGTTCCTCGTGGTAAACGACTAAAATGCTCAATCAATGTCTGAATACATAAATCTGTTAAACACGTGCCATATAGGTAAATGACTGTCGCACCCGTTAAATCTGAACCAAGCAAATCTTCTAAACGGAATTCTACTCCTGTGATATTGAATCTCTTTTTTACTTTATTTGCTCGACTAATGAACCCAGGAATATGGTCGATACCTACAACAGAACAGCCAATGAATTGGTTTAACCAAAAACAGCTACGTCCCCGACCACATCCCAATTCAAAGACAGTATCTCTGATAGAGAGACGACATTCATGCGCGATCTGTTCTAATGTAGTTAAAGGCGTTTCCCCATAGGTATGAACATCTTGTTCTCCTTTATCAATTAAGAATCGCTTACTAATGCCGAAGGGGTTATTAAATAGATAAGAAAAAATAAGATAGGAATCAATCTTCATAAAGGACGGATTGGAGTAGTAATGGGAGACAACTTTTAAATACTCAAAGAAATCCCCTATTTTTACTTTTAAATTGATGAATAGAAGATCTATATACTCTTTAAAAAACGCAAGCGCTGATACTGCCATATATTCCTTTTGAGTTGATAGAATAGGAAAAACTTCATACCATTTTTTTTTATTAAGAACAAGGTGTTTTTACAATGAACAATCTCACGACTAAAACTACAACATTTGCTCACCCAGCTTGGACAAATACGAAAGCAATGGGATATACCTGTTATAGAAAGCTCTCCCAAACAGGATCTGATTACGTGCAGAGAACTCAGGATATCTGGAATAAGCAAATTAGACCAGGATTTCAACACAGTATGGTGGCTATTCGATCTAAACTTGTAAACAGGCAAGTGACACAATTCTTTTATGAAGAACACGAAAGTTTCCCTTATTGGCAACGTTATACAATTTTAGCCACTGGAGGGCTGGCCATTCCTTGTCTCCTTGGGACTGTATTTATCGCTTTCATAGGAACCGAAGCCATGCTCCCCTTTTTACCTATTCTAGGCGGTTTTGTAATCGCTGGATCTTTACTAGCTTCCTCTCATCTCTGTCATCTATGTGAGCAAAGAACGATAGATGGCCCAATCTGGCGAGCTTGGAAATGCCTGGATGAAATCAAGCAACAGATCAACCAGATCAATCAAGAAGGCTCAAATTTCCCTGAAATTACTAAACTTTATGAAAGCCTTAATCCTCCTCATGGGAGAACTTCTCTCATGCATATTAAGACGGGTCTTGATGATATTGGTGAAAAGATTAAGTCTCTCAAACAAGTCATCCGCAAGGGGTTAATCAAACAGATCGCAACAGAACAACAAATTTGCATACAAGCGATTGAGCGGTTGCAAGATGAACTTATTCCTAAAAATCGGAATTTTTCTCATTTAAAACAACCTCGTCTTGACACTCCTGAAATTCAAATTAGTCCTGTGGGTCAAGATGATCAAAAATCAGAACATCCACCTTCTTCCTCATCAATAAGTAATGATAATCAACTGTTTTTTACTCTAAAAGAAGTGACGGAAAATCAATAATCTAAACAGGGAATTTATACAGTAAAAAATGAGCTAATTGTCTTGGCTACAATGATATACATGAGAGTGGATAGCACATCATTGAAGGCCGTCACAATTGGGCCTGAGGCTACTGCTGGGTCAATCCGGAATTTTGCAAAAAAGAAAGGAGACAAAGTCCCTAATGTTGTGGCCATCAAACAAGCACCAAATAGACCGCAACTGATAATCAAACCTAATGCAACTGGATCAGCACCTGTATAGTGAATATTTAAAACATTTAAAAGATAGACAAATCCTCCACATGCTAGACCGAAAATCACACCAATAAGCAAACCGATCATTAATTCACTCAAAACAGCTACTTGGCGTGAACCATAAGAGAGCTCTCCTGTTGACATCCCTCGCACTAGAATTGTACTACATTGAATGCCAACATTACCTGACATCCCAGCAATCAATGGAACAAAGAGGGCGACAAATGTGAACCAATCTCGATCTTTAAAATAGGATAAGGCTGTTGCTGTGACTAATCCCGCACATAGAGTCACAATCAACCAAGGGGCACGCCATAAAAAACGTCTAAAAATCGGCTCATGCTCGCTAATATCTTCTCCTGTACCTGCAATGCTAGCAATCGTCTCATCTGCAATATCCTCTAAGGCTTCTACAACTCTCTCGTACGTGACAACACCGACTAGGCGCTTCTGCTCGTCCACGACAGGAAGGGCTGGAATTTTATAGCGCTCCACCAGATCGACTACCTCATCGCGTGAGGCATCTGCCTCCACTTGATGCAGAATAGGTCGCATCACCTGCCGGATAGGCACATAAGGGGAATTAATAATCAGATTGCGTGCCGGTACAAAGCCAATGAGTTCGCCAAGATCATTTAGGACAAAAATACGCCGCGTTAGATCAATTCCAGGATTATCTCGAATAGCCGCCGCCACCTCCCCAATCGTCGTGTTCAAATGGAAAGCAAAAAACTCGTTTGTCATCAAACGGCCTGCGCTATGGCGCTCATGCTGATACACTTCGCGTATACGAGTAGCTTTTTTGGGTTCCAAAATATCTAAAACACGCTTAAGACGTCGATCCGATAAATCATCTAAAAGCCAAGCAGCCTCATCAGGCGGCATCCCCTCAATCAGCTCCTTAATTTCTAAATCATCAATTTGAGAAAAAATGGCTGCGCGAGTATTACTCCCTGTGTTTGCCATGAAGATGATTTTATCATTAAGATCGGGTAAGTTTTCATAGACGAGCACACGGGCACTGGGAGGCAAACGGATCACCGCATAAGCTAAGTCAATGGGATCATGCTCAATGGCAATCTTCGCCAAATCATGTAATAAAAATTGAGAAGGTGGTTTATGAAAAGCTTGCTCAAGTTTCTCATTTAGAACATCATCCAAATGACTTGTCCGAGAATCCATGAGGTTACCAGAGGCAGAAGTTCCCTCTTCAATCTTCTCTTTATCGTGATCCTGAATATTGACTTCCAATTTATCCTCTGAATCATGAGTTTATCAGTTCATTAGACTTCTTTTAAAACCTCCTTTATAAATTAACAAAAAGTTAACAAGAATTCAAGGGAAAAAATTATTATAAAATCTCGGCAATTAATTTTAACCTTGCTTTTTTAAAAACAAAAACTTTATAATCTATTTACGTCAGAAAATTAATACTCAAAAAAAATTTTAACACAAGATTGTTTGTTATGTATTCTCCTGAGAAAATTCGCAATATTGCCATTATTGCCCATATTGACCATGGTAAAACAACTCTATTGGATGCTTTACTAAAAGATTCACACGTCTTTCGTGAAAATCAACAGATTAGAGAGCGTATCATGGATTCCTATGATCAAGAGCAAGAACGAGGGATTACCATCTTTGCCAAACATACTTCAGTTTATTTTGATGATTATAAGATTAATATTATTGACACTCCTGGCCATGCCGATTTCTCTGGTGAAGTTGAGCGCATTTTAGGGATGGTTGATTCTGTTTTATTGTTAGTAGATGCTCAAGAGGGGCCCATGCCTCAGACCCGTTTTGTCCTATCTAAATCTTTAAAAATGGGATTAAAACCTATTGTAGTTCTCAATAAAATTGATCGTCCTCACGCTAATCCAGATCGTGTTTTGAATGATACCTTTGATCTTTTTAGCGAATTGGGTGCCTCTGATGAACAACTTGATTTCCGTTATTGTTATGCTTCTGGACTATCTGGCTTTGCTATTCATCACTTGCATGATATACAGAAAGACATGCGCCCCTTATTTGAATTAATTAGATATGCTGTGCCACCTCCTACCGGTAGCTTAAATAATCCTTTCTTGATGCATGTTGCCACTATTACTTATGATGACTATGTTGGACGCCAAGCTTGTGGAAAAATCATGCAAGGATTTGTTAAAAAGGGTCAGCAAATTATCCATATTGATGAACAAGGCCATCAAACTAGGTGTACAATTACCCGTATCGAAGGACATTTAGGTATCGAGAAAGTAGAAATGGAAGAAGCTGGTGTGGGAGATATTGCCATTTTATCGGGCATTCCTGAAGTCACAATCGGAGACACCCTTTGTGATCCGCAAAACATCATTCGCTTGCCTCGCATTAAGCTTGATGAGCCAACAGTCTCTGTCGATATCACGGTCAATAATAGTCCTTTTGTTGGCCGCAGTGGCAAGCATGTCACCATGAATAAAATTCGAGCTCGATTGGAGAAAGAAAGAAAGGCTAATATTTCCTTAAAGATTGAAGACTCAAGTGATCAAGATAAGATCACTGTTGCAGGGAGAGGAGAGCTGCATCTTTCTGTGTTGATTGAAGCGATGCGCCGAGAAGGCTATGAATTCAGCGTGTCTAAACCTCGTGTCATTGTGAAAGAGATCGCAGGGGTTAAGCATGAACCGATTGAACGAGTCCATATTGAAGTTCCTCAAGAATACTCTGGAACTGTGATTGAAGAATTAGCTCGACGCCGTGGAGAATTACAGCTTTTGGATACGAATGAGAATAAGATTACTCATTTAGATTTTCTTATTCCTACTCGAGGCCTCATGGGTTATCGCAACGAGTTCTTGACAGCTACACGTGGTTTAGGCATTTTAACATCTATTTTTGAGGCTTTTGCTCCTTGGAAAGGGACTATTCCTGGTCGTATACGTGGTGTCTTAATCTCTAATGGCCCAGGCAAAACAAGTGGCTATGCTTGCTTCAACCTTCAAGATCGAGGGACTCTTTTTACCTCTCCGGGTCATGAAGTCTATGAAGGAATGATTGTAGGTGAAAATAGTCGTGAAAATGATCTGATTGTCAATGTCACAAAAGGTAAGCAACTAACTAATGTCAGAGCCTCCGGAAGCGATGAAAATATTATTCTAACTCCCTCTCGTCAATTCACTTTAGAGCAAGCGATCGACTATATTCAAGAGGATGAACTCATTGAGGTCACTCCTGATAATATCCGAATGCGTAAACGTTATCTCACAGAGATTGAGCGTAAGCGTAATGGATCTAAATCTGGTTAAATTTAAGGATCTTAAAAGCCAGATTTATTTATCTTCCTTAGATTGCTGACTTGATAGTTGATTAAGAAACTGGCGAAAAGATGGGGTTTGTCGCAACCCCTCTAGCCACTCATCATGCAGGAGATCTTCAACGCCGGGTAGGACCCCAAAAAATTGAGCCCTCTCAATGTAATGCATCGCCTGCGAATAATGATGCGTTAAAGAATAAAGCCCAGCTAATTGATAATAAGCCTGGCAATTTCCTAGAGAAGTTGCTTGTATCAAGTGGTGTTCTGCCTGCCGATACAGAACTTGGGCCCGATCCGGCTGATAAGCCTCTTGAACTAAAAGAGCAAGATTGATGAGAGAAACCCCCAAATCCATTTGAGCTAATTCATCTTCTGGATCATACTCTAAAAGAATCTGAAAATGCTCTAAAGCCTTATAATAATAATCGATATCAGAAGTGATTTCTCCTAAATGAGAATAAGCTAATGCCAAATTATAACGTGCATGACTATAATTGGGATCAAGCTGAAGAACTTGAACTAAGATTTGAGCAGCTTTTTCAAAATGACGTGGATCTTCTGTTAAATCGCCTAATAAGTCAAAAGCGCATCCATAATTATAAACCCATTCTAAATCGATATCTTCATATTCTACATCGAAAAGAGGTTGCTGCAAGGCCCGTTCAAATTTTTCAATTGCTGCTTCAAGTGGGGCTTGCTGATTTGTCATCTCAGCTAATTTCATTAATGAGACTCCCCAATCATTCCAAAATTGAGCCATCACCCCGCCACCGCACTCGATCACACGTCCACAGTAGCGAGCTGCTTTCTCAATAAAGAGCATATCATCACTCAACTCTCCTAAAGCAAAGTGAGCAAGAGCAAGCCCATACCATAGAAGAGGGTTTTGACGTGATAGAGAAAGACCGTATTGAAATTTTTCAATGGCTTGATGATAAAATTTTTCCTCTGCAAAATAACGTCCTAATTCGTTCAAACAAGAACCATAGAGATACCAAGAATCAGCATTATCTGGCTGTAATTCAAGGCTTTTAATGATCTTTAATTTAGCCGATCGGATCAAATCCAGATTTTCCTCATAAGCACCTAAGAAAAGTTCCACTTCTCCCCAGCAGCTCAAGGTAAGAGCATGATCAGGTTCTAGGTGACTCGCTCTTTCCAGCTTCTCAAGAGCACCTTCGATTTTCTTTTGATCACGCTTTAATTTTCCAACCATCGCCTCTAATTGTCCCCATTTAAGCCACAACTGACTGTAATTAGGATTGATCTCTGAGGCTTTTTTAAAACTTAATTCTGCTTGTTCTAAATAATCTTCGTGATTTGTTATCTCGCTCAAGCGATACAAGCAACAAGCCTGGCTATACCAAGAATCAAATCCCCCTGGAGCTTGCTTAATGGCTTGATCGAATAATTTTAAAGCTTCTAAGAAAAACTCTGGCCTTTCCAATAAAGAGGCTAATTCAGCCAAGGCTTGTCCATGATCATGAAAAAAGACCGCTTGTTGACATCCCAAATCAGCAGCTAGCTGATATTTGCCAATTGCCTTATAGAGATCGATAGGTTCTCCTGAATACTTGCCTAATAGAGAAAGACAACACCCCCATTGCCAATAGAATTCCCCTTTGGCAACATCGGTAAGGCTCATATCAATCAAACGAAATGCTTTTTCAAATTTTTGATGAGCTTCCAAAAAATAATGGCTTTCTCCATCAAAAAGACCTAATTTCATAAGAATAAGAGCTCCTTGATACCAAGCAACAAAAAAAGTAGAATCTCTTTCAGTTGCTTGTGTAAAGGCTTGGTCGGCCCAATTGAGACAACGAATATTTTCTGAATAAGAGGCAAAAACTTTCCCTTGTTCATAAAAGAGTGACGCTGAAGGCGTCACTTGAACAGCCAACTCAAAGCTCTCTAAAACTTTAGGATGCCCTTTTGCAAGCTGTTGAGCACCGTGCATGATCCATAGATGAGCTAATAAATCCCGCTCTTCTGTTGTCATCTTGCTCCAGATGGTCGAATCCCTGAAGGATTCCAGTTTTTCAAAGGCTTGATTCTCTTTGATTTCAATTAAAGTTTTATAGATGAGTGTCATCGTGTGCCATATGGTATTTAAACGATTCCATTATACAGATTATTAGCTTTTTATAGAAATCCTTAATTCCAGAAGATTAAGAACTCACCTTACGCAAAAATAGCGTTATTTCGACTGAGCCAAAGCCCCATGGTTCAACGCCCGTCAGTCACCCTATATTTCCATATATAGGGTGACTGACGGACGTTGAAACATGGGAACTTTCACTTCAGTCCAAATATCACTCTTTTTGCGTGCAGAAATTTAGATCTATTTATTCCTTTAGAAGTAGGATCTGTTAAAGTTTATGAATCGCCTCCTGCATATCAGCAAAATCGGTTAGAGGTTTTTGGCAAACACCTTCATAACAGATATATAATGTTGTTTGATCTTGTATAGCCTCTTGTTCTTCAATAAAGGGAATCAGTTCTTCAAGATCTACATCTTGTTGTTGCCAAATTAAAGATTTATAGGGAATAAAGCTTTTGTAAATGAGCTTTTTGATTTCTTCTTGAAATGCCTTCTTAGAATTTAGTGCGATGACAATTGTAGGAACATGCTGATCATAATAAAAATAGAGATTCATCACATGGTAACAATAACCAGGCGGATAATTATCTAAGTAATTTTTAACTGCCTTTAAGATATCTTCTGCTTGAGTGAAATAATTTTCATCTCCTAAAATATGGTAAAGCCTTAGAAGATTTTCACAATGGATAGCATTGCCTGAAGGTTCTGCTCCATCAGCAAATTGGCATTTTCTTAAAATGAGATTTTTATCCTTTCCATCAGTTTGATAAAAAGCCCCGCCTTTCTCTTTAAACTCATCTTGTAAGATTTGAGTCATTTCAATTCCCCATTGAAGCCATTCTGTGCCGCAATTGGCTTCAAATAGAGAAAGGCACCCTCGAATCATAAAGGCATACTCATCCAAGCTTGCAGAGAACAAGGCTTGTCCATCGCGCCAGCGCCGCAATAATCTTTGGTTTTGCCAAAGATGGTTGCGAATAAAACGGCCAGCCTTGACTGCAGCTGCTAAATAAGTGGCATTACTCAAAGCACATCCTGCTTCAGCTAGTGAATAGATCATTAACCCATTCCAAGAACTTAGAATTTTATCATCTTTAAAAGGATGCTCCCTCTTTTCTCGCTCTTGCCATAATTGTTTTTTTTGACGAGCAAACAACTGTTGTAATTCTTCCACATTTCGTTGATGGGCTGCTGCAAATTCGTCTAATGATAAAGAGGTGTGCAAGATATTACGTCCCTCAAAATTCCCTTCAGGGGTGATATCATAGAACTCGCAGAAAAGCCTTCCCTCCTCCCGCCCTATAATCCGCACAACCTCCTCATAAGGCCAGGTATAGAATCTCCCTTCATGACCTTCAGAATCAGCATCCTCTGCTGAGTAAAATCCTCCCTCTGGATAGGTCATGTCTCGAAGAATATAATTGAGAATTTCTTCGCAAACTTCTCGATAAAGAGGTTTTTTTGTCAGTTGCCAAGCTTCCAAGTAGCTTTGTGCTAAAATCGCATTATCATAAAGCATTTTCTCAAAATGGGGCACTAGCCACTGTTCATCTACACTATAGCGCGAGAAACCGCCCCCTAAATGATCATAAATTCCTCCTCGATGCATCATATCCAATATCCGCTCTACTAAAAAGAGTGCGCGGCTATCTTCCATTCTTGAATAATAGCGAAGCATAAAGCTCGCTTGGTACCCAATGGGAAATTTAGGAGCTCCTTTCATTCCTCCATAAATAGGGTCGGCCATTTTATATAAGAGCTCTGCCGTCTCAGTGACCAGTGCAATGGTGGGCATCTCTTCCCCTTTTGCATGGACGTTTTCAGAGAATAATTCGACAATCTTCTCTGCTTGGCTCAGAATTTTTTGTCTATTTGAGCTTGCCCAGATTTCCTCAAGACGGCTAATCAAATCTGTTAAACCCATGAGTCCATGGCTACTATAAGGAGGAAGATAAGTTGCAGCAAAAAATGGTTGTAATTCAGAGGTTAGAATGACATTGAGGGGCCAACCAGCTGCCCCTGCCATCATGCTTTGAGCAAATTCCATATAAAGACTGTCAACATCTGGAAGCTCTTCACGGTCTACTTTAATATTGATGAAGCTTCGATTCATCATTTGAGCGACTTCAACATCTTCAAAAGACTCTTTTTCCATCACATGGCACCAGTGACAAGTGGCATAGCCGATGGATAAGAAAATCGGCTTATCTTGCTTACGAGCTGCTTCAAAGGCCTCTTCTCCCCACGGATACCAATCGACTGGATTATGAGCATGTTGCAAGAGATAAGGAGATTTTTCATGAATTAAACGATTGGTATAAAGGTGATGTTCAGCCATAACTATTGATCGTGCTCAAGGTTAATAATAAAATGACAACAATCAGTTGAATTTTTTATATATAGTGTTTATGCAATAAACTCAACTGATTAAATCTGCAGGTCAGTCTCAACCTTGAGACTTTAATTATAAGGAGCATTACCTATGGCCTTAATCCCTTTACGCCCCCTTTTAGATTATGCTGCCAAGAACCATTTTGGTGTTTGTGCATTAAATGTCAATAATATGGAACAAATCCAAGCCATTATGGAGGCAGCGCGCAAAACACAAAGCCCAGTCATCATCCAAGCGAGCCGTGGAGCTCGTCAATACACGAATGATGCATTTTTGCGTCACTTGATGTTAGCTGCGGTCGAGCTTTATCCCGATATTCCTGTTGTCATGCATCAAGATCATGGTAATAGTCCTGAGACTTGTATAAGTGCCATGAAACAAGGATTTACTAGTGTCATGATGGATGGTTCTTTAGAAGAGGATGGTAAAACTCCTTCTAGTTATGAATATAATGTCGCTGTGACACGCTATGTCGTTGATATTGCCCATTCCATTGGCGTTTCAGTCGAAGGAGAGTTAGGTGTCTTGGGCTCTCTAGAACACTTAGGAGGAGAGAAGGAGGACGATCATGGGGCTGAGGGAAAACTGACATTGGAGCAGCTTCTTACAGATCCGAATCAAGCCATTGATTTTGTTCAACGGACAGGTGTCGATGCCTTAGCTGTTGCCATTGGAACGAGTCATGGAGCTTATAAATTTTCTCGTAAGCCGACCGGTGAAGTTCTTGCGATTGAGCGTATTATTGAAATCCATAAAAAGATCCCCGACTGCCATTTGGTCATGCATGGAAGTAGTTCGGTTCCCAAAGATTTGTTAGATGTGATCAATCAATATGGCGGTCATATGCGAGAGACTTATGGTGTTCCCATCGAAGAAATTCAGCGAGGAATCCAAGCTGGCGTACGGAAAATTAATGTGGATACAGATAATCGGCTGGCCATGACAGGAGCCATCCGGAAATTCTTAGTAGAGCATCCTGCTGAATTTGATCTTCGATCCTATTTAAAACCTGCCAGAGCTGCTATGCAAAAAGTTTGTGAAGAGCGAATGGTTGCCTTTGGCCAGGCAGGGCATGCAGCAAAGGTCCCTTATGTAACTCTTGAGCAAATGGCGAAAGATTATAAGGAGGGTAAATATACTCATCCCAGTTCAAAATGAAAAGTTTCGGCTGTGCCAAAGCCTGGGGCTTCAACGATCAAAAATTGGTTCATATGAGTATATGGCGAGAGTGCACGTACCAGGAGAATTGATAAGTCCTCGTCTCTACCGTGACTTTTCAAGATCCACGCTAAAAGTTACAGGGAGTTTGCATGGCTCTGTAACTTCTTTAACTTTTGAATAGCTTGTATTTTTTGTTGACGCAGTTGAGAGAGATAAGGATCTTTTTTTAGAAAATTTTTATACTCTTTTGTTTTTTTGATGTAAAGATTGAAAATTTTAATAAAGTTGTGCTTAACTTGATTATCCTGTTTCTGAGAAAGGAATTTTTCAACATTTTTCTTGAGTTGCTCATAGGATTGAGACATGGTTTTTAAATTTAGTTCTGGACTATTAAAATCATTTTTATAACGCTTTAGTTGCTCCTCATTTTCTTTTGAGAATAAATCTTGATAAGTATTTATATAGTTTATGAGTCCTTCAATATGAAAACGATGCAAGCTTGCAAGTGCTTTTAGTTTCTGGTCATAGATACAAATATATGCTTTTGCCCTATCTCTAACAGTTTTCTCGGCTTCTTCCAGATCGCTAAATCGTCGAGGATTTTCCTTACTTGAGATAGTCACTTCTCTATTTTCTCGTGTTATAAAAGACAGCATTTTTTTAATAAAATGCGCGATTTTAGATATTAGATCTTCTATACACTTTCTTTCTATCTTTCGACCCCAATAGCATCTCTCTATTTCTTTAACTTCAGCACATGGGATGAATGTAGTTATCCATTGCTTTGGAATAAAATTGATTACACTCATTTTCTAATTATCAATGAAATTGATTAATAATTTTAATTTAATAAAATCAAATTATAATAAAACACGCAATAAAAAACTACATTAATTTCAAAAAAACACTAAGATTGTTATTGGTATAATATTTAAAAATAAATTTTATAAAAATAGCAGTTATATTGTTTTTAATTTTATAAATTCGCATTTTATTGATTATTAATGCCATTTTCAGCTACATTAAAATGGCAAAACTCAGATTGATAGGAGAAATAGACATGATAAAGCTAAAATTCAAAGGATTTATTGTACTTAGTTTATTAGTGGGAATTCTAACAGCTTGCCAACACCGTCTGGCTTGCAATCGCTGGACAGAAAAAGATTGTTATTACAGCGATTACTATCAATCTGCTCCCCTGCATCCCCGTGACCAATGTTATTAACCTGAGTTTTGAGTTTATTTCCTTGATTCTTAGGAATCTTTCCTCTTATCTCTCGTCCTTTTCTTCTCGGAAATAGCCATTTGACTATTCCCTTCAAAGAAAAGGACAGGATCTAAAAGAAAATCTTCTCTAAGAATCAAGGAAATAAACTCAAAACTCAAGTTATTAGGAATCTTTCCTCTTATCTCTCGTCCTTTTCTTCTCGGAAATAGCCATTTGACTATTCCCTTCAAAGAAAAGGACGAGATCTAAGAGAAAATCTTCTCTAAGAATCAAGGAAATAAACTCAAAACTCAGGTTATTACCATTCTGACCCAATCAAATAGAGCCATTATCAGGTGTCCTATGTCAAAGTATGTCGTTATCTTATTGATTTCCCTCTGTTTGTTAGGAGTTTGTGCAGGGTGTTCTTCTGCACTCCTTGGTCAAAGAGGTTCTTATCTTAGAGCTTATCATGAAGGGGACTTAATTCAAGCCGAGCAAAATTTAAATGCCATTGTACAAAAAGAGATACCGCAAGAGCATTATACAAAGTCTAAAGAGGCGAGTTGGCTTCTGTTAGATCGGGCTACAACTCGCTTTGCGATGGGCAAAATCGATGAGGCTATTCAAGATTATGCTAATGCTATTGAGGCGCTTGATTATTATGCACAAGATCTGCCAACAGAAAAGCTAGGTCAACTCCTCTTACAAGATGAAACAGGGGCTTATCAAGCAGATGACTTTGAGCAAGTGCTTGCCCGCATCTATTTTGCCTTAGCTCTTTTGCATCAAGGAGATGAAAGTAATGCTTATGCCCTCTTGCGTCAAGCAGAAGAGTATCAACAGAATAAACGAGAGATTTATACTAAAGTCCCTTTTACAAAAGACTACTCCTTAGCAGATAATGGTTTAAGCAAATATCTTTTTGCTGTTTTACTAGAGAAACGGGGCGACCACTCTAATGCCGATATTTTATATCAACAAGCAATGCAGCTCATTCCTTGTACACATTCATTAAATTCCATTCCTTATCAAAAGAAACAAGCGACTGTCCTTGTTTTTTGTCATAATGGAAATGCTCCTTATAAAATTTCTACAACAAGCCCAGCCTCTATCGCTTCCTTGGCAGCTTTAGAAATCCTTTTAGCTACACAGCGAATAGATCCTTCATGGTCCAGTTTAGTAGGAATTCCTGTTCCAGCGCTTAAGCAATGGCCTTATTCCGCCCCTTTTCCTACTCACGTTGGAATAGATGGAGTCTACCGACATCTCTTGCCTTTTTATGACGTGACTCAAGCCGCCTCTACAGAGATTAAGCAAAAAATACCTATTATTGCCGCTCGAGGGGTCGCTCGCATCCTGATGCGTCGCTCGGCTATCGGTTGTTTGCAAAAACAAGATAAGGCTCTTGGGACTTTAGCAGATTTGACGATGTGTGTAATCAACCATCAAACGCGAGCAGATACTCGCTCTTGGACAACATTGCCAGCCTTGATTGAGATGACTCGCTTTGATCTCGATCCTGGCCTACATACTCTGGACATTCAAGTTGAGGAAGGTCTCCATCATCCACGACAGCAGCAGTATCAACTGAATCTTCAATCGAATGATTTATGTATTATTCATGTCTTTAATATTCATCCAGGAATTAGACGTATTTTGATTCCTTATTGGGCTGTCACTTCTTACCCTGATTCGATCAGTGGCAAGTGACCAAGACCTTTATCGCTATTTTGCAACCAAAGGAGAATTCTTATGAAAATGAATTTAATAAAAATTGCCACTTTATGTACCGTTCTTGTCAGTGCATCAAGTTGTTATCGCCATATACGAACAGCTGAAGATATTACCCCTGGTAATCCTTACGAAAAACTTGATTGGCGCTATGGAGCTGCTGACATTCGCATTCAGACAACTAAAATTAATCGTCAATTGATGGACCGTTGGTTTTTAAAAACAGGTTATTCATGCCAAATGGATAAGCCTCGTCTGATTATTACAGAAATTGACAACTGTACTGATCGTTATATTCCAACTGATATGATACGTGATATCTTCGAAAGTGTTGCCATTGATGATGGTCGCTATACTGTTGTTGTTGGCAATGCCCAAGATGAATATGAATTAGATGATTTGATGGATAAAATTAGCCGAGATCCTAAGTATCGCAATCCTAGCCGTTTGCAGGCGGGAAAAGCCACTGCTCCTGAATTTCTCGTTAAGATCCGACTGACTAAAGCGGTGAGATCTGATCGCTTCTACGATTACGAAGACTATCGCCTGGCTGTGACATTGTATGATATTGAAACACAAGAAGCAATCGACTCTGCTTGGGATGTGCTCAGCAAAAAAGTGCGCCGTTAGCTATGCCATTAGGCTGGTTTATCTGCCTCAATTTCAACTGTGAGGAGTGATCTGAAACCAAATTAAAAAATTATACACAAGTGAACTCAAAAATTTAGAGTACCAATCAAGTTTACAAAATCTAGATAATTATGTTAGTGTAACTTTAATTTAGGTACTGATTTTAATATACTCATCCCAGTTCAAAGTGAAAAGTTTCGGCTGTGCCAAAGCCTCGGGCTTCAACAATCAAAAATGGGTCCATATGAGTAGTATATGGACCCATTTTTGATCGTTGAATCGCGAGAACTTTCGCATTGCCCAAATTGCAGCTTTCAACTGGAATGAGTATATGTTTGCCTTACTTTTTTATTTCTTCATTTCTCACTTTGTTTCTTTTCTTTGCTCTATATTGGAAGCAGTTTTGCTATGCTGCACAACAGGGCATATTGCCTTCCTAAAGAAAAGAAGCCCACGTGCTGGACAGATTCTAAGTGATCTTAAAACAAGAATTGATCGTCCTCTCGCTGCTATCCTCACATTGAATACGACTGCGCATACTTTTGGTGCAGCAGGAGTTGGAGCAAAAGCAGTGGAGTTATTTGGCGACAAATGGCTGGCCATGGTCTCTGTTGTGCTCACATTAACCATGTTATTTTTCACGGAAATGGTTCCTAAGACATTAGGTGCTCTCCATTGGAAAAAACTAGCTCCTCCATCAGCCTATTTGATTCAATTCTTAATCGTGATTACCTATCCTTTCGTCATCTCTTTTGAATTCATCGCTCGTTATCTCTCTCGTGGAAAAATTAGTGAGAAGGTGACTGAAGAGGAGATTAAACTAATTTTGGAGGAAGGAACACAAGCAGGGGTCTTAAAAGAAGTAGAATACGATATGGTTGAGAGTATTTTGCGATTGGGAAATCGCCATGTAGGGGTTATCATGATTCCCCGTATGGATATTGAGTGGCTTGATTTACATGAAGAGCCACAGCGATTACATCAACAAGTAGCAGCCTCTCCTCATCATCGCTTCCCTGTTTGCGACGGAGAGTTAGACAAAGTCGTTGGCCTTATCAACTCCCGATCTATTTTAACAGAAATTCTCAATAAAGGATCTTTAGACTTGCAAGCTCTTGTCCATTCCCCTCTCTTTATACCAGAAACAATGCGCATTCTCCAGCTATTGGATCTGTTTAAGAAAACACCTGATCACATTGCCCTTGTGACCGATGAATATGGAGGTGTTCAAGGGCTCGTGACCCTTCATGACGTCCTTGAATCTATTGTGGGCGTCTTGCCTACAACTACAATATCTCCTGAAATGCCTATTATTCAAAGGAAAGATGGTTCTTGGATCATTGATGGTATGATTCCCATTGATGAACTCAAAGAATACTTTGCAATCGAGGCCTTTCCTAATGAGGAAAAGAGATCTTATCGTACACTAGCTGGTTTCTGTATGCGTCAAATTGGTAGTATTCCTAAAGTTGGAGATACATTCATTTGGAATAAATTTAAGTTCAAAATCGTAAAAATGGATGGACATCGAGTCGAAAAAGTCCTCGTCAATTATATTCCTTAAAAACACGACTTAAAAGAAAGTTTTGAAAGAAGTCTCCCACTTGAGCCTCTCCAAGCTTTGAACCAAGTTGTCTTGACTTCGTTTAATAGCTTTTAACTTCTTTTGCTGAGCTGAATCATATAGCTCTTGATATTTTTCATCTGTCTTCAATAGAGCAGACTTCTTAACAGAATCAAGTTGTGACCCTATTGTTTTTTCTCTCTCAAAAGATAGATTCACGAGTTCTAATTTTGCCTGTGCTTGTTTCAGATTCTCCTCTAATATATAGTGATTTAAATTTGATTTTTAATATATTTTCATGTACAAATCTTTCATGGTTTACTCAATCGACTTAAGACAAAGAGCTTTAAATTATATTGCAAACGGCGGAAGTCGCTTGGAAGCAAGCAAGATTTTTGGCGTTACTGTTCCAACTTTAGGAAACTGGCTTTCTAGACAAAGGCAGCAAGATTTGGCCCCTAAAATGAATGGGTCAAAACCGAGTAAAATTGACAGTGAAAAACTTAAAAAATATATTGAAGAACATCCTGACAGCTATCTGAGAGAAATAGCAGAGAAGTTCAATTC
The DNA here is from genome assembly GCA_963838645.1 of uncultured Parachlamydiaceae bacterium. Taxonomy (GTDB): domain Bacteria; phylum Chlamydiota; class Chlamydiia; order Chlamydiales; family Parachlamydiaceae; genus CAWIRV01. The sequence goes on along the minus strand of CAWIRV010000011.1, from coordinate 120,274 downwards.
AACTTTACAAGCAGTATTTTATGCTTGTAAAAGGCTCAAAATTACTTTAAAAAAAAGACCTCATACTACAAGGAAAGGGATGAGAAGAAACGAGCGGTCTTTAAACAAGAGTTAGAGAAAATTTCCGAGCAGGACCGCGTTTATGTAGATGAAAGTGGCATTAATAAATATCTTATCAGAGAATATGCTCGGGCAACTAGAGGGGAGCAGATTCCGGGAGCCATTTCAGGTTTAAGATATTCTAGAGAAAGCTTTATAGCAGCAAAAATAGAATCTCGTATTTTAGCCCCTTTTTGTTACAAAGGGACGTGTGATACTCAGCTGTTTAACATGTGGCTGAAAGACTTTTTAATTCCAGAGCTCAAGGTTGGTCAAGTTGTGATTATGGATAACGCAACTTTTCATAAGTCAGAAGAATCACGAAAATTAATAGAAAAAGCTGGTTGTAGAATTTTATTTCTTCCAGCCTATTCGCCAGACTTAAATCCGATCGAGATTTTTTGGGCAAATTTCAAAAAAATGGTTCGTTCCAAATTAGAGAAGGTTAAAACTTTAGCAGAAGCCATTGATTTTTCTTTTTTGAGTTTAAATTATGAATAAAAAATCAAATTTAAATCACTATAGTATCTGAAACTGATTGAACGATAGACCTCTCCATCTGTTCTATCTCTGTTTGAATAAAGCTCATCTTTTCCAATACGGCTTTTGGTTTGCACTCTAAGGCGGCTAATTGTCTTTTAAGATTTTCTAACTCGCTATTCAATCTATTCTGTTTTTGAGTAGCCTGCCAAGCAGCTTTCATTCCTGTCACAGGATTGTCATTTATTTGTTGAATTTGCTGTTGCAATGACTCTATCTGTTGTTCTAGACTTTCCTTAGCTTGTAAATAAAAAGAGGATTCAGATTTGGGTCGGAGCTCTTTAATCTGTCTTTGGCGATCATCAAGATTTTCCTTAAGTTTTTGCTTCTGACGTATTTCTCCAATGCATTGGCTGACCCTTAATTCTGCTTTATTCTTCTCGTTTAAAGCTTGTTGATAAGTGTTTTCTATTTGAACTAAATGTAATGACTTTGCATCCCTCGCTAATCTTGCCTGTTCAACTTCCTGTTCATACTGTTTGTTCTGGATTTCCTCATTTTTGTTATGCTCTGAACAAATCCTATTAAATTTCTGTTTAGCTTCCTTTAGATTTCGCTCTAGCTCAATTGGTTTTAAGTTCCAACGAGCAATGGTTTCTATGACTTGGTTTGAATTATTGTCAAAAGCTAAACCAGGCTTTCTAAGGTAGTAATCAATGACTAATTTATGAATAATAGATGACTCTTTCGAAAGAAGACCATACGCAAAAACATCTTTTAAATCTGATCCATATTCTTCCACAAATACTTCAAGTGTGAGTCTGTCAATGCTTTGTTCAAAACGTTGAGCTAGTGAAGGAAAACCTAAATCAGCTCTGATGACTTTTAACTCAAAAATTTCCCGATGTTTTTTAAAGAAGTCCCATACGTTATCTATTTGCTCTCCCAGGAATTTCAGTCTCCAACTCTCTGCTTTAAAGAAGCCTTCTCTAATGCTTTGACAAAATCCTTGTTTATCAGTTGCTAAAATACTCTGAAGTGATTGATTCTTCCAACGCTTTTGTAATATCTTGCCTTTATCCAAATTTAGTAACTGGCAATCTTTCTTGTAAACATCTTCTATATGATTGAAAGGGACTCCTTTTAATAAATCTAAAAGTTTTCTCTTTAAAACATCTTTCATTTCAGCAGCTCGATCTGATCTTAGATAGGCAAGACCATGTTTAGCTCTGAAATCTTGATAAGATAGTTGTTGAGCGTCCCCTTTCAGAACCTGTTCAATGTCTTCATTTTTAATACTTAAGAGATTTCTATCCTTTGCATAGATAGGGCTTATCATATTTTCATAAGACATTTTCAAAAAGCGGTTTCTCAATAAGTCTTGATGAGTGTTAACTCCCCTCTGGATGGCATCCTCTCCATTTCTCATTTTGAATTCTTTGTAAGTCATTGCTTCCGTGTTGAGCCTCTCTAGTTCAACAGGCAATTTACATTCGAAGAATTGATCACGCAACTGGGGAAATAATTTGTATTCGTCTTTGAAATCCTGATCAAGTGTAACAAGACCAGAAGAACTTTGCTTAACTTCTGCTAAGATAGCAGAAAAAAGTTGAGTTTTAGAATCTGCTATCAGATCAGGTATCAGATCAGGAAATGATTCAATACCATTCCGCCGCTTATAATCGCTATAGCTCAGTTGACCCTGGCTTACACTAGCAATCTCTTGAGGAAGAATGATATCACAGATCTCTTTATCAGTCAGTTGCCCATCCTCTATCAATACCTTACATTCTGGATAACGCCTGACCTCTAACAATCCATCTCTTCTCGAAGCTCTCAAATACTTAAGCAGGGGTTCTTTTAGTCGTTGACAATCTTCCAACGAGCAACGGAATAAGTCTTTTAAATTATTTCTACTCCTAAAAATCCCATAATTGTCTTCAGAAAGACTTTGAATATCGTTCCGAAGACAATTATGGGAGAGCTCGTTTTCATTGATGCCTAAAGCGTTGCAATCTCTTATATATTTTTGTAAAATTTCTTGGAATCCCAATTTCTCTCCACCCAACTTTTCAAAGTAAAATCTATTAATCAAACTAGCTCGATTGTCAGCACTAAACGACTCAAAGCTGTCAGGAACATAACCTTGATAACATTTATTTAAAAATTCTGTATAGGACAACGAGCCGATTTCTACGGCTAATAAATCTTGAATTTCTCCATCTAAATTAATATTTAAACACTTTCGCTCGTATGCATAATCGCTTAATAATTCCTGATAGGAAATAGCCAATCCTCTTGCTGAAGATCTCACCATCTTCATAAAAGATGTATTTAATACTGCTTTGTTTTCCTCATCCAAAATTGTCAAAATAGACAATTGGTTATTGATAACATGTTTTTGACGGAATGAGGTATAATCTAATTCTCGCACATCTCTACGCAAGAGATGATTAAGATCTTGATTTGTTAAAATAGCGTAATCCTGGATCTGCTTTCCATATTTTTGTTGAATGGTTGAATAAGGCAAGCCTTCTTTTTGAATATCTTCAAAGGCTTTTTGACTTTGTTCATTAAGAAAAGCAGGATCTTGCCAAAATGTCTTCCGCATGAAACAGATTATTCCTGAAATGCTTGTAGCTACTGTGAACACAGCAAGACCACTAACTGTTGCGATCACAACCATGGGAGTAGCGGTAAATGCCAGAGCTGCATAGCCTGTCGCTCCTGCGGAAATCGCACTCAAACTCAGGAAAATCTTTCCAACCGTATAGACAATCTTCCTGATCTCATACCAATGAGGATGAACAATAAAATTTCGCTGCTCCCATTTCACCTCTTTGACAGCTAGGATGGGTTCCTGTTGTTTTTCATCAATACATGGATAAAGGGAGCTATCCGTAGAAGGTGTTAGAGAAGGTGGATATAAAAAATCAGCATAATTTGTCGTCATAAAAGTTCTCGCAAGTTAATTTTTAAAATATTTTAAATTCTTTCGTCGACCCGAAATATACTCATCCCAGTTGAAAGCTGCAATTTGGGCAATGCGAAAGTTCTCGCGATTCAACGATCAAAAATAGGTCCATATACTTATATGAACCAATTTTTGATCGTTGAAGCCCAAGGCTTTGACGCAGCCGAAATTACAGCTTTCAACTGGGATGAGTATAGAATGAGACGACAAGCCTAATCTCATCGTACGTAAACTCTTCTGGTAATTTCTCTTTAATAGGAGCTAATTTACCTACTCCAACTTCTTTAATGATATTTTCAATCATTTTTTGTTTTTCGTGTGTCACAAGAGAGGAAATATCAAGATTAAGACCTTGCTGAATACCTTCTGTAAGATGAGTGAGAATCGTACTTCTGGCTAATTGCCTGATGTGCATGATCTCTGCCATTGAGTGGCCCTCTTGATAAAGGCGGATTGTCTCTTCTATTGAACTTTTGCGCTGAATAGGAGACATCACTTTTTCCGAAATAGGTAAAGGACGATTGCTTTGATACTGTTGAATTTTTTCCAAAAACTTCTGCCCATACTTGGACCATTTGACAGGACCCACCCCATTAATTCTAGAAAATTCTTGCTCATTTTTCGGATAATAAACAGCCATTTCTTGTAAGGAACGATCACTGAAAATGACGTAAGGAGGGATTTTTTCTTGCTGAGCTAATTCCGTGCGCAACTGTTTTAATTGTTGAAATAACTGCTTATCATTAAGTACAATTTGACTCTCTTTTGGCTTAACTTCTTTAAAAATCTTCTTTCTAAATTGCACTTTCTCTTTTCCTTCAATCACTTGCTTAGCATTCTTGGTCCATTTTAAAACTGGATAATCCCCTTCCATGACAATTAAGAATCCCATATGAATTAAAGATTCGATATAGTAGCGCACCTCTTTTTCGGGTAAATCAGATAATAGTCCATAAGTGGATAACCGTTCAAAACCTCGATTAAGAACTGCCTGGCTCTTGGACCCCCTTAAGACATCCATGACCATGCGAATGCCAAAATTCTGATGTAAACGAAAGACACAAGACAAAATCTTTTGAGCAATCATCGTCCCATCTACCATTTCTACATCATCTATACAATTATCACAAGCTGTACAGCTTGATGTGGACACTACTTCTCCAAAATAATGCAAAAGCTCTTTTCTCCTGCATTGAATCGATGTACAGAGAGCATACATCTTATCTGTTTTCAGCTTGATCTGTTTACGAATCACAGGATCTTCAAGTTTCTCCAAGAATGCTTTGTAAAGAATTAAATCTTGTGTCCCATAAAGCATAAAACACTCTGCTGGAAGCCCATCCCTCCCTGCCCGCCCAATCTCTTGATAGTACTGCTCAATCGTTTTTGGCATATCCAGATGGATAATAAAACGAACATCCGGCTTATGAATTCCCATACCAAATGCCACAGTGGCTACCATCCACATAACCTGATCATGTAAAAAGGCATTCTGCGAAAAAGTCCTTTCCTGATCTGTCATTCCAGCATGATAGCGTCCCACACAGAAACCTTCTTGTTGTAACCGTATAAAAGTCTCGTCAACAGTCTTGCGTGTTGCCGCATAGATAATTCCCGACTTATCTTGCTGCTTTTCTAAAAATTCAATAAGCTGAGCTTCTGGTTGAGCTTTTTGATGGATGCGAATGGTTAAATTAGGTCGATCAAAGCTGCCTTTGATTAGTTGAGGCTCCTTCATCTTTAATTGACTTATCATATCCTTTTCAACCTCTTTAGTCGCTGTTGCAGTTAAAGCCATAATGGGTTGATGAGGAAAAGTCTGTTTTAAAATGGATAACTTACGATACTCAACTCGAAAAGAATGTCCCCATTGCGAAATGCAATGAGCTTCATCAATAATAAAAAAAGATAAAGGAATTTCTTTTAAACGTTGAATAAAACTGGTATCGGCAAAGCGTTCAGGTGCTATATAGAGCAACTTGTAATCAGATAAATGATTCAACACATCCATGATTTCTTGATAATGGAGGCTACTATTGAGAAAGGCAGCTGGGATACCATTCTTAAATAGAGAGACAACTTGATCTTGCATGAGAGAGATCAAAGGAGAAACAACGATTGCTGTTCCAGGCATGAGCATGGCTGGCAATTGATAACACAGCGATTTGCCAGCACCTGTAGGAAGAATAGCAAGAACATCTTGTTGCTCTAGAATAGCTTGAATGATTTCCTTCTGGTAAGGACGGAAAGTATTATACCCAAATATTTCTTTTAATTTCTCTTCCAAACTCTCTAAAATTTCTATTGACATCCCTAACATGCATCCTTTTTATAACGCGAGTCTTATTTATATTGGCAATCAGTGAAACTACAAATGAGTATAAACTCATTTGCGTTTTTTAGCCATAGGACTTCACTCACGACCGAATAGACTCATTCCGCATAAAGAAAGCAGCAATGCTCTTTGTGCCTCTCTTCTATTAACAGATTCTCCTGATGAATGGATTTTATCTGATAAACGGATAAATAAATCTTTAAAAAACTGATAAATGTCATTAGCCCAAGAAACAAGTGTATGAAAAGCTTCTGGGAAAAAGAGATAAATGAGGTAAAACAAAATACCAAACAAGAAAAAATTTAAGATAAAACGTAGCATAAATCCTCCTATCCACCTTATTATCAGTATAACAAAACTCATTCCTAAAAAAGTCATGGCCTGTTGATACTCCTCTATGGTGTCGTCCTTAACATGAGCTCAATAATTACAAAAAAAAAGAATTGCCATTATATGCAAATCATCTTATTTGTAAATTAACTATCCAATTTATGTCTTCAGAAATAGGGCATCTTGCGACTGCTTTTAGTCACAAATCTCCTAATCTGAAGAAAACTTCATTGAATACAAGAGAGTTAAAATTGAAACTCGCGTGAAATAAAGCCCCGTGGTTAACCAAAAAATCATGAAGAAATTAATTTATAATTTTTTCTACCTTTTCATGATCGTAGGGTTAGTTGGTATCATGCCCTTTATTCCTCAAAATGCCAAAATTCTTGACTCTAATGAGCAAGCCTTAATAAAAGCTGGAAAAACTTTCTGGGAATGGGATTCTCCTTACGGTTCTTATGCTGTCCATTATATTGAAAAAGGGATAGGATCTAAGCATATCCTTTTTTTACATGGTTTTAGAGCTAATACGTTTACCTGGAGGCATCTCATTGATCCTCTAGCTCAAGCAGGTTACCATGTTTGGGTCATTGATTTATTAGGATTTGGCTTTAGCGATAAACCCAGTCAAGTCCCCTATGGTCTGGACTTTTTTACTGAGCAGATCAATGCCTTTATGAAGGGGCAACAGATTTCCCATGCTCATTTGGTGGGAAATTCGATGGGAGGGGGGTTAGCCTTAGGCATGGCGGTTAACTATCCTCATCGAGTAGACTCTTTAACTTTAATTGCTGCCTTAGGCTACCCCCTCGAATTTTCTTTTTATCTGACAATCGGAAAGAATTTTGGCCATCTAATAGCCCCTTTTTTAGGACCTACCTTGATTAGAAAAGGGTTAGAAGATATTGTTTACCGCAAAGAAATTATCACAAATGAGCAAATTGAAGCCTACTCTCTTCCTTATCGATTTCCAGGAGGGACTCATGCTTCAACGATGATTTTAGAAAATTTCGATAATCAGCAATTATTGGCACTAAGCCAACGTTTCTCAAAAGTTTTCCATCCTATCCTTCTTATTTGGGGAGATCGGGATAAGCTTATTCCTATGACTCATTATGAATGTTTTATCCGAGATTTTCCAGCCAGCGATAGGGTTCTCATCAAAAATTGCGGCCATATTCCTCAAGAAGAAGCTCCTGAAGAGGTAGTGACTAGTCTCATTCGCTTCTTAGATAATCAAGAGGTAAGATCCTACTGAGTGGCTTTCCATGCTTGATAATACGTATCGATCTCATCAACGAAAGCGGCATGATGAATCTGCCAGTGCAAAAGACGTTTAATTTTAGTATTATTAATTTTCTGATCCAACATGAGCCCTTCTGTAATAGAACCGAATTTCTTATTAGCCTCTTCGGTAGAAAGAGAGCGAACTTTATCTGGAATTCCAGCACTTCTGGCAATAGCCTCTGCAATCTCTCGTAACGTAGAACTGGAATCATCCGTGACATTTAAAATGGTATGAGTCAATTCTTTTTCAGCAGCCGAGACGTAAGCATGGGCTAAATCTTGAATATGAACCATAGCCCATCGATTTTTCCCTTCTCCCGGAATCACGACAGAGCCCTCTTGAATCGAATTGAAGAGTAGAGTTGTTAAGCCTTTTATACCGCCGTATACACAACCTGGACGTATCACAACAGTACGTAGATTAGGAGCTGTTGCTTTTAATACTTTTTGTTCATGCTGGGGACGCCATTTAATAAGATTAATAGGATGAGTTAAATGTGATTCATCCACCATTTTATACTCTGTAGAACCATAGACCCAAACTCCAGAAGTATAAATCAAGGCATGAGAAAGCGGGCTCTTAGAAAATTTATTTAGGATATTATCTATTGCTTGTCCATCCTGCTCTGCTCCTTTATTGCTTGAATCGAAGGCACAGTGGGTTACTACTTCTACTTCGTCCAAAATTTTAGAATAAGTATCTGGCTTTTCTAAACTTCCTATGATAGGACAAATCTCCTCCTTGCTAAGATCAATTGCATTTTCCTTTGATCGCACTAAACCATAAACTGTATGTCCTTTTTCTCGAAAAGCTTTAGCTACTGCATTGCCGATATAACCTGATGCTCCTGTAACGAACACTCGCATAATTCCTCCCCTAAAGTTTGTAATGAATTTAATTCTTGTCTATGTTAAGCTTATTCTTGTTAGACTAGAGATATTCATGCAATTCATTTTTTTACCCTTTTTCTATCCCTTCCTTGTTTAGTCCCCTTTTCTGGGAGAGTAGTCAGCTTTTCATGCGTTTAATTCCTCTTAAATTTTAGGTCTTATCAATTAAAATATGATCAATCATTAGGATGCTAGGAAGTCATGCATAAAATCATTGTCAAAATAGGAACAAGCGCCTTGACACAGGGTACTAAGAGTCTATCGCGCCTTTATATGCTTGAATTAGCACGTCAAGTAGCACAATTGCATGAACAAGGGAAACAAGTTGTTCTTGTCACATCTGGAGCTATTGCAGCCGGCCGTGAACTTCTTCAGTACCCCATTGTGGAACGTCATTTACCCTCAAAACAAATGTTTGCTGCTATTGGACAAGGACGACTTATGCAAATATGGTCTGAACTCTTTTCTTTATTCAATATCCATGTCGGGCAGCTACTCCTTACTCGAGAAGATTTTTCTCATCGTAAGCGTTATTTAAATGTCCGCGATACTTTAACATGTCTGCTGCATCATCATTTACTTCCCATTATCAATGAAAATGATACGGTTACAACCAAAGAGATCCGAGTAGGCGACAACGATAATCTTGCTGCTCTCGTAGCGAATCTCATTGCCGCTGATCGGCTGATCTTATTGACTGATCAGAAAGGTTTATATACGGCAGATCCCCGTACTCAACCAGAAGCACAACTCATTCCTGTTGTCAAGCATATTGATGAGTCTATTTTTGCCTTGGCTACTGGGTCTTCAGCGAGTTTAGGATTGGGAACAGGTGGCATGGTAACTAAGATTGAGGCAGCCCAGCTAGCCTCTCGAAGTGGAACTTCAACGACTATTGCCTTTGCCAATCATCCTCAGGTGCTTCTCGAAATAGTAGAGGGTAAAGACATAGGCACCTTATTTTTAGCTGAAACGACACTCAAGGAGAGTCGTAAACGGTGGCTCCTTTCTGAAAAATGCCAGGGTACTCTCTATATTGATGCAGGAGCTGCCCATAAGCTATCGGCAAGCGGAGCTAGCCTTTTGCCAATTGGCATCACTCAGACATCCCACTCTTACGATAGAGGAGCCATTGTACAGATCATCTCTCCTACTGGTCATCTCATCGCCATTGGTATGACAAATTATGAAAGCAAGGATATTGAAAAATTGATTGGTAGGCACTCTAAGCACATTGAAGATATTTTAGGTTATAGCTATGGTCCTGAGGTTATTCATCGTGATAATTTGACACGTCTTCAATCTAAAAAGGAGTAAAGGAGATGGATCATTCTATTGACTTATCTACCATGGGACAAGCTGCTAAAAAAGCCGCCTATGAGATGGCAAATGCTTCAACAGCTCAAAAGAATCTAGCCCTTCAATCGATCGCTATAGCTTTAAGAGAACAACAAGAGTTCATCCTTCATCAAAATCAAGAAGATATCACAGCAGCCCAAGCTGCAGGCATGAGCGAAGCCTTATTGGATAGACTTTCTTTACAAGGACGCTTAGGAGGAATGGCGCAAGATGTTCTACATGTCATGACTTTGCCTGATCCTGTTGGTGAGTCATTTGATCAACAGCGCCTGCCCAATGGTCTAGAAATTTCTAAATGCCGTACTCCCATTGGGGTACTCGGGGTGATCTACGAAGCAAGACCTAATGTGACAATCGACATCGCAGCCTTGACAATCAAGACTGGCAATTGTGCTTTACTGAGGGGAGGATCTGAGACTCTGCGTAGTAATCAAGCTCTCGCTCAAGTCATCCAACACGCTCTATTTACCTCGGGGCTCCCTTCTTCTGCTATTCAGCTGATTAATAGTTCTGATCGTTCTCTGGTCAAAGATCTTCTACGTTTGCATGAATACATCGATCTCATTATCCCTCGAGGAGGAGCAAGCCTTCATCAATTTTGCCGTGAAAATAGTACGATTCCAGTCATTACAGGAGGAATTGGCATTTGCCATCTCTTTGTCGATCAAACAGCAAATTTGGAAAAAGCCTTATCTGTTATTCTGAATGCCAAAACCCAACGTCCCACTGTCTGCAATGCCCTAGATACCTTGCTTGTTCATCAAGCTATAGCATCCTCTTTTATTCCTCAAGTCATTAAAACTCTGCAGGATAAAGGCGTACAATTTCGATTAGATCAGCAAGCTTGGCAGCTCTTACAAGCAAAAGAGGTCATCTCCTCTTCTCATCTTAGACTCGCCCAAGCAGAAGATTGGGACACTGAATGGCTGAGCTTAATATTAGGTATCAAAGTAGTCAATAATTTAGAAGAGGCGATGGCTCATATTCGGCAACATAGTACGGGACATAGTGATGGCATTTTGACTCAGAATAAGCAACATGCAGAAAAATTTGTGAAAAAAGTCGATTCAGCAGCTGTTTATGTCAACGCGTCAACACGTTTTACTGATGGTGGTCAATTAGGCTTAGGAGCAGAGGTAGCGATTAGTACACAAAAGCTACATGCAAGAGGTCCTATGGGATTGAAGGAATTAACCTCTTATAAGTGGATCATTTGGGGTGATTATCAAATAAGATAAAGTAATGCAACAAACTAAGGATTAATAAAATGCGTATTGCAATCATCGGTTGTGGAAACATGGGTACAAGATTAGCACAGCGGTTATCTAATAAGGACAATGTTCTATTTCTTTATGACCGAGACATAGCATGGACACAAGAATTATCCCAAAAGATTGGAGGTAATGCTTGCTTCCATCCTACAGAAGCGGTACAACAGACTGAGATGACCATCTTAGCAACAAAACCACAAGATCTCAAACAAGTGGCAAATCAAATTGACTCCACCTTGCAGTCCAATCAGTTAGTCATTAGTTTGTTGGCTGGAATATCCGTCAAGACATTGAAAAGCTACTTTCCCGCGCCCTTTATCTTGCGCATGATGCCTAATTTAGCTTTACTTTATGGGGAAGGAGTGATTGGGTTATCGAAACAGGACTATCTTCACATTGATTTGCAAAATCAATTAGAAGATGTTTTTGCCTCTCTTGGAAAAGTTTACTGGTTACCTGAAGCAAAAATCGATGCTTTAACATCTCTAACAGGTTCTGGGCCTGCTTTCCTCTTTGTTCTGATAGAGGCTATGATCGATGCAGGAATTGCCATGGGCTTTAATGCCAAAGATGCCAAAACACTTGTGCTTCAAATGATTAAGGGAAGTCTGACGATTCTTCAAGAGACAGACCAGCATCCAGGTGAATTAAAGTGGCAAATTACCTCCCCTGCAGGAACGACGATAGAGGGTTTAAGAAAATTAGAAGAAGAAGGATTACGCGGGAAATTAATGAACACTTTTTTAGCTGCCTATGAAAGAGCGCAAACACTTGGGACATCAGAAAACAGATGTAATTAAAATCATGTCTCCTTATTCTTCTACTCATCTATCCATCAGTGTTATGAATGAGACACAGAACATTAATCCTTTCACTCGATGATGGAGTTTCATATTTAAAATAAGGAGAATAGCATATGAGATGGCTTTATTTATTTATCTTTTTAACAAGTTATTTATGCGGCGACTTAACACAACTACAAGCAGAGGAAAACTCAACTATGTCTAATCATCCTATTATCGTGCTAGAAACAAATCAGGGGAATATTGAATTGGAGTTAAGACCCGATATTGCTCCTAAGGCTACAGAGAATTTCATGAAGCTTATCAAGGATGGCTATTACAATGGAATCATTTTTCATCGTGTTATTAAAGGCTTTATGATTCAAGGAGGAGATCCAACAGGAACAGGACGAGGAGGAGATTCGATCTGGAAGCATTCTTTTGAGGATGAATTTAGTGATAAAATTAAATTCGATCGCAAAGGACTTCTAGCTATGGCTAATGCAGGTCCTAACACAAATGGAAGTCAATTTTTTATTACCACAGCCTCTACTTCCTGGCTAGATAAAAAGCATACAATTTTTGGAGAAGTGGTAAAAGGATACGACATTGTCCAAAAAATTGAATCAGTTAAAACAGTAGCAAATGCACCTGTTGCACCTCAAACAATTTTGCGTGCTTATATTAAAGAAGAGGCTCATAAAAGCGATGAAAATAGCCATCTAATTCAGTTTATCAACTCAGCTGATCATAGATAGCCTCAGGGCTATCTTAAAAAGTCACCTTGCCCCATAATTCAACGCCCGTCAGTCACCCTATATTTCCTTATATAGGGTGACTGACAGGCGTTGAACCGTGAGAGCTTTCGCTTCAGTCCAAATGCCACTCTTTTTGCGTAAGGTGAGTTAAAAACTGAAGCTAGACAACTCTCACCTGAAGCAAATATCTATGCAATCAACTTTTCAGCAAATAAACTCAAAACATAACATTTTTACTTGACACCCTCCTGAGTCAACACTACAGTGATAAAGAAATATAAAACCTGAGTTTCAGGCTTATTTCCTTGATTCTTAGGAATCTTTTCTCTTATTCCTTGCCTTTTTATTCTTGGAAATAGCCATTGGACTATTTCCTTCAAAGAGAAGGCCAAATCTAAGAGAAAATCTTCTCTAATCATCTAGAAAGTAAACTTGAAACTCAGGTTATAAAAGGAGTTAATATGAATGCAGATAGAGATATTATTGTGATGACAGGTTGCAGTGGTCGCGTTGGAACAAAAGTCATGGGAAAATTCAAAAACGGTTCTTATCAAATTATCGGATTGGATATTGTTCCTCCTTCAAATCCTCCCCCTAATTTTGAATACATTAAAATGGATATCTCTTCTAAGGAGAGTGTTCAAAAAGCTTTCCAAGACATTCATAAACGCTATGGAGATCGGATTGCTTCTGTCATCCACTTAGCAGCCTACTATAATTTTACGGGCGGAGAATGGAATAAGTATGAGAATATTACTATTGATGGAACAGATCATGCGCTCGAAGCTTTAAAAAATTTTAGAGCTGAGCAGTTCATCTTTTCAAGCACTATGCTTGTCCTAGCCCCCGCTAATCCCCCTCAGAAAATCAATGAAAATTCTCCTCTTGTGTCTGAACCTTGGGAGTATCCTCGATCTAAAATTGAAACTGAAAAACTCATTCAGCAAAAGCATGGCAATATCCCTATTTTGCTTTTGCGTATTGCAGGATGCTATGATGATGAATGCCACTCTATTCCTATCTCCAATCAAATTCAACGGATTTACGAGAAGCAATTTGCCAGTCAGGTATTTCCCGGCGATGTCACTCATGGAGCCTCTTATCTGCATTTAGATGACTTAGCAGATGCCATCTGGTTAGCTGTACAAAAACGTCGCGAACTTCCCAACGAACTGACTTTATTAGTAGGAGAGGATGAAACGCTTAGTTATGACCAATTACAACGCCAGGTGAGCCGACTCATTCATGGCAAGGAATTTAAGACTTATCAAATTCCAAAGTGGTTCGCTAAAATTGGTGCTTGGGTTCAGGATCATACCCCTCTGATGCAACCCTCTTTTATTAAACCTTGGATGATTAAATATGCAGATGATAATTACAATTTGGATCTTACCCGCATCAAACAACATCTGGGATGGAAGCCTAAACGCTCTTTAAGAGAAACGCTTCCTAAAATGACTCAGGATCTTAAAGCAAACCCCTTAAGATGGTATAAGATGAATAACTTGAACGCCCCTTCTTGGTTAAAAAAAAGTTCTAGATCACCTTAATGAGATGGAGAACATCATGAACGCAAATTCAAGTCCTTGGGGTCAAGAAATCACTCCAACGGGATCTATCCACTCATGGCCACAGCAACATGCTAATACTATCTGGACCCGTTATGTCACTATGATGCTAGGAGTCTGGCTTCTCGTCACAGTGGGGACATTTGGCTTTGGTTCTAGAATGGCTTGGAATGATAACATTTGCGGCATTTTACTTATTATTTTTAGCTTTTTATCTTTATCTCATCAAAGACGTTGGGCTCCATGGATTGTTTGCTTGATAGGCATCTGGTTACAATTAGCACCTCTTATTTTATGGGCCCCTTCTGCAGCCGCTTACCTCAATGACACTATTGTAGGCATCTTAGCTATTACTCTCTCAATCCTCATTCCCGGCTCTCCAGGACAAGTCGAAGATACAGGACCTGAGATACCTTCTGGGTGGTCTTATAATCCTTCTTCATGGCCACAACGCTTGCCCATTATATTGTTAGCTTGTTTAGGCTGGTTTTGTGCCCGTTACATGGCAGCTTACCAATTAGGCTATATTGACCGCATGTGGGATCCTATTTTTGGCAATGGGACATTGAATGTCATTACATCGGATATCTCTAATGCTTTTCCCATCTCAGACGCTGGACTTGGGGCTGTCGCTTATACATTAGAAGCATTAATGGGTTGTAAGGGTAGTACAAGACGGTGGCGTACAATGCCTTGGATTGTGACTTTATTTGGAATATTAGTTGTTCCTTTAGGCTTTGTTAGCATTATTCTAATCATGTTGCAGCCTTTAGCAGTAGGCTCTTGGTGTGCCTGGTGCCTGCTCACTGCAGTTGCTATGTTAATGATGATTGCCTTAACGTTAGATGAGGTATTCGCAACAATCCAATTCCTGATCCAAGCTCGGGCAGAAGGAAAACCTTTTTGGCAAACTTTTTGGAAGGGAGACTTTATTGCTAATAGTCAGTATGACAAGAGATCCCCCCCTTTAAGTATACCTTCTAGTCATTTTTTCCCCGCTGCTGTTTGGGGTGTTACACTCCCTTGGAATCTAATCTTAACAAGCCTTTTAGGAATTTGGCTCTTATTTTATGTTGGTAATCACCGTACCACAGATAATTTGAATCACATTGCGGGTGCCTTAGTTACAACGATTTCAATTGTCACAATGGCTGAAGTTGCTCGTACAGGACGTTTAATTAACATTCTCTTTGGAATCATAGTTATTACGACCCCTTTCATGACTCACCCTCCTCGTCTCCTATTTTGGAATGGCATTATTGTGGGGATTGCTCTCATAGTCTTAAGTATTCCTAAAGGAACAATCAAGGAACGTTATGGAACATGGAATCAGCGGATTTTCTAGTAACTCACCTTACGCAAAAAGAGTGATATTTGGACTGAAGCGAAAGTTCCCATGGTTCAACGCCCGTCAGTCATCCTATATACGGAAATATAGGATGACTGACGGGCGTTGAACCATGGGGCTTTGGCTCAGTCGACATAACGCTATTCTTGCATAAGGTAAGTTAGTAACCTGAGTAAGGAAATAAACTTAAAACTCAGGTTAGTACTCTGTTTCATTGAAGGATGTCAATAAGATAATTGAGATGAATTAAATCATTCATAATTGATTTCAATTCATAAATAAAAACAAAAGATTTTTCTATATCCTCAAAATGAAATATTTGTTGTATGTCTTTATCTTGCAAATATTTTAAATAACTATCGAATTTATCCTCAACAACTAGAAGATCTTCAATCACAGACGTTGTATGTTGTGTTTCTAGTTTCAAGGCTAATTCTTGAAAAGCTATATCAGCTTTTCTAGTTAATTCTTGAGCTTGTTGTTTTAATTCTTCTCCAAAAATAGGATGTAACTGCATTGAAGACACATTTTCCAAATTTCTAATTGCTCGATATAAGCTTCTTAAATTGTTTATCAGCTCTGTCCAAACCGATAAATCAGAGGTTTTCCCAAAGAGCTCCAATTTAGATTGATCTAACATCTCACGACTCTGAGCAAATAATTCAGTGACTTGGTTCTTTAAATTCGCCTCTTCCCTCTCTCTTCTATCTGAATGGTAACTAGGAGAGTAAGCATAGCGAAAAAGCCGTCCTAGTAAAGATAAAATTTTAACAGTATTTAAACGCATCTGAATAATAGCCTGAGAAGGCCACACGCTATAAGCTACAGCCACTCCTACACTTAGTCCGATACATGTATCTAAAAAACGAAACAAAGCCACTAACCAAGGATTGTTAGTGGCATGGAATCCCCAAGGGATCATAACAGATGCGGCTGATAGGCAAGCAATGCGATAGCTTTCACTCAATTGTAACAATGAACAGATGACCATTGTCGTAAACATGGCAAACGTGAGTGAAAAATGATATATCCCTAGCAAACTAGCAAAAAAAGCTCCAGAAATTGAACCAACGATAACACCGAGAAAACGATTCCAAACAGCTTTATATGTTCCACCCAAATTAGCCTCTATAATGACAATCGAAGTCACGACACTCCATAATCCACTGACTAACGGATCGGGTTTATGTATCCATTTTGAATATTGTAAATCTACATACAAACTAATCGTAGCCGCCAATGCCACTTTAACGGCACTTTTGAACTCAATCCTCCTAAAAACTTTCCTAAGGAAAAAATAAGCTTTTGAGAGCATAGATATTTATTTCGAATTTTTGATGTGATAATTATAATCAAAAATTTAATAAATTTTATCAAGACAAAATGAATAATTTAAAAGGATTGATCCAATCCCCGCTTTTATTTAAAATCAGGTTGAGGATGTATAAACATTTTTTAAAGGGGGGTATCATGCAACAGGGCTCATTTTATAACATGTTTGTAGAATTGTTAAAGGATCTTTTTGATGCAGAAAATCAAATTATCGAAGCTTTACCTAAAATGATACAAGCTGCCTCGCATACCGACTTAAAAGATATATTCAGCCAACATCTAGAAGAGACAAAAAATCAAGTCAAACGTTTACAAACGATATTTAGAAATTTGAACGAAAACCCAACAGGCCGTACTTGCAAAGGGATGAAAGGACTCATTACAGAAGGGCAGGAAGAGATGAATAAGTTGAATTCTTCTGCTGTTAAAGATGCATTTATGATTGTAGCTG
Source organism: uncultured Parachlamydiaceae bacterium (assembly GCA_963838645.1). GTDB lineage: Bacteria > Chlamydiota > Chlamydiia > Chlamydiales > Parachlamydiaceae > CAWIRV01. The sequence continues at coordinate 103,009 of CAWIRV010000011.1, read as the reverse complement.
CTCAAAAAATTGAGCATTATGAAATTTCAGCTTATGGATCAGCACGTACTTTAGCTCATCATCTTGGCGATGTTGGACTAAGCGATCGGATCGATTTTGATGAAGTTGTCGATCTTCTTCAACAAACTTTGGATGAAGAGAGCGATGCGGATGAGAAATTAACGCAAATTGCTGAAGGAGGATTATTTACTAGTGGTATTAATAAAGAAGCTGAACAAGAGTATCGGCAGCAACAAGGACAAGGAATCCAACAAGGACAAGGAGTACAGCAAGGACAAAAAACGCAACAAAAACAAGGGACCCGTTCGACTCGTAATACAACTCGTCCACCTCGCGAAAAATAACTCTAAAAGTTGGTTCACCAGCCTGTTGTGCTCATCTTACACAACAGGCTTGAGATTAAATCAAGTAAGCTCACTATAAGGAGTGTATATGGCTAAACAGTTTCCTCCTCAAAAACAGCCATCTCAACCGGGCATTGAATCAAAAATGAGCCCTAGGCCACAGTTTGAAGATACTGCTTACAAGGGAAGTGATAAACTTAAAAATAAAGTCGCACTCATTACAGGCGGAGATAGTGGCATTGGGCGTGCTGTGGCGGTTGCTTTTGCTAAGGAAGGAGCAAATATTGCAATTGTCTATTTAAATGAGCATCAAGATGCTGAAGAAACAAAAAAACTAGTGGAAAAAGAAAAAAGAAACTGCCTCCTCATATCAGGTGATATTGGCAAAGAAGAGTTCTGTAAAGAGGCTATTCAAAAAACAGTGGATGCGTTCGGAAAGTTAGACATCTTAGTCAATGGCGCTGCCGAACAACATCCTCAAAGCGACATTACAAAAATTTCTAAAGAACAACTGGAACGAACCTTCCGCACTAATATTTTTTCCTTTTTTTATTTTGTTAAGGCTGCTCTTTATCATATGAAAGAGGGTTCTTGCATTATTAATACAACATCTGTAACAGCTTATCGAGGAAGTGCAGAGTTACTTGATTATTCATCAACAAAAGGAGCAATTGTAGCATTTACCCGTTCTCTCTCTAAAAATCTAGCTGATAAAGGGATCCGCGTTAATGCTGTCGCTCCAGGTCCTATTTGGACTCCCCTCATTCCTTCCACATTTAACGAAGAAAAAGTCGCTCAGTTTGGTTCAGATACTCCTATGGGAAGAGCAGGTCAACCAATGGAGGTGGCTCCTAGCTATGTCTTTCTAGCCTCAAAAGATGCTTCTTATATGACAGGGCAGGTGTTACACCCCAATGGAGGCGATACTGTCAGCAGCTAAACATCCTCTTCATCGTTGAAATAATGACTTTTTCTTTGACATACCTCTTAGGGTAGGCAAACAAAAAGTTATCAAAAAGATAGCAAAGTCGACAAAATAAAAGAGGTTTCAAAAAAAAGTCTAAAAAATAAGGGGATATGGTCTATGCCTAGAATAAGTGCTATTAGCCCTGATAAAGCTAAAAATGATGTCAAAAAGATCTATCAAGATTTAGAAAAAGAGTTTAGTGGGAAAATTCCCAATATTTTTCTCAATATGGGTAATTCTTTCGCTGTCCTAAAAGGTTATTTAGATTTAGAAAAAGCCGCTAGCCAGACAACCTTAGAACCTCAACTTAGAGAGCAAATTGCTTTACTTGTTGGCCAAGCTAATCACTGTAGCTACTGCCTATCAGCTCATACTGCTATTGCGAAAAAAGCAGGCTTGCTCGATCAAGAAATCATGCAAGCCCGTCATGGACAGGCTAACAATCCTAAATCTCAAGTTATCTTAAAATTTGCTCAAGCTGTTGTAGAAAATAGAGGCAAAATCACTAATCAGGATATCGCCATTTTAAAAACAGCAGGAGTTAGCGATACAGAGCTTGCTGAAATCATCCTTGTGATTATTGTTAATATATTTACAAATTACTTTAATCTTGTCACAGACCCTAAAATTGACTTTCCTCAAGCACCAGAACTTAATACACAAGTAAGTTAAAATTGAGCGTGTTCTCAAATTGCTAACCAAGCTGAGTTAACTAAAGTTCCCAGATATCTGATGAATTTTGAATCCATTTAAATAGGAGGTTTTTATGGAAATTCATATTGATCTTGATCAAAGTATAAGACAACAAATTGCTCACTCTCTCAGTCTTATTTTAGCAGATATGTATATCTTATATGTGAAAACGCAAAATTTTCATTGGAATATGATCGATCCCCGTTTTTATCCCTTACATAAATTCCTTGAGGAACAATATAAAGAGTTAGCAGAAGCAATTGATGAGGTAGCAGAAAGAATTCGTATGCTAGGAGAGAAAACTCCAGCCACATTGAAACAATTTTTGGAAAAAACTTCTTTTCAGGAACCTAATAACACAGATCTAATAGGAGACGAAATGCTAAAAATGCTTCTAAATGATCATGAAGCTTTAATTAGGCATTTGAGAGATCGCATTAAGTATACATCTAGCTTACATGATGAAGGAACAGCTGACCTTTTAATTCAACGCGTACGTTCTCATGAGAAAACGGCTTGGATACTACGAAGTCATTTTAATGGAAACTTATAAATAAGAGCGGCGTTTGGACTGAAGCGAAAGCTCTCATGGTTCAACGCCCGTCAGTCATCCTATATTTCCTTATATAGGATGACTGACGGGCGTTGAACCATGGAGTTTTGGCCCAATCGAAATACCGCTATTTTTGCGTAACGTGATTTATAAACTCTAAAACCCAGATTATATACTCATTCCACTTGAAAGCTGCAATTTGGGCAACGTGAAAGCTCTCGCGATTCAACGATCAAAGATGAGCCCATATGGCTCATATGGGCTCATCTTTGATCGTTGAAGCCCGAGGCTTTGGCACAGCCGAAATTGCAGCTTTCAACTGGAATGAGTATAAAGGAAAAGATATGAAAGCAATGATTCTAGGAGAATTTGGGGGAATAGATCAATTAAAGTTAATAGATTTGGTCGCGCCTATTCCAAGATTCGATGAAGTACAAATTAAGATTGCCTATACAGCAGTCAATCCCGTTGATTGGAAAATTCGCTTGGGTTTATTACAAAATCATATTCCTCATGAGTTTCCTATTATTTTAGGTTGGGATGCGGCAGGAATCCTATCGGAAATAGGAAAAAATGTCCAGACATTCAAAAAAGGTGATGAAGTCTTTGCCTATTGCCGCCAACCTAAAATTCACTGGGGAACCTATGCTGAGTATATTTGTGTTCCAGCTCATTATTTAGCACTCAAGCCTAAAAATATCTCCTTTGCCCAAGCAGCTGCTATCCCGTTAGCAGGCCTCACAGCTTGGCAATCTCTCTTTGACTTCGCCCATCTTAAAAAAGGAGAGAGCATTCTTATCCATGCTGGAGCAGGTGGTGTAGGAAGTTTAGCTATCCAGTTTGCCAAAAATATTGGCGCTCGTGTCTATACGACGGCTAGTGAATCCCATCAAGATTACGTTAAGCAGTTAGGAGCAGATATTATCATTGATTATCAAAAGAGTGCTTTTACTGATAAAATCAAAAATCTAGAACCACAAGGAGTGGATGTTGTCTTTGATACGATAGGCAAACAAACCTACAGAGATAGTTTTCAAGTGCTTAAACCTGGTGGACGCCTTGTCTCCATTCTTGAACAACCAGATCAGAAACTAGCCGAGCAAACTAAAGTCCATGCTTATTATGTCTTTGTTTCTCCGAATGGAGAGGAACTACAGCACATCGCAGATTTGATCCAAGCTAAAAAAATCCAGCCTCCAAAAATTGAAGAGATGCCTCTCGAAAAAGCAGGAGAAGCTCAAGAAAAAAATCGAGAGGGTCATACAGAGGGTAAGATCGTTCTTAAAATCAGCTAATACAACATTTCATTTAGATTTGAAATAATATCCCTTAGTCATTTATAATCAAAAAACTAAGCGTTGAGTTTATAGATAGCGATAAGACGATACATTACCATTCAGCATCCTACCAAACCACCTTAAAATCCATAAAAATTTGCTTTCTCAACTATACTCATCCCAGTTCAAAGTGAGAAGTTTCGGCTTTGGCACAGCCGAAACTTCTCACTTTGAACTGGGATGAGTATATGATAAGTATCATTCATTTTGTGCTAATAAAATTAACATTTATAATTATGTTAATTGGGTAAACTAATATGTTAGATAGAAAAGTTACTCTTCAGTCTTCTTCTCAGTTTTTGAATACTTTTCGACAATTTTCTGTCATCAAGCAAATAGATTCTCCTGACTCAAATTTTTTCTCACCTCCTAGGTCCAATTACCAAATCCTCTTATCTAAGAAAAAGCAAGTCTTCTTTCATCAGGTCATTTTTTTTATCTTTGGCATTCTGTTTCTTTCCTTAGCTGGTATTGTCTACTTTGAAACAACAAATTGGGCATACCATCTGATATTTGGCAGCTCCCAATTTATAAAGATCCTGATTTTTTTCTTATGTCTATTTTTAGCAGCAGGGGCGTTTGCAATTGCCCGTATAGCGCATCATGAAAAAAAGCTGTTCAAGCCTTTTACCTGTGATGCAAAAATATACTCCTTCCAGTTGAAAGCTGCAATTTCGGCTGCGTCAAAGCTTCGGGCTTCAACGATCAAAGATGAGCCCATATGGCTCATATGGGCTCATCTTTGATCGTTGAATCGCGAGAGCTTTCACATTGCCCAAATTCTCACTTTGAACTGGGATGAGTATATATCTAAATAGTATTTATAAAGGACAAAGCAGCTTAGAGTCAGCTTCTTTTTCCTTTTCTATTCAAGACAAGAAAGACAGGCAGGTAAAAAAAGGAGAAATTTTCCAGCACCAATTCAGTATAATCTTCTTGTCATGACAAGAAGATTATACTGAATTGGTGCTGATATGACTAAAGGACGGAGACAAAACATAACAACCTGAGTGTTGGGTTTATTTCCCTGATTATTAACCAAGAAAATAAACCCAATACTTGAGTTAACAGACTTCAGTTTACTCTCTAAAATTTTTACTTAGACAATGGCTCCTTTATTTTTCCCTTAGATGAAGCGCGCTTAGGAGAAGAATGAGAAGTCGTAACAGGATGAGAAGCAGTGGAATGAGAGATAGGATGATGCTTATCTGAGTGCAAAGTGGAAGGGAGATTTGTATGTTTCGTAGGGGTCTTTGCTGAGCTCCTATGGGTTGTTCGGCTAGCAGCTGCTTGACGCTTAACTTTTGTTTGTGCCTCTATTGGGTTTAGAGGTCTTTCTTTAGGTTTTTGTTTTTCAGGCTGAAACGACCTTGAAAGTTCTTTCATTAATTGACTTCCAGGCTTAGGAGCTAACAACAGTGCTGTTGTCACACCGACTAGACTCCCGATGATTCCACCTAAGAAAAAATTTTTGTTGCCCATCTCTTGGTTGGGCCTACAAATTCTCATCTCTTTTAAGATGCGATCTGTTATGTCTTTAGTCTGTTGAGACCAATCTTTGCGTCCCCTTCTAGGAATCAACAGTGTTGCCACTGCACCTAATAAACCAGCCATAACAGCTCCTGTCAAAAAAACGTCTCTTCTATTTTTCATAGAAATTTATCTCCTTCCTGCAAAGCCTTTCCATAGGCGATAGCCTAGAGAAGCCCAATCTATGATATCATTCATTCGACTTGATATCCCCTTTCCTTTTTCCATAGCCGTTTCTTTTAAGCGCTCTCCAGTTTCTTTCCCCTCTCCCATTAAACGATCAGCAATATCTCGAATTACATCTAACCAATCTTCTGCTTGAGATTGTACAGCACCAGCAGCAGCTTTGCCCTTTCTGCCTACTTGGCCTGCAAACTCTTGAGCTTTCTCAGTAAAATCTTCATAGGTTTCTGCAATATCTTGTCTTAAATCAACACCCGATTTAGGTGCCAATAAAATGCCCGTTATAGCTCCTAGTATTCCCCCTATTAATCCTCCAATTAATAAACCTCTGGGTGTTTCCCCATCTCTTCTGTCAGGATGCATCCAACCACTGATTCCTTCCGACATATCCTCAATGATATCTTTAGCCTTATCTGTCCAATCAGAGGTCTGGGAGCTTAAACCTTTAACAAATGATTTTCCTCTCCTACCAAATTTAGAAGCTACATCTTGAGTCCTATCTGTAATATCACAATAAGCGTCACAAATATCTTGCCTCAATTTCTTACCAGATTTTGGAGCTAACATTAATGTTGTTACAGTTCCTAATAAACTGCCTACGGTTGCACCTATTAAGAAATCTCGAGAACAATATCTATATCTGTATGCCATTTGTTTATCTCCTTTTCCTTAATTTTTGATACAAGCGGATGATTACACCTATTAATTCAAGAAAATCTGCAATTTTATTTAATTCAAATGTTGTTGACCTCTCTTTAATAGGCGGAGGAATTGTAGGAGCGGTCAACTCACTACTTGAAGAATGAGCCATCATATCATGTTTAAATAAAGAGGTTTGATGCTCTAAGACATCTCCCATATTCTCTACTGCTTTAAACATAGAGTTAAGGCTTCCTATTTTCTGTTGAACATCAGCACTAATTTGGCTTGTATGTTCTGCCGCTTTCTTAACCTCTGCACTAATGTCAACGACTTGTGTACGAATATGAATTAAGGCCTGATTGGTTTGATTGATAATCATATTCAATGAACGAAGAACTGCAATGAGGCAAATGACTAAAACAATAAACGCTAAGGCAATGACTGCTACGCTTATTTCAATAATCATGCCAAACTTCCCCCTTACCATTTATTATGTATATACTCATCCCAGTTCAAAGTGAGAAGTTTCGGCTGTGCCAAAGCCTCGGGCTTCAACGATCAAAAATTGGTTCATATGAGTATATGGACCCATTTTTGATCGTTGAATTGCGAGAGCTTTTGCGTTGCCCAAATTGCAGCTTTCAGCTGGAATGAGTATAGACCTCACACTCGCTGTCCTTTTAGGGCATTTTTAAGAGCCATATTCTGGCTAAAATTAATTCTCCTCCCTTTTTTCATAATATGTCAAATAAATTATGAAAAAAGTCTATTTATTTGGCTGTAATAACATCCCTTTTTTCTCTATATATTGAGAATTTTTCCACGCATACCCTAATAAACCAGCAATCAGACTATAAGCAAATACAGATAGGATCGGAATGGTAATAAGACCCAAACCGATATTGATTTTATCTGAGCAGCTCGGTCCAGCTCCACATAATTCAATCGGTTGCCAATTGGGAATCTCTTGAATAGCCACTTGGTAGAAAGCAATAATTAATCCAAGGATAACTTGAGGATAGATATAAGGGATAATTCCTACAAAATCTCGATAAGTCGCTATGCCCAGAATAACGACTAAGGGATAACAACAAATTCTTTGATACCAACAGAGATGGCACGGTTCTAAGCGACGCACCTCACTAAAATAAAGGCTTCCCAACATAGCCAAACAAGAAATAAGCCAAGCAAGATAAAGGGCATATTTTTTCATGATCTCTATCCTCCATGTTCTCTTAAAGCGCTTTGAATCAATTTACTTATGCTATTATAACTTACATCATCTAGACGCATCCCATCTATAAAGATTGTTGGAGTGGAAAGCTCACCATCCATCAAGCTGGCTCCATATTCTGTATTCTTCTCAATTTGAATGCGGTAGCTTTCTCGATCGACACAGCCTTTGAGTCTCTCTATGTCAATTGCTGGGCTTGCCTCCTTTGCAAATTTCTGTAATGTCGAATCAATGGCCCAATCAAAATGCTCGGGAGGTTGATGGGCATACATGTAATCAATGTAAGAGAAAAAAAGATCGCGATTAGGATATTCCAATTCTTGGTTATAAACACAGAGCCACGCCACTGCTGCTGGCATGGAATGGGGTAAAAAAGAAACAGGAATAACAGTGTAGCGGATTTTATTTGTATCGATAAATTCCTTTTTAATTCGAGGAAAAACAGTATTATTATAGGATTTGCAATCAGGACATTTAGGCTCTTCGAATACAATGACATGGACAGGTGCTTTAGGGTACCCAATTGTAGGTTGTCCCTCTGTATGAATTGAAATGGCAGTGGGTAATTTCTCTTGATTAATCCCTATAACGATAAAAACAGCTGCAATCAAGATGACAGCCGTAGCCAAAATAAGAACTTTAGGAGTTATAAATTGCACAGGTCTCTCCTTTTTAATGTTGAGAAAACTGTTCACCTATTCGAGTCAGAGCGGTTAATAAGAACCTGAGTTTTGGGTTTATTTCCTTAATTATTAAGAATCAATGAAATAAACTAAAAAGCTAGCGCATCAAAGGTTGTATGCTCAATCAGCCTGAAGATCGTGAATCCACAACCTATATCAGTTTTTGCTTAACTTAAAACAATCTATGACATATTCTGAATATGATAGTAAATAAAAATTTAAATATAATCAAACTAATGTTGAATTGGAGTTATTGATTGACTGAATTGAGGCCTCCGAACCATTTCAACCGTGATGAATCTCCAAAGGATTTATGACTTCTTCTATACAAATTCCTTCCGAATGGTTATTCCCTCCTTCTCTTGAGGCAGCAACGCAGGTGCAACATCTTCTTGCTAGCCGTGTTCTTTTAGAAGATGATTTTGAGCCTCTTCACTATATTGGAGGAATGGATGTAAGTAATAATTTAAATGATCCTCAAAAAATCATCTATGCAGCTGCTGTTCTTTTGAGTCGAGAACAATTAGTTGTTCAAGAGCGATCAGCTATCGCGCAACAACAATTTTTTCCTTATATTTCAGGATTTTTAGCTTTTCGAGAGGCTCCAGCCTTAGTTGAAGCTTTTAAAGCCCTAACAAAGCAGCCTGATTTGCTTATGGTTGATGGACACGGGATTAGCCATCCCCGAGGGTTAGGGATCGCTAGTCATCTCGGTGTATTACTCGATATCCCGACAATTGGTGTGGCTAAATCCATTCTTGTTGGTAAATTGGCAGGACCATTAGGACCCGCAGTCGGCGATCGAGTCCCTTTAGTTTGGAAAGGCCAGCAAATTGCTGTTGTTTTAAGAACGAAAATACGTTGTCATCCTCTCATTATTTCGATTGGACATCGTATCACGTTGCAAACTGCTGTTAATCTGGTTCTTGAATGCCTGAAAGGTTATCGCTTACCTGAGCCAACCCGACAAGCTCATTTAACAGCTAATACACACAGAAAACAAGGCGCTTCGTAACAAATATTCTACTGAGGACTCCAAGGATTTAAGAATAACTGATGGAATTATACACAAGTAAGTTGAAAAATTGGCTTTGACATTGTTCAAAAGCCAATTTTTCAACTTACTTGTGTATAAATACAGAACGTCTATATGATCTTATCTCTGTTATGTCTGTTAGAGGCAATGGCTAATTGAACAATAGGATTTTATATGGATTTAAGTTTCAAAACCTTAATGGTAGGCTTTAATGAGGCGTTTACCTTTTTTTGTGTTTTTCCAACCATTATTTTATTAGGCCTTTATTTAACTTTGAAACTCAAATTTGTGCAGATATCAAAATTAAAAATGGGTTTCTCATGCTTATTAGACAAAGGAGACAAACATCAAGGAAATATTAGCCATTTTCAAGCTATTTCGACTGTTTTGGCTGGTAACTTTGGAACGGGAAATATCTCGGGAATGGCTGTAGCCATTACAACTGGGGGTCCTGGAGCTCTTGTCTGGATGTGGGTGATGGCATTTCTAGGAGCTGCAATTCAATACGGAAGTTGTATATTGGGAGTGAAATATCGGAGAAAGAATTCAGAGGGAGAGTATGTCGGAGGTCCTATGTACTACTTAACTGAAGGATTGGGTCTAAAATATCTCGGGATCCTATTTGCAATCTTTACAATTATTGCAGCTTTGACCGTCGGTAATTTTGCTCAGATCAATTCTGTCACCCTTCCTCTTCAAAAGCTAGGTTTTAGTCCTATAACATGTGGACTGATCATGGCTATTTTTGTAAGTTTAGTGACAATAGGGGGGATAAACCGGGTAGCAAGATTAGCTTCTTTTATTGTACCTTTTAAAGCCTGTCTTTATCTAGGAACAGCCTTTGTTATCCTTATCCTACATGCAAAAGATATTCTACCAGCTTTAAAGCTGATGTTAACAGCTTCTTTTAATAATCAATCTGTGGTCGGTGGTGTATTGGGATTTGGAGTCGTCAAGGCTATTACATCAGGATTTGACCGTGGTCTCTTTGCAACAGATGCTGGAACTGGCATCGTTCCTATTTTGCAAGCAAGCGCTCGAACAGCTCATCCCATTATAGACGGAGTTGTAACGTTGGTAGCTCCTTTTCTGGTCATGATCGTATGTACAGCAACGGGACTTGTCCTCATTATCACAGGAGCTTGGCAACAGCCTGATCTACGTAGCACGAATATGGTAACATATGCTTTTGAAAAGGGTTTAGGAACTCAAGTTGGAGCTTATATTGTCATTATTGCACTCATCTTATTTGCTTATACGACAATATTAGCGTGGGCTTGTTGTGCAGAAAAAGCCATTGGATTTTTATATGGCACACACTACGCTCGGTGGTTTAAGTATCTTTATATTGCTTTGATCCCTGTTGGAGCTCTCATTCATGTCGATCTTATTTGGTTACTCGCCGACATTTCAATTTCTTTTATGCTTGTGACAAATCTGATTGGTGTAGCTGGATTATCAAAGGATATTATTGAGGAAACTCGCAAATTCTTTTTAAAAGACTCATCTTACGCAAAAAATTTGTACGCTACTGACGTGACTTAAATGAATTGGATAGCTTATTCCAACCAAACAGACAAATTAACTTTCGCTTAAAGCGAAAGTTAATTTGTCTGTTTGGTATAATAGACCTCTTTCGAAATTTCATTTGTTTGCTAAAATGATTCTTTTCGGCATCTTGATTGCCAAATTTTTTAACCATATGTGCACATATGCTTTCAAAATTTGGCAATCAATCTGCTCAAAAACAATTCATTTTTTCAAACAAAGCAAATTTCGAAAGAGGTCTAATGTGAAAACATCCTCTAAGAGACTGTCTACGATTTAAAATCTTGATTAAAAGAGGCATTTTTGATGCAAATTCTTTAATAAAAGCGCCGGAAATATTTGATAATATTTTCAAGCTTTTATTAAAGAAGTGGCGCAAAAAGGACCTTTTAATCAAAATTTTAAATCGTAGACAGGCTCTAAGTAGTTTGCAATTTCACTGGTTCTAATATAGAGCTTAAAGTTGTTTTTCTAAAGATATAAAGACTCATCATAACTCCACTCAAAATCACTATAATCCCAGATAATTCCATGAAGACAGGCAATCGTTGTTCAATAAAATAGATAAAAATTAACCCAAAGATGGTTTCAAAAATTGTGAGTTGTCCTGCTAATGAAATAGGCAAACATTTAGTCGCTTGATTCCAAAGATAAGATCCTAGCCAAGAGCAGACAAGACCTAAAATAAGGATACCTAGAAGAAACCCTTTTAACTCATCACCCCAAGTTAAATATTTTTTTAATGGTTCAATACTAGTTTGTAACAAAATGAATAATCCTCCTAAAACTATCACCCATAGTAAAGTGGCTACTCCAATCAAAGTAGCCCAATCGCTAGAAGGAAAATTTGGATGTTGTTTAAGGAACTTGGCATTCGCTACGACATACCAATTCCAGGCTGTAAGAGAGAAAACACCACATAAAAGACCAAATAGATACTCCCCAATCGAGTGACTAGTCTCTATCTTAAGAGCGGGAATATTGATGACTAATAGTAATCCCATCGCAATCAGACAACTAGGCACAATGAGCTGCTTAAATGTACAGTCTTTTTGCTGCCAATTACCATATACTGAAAGAGTGATCGGACTAATGCCTAAGATAAGAGCAATCACGGAAGCGCTGGAATAGCGGAGGCCTAGAATTAAAGCAGGATAATATAGAATATTAACAATTAATGCATAGAAAATAGCTTTTAACCAAATTTTCCAAGTAAATAAATGCCATTTCTTTAAGCCTTGAACAAGCAAGAATAAAAGAGAAATCAGACCAAAGCAGAAATAGCGCCCTAGCACCAGTTCTATGGGATTAAAGTTCACTAATAGCTGTGGAATCACAAAAATGAGACCCCACATAAAGCAGGCAGATAAGGCAAGAAGAATACCAATTAGCATAGATAAATAAAACCTTAAATCATTAATGCCTAACAATTTTAAAACGATTCTTTAAGTCTGTCAATCGAAATAATCAGAGTTAACAATTCTCTCTTGATTCCTTGCTAGAACCTGATATATACTCATTTCAGTTGAAAGCTGGATTTTCGGCTGCGCCAAAACCTCGGGCTTCAATAATCAAAGATGAGCCTATATAGTGAGACTATATAGGCTCATCTTTGACCGTTGAATCGCGAGAGCTTTCGTGTTGCCCAAATTTCCAGCTTTCAACTGGAATGAGTATATACTCATTTCAGTTCAAAGTGGATTGTAAAGTTTATTTTTTGTTTTTAAATGAATGAGATTTTATTTTTTGCGCAGACATTATTAATTATTGGTTTTGCTCTAGGTACGTTGAAGCTAGGTAAAGAAGCCTTAATGGTGTGGATCACTATCCAAGCATTACTTGCCAATCTCTTTGTACTCAAACAGATTACTCTATTAGGTTTTGACGTCACAGCAAGTGACGCTTATACTATTGGATGCCTTTTAGGTTTTAATTTTCTGCAGGAATATTTTGGCAAAGAAGAAGTACACAAAGCAACGAGGATTTGCTTCTTTTTTATGCTTTTCTTTGCTCTTGTTTCGCAGCTACATTTGCTCTATGAACCTAGTCCTTACGATACAACTCAATCTGCTTTTCTAGCCATCCTCTCCCCTTCGCCTCGTTTATTTATTGCATCTATGAGTGTTTTTTTTATCGTGCAACAGATCGATATCCGCCTCTTTACTTTTTTTAAAAATTTTTTGCCTCGAGTGAGTTTTACATACCGAGCCGCCATAACTCTTATCCTTTCTCAATTTCTAGATACCTTTCTCTTTAGTTTTGCTGGTTTATATGGGATTGTTGTTTCAGTTGCAGATATTATCCTTATTAGTTTTATGATCAAAGTGACCGTTATCTTTTGTTTCACTTCTTTTATGAGATGGGCAAAGACATGAAATCCTTTCACTTTGAGCTTATGCATTGTTCTAAAAAATCTCGTGCCCGTGTCGGTCGCATTCATACACTGCATGGTATTATTGACACCCCAAACTTTGTCGCCGTTGGAACAAATGGTACCATTAAAGCACTCGACAATAGTGCACTGCATGACATCGGTTTACAGCTCATGTTTTGTAATACCTATCATTTGCTTTTGCAGCCTGGAACAGAAGTGGTGAAGAAAGCTGGCGGACTTCATCGATTCATTCACCGAAAACTCCCTATTATTACCGATTCTGGCGGTTTTCAGGTCTTCAGTCTGGCTTATGGATCAGTTGCTAATGAACTGAAAAGTTGCGGGACAAAAAAACAAGACGGGTCTGTGCTCAAGATTACAGAAGAGGGGGTGCTCTTTCGCTCTTATCGTGATGGAGCTAAGATTATGCTTACGCCAGAAAGTTCAATCCATGCACAAAAAGATTTGGGAGCCGATATCATCATCCCTCTTGATGAATTATCTCCCTATCACATCTCTTCAGAAGCTCTTAAAACATCTCTTGATCGGACACATCGTTGGGAGCAACGCTCTTTAGAAGCACATCTCAAAAATCCTCAAGGACAAGCGATATATGGTGTGATTCATGGAGGCATTGATCTTGAGTTGCGCAAAGCTAGCTGTGCCTTTCTTACAGAGCTTGCTTTTGATGGATTCTCTATCGGTGGAAGCATGGGCAAGAATAAAGATGAGATGCACAAGCTTCTTTCCTTTACGCTTCCTCTTCTTCCTGAGGAAAAGCCCAATCACTTGCTTGGGATTGGTGATCTTGCTTCCATCGAGCGCTGTATTCCTCTTGGCATTGATACTTTCGATAGTTCCTATCCTACACGCGCTGCACGCCATGGTATCTTATTTACCACACAAGGAGGAATTAACATCACTAAGGCTGATAATGCCGCAAATTTTTCTCCAATCGAAAAAAGCTGCACTTGCCCAACCTGTGCAAAATTCACGCTTGCATACTTACATCACCTCTTTAAAGCCCATGAGCTAACGAGTATGAGTTTGGCTACAGCTCATAATCTACACTTCATGGTTCAATTAATGCAAAGATATCGTGAGCATATTTTGGAAGATCGTATTTAGTCTTGTAAGGCGAGTTAAAAACTCACCTTACGCAAAAAGAGTGACATTTGGACTGAAGCGAAAGTTCCCATGGTTCAACGCCCGTCAGTCACCCTATATTTCCTTATATAGGGTGACTGACGGGCGTTGAACCATGGGGCTTTGGCTCAGTCCAAATGCCGCTATTTTTGCGTAAGGTGAGTTAAAAATAGGATTCCGATGAAAAATTTAATAGAGAAAATTCCAATAGGAATCTTAGGTGCAACTGGAATAGTTGGACAAAAATTTATAGAGATTCTTTCAAACCATCCTTGGTTTGAAGTCGTTGCTTTAGCTGCTTCTGAAAGATCCCAGGGTAAAAAATACGGAGAGGTAGTAAGATGGATAATGGAGCTTCCGCTTGATCCCAAAATCGCAAACCTGATTGTACAACCTTGCCTACCTAGACTACCTTGTCGTATTGTTTTTTCAGGTTTGGATTCGGATGCCGCCGGAGAGATTGAAGAAAAATTTGCTGAAACGGGTTATATCGTCATTTCTAATTCCCGTCCTCATCGCATGAGTCCTGATATTCCTCTTTTAATTCCTGAGGTCAATAGTGAACATTTGGATTTAGTTAAATCACAACGTTTTTCCAAGGGAATGATTGTAACAAATCCTAATTGTTCAGTAATTGGTCTTGCAACGGCTTTAAAACCGTTAGTTGATCGATGGGGAATCGCAAAAGCTCATGTCGTAACTATGCAAGCTATTTCAGGTGCTGGTTATCCTGGCGTTGCCAGCCTGGATATTTTAGACAATGTGATTCCTTTTATTTCTGGAGAAGAAGAAAAACTAGAGACTGAGCCTCTTAAAATACTAGGAACGATTTCAGAGAAAAGGATTCAACCTTATCACATGCAGATTAGCGCTCACTGCAATCGCGTAGCCGTCAACAATGGCCACATGGCATGCGTCTCAGTTCAATTGAAAAATCGAGCGACAGCTGAAGAAATTTTACATGCTTGGCAAAATTTTGCTGGTGAACCTCAAGCATTGCATTTACCAACCTCTCCAAAAGCTCCCATCATTTATCTCCTTGATGAAAGATATCCCCAACCAAAGCTCCATCGCCATTTGGGCAACGGCATGACTGTTTCTATTGGACGTCTCAGAAAATGTCCCTTATTGGATTGGAAATTTGTCCTGCTTTCCCATAATACTATTCGGGGAGCTGCCGGATGTGCAATTTTAAATGCTGAATTGATGTTGAAAAAAGGCTATATCCTTCCTTCCGGTTGAAAGCTGGAAGGTGAGTTATACTCATTTCACTTGAAAGTTGCAATTTCGGCTGTGTTGAAGCCCGAGAGCTTTCGCATTGCTCAAATTGCAGCTTTCAAGTGAAATGAGTATAGATAAAATAATTAACGGCTGCTACTATATCCAAGCATAACCATTTTCAAAAAATATTGGTGAATAACAGGATTAGAGGTAAGCTCAGGATGAAAGGTTACTCCTAAATGACGGCCTTGCTGAACAAAAATAGGTTCGCCTTCATAGGTTGCTAACACCTCTACGTTGGAATCATAAGCACGAATCCGAGGAGCCCGAATAAAATAAGCACGGAAGGATTGGGTGTGCTGGGGAATCAAATGCAGTTCAACAGAAGCCTGAAAAGATTCTACTTGCCGTCCAAAAGCATTTCTTTCAATCGTCACATCTAATAGTCCTAAAGGTTCGATGGACGAGCCTTGCACCTCTTTAGACATTAAAATGAGACCGGCACAGGTTCCAAATACGGGTTTTTGCTGAGAAAAATCGCATAATTTCTCTCTCATACCAATAAAGTTCATTCGACGCATCATGACAGTGGATTCTCCGCCTGGAATAATCAGTCCATCGCACCCTTCTAAATCCTCAGGTTTTCGCACCTCTTTGACATTAACTCCTAAAGAGCGTAATACCTCAGAATGCTTAGCAAAATCCCCTTGCAAAGCCAATACCCCTATAACTAATCTCTCCATCTTTACTCACCTTACATAATAAGAGTGGTATAAGGTAATTTTACCATCCTCGCTGAGCAAGCAATTCCTCCTTTTTTAACTGCCGGATATCTATTCCTTTCATAGCATTCAAAAGTCCCTTAGAGACTTGTGCAAGCATCTCTGGGTCCTTATAGTAAATTACAGCCCCCACAATAGCTCGTGCACGCTCGGCAGGATCTTGTGAGTTAAAGATACCAGAACCAACAAAAACTGCCTGTGCTCCTAATTGCATCATCAAAGCTGCATCAGCTGGTGTAGCAATCCCCCCTGCTGCAAAATTAGGAACAGGAAGAGCTCCCATCTGAGCCACAAGTTGAACCAGATGAAAAGGAGCTCCCATTTGCTTAGATGCAGCCATTAGCTCGGCTGGATCCATTCCCATCAAATGGCGTATTTCCCGATTAACAGCCCGCATATGACGCACTGCTTCAACAATATTACCTGTCCCAGCTTCTCCCTTAGTGCGAATCATGACAGCGCCTTCACCAATTCGTCTCAATGCTTCACCCAAATCTCGACACCCACAAACAAAAGGCACCTTAAAAACCTGCTTATCAATATGATTTTCTTCATCAGCTGGCGTTAACACTTCGCTTTCATCAATAAAATCTACTTGTAGCGCTTCTAAAATCTGCGCCTCAACAAAATGACCAATGCGACATTTAGCCATGACAGGAATCGTCACAGTATCTTGAATTTTTTGAATAAGCTCAGGGTTAGACATTCGAGCAATTCCTCCCTGCGTACGAATATCAGAAGGAATCCGTTCTAATGCCATCACAGCAACAGCTCCGGCTTCTTCTGCAATCTTAGCCTGCTCGGGAGTTGTCACATCCATGATGACGCCTCCTTTCAACATTTCGGCTAAAGCCACTTTGATTTCGAAAGATCCTTTTTCGACTTGACTGAGATTTTTTTTAGACATGGCTCTTATCTCTTTATCTTCAAAGTTTTGAAAATGGGTTGCTAACTTGATTAAATAAATTACCTTTCTTCCGACGCTTTAATTCCGTTCGAATGGAATAAAGTAAATCCTGATCAAAATCCTTATTCGCAATCCATTGTAAATACTGCAGAGGTATCTCTCTAAGAAGGCGCCCCTTATGTTTGCCTAAAGGCATCGTTTTTAAAAAAATGGGATGAGAAAGGGCTTCAAATAATTGATCAGTCGTTTTATACCATTTAGCTAAATGCTTAAAAACTTCTTTATTGACAATGACATCGCTCATTGCCCGATGAGGCCCTTCTAACGGAATATTAAAATGCTTACGTAATTGCTCTAATGAATTAACAGGACATTCCCCATAAAGACGGGCCATACGTAACGTATCTAGAAAAGGATTATTGCGAATACAACAAGGGATGCCATACCTATCAGCCGCAATCGCTAAAAGCTCAATATCAAAGCCAACTCCATGTCCTACAATAATGTGATGATCAATTAACCTTAAAACTTCGGGTAGAAATTCATCAATAGTTGGTTTTCCTTGGACCATATCGGGCGTAATATGGTGAATGGCAATAGATCCTTCGGGGATAGAACACTCTGGATTGATCAAGCTCTCAATCTCCCAATAAACCTGGTGCATATCAAAACATATCGCAGCCACTTCGATAATGCGGTCTTGCTGAGCATCTAAACCGGTTGTTTCACAATCTAAACAAACAAATTGTTGTTTTTCTATATCGGGCATATCTTCCCTTCTTTTAAACAATTCCTCTAATTTTTCACTGCTTTTCATCATGTAAAGCATCTTGAATCATATGAATCAACTCTTGCCTTCCCCTATTTTTGGTAGTAGAGTAGTGGACATAATGTAAATGATCAATCTGAAGCTCCTCTAGGATTCTCTGCGTGTTAATCTTTCTTTCATTTGGATCAACCTTATCTGTCTTTGTTAAGACTAGAATCATCGCTTTTTGATGATAAACCACCCACTCTACAAATTGTCGATCATCCTCATTAGGAAGGCGCCGAATATCTAAAAGAAATAAAATGAGTTTTAGAGTCTTTCTTTCTTGCAGATAGGTTTGTACCATCGGCCCCCACTGTTTTTTCACTTTTAAAGGGACAGCCGCATATCCATATCCAGGCAAATCAGCAAAAGCAATTTCATCATTTAGATTAAAAAAATTTAAAGCTTGGGTCTTTCCTGGCGTTGAAGAAACTTTCACTAACTGTTTAGTTTGAAAGAGGTGATTCAATAAACTCGACTTGCCTACATTCGATCGTCCTGCTACAGCCACTTCAGGTAATAAGTGTCCTGAGACGTTCCGAATGATCGGGTAATCCCTCGCATAAATAGCTGTCTTAATAAACTTGGCTTGAAAAAATGATTTCATCGGTCTGCTATTTTCGAATAATTGTGATATTTCGCTTATCGTTCCCTGCATGCGTCAAAGTCACACAAATGCAATGCAAAGGTAAGTAAGAGGCTATACGCTCCGACCACTCAATACAGCAAATACCTCCTATATCTAAGTACTCATCAAAACCCATACTCAGAAATTCATCCGCATCTCGTAATCGATATAAATCAAAGTGATAAATCCTTTGCTCTCCTTCATAAATATTTAAATAGGTGAAAGTGGGACTTTGAACTTGAGAAGGATCAATGTGCGCAGCACCAAAGACGAGGCCTTTAATAAAAGTCGTTTTACCCGTTGCTAAATCACCAAACAAACAAACAACAGTGTTAGGAACTAATTGCTTTCCTAATTGATAGCCAAGCTCAATCGTCTCCAAAGCTGATTGTGAAAAGTACTGTCGTTCCATGAATAAAAAATAGTCCAAAGCTCAGATGATTAATCTTCTGCCTCGACCCAACGCTCCACATAAGGAAGAAATTCATTAAATTCAGCTAAAGCCTCAATGAAAGAGGTAATTTTATCTTCTACTAATTGTTTCTGAATAAAATCTAAAAAATGCTCTTCAATTTTATATTTATTTTGATTCTGTACTTCAACTAAAGAAAGTTTTTTCAGATAATTGCGTTTAAAATCATCAATAACGGCTTCTTTACTATTAAAAAGCTTACCACTTAAAACAGAAGAATAGACAACTTTTTTAATGGCTTCCTTTCTCATTTTCGTTTTATCAATATAGCTTTTAATGACCTCTGGATCCTCTGAAACAAAAAAGCGCTTAACTCTTAATCCTCCTATCCTTTCTGTATTTTCAGGGCATTTGGATACCCAATCATAGATGGCATCTTGAGGATTAGGATGAGTATTATCTCCAAAAACTTTTCCTGTAAAAGGACAGATATAAATCTTTTTTGTCTCTTCATTGACACTGAGATGACCAAAGCCAATTTTAATCTCAGTTTCATGCCAAAGCTTCTGTTCACTTTCTAGTTGCCGAATTACATCTTCAGCACCTTGATAAATCATTTTTTCCTTTGGAAAAAGAACTGGTTGCAGATTAAATTTATGTTCAATAAAACACAAATAGGTATTAATAAGCTCTGCTGGACGGTTTTCTTCCAAGAATTGTGCGAGCACTTGTTTTAATTCACTTGTTATGACAACTCTTGTCATCGCAACTCCTATTCGGAATTTAAAAAAAATTTAATTTAATCATAAATACTGCTATTAAGATTAACTCGTAAATCTATTATCCTTCAAGACAATTTTTATAAGTTACAGTAAGGGGGATCAGCATGTTAAGTTTAAAGGAAATTAAAATTCCTGATTATGAAAAAGTCATTGAAGCTCAAGATCCCCAAAGTGGCCTCCACTGCTTTATTGCGATTCATGATACATCTTTAGGACCTGCACTAGGTGGAACTCGTATTTACCCTTATCGTTCTCCCCAGGAAGCCTTAGATGACGCTCTTCGCCTTGCTAAAGCCATGACTTATAAATCTGCCTTGGCTGAAAACGGGCTAGGGGGTGGTAAAAGTGTGATGATTGCTAACCCTAAAATTGATAAAACCGAACAACTTTTTTTTAGCTTTGCTGAAGTGCTTAACTCTCTTCAAGGACAATACATTGCAGCCGAAGATGTGGGATCAACAACTGAAGACATGGCGATCATCAGCAAAAAAACCCCTTATGTTGCGGCTTTACCAACAGAAAGAAGTAGCGGCGATCCTAGCCGGTTCACAGCTTGGGGTGTTTATCGAGGAATACGTGCGGTTTGTCAGAATCTCTGGCATCATAACTCCTTAAGAAAGAAGATTGTTGCCATTCAAGGTTTGGGAAGTGTAGGTAGCAAATTAGCTTCTATTCTATTTTGGGAGGGAGCTTATCTCATCGTATGCGATAAAGATCCTCAAATCTCTCATCATTGTGCAATTCTTTATGGCGCTCAAGTGGTAGATCCCAAAGATTTTATAGAAGTCCGTTGCGATATCTTAGCCCCTTGTGCTCTAGGTGGAATTATTAATGATAAAACAATCCCTAAACTCCATTGTAAAGCCATTGCAGGCTCAGCCAATAACCAGCTCCTTTATCCTCGTCATGGAAAAGATCTTATGCAGAGCGGAATTCTATATGCTCCCGACTATGTCATTAATGCAGGTGGGATTATTAATGCCTCTGCAGAATTTGACCCTCAAGGATATGATCCTAAAATTACGCGTGATAAAGTTAATTATATTTATGATATCCTGTTAGCTATTTTTAATCAATCAAATAAGGAACATAAACCCACTAATCAAGTGGCCGATGAACTAGCTGAATATAAACTGAAACACCAAATTGGTAAACGGCAATCCCCCATTCACTTTCTTTCACAACCTGTATTTTAGAGCCTGTCTACGATTTAAAATCTTGATTAAAAGAGGCATTTTTGATGCAAATTCTTTAATAGACCTCTTTCGAAATTTCATTTGTTTGCTAAAATGATTCTTTTCGGCATCTTGATTGCCAAATTTTTTAACCATATGTGCACATATGCTTTCAAAATTTGGCAATCAATCTGCTCAAAAACAATTCATTTTTTCAAACAAAGCAAATTTCGAAAGAGGTCTAATAAAAGCGCCGGAAATATTTGATAATATTTTCAAGCTTTTATTAAAAAAGTGGCGCAAAAAGGACCTTTTAATCAAAATTTTAAATCGTAGACAGGCTCTTAAAGAAGAAATTCTACTTTACCTCTTTAATTGACTATTGTTATTTTAATTAGATTAATGCTAAATTATTTATATTTAGTGTTAATCCTTTTCAAAATCATTTAAATATTCCCTTCTGATGCAGAATTTAACAGATATTTTACGCGATAAATTTCATGAAGCCATTTGTCGTGCATTTCCTATACTAGACTCTTCAAGTAAAGAGATTCTAAATGAAGTTACCCCTAGCACAAGCGAAAAATTTGGTCATTATCAATGTAATTCGGCTCTGAAACTCTCAAAAATTCTGAAACAGAATCCTCGTCAAATCGCTGAGAAGATTGTCGCTCACTTGGATCAAACAGATGGCATCCTTGAAAAATTGGACATTGCAGGGCCTGGATTTATCAACATGACCTTAAATTCTCTTTATCTTTCGAAAAGAGTTGATCATCTTTTGCGCGATCCCCATTTAGGCATTAACCTGCCTCCTCATCCACAACGCATTATTGTAGACTTTTCTTCTCCTAATGTAGCTAAAGAGATGCATGTAGGCCATTTACGCTCGACGATTATTGGGGATTGTTTATGTAGACTTTTCGAGTTTTTAGGCCACGATGTCATTCGCCTTAACCATTTAGGAGACTGGGGAACTGCTTTTGGCATGTTAATTGCTTATATGAAGAAAGAGGCTCCAGAGGTTTTAACAGGTGAGCAAAAAACAGATTTAACTCATCTTGTAGCTTGGTATAGAGCCTCTAAGAAACGGTTTGATGAAGATCTCCATTTTAAACGCGCTTCACAATTAGAAGTCGTCGCTCTTCAGCAAGGTGAGCCTGAGGCCCGTCATGCTTGGGAAATCATCTGTGAAATTTCAAGAAAAGCATATCAAGAGATCTATGATTGGCTTGATATTAAGCTCATCGATAGAGGTGAATCTTTTTACAACCCTTTTTTAGCTGACATCGTAGCCGATTTAGAATGCAAAGGATTAGTAAAAATTTCAGATGGAGCAAAGTGTATTTTTTTAGAGGGTTTTCAAAATCGGGAGGGAGAACTTCTTCCCTTGATGGTTCAGAAATCGGATGGAGGATATAATTACGATACAACAGATATGGCAGCAATTCACTACCGTATTACCCAAGAGAAAGGGGAACGGCTCATTTATGTCACCGATGCAGGTCAAAGCACCCATTTTCAAATGATTTTCAGAGCAGCAGAAAAAGCAGGTTATTTAGATCCTCAAAAAATTCGAGTAGATCATGTCCCTTTTGGACTTGTTTTAGGACCCGACGGCAAAAAATTTCGCAGCCGAACAGGTGAAACTGAACGTTTAATTGATTTACTTCAAGCTGCTGTTAATTATGCCGAAAAGATTTTGAAGGAAAGAGATCCTGAAATGGACGAAGAGGAGCGTAAAAAACTGGCTCACGCACTTGGGATTGGAGCTATTAAATATGCTGATCTCTCTTGCCATCGATTGGGTGATTATGTCTTTAATTATGATCGTATGCTTCGATTTGAAGGCAATACGGCAGCTTTTCTCATGTACTCCTATGTACGAGTAGCTGGGATTAAACGCAAAGTGAAGGCTGATGTAAAATGGGTAAAAGATCAGCATCATATTCATTTAGAACATTCTTCAGAGATTACTCTTGGACTTCATTTATTACAATTTGATGAAGTATTAAAACAAGTGACGGAAGATCTTCTTCCTAATCGTCTTACTGATTATTTATATACATTAGCAGAAAAGTTTAATGCTTTTTTTCGCGATTGTCGAGTAGAGGGCAGCCCACAGCAAAATGAACGCCTGCTTCTATGTGAGGCTACGGCTCGCGTTCTTAAACAGGGATTAGATATTCTAGGGGTACCAACGGTTGAGAAAATGTAGAGATGATGATCGTGTATACTCATTCCAGCTTTCAACTGGGATGAGTATATACTCATTCCAGTTCAAAGTGAGAATTTGGGCAATGCGAAAGCTCTCGCGATTCAACGATCAAAAATGGGTCCATATACTCATATGAACCAATTTTTGATCGTTGAAGCCCGAGGCTTTGGCACAGCCGAAACTTCTCACTTTGAACTGGGATGAGTATATACTGACCATAGATCATTCTGCAAAAAACATAGCAAATTTATTTGCGGATAAATAAAATAAGAGATTGATTTGCAATATTATAAATTAATAAATGAACATTTCTCCTGAAATAAAATTAGAACTTGAAAGGCGTGCCAGACAGACAAGGGATGTGCACGAGCGACTGCGGATGAGAGAGCGAAAAATGTATAATAAATGTTATTTAAATTTCGCAGAATTTACAGAAGCTATACGTTGTTTTTTTTGGGAAGATGTTCCCAAAATGACAGATATTTTAAAACAAAGAATTAACGATAAATTTCAACGCATTCAGCTAAATACCATTCAGCCTATTGTTTAATTTTTTGTAGATTCAGCTGGAATGAGTATATACTCATCCCAGTTTAAAGTGAGAATTTGGGCAATGCGAAAGCTCTCGCGATTCAACGATCAAAAAGTTTTATTGCGGTAATGAACTTCTCCTAAGTGAATTTGTCTATTTGGTATTAAGTGTGCTTTCGTCTTTTCGTCTTTGACTGTGAAACCGTAGCCTCTAATTCCCGTTTCTTGGCTTCAGCTTCTTTCTTGGCTTCAGCCCTTTGCTTCTCGTTAACGGCCTTTAGTCCCCACTTTTCCTCTTCTCTTATAGAAATATTTAAAGAAGGTTCTTTTTTACTCTGAATTTCAGCTAGAATCTCATTATTTTTCATTCCACCACACTCAGAAATAACAACTTCTAAATTTGGGAGAAATTTTGATATTTCAAAAATAGCAAAATCAGCAATTAAAGGTTCCTCTGTTAAGTATAATCGGGATAATTCTAAATATTTTAAATTTGGCAAATTTTCTTTAAAAAATTGAATAGTCTTCCCTTTATCTTTAGACACTATAGCAGGCTGTATCTTATCCCATTGATTAAAACCTTTAATTTTAAGAAACTGCAAGTTAGGAGTGGCAGAGACGATGCTATTCAAACCTAATAAGTTCACACAATCAGAGCTCACATATAAATTCTTAAGATTGGGAAGAGAAGTCATTTGAGCTTTAACGCTTTCGTCCAAAGGAGCAAGTTTAGCATCCCAAAATACTAAACATAAGGTTTCAATACTCTGAATAGTTGATACAAGAGTCATTACTCCCCGATCAGTTACATGAGAAAGAGGGCCGGATAGCACCAACGTCTTCATAGTGGAATATTTCTCAAATTTCTTAGTCATAGATATGAGAATCCTATCATCCACCATCTTTTCTAAAGGACTGCAATTTCTTGGATTTGCAGGCTTAGCCCAACGTGGATTAATAGATAGTTGAGCTAAATTGACTGGCAAACGCTGAATGATATCTTTTAATAAAGTCTTGTTCTTAATTTGATTAAAAAATAGATCTTGCTGATAATAATTAGCCTGTTTGAAAAATTGGTTAATCCATGTACCGCAAATAGCAGATTTCTGGTCGCAGGCCCCCTGAATAAACTTATAAGTAACAGAAATTCGTTCTTCGTTTATTGTTTTTGGAATGATAAGAAACGAATTAATTAAGTGACATAAATGACGATTAATCTTTCTAAAATTCTTTAGATCTTGGGAAGAACAATAAGAGAGGACATCTACTTGTAACTCTTTTGGTAATCCTTGAAAATTAAAATAATTTATAGATGTATTTGAATAAATTTGAATATCTGAACTCATAAAACCTTTATTTTAAATAATTAAATTAATTAATAAATTTTTTGCAAAAAATATACGAAAATTTTTAACTATTTAGCTATAAGATCATTCTTTAGCTAAATTTGAATAGACCTAATTTTAGTTTTTAATTTTAATAAAATTAAAAATTATTTTAACAAATTATAATTATAGTTAAAAAGTTTGAAATTATAAACAAATCAAACATAACAAGAATAGATTAAAAATACCAGCTTTATTGAATTAAAATGAGAAATATTAAATACTTAAAGCTGGCTGTAACCTATCTAAAGAAGAATCTTTAAAGGGAGTTGTGGATAAATGCTTTTCTATTTTATTAGGCTTGTCTTCGATATGTGCTAATCTGACATTAGCTCCTAAAGCAATTAATTTATGAACTAAGGACTCATAACCTCTTTCTAAGAAATTTAAGCCTGAAATGGTGCTTGTCTCAGAAGCAATCACAGCTGCCATCACGTAAGCAAAGCCTGCTCTTAAATCGGGAATACAGATGTCTCTTCCTATAAGAGATGAGGACCCCTTAACAATGATGCTATGACAAAAACTTTGAGCAGCAAATCGGCATTGTTTGCCTCCTAGGCATTGTTTAAATAGCGTAATATCAGCACCCATTTCATTCAGAATTTCTGTATAACCAAATCGATTTTCATAAACGGTTTCATGAACAACTGAAGAGCCAGATGCCTGTGTTAATAGAACAACAAAAGGTTGTTGCCAATCTGTCATAAAGCCTGGATGTACATCTGTTTCAAGATGGAGTCCTCCTTGAAGAGGTCCATCATAGAAAAATTCAATACCATTGCTTTTAATTTCAAAGCCTCCGCCTACCTCGCGTAACTTATTTAAGAAGGTAATCATATTTAGATGTTGAGCTCCTTCTACAAAGACACGACCTTTAGAAGCAATGGCAGCCATTCCCCAAGAAGCTGCCTCAATACGATCTGGAATCACAGTATGCTCGACTTCGTAGAAACGGCGCGTACCTTGAATGCGAATGGTACGATCGACATCAACGGTAATAATGGCTCCAAGCTTTTGGAGAAATAAGATAAGCTCGATTACTTCCGGTTCTATGGCTGCGTTCTTAATGACCGTTATTCCCCTTGCCGTGACTCCAGCCAAAATCGTATTCTCAGTTGCTCCAACAGAAGGGAATGGAAGCGTAATCACTGTCCCTTTAAGCCCATGATGAGCATGAGCAAAATAGGCACCTTCCCGTTTCATACCACGATACTCGATCACTGCTCCTAAGCGCTCTAAAGCCTGAATATGGAAATCAACTGGTCGTGGTCCAATTTGACATCCTCCAGATGTTGGAACAATAATATCTTGATCTGTGCGCCCTAACAAAGCACCAATCATCAAAATAGGAATTCGATTGGAGCCTGAAAATCTTTGAGGAATATAAGAGGTTTTTAATTCTTTAGTAATGACCTCCATTGCCGCTAATTGACGATCCCATTTCACCTCCATACCAATTTCTTGGCAAAGAGAGACTGTGACTTCTACATCTCCAATAGAGGGCACGTTATAAAACGTACAACGTTTATCAGATAAAAGCGAAGCAACTAACAGTTTTGTCATGGCATTTTTAGCACCTGCCGCTTTGGTATGTCCTCTTAAGGGCGTCCCTCCTGTAATCTTCAGTAATTCCATTTCCCCACTCACTTGCAAAGTTTAAATTTATTATAATGTTAAATTTGACGATAAGTAAAAATTTATATGAATGATGTGTTAATATGCAACTCACAAGTTGCATTCATTGTGGTAACGCATCATGTTTACCCTTTTTTATAGATTTTTTAAAGAAAATTAACGAGACTAAACATGTGATCTATACTCATTCCTCTTGAAAGCTGCAAGTTGGGCAACGCGAAAGCTCTCGCGATTCAACGATCAAAGATGAGCCCATATGAGCCATATGGGCTCATCTTTGATCGTTGAAGCCCGAGGCTTTGGCGCAGCCGAAATTGCAGCTTTCAACTGGAATGAGTATATTTCCATCAACATTAGGAAACGATAAAATTAAAGCTTTATTAAAATAGATTTCTGACTTATCTAACTTAAGCTGAGTAGGAAGTAGAGAGGTGATTCTATTTGTCACCTTTATAAAAGAGAGGCGAATTACTTTCTCTGGAAACCAGCGTCTCTGAAAGCGAAGGGCTGCTAACGAAAACGTTTGACGTCCGTTGATTTCAACCATGGGATACAAGTTAATCTCCTGACGAGAATTTCGATAAAGAAAGGCATCCACACCTAAAGAACCAAAAAAACCCATCTGAGTTATTTTCTTTAAAACTGGATAAATCATTTTCTTATGTTCTTTTAAAAAAGAGTGATGGCATTGAAATAATAAAAACTCAGGCCCTGCATAGGTTCCTTGATAAGTTCCATGAGAGTCTGTCTCGAAAACTGTGGATCCTATACACTGAATATCTCCTTGTGGATCAAGAGCCCATTGTGTACTAAAATCAAAAAAACGATCTAACCAAGGTTCTGCAATCAAAGGCCGTTGCAACTTCCATTCTTTTTCACAAAAAACCTGAATGTCTTTGATGGACGTTGTCTCATCGATGAGACGATTCCCTTTTCCTGATAACCCAAAACAAGTCTTCAACACCCTTTTTCCTTGACCAGCTTGTAGCCAAGCCTCTAGGTCCTGCAGATTCCTAATGAGAGCCGAACCTGGTAAAGAAGGAAGCTGTTTAAAGCTAAAAACCTTACTATTCACTTCTTGTACAACCTGCCAATCTGGCATATGATAAGCCACTTGCCTCATGTGTGCCCATTTTTTTACTCTTTGAGAAAATCCCCAAGAGAGACATTGATCATAAGATAAGGGGTGGAGCGTCTGTAAAGGGACAAAAAGAGGAAGATCTTCTTGTTTCCATAATCCCAAGCTGAGGAGATAGTCGATAAAGCCCTGATGAGGGGGAGCAGTCACAGCGATCGCATCTTGAGGTTCAGCGTAAAGGATGGGAAGAAATTGTAATTGCAAGCAATGAGGATAACGGGCCCAGACTTGCTCAATCAATAAGGGCTGAGGCTTTGCAAGCTCAAATTCAAAATCTGTATTCGCCAGATGGATCGTTCGCATATCAAATTCTACTATTAACCTGAGTTTTGAGTTTATTACCTTGATTCTTAGAGAAGATTTTCTCTAAGAATCAAGGTAATAAACTCAGGATAATGTCATCCTTACTTGTTTAAAACTACCAAATTTTAGAGATTCAGGTTAATAGAAGCATATTCCATAAATCCGAGATATTGTGATCACCTGTAAAAGTTAAAAGCTTATCCTCCACTTTTATACATAAGTGAACTCAAAAATAAGCAATTTTTCTTTCAATTTAAAATAACATTACGCTAATATTTTACGGATTAAAAGGAGTTTTTTATGACTATTCGCACGGGAATAGGTCAAGATAGCCATCGCTTTCTTCCGCCTGATTCATCCAAACCTTGTATCCTGGCAGGTCTCATCTTTAATGACATTTCTGGCTTTAATGCCAATTCAGATGGTGATGCCATCTTTCATGCTATTTGTAATGCCATTTCATCCTTAACTGGTATTTTAATCTTGGGAGACATAGCAGATGATTTGTGCTTAAAAGACGGAATTACAGATAGTGAAGTCTACTTGAAAGAGGCGATGAAAACCTTAGGGAAACAAAGAGTCGTGCATGTCGCTATTACAATTGAGGCCAAGAAGCCAAAAATTAAACCTCGCTTACTTGAAATGCGTCAGAATATTGCACGTGTGATGCAAATAGATCTCTCTCAAGTCGGTATTACAGCAACATCAGGTGAAGGATTAACAGACTTTGGATGCGGTGATGGTGTACAAGCTTTTGTAATTGTAACAACTGAAGAATAGTAACCTGAGTTTTGAGTTTATTTCCTTGATTATTAGAGAAGATTTTCTCTTAGATCTTGTCCTTTTCTTTGAAGGGAATAGTCAAATGGCTATTTCCGAGAAGAAATGGACGAGAGATAAGAGGAAAGATTCCTAAGAATCAAGGAAATAAACTCAAAACTCAGGTTAGTAACCCCAGGTTTAATACACATCGCGTAAGTAGCGTTTTTGTTGACGTAAATGCTTCAGGTATTCTTTAGCTGCCAAGATATCTTTTGAACCCTGCTCTTGAATGATCATGTGAAGGACAGCCTCTACATCTTTTGCCATACGCCGTGCATCTCCACAAACATAAAGATAGGCACCTTCTTCTAACCAATGATAGAGCTCTTTTCCCCATTCTTGCATCTTATGCTGAACATAAATTTTATAGTCTTGGTCTCTAGAAAACGCTAAATCTAAACGGAGATGTCCTTTAGTACCAAAATAGGCCCACTCCTCTTCGTAAAAGAAATGGTAAGCACGATTCCACTCTCCAAAAAACAACCAATGCTTGGCGTTGGACTGATAATGAAGCAAACGCTCCTGTAAAAACGCTCGAAAAGGAGCCACTCCTGTCCCTGGGCCAATCATAATGAGCGAAGCTTCTAAATCTTCAGGTAAATGAAACCCATGCGAAGGCTGAATAAAAATAGGCACGACAGGATCTTGTAAATCAACAAGATGGCATAAATAATGTGTGCAGACGCCTCTTCGTTGATGCCCATTTAATTCATATTCCAAAGGTGTCACTGTCAGATGGATCTCCTCACCCACATACTTCTGAGAGGAGGAGATCGAATAAAAACGGGGAAGAAGAGGCATTAACAAATCTACTAACTCTTGAGGTTTAAAATGAACTTCAGAATGAGCAGCTAAAAAGTCCCATACTTCATATTGATTGAGATAATTTCTCAAAGCATCCGAATGAGCCTCTTCTAAAAAGGAGCTAAGTTGTTGTTTTTTATCCTGATCAGAATGACGTAAGTAAACTTCTCTAAATAATTTGGGACTGACAGTTGTGATGTTCCCTTTACTTGTTAGAAATTCGGTTAAAGACATCCATTGACCAGATGTCTTAGAGTAAACTTGTTCATTTCCTCTTATCCTTAGAGCCTTTAGTGTTTTTGCGACAAGATCGGGATCATGTTGAGGAAAAATCCCTACATTATCTCCTACCTCATAAGTCATGCCTGATCCCTCTAGGCTTAGGACAAGATGTTGAGTATTCTTTCCTGATCCTGGTTTGCAAAGCGGGTATCTCTCTTTAATAGAGGTCAAAAAAGGATTTTGTCTATTATACGGACTATTCATCATCACTTATTATCTTGCTTAACGTCTTAAAGATTCCCAATTCTCTTCTGCAGAAGGAGGCTGACTAGAACCGCCTAAATGCTTAGATAAAAATTCTTCTGCAGCTGCAGAGAATTTTAACCGATTTTCTGGTCGAGCAAAACCATGCCCTTCATCAGCGAAAAGCAGGTATTCAACAGGAAGTTGATTTTGACGCATAGCCGTCACAATTTGGTCACTTTCTGTTTGCTTAACACGAGGATCATTTGCTCCATGCCCAATAAGAAGAGGCCTCTTAATTTGATCACTTTTAAAAAAAGGCGAACACGATTTTAAAAACTCTTCATCTGTTTCCAGACATCCCACACGACGATCTGCTTGTGCTTTGAAAGGGGCCCAATAAGGAGGAAATGTTTGAAGGAGCGTAATAAGGTTGGAAGGGCCTACAATATCTACTCCACAACAAAACTCTTCGGGTGTAAATGCTAAAGCAGCTAATGTAGCATACCCCCCATAACTTCCCCCATAAATGGCTATTTTATTGGGATCAGCATAACCTTTGCTAATCAGCCATCGCTTACCGTCCAGCAAATCTGTATGCATCTTCCCTCCCCATTCCCGATTACCTGCATTTAAAAATTGCTTGCCATAACCAGTAGAACCTCTGTAATTGATTTGTAAGACAGCATAACCTCGATTAGCCAGCCATTGAACAGTGGGCTGAAGTCCCCAACAATCACGCACCCATGGTCCTCCATGGACAAGCAAAATAGCAGGTAACTGCAAAGGATCTTTCCCAATAGGTAAGGTAAGATAGCCACATAGCTTCATCCCATCGCGGGCTTGAAAAGAAATAGGCCTCATAGGACTTAACTGATACTTCTCAAGGGCTGGTTGTGTACTAAATAAAAAATCTGCTTTTTTTGTTTCTCGATGATATAAATAAAAGTGGCTAGGGCATTGATCTGATAGAGAGGCAATCACCCAGTAATGATCTGATAAGTCTCGGCTGATGACTTTAAACGGTCCTTTACATACCTTCTGTAGAGTCTCAAAATCAGACGTAAGCTTAGAATCTAATACAATCCATTCAAAGCGTTCCCTCTCTACTCCTGCAGCTTCTAGAGTATATGTCATAGGGTGCATCATCACTTGAGACAGATCATATTGCTCATCTTCTGCTAATACATCTCGTTTACCCGTTGCGAGATCCATTTTTAGTAAACGACTCGTATTGCCATCAAGACTGGAAACAAGATAAAGAGATCGATTATCCGCTGAAAACCCAACAATCGAGCCTCCAATCTCCTCGGGATCGATCGTTAACCATTCACGCCAAGGAGTCTGTACACAATCCCGAATATAAATACGAGTGGCCCCTTCTTTTGTATAAGACTGAGCTGCACGAACTTGTAACTGATGATCAGCCACCCATCCAAAAACTCCACCAAAATTTTCGGTATCTAGCTGAATATGGCCTGTACCCAAATGAATGCGATAAACATCAAAAAGGGTTTTATCCCGATGATTAACCTGCACAAGAATCTCATCGGGATAGTGCAGATCGTAACTAATCAGTTCAGCTCTTGCTCCTTCATAAGGAGTCAAATCTTTTGTCTCTTTGGTTGTAAGGCTAGTTTGATAAAGATGCCAATTTTCATCCCCATCCCGATCTTGAATATAAAGAATGTGTTCGTTATCCCCTTGCCAAAAAAAGCTTCGAATCCCTCGCTTATGATCAGCAGTGACCATTTTATCTTTTTCTTCAGGTTTGCTTAAGTCTCTTACCCATACATTCAAAACGTTTTGATCATCAGGTGCTAGATAAGCTAACTGCGTACCACTCGGTGATAAATGAGGAGAGGTTTTCTCTGGATTACCAAAAAGAAGATGACGAGGAATGAGAGGTGCTTGCTTTTGACTTTCTAAGTTGCAAGAAACTGTAGACATCAAAGATAGGCCAATTAAGCTAAAACACAACAGTAACTTTTTCGTAATAAACATATTGAATCCCCTTTACTTATTTTGTTTATTTTACAAATTTAACTCTTTAAAAGGTAGAGTTAAGATGAAAGATAGGATAAATAAGAATGAGAAAGAATCCATAGGAGAATTAGAATGGTTAATCACATACCTTTGCAAAGTATTTTACAGCAAACAGCTCACCTGATTGCTAATCAAGTTGAAAAGAATTTAGATATAAAATTTACATATAATAATGGTTATTATTGCTGTTTTAGTAATTCTGAGTTAATTAAAATCCAAACTTATACTTTTGATTTTTTAAAAGAGGTATTAAAAAACTATCAAGATTATTTGCAACAAATTAAAAGAACAAAACTCTATCATCGTTTTTGTTCTCAGATAGCAGGTATTAAACAACCCTCTGCAGTATTCAATATCCTAACAAAAGATTGGACAGAATTTACAGGACTTAGTCAATTGTATTTTGACAGCTCTACAATTATTCCATTGCAAGCATTGTTATCTGAGCGTCCTTCTAACCTTTCTCCTCTTGCTATCCTTTATATTCCTTATTTACCCTCTCTTCAGAAAGTGACAGAGATCGTCAATCAAGCGTTAACTGTATCTGAAATTCAATGAGTCCTCTCTTTGAATACAAGGAAGATGAGACGGGTGTGATTAAAACTGTAACTTGATAACTAAGCTGCAAGTTGCTGCCATTGCCAATAAGAATCCCAATCTTCATTTACTCGTAGTGATCTTAAAGCAAGCATATGATTGGCGGTTGTAGGTCTCCACCAAGCCCCGGAAATTTTTAGCCTTTTCTGTATCACATATCTATTTCCACTCTCGACTTCTCCTGAGCCTATTGGCAAACCCTTTTCTAACGCTCCTTTGTAATCTAAGCAGTTTTGCCTATTGAAGATATATTTATAGCACTTTTCTACAGGCGTCTCTTCCTCTTCGCTCTGTTTTGTATTCCAATCTATTGGTAACCTAACATGAATAGACTCTAAGACTTGCTTGTGTTTATTCTCTTTTAATAAAGTTTGCTTATCTTTTAACCACTGTTCTTTCTCGCTAGTCCAGCTATGGTTAGCAGCTTCGCTCAAGTAACTGCTCATGTGATAAAAATCAATTAGGTATTTTACCCTGGTTTGAAACTTAAGCCTCATTTGGATTTCTATCCATTTGGCTCCATCTCCTAGACCATGAACATCAGTTCTTGGACCAAATCCGGCTCGTTTTGCTGCTCGATATAATAAATCTCCGGCTTTATCTACACTCTCCATTGTTGCATAAAGAAAAGGTTTCAATTGCGTAAATTCTCTGGCAAAACAAAGTCTTGCTTCTTGCCATCTTACAGTTTTATTTTTTCTGCCATCATTTGAATCTTCACAGATCCCGGTATCAACTACAGGAACCATAGCTCCATCCATTTCTGCTATAACTAATTTAGCCGCTCCATCTGCCACCGGATCCTTTTCTATATATTCTAAAGCGTTTTTTGCATGGTTTTCAACCATAGCTTGGATTGAGCTTTCACTCACTTCTATTCTATAATGTTCTTGCAATTTCTTTTTAGCTTCTCTGAACGAAACATCCGCGCCAAAATCAACGATTGCTCTTTGCAAATGATGGGAATAAGATCGGCATTTTATTTGAGCTACTGTTGAAAAAGGACGAAATGTTTTGCCCGCTAATCTCAATACAGTTTCATTGATTTCTATTTTTCCAAATGTTGATTGCCAATACAATTTTTTTTTAAATGCTCTTTTGTTTTGCAATTTCCCGCTTTTGCTTTTTCTACAACTTTATTGTGTTGATTTTCTGCCCACCCTTTCAACACTTCCTGTCCTAATTTTCGAATTTCTTCTATCGCCTTTTCCTCTGCTTGCCGTGCTGTAATCAGTTCTCCCGAAGTGTTCTCTGCAATATTTAAAATTTCTTCTACCCTTTTCCTGATAGAAGGATGATTATTAATTTTATTCAAAAGCTTTATATCTTCATTATTTATCATAACATATCTCCTTTCAATAACTTAGAGATATATTATATAACTCTCTATTCATAATTATCAAGTTACAGTTTTAATCACACCCAGATGAGACATCGAATATTTATTCTTCTTGCTATTTTATAAAATATGAGATAATATAGGTAAAGAAATTATAATACATTTTCATTAATTAATTTACTATTATTAAAGTATATAATAATAAAAAAATATCAAATTAATGAAATATTTTTCAGTAAATTAATAGATCCCTATGAATATTTCGCTAGCCAATCATTTGATTACTCATTTAGAGGAGGGCTTAGATTGGAAAAAACCAATTAGCCCTCAGCTTCCCCATCTCTTTGTTCCTTCTCTATGGGGACAAGGGATTGTACTTCCACATTCGTTGCATGGTCGTCTCTCTCACTGGCTCAAAAAAAAGGAAGGACGGGCTGAAGCAGAGCGGAAGATTAAAACTATTCTTACGCAAGCTTTTCATACTATAAATAGTGATAAAAAAGCTTATCAGTCCATTCCCTTATCTTCTTATATCCATTTACATAAATTTTTGTTAGAGAAGGATGGCTCCCAGCAAAAGGGCGACATTCATCAGGAAGCTCTTTCTCCCGAACTCCAGCATCTCTGGCAGGTTAATCAAGAGAAGGCAAAAGTGGAAGCTGAGAGGGATCATCATTTATCTATTTTACGCGATCAGGTAAGAGAAGAAAATTTATCTTATTTAGAGACAGCAAACTTTGCCAAGCTTTTTGATCATCAAGAAAAAATTACCCCTTCCTTATTACCTTATCTTGAGGAATTTTTACTTCATCATCCTCAGCACGCTAATCAACGCCTGAGTGAAATTCTACCCCTTTTGAATGAGGCTCAAACATTTAATCATCAACTTGAAGCTCGTTTATTACAAGCTTCGAGGCAAATTGATCCAGGAAAACTTAGGGAAGAGGCGCAGGGACTATCGACTCACGTGCGAAGCTTAGAAGTGGGCAAGCGCTGGATGTTTTGTGGCAGTTATGGCAAAAGGATTGCTTCTCTTCATACCTTGTTTGATTTCTTACGCCT
Organism: uncultured Parachlamydiaceae bacterium; assembly: GCA_963838645.1. Taxonomy (GTDB): domain Bacteria; phylum Chlamydiota; class Chlamydiia; order Chlamydiales; family Parachlamydiaceae; genus CAWIRV01. Next base: position 67,676 of record CAWIRV010000011.1, on the reverse strand, counting down.
GCTCCCTCAAGACGATCTGCCTGCTTTCATCCAAGGGGTATTAAAGGAAAAAGAACTGCCCGATCCAGAGAAGTTTATCGAAACACTGATACAGGAAGGCTCTAAACAGCTCGATCAGCTGCCCACTGATGAGCTCAGTTTTCTCAAATCTTTGATGAGAGATGATTCTCGATCTTTACCAGATCAACTTGTGCGCTGGCTTCCAACATTTATTAGTCATCATTTAGAGGGATGGGTCAAACGAGGGGTTTTGGAGAACTTGATTAAAATCGCTCCGAGTCAAGAAATTCGTCATTTTCTATCCTGGATAGTTGAAAATAGTCCTCTCTTAACAGATGAACAAAAAAGAGCAGATTTTATTCGAGAATCTGAGCAGAAATTGACTCAATTCATCCAAACACCTATTCATCTGGCGAAAGAGGAGATAAATAAGGCTATCTTCAAATTTTCTTGCATGGCACAAAGCAATCTCCCTCCTTCTATTCAAGAACTCATCGGTCTTGATTCTCTTTTCCAGTCAGGGCAATTCTGGTTAGAATTTGAGAAGCAGGCTGATGAAACTTTTACAATTCTCGTTTATGCTTCTGGTATCGCCGTTAATCAACATCCGCAGCGTTCTTACGATGGCAAGGTGGGCTGGCCCTTGCGCTTAACAGATATTCGGAAAGAGAGGCTGAATCCCGATTTTTTTCAGCGTCTTCTTTTTCATCACATAGAGGCTCAGCACAACCCTTCTCTTTCTTCGCGCGCAGAAGATCTTTACGGAGGATTGCTTGCTTATTTAGAGGCCAAAATAGATCTCGCTTCTGTAGAGAACTGGCGCCCTGTTACCATCGCATCAGATTTAAGTTTAACTTTATTAACCAATCCAGACTTACCAGCTGAGTTACCTCTTCTTGATATGCAGTGCGAAGCACTTATTAAATTTTGTCATCCTTATTTAACGGGAACAAATCAGACATTAGTCCTAGATAAAGCCGAGGTTTGCGATCTTCTTGCAAAAGCTATTCAAGAAATCAAAGAACGGGCAGAAGCCTTAAAAGATATCATGGGTGAAGCAAAGATGCAACGCATCGAGGCAACCCAAATGGAAATTCAACGGGCGATTGAGGAGTATCACTCTAAAATACAGAAGAGCCAAAAAATCCATACAGTTCTTCCTCCTCTCGTGGCACATGCGATGCGTGATCTCATGCAACGCAACGGTATCTCTATTGATCATATCCAATCAACTAAAGAAACGCTATCTTGGGCATTAGGAGAGGAAGTGGGTGATTTGATCGATGCTCTAGTCGAGTCGATTGGTCCCCTATCAGTTAGTTCAAAAGAACAAAGCAAATCTATATCCCCTATAGGCGAGAAAGGATGGCTCCGCTCTCTTTTCTTGGGTTCTTATGTTCAGATTGCCTTAACTGCCATTAAAGCGGCTATGCTCTTTGGCAACTTTTCTCACTATGCCTTTATCATTCTTATTCAACCTACCCTTGGAGTGATTTTAAGACACATATTACCTACTTCTGTCCAAGAATGGTATGCACAAGCGATGAGTAAACTCCAACATCAACTCGCTGAATGGATGATTAAGATTGTCCTGCACTGTCTTTTCTCAAAAGAAGACGCTCAACAATTGCAAGACTGTGCTAGAGAATGGCAGAGGTCGATTCAATCATGGGCAAAAGGTGCCATGGGAACACAAACAGTTAGTTATACCATTGATACTTATTCACCACCTCTCCAAGAGATTCCTCAAATTCAACTCTCATCTCAAGGCATCAATATTCAGCAACCGAGTCGCAATCACGGTTTATTTTATCGTCACCTTATTACTCGTCCTAACTTTCAAAAGCCTCTATCTCCTGAAGAAGTTGTCGAGAATCTGGAAAGATGGTTAATAGAAGAAAGAAGCTTAGATCGTGAGCTAAGTGTAATCTATCTGTTATCCCACTTAGAGCGCCTCCCTATCCCTCTACTAGATGAGGAAGGATTCTGGGATCGAGTAGAAAATATTGAGCATTGTATGGCATTATTAACTAAATTAGCTTTACAATTAAATCTTGCAGTAGACGCACGTAAATCAGGACAGAAATTCTGTATTCATGAACTTCATCCTTCCCTCTATGGACGTTTAGTTGTCACAACGTATGCCATTTTAGCTATAACGGATCGATTAGCACGGCGTTGTCCTGATTCCCAACTCGATGGATACAGAGTGAATGCTTATCCCTTGCTTCATTGGGTCAGAGCACAATTTACCCAACTAGATGATCCTGTTGTCGTTGAAAGACTTCATCAAATTTGCTCTTATCTTATGCCTGACATTGACTTGAATCATCTTCCTTCATTAGAGGAAATCTATACTAAATCTCAACAAACTCTTTTTAATTTTCCTACAAAAGATAGCTGAGTACGGGACCGATTACCGTTATCTGAAGGGGCGACAGCTGATTATGGGACCAGATTACCATTATCTGAAGAAGCGACTTGAAGACCCTAATATCGGCGATCAAATCATTCATGAGTTGGTAGCTTTAGGATTACCTAATCAAGAAATAACAGAAAGAAGAAAGATCAACCATTTATACCTCAAGTCTTGTGTTAATCCATTAAGAGAAATAAAAGAAGATTGTCCATTTTTATGCTCATACAATTACTTAAATATACAATCCCACTTAGGTAAATTTACAATTGAATCTGGAGTTAACATCCGGAGATTTCCTTTCTCTTCTGACGACTACCTGCTCCAGAGAATACTAACCGTTGTTTCATAAAGCATATCCACTGAAGAACACTCTATGAAGTCCAACTCTATTCTTCGACAATTCCCTCTACCGAGATGGCCCGCTAATAAAACAATGTTTCCTAAATGGAACACAATCGGAGATTATCGCTCAATCTACAATCCTAGCTCAAAATAGAAATGCTTTTGAGCTTTCCAATGAACAACGTCAGTTATTAGAAATGATCTTCTGCGAAAAAGAAGATAGTCTATTGAGAGGCTTATCGTATTTTAAAGAATTTAAAGACCTACTCAAAGATAAACTATTCAAAGATCATTTCGACGATTTCACTTTCCTTTCGCTTTTCGATGATCTCTTATTTCGAGTAGGAGGTCTTAAAAAGCAGCTACAACAATCCCCATGGACAGCTCAGGCAATAGGAGAAGTGCTGACAGAAATCCTCGATTACCATAAAAGTCAGGGAAATTTTCAAGTCTATTGTCAACTTGTTTGGATAAGTTTAAGATTAAAAAGCTATTGTGAGTATTACGCTCCGGCTTATTCTCAATTATTCCCTCATTTTAGAGAAGAGCTAAAATCTTTAGCTGCAGCGCAACAAGATCCCGTGATCAAACAACAAATGATCTTCCTTCAAACTTTAATGTTGGGAGAAACAACGTCATCTTTAGAAGAACGTCAAGAAGCAGTCTCGATCCTCTGCAATGCCTTTCTTACCCTTACCCCTAAAAATTATGCGAATAGCAATGAAAAGTTTATCTTTGATCTATTTCAAGCATTCAGAATGAAGTATTGGGAATGGAGACCTGCTATGATTGACCTCTTACAAGATCAACAGCAGCGAAATGACATTCTTAATCAAGTGCTAGAAGCTAACGGTGTCGTTTTTTCTGGAAATAGTTCTTGGACAATATCTGCTCTAGGATGCTACAAGCGAGATGAGTTTGAGATGAACTTATTTCAAGCTAAATTGAGTTTGGCAGATAAAAGTTCTCAACCCTTGGACCTATTAAGAACCATTCAAAATCAAACCCGTCATTTGAGCTCACAAGCTGATCAACTCCGTTTTATCAGTCATCGAACTTTAGAAACACCTAATAAAGAGTTACACGTTGAATTAGAGCAAGATTCGATTCAAGTCAAGAAGGTAATCGAGAATAAAACATATCGTCCTGTTTCCCATCTGATTCAAAATGCCAAATGGTTAGAAACGCTGCAATATACCTCTCAACCAGAAGATCTTTGTTGGCTTGAAGAGACTGAAAACTTAAGAAAAGAGGCTCGCCTTTACCGTCAAGGGATTCTACTCAAGCGTTTTATCGTTACTGAAGAACCTAAAAATAAGACTTATCAATTGTCTGGTGTCTATGTCGATCATACATTGGTACAGCCTGTTGATCTGGATAAAATTCGCCACTTATTAGCTCCTCTCAATCGCTTTTGTGAATTATCGAAAATCAAAACCTGGATGGAGCCTGGACAATCTCATTTACATTGGATCGATTTTCAACCTTACGGTCTTTCCTTCACCTTGACAAATCATCAAGGGGAGTGGCGTGCCACCCATGATGCCCTGTTTCCTGGCTATCACATCGCACCGCAACAAAATCATCCAGCTTTAGCTGGATTCGCCTCTTATTTGCTACTTGAAAATCATCAAGGCCGAAAAAAGGTCATTATTCCAAAAGGTCAGCTCATCACCTCTGTCGCCTGGCAGTTCCTCTCTAAGTTAGGTCCTCTTGCCCACTTTATGAATAGCTGGCTGAATCCATTAAAAGACAGTGAACAGCCAGGTTACTATGTGTATGAGTTAGATTCAACAGGTCAACTCCTTAGCAAAGAACCTGAGGGATTAGCTTATCTCATTGACCTTTATCTGTTACAAAATAATATCAACCAAGCGGAACAAGCGAGCTTATCATTAGAAACCATCTGCAGACAAATACCGGTCTCTCTCACAAAGCTCCTTTTGCCTTTAGCTTTGATCCCTTCTTCAACAACAGCTATTTCTCGCATGCGACGTCGCTTATTTGCGGTGCTTGAAGAGAATCGCCTCCTTTTGTTGCCAAGCAAGAAAGCTCAAATAACCGAGAAAAATGCTGAAGAACACTTTCCTTTAGAAGATCTCCTCTTCATGATGGCCATTATGAGCGATCTTAAGAATGCGCCATCACAGTCAACGGAAGAACAGGCCTACCAAGAATGGTTTTTATTCCAACGTCTCTTCTATCATTTACAGCACATGTTGGCATGTAAGCTTTCACCAAAAATTCTCCAAGGCATAGAGACCGTTGGCTGGGATCAAGCCATTGAATTCTTGGGATTACCTGCGGATTTAAGCCAACGCTATCAAACTCTCCAGAAAAAATTTGGTCAACAAGGCTCTTGGATCAATCGAGCAGCCCATTTTATTCAACAAGTCAATCATATCCCTTCAGGAATCCCTCATCTTTCGGGGCCCCTTCCTGGCTCAGATCTACCAAAGAATATAGCCTCTACTCTACGTCTTGCTATCTCCAACCAATTTTTAGACTTAAAAATACTGAACCTGCCAGAATTAAAAAAGCAGATGATATGGGAAAGGCATCCCGCTCCCCCCTTGAGCTTTGATCAAATGACACCTCAAATTTTCAAACACTACTACTTATCTTATTATGCCATTGCCCGTGGAGAAGGCTCAGAAGAACAAAAACAACAACTTTTTCATCTATTGCCTTTAATTAAAGGAGGCTGGGACTCTCAAACGCAAATACTTACCCACTACCTTGAAGTGATTTCCTGTTATCCTTTTCTTTTCGATCGAGCAGAAAAATTCGAGAAAGCTTTTTATCCTAAATCCAAGGATAAAGTTCTGGATGAAGTTTTTGAAAAAAAATTTCCTCTCTGGATCCCCTTCTTTCAAAAACTCAATCAGCGCATATTAGCGTGCCAAACAACTGAAAATGGCTTAGGAATAGCCGCTCAAATGGCTTTTAATACAGTCTCTCAAGCTTTTATGCGCTCATTAACAGGTTCGTTATTACCTGGAGTCGCTCTCTCTGCTTTAAATATGGGCAGCAAAATATATCAAGCTTATAAGGGTACTCCTCAAGCGCTTACCTTATCAGAAAAAAGAGAAAATCCCGAGCCCTCCTATGCTTATTTAAAAGAGGAAGATCAAAAGATAGATAAGATCTTTGATGCCTTATTTGACTTAACTTTTGAAGAGATCTCTCCTTCCGAAAACGAAAAGCGCCTGAAACCATTTAAGTCACAAAGTGAAGACGCTACCATAAGCGATCGATTTGCACGGGTGAACCGCAGCCTACACGATTACTATACTCGAAAAGATCCCCAACGTCCTTTTCTAAAACTTAAGGGCTTTGATACCTTTAGAGAATTGTATCTTCGCTTAACAGCGTATCAGACTGAATGGATGCAGAATTTAGAACAAGAGCGTTTAGCCTTGCTTGCATTGGCTAATCGAAAGGAATCCCCTCTCACTCTGGATGATTTAAAGAATTATTTTCTCAAAGGCCATCTTCATGCCATCAGCCAAGAACTACAATTTACGCCTCAAGACTCTGAGCGCTTAGAGCAGGCTGTGGCCTATTATCTTTTGCGATCGACCCGTTTGCATCAGTTGCAGCGAGCTCTTCGACATTTAGAGGAGCTTGCTCAGATGGATTCTCAAAATTCTGAAGAGAAAATCGAGCAGCTAGCAGATGAGCTCAAAACCCGCCGTGTTTATTGCTATCAAAAATTGCCTGCACGCTTATCGCGTCATTTCTTAGCTTTTGAGTTTGTTTCTCACCATATGCTTTGGAAAAAACAAGCGCAATGCTTAGAGGAAGTTCTCTTGGGTGATCATGGGGATGTCGTTGCTGAGCTTTTGATGTCATTTGGAAAGACCTACTTTGGTATTCCTACGATTGATGCCTTTGAAGCAGATGGTAAAAAAATTATTTTTAACATCTGGCCTTCCCCTGTTGCCGAAACAAACACGCACCAAATTAGTCAACAAAGTAAAAAAATCTTTGATCAAACAGCAAACACCCTCCATTTCAATCGTTCTATGCCTCTGGACTTAAAAAACCTGGATGCTATTTGGGTTCTTTTACAAAGAGCCCTGAATCTAGGAGAAACCATCAATATGACGAAAGAAGATGCCCAATCTCTGGAACTCCTCTTTATTGGTCAACTCTATCGTCAATTAACACATAAAAAAAGCCATGAGATTTTGCTCCGGTTGAAGGTGATTCTGCAAACCATTCGCACTGTAGGAAAAGCAGTTGGAGATGAAGCTCACGAATTATTCGATGATCGCAAGGAATTAAGCTATCCCGTGGGTCCCTCCTCCACCATCCCCCCTTCTTTCTATCAAGTGATGGAAACTTGCCTGCACCTGGCTGCTAAAAATCCCCTTTTTCAACAGTTTCTTCAAGCAGACACGTCGATAAAATCCCCTGAAGAGTTTGCCCAGATCGCACTCAGTTTAGCTGATCAGATGAGCGGACGTTTCGGCCTAACAACTGAGGAAAAACGGCAAGAATTTATTGCTTTTGTCAGCAATAAAGACTCTACCCCTTGGATGGAAGAGCATGAACTCTATAGCGAAATCGTCCTTATAAAAGGATTACTCACAACCTTTTTACCTCTTGCAGTATGCGGACGAGCGGTCGATGTGAATTATGGCCCTTCTTTAGTCAATCAAACGACAGAATATGCTCTGCCCTATGAAGGCAATACCAGCCCATTGGAAAATGCTTCTATTCGCAACCCTTTTGAAGCTTTAGTCAAAACCTTTATCATGTTTCTAAGCAAGGGCCTCAATGCAGAGCAAGTCCGCAAACTTGTGATTCAGTTAAAAGAAAAAGCCTTACAAGAAATGAAAGTACGTCAAATTTCTATTCGCGATACACAGGCTTTCCAGCTATTCAACCGCTTAGCCCCTCAATACAACCTCTTACAAACTCACTTTACCTCTCAAGAGTGGAAGGACATTCAAGAACGTTTAAGCCATCAAACTGAAGCCATTCTTTTATATGTACGCTATTTTGTATGGCATCAAATTCGCTACTGGAAACTCAACATTCAAAGCAATCCCCAAAATTTCTCTTCTATATTTGGCTCACAGTTTTATGATACAGGAACTCCTTATAACGATGGAACTTATCCTAATGTGAAAATGTTATGGGATCCAGGGACAACGGGAGAAGCTTTAGATATCATCAGTAAAAAATGTTCAGCTATCCACATCTTGAAAAATCAAAAACCAGAGAACATTTTAGAAGAAGTGTTAACCTCATTCTTTCACCCCCACTCTCAATTTTCTGCACTCATCGATGGAGGAGCTCAGCTAAAAGGCTTGACTAATGAACAAGTCGCTAGAAAAATTCTGAAGCACGCGCAGCAGCATCTGCCTCATATCCAAGCTGTCGATTACTTTACACGTGGACCAGATGGACGCGACCAACTAGTGACCCTAGAAAAGGGCGCTCATCATCCCATTCCTTACGAAGCTTGCTCCTCAAAGGCACGCCTAGCTTATTTTGATCAGCGCCATGGATTTGCCGCCAATATTCCTCAAAAATTTAATGGCAAAGGGTTGCTCTTAATAGGCAAAGGCCATACCTTAAGCCGCTTTTTACAAGAAGCCTTCCGCATGCGCGGGATCAAGCAATTTAAAAGGCTTCTAAGCAATCAAAACTCTACAGAAGAACAATTAGAGAAAAAAAATCTAGAAGAGACCCAAACCATTGAAATTGCCATGACAAAAGAAGTCCAGCAACTCATTTCATCTGTTCCAACCCTAAAACAGATCATCCGCTATTTAATTGATAATGAAGGACAAGAAACCATTCAACGCAATGAGCATGCTTACTTCCAAAAAGTAGATAACGTGATTCGCCGAGCTGTCTTAGATAAAATTTTAGCTACCCATTCTGCAGATCAGATGCTCAAGATTTTTGAAGAATTTGAACATGTCTTTGTTTCCAAAGTTGAAGATGATCCTAAAGAATGGATGAAATCCAAAAGGAACCCCAAGACAGCTAAAGAAAAGGCGCTAGCTATCATTCAAGACAGTCATCTCTTTGATGAAAAAGAAAAAAGTGAGATACGCGATAAGCTGAATACCATCCCCTTGGGATTCGAAAAAAGACAACAAGCGACCACTCCATTTGATGGCTTAGAGCTCAATCAAAATCTAGAAGTCGATCAAGATCAAGACTTGAATTTAGACAACGAATTAGATGTACAACATTACAGCTTAAGCAATTCGCCAGTCTTTGAAGAATGGGAATGGAGCAAAAATATTAACCCAACCTCATTAGATTGGCTTGTCTTTACGCCTGTGCAAAAGACCTCATCATTTTGGAGCGAAAAGTTAGAGAAAATGGCAAGAATGATCAAGAAGGCCAGTTTGCCACCCCTCTTTCGTGCTCGGGATGTGCTCGCTTATGCTAAAAATCCTGTTTTGCCCCAAATCGCCTCTGCTATTGACGAGAGAATATGGTTCTCTAACAACTTCTTACCCCTTGTCGTGCGAAGATTTTCCGAAGAACCTGTAGAAGTAGGATCTGATCAACAAAGAGAGCTTTATCAAGTTTTAATTCACATAGAGAAAGAAGAAAATGGCTGTTTAAAAATCCGCTCTGTTGGTTGCTTATCACAACATGAGGCCGCAGTCTGGCGCGATAAACTCACCTCTTCTGAGAATAAACAGATGAAAGTCATTCTTTACGATACCAAACTGCGCACCATTGCAGCTGGCAGCCGTCTCAATCTTCACGCTCTTAAAAAAAATCAGGATTTCTTAAAATTAGAAATGCAGCTCAGATATTTAAATGCCGATACAGCCTATCATAAGGATCTCTCTTCTCCTTTTAAGAAATGGGCCACAAAACACGGGATAAAAAATATTAAAAAAGCCTTCTATTCTATGCATGGCCAACGGGGAAAATCTGCTTTACCAGGAACAGATATCGATTGCCTTTTCAAAGAGCTGCATCAAGAGCCCATAGAGCTATAACACCTTAAATTAAAAACATGGCCTTTATTAATTTTAATTAGAATAGTCAAAATCTCAATTGTAGACCTCTAAAATATATTAGGAGTTACGCAGTTGAATAAATTTTAGAGTTATTTTAATTTATTTGGTATGACTAATCCAAAATGCCAAGAAGAAGATTACATCAATTTTTTAATTGCAACACAAAAAGCTTATAGTTGTACAGAAGCTGCTCGCGTGCAACCAGATAAACCAGATCCAGCCTCTCATGATGCAATTCTTAGAGTTTTTATAGACTTGAGCCAACATCGGAACACTTGTGGCAGGAGGCTCATGCATTTGTAGATAAGTCAAGAGGCTGCTTAGTTATTGATGATACGACACTCGATAAACCTTATGCGAGTAAGCTTGTCTCTTATCACTGGTCAGGTAAACATCATCGAGTAGTCAAGGGAATTAACCTTCAAAGTTTAATTTGGACAGATGGTGATCAACTTATCCCTATAGATTATAGCCTTTATGATAAAGCAAAGACTGGAATGACTAAGAATGATCATTTTCGCGCTGGTTAAGGCTAAAGAAAGAGGATTTTGTCCTGAATGTGTTTTATTTGATTCTTGGTATTCAAGCCTTGATAATCTGATCAGGAAGTTGGATTGGTTATGGTTAACAAGACTTACTCCGACTCGATTAGTTGATCCAGATGGTGATGGCAATCGTTGCCTTAGTGAAGTGAATATAGAAGATCTTTAGTTCATTTAAAAGCCTATGGTTGGATTAAAGTATTTAAGCTAGTCTCTAAGGAAAGGGGCATTGAGGGCAACAAACAACCTTAAAATGAATGAATTAGATCGCCTTAGCTTATCAGAAAAAGGCTGGTTAATTGAAGATTATCATCGAGGAATCAAGCAATTTTGTGGTGTTGAAAAATGCCAAGCAAGGACAGAAAAAGCTCAAAGAAATCATATTTTATTATAAATTAGAATGATAACCCTAAACAAGCGATGATAGTATTTGATTATTGTAGGCACAAATAAAATTAATTAATCAATCCTAATTGGCAAGTCAATTTTAATGAGTCTGTTCGAGCCAGTAGAGCCAGTAAATTGAATAATATTTAAATTGACATCTAAAATGTTAAAATTAGAGATGTTGATTTTGATAGATGTCAGATTCGTATTAATCAAGGCAAAGGAGGAAAAGATCGGATCGTGCCATTCCCTTTACTATTTAGAGAAGTCTTTTCATTCTATGTAACCCAAATCCAGGAAAAAAATGTGTTTATCTTTTTGAATCCTCTTGGAAAAAACCTTATTCTGATCGAGGAATTCGCAAAATTCTAATGCGGTATACACAAGCCGCTGGTATAAAAAGTTCCGTATCCCCCAAGTTAAGGCACTTTTTATTAACCTGGACGTCAGTTCGATTTTCAATTAGCTCGTCATCAGTACTTTAAGCTCATTTTCGCGCAAATTTAGAGATGGCTTTTTAGGACGAAGGGTGTAAGCAATTAATCCCGACAACAAGTTGACTAAAAAGTTGGTCGGACTTCTATGCCTGGAATGCTCGATTTGTGAAATGTTTTTCAGCTGATCAATAATGGTTTCGACGATTCCCCTTTTACGAAGCATCAGCTTGTCTATCAGTGGCATCAGCTTATTTTTCATATTTGATTTTATTTTGGTGATCAGCTGCACCCCTTGTTGCATAAGCCTATCAAATAAATCTGAGGATATGTACCCTTTGTCGCCAAAAACCTTGCCAAAGACCTTTTGTACGAGCCCTGGAACAGGTTTTCTATCATCAATATTGCCAGCAGTGATCATATAAGCTAAAAGCTCTCCTGCATCATTCACTACGATATGCAGCTTAAAGCCATAAAAGTAACCAACAGAGGTCTTTCCCCATTTGGCAATCCCTTTGAATACTTTGTGGCTGTGGACACGCTTTGGGTGGCTAACTTCCAAAGACGCTGAATCGACAAATGAAATGCCGCTGCAACTTCCTAGACGTGTCATCAAATAACAATGCAGAGGAAAGACCAGTTGACTTTTCAATTCCACAAATCGATTATAGCTTGGAAGATTTGGAAATTCTCTTTTCAAATAGTTAATTACGTGGCTGTTATAAAAAGTCTTAAAATTCCTATAGCCGATTATATGAAATAAAATAATCAACGTCATGACTTCACTAGGGCAGAGGCACGGCTCTCTTTTTGGCTCTCGTTTGTTTTCAGCAAGTAATCTTTCGCTCCATAATTTCTCGAAATTTTTCCAAAAATCATCTATATTGCAAAATAGCTCGGTCAAATTAATCATTTTTTGCTTCCTTTTGGTTGTAAGCTTGTTGTGGAAAACAAACATTAACCAACGAGGAAGCTTTTTTTCAAGCCTCTTTGTTTGCTAAAATCTAGATTTTAAAATCGAACTGACGTTAGCTTAGTTTCTTTTTTCAAGCGCGGGCTGCGTTATCTTTTGAGATGTGCTCAGCGATTTATTAAAATTCTCTCTATTTGGAGTTTGATTAATTGTTGTGTAAAATTATTAGGTGGTAAGGATCGCTATAGAAATCGAAGAAAACGCTTCTCTTTAAGGTTTAATTTGATTGCTGGAATTCATAATTGGGAACTACAACACTAAGGTTATGCAAGAAATCTAATGATCAAAGATGAGCCCATATACTCTATATGGGCTCATCTTTGATCATTAGACCTCTTTCGAAATTTCATTTGTTTGCTAAAATGATTCTTTTCGGCATCTTGATTGCCAAATTTTTTAACCATATGTGCACATATGCTTTCAAAATTTGGCAATCAATCTGCTCAAAAACAATTCATTTTTTCAAACAAAGCAAATTTCGAAAGAGGTCTATTGAAGTCCGAGGCTTTGGTGCAGCCGAAATTCCAGTTGAATCTTGCAGTTTTAAGGATAACGCCAGTCTGTCACGCGGATTAATTCTTTAGGGATCTCAAAAAGAAAACGCGAAGGGCGGCTTACCTGATCTTTTCCCATCCGCTTGCGCTGTTGAGCCATGCTAATTGTTAAGTACTGTTTAGCCCGTGTGATGGCCACATACATTAAGCGACGCTCCTCTTCTAATCCAGTTTCTGCTAAACTCTTTTCGTGAGGAATAATATGATCTTCCATACCGATTAAGAAACAAGCCGGAAACTCTAAGCCTTTGGCGCTATGGAAAGTCATCAGATTGACTTTATCTTCATAAATATCTCGATCTTTTGCATAAAAAGCAGCTTGATTGTCTAAACTAAAGTGAGCGAGAAAAGCCTGAAGAGAGCCATCTAATTCTGTATTTTGTTGTGTTTGTTCTTCAAACTCTACTAAAGCAGAGACCAACTCTTGCACATTTTCCCATTTAAAGTCACGCATTTGAGTGCTTTTAACTTCTTCTTTAATGGCTTTTTGATAATCAATTTTAGCAATTAACCAACGCATGGCCTCAGCTAATCCTCCTTGAATAAAACGTGCTTTAGCCTCTTGTAAAGTATGGATAAATTCTTGAATCCCCTTTAAGGCCCTTGAACTTAGATTTAAATGGGATAAAGCCGAACCTTGCTGAGTAACAGTTTCTAGAACATTCCATAAAGGCTGATGGTGATGTCGATTATAAGTAGTTAAGACATCAAGGCTCTCCTCTCCAATTCCTCGACGAGGTTGGTTAATAATACGTAGCAAAGCTTCTTGATCGAGAGGATTAAGGATGACTCTTAAGTAAGCACAAAGATCTTTCACCTCACGTCTCTCGTAGAACTCTAATCCACCAAATACCTTATAAGGAATCCCTTGGATCCAACGGTCACCATGTTTCCATGTTTGTTTGATTAAAGCCAGTTCAAATTGACGGGATAAAGCATTAGAACGATAAAGGATTGCCATATCACGCCAGCGCAAGTGGTATGTCTCCCTTAATTTTATTAAACGTCTAATAATAGCTTGAGCCTCTTCTAACTCATTAGGGGCATGAAAAATTTCAATTAAATCTCCTTCTCCTTTATCACTCCATAGAGCTTTTGCATGGCGAGTGCAATTATGACTAATGACAGCATTAGCAGCTTTTAGAATCACATTTGTTGAGCGATAATTTTGTTCTAATTTGATAACTGTGGCATTTTCAAAATCCAAAATATTTTTAATATTTGCTCCCCTCCATCCATAAATAGATTGGTCATCATCTCCTACAACACACAGATGATGATACTTAGAAGCTAAAAGAGCAGCCAACTTATATTGAATGGGATTGGTATCTTGGTATTCATCAATCATGATATAGTGATAACGGTCTTGATACATCTCTAAAACATCTGGAAAGCGCTCAAATAATTCAACAGTCAGCCAAAGGAGATTATCAAAGTCGACAGCATTATAAGCGCGCATACTTGTTTGCAGACGACAATAGACTTCTTGGGTAAAAGTATCATGCCAGACTATTCCTGTTCCCTCTATTTGGTCAGGCGATAGTCCTTTGCTTCTAGCTTGATGGATAGCTGCCATAGTTGGTGCTAACGAAGGCAATTCTCCTTCATGCTGTAAGATGTCACGAGCAATTAAATTGATTAGTCTCTGCATATCCTGCTCATCATAGAGGGAGAACTTTAAAGTATAACCTAGGCGATGAATCTCTTGGCGTAAGATCTGCATACAAAAGCTGTGAAAGGTGCATAAGGTCACCTGCTTAGTCACCTCTGCTGGCATAAAAGCAGACATGCGATGGCGCATCTCCGCCGCTGCCTTATTTGTAAATGTGAGCCCTAAAAGAGATTTAGGAGAAATACCTAAATTTTTGATAAGATATACCATTCTAAGCGTCAAAACACGTGTTTTACCGCTACCAGCTCCTGCTAAAATCAAGACACGGCCATTCACTGTTTTAACAGCATGGCGTTGATGAAGGTTTAAAGTATCAAACTCCGAATTTTGCATGACTTATACTCATCCCAGTTCAAAGTGAGAAGTTTCGGCTGTGCCAAAGCCTCGGGCTTCAACGATCAAAAATTGGTTCATATGAGTATATTATGGACCCATTTTTGATCGTTGAATCGCGAGAGCTTTCGCATTGCCCAAATTGCAGCTTTTAACTGAGATGAGTATATACTCATTCCAGTTAAAAGCTGCAATTTCGGCTGCGCCAAAACCCTCGGGCTTCAACGATCAAAGATGAGCCCATATGGGCTCTATATGGGCTCATCTTTGATCGTTGAATCGCGAGAGCTTTCGCGTTGCCCAAATTGCAGCTTTTAACTGGAATGAGTATAGATCCGATCTCATCTTTTGATCTTATGAGAAAGGTTACGCAAGAGGCCTATTTTTGACGATAAATTCTAAAATCTCTTGTTGAATCTCCTGCATAGTGGCCTTAGCGGCCGCAGAGCGAGGCCGAACATGAATTTCTAAAGCCGTAGGGAAAGTATGATAAGAGAGGCGAAAAGCCTCGCGCACAATTCTCTTGAATCGATTACGTTGATGCGCTTTACCGTAGCGACGGGTCACTGTAATACCTAACTTTGGAGTAGGCCCCTTACCTTGGCGAATATCAAGGATAACCCATTGCCCAATGTATTTCTGAGACCCCTGAGTAGCACACCGGTACTCTCGGCGAGTACGCAAACGCAAGGATTTAGGAAATTGATAAATCAAACTCTTGTTAATTGCTTACGTCCATGCCTGCGACGTCTATTAATGATTTTGCGTCCGCTTGCAGTGCTCATTCTTTTGAGAAAGCCATGTTCAGAAGCTCGGCGACGCTTGCTTGGTTGATAAGTCCGTTTCACGGTATATATCCTTTCTTAATGGGTTACTAAAACCGTTTGAATGTGGAATAAGTGGCTGCTTGTAATAATTGATTAAATAGCTTGTTTATCTATGAGATGACAAATAGAGATCTCTAGAGAAATAACGAGCAAAATAAAAATTAGAAAAGAGGCTAAAAGCAACTCTTCATTCTCAATTCTGGGTTAAATCAACTAAAAACATACTCATTTACTTAAATATTTGCAAGTTTAAATTGATGGAGGAAATAAACCTAAAATTCAAATTAACGCCATACATTCCCATCACCCCAACTGCGCTCAAGGTTTAATTGTTTTTTCATCTTTTTCAAAGAGGCAGTTGTTAGTTTTTCACAATCATCTAAATCAACCTCTTTAAGATTTGTTAATTTTTCTGTTATTTTTTGAATAAAAGCATCAGTGATATTTCCATTGCCATGTAAAAACAAAGTTCTGAGATTCGTTAATTTTTCTGCCACTTCTTTCATAGAATCATCAGTTAGCTTTGTACAAGAGCCTAAGTCAAGATTTATAAGATTTGTTAATTTTTCTGCCACCTCTTTAATGGAAACATCCCCTATTAGCTCATTACGTTCTAAGTTAAGATATGTGAGGTTGGTTAATTTTTCTGCTATCTTTATAATAGATTGATCAGTTAGATTCTTACAATTTAATAAATCAAGATGCGTGAGACTCGTTAATTTTTCTGCCACTTCTTTTATGGAATTATCAGTTAGCTGAGTACCATCTTGTAATTCAAGATGCGCGAGATTCGTTAATTTTTCTGCCACTTCTTTCACAGCATAATCTGTTAACGGGCTATAATTTAGACTTAAAACTCGGAGATTTGTTAAATTTTCCGTTACTTTTTTAATGAAATTCTCTGTTAAATTAACATTATTATTTATGTTAAGTTCTGTCAGATTTGTTAATTTTTCTGTCATCTCTATCAAAGAGTTAACGGTTATATTCTCACATCCTTGGAAGCCAAAACTTGTCAGACTCGTTAAATTTTCCGTCATCTCTTTAAAACAGTTGTCGGTTATTTTTTTATATGCAGTAAAGTTAAAACTTGTGAGGTTTTTTAGTTTTTTTGCTATTTCGTAAAAAGAATCATTGGTTAGATCCTGACAGTCCTTTAGGTTAAGATAGGTGAGATTTGTTAATTTTGCCACCTCTTTGATAGTATCATTGGTTAGTTGTGGGTGATTACCTAAGTCAAGACGTGTGAGATTTGTTAATTTTGCCACTTCTTTAATAGTATCATTGGTTAGTTGTGGGTTATAATAGTCAAAACTTATGAGATTCGTTAATTTTGCTACCATCTCTTTAATAGTATTATCGGGTAGTCCGTTGTTAATTAAGCTAAGGCTTGTAAGATTGGTTTCGGTTAGCTGTGTGTTATAACCTAAGTCAAGACTTGTGAGATTGGTTAATTTTTTTGTCGCCTTTTTAATAAAATTATCGGTTACGTAGCCATGAGCTAAGCTAAGGCTTGTAAGATTGATTAATGTTTCTTCGTTAAGGAAAGCACCAGTTAGATTGTAGCTATTATTTAATTTAAGCTCTTTTAGATGCGGGAGTTGGATGACCTTTCTAAGAATTTCATCAGTTAACCACGGTCCTCCGAATGCATCTAAAGAAGAAATATTTGGACAAACACTAAGAAGTTCTTGAAAATTTTCTAAGCTTGTTGGGCCCAAGACAAGCTTAGTTAGAAATTGTCCTCTTTCTTGAAGAATCTTGATATCGTTCTGAGTGACTGCTTGTTGCAGAAACACCTCTTGTAAAATCGTTGCTTGAAATCGATCTACTATCTCCCACAACTCAGATGTCTCGCCATTGTCTAATATCCATTTTTGACACTTAACTTTGAGTTCCGTCACTTGATATTTATTAGCAATTTCAAGTCCTTCTATCACATTATCGGATGTCAAATCAGCTTGACCTGTTTTTAAAAAAGAAAACAAAATTTGAATGGCTTGTGGTGTATCCTCTTTAAGAGAAATACGCCTTCTCTTTGCTTCTCTGAAAGAGCCTATACAATTAAAATAAGAAGTTTTCTGAGCAAGAAAGGGTTGGAAAAAAGTCTCTTGCTTGCCTTCCAATTTTATTGTAAGCAATAACTCTTTTGGTGCTTTTTCGATAATCATATCTTGAAGACCAGGTAAACCTTCTGCTTCCATTCGGAGTAAATCAGAGATCATGTGAGGATCATTTAAAATTGCTGGATTTCCTTTAATAAACTCTTCGATACGTTTGATAATATTCTGTAAATAAATACTATCTGATTGATCGGTAAACTTCCTTCCATTCTGTTGTCTAGTACAAAAATCTTTTACTAATTTAGATAGACTTTGTCGGTATTGTTCCACTTCATAAGATACATTCATATTATCTCCTTTTTAGCAGGATAAATAAGCAAAAATAATAAATAAAACAGTAATTATAAACAAACAAAATATTCGGTAGTCCTAAATAAAGGATGTGAGTAAAAGTGTTGGTAAGAAGAAAAGCATTTGATTTATAATATCTAATGAAGAAGAAGTTAACCAAACACTTATTAGATTAAAAAAGCATCCTAAAATATGGGTAATCCTAAGAGCCTGTCTACGATTTAAAATTTTGATTAAAAGGTCCTTTTTGCGCCACTTCTTTAATAAAAGCTTGAAAATATTATCAAATATTTCCGGCGCTTTTATTAAAGAATTGGCATCAAAAATGCCTCTTTTAATCAAAATTTTAAATCGTAGACAGGCTCTAAAGAGAGGATGATAATATTTGATCGTTATACTCACAAATAAAATACTTAATTATTCTAATATGATTTTCTATCAAATATTTTTAATTAAAAACCCCTGAGAAGATAGGCGAATTCCGTACTTAAAAGTATCCCTCACCTATCCTTGAGTTATCCTATTGAGACAAATCAAGTCTTTTTCACTGCGCCCGCCTCTTGGATACTATTAATTCAAGAAAAAATCTTTTGCTATCCCTGGGATCAGGAAAAAAATGAAGTTCGATTTATTGCTTCATGGAATACTTCAGAACAAGATATAAGGCACGTAAAAGTGGTGGGTAATTAACTGACCATACAATCCACTCCTCTTTTTAAAGATGATATTAAGTAATTATTAAAATATTATCCAGAATATCGTAATATGTTTATATAATATTAAAAATGCTATATAATATTAATAAATATTTTTTAATAATTTAATTAAAAATTTAGTAATTTGGTAAATATGAATATTGCAGAAAAATTTAATTTTTACGATCCCAACTTGCCAGCAAAAAAAGAATCAGAGAAACAGCACAAAGAAAATTCGCCATGTCTTACATATGGAAGCGTGAATTACCTTGGTTATGAAGATAAGTATATCCCTAGGGGATATGGACAGCGCAAAATAATTGCTATTCCTACAGCTTTATGTGCAGGCATTGTTAAGTCAATATATCATCTTGCAAAAGCTATTTTTTATGGAATAACTAAGGCTTGTAAAGAATGTTATAATTATTTTGAGAAAGTACTTAAAAAGCCTACTATCATCCACATAAATAATAACTACCCACTTGCTTTTTCTCAAAGCTTTATTAATGGGATGGAAATTCCTCATGTTGCGAAAGCTCAAAAAATAACCTTACGCAATTTTCGAGAAATGAATTCGGAAGCGCAGCAAGAAACGATCAAAAAATTTCAACTTCAAAGCAATATTGATGCAATTGGAAAGGAAAGCTTTTTTAATAAGCTAGGTGAAGCAAGTGAACAAGTGTTAGAATTAGTCAACTTGGTTGATTTAAAAATGGATGTGAAGTCATCAAAGCTAAAATACGCTTTCTTAAGTAATAAAGAATTTGAAAAAGTCACTTTAGGTCAATTAAAGGATGCCTCTGCCGATCAAATACAATTTATCTTTGATCGCCTAAAATTGATCGAAAAAGAAACATATGAAGACTTTGATCAGCTAGAGAGTGTATTAGAGCTAAAAATAACTCATTTTTATTCTTTAAAATCAGAAAAAATAAATGAATTTATCTCTGAAATTCCAGCTTCAATTTTCTTCTTTCTATCTGATACTCAAATAAGTGGTTTAAATTTTTCCCAAGTTTCTTTTGAACAACTACAAAATTTATTCTGTAACCGAAATAGCCTAGAAGAGGACTTAAGACGCTTTGCTTGCTTGCCAACGGATCAAGTCAATGCTATCCTCGCTAAGCTCAATAATTACCAAATGTATTTGCTCTCAGATGAGCATTTGAAGCATTTAGATGTCTCTAAGTTAACTGAAAATCATCTTCAGCTTCTATTTTCTAACCGAAATAGCCCAAGAGACGACTTAAGACGCTTTGCTTGCTTGCCAACGGATCAAGTCAACGCTATCCTCGCTAAGCTCAATAATTACCAAATGTATTTGCTCTCAGATGAGCATTTGAAGCATTTAGATGTCTCTAAGTTAACTGAAAATCATCTTCAGCTTCTATTTTCTAACCGAAATGGTCCAAGAGACGACTTAAGACGCTTTGCTTGCTTGCCAACGGATCAAGTCAACGCTATCCTCGCTAAGCTCAATAATTACCAAATGTATTTGCTCTCAGATGAGCATTTGAAGCATTTAGATGTCTCTAAGTTAACTGAAAATCATCTTCAGCTTCTATTTTCTAACCGAAATGGTCCAAGAGACGACTTAAGACGCTTTGCTTGCTTGCCAACGGATCAAGTCAACGCTATCCTCGCTAAGCTCAATAATTACCAAATGTATTTGCTCTCAGATGAGCATTTGAAGCATTTAGATGTCTCTAAGTTAACTGAAAATCATCTTCAGCTTCTATTTTCTAACCGAAATGGTCCAAGAGACGACTTAAGACGCTTTGCTTTCTTGCCAGCAGATCAAGTCAATGCTATCCTCGCTAAGCTCAATAATTACCAAATGTATTTGCTCTCAGATAAGCATTTGGAGCATTTAGATGTCTCTAAGTTAACTGAAAATCATCTTCAGCTTCTATTTTCTAACCGAAATGGCCAAAAAGAGGACTTAAGACGCTTTGCTTGCTTGCCAACGGATCAAGTCAACACTATCCTCGCTAAGCTCAATAATTACCAAATGTATTTGCTCTCAGATCAGCATTTGGAGCATTTAGATATCTCTAAGCTAACTGAAAATCATCTTCAGCTTTTGCGTAAGGTAAGTAATTGATTATCGCATTTTCGATCTAGAAAGGGATGGTAAAACTAAAATAGAGCATGGGAAGGATATTTTTTATGGAGCTTTTCATACAAAAAAATAGAATGTAGCACTATTTTGATGGACTCTTGGTATGTCTGTAAAGAGCTAATGCTCATAATTGAGCAATTCAAAAAGATTTACTATTTTATCTTCTTAAAACAAATCGTTTAGTCGATGATAGCAAGGCAGAAATATCCTACAAGCCCATTTCAGAACTTTCTAGGACAGAAAAAGAACTAAAAGCAGGCAAAGTCCTTAAGATTCATAAATTTCCAAAAAATCATCATCTGAAATTGTTTCGAGTACCTATCTCTTCTGATAGGACGAATTATGATAGCTAAAACAATAACTATAAGTGAATAAAATATTATTTTTAGATTTTTAAACAATTTATTTTATTTAAATTTCAATAAAACTGAATTATTTTCTATTTAATCTTTTTACAAAACAACTCTTTCCTAATTGATTCAACATGTTAAAAAAAATAGTTGAATATGAAGATGTTTTTTTGTTATATCTCGGCGTTACGAATTTGAGAACATGTCTTAGTGGCATAGTAACAGGAGTTTTGTTCTATTAGCGTCTTTCATGATTGGTTAAATAATATATACTCATTCCAGTTGAAAGTTGCAATTTCGGCTGTGCCAAAGCCTCAGGCTTCAACGATCAAAAATGGGTTGATATGAGTATATGGACCCATTTTTGATCGTTGAAGCCTGAGGCTTTGGCACAGCCGAAATTGCAACTTTCAACTGGAATGAGTATAGACCCATTTTTGATCGTTGAATCGCGAGAACTTCGCATTGCCCAAATTGCAGCTTTCAACTGGAATGAGTACATGCTTGGAATTTTCTTAGACATTGAAACATCTGGATTAGATTCTTTTCAACACAGGGTATTAGAAATTGCATTTAAAATTGTGGATGTAGAGAAGGGAGAAGAAAAATATACTTATCAAAGCATCGTACGCCAATCTCTCGAAGTTTGGGAGAAACGAGACCTTTTCAGCGTGGAGATTAACGGCTTTACATGGGAGAAGGTTTTGTTAGGTAAGGAAGAAAAAATCGTTGGCCAAGAAATCATCCAAATATTTACAGATTCAAAAATTGAGAGAGGAAAAGCTGTTTATATTTGCCAAAACCCAGCTTTTGATCGCGGTTTTTTTGCTCAGCTTGTAGGTGTTTATACGCAAGAGGGATGCCAATGGCCCTATCATTGGTTGGATTTTGCTTCTATGTATTGGGCTTTACAAGTTAAAGAACAAGGAATCGTTCCTGAAGATGAGATGACTCTATCTAAAAATGCCATTGCACAGCGTTATCAATTGCCTGTTGAGAACTATCCTCATCGAGCTATGAATGGGGTAGATCATTTAATTCTTTGTTATCGTACTGTAGTAGGCTTTGGGAATAAAGGTAATACTCATTCCAGTTGAAAGCTGCAATTTGGGCAATGCGAAAGTTCTCGCGATTCAACGATCAAAAATGGGTCCATATAGTCATAGGACCCATTTTTGATCGTTGAAGCCCGAGGCTTTGGCACAGCCGAAATTGCAGCTTTCAACTGGAATGAGTATAAAGTCTGAGATAACCCTATAGTCACGATGCATGACAGCATTACAGACAGCCTCCCTAATGACAACATCGGGTATCAGAGGGATGTCTTTACGAAAGATGTTGTTTGGCTGCATCGAAAATGCATAGGGGATATCTCGCATAATATTGGCAATGACACGAGGGATTGCCAAAACAAGAGCCTCGCCAAATTCATAACATTGCGAATAGCGTTTTTCAGGATGTGGTACCCATTCTCTTCCTTCGACAGTGATATAATCTATTCTCGATGAAATCGGAAACAATCGACGCAGAGCCATTTCAGTTCCGAACAGGATAATCCCCGCCACTGTAGGTTTAATTACGTTCTTGATCTCCACCGCGGCTCTTAGGGCAATCATGAGTTCTTGGTCATTCCATGCAAGCTCTTTCGCCTTGGCATTAACTTCTTTTCGATACACACGATAAGCCGCTATAGCTTGCGGATCGAAATCTTTCCAGGATGCCTCTTCCAACATTGTTTTATCAAATTTTTTCTGAGATCTGAATTGGTAAAGCATGTCAAGATCTTCTTGAGTACATAGTTGATCAGTAGGTCCAATTCTTCGAAAAGCTCCCTTTTCTATTCCTCGACTTTTTATGAAAATAGGTTTCTCATAAGTTTCAGCTTCAGAAATATAAGCAACGATGATAGGCCCTTGTGGATGAAGAAGCACGTCAATAGCAGGTCGAATCGGTTTATTAAAATTTTGACGGCATAAGGTCACAAGTTCACTTTGGAATTTATCAGGATTAGAAACTCCAGTAACTTTATAGCGAGGAGCTTTATTCGAATCATTCTTCGTAAGTCCGAGAACTAGATAGCCACCACCTAAGCCAGGTTCATTACTGAAAGCAGAAATAGTTTCTAACGCGCTATCTCCAATTTTTTCAGCCGATCGTTTGACCTCAACCCTTTCCCATTCATCAGCATTCTGTATGAGATTTAATAGCTCTTCAAATTCTAGTTGATCCATGAGAGGTCCTTGCGGTTATTTAGAGGTACTTGAGTTGCGAATAGACTTCAGAAGGTTCTCAAGATCCTTTTTCTTATAGAGGCGATAGCTATTTATAGGATTCCGATGGGTTAATAGCTTTCCTTGCTTTTCCCAATTGCGCAAAGTGCTAGGTGAAATACCCAAATAGGCTGCGGCTTCGTTGATTTGTAGATAATCGTCAATCTTCTCCATGATGGTTTCCTCCATTATTGATTTTAAACAATATCAATGCTTATAGAACTTTGCAACTAGAATTCGATTCTAATCAGGCTGAAACCATTCTTCTTGCTCAAAGTCAAAATCACCTTTTTGAGCTAGACCACATAAAATCAAAACTTCTTTAGTAGCCTCTAAATCTCCCATAAAATGTCTTTCCCATAGAGCTAACTTTTTCGCTAAACTCTCAGGTAGATGAGGGCATTCAGACCGCATCTTTCGGAGATACTTCAAATGATGTTTATTTGCCTTGGCTATATCAAAGTCCTTGTCAATATATTTTAAGTCATCCCACATAGATAAAATCCTCCAAAGATACAAGAGACTTTCTCAAGTCATTGATCAAAAGTCGGCACTCAACGCGCTTAGCTTTTGCGTTCTTTGTGCAGTAGCCATGCTTTATCAACATTGCCCCACCATGCCAATAGCATCGTCCATTTGGCATTGCAGCTTGCCGACAAGGTTGATGATGATTACTTCGTGCTTTGGCGCCACATCTTGGCAACTTTCTGAAATCAAACGCCATGGGCTATTCTCCTTTTTTTATTTGTTAATTCGATTCGATGTTTGTTTGATTCTTCTCTCGATAGCGTTGAAGTACTTCTAATGCTTGATGACTTAAGCGAACCATCATCATTCCATGACATTTAGTAGCTCCACAATCATTGGCTAATGCGTTCATTCCTTGGAGATGAAGAGCGACAAACTGAGCAGCTAAAATAGCCTCAACAGAGTCCTTGGGTTTTAAACTCCTAATTAAAGCAACCACAGCGTCGAATTCGCCCCTTTCAACCTCGACATCAGCTTTATCATCAAAGGACCATTGAGATTTTTTGTTATCATACACAACATTTAATGCCCGTCTTACCAATAGTCTTGCGGTCTCTTGATTGTCGCAATTAATTGCCTCAACTAAAAGAGTGATTTGGTTTGAGATAGCTATGTCTTTTTTGGGGTTGCTCATGGTTTCTCCTCATTCCTTATTTTTTGAAGCTTAAGTCAAAGAACTGACATCACTGACAGTACACATGTCATTAATGTCAGTTCCGTGCTGGTGTGTATAAATATTCATGGCTTTCCCTTTAGGCTAGGATGAATACGCATGATTTTTCCATTTTGCTCTATGGAATCTTCTTTTAACCAACCAAAATCAATTAAAATCTTAGCACCTTGATGTACAAGCTCTGATGAATTCAACTGAGACCATTGTTTCCGATAAATATCTCGAAGTGCAAAACCATCTTGAATGTCACCTTTTTTGATTCGATCTAATAAAGCACGTGCAGCTTCCATTGTAGGATCTTTAGCAGAAGAATAGAGACGATGTGCATGGCTTTCTAAGTAGGTGCACCATGCAACAGCTTGAATAGCTGCTTCATAGCTGACTGAAGTTAGAGATTGACCTTTTGAAAGAGCCTCCACAAGATAAAAGATTAAAGCAATGCTTGGCATTAACGAACGATACTTTGCCAAATGGCTTTCTAAAGCAGGAAGAAGCTCTCCTTTTCTTAAGCGCAATTCAAGATCTGTACGCCATGCATTAAAAATTTCTTGGCCATCTAGGGAGAAGCGTAGGGCTGGTATTTCACTTTCTTCCAATCTTTGATGATCAACAGACAGACGATCTAATAGATTAAAAATTTCATAAGCTTGAGCTTTAGCCTTGCTGTCAGGAAAGCGATCAATGTTTTTCCAATTCTTTGGAGTATCTGGCCACACAGTCATTTGAAACCGTTGAAGAAGTCCATCATCTCCAGTACCGCCTGCGGTTGCTTGATAAACATAAGAGCCAATAGGTCCTGGCTGGATTCCGCCTAAAATAGATAAGCATAAAGCAGGAATATGCAAAGAGCCTCTTCCAATCCGATCCACTGTAAAGCTTCCCGTTCCATTCCATGATTCTAGGTAGAATGAGCGATCGCCTTCTCTTCCATAGCGGTCCAATGATTTCAGCCATCCCGTCAATTCATCTCGATGAACCAATATTCCTTGTTGGTTCTGTAAAAGAATTTGTCCTAACATTTCTACAGTGCTATCTTCTGTTTTATAGCGCTTTAAAATCGGTTCATTAATCACTGATTCATGGTAGCTATTGACCATCTCTTCTAGCTTGCAGTTATCTTTTTTCGCGGCTTGTTTCAATTTTTCTTTTAAGGCAGCTTTTTGGGCATCTATAATCATGTTTTGCTTCTCAAAATGAAATTGTTGAACTTTATACTCTTCAATCGATTCCAAAATTAATCGTTCAAGAGGTTTCATAACTTCGGCTATGGCAGGCGATTTAAGAAGGGAAGGACGGCCTATCACTGCACCCCAGAGATTGGGAACAACGATCCAATTATCCTTTTGTTTTGGATAGATACCAAGTTTTCTGCCGATTAATGATCCCAGAATCACAAACAATGCCGCAGCTGAAAAATCAGGAGGAATCTGCATCCGTTCGGCAATATCCAAAATCCAACCCTTTAAAAAACTCGGAAGAAGAGCCTCATTAAATTGCGCGACTTCTGGCAAACTTTCTGGTAAAGGAATTGGGATAACCCAATCATTATTCAATACAGTTGAAAAGTTAGTTTTAAGCCAGTTTTTGAGATGCTCGATATTCTTATCCTTGCAGTGAGAATGGAAGCAGTGAAACCCAGCTTTTGCATATCCATTCGTATGGGCCTCAAAGTAATGAGTACCTAAATCTTTTGTAGTATGAGAAGAAGCCCAAGGACAAATGATTTCCCATCCTCCAGTCTTACTGGGAATGGGATTTCGTAGCATATTTTTTTCTTGTAAAGTTTTTAGAATAGGATCGTGCTCTATACCTAACAGAGGTTCTTTTTGAGAAACTGGAGTTACATCCATTTTGAAAGCAGACATAATTTGCTCAATGCAGTAGGATTGATGATGATTTTCTTGAATGACATGGGTTAAATACGGTTCTGATTTACGATGATGAAAGCCTGGAAGTCGCATGACTCGAGGAAGATCGCAAACCTTAGTGTCTCCTTGAAATTGCTTTGCTAAGATTTTTTGAATATTAGTGAATTGATCGAGTGCCAAACCTTCTACAATCCAATAAACATGATATTTTCCTTGGCTAGATTGAATGATGAGATGAGGTTCTAGAGGAGAATCGTAGACAGCATCTAAAGGAGCTCCATCAAGGTCGACAAATACAGCTCTAATTTTTGTGATGTTAGTTCCACTGCGTCCTCGACCATCTGTGGCATTAACCGTGAAAAAAATTCCAGCTCCCTGCTGATTCAGACGCAGTAATTCGATGATGCTCATCAAATGTTCCATGTAAAATGCGAGTCAGATAGGAGGCTTTGCTCGTTTTACAATCAGCAAATGTCTGAAAGGTAAAAATCCTCTCTTCATCAAAGCGAGTCAAAAACTGTGAGGCCATGTCTGGATGTGGCTCATCTGGCCTATTGATATTTTCAATCACGGAATTACCATTGTTGTGGATTACTTCTTTCTTTACGTTTATACAAAAATTTGAGCAGCCTTCTCAAAAATAGCCCGCTCTATTTCCTTGCTGAGTTCCTTTTCTAAGGGTGAAAAATTGCAACATTGATATTACCGACTTTTTTGGTTGGGTAAGTGATCCGAAACCCTTTCCCATCAAGTCGCGTATGGACTCCAATGGAGCTTAAGTAAAAGCAATCGCCTATTACGATGCTGGCAAAACCAATCAATCCCTCATGAGGTTTGATCGGAACTATTTCGACTTTTTTGATGTTCATAATTTTTCGGGTTGCTACGTTTATCAATTTTCATCAGCAAAGCAAAAAAAGCATAAAGCTGATGCTTAGACTGGTCTTCGGACCAGACATGCAGCACTTTGAGGTTGAGGTGAATGTGATCTTTTTTTGTTTGCTTCATGCTTGAAATTTTAGCATGAATATTAGGTAGGGGGATTTCACTCTAGAGAATGAGTCAGAATTTGATGAATTCCGACAGATTTATTCCGAGGGAATGAGAAAAGCTCTTCCGTCAGAATGAGTCAGAACTTTCTAAAAAAAGAATAATATGAAACAGATTTTTAAATTAAAAAATTGAAAGATTGGAAAAAAATTAAGTATGGATTCTTACATACTCCTCTGTAGGCATCTACAGGGAATTTTGGAATTCGTTGTTTAGTTTTTGGTAGAGCAGCTAATAATTGCTCGTTGGAGATTTTAAATGGCAATTCGTCTAACTCTGACATATCTTCCGTTGAAAACATTCGAATTCTGAAAGAAAATCTCTTTCAGTATACCCTTGATCCCTAAATCATTCCTTCTTCTTGGTAAATCTTCATCATCAAGAACATCACCTCGATTCAGTGAAGTAAGATTCATCGCAAATTGGTGCGCCCTACTTCCATCCTTACGCCATGCTACAAAATGAGGGGTGATATTCTCCATTGTTGTGATGTGAAAGAATCCATATCTGGCATTCAAACGGCTCTATGAATAGTTCTAAAGCATTGACGATAAATGTTTCAGGTCGCTTCTGGGAGAATGCAGATGAGTCAGTTTTTATCGAGGCTAATGAGGTTAATTCGCTTTTTTCATTGATTGGAAGCTTAGAGAGGTAGACAAGTATGTATCGACAAATTGCTTTCAAGGCATTCTTGAGTTGATAATTTGCTGAAGACCTCTCGAGTTTATCTCTAAGGGCTGATTGAGGTATCCCATTTTTTCCCATTCGTGGAAAAGAATAATCCTATCCCACATTCCATAAAGCCATCTCTCTTCTTGCCCGAAAATGCTCAGCGTCTCTGCAAAAGGTTTTGATTTTGTCGGAGAAGGTAATTTCTCTAATGAACTTGGCGCTCATTATTGGATGCTATGGATGCATAAGGCGTAATGAGATATTCTGTCTCCACGAATCTAAAATGGCATTTAGAAGTTTAAGAAAAGGGTCCATAAGCACAAGGGGTCTTTCCTCAATAGGATATTCAGTGAGTTTGACCTTACTTTTAATTTCATGAAAAAACGATGCATTAATACCCGTCTTCAATCTAGAGGAACAGTCGATTTTTTTCTTTAGCTCTAACGCTGCACGATGCACATCTTTAACGACTGCCACTGCGATATTTTCAAAATGTTTTTGATCATGCATTTTGGTTTTTGATAATTCATTGATGCTTGTTTGCAGGTATTCGTGGGAGTCGATAAGGTTGATAAGATCACGAACAGCATGGATAAGACCTTCTAAGGAATCAGTAGATTCCAAGTCTTTCAAAAAAGCATTTAAAACATTTATTACATCTTTCATTGTCAAAAACCGCTTAATATTAAACATGGAAATGTACCGCAAAACGACGGACATTTTCAATTGGAATTTTCACTGGTCTGAATGGAACCAATAGAAATCCAATTAATTTTTAGAAAAAATTTTGAACGAGAATTTTCTGTTAGCAAACCTTATGCAACTTTGTAATTGCAACCTTTCCTAAAATTCCATAGAATAACTCATCAAAAGGTAAGATGTAGGCAACTTTTTTACCGAAAAAACATAAACCCATTCTCAGTTGTAGTAGTAGCCCAAATAGGAAATACAAGATTAGGTGATCGTATGGTCTTTGTAAGTGCTAAATCAGGACCTCCAAATATTGGAGATCCACCAAGTATGTTTACTGTTCAGTATTTCGATGAACAAGGCAACATGATCATCCGAAGTGGAGGAAAACGAACTTGGAGATGTAATAATCCAGGAGCACTTCTTAAAAGCCCTTATAGTATGAGCAAGGATAGACGTGCAATTGGCTCAGCAGGATTTGGGGAGTATGAGTATGCTGTTTATCCTGATTATGAAACAGGGCATGAGGCTTTGGTTGTTATGTTGAGAGGCAGCCGCTATCGAAATCTAACTTTATTAGAAGCTTCTATTAGATATGTTAAAGAAGATCCTGGTCATGGCCCAAAGATTGCAAAAATGAGTAATCTTGATCCCAATCGCAAAATCAGCTCTTTATCCGATGAAGAATTTGAAAGATACTGGAAAGCTATCGAAAAAAATGAACGTTGGGAGGTTGGTGAGGAAGACTTTATTCCAAAATGGATTATTTCAGGAGTACATAAAAAAAGAGGCGTGATCACCGAATACTTAGTTTGCATGGATAAAGAGTCTATATGGCTTCCAAAGCAAGAAGCCATCAAGTGGACTATGGAAGGTAAATTGCATGCTGTACTCGTTCACATGAAAAATGGAAATCATTATCTAAGACCTGAATATGGTCAACATGGCTTTGTTATTATCACCTAAAATTGTGTGTTTTATGAGAATAAGTTATCTTTTTTTGCTTCTTATCTTTACAGCCTGTTCTTCAGACTCAAATAAAAGATTGGATAATATCGAGGAAATCAAAAAAGATTTTATCGCCACTATTTTAACCGAAAGTGTTTTAGATGAAGGGCCTTTTCAAATGAATTATCATTTAAGAGCCATTCTATTTTCAGATAACGTGGTGAGTCTTATGGGAGATATTTTTGTATTTGCTCATCTGCCACATGGATGGACTCGCTATGAAGGTAAAACATATGTCAAAACAAATGGCTCTTTCAAAGAAATCGCATTAAATGATTTATTTCCGCAACCTAGTCAAAAGGAATTTCTACGAAGCTATTGTGAAAACTTTTTCAAGCATCATGGCGATTGTAGCTACTTTCGAGGATCTGATCCATTATGTAATCACCTAGATCAAGAACTGATTAAGACATTTGTAGTAGATCATGAATCTCTTATTTTAGTTTTTCAACCTTACTCTGTAGGTGGATTGGGTGATGTTCCCTTTACAGTTAAAATTCCGTTCACTGAGCTAATTGGAAAATGGCAAGCAGGGAATCCACTGGAAAAGCATCTACCAATCACTAAAAATTTTCTTTCCTCTTGGGATAAAGACAATTGGATCAGCGATGTTCAAGAAGATCATTCGATTGCATATCAAAAGGATGCGGTTAAATAAACCATTCCACATTTTTCCATGTGCCTAAATCCGTTTTCTTAATTTGAATCCTTGTCTGCCAATCATCGACATGAATCTCTAATTTATGGCCGTATAGAGAGATTTACCTGGTGAGGTATTTTCTTTAAATATTTGGACATTACTGCTGATAATTTTCTGACTCAGTAACTCAAAATGTTCATCACTAACACTGAAAGCATAATGAGTGTAACATGGATTAACGATCCTATTTTCATCATGATTCAGGCAAAACCAAAAATCCCCTACTAAAAAATAAGCACCCTTATTCCATTTACACAATGGCGAAAACTGCAACAAATCCTTATAGAAGGTAAATGAAGTTTCAATATTCTTAACAGCTAATGTGATATGATTGATGCCAGTGATCATAGACCAACCTCTTTATTGCTCGAGATGAAATTTTATTCCCTTCGACTCTAAAACCGCATCACTTTTTTTCTAAAAAAGGGAATGATCATCGAATCGCTTATTTTTTATTTTCTCCTGTGGCTATTATATAGCCCATTTTCTCATAAAGGTGAATATTGCCTTTTTCTTGAGCTATTGTGGCTAATTCAAAGAAATCTATTCTTGGAAATATATCTTCGATAAGCTTTAAAGCTTTTTGAGCAATCTTTTGATTTTGAAATTCAGGGTCAATAAAAATGGGCCCTAAAAATAGAGTTCCAGGGTTTGTATGCTTGATAGCAATACTCCCAACCAAAATGTTATCCTTTAAAATCTTATAAAAACCTTTTAACGGGTCATTTATTCTTATGAGAGTTTTATCTATGGGCTCACATGCAGGATTAGTGTCATGATCTTTGTATTTCTCCAAAAGAGGTAAAAAACATTTAATTTGCATGGCATGTAGCGCTTCAGCATCTTCAGATGTAGCTTTTTCTAAGCTAATGGTCATAAAATCATACATGGTTAAATAACCTTACAGGATAGCACATCTTGCTAAGGCTTGAAAAGGTGCAATTTAGCTGATTTAACGAAATCCTCCCGATATGACGAGGGTTTCACCAGTGATCCATGCCGAATCGTCGGAGGCAAAAAATATGGCAGCTTTAGTTATATCTTTAGGCAAACCAATTCTTTTAAGAGGAGTTCTTGCTTCAACTTTTTGGCGAAGCTCACTGTCAATAATTCCTGAAGATTGTGTTCCTTCAGTTTCTATGATCCCTGGGTTAATAGCATTGACCCGAATATTTCTTGAACCAAGTTCACATCCTAAAGATTTTGTAATCGAATCAACTGCTGCTTTCGTAGCACTATAGACAGTCGCATAAGGCGCCCAAGACTTGCTCGCAAGAGAACTAATATTGACAATGCTTCCTCCTGCTGGATTAAAATGCTTAATAGCTGTCTGACAGGCGAGTAACAGTCCTAATACATTCAAATCAAAATGCTTATGAAAATTCTCAACTGTGATTTTTTCTAAAGGGGCAAATTCGTAGAAGCCCGCATTATTAATAAGAATATCAAGTTTTCCGAAAACTTTCTCTGTTTCAGAGAAAAGATGATCGATATCTTTTTGATTCGTCATATCAGCTTGGATGGCTATTGATTTGCCACCTTTACGTTTAATGGATTGCACAACAAGGTCTGCTTCTTCTTTACTTGTAGAATAATTCACCACCACAGCAGCGCCTTCCTCAGCCAGTTCCTCTGCAATAGAGGCACCGATCCCTTTCGATCCTCCCGTCACTATCGCTACTTTACCTATTAATTTCTTTGACATAATTATATCCTCAATGAATTTCTTTTTTTAACCATTGAATTTCCAATTCAAGTTGAGCAAATTCCATATTTTAGAGCTTTAAGGCGAATCGATTTCTTTGGCGAATCGGTTAACCCTTCTAATCTTTCTTCTATTTTTTTGTACTCAGCATGAATCCTTTCGATTTTCTCCAATCTTTCCTGAAATAATCGAATGGCTTCTATTTGATCAGCAACAAAAAATAGTTTGAGAAGAAACTCATTACGTGGAGTTTCTAATCCCGTCGGATTTTCAAACCATGTCTTAAACTCCTCACGTCCTAAATCGGTGATCGAAAAAACCTCTTTCTTTTTCTTTCCAATATAAATAATCTCGGATAAAGCTTTTCCTTCCTTTGCCAAAAGTTTTAGCATTGGATAAATCGTAGAGTCAGATTCGCGCCAGAAATAGGCTGTTGATCTCCCCATAAGAGATTTAATCTCGTATCCTGAGCACGGTCCATCAAGGAGCATCCCCAAAATTGCGTATCTTGTTTTATTGACTAATTTCATATAAAATGCCTAGTTACTGGGTATTATATGGTGTCTGATACTTTTTGTAAAGTAGAGTTTTCAAGCTTACAGAAGAATCATAAGTAAGAAATTGCAGATTTTGTATGAAGATTTTTAAAGGCGGGAGATTCGATAACTTCGACTGATCAAAAGTTCTGGTGATACTTGTTAACCTGCTAGGGCGCTTTAACTTCACAAAAAAAAGCCTTAAGTATTTTTTCTATGGCAGGATCCCAATCACACTCATTTTCATAACCTAATAACCATGTTTTTTTCGACCGCTCCTCGAAAGTTTTAAAAGCTTCCTTAGCAATTCGGTTGGCATGACTCAAAGACCAGCCATTTATATAGGCCATATACTGATACACAAGCTCTATTGGAAACTAAAGAGATCTTTCTAGAAATAAAGAAAGCGTTAAATTCTTCTAATGAGGCAATTAACGAAAAATTATCTTTCATCGGAAAACTTATATCAGGACAAGAAAGATGGTATGGACCCCCTCTCTATCGCATCCTCTACAATCAACTCAAAAAGCTATGTAAGCTTCTATTAAAAGACGTTTATCATGATTTGTGCAAACGATATGCAAAGTTAGC
Organism: uncultured Parachlamydiaceae bacterium; assembly: GCA_963838645.1. Classification (GTDB taxonomy): domain Bacteria; phylum Chlamydiota; class Chlamydiia; order Chlamydiales; family Parachlamydiaceae; genus CAWIRV01. Next base: position 34,314 of record CAWIRV010000011.1, on the reverse strand, counting down.
TTCTTACAAAACACACATACAAAAAGACCCCAAGCAAACAATAAGATGGGCTCGCCGTCTTGAAAATGGAAGTTTATATTTTCTAGGCGCAAAAGAAATACAAGAAGCTCAAGAGGATGGGGAGAGTTTGATTTTATTCACTCTTGATTATGAGCTTGTCGATAAAATTTATAAGGTGGAAAATATGGTTTTTGTTAGAGCTAAAGCAGGTCCTCCAAATATTGGAGATCCACCAAGCAAATTCACTGTTTAGTATTTCGACGAACAAGGAAATATGACAATCCGAAGTGGAGGCACACGAGCGTGGAGATGCAATAATCCAGGAGCGCTTCTTAAAAGTTCTTATAGTACAGGAAAGGATAGACGCTCTATAGGTACAGCGGGTTTTGGTGCATATGTGTATGCCGTTTATCCAGATTATGAAACAGGGCATGAAGCTTTAGTTGTTATGCTAAGGGGTAGTCGTTATCAAAACCTAACTTTATTAGAAGCTTCTCAAAGATATGTTCAAGAAGACCCAGGTCATGGTCCAAAAATTGCCAAAATGAGCAATCTTGATCCCAATCGCAAAATCAGCTCTTTATCCGATGAGGAATTTGAAAGATATTGGAAAGCTATAGAAAAGAATGAACGCTGGGAAGTAGGTGAAGAAGAGTTTATTGAAAAATGGATTATTTCAAGCGTGCATAAGAAAAGAGGAGTCATTACAGAATATTTGGTTTGCATAAAAAAGGAATCTATTTGGCTTCCAAAGCAGGAAGCTATCAAATGGACTGTGGAAGGTAAACTACACGCCATTCTCGTGCATATGAAAAATGGCAATCATTATCTACGTCCTGAACATGGCCAGCATAGCTTTGTTGTTATTACCTAAACTGGGTGTTTTATGAGAATAAGTTATCTTTTTTTGCTTCTCATCTTTACAGCTTGTTCTTCAGACTCGAATAAGAGATTCAACAATATTGAAGAAACCAAAAAGGATTTTATTGACACTATTTTAACTGAAAGTTCTTTAGATGAAGTTCCTTTTCAAATGAATTATCATCTAAGAGCCATTTTGTTCTCGGATCATGTAGTAAGTCTTATGGGAGATGTTTTTGTCTTTGCTCATCTCCCTCATGGATGGATACGATATGAAGGCAAAACATACGTTAAAATAAACGGTTCCTTTAAAGAAATTGCTTTAAATGACCTGTTTCCCCTACCCAGTCAAAAGGAATTTCTAAGAAGCTATTGCGAAAACTTTCTCAAAAATGACAATAATTGTAATTACTTTCAAGATGTTGATCCTCTGCGTGATCACCTAGATCAAGAACTGATCAAAGTATTCATCCTGACTTCCGCGGTTTTTAATTTGTAGAGCGTTATTTAAGATATGTTTTAGAGAATGAATTGTCAGTAAAAATAATGTAGTGTATAAATTTATTTGATATTTAAATTACAAAAATGTAATTTAAAACCATGTTTATAAGATGCCAAAAACACTCCAATAGCAAACGTCGTACCTTAATGATCTGCAAATCCTTTCGGGAAGGAAAAAAGGTCAAACAAAAAATAATTAAATACATAGGTGTTGCCCGTGATGAGAATCAGTATAATATTCTTATGCAAGTCGCTCAAAGCGAACTAAGAGTATTATCTAAGATTGATAATACACGAAAAAACACCGACCCCGAATATGATGATTGCGATGGGGTACAACTGGCAGGCTTAGTTGAAAAATATCGGATAAATGAGGGATTTCAAGCTGTTTTTAACACATTATGCGACCGAATTGGGATTTCAGAGTTATTTTCTAAGTATCGTTATAATCAACTAAAGAATGTGGTTACTGCTCGCATTGCCCAACCAGGAAGCAAGGTTCATACAGCAAAAATTCTTAAAAAGAATTATCAAAGACCTATCACTGAAGACAGAATTTATCGGATGATGGATGCTGTTTTGGAATATGAAACAGAAATTAAAACAAAAATTTTTGAATTTTCTAAGAGCTTGTGTCCAAACCAAGAACTAGATCTTCTTTTTTTCGATGTAACCACTCTTCATTTTGAAAGTCAAAAAGCTGATGATTTGAGAAATCTAGGCTATTCCAAAGCTCATAAAATTGGAGAAGTTCAAGTTGTGCTAGCATTAGCGACAACTTCAACAGGTCTTCCGGTTGGTTACACCTTATTTTCAGGAAATACTGCGGAGGTAGATACTTTATTAGTATGCTTAGAGGAATGGAAAAAAACATTCAAAATAAGAAATGTAACAGTGATAGCTGATCGAGCTATGATGTCAGAGGATAATCTAAAAAAGATGGATGCAGCGGAATTGGATTATATAGTTGCTGCAAAGTTAAAAAGTCTTCCAGGCAAATTAAAACAAACTATTTTGAAACGAAGGCAAGAGACATCAGTAGAGATTCAAGAAAATGAAATAATGGAAGTTCAGGAGCACGAATATAAAGGAAGGCGACTATTAGTGAGTTTTAGTGAAAGTCGAGCTAAGAAAGATCGTGTAGATAGAGAAAGATTAATAAAAAAACTGAAAGTCAAATTAGGAAAGAAGAATGAGGCAAATCCAAAGAAGTTAATAACAAACAAAGGCTATCTTAAGTTTATAAATGATAAGCAAGAAGGAAATATAACTTTAAACGAAGATAAGATAGCAGAGGAAGCTCTTTGGGATGGGTTACATGGAGTGATTACAAGTAAAAAAAACACCTCAACGAAAGAAATCCTAAGTCAATATAGGCGGTTGTGGGTCATTGAAGAATCTTTCAAAATCAATAAATCCAGCTTGGAAATGAGGCCCATATACCACTTTAAGCCTAATAGAGTAAAAGCCCACATTTTAATTTGCTATCTTGCATTTGCGTTATCGAAGTACGCTATACATCAAGTCAGTGCATTTATTGATGATGGCATTAGTTTAGAACGGATGAGAGAAGCTTTACTTGATGTGCAAGCCAGCATTATGGAAGATGAGTTAACGGGAAAGCGTTATAAATTACCTTCAAGTATGAGTAAGGAGGCAAAACAAATATACAAATCTTTTGGCATATCTCGTATTCGTTATCCGCAAAAAGTGTTCGATTACGAGAAAAATGTAGTGTACTAAAAAAATACTAAGTCATTGATTTTTAGGAATCTCTTAAACAAAACCGCGGAAGTCAGGAGTTCCTTTTCAAATGAATTATCATCTAAGAGCCATTTTGTTCTCGGATCATGTAGTAAGTCTTATGGGAGATGTTTTTGTCTTTGCTCATCTCCCTCATGGATGGATACGATATGAAGGCAAAACATACGTTAAAATAAACGGTTCCTTTAAAGAAATTGCTTTAAATGACCTGTTTCCCCTACCCAGTCAAAAGGAATTTCTAAGAAGCTATTGCGAAAACTTTCTCAAAAATGACAATAATTGTAATTACTTTCAAGATGTTGATCCTCTGCGTGATCACCTAGATCAAGAACTGATCAAAGTATTCATAGTTGATCACGAATCTTTAATTATGGTTTTTCAACCCTATGCAGTTGGCGGATTTGCTGATGGTCCTTTTACAGTCAAAATTCCCTTTACTGAGCTAATTGGAAAATGGCAAGCAGGAAATCCATTGGAAAAGCAATTACCCATTACTAAAAATTTTGTTTCTTCTTGGGATAAAGATACTTGGATAAGCGATATTGCTGATGATCATTCAATTGGATCAAAATAAGCTGCATGAAAAATAACTTGAAATTCAAATAAACCTAGCCATTTTAAGCTTGGTGCACTTCAAATAAACGTCGAATACGCTCGAAATCACTGTTAACATTCTCAGAAAAATCAATAAAATATTTCAATTGCCAGGCTTGTGTTTTTTTAGCCTGAGAATTATCGACTTTATCCCAAGGCGGGTAGATTCGCATAGCTCTCTTACCTTCCCTTCCATTGAAGGAGATAATTCCTTTTTCGCATAAAATAGTTTTAGGAAAAATAAAGTGGCCAAAATATTTTTCATTTCGCACACTTACAACAAGAAAGTCAATAGAATCGTTAGAGTCATAAGGTAAAATAGGTCCCATACCTAAACGTTTCCAAAAAGTAACAAACTGTCCAACTTTTGTAGGGGTAATTTTCCCTACGCGAAATTTTATAGACTGATTCTTTATTCTGAATTCAGAAGCTCCATAGTCTGCACTTTCATCCTCTGTTTTCAAATTCTGAAGGACAAGTCCAGATGGCTTATAGAACTTTTCGGCTAATAGCAAATCTGGGTGAACCATCTTTGAGGGGCCTTTGCCTTTTAATTCAATGACCACGATGTTTTTCTTTCCATTTTTCTTGTTTGAGAGAAAATTGCTCATCTTTACGAGCCTGTTTTTCAGCGCTGCTTATGCTTTTTTTCTCTTTCTTTTTCTTCTCAATCTCTTCTCGCATGTAGTCTTGCGCTAAAGTTGAAGGCTTTGACGTTTCCTTCATTTTTTCCATTTCTCGACGAACTTCTCGCTGTACTATTTTTGGATTCATTCGCTGAATTTGAATACTGACTTCTTTAGCTTCTCCAAATTTTAGCTCTACATAGTATGATTTAGAACAAATTCATGAACTTCAGGATCAGAAGGTTCTGCACCGAAAATATGACGCGCAACTGCATATCCTTCTTTATCTGCGCGCTCAAAAGTTCCCACCCAAAAGCGCTTTTCAAAGAAAATGGTTGCTTTCACTGTAGCCATCTTAATTCATCCTCATTATTTTGAAAAGATGTACTTTAAAGCTGTGAAATGACGCTTTTTTTGATTCACTTAGACAACAACATTCACAAAAACTAGCATCTTTTTGTGAAAATTAGAGGTTGATCAAAAATGCGCTACAGCATCGAAAATACAGTAAAAAATAGAATTATCGAGCATGGTCCTGGTTGGTGCTTTACGCCAATGCATTTTGCGGACCTAGGGAGTGATGCTTCTATTAGAAAAGCTTTGTCCCAACTTGGAAAACAAAAATTCATACGGAGGCTTGCACGAGGTCTTTATGATTATCCTAAAAAACATGATATATTAGGTTTTATTCCTCCTGATTTAAATGAAGTGGCAAAAGCAATTGCGGAAAAAGACGCAGTGCAAATTCAACCTGCAGGTGCTCATGCAGCAAATTTAGTCGGCCTTTCTATGCAAGTTCCTGGTCGAATTATATACTGAGTATAGTTGAAAACTGGAAAAAACCAAAGATAAGAATTGATAAATTTGCTGAAAATGGTATACTTAATATCATTAAGCATAAATGAGATAAGATGAAACTCTCTCAAGAAATAAAGCAACAATTAGAAAGGCAAGCCAGGCATACAAAAGATAAGAGCGAATACACGCGCCTTTGTATTATTTTAGCAAGAAGCGAGGGTATGTCTCCAGAATCAATTGCTCAAGCCCATCGCATTAGTGTCAGTAGCGTGTACCAATATCTAATGGATTATGAAAAAGAAAATAAGACGCAGCATGATCGAGGAAGTGAAAGCAAATTGAATGCAGAGCAAACTCAAGAGTTGCTTGATCATGTTCAGAAAAATACTTATCTAAAGGCTAAATACATCTGCAAATACGTTGAAGACAGATATGGGATTAAGTATTCAACCCCTGGAATGATTGCTTGGCTAAAAGAACATGACTTTGTTTACAAACAGCCTATCAAAGTTCCAGGCAAGCTAGACCCAGCCAAGCAAGAGGCATTCATTGAATACTATGAAAAGCTAAAGAAAAGCCTCCCAAATGATCATGAAATCTATTTTCTTGATGCAGTGCATCCTGAATTCCAGTCTCAATCAGTTTATGGGTGGATCAAAAAAGGAGAAGTGAAAACACTTCCGACAACAAGCAAGCAATATCGATTGTACTTTATAGGAGCAATAAGTGTTAAGAACATGCAGTTAATAGCTCAAGAGTACAAATCGGTAAATGCTGAAAGCATGATCGAGTTTTTAAAGCATCTAGAAGCTTATTCTTCAGCATCCAAAATTCATATCATTTCTGATAATGGTCGCGCGAATAAGAACAAAGCCATCGAAGCCTATCTACCAACATCGAAAATTGAAATACATTATCTTCCCCCTTATTCACCTAATTTAAATCCAATTGAAAGGCTCTGGAAGATAATGAGAGAGAAAAATACGTATAATAAGTGTCATGATAAATTTGAGAATTTTGGCAAAGCAATTCGTAAATTCTTTTTTGAAGACATTCCAAAGATAAAGGATGTTTTAGAAAAAAGAATTAACGATAAGTTTCAACGAATTACTTTAAATTCTATCATAATTGCTACTGCTTAAATTCCAGGATTCAGCTTTATTGAGTATATTTCTAACTGAGGCTGCATCCAAAAAAGTCAAAATTGGTAATCAAGTAAAAACATGCTTTCTGCTGGAACTAGAGAAGGTCTTCTAATACAAGCTTTAAAGAATTTAGGAAAAAATCATATCGACCAAAAAGCACATGCACAAATTTCAAAATTCCTAAAAGAGTCAAACGAAAATGAAATTAGGCAAAACATGAAATTTGCACCTGCATGGATACGAGCTCTTGTTTTTGAAATTTTGGGGTTCAAGCCATGAATGAAATCCATCTTCTGTCTAAAGATGAACGGGAACTTTTCTTTAGAGCTGCAACTGATATCAAGAAGATGCCCTTTGAAATTATCGAGAAAGACTATTGGGTCGTATGGGTTTTGGAAAGACTATTTTCGTTTCAAAAAATGAAGCCTCATCTCACCTTTAAAGGAGGCACGCCCCTTTCCAAAGTGTATGGATTGATAGACCGTTTTTCGGTGCAAGATCAGAACACTGGCCTGTCAGCGAACATAAAATACAGAGCTATGGTAAGGAGGCACTAAAAGAAAAAATTCATGAATCTGAAATATTGGTTCGCGTACTGAATGCTGAACGAACTTTTTGAGAAAAAGCAACAATCCTTCACCAATACGCTCATTTACCAGAAGATAAGAAGCTTCCACCACGAATCTCGAGGCATTATTATGGCTTTTTCCGTTTACTAAATTCGGAAATCAAGGAGAAGTCTCTTATTGAGACCCCCTTGCTTGAAAGAGTTGCCACTCACAAAAGTATTTACTTTGCATCAAGCTGGGCAAATTACGGAACAGCTAGGAAGGAAACCTTAAAGCTCTTTCTTCCCGCTCGAATCTTAAAAGAACTTGAGAAAGATTATGCGCTGATGAAGTCCATGTTTTTTAGAGAAACTCCAGAATGGGGTCTAATTCTAAAAGCAATTGGAAATTTTGAAAAAGAATTTAACAACGTTAAGAAATAAGGCATTATGACATCAGAGATATCAATAAGAAACTACCATGTAGAAGATGCGTCAGCTCTCGCGAATATCTATTTTCACACAATCCATCGCATTAATATTAAACATTACACGCAAGAACAAGTCGATGTATGGGCTCCTGAATCAAGCCTAGAAGGAGAAGGATGGAAAAAGAAGTTTTTAAGAACTAATCCTATTGTTGCAGTTATAGAAGACAAAGTTGTTGGCTTTGCAGAATTCGAACCCGACGGCCATATTGATTGCTTTTACTGTCACCATGAATGGATTGGCAAAGGAGTGGGTTCAGCTCTAATGAATGAAATTTTCATAAGAGCTAAAAACTCTAACATCAATCGTATTTTTTCCGAAGTAAGTATCACTGCGAAGCCCTTCTTTGAGAAGCAGGGATTTGTGGTTCTGTCTGAGCAAAAGATAGTGAGAAAAGGCATTGAGCTAACAAACTATAAAATGGAAAAAAAATTACAGGAATGTTTATGAATACTAGAGAAATAATTGAAGAGTACTACAAACCTGAATTTTGAGTTTATTTCCTTGATTCTTAGAAGTGGTAACGATTGTAATACAAGGAGAAATAGGCGAAAACAGGAAGGATGCAAGAGTTTAAAAAATATAGAAGAAAAAATCTATTGATAGGTTACCGATTACGCAAATTTTACGCACTAGACTGCCACCCTATATTTCCTTATATAGGGTGACTGACGGGCGTTAAACCGTGAGAGCTTTCGCTTCACTCCAAATCCCACTCTTTTTGCGTAAGGTGAGTTATAAAATCTCAGCGGCCAAAGCAGCTAGTTCAGACCTTTCCGTTTTATCTAAAAAGATATGGCCATAAATGCGCTGATCGCGGAATCTTCCAACTGCATATGTCAAACCATTAGAGTCCTTATCTAAATAAGGATTATCAATCTGCGTTGGATCTCCTGCTAAAATCACCTTTGTCCCCTCCCCTGCTCGAGATACAATAGTTTTGACCTCGTGAGGTGTCAGATTCTGAGCTTCATCAATAATAAAATATATTTGGGGTAACGATCTTCCTCGAATATAAGTGACGGCCTCCATTTCAATTTTCTTGCTATCCATAACCCATTTCAAGGTATCGCTAGTTTCACTACCTACAGAAGCGCATAAAAATTCGAGATTATCATAGATAGGTTGCATCCAATGAAAAAGTTTTTCCTCTTTTGTCCCAGGCAAATAACCAATATCACGCCCTAAAGGGACAATCGGTCGACTAACTAGAATACGACTATAAGCTCCTTCATCAAAAACCTTTCGTAGTCCACAAGCCAGGGCTAATAATGTCTTTCCTGTTCCTGCAGGACCTATCAAGGTCGCCAATTTAATATCATCTCGTAAAAGTAAATCCATTGCACACCGCTGCTCAACATTACGTGGCTTGATTCCCCAAATGTTATTCGTTTTTATTAGAGATTCAACGTGTTGGTGAGTAGCATTATACTTTCCTATCGCAGAAGAACCCTCAAGCGAGGTCATGACAAAGTATTCATTAGCGTAATATTTCATATCAGGGATTTCTAACTTTATCTTCCCATCTTTATAAAAAATATCAATCTCATGCTTAGGTAGATCAAGTTTCTGAATTCCTCTATAAACAGCTTCATAAGCATATTTAAGATTTTCATAATCTTCTGCTTCAATACCAAGAGCCTCTGCTTTAACACGTGCAGCAAAATCTTTCGATACAAAAACAACCTTCTCACCCTGTTCTTGCAAAAGAAAAGCCGCCATAAGAATCCGATTGTCATTAATAGAGAGGGCAAAGTTATACTTATAATCAGTTTTTATCTCTAACTGAATACGGATGGTTGCCCCATTTTCTAGCTTGACTCCTGTATGTAAATTTCCAACCCCCATGTTCTTTAAAGAATCTAAAAAACGGATGACTGCTCGAGAGTTCTTCCCTAATTCATTAGGAAAACGTTTCATTTTATCTAATTCCTCTAAAACAGATACGGGGATGATCACATCATGACGAGGAAATTTCCCAATAGCTTCGGGATCATGTAACAAAACATTGGTATCAATAACAAAAGTTTTACGTACCACGCTTTTCTCTCCTTATTGGCAAAATCCTCATTCTTTAGTTTAAACAAGTATAATCGGGATCATAATAGTGGATTTAGGATCGTGACAAGTAAAAAATCACATTCATTCAAAATCTAAAGTAAGCACTCAATAGAACCGAGTGCTAAATTTTCTTGCTTTATAAAAGGAAAACAGAGTAAAATAGCTGTAGCATAGGAGATAATAATATCTGATTATTAAAGAGAGGAGTCTTATGCCTATCAAGATTAATGAAAAAATATTAAGCATTCCGCCTTACATCTCAACAAGTTGGTCGCATATTACAGCCCTTCATATAAAGGGGAATCTGCTTGTTATTGTTTTAATAGATGGGGATACGATCAATATTCCAGGTTTATCCAAAGAAACAATTGAGCTCATCTTTAATCACCATGCTACTTATTTAGAAAATGAAAGTTTTAATTTATCCCATCCTCCTTCATCTCCTAAAAAAGAGAGTTTAAGCAGTTTGCTAGATCAAGTAACTGAGCCAACCATACGTCTTGCCTTTGGTTCTTTAGATGGACTGGGAGCTGTTATGCAACATAATCCAGCTCAAGCAAATGCTCCAACCTTACCGCCTGAGCTCTTACAAAAAATTAGTGGGATTGCTAAGATTATTGCTCCATTAGAGGATTCTCTTCTTCCTAAAGCGGAACTATCTTGCAATTGTTTCTATTGTCAAATTGCGCGAGCTCTTAATCCTCAAAATGATGGCGAAGAAGAGCTTAAACCAGAACTAGAAGAGATTAAAGATGAAGAACTTCAATTCCAACAATGGAACATTATTCAAACTGGCAACAACTTATTTTCTGTTATTAACCGTTTAGATGATCATGAGAAATATAGCGTTTATTTAGGACATCCCGTGGGTTGTACATGCGGTAAGCAAGGTTGTGAACATATTTTAGCTGTTCTAAAAAGCTAGAATCTGCTAGAAAAACAGAATATTCAAAGCAATTTCATATGAATAAGCAATCGGCTCCCCATCGCTCCTCCCTTTTTGCAGAATTATCAACTGGATTTTCTAAATTATCCTACGAAGAACGTATCAAGCGTTTAATACAAATGGGACTTTTGACTGTAGAGGATGTCTCTATCCTCAACCGAGATAGCACTTTGAGTATTCAATTAGCCAATCATTTAATAGAAAATGCGATAGGTTATTTTTCTATTCCCCTTGGGCTTGCTCTCAATTTTGTTATTGATAGGCAAGAGTATGTTATTCCAATGGCCGTGGAAGAGACATCGATTATTGCAGGTGCAAGCAAAACAGCCAAATGGATACGCGATCATGGGGAAATAACTACTCAAAATTTAGGTCAACTCAGTATTGGACAGATCCAATTGCCTAAGGTTAAAAACTTTGATGAAATCAAGCAGAAAATTGAAGCTAATAAGCAAGAATTCATTGATAGGGTTAACAAAGAAGTCACATCTGGTATGACTGCAAGAGGTGGAGGAGTACGGGATATTATTTCGAGATGTGTACCTCGAGGCGATGGCTATAATATGGCAGTTATCCATATTCTGATTGATACCTGTGATGCAATGGGTGCTAATATCATTAATCAAGTTTGCGAGTTTTTAAAATCCCCTATCGAGAAGCTGACCCATGAAGTTGTAGGCATGTGTATTCTTTCTAATTTAGCCGATCATAAGCTTACTCAAGCTCACATTATTATACGCGATATTAACCCAGAATTAGGAGAAGCGATTGTTGAAGGTTCTCTATTTGCCCAATTAGATCCTTATCGGGCAGCAACCAATAATAAAGGTGTTCTTAATGGAATTGATGCTGTACTCATTGCAACAGGAAATGATTGGCGCGCGGTTGAAGCAGGGGTCCATGCTTATGCCGCCCATTCAGGCCACTATACCTCCATTACCCGCTGGTATATGGAAGGTCGCCATCTTCATGGAATTATTGAGGCTCCCTTAGTAGTAGGAATTGTAGGTGGAGTAACTCGTCTACATCCAATTGCAAAAATTTGTCTGAAAATGCTAAATGTTAAAAGTGCAGCAGAACTCTCTAGAATCCTTGCTGCTGTAGGCTTAGTCCAGAATTTGGCAGCATTAAATGCCCTTGTTACTCAAGGCATTTCTAAAGGACACATGAAACTGCATATCTCCAATTTGGCACTAGCCTCAGGCGCTAATCAAGAAGAATTACCCATCTTAAAACTACGTCTTACAGAACGATTAGAAACACATAAACGAATAACAGAAAGTGATGCTAAAGAGATCTTAGCTGAGTTGCGAAAGCAATAAATTGATATGGCATACATCTCCTTTTTCTTGATGAGAAAAGGAGCCATATAATTTTAACTTGGAGAAATCTTGTTGTGTCACTCCATATTACTGTACCAAGTAAAACTTTTCTCTTAGGGGAATATGTGGCCCTAAAAGGAGGACCTGCAATTATCTTAACGACAGGTCCACGTTTTGAGTTAATTGTTCAGCATCATGCTCATCAGATCGCTCATATTGAAGGCATACATGAGGAAAGCCCAGCAGGAAAGTTAATCAAGCAATATGTCGATTGCTATCAGCCTTATCACATTCAATTTATTGATCCTTATCGAGGGCTAGGAGGATTTGGCGCATCAAGTGCTCAATTTGTCCTGTTAACAGCTCTTAAATGCCGTCATCAATCCATACAGATCGATGATTTTGATTTAATTAATGATTATGAAGAACTTGCATGGAGTGGCGAAGGAATAGCACCAAGTGGTGCAGATTTGATTGCACAACTACATGGAGGAATTTGCTTTTTTCATAAATCAAAAAAAGAGGTTAAAACTTTTTCTTGGCCCTTTCAAGATCTAGAATATGGCTTGATACATACAGGTAATAAACTAGCCACTCATATTCATCTTAAGCAATTAACATCCTTTAATGAATCTGAATTAGAAAAAATTGTGCATTCTGGTTTGGCGAGCATAGAACAGCAAGATAGTGAAGGCTTTATCGCATCTATTCTAAACTATGCGAGCGCGTTACAGGCACAAGGGTTTGTTTCTGAACAAACACAAGATATCATCAAACAACTCTCTAAACATTCAGACATTCTTGCTATGAAAGGATGCGGTGCACTAGGTGCAGATGTTATTTTAACGATATTTAAACGCCAAAATCAAAACGATATTGTTTCTTGGCTTAGAGAGAAAAAATTCAATCTCATTGAATACGGATATAAAGTAGCAAAAGGTTTATTACTCTATGATTAGAATAATTAACCTAAATTTTAGACTTATTATCTTGATTATCAGGCTATTAATTTTTTTAAATAGGAAAGTATGATATGCCTACTACTAAGCTTGCGCGTACTAATGAGAATATTATTCTTGTTGATCCTGAAGATCGTAAAATTGGGGAAATTGAAAAAATTCTTGCTCATGAATATGCGATGCTTCATCGGGCATTTTCAGTGTTTATTTTTCGCAAACGTCACGGCAAATTACAATTATTATTACAACAACGAAGTAAAAAGAAATATCACGGAGGCGGGTTATGGACAAATACCTGTTGTAGTCATCCACATCCAGGAGAAGATACTTTAAAATCTGCTGAGAAACGGTTAAAAGACGAAATGGGTATTAAAGCCAATTTAACAGAATTAGGAAAATTTCACTATGTGGCTCAATTCGATAATGGTTTAACGGAAAATGAAATTGATCATGTATTAGTTGGCACTTATGAAGCTGATGAAATTCCGATCAACTCTAATGAAGTGGAAAATTATCAGTGGATAGATGTCGATACTTTAAAACAAGAATTAGCAACCAATCCCACAAAATATACGCCTTGGTTTAAACAGGCTTTAGAACTTGCACTTATACACAAATGAACTCAAAAATTGGAATTTTTGAGCTTACTTGTATATCAAGAACAAAGGATTGAGCATGAAAAAAGCCGATATTGTCCAAGCAATCCTTGGCAAAAAGCAAAATAATCAGGCAGCTCCCTCTCCTGTTAAATCATTTGCCCCAAGTAATATTGCTTTATGTAAATATTGGGGTAAACGTGATCAAGAACTGAATCTTCCGGTCACATCTAGTCTGTCTGTTTCATTGGGGGAACGAGGAACTACAACAGAGTTAAAGGTTAGCCACATTGAACAGGATGTCATCATACATAATAATGAACTCTATGATTTAGCTTCACCTTTTTGTAAGCGATTAATCGCTTTTTTAGACCTGTTTCGTGTAACCCACAAATGGCATCTTCAGATCACAATTCAAACAAACATCCCCCTAGCAGCAGGCTTGGCCTCCTCAGCAAGTGGCTTTGCCTCTCTTATTAAATCCCTGAACCAATTATTTCATTGGGAATTAAAGCCGCATGAGCTGTCAATTTTGGCTCGTTTAGGAAGTGGAAGTGCATGTCGCTCAATTTGGCCAGGATTTGTTGAATGGCATGTAGGAGAAAGAGCGGATGGTATGGATAGTCATGGCGAAGCAATTCCAGAAGTATGGCCAGATTTATGTATAGGTCTGTTGATTCTGAGTCATCAGGAAAAACAGATCAGTTCACGAGACGCCATGCAACGTACAGTTACGACTAGCCCTTTTTATTCCTTATGGCCAACTAAAGTAAGTGAGGATTTATCTGCAATTAAACAAGCCATCTATACAAGAGATTTTCATTTACTCGGTAAAGTAGCAGAGTCCAATGCAATGGCCATGCATGCGACAATGTTAAGTTCTTGGCCACCAATTATTTATGCTATAGCAGAAACAGTTATAGCTATGCAGAACATTTGGAAAATGCGTTATCAGGGTTTAACTATCTATTTTACACAAGATGCAGGACCAAATTTAAAATTATTATTTTTAAGGACAGATGAAGATATCATTCGTACTCACTTTCGCATGATAGAAGTTGTGCAACCATTTGCTCAATTTGATAGGAGAAGTTAAAGATGGAAAAATATCAATTAATTCATTTAGATCTAGATTCCAGCAAGAATCTTGGATATCCAATTGCTGTTGAATTTGACTTGGGCTCGGTAGAAAGTGAAGAAGGCACTGTCCATTTAAAAGGTCATGTTTTATGCCTACAACCGTTCGGCCTGTACCCTAATATCGATAAAGAAAATATTAACCATATGGAACAAGAGTGCATTCAATGGGCTCAAGATATTAAGCTCATAAAAAAGGGGGAAAAATATTATGAAAAATTCTCAAAATCAAAATTCGCTAATTTAACTGCTCATTTTATTCCTGATATAGAACTGAAAGATACTAAAGCCTATTTATATATTATTATGTTTATTTTTGCTTTTGATGATGTCTTAGATAATATGGTCAATTACCTTCCTGAATACGGAACTTTAAATTACAATAAATTAATCGATATTGTCCAATCTTTTATTAATATTTTGGCTGGAAAGTATAAAAGTATTGTGGATGTTCCTCGGTTAGCGTTTCCTCTCTATGAACCTCTTTGTAGAGCTCTTTTTGCTGTTGAGCAGTTAACAAGAAATAATCATATGAATACTTTCTATTTTATCAAAAGCATGGATAATTATCTGAAAGCTGTTGTATGGGAGCATACAGAACATGATGATATCACTTCATCGCAAGAGACTTATATGTTTAGAAGAAGGCATACAGTTGCATTTCCCTCTACACTTGAGCTTGTTTTTTTGATGCGTCGGGTTCAGTTAAGCGAAGAAAAAAGAGCAAATTTAGTCGTAAAAAGATTTTTGGAAGCGACATATAATATCATCGCTTTAACAAACGATATTTTTTCTCTTCGCAAAGAACTTGCTAGTCATGAACTTGAGAATTTAGTAATTATTAAGCGTAAAGAATATGAGAATCTCCAACAAGCATTTGACTATGTTTTGCACTTTTTAAATAGTGAAATCAGTGAAGCAATCAGGTTAGGTAACAAACTAAAAAAAATTTTTCCAGATGACGATCAGATGTCTGAATTTGTTCTAACAGTAAAAAATTATTTAGATGGCCACTTATATTGGTATGGAGATTCAGCAAGATATGGTGATCTGCAATTTACAATTAAAAGAGTGAATTACCAACCTGAGTTTTAGAGACTGTCTACGATTTAAAATCTTGATTAAAAGAGGCATTTTTGATGCAAATTCTTTAATAAAAGCGCCGGAAATATTTGATAATATTTTCAAGCTTTTATTAGACCTCTTTCGAAATTTGCTTTGTTTGAAAAAATGAATTGTTTTTGAGCAGATTGATTGCCAAATTTTGAAAGCATATATGGTTAAAAAATTTGGCAATCAAGATGCCGAAAAGAATCATTTTAGCAAACAAATGAAATTTTGAAAGAGGTCTATTAAAGAAGTAGCGCAAAAAGGACCTTTTAATCAAAATTTTAAATTCGTAGACAGGCTCTTAGATTTGAAGAGCAATGAATTCCATTTCGTTGTCTTTTGGTAGCGTATCCTCTTCCCATAAGCTTAATACATACCCTCCCTCCCCTGCGCCTGTTGGCTTGGAAGCTAAAGCACCTAGGCGATATAAGTGATCTAGATGTTGTTGCAATTTAGGAGAAATTAAACCCCACTCTTTGAAGCAATGTTTAGCCTGTTCAATGGCAGTAATCAGCATGTGTAAGCCTTGCTTTTTATCTGTTTTTAACGCTTGTTCAATTAGGAGAACGCTCTCTTCCATTTTTTCATCAATGAGTTTGCTTAATTCGGGATGCTTTTTCCTCAAATTGTTAACTTTAGTCACAGCCTTTTCAGTATTTTTTATAGAACCAGAATAAGAAAGATAGAGTTTAGGGTGCCAGCTTGCATGAATTTCACGAATAGTATCTGGCATTTTGAAATAAATCGGATAATCAACCATGGCTCCTACAATATCAACGCCACTGCTTTGACCATGAAACATATTTTCAAGATGATGTGCGAAGTAAAATAGTTCTTCTTCTTTTAACCAACCATTTCCTATTAACCAACGTGAGACTACAACACAAAGGGCTGAAGAAGAACCTAGTCCAACACCTAATCGAATATGATTTTCAAGGAAAATTTTTCCTCTTATCCCAACAATGTCTTTGTTTAAAAATTCTAAACTTTTTTTAATAGTTTTCCAAAATAAGTCCAAAAAAACATCTGACAAAGAATCACTTAGTACTTCAAGAGGATGATCAGAAACTTGGTAATTTAAAATAATTTCTTGTTTTAGTAAGGGAAATACTAGAGCTGGGCTTCCACGGAGCACGGCATGTTCACCTGCTAGTATGCATTTAGCATGTGCAGAAGTTTGAAAGCTGATCGGTTGCCTATGGAGATCATCTAAAGAAAGATGCGGCCAGTGATCAGATCTTTTTAAGGAGGCTTTATTCATAAGTTTACCTCATAACCTGATTAAATTTTGTGTAAATAAGTTACTCAATTCTTTCAAGGATATGTGTCATAACCGTACCTCCACAACCACCAATACTTTGAGCCATAGCAATAACCGCTCCTGGAACCTGATTTTCTCCAGCTTGATGGGTTAATTGCTGAATAATTTCAACAATCTGATAAATTCCAGTTGCTCCAATAGGATGACCTCGAGCTTTGAGCCCTCCATAAGTCGCAATGGGAATTCTACCTCTAAGAGTAATATCTCCAATCAGACCTAACTCAAATCCTTTTCCCGGTTTAGCAAAGCCAGCCGCTTCTAAAGAAAGGACTGCTATAATAGAGTAGGCATCATGAAGCTCAAATACATCAATGTCTTCAGGTGTAACCTTTGCCTGTTGATAAGCAAGTTGAGAAGAATGGATAGCACCTTCTAAAACATGAAGGCTTTTTCTAGCTTTTAGACCGACTATATCTGTTGCAACCGTTGATGCTCGAATGCGAACCCGAGGAGAAGACTTTGGAATGGATTCTATAAAAGATTTCGAAGCCAGTATTAATGTAGCAGCTCCATCACAAATAGGACAGGCATCATAAAGGCGTATGGGATCTTCAAGAATTCGTGAAGTATCATAGTCCTGCTGAGTGATTGGCTTATGAAAAAGGGCGTAGGGATTAGTCATCGCATTTTTATGGGCATTGATTGCAAAGCTTCCAAAAGCCTCTCGTGGCACTCCATAGTAATGGATATAGTCTTGCATGATTTTCGCATTAAGTGAAATAAATGTTTCACCATTAGAGCCTTCTGTTTCCCAATCAGATGCAGTTGCAAGAGAAGAAGAGATCTCTTCGTGGCCAACATCACTCATCTTTTCAATCCCACAGATAGCTACACAATCATACATTCCACTGGCAATAGCCAAAACGCCTAAATGTAAAGCAGCTCCTCCACTTGCACAAGCCGCTTCAACCGTCATGGCCTCCACTCCAGTTAACCCTGCGCTACTGGCAATTAGACATCCTAATTGCTCCTGATGAGCAATAATACCAGACAACATATTTCCGACATAGAGAGCATCAATTTTTGAAACACCCGCATGAGCCATTGCTTCCTTGACCACCTTAGCTCCAAGTTCCCGAAGTGAAAGACTTGACTTTTTCTCTACTTGGGCCTCTCCAATTCCTATGATAAAAACATCGTTCATCGAGACAATCTCCTTTTTAACCTGAGTCAAGAGATGAGCTTACCATCAACAGAATAAGTACGTTTATGCTCTTTAGCCCCTATATAAAGCACTGAACGTTGTAAGTTCCATTTTTCAGGCTGACAGACTTTTTCCTCGTTGAGGTCCATTTTTCCGCAGGCATCCAAAATCTCTTCGTATCGATCTATTGTGATCTGTTTACGATCTTCTATAATTTTCCTACAGGAATTGCCCTTCATCCAGCTACCAGCCTTTTCTAAGACTATTGCACTCATGAATTCTGCTCCACAACCACTTCCATAGCTAAAAAGGCTAATAGGTTTGCCCTCAGCAGCTGAGCTTACATTTTCTAAGTAATTCACTAAGCTCAAAAAAAGGGCGCCTGTATAGATATTTCCGACGCGAGAATTTAACTCTAATGAAGGAGCTGTTCTTTTCTCAAAATCTCGCTTTGCATCTATTGCTTGGAAACTATCTTTTTCAAATGGAAAGCCTGCATCAACTTCTAAAAGTTTTTGATGCGCTTTTTGTGCCATCTTGACAAATGGAACATGATAGAGACAGGCCACAAAACGTTCATTAAAGTGATCCAAAGACTCGACTAAGCCTGATTTAAATACATTTTTTTTATAAAGAGTATAAGCAGCTTCAAGAGCTTCAAAGTAACATTGAATAGAGTAGTGGCCGTCTACAAAAGCCTCTTTACTATAAAGAGGACGCCAAAAGTCCATCACATGCTTTGCAAAATAACCTTCATTTTTAGTGTCAAATTCAAGGAGATGTGGTTGATCGGAGATCAGCATTGCAACAGCTCCTGCTCCCTGAGTAGGTTCACCCACAGTGTTTTTGCCATACCGAGCAATATCAGTTGCTATAATAAGCGCTTTACGACCATTCGCTTTACCTGAAAGTAAGTAATTATTCGCCATTGAAAGCCCAGCCATCGCCCCATAACAAGCATGCTTAATCTCAAATACACGACAAGCATTAGACAAACCTAAAATCTGATGGATATAACTTGATATGGGTTTGCTGTGATCTACCCCTGTTTCAGATCCTACAATTAACAGAGAAATAGATGAGGGATCAATATTAAAATTTTTTAAAAGCCGCAATCCAGCTCCTGCGGCCAATACAACTGGATCTTCGCATGGTGTCGCAATAGCCATCTCACGCTGACCGATTCCAACTGTATATTTTGCTGGATCTATATCTCTAGCCTGCGCCAACTCAACCATATCAATAAAATGCTCAGGAATATCAAATGCGATGGCCTCCAATCCAATTTTCGTCATGCCTTATCTCCTCTCCAAAAGTCAGTTAAGAAAAATACAACCTTTTCTTTTTATAATTATAATTTTATAAAAATTATTTGTCAAAAAACGAGCTTTAACAATCAAAGTATTGAATATTATTTATAATCGCCATTAATATAAAATTAAGTTGATATAATATATAATAAATAAGTGGGTAAGATTAAAATAGAAAAATATTTGATCCAAAATCAAAAATTGAGCAAATCTAAGCTTAATTCCATAAAACAAATAATTAAACTAAATAAAAATGTATTTTAACAATTAAACAGATAAATCAAATTATTAACTAATTAAATTTAATATAATTTATGAATATCTCTCTTCAGAGTTCTAATCAGGATAACAATAAAAGTGATTTATTTTTAAATAAAAAAGGACGTACACGAGTAACAAAGAAACAACCTCATCTTCATCCTCTCATAATGAAATTAGCGCAAATTGATCTACAATTAAAAGAATTTTTAGATAAAAGAGGAAACGAAACCAGGAATGAAATATCTTATTCCGCTAATCAAAAAAAGCAACTTGTTCTTTTTAAGAAGCAAGTTTTGTGCAGAATTTTACTAGTTTACTCCACTCGTTTGTCATTTCATGATCATAAAGCCGTTCCTATTTTATATGATATTACATTTTTTGGTCGTTCCGATTTATCAACTCCTCAAGTGACACTTTACCGAAAAGAGAAAGGAAAGTTACGAATTGTTCATATCGCTAAAATGAATTTAATTGAAAAAACGGAAAATTATCTACATCTTAATTGCCTTGATGGCACATTAGCAGAATTATCTCTAAAAATTTTTCTATTTTATACTCATACTGCTTTTCAAATAGAAGATCGCTTTCAACATATTTTATTTGCGGCAACTTCTGCAGAAGAGGTTGATGATCTTATTGTGTGTTTACGCACACTTCTTAAATTTCTATGTTTTCCTACACTCTCTAAGTATCTTCGAAGCCTTGTCTCTTCCCAAACTCAAAGTTTAATAGAACATATTATTCAGTCGAAACCTCTTCGAGAAAAAGCTATTCAAGTTTTAAGTGTAGATCCCATAGCCTTATTTTCATTATTACATTATCGCATTTACACTTTTGAACGTCATGATTCTCCTGTAAGCAGAATTTTTATTGAAGAAATTATTTCTAAAAAAGAAATTTTAGACATTCCTTATCAAACAAAAATTAAAAAATGTCAAAATTTAGATTCTTCAACTATGGTTTTTCATGTATGGCAAACAAATAACGATAAAGAAGAATTAAGTTTACGTTTTATTAAACATATTCTACCTCATACAAGACAAGAAAGGGAGGAAGTTTACCATATTCTTCAACATCTGCAAGCCTTAAAGAAGGTCTATCCTGAAGCAAGAAAAAATACAATTGAATTGATCTGTTATAAATCACATGCTACTAATAATTTAAATCATTATTTTTATCAAACTTTTCTACAATCTATAGATCTTGATCCCTCGCTAGATCTTAAGCAGATAACCTTTTTAGTAAAGGATCATGATAAGCTAGATTATTATACTTTTAATACTCATAGACACTCTTTTATAGAAGATAGACGTCTTCGTCATATCTACCCTCCTCATGTAGATTTCTTAGAGTTTTATCAGCTTAATCATTTTGATCTTAAACAAGATTTCAACCACTCGAATAACTTTTCTTATCTTTATTATGCTGATGCCCATCACCATACAAAAGAAGGCCATGATCATCGCTTAGTGGGTATTTCTTTAGTTTTTTGCCCTGAACTTCATGGACACGCCTTAGGTTATCAGCTAGAAGAGCTAAATCTACAAGACAGTTTGGAGCACTTAATTGACTCTATGCAAGCATCCTTACAAAAGCGGAATCCTAAAAACAGGCCTGTCTGGAATTGTATGTTTTTTCAGATATTGCCAATTTTAAATATGGCAGAGACAGAATTAAGCTCTCTCATAGACGAAATGCTTGGGGATTATTATGATAAGTATTATGAAAAGTTTAAAGAATTACATCTTGAGAAACTTATTCTTAAAATAAGAATTAAAAATTCCCATAGCTTAAAAGGCTTTGATACTTTTTTAGTCGAGTTAAAAAATCTCCTTAAAATCCAACCACTAGTTTCTATAAAACGACTTCAAGCAGATCAATTTTTTAATTTGGTCTCTTCGAAGACATGGATCGAAGTACGGGAAGAGCAAGCTAGAGCAAAAGGGGCTATCTGGGCGTATCGTATTCCAGAATTGATTAATTACGCTTCGGAAAAATTTCGCCGAATAGAATTAAAGCAGAAACCTTATTCTCAAGAAATAAGGGAGAACTTCATCGAGCTTGATCTTGATCCCAGTCAAATAGTCATCGATCCAAAGACAGGGTGTATTGATTTCAATAATGGAGAACTTATTCCTGCTCTAGATGAAAATGGACAGCCAAGGTCTGCGGGGCTCAACCAAGCAGGTGTAGTGATTGGCATTAAAATCGATGATTTAAACCTTGGAATACCGGTGAAACGCCTGTTAATTATTGGCGACATCACTCATACAACTCGAGGAACTATTTCTGCTCAAGAATGTGCTCGAATCAATGCTGCTATCCGCTATGCTACACGCGAAATAATTCCAATTGATTGGTTTTCAGCTTCTTATGGAGTAGAAATTAAGCGCGATAAAGGTGTCGAAAGTTTAGAGGCTAGCGCTTCTACGACAAGGGAAATTATTCGCCACTGTCATCACGCTGGCCTTCAAATTAACCTCATCGTTGATGAAACCAATATTGGTGCTCAATCGTACTGGAATGCGTTAGCAGCCATTATGCCAGGTACCTGTGGCTTGCTCATCATGACTCCGCATGGGAGTATGGCATTAACAGGGCCCAATGCCTTAGTGTGTGCTCTACATAATGTGCATAGTCAAGATATTCCTACATATGCTAAAGGGCTTTATCCCGATGGTTTACAGAGTCTTTCTGGTTATACTTTAGTTCATGGGCCCAATAGTGATGCTATGATAATGACCAAAGATTTACAAACAGCATGCGAATTGCTTATTAGGCATCATTATTATTCCTATCTAGGGGCAAATGAGCGGATGGTATCCAGGCGTATTATAGATGAATTGAACCAGGATCAAAATCCTCCTACGCCTGAAATCCATCTCAATCTTGATAAAGAAATTAACAAACTTTTGAAAGGGTTCAAGCCTAATCGAGATATTATTTTAGAAGCATTACGCGATAGGGGATCTCCTCAACCCATCAGACTGTGGAATGATGCCAAAGGGATTAGGGGGCAATCCTTACGGAAAGGGGACTTTCCGCAAGAAGCAACTATTATTATTCAAGAAATGCTTATAGATGGGCTACCTACGATGGTAATTTTCTCTCCTGTTGGTCCTATAACACCGGCAGATGCAGATATTATAGCGCGAGCCATTCATAAAGCTAATGCTCGTATGCCAGTGATGATTATTGGAAGCTTGACTGGATTTAGTTGTGATCCTTTGTCAATGGAAAATCGGCAACTCTTGGCAGGAGCCTCTATTGCGAAGGCCATCGTTGAGCATCAAGGACCGATTTTAGTTGTTAACTTGGGCAATTTGGTAGGAGGAACATTTGTTGTTTTAAGTAAACAGCTTAATCGTCATTTGATCATTTTGGCTATTGAAGGTTCACGTATTCAAGTTATTGGCGGAAATGCGGCGGCAAAGGTTATTTTTCACTCTTCGATTTGCAAACAAGCAGAAGAAGATCCTCGTGTTCTCAAAATTAGGAACCTTTTATCAAAGTTTTCTAACAAAGAAAAAAAAGGTGAAATAGAAGAAGATATAACAAATAAGAAAATTCGTAGTATTTCCCATAACAAGCTAAGAGAGTTAGAAAATTCATTAGAATTTACTCGTCGCAATGTCATTGAAGAGATTGAAATTCGAGAAGGAGCCTCTTTCGATCAAATTCATAGCGTAGAAAGAGCTTTAAAAGTAGGATCTATCGATGCAATCATTCCTCTTAGAACTTTAAGGCAATCCATTATCCAGTATCAGCAACGAGGTCTAATTCAATATCTTAAATCATTGAAAACCTCAAAACATGACAGTCATTAGAATTCTGTTAAAATTTCCTTTATTTTGAATTATTTAGATTTTGCTTGAGATTTTCGATGTCTTTTTCTTTGACAGACCTTTTAGGATAGGCAAAGAAAAAGGCATCGAAACGATCGAGCAAAGTAAATAAAACAAGGGAGATTTCGTAAGACGTCTATTGAAAATAGATTTCTATTTTGAGCTTTTCAGTAAATACGAGAAAGTCATAAAATCTTTCTTCTCTACTAATAAGGCAGAGCACTAGACCTCAAACATTTTTAAGTTCTTTTTAGAGTCTGTGAGATAACCTTAGAAAGAATTTAGGAAAGATATTTTAAAGTCTAGAATGAGATATCATTTGCAATCAGAGGATAAAAAAATGCGAAAATGCGCCCCTTCTTTATTAACTATTGTTTCTTTTTTACTTCCCCTCTCTCATTTCCCCCTACAAGCAGAGAACAAAACGGAGAATGAAAGAGTTAAACCAGCTCAAACAGTTTTTGAGCCGTTTACAGGCAGAATCACAAAAGACAAAGTACGCTTGCGGATTCAGCCTCATTTTGATGGATTTGTCCTACGTGAGCTCAACCAAGATGACAAAGTCATCGCCTTAGAGGAGATTGAAGATTTTTATGCCATTCAACCTGCAAAAGATATGAAGGCTTATGTTTTTAGAACTTTTGTACTAGATAACGTGATAGAAGGGACCCGAGTCAATGTCAGATTAAAACCAGATTTAGATGCTCCAGTGATCGCTCAATTTAATTCTGGTGATCCTGTAGAAGGGGTCGTAGTTTCTTCCAACAATAAATGGTTAGAAATTCCAATGCCCGCTTCGATTCGCTTTTATGTAGCTAAGGAATACATACAGAAGATAGGCGATGCAGGTTTATTGGCCAGGTTAGAGAAGAGACATGAAGATGTCATTCGTCTACTAGATACGGCTCACATGATCACTTCTACAGAAATGCAAAAACCTTTTGAAAAGATCAATATAGATGGTATCACTATCAATTACCAACATATTATTTTAAATTATTCAGATTTTCCTGAAATGATTGCTAAAGCAAAAGAATCACTTGCCGCTGCACAAGAGGCTTATATCAGTAAAAAAATCGATTATTTAGAAGCATTGACGCAACAATCTTCTCATACACTAGAAGCAAGAAATAAACAGATGACAGAAGAGCTAAAATCTTATCGAACAAAAGTTTCGCAACTTGAGCAGCAACTTCAAAGAGGTAAAGGTATCGCGACCACTTCAGAACCCTCATCCCTCCCTGCCATTTCAAATCATCCTCTACCCAAACAAGAACTCCCTTCTTTTCCAATCAATATGTCCTCTTGGTTTCCGGTTGAAGATGCTTTATTTCAAGCCTGGTCTAAAAAGACAGGCAGTTCTAGCTTAGACGCTTTTTATCGGGAACAACAGAAAGAGGCCTTCACTTTTAAAGGTATCCTTGAACCTTACAGCCGCTCTGTTAAAAATAAACCAGGTGACTATTTATTAACTAATGTAGAAAGTAAATTACCCATTGCTTTCCTTTATAGCACGAAAGTAAATCTACAAAATTATGTAGGTCATGAAGTGACAGTTGAAGTGATTCCACGATCCAATAATCATTTTGCCTTCCCAGCCTATTTTGTTTTATCACTAGAACTAGATTAATCAAATATGGAATTGCGCCAATGGGCTTATCAAATTCTAGCAGCTGATACTTTAGAAGGTAAATTAACAGAACCCGACTTCTTAACTGATCGTGACCCAGGTTCTCCTCTTATATGGACTGAGCCAGTCCGTCCTCCTGGAATGGGGTTTAGTCGCCGTTCCAGGAAAGACAAGCTTCCTTCTTTCCAGGAACATTTTGACCCCGATAAAAGAGCGATTTGTTTACATCGTTTTGCTGGGCATGAGCTTTTAGCTGTTGAAATTATGGCTTTTACATTACTCGCCTTTCCTGATGCTCCCAAGCGATTTCGGCGAGGCCTTGCGAATACCTTGCGAGAAGAGCAAGGTCATGTGCGCCTTTATATGCAACGGATGGAGACATTAGGGGTTAAATTTGGAGACCTTCCCCTTTATCGCCACTTTTGGACACATACTCCCTATATACAATCTCCTCTGCATTATGTGAGTGTGATGAGTTTAACATTTGAAATGGCTAATCTAGATTTTGCATCTATGTATGGAAAATCTTTTCTACATCATGGCGATTCAGAATCTGCCCAGTTGATGGCCACTATTTTACAAGATGAAATTGCTCATGTAAGTTTTGGCTGGAATTGGTTGTGCAAAATAAAAAAGAAAGAAGAAACCAATTGGGATACTTGGGAAGCTACTTTATCCTCTACCCTCTTAACCCCTAAAAGAGCTAAAGGATTTATTGTTTACGAAGAAGCTCGCTATCAAGCAGGCATTTCGGAAGAATGGATCTTCAAATTAAAAAATCTATGAGATTTTTCTAACACTTTGTATGACAGCGTTTCATTCATTTTGATATTAACCTGAGTTTTTGGGTTTATTTCTTTTCAGATTATTTATTAGACCTCTTTCGAAATTTCATTTGTTTGCTAAAATGATTCTTTTCGGCATCTTGATTGCCAAATTTTTTAACCATATGTGCACATATGCTTTCAAAATTTGGCAATCAATCTGCTCAAAAACAATTCATTGTTTCAAACAAAGCAAATTTCGAAAGAGGTCTATTATTTACTACGAAGAAGTCGCTAAAATAAATGCAGCTAAAATTCGACTTTCCAAAGTGCATAGCCACAAAAAATACTATCAACAAAATGAGATCTCATATAACATTTTGATCTCTTATTATCTAAATAAGTTAAGAACTAGGTAGTTTTTCCAAGCAAGACACCAACGTGAGGGTTTTTTATGACGATCTTGACAATCAAGAAAAAAAAAGCTGCGATAACTTCTTTCATTCATTCATCTTTATTATTAGATCAAAGAATTATAACAATTCTCAAAATTCTTCTTGCTTCATGTTTTATTGCAATTTGTGCTCAAATCAAAATTCCTCTCTATTTCACCTGTATTCCGCTAACAGTCCAAACTCCTGCTATTATGCTTGTAGGAGCTTTATTGGGAAGTCGTAAGGGAGCCATGGCCGTTCTATGTTATCTGGTTCAAGGATGCGCTGGATTTCCTGTATGGGCTGGAGGTGCTTCAGGATTTTTGCATTTCATGGGTCCAACTGGAGGTTATTTAATGGCTTTTGTTGTGCAGGCTTACATGATTGGCTGGTTTTTAGAAAGACAACGTAGCATGAAGCTGACAAAAATAATGGGAATACTTTTGCTTGCTATTTGTATACAGTTGGGAATAGGATCTCTTTGGTTAGCTCAATTCGTAGGGTTTGAGCGCTGTTTTATGTTGGGATTCTATCCTTTTGTATTAGGAGAAATTGCTCGAGCCTTTCTTTTGGCAGTTTACTTAAGATCTCGGTAAAAATTTTAAAAACGAGTTTGATTATGAAGATTAACATTCTATTTCCAACTATCATGAAAATGGAATTTCGCACTGCTATCGATATTGAAGAACCCGCGACGTTAGATAAAGTTAAAGAGAAAATTTTTGAAGTTTTTTGGAAAATTATGAATCCCCTCAATTCTTTCGTCAAACATAGTCATCCTAGTCAAGTGATATTAAAAGACCTAAGTGGTAAAGAAGTTTTAGATAACGGTGATCTAGAAAAGAAACTTCATGAATCTAATTGTTTTGAAGTCGTTTTTAAGGAACATCCATTAACAAAAAGCATAGCTATCTAATTTAGGATTCATGATATCAGAGATTTGTAGATCAAAAAATCAGAGATCAATCCTGATTAACAATCAGAATGTTTATGGACTTCAAGTTAATAAATATAAGTGTTACAAATGAATAGAGTCAAATAGTATGTTAATCATAATACCTCTCGGTCGGGATCGATAGGGCGATCAGTCTGGATAACAGGCCCTAGTCCAACTTGTAAATCTTTTAAATCTAATTCAATTCCTCCTAATTTCTTGACAACTTGATTATATACCCAACAAACAATCACGTGGGTGATATAAAAAAAGATCCAATATAAAATAGGAAGAAAAATCAGCATAGTAAGTCCTCCTATTATATCTCCATTGATTATGGTATAAATTCCCATTGGGATCGCAATTAAAAGAGTAATCAAAGCATAGACAGAGGCAATCACCTTACTTGTTTGGTGAACAGATAAATGCATAATTTGTTTTCTCACATGCACCTCCATCAGGTTTGGTTGATCCTTTACTAAATACCAAACAGACAAATTAACCGATAAATTGATCACGTTATACACAAGTAAGTTGAAAAATTGGTTTTTTGGTCATGCAAAAAATCAATTTTTCAACTTACTTGTGTATAAATAACACCTAAATCGGAAGTTAAACTTGTCTATTCGGTATTACTTTATTAGACCCCTTGCAAAATTAAAAAACTAGATCTTTTTGCAATAAAATTCCTTTGAAATTCCCTTTATTAACTCAGAGGCTGGGAAAAATAGAACTTTATTAATCATATTTTTGACCGAAATTAATTTTCAAAATTTGGCCCATCTCTGTTTTTACAAGTTTGCTCTTGCAAGACTATATTTTTTTAAGTAACCCAGCTTTGGGTCACTTATTTCTCTTATTTCATTAGTTGCATAAACTCCAGGATCTAATCATATTATGTACAATAGATAGGCATCTTCCCAAAGAAACCAGACCGGTGAATCGCGCGAGGCACTCCATCTTCTTCAACCGTCGATAAATGGGCCATCAACGGCTTGCGAAGAACTTCTTCGATTTCGAAATCCTTTTGTGCGAACATCATGCTTCTTCTCCAGCGGCAAGAGATTCAAGATAGCGGAGATTGAATCGATAAAGCTTTGAGTTTCTGGACTCCCAAGTTCCTCTTTTGACAGTGAAACCGACTGCTGCAACCGCTCTGCTTAAGCGCATCGGCTAACTTTTCGGGTAGAAGCATATCCTTCTTTTTACAGCCTGTAGGCCATTCTCCGAATTCCAACGGACAGAAATCATCTTCGGCAAACCCTCCTCTGCCGGAAGACCAATCGATGATTCCTTGCACTTTTCCATGAGCAGCAAGGATATTGCCTGGGCGGAAATCGCGGTGGATAATGCAAGGACCATCGGCAGACAAAAGAAGATTGATGCCTTTATAGAAACGGCGTCTGCATATTTTAAGCAGGCTGTCAGGGAGATGGCCTTTGCATTCTTCAAGACCTTCTTCGAATTTCATTGTAAAAGGAATTCGCGGATCATCGTTCAAATGGGCTGGATCTGTCAGGTCTCCATAGCCTTTCGCATGCTCGAGGTGGATGCGGGCGAGAAATGAACCGATTTCCCATGCCAGAGCATTAGCGACTGTCTCCGATTTAAGAAGATTGCCTTGGAGGCATTCCATCAAAACGGCCCCATCCAGTTTCATAGCTAAGTGAGCAAGGGAAGACCTAGAATAGTGCCAAAGAAGTGAAATCCTAATTTTCCTTATCGGAATAATCAATAAAATATTATACAGCCTCTTTTTTCCAACTCTTGAAACCAGTCTGGAATAATCAATTCTTTATTTAATCTAACATCTAGTTTTTCAAGATTTAGTAAGTTACGAATACTTGCAGGCAAAGATGTTAACTTATTATCTCTTAAATCTAAAAATCTAAGAGCTTTCATGTTTCCAATCGTTTCTGGTAAATCATGCAAACGGTTTGTTCTCAGATCAAGATCTGTCAGATTTTTTAATTCACCTATACTCTCAGGCAGAGTTTCTAATTGATTATTTTCTAACATCAATTTTCGTAAATTCTTAAGTTGCCCAATCGATTGTGGAAGATAAGCAATTTTATTATTCATGGCATGAAGCTCTTTCAAATTAATAAGGTTGCCAATTGAATCTGGAAGAAGAACAATAGTGTTATTATACATCCTCAATTCTATCAAGTGAGTTAAACCTGCAATACATTCAGGCAAGAGATTAAAGCGGTTATGAGTGATGTTTAGATAAAGAAGATTCTTAAGGTTTTGAAATGATTGTGGTAGCCCTTCTAAACCATTTCCAGCTAAATAAAGAAACTGTAAATTTTTAAGAGTTCCGATGGAATTAGGAAGAGTCTTTAATTGATTGTGATTGATGTCTAATGCTTCTAAGTTTTTCAAATTGCCTACAATTTCTGGAATAAAAGTAATACAATTAGCACTAACATTTAGTCGCTTAAGATCTTTTATATAAAAAATTGTGTCAGGCAATACTGTTAGCTCATTTTTGTAGATGCTTAGTCTTTTTAGATGAGTAAGAAGAGCTATTTCTGGTCTGGTTCTGACGATCAGTGGCCTGATCGGGATTTCCATGCATACCCCCATGGGAGCGCTGATCGACGCGACCCGGGCCAAGCGCGGCCTCATCGTGGCGGGCATTGTCGCGCTTTCAGCTTGCGCGGTGGCCATTGCATGGCTCCCAAGCGTTCCAGTGGTGTTTGCGGCGGATGTCACGATGGCGATCCTGGGCGCCGTCTTCGCACCCGTTGTCGCGGCGATCACGCTGGGTCTCGTCGGCCAGGACAAACTGGCTGTCCGCTTGGGGCGCAATGCCGCCTTTGATCGGGCCGGCAACCTGTTCGTTGCTGCCGTGGCGGCGGCTGTTGGCACGGCCTTGGGCCAGCGGGCTGTGTTTTACCTGGTCCCCTTCTTTGGCGTGTGGACGGTGCTGGTTGTGCTCTCGATCCCAAGCCACAGCATCGATCATCAGCGCGCCCGTGGTGGGGCACGACCCGGGCCATCTCGTCATCACCAACCCGAGAGTTGGGGCAGGCTGCTGACGAATAAGCCCCTCTTGGTCCTTGCCGCTGTGGCGTCACTCTTTCATTTAGCCAATGCGGCCATGCTCCCTCTTGTCAGTCAGAAGCTCGCCCTCGCCCACCCGGGCCAGGAGGCGGCGTTCACATCCGTGCAATCCTTGTGGCGCAACTCGTGATGATCCCGTGTCTCTGCTCGTGGGACGCACCGAGAAGGTCGGTCGCCGACCGCTGCTGCTCGTGGCCATCGCTGCCTTGGTGCTGCGGGGGATGTTGTTCACGCTCTCCGGCAATGCGGCTTGGCTGCTGGCTGTTCAGGTGCTCGATGGCGTTGGGATTGGCCTGTTCGATGCCCTCGTGCCCCTCCTTCTGGCTGACATCATGCGTGGTACGGGCGCTACATGTCGCTCCAGGTCTTCTTGGCACTGTGCAAGGAATTGGCGGCTCTCTTAGCCAAGCGGTGGGAGGATTTACCGTGATGTGGGCCGGCTATGACGTCGCATTTCTTGTGCTGGCCGGCTTAGCCTGCATTCCCTTTGTGCTTGCACTGGTGGCAATGCCGGAAACCCGGCCAGCCTAAAGCAGGCTTTACGCTCGCGCGTTACAACTGCCTGGGAAGTGACCGGCCTCCAGGGTCAGAGCCGGTCGAGAATTGCGAGCGACGACAGGAATATCCAGCAATGAGTCAACGGGATCCCCAAGCGCGATCGCCTCAAGGTTCACTCACCGCGCAAATGCGGATGCTTGGTTTCCTTCGTCTTCGTGCCAAGGGACGGCGTTTGGAATCCTGTCCGATCTCTCGATGAAGCTTCAGGAACATCGGCCCAGGGGGCTCCTGGCAGTTGCCGTCAGGGTCCTGCGCTACTTCGACAGCAGGATGCGAGCATCGCCTGAACGCTTCAGGACATTCAGCGCGACGTCTCCACCCTGCTGATGCAGCCTCAGATCAAGGTCCGACGCCCCGAGGCGGAGCCTGCGGATCACGACCTCATCCAGAAAGCTCGGGAGGATGGGATCGCTAAAGCGGACCGCATTGCCCTTCCAATCGAGGTCCAGTCCCAAGCTCGCCGAGAGGGTGGCAAGGGCGTCGCCGCGGCCCAAGCTTGCGGCGAGCAGGCGACCGGATACGCCGTCGGCCCACGGTGGCGCCGGCGCGTGAACCCGCAGAACAGTTCGGGCAGGCGGCGGAGTTCCTGATACGTGGCCACCTCGAACAGCGCCCTGCAGATCTGGGCTGCCTCCCCTTTCAATCCATACCGTGCCAGCCCGAGGCGATCATTCCGTTGTCATGCGGCCAGATCGAGCCATTGTGGTAGGACATCGGATTGTAACGCGATTCGCCCCGCGCAACGCGTGCGGATGCCCCAACCGCTGAATGAGTCCGGGCTCATCAGGGTCGCTGCCACCCGACGGGCCCGCTCCGGCGCAGCAATGCCTGCGAACAGGGCATGGCCCGCGTTGGATGTCCGCACGCGGCATGGTCGCTTGGCTCCATCGAGCGCCAAAGCATACGTCCCCAGCTCTTCACACCAGAAGGCTGCCTCGAACCGCTCCCGAAGGAGCTCGGCTTCCTGAGCAAGTCTGGCACTGAGGTCATGTCGATGCAGGTCTGCGCAAGCCGCGCCGCCGCCTGCTTGGCCGCAAAGACATAGGCTTGTACCTCGCACAAGCGATGGGACCTTTAGCCCCTGATCCATCGGCGTGGAAGATCGAGTCGTGGCTGTCCTTCCATCCCTGATTGGCCAGCCCCTTCTCCGTCTCCCGATGATACTCGACGAAGCCATCGCCATCACGGTCACCAAACTGATCGCACCACCGCAGAGCCGCCTCGATATTCGGCCAGATCGCCGCAAGGGTCTCGCGGTCGCCCGTGCGGTCGTAGTATTGGCCCGCCAGCATGACGAAGAGCGGCGTTGCGTCGATGGTGCCGTAGTAGCGGCGGAATGGCACTTCACCCAACTGAGCCATCTCACCCAAGCGGCGCTCATGTAAGATCTTGCCAGGCTGAGCATCCGCAGCAGGATCGATGTCCGTGGCCTGCATGCCGCCAGGTAGCGCAGCACCCCTCTTGCTATCGACGGGTCCGCCCACAGGAGCATCATCGCGGTGATGATGCCATCACGGCCAAAGACCGTGCTGTACCAGGGAATACCGGCATAGGGATACAAGCCATGCTCAGTCGGCGTGACAAGCATGTACATGTCGGATGACGAACGGGCGATGACCTCGTTGAACAGATGGTTTGAGGTCTCGACCCTGGTCATCCCGCTTGTTGCGGCGCGCAAGGCCCGGCGGGTGTCCCGGTATCCCCTGAGGAAGTTTGCCTCATCAGAGTCGAGGGGCTGCCCCGCTTCAGTCTCATCACAGGCGATGGTGATCAGGATCGAGCGGCGTTCGTCCGGCTCCAGGCTCATCTCGTAGACAACCCGGTGCGATTCAATCCGTGTCGGCCAGGGCTCAAAGCGCAGCATGGTCTGCCGGACAATCCCGTCAAGGCCGTTATAGCTGAACGCCACCCGATCCGGGCCCAGCGTCTTCACCGAAGTGGTGCCGCGCTGAGCCCGCTGCATGCCCCGGACCTCGAACAGGTCACGGAAATCGGCGTCGAACCGGCACTCAAGATGGAACACCCGCCGTTGACCATCATAATTGCGAAGCCCGATCCGTTCATGCAGCACTCCTTGCCAGAGGAACTTCGTCCGGTTGAGGGCAATGATGTCTCGCGGCAGCGCGGTGTCTTCGCCCGGCCTGATATCGGGATTGGTCAGGTCGACGGTCAGCGCCGCATTGTCGTCCTGGATCGCAGATCCGAGCAGCAGCGGGCGCTTGCCTTCGAACCGCAACTCGAACCGCGACAGATAGCGGGTATCCTGGAAGAACAGCCCTTCGGGACTATCGGGCACGGAGCCACAGTCGCCATTGGTGTCGAGCACGGCAAAGGCATCGCCGGCCTTCAACGTTCGCAAGGCGCGCTCAACCAGCGAGGTTTGAGCCTCGATGTAGTGCTCGGACAGTTGGTCTGGAGCAGGTTCCGAACGGCCCGCGGCCGGTCCCATGGCGTGTTCGCTCATGCCAATATCCTCGCTGTTGACGCGCTCTCGAAGTTTGAGACCGATTGGCTCAGTTCAACCCTGGTCGACACGATGCTCGACGCCGCCCTGCCGCTTATTCCGCGGCAATGAGGGGCGGCCGGACGAGGTCGTTCCGTGCCAGCAGGGCTTCATAGGCCTTGACGTAATCGCTCGCCATGCGTGCGGTGGTGAAGCGATGCTCGAACGCTTGCCGGACGCCGAAGCGGCTCAGTGTTCCGACCCGACGGGCCGCTGTGACCGCCTCGTCGACGGTCTCGACGATGAAGCCACTAACGCCGTCGGTAATGACTTCCGGCACGGAGCCATTGCGGAAAGCAATCACCGGCGTGCCGGCGGACATCGCCTCGATCATCACCAGGCCAAAGGGCTCGGGCCAGTCAATCGGGAACAACAGCGCCAGGGCATGCCCGAGGAAGTCGCACTTGGCGCTCTCGTCGATCTCGCCGATGAACTCGACCAGGGGATGGTCGAGCAGCGGCGCGATGACCTCGTCGTAGTAGGCCTGATCGGCCGGATCAACCTTGGCAGCGATCTTCAACGGAATGCCAGCCTGAATGGCGATCTGGATCGCACGATCCGGTCGCTTTTCCGGGGCAATGCGGCCCAGGAAGGCAAGATACTCCCCGCCGACCTCGTGGAAGGGACAGACGCTTGGCGGTAATCCGTGGTGAACCGTGGCCAGCCAGTTCACCTGCGGCGGCATCGGAGCCCGTTGGCTGTCGGAGATGGAGACCAGCGGCATTTCATTAAAGGTGCGGAACACCGGCATGAAGTCAGGCAGATCCAGCCGGCCATGAAGCGTGGTGAGACACTTATGCGCCAGATCCTGGAACAGGACGTGCTGCAGCAGATCGACATGGAAGTGGATGACGTCGAACTCATCGGCCCGCGCCCGCACTTCATTCAGCATGACGAGGTGGCTGGCGATATGGTCGCGGATCCCGGCCAGGCGCAGCGCCTGGGGAACACAGGGCACAAGTTTGGCGGTCGTCTTGGAATCGCCGCTGGCAAACAGGGTCACATCATGGCCCTGCCGTACGAGCTCCTCGGTCAACCAGGAGACCACCCGCTCGGTGCCGCCGTAGAGTTTGGGGGGAACAGCC
>CAWIRV010000010.1:0-10804 GCA_963838645.1 uncultured Parachlamydiaceae bacterium | reverse complement strand
ATGGTCAGGCCCATGATAACAGGATAATCCCGTTGACTAATACTATTGACGAACCAATAGCCTAACCCCGGAATGCTAAAAATCTTTTCGATGATGAAGCTGCCAGTTAGAATATTGGCTGTCAATTGGCCTAGGTAAGTTAAAACAGGAAGAAAGGCATTACGCAAGGCGTGCCGTCTAATAAGAGTAGCAGTTGAAAGTCCTTTGGCTTTAGCCATTTTGATGTAGTCAGATTGTAAGATTTCGCTCAGATGCGAGCGGGTTAAACGGGCAATAAAACCAATTGGAGAAGCAGCTAAAGCAATCGTGGGTAGAATAGTTTGTGAAAAAGAACCCCATCGAGCTAAAGGGAAAAGGTCTAATTTGAGAGCTAAAATGTATTGTAAACAAGTGGCTAAGATGAAGCTAGGAATAGACACTCCAATTGTTGTAAGAACGATGATGAGATAATCTTGCCAATGGTGCTCTTTTAGAGCAGAAATTGTACCTAAAAAAACCCCTACAACTAAAGCTAAGGTCAGGGCTTCCAATCCTAGTATAGCTGATACAGGAAAGCCTTCTTTGATAATTCCATTGACAGTACGATCTTTATACTTTAAAGAAGGACCCAAATTCCACTTTAGAATAGATTGTAGGTAACCATAATATTGAGTATGCCAAGGTTGGTCTAAGCCATAATGTCGACGTAAAGCCTCATGAATTTCCTTAGGAAGAGATTGTTCATCTCCGAATGGATCACCAGGAGCCATCTTCATCAAAAGAAATGTCAAAGTCATAACAATGAAAAGCGAACTAATGATGTAAAGGATTTTGTGTACGATATAAGGCATCTTATCTAGTCTTATTTGGTATATACTCATCCCAGTTCAAAGTGAGAATTTGGGCAATGCGAAAGCTCTCGCGATTCAACGATCAAAAATGGGTCCATATACTCATATGAACCCATTTTTGATCGTTGAAGCCCGAGGCTTTGGCACAGCCGAAACTTCTCACTTTGAACTGGGATGAGTATATACTCATCCCAGTTGAAAGCTGGAATAAGTATATCTTTTATTAGCAGTAAGTAAGGGGATTCAGTCACCCTCATTTTTTTCAATATAAGCTTGTTTAAAATCGAGGTAACCCAACTCAGAAAAATAGACTCCTTTAATATAAGACTGTTTTAAATAATTAAAAGCAGAATAGAACAGAGGAGCTATAGGCATGTATTCAATGAGAATATGCTCGGCTTGTTTGAGGTAATTTTCCCTTTGCTGCTTATTTGTTGTTTTAGAGGATAGATTGAGAAGTTGAATATAGTCACTATTTTCCCATTGAGTATTGTTGGTACCATTATTTTTAAATTTAAAGATATCTAAAAAGGAAATGGGATCTGCAATATCAGCGAACCAAGAGCCAAGGCTAATTTGATAGTCATGTCTTTTTAAGCGGTCGAAGTACATAGCCTTTTCACAACTTTGTAAGTGGACTTCAGTGCCCAAAATATGCTTCCATTGCTGTTGTGCAACTTGAGCAATCTTATGGCTCCGTTCTCCAGCTGCATAGCAAAGGATAACAGGGGCGATATCATGTCGAGCAATGTTCATCTCCATCAAAGCCTCTTCTAATAGTTGCTGAGCTTCGATAACATCATGATCTTTATACAAAGGAGCATTCTTCTGAACAAGAGACAGGGGAATAACACCTAAAGCAGGCGCCTGATTTCCTTGCAAGACATGTTCTATAAGCTCTTGCCGATTTAAGGCTAAACTAAAGGCGCGACGTATCTTGGGATGATTAAAAGGGAATCTTTCGATGTTGAAACGAAACCAATAAGTTCCAGCACCCGGTTTAATTTGTAAGTCTCCTTTTTTCTTAAGCGTGATCACCGCATCTGTTGGAATGGTAGATAGGGGAGATCCCATCCAATCAAGCTCATTTCTTCCAAACATCTGTAAAGCTGTAGTATTATCCAATACCATGACAATAATCTTGTTAAGATGAACATGATCTGCATCCCAATAATAAGGATTTTTGATGACTATAAGCTCATTATTATGGGACCATTTTTCAAGTTTAAAGGGGCCATTAGAAACAAAACTATCAATTGTTAACTGCTCATCAAGCAAAGCTTTTTGGTGTAAATCTATGTTGGCAGGGTAATAAAAATAAGTGGAGGTAAGATTTAAAAAATAAGGAATCGAATTCTCTAATTCGATAACTAGTGTGAAATCGTCTAAAGCACGAATACCGACTTGATCAAGCGGAACTCGCCCTTCTTTGGCTGCTTGAGCTCCTTTAATAACATAGAATTGATAAGCATTAGGAGCTGGAAAATGGGGATTCAAAAGGCTTTTCAAGCTTTGTTCAAAGTCATAAGCTGTGATCAATTTTCCATTTGACCACCCACTTTTTCTCATTTTAAAAGTATAAGTTTTTTGATCAGGAGAGAGAATAATTTCCTCTGCGAGAGCAGGTTGGGGTTGGCCATTTGCATCTAGACGAGTCAAACCTTCATAAAGCATGTGGATGATTGTTGCAGTTGGCAAATCACGAACCTGTCTAGGATCTAGCGTTTGAGGATCTTCCTCAATGCTGATGCGTAGAATGGATTCTTGGTGATCCGACACTGGGAACAACCAGTGTTTATAGCCCAACCAAGCCACTAATAAAGCAACAATAGAGGTTAAAAAAATGAAAATTAATTTAGTTGTCATCTATAATCTCCAAAATAATTGGTCAAGGCTTTAGATATAATAGATTAGTAAAAAAGATAAAAGGAAAAAATCTAACAATATCATACTATAGAAGTGTTTTTGAGGCTTTTAATGAAAAGTTAAATCGTTGAAACTCAAATGATACTCTCTTCTTATTGCTAACATTTCCAATAGCATTTCTCAACAGGGCTACCTTTAAACTTAAAGCTTGTATTTAATAAAAAGAAGTCTTATAACCTTTGGCATAAGTTTGAGAAAAACTTCACATAACTAATGTGATGGAACACTAGAATAAAATAAAAATTTCACTTTTTTTACTCTAATAGCAGTTTTTTTCGAGCAGTGATTGCCATCTTTTCTCTGAAGCAGGACGCATTCATTACCTTTAGAATAACTATAGTTGGTTTTCTAGTTAAAGATATTTAAGGATTTAGTAGCTTACCTGGTTAAGGGGAGAGTGATTATGAACAAAACGCCACAAAGGCAAGGAGAACTTTTAACTAGAAGAGATCAGATGTCAGAAAGCGCAAGAAAATTATTAAAAACAGCTCCCAGCTTGCGCGGTATGACTTTTTTTGTTAATTCTCCGGTTGCTAATCTTTATATTCATCCCTATGAAGAATGTGAGGTAATCTCTCAAGTACTTTATGGATGGGAATTAAGA
Source organism: uncultured Parachlamydiaceae bacterium (assembly GCA_963838645.1). GTDB lineage: Bacteria > Chlamydiota > Chlamydiia > Chlamydiales > Parachlamydiaceae > CAWIRV01. The sequence goes on along the minus strand of CAWIRV010000010.1, from coordinate 7,444 downwards.
GCATTGCATGAACATGTCTATTTTAGGAAAATTCAAACAGCAGATGGTTGCGAAGGATGGGTGTCTAGAAAGGATCTCTATGTTAAGAAGGATCCTTTAATGCCTTCGGATCCTTCTCCTATTATTAAAATTGTCCATAATGCTGCTCATGTTTATGCCCAGCCTGATGTCATAAAACAAAAGCCTTTAATGACTCTTCCTTTTGAAGTTTTTTTAGAAGTGATTGCTGAACCTGATGCCGAGAACTTTCGTTGGATTCGAGTGAGATTAGTGGACGGTCGTTCAGCCTGGATACAACGACCTAATACTATTCTAAATCCTTCAGTTTTAAATCGATCTCAAATGCTAGATCTTAGCCGGCAATTTTTAGGGCTTCCTTATACATGGGGCGGAATATCCAGCCTTGGCTATGATTGCTCAGGATTTATTCAAATGCTTTTTAGGCAAATGGGAGTTTGTCTTCCTCGCAATGCTTATCAACAATCAGCTAGCTCTCTCTGTCGGCCTATTTCGATTTCTGAGTTGGAGAAAGGAGATTTAGTTTTCTTCGGAGCTTCAGCTGATAAAATTAGTCATGTGGGTTTATATTTAGGAGATTCGCATATTATTCATGCTACTACCAAGCTAGTACCTATTGTACAGATCACAGCCTTAGATCATGCTTCTTTGAAGCAAAGATTTACTTATCGTACCCTTAGACGTGTGAAAACTCCGCTTAATTAGATTTCTTTCGAAATCTCTTTAGGTTTTTATTCATTGACCTTAAGCACGAACAATTTTGCTCAGCAATTCCCCTAAGCGTTGTAGACCTGACGAGAAGTCTAACTTATCGAGTTCCACTTCAATTAGATAAAATGTTCCACGTGCTGCTAATGCTCTTAGCATCGCTTCATTAAAAGCTGTTTCGGTATCTGCTTTAATGCCAATCCCACCACCTAAAACACGAGGAATTTCTGTATAATTCCAATTGACAATATCATTATAAGCCCCTTCAAGAAGAGGACGTTCTGTGCCGTAGCCATGATTATTTAATACAATGACAATGAGATCCAAGTTATAGCGGATAGCAGCAGAAAGTTCCATGGCAGACATTTGAAAACCTCCATCTCCTACGATGGCAATCACACGTTTTTGAGAATCAGCAATCTGTGCTCCAATAGCGGCCGGAGTACCAAATCCCAAGCTAGCAAAGTAGGCGCTTGCAATGAACGAGTGATAAGGCAGGATCAAATCAGTGCTGGCAAATAGACAATCTCCAATATCGGTGACAAGAATATGCTGAGGTTTAAGATGGCTTTGTATGCATTCAAAAACCCTTTTTATTGTTGTTTTAGCTCCCTCAATAGGTTTAAAGGAAAGAGGAGGGGTTTTTTGATATGGGTTATAAAAAGGATAAGAAGGACGATTTAATGAGAGATTTTGAAGCCCTCGAATATAATCCACTAAGTTTACACCAGGATAATAGTGATGGCCAATCATTAATGAGGAAGAATTTGCTATAATGCGGCGTTCTTGATTCAATTTAGCTGTAAAAAATCCTGTATCAAAATCACTCATTAAGACACCTGTGATGAGGATGCAGTCAGATCTCTCGACAAGATCGCTCACTGCTGGATAGCTCATCTCTCCTTGATAAATACCAACAAAAAGAGGATGATGTTCATCAATTACTGTCTTGCCTAACAAAGAGGAGACAATAGGAACGTTATTTTGTTCAGCAAATTGGAGAAGTTGTTGGCTAAGATTAAAACGCAAAATCTCATGTCCTACCCAAATGATTGGATGGCGGCAAGAAGATAAAAGGTACTGTGTCTCATCAAGTGCCTCTTGCAAGGCTGCTTGGTTGATGGGGGGAGGGCTAGGAAGAGTATTTTGAGGAGGATAAGACAAAGGTTGTTCAATGCAATTGCGAGGAATTTCGAAATAAACAGGTTTTTTGTGCTGTAAACAAGAATTTAAGACCTGATTAATTAAGGATGCAGCTGTATCAGGATTGTCTAAGACCCCTTGATCAACTGTAACCAACTTAAAAATTTCTAGTTGGGTTTGATCAGCATAAGCTGTGCTAGATTTATTAATGAGATGATGAAGAGTGGAATGGCAAGCAAATTCATCAGTCCCTACTGCTCCAGAAATCACAACTAGAGGCGAACTCTCAACATAAGCTTGCGCAAGAGCATTGACAATATTGATTCCTACTCCATAGGTAATACAAGCCACTCCTAAACCACGCATACGAGCATAAGCATCTGCAGCTTGTCCTGCGGTATTTTCGCGAGTGGCATTGATGAATTTGATTTTATGTTGTTCAATGAGTTTGTCAAGGCGAAGAACATAATCTCCTGGTATTCCAAAAATATGCTCGACCCCTAGCTCATACAAGCGGTCTAATAAATAGCGGCCTATTGTCAAAACTTGAGAGTCAACAGGATCCATGATGCCCTCCATTTTACGCTTATCCTATCGCTTACATTTTTTATTTTAAAGAAGTCTTAATAACTCACATTACGCAAAAAGAGCGATATTTGGACTGAGCCAAAGCCCCATGGTTCAACGCCCGTCAGTCACCCTATATTTCCGTATATAGGGTGACTGACGGGCGTTGAACCATGGGGCTTTGGCTCAGTCCAAATATCGCTCTTTTTGCGTAATGTGAGTTAATAAGGAAATATGGTGAGTTATAAAACACTAAGGGACTGGAAGATTTTTGTGAAGTAAGCAAGGAATTTCCCTGTCTCACTCATAAAAATCTCCCAGTCCCTTAGTAACCTAAGTTTTGAGTTTATTTCCTTGATTCTTAGGAAGCCTTCCTCTTATCTCTCGTCCTTTTCTTCTCGGAAATAGCCATTTGACTATTCCCTTCAAAGAAAAGGGCAAGATCTAAGAGAAAATCTTCTCTAAGAATCAAGGAAATAAACTCAAAACTCAGGTTAGTATTTTATAAGAACCTCATATATAGGATATAGCAAAATCGTTTCTAGGAAACTTAAAGACGACTATTTATTATCATCGATAATTTCGACTTCAGCTTCTTCAATATCATCTTTACTTTTTTTTGAGCCTTCTTGTTGGTCTTGCTGCTGTTGGCTGCTACGACTTTCTCCGCCTGCTCCAGCATGGCTTCCTCCAGCCTTAGCCATCGCTTCACCAATATGCTGCATATGGCTTTCGAGCTCATTTTTAGCCGACTTAATGCGATTGATGTCTTGGCCCTCAAGTGCTTTTTTAACGGCCTCAATCTTGCTGTTAACATCGTCTACAACATTTTGAGGAACTTTATCTTTATACTCTTGTAAAGCTTTGCTAGCGCGGAAAGCTAAGGAATCGGCTTCGTTGCGTATCTCAACCTCTTCTTTTCGTTTCTTATCTTCTTCTGCATGTAATTCGGCATCTTTAACCATGCGTTTAATTTCATCTTCTTGTAGGCCTGATTGAGCTTCAATACGAATTTTTTGTTCTTTGCCGCTAGATAAATCTTTTGCCGAAACATGTAGAATGCCATCGGCATCGATATCAAAAGCAACTTCAATTTGAGGCATTCCGCGAGGAGCTGGTGGAATATCAGCTAAATCAAAGCGGCCGACCTCTTTGTTATCATTGGCCATTTTTCGCTCTCCTTGAAGAACACGAATGGTGACAGCAGGTTGATTGTCAGCAGCCGTGGAGAAGATCTGTTTCTTCTGCGTTGGAATTGTCGTGTTACGCTCTACAAGAGGAGTCATGACACCACCTAGAGTCTCAATTCCCAATGTTAAAGGTGTAACATCTAGCAACAAGACATCCTTGACAACACCTGTTAAGACACCACCTTGGATAGCCGCTCCGACCGCCACAACCTCATCAGGGTTAACCCCTTTATGTCCTTCCTTGCCAAAGATACTTTTAACGATCTCTTGGACAGAGGGCATACGTGTCATTCCGCCGACCAGGATAACCTCGCCAATATCATCTTTAGATAGGCCAGCATCTTTTAAGGCTTTCAAGCAAGGCTCTTTTGTCCTTTCAATAAGGTGATGAGTGAGACTCTCAAGTTTAGCTCGTGTCAATGTCATAGATAAGTGTTTAGGACCTGAAGCATCCATAGTGATGAAGGGTTGATTAATTTCAGTCGATTGAACCCCAGATAGCTCAATTTTGGCTTTCTCGGCTGCATCACGAAGACGTTGAAGTGCCATCTTGTCATTGCGTAAATCGATGCCTTGTTCTTGCTTGAAGGACTCGAGCATCCATTTTAAAACTTCATTATCAAAATCATCACCACCTAAGTGGGTATCTCCATTGGTGGAAAGAACTTCAAAGACACCATCGCCAATTTCGAGAATTGAAATATCGAAGGTGCCTCCACCGAGATCAAATACAGCAATTTTCTTATCTGTTTTTTCTTTATCGAGTCCATAAGCCAAGGCGGCTGCAGTGGGTTCGGGAATGATTCGTTTGACATCAAGCCCTGCAATGCGCCCAGCATCTTTAGTAGATTGGCGTTGTGAATCGTTAAAATAAGCAGGAACTGTCATAACTGCTTCTGTAATTTTTTCGCCTAAATAAGCTTCAGCTGTTTCTTTCATTTTTACTAAGATTTGAGCACCAATTTCTTCAGGAGTAACCATTCTCCCTTGTACCTCAAATACAGCATCTCCATTACCGTTGCTTGTAACTTTATAGGGTACCGTCTTAATCTCATTGAGAACCTCTTGATATTTGCGGCCGATAAAGCGCTTCGATGATGTAATGGTATTTTCTGGGTTAGTCACAGCTTGGCGCTTAGCAGGAATGCCGACTAAGCGTTCATTTCCTTTAAAAGCAACAACAGAAGGAGTTGTGCGTGTTCCTTCAGCTGAAGCGATAACTTTAGGAGTCCCCCCTTCCATAATAGCAACACAGGAGTTGGTCGTCCCCAAGTCTATTCCTATAATGCGTCCTTTTTTTTGTTGATTTTGACTCATAGTCAAAAACTCCTTCTTAAGTTACAATGTTTAATCTTTATTTTGATTATTTTCTCTTTTCTCTTTTTGTGGCTGTTTTTCTTCTACAAGCATTTCTTGGATCCCTTTCGCCACTTTCACTCGAGCTGGACGAATCGTGCGGTCTCCTATTTTATAGCCACGTACATATTCCTCCATAATTGTTCCAGGAGGCTGAGTTGTTGTTTCAACAATTTCAACAGCTTCATGGGCATGGGGATCAAATTTCATGCCTTGCGATTCAAAAGGGATGACGCCATTATTTGTTAGCACATCTTTAAATTGAGTTAAGATCATTTGAAATCCAAAAGCCCAATGTTTAACTTCATCAGACATTTGTTGAGCAAATTTCAGAGCATTTTCTAAATTGTCGATGGGATAAAGAAAATCAACGATCACATTTTCAACAGCATACTTAGTGAATTCTTGTCGTTCTTTTTGCATTCTTTTACGAGTATTTTCAGCATCAGCGAGAAGGCGTAAATATTTATCTTTGTACTCCATCATCTCTCTTTGTAAATGTTTTAGTTCTACGTCTGTCACTGTGACCTGCTTGGGCTGAGAGGCAGAAGCTTCAATATCCTCTTCTTTGTTAGATAGCATATGTTCTTCTTCTCTCTGTTCGTTAGGTTTTTCTTGCCCATTGTCATTCACCTTAACCATGGCTATTCTCCTCATCCATTTTAGAAAGTTTATACTCCTCATTTATCTTCTATGCGCTTATCCTCTAGTAGCAGGAGGCGTGATTGTCCGCTGAGCTGATGTTTCTCTTTTTGCAAGTAAAGCGTTCCTGTTTGAGGATGGCGAAAGCTAATTTTAAATTTATAAATATTGCGCGTCAATGCCTCGCTAAGAGACTCAGAAAAGGCTCGTAAGGTACTGAACAATGTCCGATAAGGAATACGTGTTGGACCTAATAAACCAATTGCACCAACTGCTCTTCGGCTAATATAGTAAGGAATGGTAAGCACGGAGCAATTAGGAACCGAAGTTTCATAAGTCGTTAAATCATCTCCAATCCAAAATTTTAACTGATCAATAGTTGTACATTCCTTTAATAATAAACGCATACGATGTGCATTTTCAAATAAGGAGAGGCTTGAGGCTAAAATGCTCGCTTCATGGAAATCGGGATAACTAAGCAAGCGAGAGAAACCAGTTCGATAAATCTCTTCATCACTAAAATTAGAATACCCCACAATATAACGAACCATCAATTCATTATAAAAAGTTCTTGCAATCGTTTTTTCCTCCACTTCCAAATTCTCAGGCGGATTCAACCCTGTTAATCGCCACTGAAAATAAGCTTCAATGCGCTTAATAGCAAACGAGGAAAGTTTGATAGGAAGATAAAGAATTTCTGTCTGAATCACTCCAAAATCTGTAATCAATACACATAAACAGCGAAGACGCATCAAGTGGAACAAGTTTTAAGCTGATCACAAAATCATGATCAAAACGAGGAGCGGATAAAAAAACAGCGCATTGAGTTAGATGACTTAACTTTTCAGCTCCTTCTTGTAGAAGAGCTGCTATTTCTCTTGATTCAAACTGACTGATCCCCTTAAATGCGTGATCCACTTCTGTATAGGTTTCGTTCATATACGATAAGCATGAGCATAAGTGCGATAAGCTAAATTCGTCGGAATTCGCCCTCCAGAAGAATGAGATTGAGAAAGATACCCTTCTTCTTCCAAATTAGCAAAATAATTACGAATAGTAGCAGAACTTAGCTCTTCGAATCCTACTTCTTTCAGCGTATTAGAACCAACTGGTTTTCCTGTTTTAATATAATAATCTACCAAACCCAATAGAACTTTTCTTTCCCGATCTTGCTTGCCAATTCGTTTAAGAGAAATTGATTTTCTCATTTTTAGCCTTTCTTCTCTCTTATTGCCTTCTATTATAGGCAAGTCCTGCAAAATTCGTCAACAAATTTAGCACTCAAAGTGTTTGAGTGCTATTCATTAATCATGATTTGATAGGGAAGAGGCTAAGTAGAAAGGGTTGTATCTGCTAAAATTAAAGGAAAGATATCAACAATAGAGGGAGACCACTTTAATCCTCTTGTATAAACGAGATGAGCAGCAAGATGGCAAGCGATAATGGCTTTTTTATGATGTTCAGGAATCTCTTTTAATAATTCTGAAGAGAAGTATTTTCTTAAAGTAGGCAAACAGTAGTTTAAAAAGCATCTGATTATAGGATCTTGTGGGTTATCAGAAAGAGAGATAGGATCTAAATAACTTAATAATTGATATTTATATTGGTTAATTCGTTCAGAAATTTGATCGGAAATTGTAGTCAAAAATTCTCCTGTTTGTTGATGAGTTTGTAGAAGAAGTTCTGCTTCATTATAAGCATATTGTTTCAATTTTTCTAGAGTTTCGGAGACAAGATTATTTTTATTATCTATGAATGTTGGATCGCCTAAAGCAAGGCCACATAGGACTTCAAAGGAAGAACAAATAACTCCAGCCTTA
>CAWIRV010000009.1:0-12281 GCA_963838645.1 uncultured Parachlamydiaceae bacterium | reverse complement strand
GATGGTTTTATTCATCTTTTACTCTTTTTAAGGAAATTGATGAGGTGAGAGACTTGTAGCTTTAACGCAGAATTGATTTCAGGAATAGTTTGTTGTTGAAAATAATGCATAATGATTCGTCCTCTTCTTATATCTAAAACGTGAATCATATGCCAGACGAGATCAACATGTTGCCCATAGAGGGCTTTGCCTAGCCTGATCAGGCCACGTTGATGAAGAAGTTGTCGTAATCTTTTACAATCCTGCTTCGCGGGATTAATTTCTAATTTAGGAGATACCAGCTTGTCTTTTTGATAAAGGCAAATTTTTAGATAGGCTAACTGCTTAGGAGGTAGGCAATTATAGAGATTTTTCAGTTGATTTCTATCTACGATACGGCGAACTTCAGCTGCCAAATCGTATAAGCCGAGAAAATCAATTAACGTCACTAGATTCTTTCTACTCCAACTAGCAAGAGAGGAGAGTTCTGTTTCTGGAAGGTATTCAGGAGGTAGACGTTTCTCAGCTTGCGACAAAGAATAGAGTTGATTGAGGAAAAAGGTTTTTACAGGACGGGAGATTACTAAAGGAGAGTAGCCGACAATGCGTTGAAGAGGAGAAATTTGTTCTTCTTTTAAGGAGGCTAACACGCAAGGACGCCATTCTTTGGGAAATTTCTCTAAAAGGGGAATAATCCAAGAGTAGTGCATCCTTTCTACTAAGCGTTGAGATTGATGGAAAATGGGCTTGATATCTGTAGAGCTAATATTTTGACTTAGAATACGTTGTGCTTCCTCTTGTGGCAGAAAATGATTCAGAATCGTGCCTAATTTAGGGTTGTAACGGTTGATGAAAACTTTTAACATCATCCTGCTTCTTGTATCCATAGAAATCCTTAATGAAGGGCAGAAGGGCTTCTTGATATCCATCCATTTAATGAATATTAAGTGGGACCAGCTCCTTTGCCTGTCGTTGTATTAGAAGGAGTTTCTCCACTTTTTCCTTGCTCTTCTTTCGAGGCACTCGTTTCTGCGATCAGATTTTCCATTTGAATAGGACGGGTACGGAACAATTGTTTGAAGCCACCACTTAATTTTAGAATAAGATGGAATTTCCAAATGAGCCAGGTCAAAGCTAGGATTAAGATGATAAAAGACGCTATAAAAGAAAAGAAAATGGTTCTAAAACGGGTTAAAGACTCCTCCGCTAAAATGATAGACCACACATTGACATACTGTTTCTCCTCTTCGCCTAATCCCGGGAATCCACTAAATATAGATTCATTGAAACGAGCTCGATCTCCAATGACAGTCACATTGTCATAATCCAAGCCATTAATACTTCCCGCTACTAATCGTTTAATACGTGTGACGAGATGGGCATTAGGATCTTCAAGAGCTCCATTATGTTTAACATAGACAGAAGCAGTGACTTTTCCTTTAGTGGCTGTAGGATTTAAGGGGTCTTCTTCAGGAAACGAAAGTTGAACATCCGCATCTAACACTCCATCCATTTTTCGTATTGTGCTAGCAATTTGCTCAGCTAGACCAGCTTGGTAGCGCACTTTTTGTTCCATTCCAGATGGAACAAGACCAACACTAGAGAACAAACCTAAAAGATTTTGGCCTCGTCGACGAGGGAGACCGGCTTGATTGAGAAGAGCCATAGCCTCATTAGCTTGGGAAGAGTTGACACTGATATTCCATAAAACAGCTTTTCCGGCGCCTCCACCCCCTTCCGTTACAGCCTGGATTTTATTGGCATCTATTCCTCTGCCGGCTAAGAAAACTAAAATTTCATTGGCTTCTTTTTCATCTAGTCCATTGACAATTGTTCTACGTGATTCGCAGCTAGTTAGTAGACCAATTACAATAGCTAACAAACATAGACAACGAAAGAAATGAAAGATAAAAGAGCCTTTCATACCTAGATCTTTCATAGTGTGCTCTGAATTAAATCGTTTGATCATGATTCGTGATGCTAGCAGAAGATTGAATTTTGCTATAGCTCTTATTGCTCTTAATTGATTAAATTCATGTATTATACTCCCTTCAGCTTTCAACTGGGATGAGTATATACTCTCATTCCAGTTGAAAGCTGCAATTTGGGCAACGCGAAAGCTCTCGCGATTCAATGATCAAAGATGAGCCCATATGAGCCATATGGGCTCATGAAGCCCGAGGCTTTGACGCAGCCGAAATTGCAGCATATACCCAAGTGAACTCAAAAGTTGGAATTTGGCAAAGCAAAAGCTCTCGCGATTCAACGATCAAAAATTGGTTCATATGAGTATATGGACCCATTTTTGATCGTTGAATCGCGAGAGCTTTCGCATTGCCCAAATTCTCAATTTGAACTGGGATGAGTATATCCTTGGATCTTATGCTTTAATTTTGATATCAATTCCCGCAGGGAGAGTTAAATCTTTTAAAGCATCGATTGTTTTACCTGTTGGATTGAGAATATCAACCAGTCGACGATGCGTGCGAATTTCAAATTGTTCGCGCGATTTGCGGTCGATATTAGGAGAGCGCAACACGGTAAATTTCTCACAACTTGTAGGAAGAGGAATCGGACCTGCAATAGCGGCACCTGTGCGCTTGGCTGTTTCTACAATATCCGCTGTTGAGCGATCGAGTGTTCGCTGATCATATCCCTTCAACCTGATACGAATCTTTTGCCTAGATACCTTAGGCTGTTTTTCTTGTTTTGCCATATTAACCTGTAAATCTCTTATTTCTTGACAATTTCTTCTTGAATCTTAACTGGAACACGCTCGAAATGGCTGGGTTCCATTACATAGGTCGCACGTCCAGAGGAGAGCGATCGTAAGATCGTTGAGTAACCAAACATTTCACTTAAAGGAACTTCAGAATGAACAATAATAGCTCCTTTGTGGTTTTCTTGACCCATAATTTGGCCACGGCGACGATTTAAATCACCAATGACGTCTCCCATATGAGCTTCGGGTGTTGTGACGTCAACCTTCATGATAGGTTCTAAGATAATTGGCTTGCACTTGCGCGCAGCTTCTTTTAACGCCATAGCCCCACAAATTTTAAATGCCATTTCACTAGAGTCTACATCATGGTAAGATCCAAAGACAATGAAGACTTTGATATCAACCAGACTATAACCAGCTAGAATCCCAGTTGCTAGTCCTTCTTCAATGCCTTTGATTGTAGGATTAATGTATTCTTTTGGGATGACACCACCAACAATTTTGCTAATTACTTCATTGCCTTTTCCTTTTTCATTAGGCTCAATTTCTAATTCAACGTGGGCATATTGGCCACGTCCACCTGTTTGCTTGACAAACTTTGTTTGGCTTTTACCCGGCATGGTAATAGTCTCTTTATAAGAGACTTGGGGTTTCCCTACATTCGCTTCAACATTAAACTCACGCTTCATCCGATCATGCAAAATCTCTAGATGCAGTTCACCCATTCCTGCAATAATCGTTTGCCCAGTTTCTTCATTTGTGTAGACACGAAAAGTAGGATCTTCCACCGAAAGAGCCGAAAGGGCCATCGCCAATTTTTCCCGATCATTCTTGGATTTGGGTTCAATGGCCATAGAAATCACAGGCTCTGGAAATTCCATTTTCTCTAAGATAATGGGTCTTTTAGGTGAACAGAGAGTATCTCCTGTTGTGGCCTTTCTTAAACCAATACATGCAGCAATATCTCCTGTATGGAATTCATCTTTTTCTTCACGTTTATTGGCATGCATTTCAAGCAGACGAGAAACTCGCTCTTCTCCTCCCTTTGTTGTATTGAGAAGAGAGGTTCCTTTTGTTAAAATTCCACTATAAATCCTGACATAGGTCAAGCGTCCCACATAGGGATCTGTCATAATCTTAAAAGCTAAAGCTGTCAAAGGCTGATTATCATCGGGGCTTAGCAAAATCTCTTCCCCTGAGTTGATATCATGTGCTTTAATATTTCCTCTATCTAATGGAGAAGGCATCCATGCTACAACAGCATCTAAAAGCTGCTGAACTCCTTTGTTTTTAAATGCTGATCCACATAAAACTGGATTAAATTTATTCGTGCATACCCCTTTTCGAATAACGGCATGAATCTCTTCTTCTGTCAAAGTATGAGGATTATCCAATACCTTTTGCATGAAATCTTCATTAGCTTCATCAATAGTAGCGAGTTCCTCTAGAAGCTTTGAACGCATGTCCTGACATTGTTGTTTTAAATCATCAGGAATCTCGATTTCATCCCATTCGGTGCCAAGAGACTCATCATGAAAAATGATCGCTTTCATTTTGATCAAATCGACCATTCCTTTGAAGTCTGATTCAGCTCCAATAGGGCACTGGACAGGAATGGCATTGGCATGCAATTTCTCATGCATGGTCCGCACTGCATCAAAAAAATCAGCCCCCATACGATCCATTTTATTGACAAAAGCAATACGTGGCACATCATATTTATCTGCTTGACGCCAAACTGTTTCAGATTGAGGTTCAACTCCAGAGACAGAATCGAATAGGGCAACAGACCCATCTAGGACACGAAGAGAACGCTCGACTTCTACTGTAAAATCTACGTGACCTGGAGTATCGATAATATTGATTTTCGTTCCTTTCCAGAATACAGTTGTGGCAGCAGAGGTAATTGTAATACCTCTTTCTTGTTCCTGTACCATCCAATCCATAGTGGCAGCGCCTTCGTGCACTTCACCAAGTCTATGTAATCGACCTGCATAATAAAGGATACGCTCAGTTGTTGTCGTCTTACCAGCATCAATATGGGCCATGATCCCGATATTACGAACGTTTTCAAGATTTTCCTTATTAGGACTTGGCATGACTCTTTTCTCCTTTTACCACTATAGTCTACTATACTGAGCATAAGCTTTATTCGCTTCAGCCATGCGGTGTGTATCATCTTTCTTCTTAATTGTTGTTCCTTGATTGTTAAAGCAATCTGCGAGTTCCCCTGATAAGGCCTCTTCCATCGAACGACCTGATTTATCACGAGAATGTTTAATAATCCAACTCATAGCCATAGAAGAGCGTCGGCTAGCCGGAATTTCAATCGGAACTTGATAAGTGGCACCTCCAATGCGGCGAGATTTTACTTCCAGAGAAGGTTTTGCATTTTCTAAAGCTTGCTCGAAAGCCTCTAACGGGTTATCTGTTTTGACTTTCTTGGCAAACTTCTCTATAGCGTTGTAAACAATGCGACGAGCAGTCGATTTTTTTCCCCGTTCCATCAACTTGTTGATAAATTTAGCTAGTACGATACTCCCATAAATGGGGTCGGGTTCTATAACCTTTTTTTCAGCACTGTGTCTTCTTGACATGATTTCCTCAATAATGAGCAGTTAAATTGAGCATTGGTAACGAAGATCTCAATTATTCACCTGGAATCTGAGAGATTAACCCTCGACACCTGTGCGTGATTAATGTTTTAAAACTTTTTCAAAACACAAATCGCGGACCAGGATACACATTGATTCGAGTATCTTAGTGTTACTTAGGACGTTTAGCCCCGTATTTTGATCTTCCTTGCTTACGGTCTTTTACAGCCGCACAGTCTAATGTACCACGTACAATATGATAACGAACACCGGGAAGGTCCTTTACGCGACCACCACGGACAAGAACGATGCTATGTTCTTGGAGATTATGACCTTCACCACCAATATACGCAATGACTTCCTGACCTGATGAAAGACGTACCCATGCCACTTTGCGTAAAGCAGAATTGGGTTTTTTAGGTGTTTTAGTTTTAACTTGCAAGCATACTCCACGACGCTGAGGACATTTTTGGAGCGCTGGAGATTTGCTACGTCGTTTTTTTGGAACGCGTGGCTGGCGTACGAGTTGACTAATAGTCGGCATTTTGCCTTCTCCTTAATTAAATGAGTTGTAATCTTTTCACACGAATCTTAAAAAGATACTCGATTGAGAAGATATTGACTAAGTATAGGAGAAAAACATATTTTTGACAAAGAAAAGGTTAATTAAAGCAGAGATTTTTATTAATGATGATAGAGTTTAGGGTTTATACTCCTTCCAGCTTTCAGCTGGAATGAGTATATACTCATCCCAGTTCAAAGTGAGAATTTGGGCAATGCGAAAGCTCTCGCGATTCAACGATCAAAAATGGGTCCATATACTCATATGAACCAATTTTTGATCGTTGAAGCCCGAGGCTTTGGCACAGCCGAAACTTCTCACTTTGAACTGGAATGAGTATATACGCAAAACTCAGGCTATTAATTCTGTTAAATCTCTTAGACCGAAATGTTTTAAAAATTCCTTTGTTGTTCCATACAGAGTGGGGCGACCTGGAGCTTCTAACTTGCCTACAGTTTCAATAAGATTTCTCTCTAATAATTGTGCAATTGTTCCAGAGGAATCGACTCCTCGAATGTTATCAATTTGAGGACGAGTTATGGGTTGCTTATAAGCAATAATAGCTAAAACTTCTGTTGCAGCTGGAGATAATTTTTCTCCTCTTTTTTGTCGATAAAGATGCTCAATATAAGGAGCATATGCTTCGTGTGTGCGCATAACATAACCTTGAGCAATTTCTTCTAATCGGAAAGCATGCTGCTGAGTGATATAGTCTTGCTGAAGCTCTTCTATAATTTGGCGGATTTGACGGGGGCGTAGTGTGCAAATCGTATCTGTAATTTCTCTTATCTTATTTAAAGGAATAGGATCACTGCTTGTGAAGAGCAGAGCCTCAACCACTTTTTTAAGATGTTGCCTTACATGCTGATCAAGATCTTCTTTATAAAGATTTAGATTGTCCTCCTCATCCTTGTTTACTTCACCGTTCCATTCAGCAAATTGTTGATCATTTGTAAACAAATTAAGTTCTCTTGTCATTGTTAAGTATCTCTTGATTTTTTAAAAATTAAGATTGTCTGATTATCGTTCTCTCGTCCAATTCCAATTTCCCCTATCTTCATGAGTTCTAAGATGGCTAAAAAGATGACGATGCATTGTAGACGAGAATGTGTAGAATTCAATATAATTTCTAATTTAAAAGAAGAATGCTCTTGAATCAACAACTGAATGGTACGTATTTGGTCTGTCACTCTCCATTGTTCTTCATCAATTGAAGGCTTAGAAATAGAAGTTCGGCTCATCATATCCTTAAATAAATTGCCTAACTCTTCAAGAGATAGATGTTGAATGCCTAGAGGCTTTTTCCAATTGGAAATAGGAGGCACGCCACGGAAAAAACAAGCGCTCTGTTGTTCTTGACGCTTAGCTAGCTCTTTAGCGGCTTGCTTGAAATGGTAATAATCTACAAGATGTCGAATAATCTCAAAATGGGGATCTTCTTCCTTTTTGATTGATAGAAGTTCTTCAGGCTTGGAAAGGAGAGTCTTACTTTTTAACCAAACTAGATAGGCTGTCATCCCAATAAATTCGGCTCCTTTCTCAAGTTGTGGACCATCTTCTTTAATCATTTTAAGTGAAAATTGCTGGATTAGCTCACAAATTGAAATATCATAAATATCCACCTCTTCTTTTTGAATTAACCCAAGTAAGAAATCAAGTGGACCTTCGAAGTTCTCTAGGAAAAAAGTATGAGACTTTTGTATAAGCATAGAATTTTATTAGATTAAATAAAATATACTCATCCCAGTTCAAAGTGAGAAGTTTCGGCTGTGCCAAAACCTCGGGCTTCAACGATCAAAAATGGGTTAATATGAGTATATGGGACCCATTTTTGATTGTTGAATCGCGAGAGCTTTCGCATTGCCCAAATTGCAGCTTTCAACTGGAATGAATATATATACACGCCCTAAGCTAAAAAACCAATTTTTTAACTTATTTGTGTATAAACTTAAAAAACGCATCTTAAAAGTCATGAAATTCAGAATTTTAACTAAAACCATTATAAAAGAAGTAAAATACAATAGTTAAGATTTTAAGGCTACGACTAAGTCAAAAAATCTTGTTGTTTTAATAATCAATCATTATTTTGATGTTATAGCAGGAGAAGGATATGAAGAAGCGGGCAGGTTTTTTGATTTTATGGATGATCTTTACATGGTCTTCTTGGTTAGTAGCTGAACAAGATTTACTTAAGTTTAGTGATGTTAATACAATTATGAACCAGATTTTGGAACATCACGTTGATAAAAAAGAGGTAACATCGAAAATTTTGCAAAATGCTTTAACTATTTATATCGACCAATTTGATCTCCATCGCATCTATCTACTAGAAAGCGAAGTTGCCCCTTTTACTCATCTTAGTTCAGAAAGGCTTGTGACTTTAATTGAACAGTATAAAAAAGGTGATTTTGCAATATTTAAGCAGCTTAATCAAGCGATACAGACTTCTATTGAACGTTCTAGAGAGTTACGAGAAAACTTGGAAGTGAATGAAGCTATTTTTCAACAAGTTTTAAAATCACAAACAGGAGAAGACAAGCAGATATCATTTGCCAAGGACACATTAGAGTTAAAACAACGCATACTCCATCAACTTTTGCTCTTTATTAACACTCAACGTCGTCGTTATGGAGAGACTATTTTAGATCTTAAACAATCCCAAGAGAAGCTTCTTTATATTTTTGAAGAGCATATACGCGAACTTGAAAATCAATATTTGTTTCAAGATGAAAGGGAGCATCCCTTATCGCCAGAAGAGCAAGAAAATTTATTTGTTATTCATATTTTGAAAGCCTTAGCCAGTAGTTTAGATGCTCATACCTCATTCTATCAACCAAGTGAAGCTTATGATATGAGAGTCCGTTTGCAAAAAGAATTTTATGGCGTTGGGATTGCTTTGAGAAATACATCAGAGGGTGTTGTTGTTTTGCGTTTAATTGCGGGAGGGGCTGCAGCGAAAAGCGGCTTAATTTATGAAGGGGATATTCTTCTGGAAGTAGATGGAAAATCTGTGATCGACCACCCTTTTGATAAAGTGATGGAGATGTTGCATGAAGAACAAAATCCTGATGTTAAATTGATATTCAAACGAAAGGGAGAAGCTAAGCAGCCGGATAAAATCTTTACTGCTGAGCTAAAACGCGAAGAAATCATTTTAAATAATGATCGCGTAGATCTTGGTTGGGAAGCGTTTGGAAATGGAATTATTGGTCAGATTACTTTGCATGCTTTCTATCAAGGAGATGGAGTAACAAGTGAAAAAGATGTTCAGAATGCCATCCAAGAATTAGAAAATAAAGGTAATTTAAGAGGGCTCATCTTAGATCTTAGAGACAATAGTGGAGGCTTTTTATCCCAGGCTGTTAAAGTAGCTGGATTATTTATCTCCAATGGAATCATTGTCATCTCTAAATATGCAGATGGAGATGAAAAAATTTATCGAGATGTGGATAGTAAAGTCGTTTATGATGGTCCTTTAGTCGTATTGACATCAAAAACAACTGCTTCAGCTGCAGAAATTGTTGCTCAAGCTTTACAGGATTATGGTGTAGCTCTTATTGTAGGGGACGTTCATACTTTTGGCAAAGGCACTATTCAATCTCAGACTGTGACAGATAATCAGAGCTCCTCCTATTTCAAGGTAACGGTAGGGAAGTACTACACAGTGTCAGGTAAAACACCCCAAAAAAGGGGAGTAGAAGCTGATATTGTTGTGCCTAGTCATTGGGATCGAGAGCCTATTGGAGAAGAGTATTTGGATTCGCCTATTGAACCAGATACCATTTCACCTGCTTTCAATGATACTTTAGCTGATATTTCCCCAGATGTGAAGCCTTGGTACTTGAAATATTACATACCTAAATTACAAAGTCCCAAGACAGTGTGGCGCAATATGTTGCCCCTTTTGCGTAAAAATAGTGCCTATCGCATCGCACATAATAGGAATTACCAACTTTATTTAACTGGGAACAGGCAAGAAAAAGATCCAGAAGCAGAAGAAGATGAATGGGTCATGATGAATGGAAAACATCAGAACTTTGGTGAAGATGATTTGCAAATGGAAGAATGTGTTAATATTGTTAAGGACATGATTTTCTTACATGGCCAAGAGATACGATCTACTGAAAATAAATAGTCTATTGAACAATAGGAGTTACGCACTTAATACATATTTAGGACATCTAAGATATATTTTAACAGCTTCTCTAACAATACCTATCTTAGCCTCAAACCAAGTTAAACCTGTTCGAAAACAAAATCTTTCGATCCTTAAAAAAGCTCGGAGTGAAAAAAGAATATGATTTCTTTGAGCTTTTTCTTAGGAGTTACGCACTTAATATATATTTAGGACATCTAAGATATGTTTTAACAGCTTCTCTAACAATACCTATCTTAGCCTCAAACCAAGTTAAACCTGTTCGAAAACAAAATCTTTCGATCCTTAAAAAAGCTCGGAGTGAAAAAAGAATATGATTTCTTTGAGCTTTTTCTGTCCTTGCTTGGCATTTTTCAACACCACAAAATTGCTTGATTCCTCGATGATAATCTTCAATTAACCAGCCTTTTTCTGATAAGCTAAGGCGATCTAATTCATTCATTTTAAGGTTGTTTGTTGCCCAGTATTCAATGCCCTTTTCCTTAGAGACTAGCTTAAATACTTTAATCCAACCATAAGCTTTTAAATGAACTAAAGATCCTTTTTCTTCTATATTCACTTCACTAAGGCAACGATTGCCATCACCATCTGGATCAACTAATCGAGTTGGAGTAAGTCTTGTTAACCACAACCAATCCAACTTCCTGATCAACTTAAGATTATCAAGGCTTGAATACCAAGAATCAAATAAAACACATTCAGGACAAAATCCTCTTTCTTTAGCCTTAACTAACATCACTTCGCACCTCCGCAAGAAGGCCATGAGAAATCGGGACGCAACGCCGCCAGTCAATTCGTACGGGCGCCGGTGTCGGCCCCGGCGACCTACGGCGACCCGTCGGGCGTCGCGCGTCGCCCACCGGGTCACACCCCCGCGTCAGTGTTTGTGCGTCGGCGTGCTGGCGGTGCCGGGCCCTTCGTGATGCGGCTTCGGCGTGGTTGGCTGCCCCTTCGGCGTGGTGTTCTTGGAGCTGTCCTTCGGTTTCATGACGTCACCTCCCTCGCGCGGAAGCGAGCCTCGCGCGCAAAGGCAGTGTCGGTGGTCCGGATCAAGCCCACGTGAGATGGAGATGAGAACGACACTCCCGCGCACGCTCGATGAGAGCGTTCTCAGCCGGTTCTCACGGCGGATTCACCGTCGATCCGTACCGTGCCGCCATGTGGCTCGATCGCTACGCCGCGGTGTGCCGGCAGTGGCCGGAGGTCGTCGTTGCCGTCTACGAGTCACCGGCCGGTCGCCTTGCGCTCCTCCTCCGTCAGTGGCCTCTCCCACCTGCCCGCGTGCCGGACGATGGCGCGGCTCACACACGGCGCGCAGTTCGTACCGTGAAGACCGAGCTCCGCGTCGCAGGCTTTCGTGGCAGCCTGCTCGTGCTGCAGTGGTTACCGCTTCGCACGGCGAGCATGGTCCTGCGGTCCTGGCGATGCTGCTTCGACGCCGACGTCGAATGCCGGCTCGAGTGGACGGCCCTCGTGGAACGCTACACGCACGACCACGGGCTGCTCCGCGCGCGTATCGCCGGCCTGCGATCGAGCGCCGATCCGCGCCCGCCCTTCGCGCGGTCGGTGCAGGATTTCCGCCCTTGCAACGCTGGTACGACGCGAGGGTGCCCTGGGGCTTGGCATCGAGCCCGCGCCTGCGGCGCACTGGTACTCCAGCCCACCACTGGATCGCCGAGCACGTGATCGTCCCGCCATGACGGCAAGCTCCCGCCGGCCACACACGTCGACGTGGCCATAAATCATCGAGCTGACACTATAAAAGCAGGCCGATCGTACCGGGCGGAGCTGCGGCGTAGCAGCCCCTGGATCTCCCTCTCGTCACCATGATTTGCGGCGCGATGCAGCAACCGATGACCGCCCCTGGACGCTCGGCTCGGTGCGGTAACTGCTCTCCAATCCAACCTCGTCGGCCATTTTCACCCAGCCCCCAAACCCACCTCAGCGGCACCGGATCACACGTCCACTGCCAGCCAGCAACCCTCCTCCCCCAGCTCGGGACGGAGTCCTCGAGGACAGCACGAGATGGTCCGCGCTCATCGGACACGGTATCCCAATACCAGTCATGGTCCTACGACAGCCCAGCAGCAGATGCGATCAAGTGGTATGGGAACAGGTTTAAGAACGGATATTTCGTTTCCCAGCCGCCATCACCAACCCCACCAGCACGACGTAAGCCCAAATCCATTCCGCTGGAACCACGACCGCCATCCACCCGTTCCTGGACCCCACGCCATCCTCACCTAGTGTTCACACCAGCAACTGCAA
>CAWIRV010000008.1:0-94031 GCA_963838645.1 uncultured Parachlamydiaceae bacterium | reverse complement strand
GGTACCGGCGGCGACCAGAGCCCTGCGCGTGCTGCGCTTCCTGGCGAGCCAGCCGGAGCCGACGTCGATCGACCGGATCATGCGGGCGTGCGGGCTGCCGCGCAGCACGGCGTACCACCTGCTCACCGCGATGGCCGAGGAAGGGTTCGTCGCACACCTGGCCGACGATCGCTCTTTAAAAGAGCTTTGCGGCCTGGCAAAGCAAAAATGGACTAGATAGCTATATTTTCAACTTGACAGATATGAGCTGACTGTTTAGAACATGTTCATTAAACATTTATTTGAAAAGCTTAAAATGCTTGGCTGTAGAGGCAACTGTCAAAGCAAATAAATCAAAAAGGAGATAAATTATGACAATTGCAGAAAATATATCCTGGTCATCTGTCCTTGGAATGGCTGCTGATGAGCAAGCTTGCCAAGAAATTCAAGGTGTTATCACAACTGATTACAATAAGAGAATAGATGAAGGAAGAGACGAGCGTTTAGAGAAGATGAGAGCTACTAGCGAAAAATTCATAGATCCTGTATTACAATCGGTTGGTTGCTATTATTGCTTTTATCTTATCGATAAGCTCAATACAGTTGCTCAAAAAACTCTAGTAAGTGAAAAAGAGCATGAAAATAGAAAGAGCTGATAAGAATTGTTAAGCAGCTAAGTGAAGACATCTCTGAAGAAGAGCTGACTAAAGGCCTTCAACCTCAGATAAAGCACTTAACTGAGCGTTTTCATAAAAGTCTCAAGGAATTCGATGCTTATCGATATAAAGTTGAGTCAGGAGTGGCGATAAAGCATATCTTCGCACAATTTAATATTAGATCTCCCCTCATTACTTACCCAATTAAAGCTCTTATGAATGCTGTAGTAGGAGTAATTGATCCTCCCGATAACCTAGAACAGATGGATAGCAAACAAATTCTAGATTTTATTGCGAAGTCGAATGTGGGCATCAAGAAATTAATAACAGAACAGTATGCAATAGAAGAGAAAGTGCAAGCTGGCAGTATATGTGCTCTCACTCCTAAACAGATAAAAATTATTGGTAAATTTTCCAGGGATAAAGCTATTGAAATTATGTATGAAGTTAATTTTTAAAAATCAATAAACCGCTATAGCACTTTATAGAGCTCTTCCAAACATTAGAAGGGGAAAGTATATGATGAATAGTATAGGTTGTGTAAGCCAAGAGATACTGGAAACAAAAGTTTCAAGTGGAGCCTCGGACCATTGATATTGTCCTTCGACTCAGGGATAACTAACACTTATATTGAATATCTGTCAAAAATGATTTTTGAGAAAATTGCAGATTTTGTTTCCTATCTCCGAAGTATTTGTAAGTCTCTTAAAGAGATGGCTAGAAGTGTAAAAGATATTTCTATCTTAAAAACTCCATTTCAAGTCTCTATACTTAGTAATAATATCTGCAACCAGAATGTATATAACTATCACATCAATATATATCTTTGCTCCCCATTTAAGGCATAAGACTTTGCTTATATCATGGCAAGGAGGCTTATTGCTTACAATAAGAGGTATTCTTTTTTGATCGAAGAGAAATGCTATTTTTTATGTTTTAAGAACAAAATGGACAGACTTGCCTCATAAAGGTTTAATTTGATTGTTGGAATTCATAACTCACCTTACGCAAAAAGAGTGATATTTGGACTGAGCCAAAGCCCCATGGTTCAACGCCGTCAGTCACCCTATATTTCCTTATATAGGGTGACTGACGGGCGTTGAACCATGGGGCTTTGGCTCAGCCAAATATGACTCTTTTTGCGTAAGGTGAGTTCATAATTGGGAACTACAATACTAAGGTTATGCAAGAGATCTATTGAAAAACCTAGCGTGAGCCGCTTCGAATTCTTAACGATTGATGTAGATTTGATTAGTTGGTCTGAAATGTATATAATTATACCCTATAGACTTGTTCCCCAAAAGAAATATGTTAGGAAAGAGTCTATAGGATATCAAAGTTTTTAAACGTCTTTGCCTAACAATTCCTTTTGATGAATGAGCGCCCAGACTGTAATTAATGCGGCCTGCTTCTTCGGTAATTTTCCGTACATAATATTACCTGTCTAAGAAGTTATACACAAGCGAACTCAAAAATCCGATTTTTGAGTTCGCTTGTGTATAACATCCACTTGGCATAAACCATGATAAACTGTATCAAATTCTTTATGACTCCACTTTGAACCATGTTTCTTCTTAAATTGCTCTTGTAAAAAGTCAGGAACCTGTGATTCATTTTTCACGATATTACCTAAGTCTTGTTTCATCTTAGCAAAATAAACTCTCTTAATATTTTTGTAATCACTCTGATTAGTTTCCTTTGTCAAAAGCCAAACCTGCTGAAATAAAGCCTTTTTTAAATGTTCTTTTAACCATCGATGTTCTAACTCCCCTAAAATATCGTAAGAAATTCTATAAGAGAGTTTATAAAAATCTTTTTGATTAAGCCGATTTTCTTGAATCAATCGCAATAAACCTATTTCTTCTATCCGTTGTTGAATAGCATGAATTGTTATATGTTGATTAAAAACAAAAATATAATCCTTTGGAGACTTTAATTCTTCAACATGAGTAGTTCGATAATATTCTAGTTTATCGTGGAACTCCTTGAAAACCTTCTCTTTCATCTGAAAGAGATGCATATTGACTTGTTTACTGATCTCTTCAAAATTTATCTCAGGTAATTTGACAAGAGGCTTTGGCAAACCATGCCAATTCTTTAGATGTTCTAGAAATAGATTGATTTGTTGCTCTAGGTCGGCTTTAAAATAATCTTCTAAAGCCTTTTGCTTAGCTTTGGGATAAATACTTGTTGTATAATTAATCCAGGTATAACCTCCCATAGCCAAGGTTAAGCCAGCTGTAGAAATACTCAATATCTTGAACACAAGAGGAATAAAACCCCATACTCCACCGTTTAGCACACCTATGATAAGCATCCCCGCTGATAAACAAGCTGTTGTACAAGGGGTAATTAATTGTATAATAATTCTTATTTTACGCTCATAACCCGTCGATTCACCTAATGTATGCCACCAGATTCTTCTATAAATTTTTAAATTATTGATAAAATTTTGGGGATGAAAGAAAGCTTGCCGGACAAGAGAAGTTAAACGTATCATCTCTAATACACTTCGAGATTCAATAATATAAGATAAACTTTTTCCTCTTAAAATCTCCAATATTGTTTTAACAGCTTCAGCGTTGTGAGAGACATGTTTAGTCATGTGTTGAACTGTATTAGCTTTGCTCAATTCACTAAAGGCACTAAAAAAGATATAAGTAGAAGAGGCCTTACCTTCCACACAATCGCGAATTCCTTTTGCCGCCCCTTTAAAGAAGGAAGCCATACGTGGACCATATCGACAAAGATCTGCTAAGGCTCGATATTTAAGTTCATTTTCTATATCAGGTGTTTCTTCCACTTGGCAAATATCGAGTTTACTTAAAAAAGCATTCATGTATGCCCGTACTTTTATTGTGGATTTCAGCTGTTTAAAAAAGTTTTTATCCTTTAAAATTTGTGCTGTTAAAACAATATCTGTCATCATATTAGAAGCGACCCTGGGATGTTTATCTGCCCATTTTAAGAAGGCATTGATCTCTTTTCGAATCCTATCCATCCAATTTTGTTCGCTAAGCTTTCCAATAGAATCAGACCACTGTTTAATATTATCCACCATATTATAGCCTAGATTCGCATAATGTAATCTCTCATTAAATTCCTGATAAGACATATATTCAGCAGTCAAATATCCTCCTGTCAAGGCATGATCTGCTGCTGTGGTTGCTTGTTTGAGAAAATAGTCTTGAAAGCTTTGGGTAAGAGCAGGAATTTGGTCATATTCTCTAATAAATTTTTTAAAAAATCGATTAAGAATCCTAACTTCATAATGTAGTATTATCTCTTCTAAAGGCTGTTTACTTGACTTATAAATTGTTTTAAAATCTTGTTGCTTCTCTCCAATGACATCGACTATTCTTAATAAAATAAATTGATACAATTCTCTCTTAACTAGGCTAAGCTTTTCTTCTTTGTCAGAACCCGCCTTAGCGACTTCAGTTAACAGCTTATCAATTGTTGCATCCATACTGTAGCTAAAGATTGCCTTAAATTTCTCCATAATACCGGTAGAAACAATAATTTTTCCCCAGGGAGTATCGCGCCAGTCGTGATTAATCAATTGCGTTGAAGGATTTATTTGAAGTTTTTCCAATTCTTTTAAGAATAAATATTCTTGGTTCATACATTTTTCAAAAAGAAGAGGAAGTTTTAAGCAAAGGTCCTTCTCATCATTAGAATGACTCTTTTTTTCCTCAAGTTTTGTCAGAGTTTTTTTAACAACTTGCCTAATTTCACTCATTTGCTGGATGAGCCTCTTATAAAACTCAATCTTTTGTAAGGAGGTGAGATTGAGAAAAGGTAACTCTCCTGTTTTCTCTATTAAAAATCGATTAAGTTGAATATAGTGAAGAATTATCTCATTCCGAATAGCCTGAAGAAACAATTCTATTGGCTTAAAAAGATCACTAGATTTTCCGTTTTTTGGCTTCGGAAGAGATTCAATTTTTTGAAAAATTTGATAACATAATAAATTTATCTCAAATAAACAATGTATTGTTGTTTCCCATTTTAAATGATCGTTCTCCATTATTAAGGAATAGCTAGCTAACTCGGCAGAGAGTGCTGGCATTAAACCAGCTAGCTCACGCAAAGATTGAGATAAACTTGGTGGTTCTAAAGATTTATTAGCAAATTCTATCAGTTGATCTTTAGCAATCTTAATAAGATTATACGTAGATGGATGAGCTTTTCTTACAGAAGAACTCAATCCTAAATGGATTGAATTTTTAAGTGAAATACAAAGAAAAACACTTAAATTTCTTAATAAAAAATGTAAAGGTACAGATTTGTTTTTATGACATAAGTCAATTTGTATGGATAAAAATTGCTCTAAGAAAAAAATAATCTTTTCCTTATTACTAGACGAATCACAGGAAAGAGTGTTCTCCCGTTTTAATCCTGCTTGTATATCTTGAATGCGTGAGCTTGTGATGATTAATAACTGTTCAAGCTGATCAAAAGAGCCCAAACTCCTTTTAAAGTCATCATAAAATTCTTTTAAAAAGATAATATAAAATTTAGTTTGAATATAACTTAGCTTAATTTGAAGAAAATCAGTCTTCTTTTCTGCTTTCTTAAACCGTTTAATATAGTTGAGTAAAACCTTCCATTCTTGGAGACCCTCTTGGATTGAAGAGATAGCCAAAAGTTTGAGATTAAGTTTAAATTCAAAGAACAAAACCATCACTTCATAAGGTAACCATCTCCCTTCATAATAGACAATTTCTCCATTCTTATTTTTAGTCTTTGCATAAAAATTTTTTATTAATAAATTTTCAGGTTTGTTTTTAGTAAAATTATCTTTTAACAGTTGAAGCAAAAGGCTTACTTTCTCAATTGTAAGAGTTTCTTGAGATTTTAAATGCTCAAGCTCTTCTTTGAGTCGAGGGATAATGAGATGAAAGCAACCTTGAGCTCCTTTTTGATATTGTTTTAAAATGCTATTCATATAACTTAGCAGAAGATCTCTTAAACAAACAGTTATAAGAGAGAGGCGAAAAGATAATTGATCTTTCTTTTGCTGTTGGTCCTCAGCCATAAACATAGAAGAGGGATAATCATCATTAGCAACAGGCTCTAACTGAATCGCTGAATCCCAGTTGATAATAGAGTTCTCTTTTAAACCTTGTTGAGTTTGTTCCTTAGAAGCGATAAGATGTTTACCTAAATTAACATCAACCCACTGAGAAATTTTCTCTAAACTGTAATAGCTAATAAACTCAAGCGTTTCATATGGATAGCGAAGAAGATTTTTTTTAGCTAAACTTTGAATGAAATAGATCAAATGAGATAATTGAGGAGGGATATTCGTAATAGAGATAATTTTATTAAAAAATCTTTGCCTCTTATGGTTTAAATATTCTACACTAAAATAACTAGAGATTAATAAATCTTTTAAAGATTTTTGGATAAAATTTGTTATACATTTTGTAAGATCATTAATCTGTCCAGTGTTCGGTAATAAAAATGATGAAATAGGGTCCTGAATTCGCATACCGTCTTTTGCTTCTGATATCAATGCTTATTTAACGTCACTTCGATTTTCAATTTAGATCAATTTCTCCATCTATCAAACGTTGAAGTTTCATTCTTTTTTGATTCATTCGTTCCTTTTGAGCCATTTGGACTTTACCTTTGCCAAATTGGATGACCTGTTCTCTAATTTTAAGCAAGCTTTGTCTTTCTAAGGTATCTTCAAGGCTTTCTTTTGATTTTTTTAATTTTGTATTTTTTGTCATAGGAAGCTCCTGTTGATTAAAAAATACTACATAATAAATATTTTATGTGGCAGATGTCAAGATTAATTGATATGAAGGATATTAACTCCTTATTACCTATTAGTTTAATGCCTAAAAACCTGAATTTTGGATTTATTTCTTTGATTATTAGAGAAGATTTTTTCTTAGATCTTGTCCTTTAAACAAAAATGATATGATGAAAACAGCCATCTTTCCCGGAACATTTGATCCCCCTACTTTAGGTCATCTGAATATTATCAGCCGCTCAGCTCAAATCTTTCCTCATCTTTATGTAGCCATAGGGCAAAACATTAGCAAGCCTATAACAGCTTTCAATGAACAAGAAAGAGCAGAATTACTTAAACAAATCTCTTATCAAATTCCCAATATTGAGATAGTGATCTTTCATGGTTTGCTGGCTGATTATATGAAAAAAATGTCTATCACGACTATTGTTCGTTCTATTAGAAATTTTTCTGATTTTGAATATGAAATAGTTCTAGCTGAAATGAACCGCAAGATAGGAGGAGTAGAAACTCTTTATATGATTCCCGACGAAAAATTTAGATTAATCAGCTCAACACATATTCGAGAGCTAGCTCGTTATGGTAAAAGGCTAGATCAGTTTGTTCCAAAAGCCATTGAACCTATTATTTTTGAGCGTTTATCCCAGTTCCTTGATAACTCAAACTGCAAATTTTAGTAGTGCTAAACAAAGGTTATGCTTCTGTAGAGATAGTCAGAGAAGTGAGATGCCAGAATAGCAAGACAGCAAAGTTGAATAGTAAAGTCCGACATCGCTTATTGCAAGCTAGAAATGCTTCGAATTAAAACTTCTCTTGGTCATTTTGCGCTATACTCATTTCACTTGAAAGTTGCAATTTCGGCTGTGCCAAAGCCTCGGGCTTCAACGATCAAAAACAGGTCCATATACTAATATGGACCTGTTTTTGATCGTTGAAGCCCGAGAGCTTTCGCATTGCCCAAATTGCAACTTTCAAGTGAAATGAGTATAAAATACAAGTTGCTTGTAAAGGCCAATCAAATGGCCTTTCAAGAATTGAAAATTTTAAGGGAAAAAGCTATGCGTGCATAAGGTGAGTGATTAAGTATTTTATTTGTGACTATAACGATCAAATATTATCATCTTTTCTTTAGGATTATCTTTTTTCTTGCTTCTTTTGTAATTCTTGAAGTGCGATTATTTTGTTCATTTTTGCTTTTCTCGTCTGGAGAGCATACTTTCCTTGTGTTTTCATTTGATCCACTTTATCTAGATCACCAACTGTTTTTAATGCATCAGGAAAATCTTCTTTTAATTGAGCTAATAGTTTTAATTCTTTTTCAGTCATAAACACTTTGAATCTTCTGTATAAAGATTCTCCTAATCGATCATGTAGCCAGACTGAAATACTTTTTGCTGAACAATTTCCTTTTCTTTGAAGCTTATGTCCCCTTCCTGAAAATACCTTAGCTAAATCTTTGAAACTTTTTTTTGCATTATGATTTATAAGTACCAACAGCCTAGACATCGAATTTATACAACTCGCTGCATATTTTTGATGAGCTAAATCGATAAAAAACCACGGGCTATTTAAATTGACATCTGACAATACCCAATCATATATATTTCTTTTGTTATTGTTAATTAACTCGACTAATTCATGTACTTCGCTCTCTTTAACTTTTTTTTGTGTAATCATATGCATAACATAGAATTTATTCGCAGCATCTCCTGTATTAATGACCTTGAAAGAGAATTTTCCTTGCTTATCTTTTTGAATTTGATAGGTCGTTCCATGTCCTTCCTTGCTATTATTACCTCCATATCCTCCTAATAAAACCATGGAAGGGCCACTTTCTTCTTCCGCAGGAGATAATGTTGTTAGTTTATCTATAATTTTATTCGCAACTCGCCTTAAAGGCTCGTGAGGGGGATATTTGTAAATTTCAAATGCCGAAAAAGCAGCTGCTGTTGCCAATTCAACTTTCAAAGCGAAAAATAACTCTTCTAATGCTTGATTGACCTTCTCTTTCTCCTTGGGATCTAAAGGTTGGTTAATAAACTCTTCTAAATCTTCTAAAAAAGAAAAAGCCATAAATCGGTGATTTGATCCTTCTAACTTTTCGATTTTTAAATCTGAAGCCCCTAGAACTTTATTATAAAATAGGCTTAAGAGAAGGTCAGTATAAGTAGCTATATATTCTTTAATTGTATCTTCTTTTTGATTAATAGAATTATTTATCATGTTTCTATTAACGTTTAGCATCTTTAACTCAATATCACTAAAATCCAGCTCTATATTTATCGATTCCTCAATCTTACTGTATTCTTTCTCAAAAAATGTTTTAAAACCTATTAACCAAGTTAAAAAGCGGGCATACCAGGGTTTGGCGCAAGCTACTCGTTCTGAATACTTTTTAAGGGCAGTGGCTAAGCAATTAACCTTTTCTTCCCTCTCCTCTAGTCGCGTGTATAGCTTCATCGTTAAATCTTGATCAGGAATTGTATCGAGACTTAACTCCTTAGTTGTTACATCTGTTAACCAAGATCCTCTTAATGTCTCCAGACATTGTTTTGCAAGATCTATAATTTGCTGTGTATTTAAGTTTTTCTTTTGTCTATCTGTAGTAATCTCGTAGGTATTATCCTCTTTTTTAGTGAGATAACAATGATCAGTGCGATTGACTAAAAGGGAAAAAGAATCAACAAATTGAGAGCATTTATTTATGTTAATATATTTAATTTATATTTAATAGATTGTTTATTTAAAATATTTAAAGTGAATTTTAAACAAACATTTAATTAATTTCAATATAATCTCTTAGCCCAACAAATTAAAATATAATCTATTATTTTATTAACGTCAGTTCGATTTTAAACTTTAGTCAAAAACAGAATTATAAATGAGCGATTTGTTATATTCAGACCAATTCTTAGAGACTGCTTATGATTTAAAATCTTGATTAAAAGAGGCATTTTTGATGCAAATTCTTTAATAAAAGCGCCGGAAATATTTGATAATATTTTCAAGCTTTTATTAAAGAAGTGGCGCAAAAATGACCTTTTAATCAAAATTTTAAATTCGTAGACAAGCTCTTAATGCTATAGACTTTCTTCATGAGGCATATCTCTTGTTTAAAAGTGTGGTAACCTTAAGAGATTGCCTCTCTTTTACTTTCAACATTTCAATTGGGATGAATTCTCCAGGTCATTTGAGGCTATTTATGCAACAAAGTCTTCCTTTTCTAAGAAAATAGAAAATCATATTAAAATGATTAAGTATTTTATGTGTGACTATAACAATCAAATATTATCATTCCCTCTTTAGATACTGTCTACGAATTTAAAATTTTGATTAAAAGGTCCTTTTTGCGCCCCTTCTTTAATAAAAGCTTGAAAATATTATCAAATATTTCCGGCGCTTTATTAAAGAATTTGCATCAAAAATGCCTCTTTTAATCAAGATTTTAAATCGTAGACAGGCTCTTAGGTTTACCAAAAATCAGATATTTTTTAATTTGGAAGACTACAGGACATTTCTAATTTGTTATAAAATTTATAATAAAATTTATTTACAATCTGTTTTTTTTATATTATAATATTTAAAAAGAGTTCTATTCTTAATATATTGGAGCAATATGAGTATATCAGCTTTTAACCCATTAAAATCTTCCGCTCCTTTTAAAATTATTATAGAAAAAATATCAAAACAGGAAGATAGCACTGTTCAAAAAACTACAAGCGTAGCTCAATTGTCCCTCAAGCCCCCAGAAGAAAATAGACAGTTAAATGGACCAGAGTTTCAAGATAATCAGATCATTCAGATTGAACCAGTCTCAGCAAATCAACAGAAAAGCATCCAAGGGGAATTGAATGATTTAATCAAAAATCTTAAAGATAAGCAAGACCCTCGCATAAAAGACATTAAAATTAAAAGTCAATTAGCTAAAAATACGGGAGATAGTTCTGGATATGATATAAAGGAACATACAGATCCTAGATATTCGGGTCAAGTTGCTTATAAAATTGATTGTACTTATACCATTCAATGTCTAGATGAAAATAAGAATATGATTGATATCCAACCACCTCTGCAGTCATTAACACGAACAATTTATATTCGCGCTCCTAATAAGGAAGCTGCTTTAGAAACAGCTATGGAAGCTAAAGCTTATTTTGCAGCACTTGCTTTAAAAAAACATGGTTATATTCATCATCAGATAAAACTTAAAGATGATCTAACACCAGAAGCATGGAATTATGCGAGTGTAAAATCTATTTATAATACGGACAAACAGACTGGTGTACAAACAGTAAAATTAAGGCTTGAAGATAGAGATCAAGTTCCCATCGATGTCACCATTGAATCTTTTTCTAAAGGTGAAAGATCTTTTCTTGTTCACTTTGATAAGGATTTATCTAAAATTACCTTTAGTAAATTTAATCAAGAGGAATTTTTAGAAAAAACTATTGCTGATTCTAACTGGGTTGTCTATACAAGAGAACAAAAAATTCAGCTTATTCGGAATCGCATATTAAAAGATTGCCTCCAAAAAGAAGGATTTAAACCTTTAGAAACGCTTATTAAGCAATCTGAAACACAAATAGTTAATCACATTGAAAAAGTAGCAGCAGAAATTAAAAAATTAAAGAAAGAACTAGAGTATTTAAGAGATAAATGGGAGGCGAAGGACTCTCTCGAGGAACTTGCGCAAATGGTTAATGATAACCGATATCTAAGAAAAGAAGGATCCGTTCAAGGATTTTCTCTTGAAGCTCAAACTTATGTAGAACTTGAAAATGATCCAAATAAACTTGAGGAATTTCGTATAGCGAAACAAAAATTAATAGACAAACGTCAGAATGCGAATGCTGATATTTATGATTCAATACGAGTAAATGAAATTCAAAAAACTTTTGAAGTTAAGGAATACTATCTCAATCAGCTTCAAAAAGATTTAAACTCCTCTGTTGGAACTAAGTTCTACCAAAAAGATCCTACTGGGTATGACGAAAGCAAAAAAGAACTCCATAAATTGCAAACAAATTTAAAAGAAGCTCGAGAGATTAGCCATCATTTAAAAAATAATATAGATACCAAATTTAAAAACATTCTGAATACATTTTAAACCCAGAGTTCAGATTAATAACTCACCTTAAACGAAGATTGGATAGTTTTTTCTAACTTAACAGCGTCGCTTGCAAAATTTCGGATGCCTTCAGCTAGTTTTTCTGTTGCCATAGCGTCTTCATTTAGCATCCAACGAAATGTTTTTTCATCAATTGCGATCTCTTTGATATCTGTCTTTTGAGATAGAGAAGGATCGAGCTTGCGTTTTACTTGTCCCTCTGCTTGTTGAAGCTCCTCTAGCAAATGAGGAGAAATCGTCAGAAGATCACATCCAGCCAACTCTAAAATCTCTTCCTTATTGCGAAAGCTGGCTCCCATAATGGGTATTTTTGACTAAAACCCCGAAATGTCAATTAGCGGTTTCTTTTTCCTCCAAACAATCCACAATTGCAGAAAGATCAATGTTGCCAGTGGCATTCAGAAAATTATATTGCCCATAAAAATTGACATGCTTCCAGCTCACAGGGCTAATGCGTTTGATGCGATCTGCTTGCTCATGATCTCCTCTCCGGTTCGCACGCTCTAATAATTCAGATAGTATGCAAGCATTGTAGTAAATGACACAATTAGCAAGTAATCGAGAGCAATCAGCCCAGACTTGTTGTTCTAGCTCTGTTCTCACTCGGAGCCGACCAGAATATGCATAGGACACTGCACGTCGAAGTTTGTGATAGGATTCTCCTCGGTTTAACGCTCTTTGGACATTGTGGCGCATTGCCGGAGAGTCGACATACGTCAATAAGTAGGAACTTCGATAGATATTATCCAATTCCCAAAGTGCCTTTTTCGTGTGATTTCTCCTTGCGTAAGAACTCAACTTACCAATAATGATGCTCTGACTGGTTACTTTGAGGGCAAGCGAGGCAAATATGTGCTGAATATTATCCTCTTCCTCCATGATCAAGCGAGTGTTGACTTTGCTGGTAGGTTTCAACAAAGATTTTTCATCGTAATCGCTAGGATTTTTAAAACCATATAAAGTACCTGTCTTCCTCTGAATATCTCTGTAGCGTGGTGCGAATTGATAACCGAATGGTGATAGGATGGCAAAATTCACCTGATTAGTACCATGTGTATCTGTGGAATGGATAGTCGGTTGAATACCTGTGGTATTGTTGTACAATACATCAAAGACATAATGGCTTTCATGGTCGTTTGCGCCGAAAATTCGAACGTTAACCGGTACATGATTTGCAACCATTGTGTACTGGCTAATGCCTTTTTTTAAACCAAAATATTTCGGAGAGTGGTGTGCCCTGATAGTTGAAAATTGCGTTTCAAATCTCTGTCCGTCACTCGATGAGTGGATTGTGTCATCGATATCATAATAACGGAAAATTGGCAATTTTGCTATTGCATTGCTCACACGGTCATTGGATTCATGTAATGTTTCAAGACGTATGAAACTGCTTGCGGCTGCAAACAATGTTTGGTAATTTAGATCGGATATTTCACCCATTTTGCCAATTCCAACATTAGTCCCATATGCAACCAGACAAGCGATGATTGCTTGTTTATCCATCGGTGTCTTTACGTAGCGGTTGAGAATATGAGTGAAAGAATCCAAGCATTGACATTGAGAATCAACGAATTGTAATAGATGCGCAATATTGATTTGCTGAAGGCTATCGAAGAAAGGATTATTGACCATGTCCTCGTCTTTAACATAAGGCAAGCTCCAAGTCATTTGACCGCGCCGTTTATTGAGTTTAATGTGGGCATTCTCGGAAGAAAGGATGCGTCGATTCACATCGATATATTTAGTCTCTAACTCTTTTTCTAATTCTGCTAACAATACAGTCATCGGTTTGAATAGGTCAGGTATATCAATTTCTTTCAGAATGTTTTCCTTGTTGGTCTTCCATGTCTTGAGAGGAATCAGATCCTCCTCAAAACTACGGAAACGTAAGGAATCGCTAACATAAATATCTCCAGCTTCAAGGTGATTGCGCAATAACCGATATACCAAGAATTCGTATTTATCTGGGTGAATGCATTTTTTGCCATTCTTATCCTCTTCGTATATGTAGGCCTTCATGCCTTGTGGGATAAAACCTTTTGGAATTTTATCGAACTTGTATCGATTCAAGCATCTCCCCTTCTCGAAGCTTATTTTCAAAAATGTAATGGCT
This sequence comes from uncultured Parachlamydiaceae bacterium, assembly GCA_963838645.1. GTDB lineage: Bacteria > Chlamydiota > Chlamydiia > Chlamydiales > Parachlamydiaceae > CAWIRV01. Next base: position 80,388 of record CAWIRV010000008.1, on the reverse strand, counting down.
TCTATTAGAAAGTCATCACTGCGATGACTTGCAAATGATACCTGCATGAGGAGTGGACGGAGATGTTGCTTGAAAGCCGGAGCAAAGGCAGCAATGAATTCCCATTCTAAAACAACATCTTCAACTGATTGGCTATTCAAAAATTGAGATACTTGGGTAAGTTTATCTCTTTCTAAAATGTTAAAGGCAAGAGCTTTAACTTCGCTGAATGCCACATCATCCGCAATGGATTCATCTAAGAATAAACCAAGAATCTGGCTGACTTGTTGAATGCTCTTCTTAGTTTCCAATTGCCCTGCAAAAATTTTTTCTTTTGCCGCAACCTTGGCAGCGTCAATAATCTTGCGTACATAGAAGATCAAAGCGTTTATCAGATTGTCATTGAGCTTTTGGTAATGATGCAAGATGAAACATAGCAAATATAGATATACCATACCGATGGGCATTTGTTGTAGCTTCTGCACTGTGTAATAATCGACTAACGTTGCATAGTAAGCCACACTATCATTAGAAATCTCCAGCACAGGCAATAACTTATGCGCTGTTTGATACAATTCCACTAATGAGCGGCACCTTGCAATTTCGGATTTCATTTCCTTGAGAGAAAAATCCTTTGGTTCCTGTTTTAGCGCGGTAATCGCATAAACACCATCTCGATTGGTATACAAATTATCAAGTGCAATTCGTGTTTTCTTGTCCAGCGAACAATTGATAATTTCAGCGATCCGCTCGCGCTCTGTGACCAATGCCTGACTGACAACATCTTGCAAGAAGCTATATCCAGGTGCAACAATCCGTTGAGTTTCAAGATAGTGAATCAACGTTTGGAATAGATAGATCGGTTTAGCCGATATCTTGACCACATGGCGCGCTTTTTCTATCAAGCAAGCTCGTTCTGCTGCATTGCATGCACGATAGCCATATAGAGTCAAAATCTTTTGTTGCTGGGCGTGCTTGGTCTGTCGGATAACCGGTTCAGCCATGTCAAAACCTGAGGAAAGGGGGAAATGTTGTTGTAGGATATGCTGAATATCATCCTGTACCTCATTGAATTCGAACGAGAAAAACATTGTTTTGGCTTTGAAGTACCCAATCTGCAAGATGAATAGCACTCGATTCTCAATTGATCGATGATTGTCTGCAATATCTCGCTCTTCTTGCGTTATGGAGAAGTAATACTCTTTCTCAACCTGGTCGAAATGAGGGAGTCCATACAATTCCTCAATTTCATGGTCTTCTAAAATCTTTAAACGGGTTTTGTATCGTTGGTTCATGAAGAGCTTGATTTTCCGACAAGGTGGCGATCGATTTTTAGTAATATTTCTATCAATAGACCCTGCTCTAAAGATTGATGAAGAAATCATATGAATAATCTATCAATAAAGTCCATAATTAATTATGATAGACGTCCTATCACAAACTCTAGAACCATGTGATGAAAAATGATCATTGGCTATGCAAGAACTTCGACTATTGAGCAGGTTTCAGGTTTTGAATCTCAAATCATGGAACTCCAAAATGCTGGTTGTGAGAAAATATTTCGTGAGCAGGTATCATCCATAGCGATCCGCATTCAGCTAGAATCTGCTATTGAATTTGTTAGAGAAGGAGATGTATTCGTGGTCACGAAAATTGATCGTCTTGCAAGATCCATTTCCGATTTAATGGCCATTATAAAAAGTTTGGAGAAGAAGAGGGTTGGACTTCGTATTCTCAATCTTGGAATTGATACTGATACTCCTACAGGTAAACTCATGCTAACAGTTCTCGGTGGAATTGCTCAATTTGAACGAGAAATTATGTTGGAGAGGCAGCGAGAAGGTGTGGCTAGAGCAAAAGCAGAGGGGAAATATAAAGGACGCAAACCAATAGCAATAGATAAACAGCGAGAGGTCATTCGCCTTATATCAGAAGGTATACCAAAAGCAAATATTGCTAAACAGCTTGGGCTAGGGGAGGCTTCCGTATATCGCATATTAAGAAGATCTGCTGAAAATAGCGCTCAGATGGATGTTGGATCATTTTAAATTCAGTTATGCAATGAAGACAGCGATTTTTATTTTAATGGCAAGTTTGCCATAAACTCTTCTTAAGATAGGCGATGTATTAAGAAAAAGATGTGGGTACAAGTATACCTAAGTTGATAATATATTCATTAGAATTCAATACTTAAAAAGGAGTCATATGAGTCTTACATTAACTCATCATCCTATAGATGATCGTTTTACAAGAAATTGCCATTCGTGTATGCCCATTGAAAAAGACGCCGACAGAATGATATTTAATATGTCAGGCTTTTGTCGAGGTGTTTTAAGAAGAGATGAACATGGAGGCAAAGGATGGATTGGAAGAACAGTGATTTTTGCAGAAAGACATTATGCAGATTCCAGAGAGGTTCCATCAGAAGTGGATGATGCAAAAGATCGGTGGCGTAATATTTTAAAAATTGCTTATGAACGCTTATTTAATATGACACGTGATAATTTCGCTGAAGCTGGAAATTTAGACAAAGATGAAGATAATAAGCCAACATCTAAGCGAGAGTATCATCATTATCATTGGCATCTAGTGCCTCGTTACGAAAAACCAATTACATTATTTGGAAACACGTATATTGACCACACATTTAAAAATATTTTTACTTTGGATCCCAAAGATAAAGACAATCCTCCAAATTTAAAAGACAGAATTAATGTTCCGCTAACACCGGAGCAAATTCCATTATTGAAGGAAATGATTCAGATGGAGTTAGTACGAATGATATTTGATGAAAGAGTTGAAGCAAGATTTAAACCAACTCCCAAGGAAGTCTTAGATGCGGTTCCTAGTGAAAATGTAAAGCGATTATATGCAACTTTGAATAGCGAAAAACCTAAAAGAATAAGCGCGCTTAATAAGCCCAAAGTCTTGACTATGAGCATTATTGCCGGGGGAGCCATTCTTATTTTGGGCAGATTAGTAGCTAGACGTCGTACTGCGTCATAAAACTTTAGTGGTTAAAAAAATAAGCCCTTAATATCTTTATTAAGGGCTTAACGTATAACTTTTCCATTTCTTTCTTTGATCAAGATTTCAAATAACTGAAATTCACACTTAACATGCAATTTTTTCGTTTGTAAACCGCCGCTAATTGACATTTCGGGGTTTTAGTCAAAAATACCCATAATTTGGGTTTTATAGTCATACTTTTTAAAATAATGATAGATTTGGGTCACAGAGCGTACACCTGGATCATCATCGGGCGCATAGCTTTCCACGCCCTCCTTTTTCTTGTACCAATCTAAAATACGTCCTACAAAAGGAGAGATTAATGTCACATGGGATTTAGCGCAGTGGATAGCTTGTGGGATACTAAACATTAAGGTCATATTGCAATGGATTCCCATGTCCTCTAATTGTCTAGCAGCAATACCTCCTTCCCAGGTTGAAGCTAATTTAATTAAAACCCTTTCTCGGCTTACTCCCATTTTTTCATAAAGAGAGATGAGAAATTTGGCTTTTTCTATACTACCCTCCACATCAAACGATAGATCAGCATTTACCTCTGTTGATACACGGCCGGAAATGATTTTTAAGATTTCTATACCAAAATTGACAAAAAGCTTATCTATTAAAAGTGACATTTGATTGGAAAGGGAATAAGCATTGTCTTGACTATAGCGAATGGCCTCTTCAACGAGGTGACGATATTGAGGTTTTTGTACAGCTGTTAGAATTAAAGAAGGATTAGTTGTTGCATCTATAGGAGTATACTTTTTAATGGATTCAATATCGCCTGTATCAATCACAATTGTGGTCAATTTTTTGAGTTGGTCTAGCTTACTCATAAATTAGGTTCCTTTAACTCTTAAAATTACTTGTGGAATTTCATTCTCTGAATGAGAATTAAAATTTCTTCTCTTTATTATTCAAATCTTTAGAAAGAAGTATTGGTAAATCCTTTGAAGGCTCAATTCTAAACATAATTATGAGAGGTTTATTGTCAATGATGAGCTCTAAGGTAGAATTTAAACGGGTTAAAAGGATTTTAAAAGGGATTTTCACTTCGCGATCTCCAATGCAGACTCCTACAGCTGTATTAGATAGAATTTCTTCAGACAATTGAATTTGGTGACATAAATTTTCAAATTTCCATAGTTGTCTTCTTAAAGTCTCATCACTAAAATCGTAAAGTAAAGAACACTGGGGACAAGAAACTTCTCCTTCATTTTTCTCTAGCTCAAAAATGGAGAAATGGACGGGATATTGGCAGATCTGGCAATTAAACTGAAGTAAGTATCCTTTTTGCATATCAAATAACCTTCTCACCCTGATTCTCTAGTACTGAAAGTAAACTTTAAATCTACCAAAATTTTTCATTCATGACTAAGTGTCAAACAGGTTAACATGTTAACAGTTTTCTTCCCTATTCAGCAATTGTTATTCAGATAAAAAGATAGAATGACTTATCAATAAACTCAAAACTCAGGTTAATAGTGGAAAAAAGACAGCTTTAGCTCAGTTTTAAACTAATGCTTGCTTAAGAGCCTGTCTACGATTTAAAATTTTGATTAAAAGGTCCTTTTTGCGCCACTTCATAAAAGCTTGAAAATATAGTGATTTAAATTTGATTTTTTATTCATAATTTAAACTCAAAAAAGAAAAATCAATGGCTTCTGCTAAAGTTTTAACCTTCTCTAATTTGGAACGAACCATTTTTTTGAAATTTGCCCAAAAAATCTCGATCGGATTTAAGTCTGGCGAATAGGCTGGAAGAAATAAAATTCTACAACCAGCTTTTTCTATTAATTTTCGTGATTCTTCTGACTTATGAAAAGTTGCGTTATCCATAATCACAACTTGACCAACCTTGAGCTCTGGAATTAAAAAGTCTTTCAGCCACATGTTAAACAGCTGAGTATCACACGTCCCTTTGTAACAAAAAGGGGCTAAAATACGAGATTCTATTTTTGCTGCTATAAAGCTTTCTCTAGAATATCTTAAACCTGAAATGGCTCCCGGAATCTGCTCACCTCTAGTTGCCCGAGCATATTCTCTGATAAGATATTTATTAATGCCACTTTCATCTACATAAACGCGGTCCTGCTCGGAAATTTTCTCTAACTCTTGTTTAAAGACCGCTCGTTTCTTCTCATCCCTTTCCTTGTAGTATGAGGTCTTTTTTTTAAAGTAATTTTGAGCCTTTTACAAGCATAAAATACTGCTTGTAAAGTTGAATTGAACTTCTCTGCTATTTCTCTCAGATAGCTGTCAGGATGTTCTTCAATATATTTTTTAAGTTTTTCACTGTCAATTTTACTCGGTTTTGACCCATTCATTTTAGGGGCCAAATCTTGCTGTCTTTGTCTAGAAAGCCAGTTTCCTAAAGTTGGAACAGTAACGCCAAAAATCTTGCTTGCTTCCAAGCGACTTCCGCCGTTTGCAATATAATTTAAAGCTCTTTGTCTTAAGTCGATTGAGTAAACCATGAAAGATTTGTACATGAAAATATATTAAAAATCAAATTTAAATCACTATATTATCAAATATTTCCGGCGCTTTTATTAAAGAATTTGCATCAAAAATGCCTCTTTTAATCAAGATTTTAAATCGTAGACAGTCTCTAAGTTAGCCATCTTAACTTGTGTCGGAACAAAGTTTAAGAAATTATAACAAAATAATGTGTCTTATGTTAAACAGAGCCTTATCGATGCTCAACCGTGAGAGGTACTCTTACTCCCATGGTAAAGTCATATTTTTTGTCCTTACATCTCCTGATTTCTTTGGCTATCAAGGAACAATTAAATTACGTTTCAAAATAATTTATGTATATTCAAAATTTTTTTCTTCAGTTAGTTATCATCCTTTTCTTAGCTAGATTTTTAGGGGAGGTTGCGGCTAGGTTTAATATTCCCTCTGTCATTGGTGAACTTTTCGCAGGAATCCTCATGGGACCTAGTATTTTAAACTTAATAAGCCCAACAGAGACAATCAAATTGTTAGCAGAGATTGGAATTATTCTTCTTCTGTTCGAAGTAGGTTTGGAAACAAACATTTCTAGACTGGCTAAAACAGGGACAAAACCCTTTATTGTAGCAATTGGCGGAGTCCTCTTGCCATTTTTATTTGGCTTCTTTGTGAGTTATCAAATCTTCCAGTTGAATTTACTTGTTTCTTTATTTATTGCAAGTACTCTAACTGCAACAAGCATTGGGATTACCATCCGAATTTTGATCGATCTTAAGAAGAGGACAAGCGATGAAGCACAAATTGTTCTAGGAGCCGCAGTCATCGATGATATCATTGGTATTATTTTTTTATCTATGTTATATGAATTTGCGCGTGAAGATGGTATTAGCTTGCTTAATGTTGGAAAGGTTATCATCTTTATCTTTTTATTTCTTATCTTTGCCCCTGTTGCTGTCAAGCTTATTTCTAGCCTCATTAAATATTATGAAGAAAGAAGTGAAATTCCAGGGCTTCTCCCTACAATGGTTGTCTCCTTAATTTTATTATTTGCTTGGTTAGCACATCAAGTAGGAGCTCCTGCTCTTTTAGGAGGATTTGCTGCAGGGCTGGCCTTATCCAGACAATTTTTTCTTCCACGACGTATTCTTGTTCAGACTAATGGAGGATTTTTGCATAAAATAGAGGGTCAAATGAAGCCTATTGTTCATCTCTTTACCCCCATTTTCTTTGTCACGGTTGGTCTCTCTTTAAACTTACGAGAGATTTCATGGGGCTCAAGCTTTATTTGGTTTCTTTCCTTATCCATATTAATTGCTGCTATATTAGGAAAATTGTTATCTGGCTTTCTCTTATTTAAAGAGAGCAGATGGATTAAATGGGCTGTTGGAATTGCGATGATCCCAAGAGGTGAGGTGGGGTTAATTTTTGCAGAAGTAGGGCGCAGTAATAAAATTTTTGATCATGATGTTTATGCAGCTATGATCATTGTCATTACTATCACGACAGTAGTTACCCCTTTTGTCATGCGATTCTTTTATAACTATCAAGAGGAGTATATAAAGCAAGAGCAAAAAGAAAAACTGCAATCTATACACAAGTAAGTTGAAAAACCTGAATTCAAACACCTCTTGCTTATCCTAGTCGTTTTTGTTCTTGGAAATAGCGCTTTTAACTATTCTTTTCGAACAAAATCTCCTAAGCTAAGCAAGACCGATGTTGGTATTTTTCCTTTAAGCGGCAGGTGCAACAGGAGTAGGAGAATGTGTTTCCTCTTCTTTAAAGTCAAAAACAAGCTCTTCTTCATGCTCACTATCGACAAACTTTTTGACGCGTTTATGACGCTCAAAACCTGTTCCCCCTGGAATAATATGACCCATGATCACGTTTTCCTTAAATCCTAACAGATAATCTGTCTTGCCTGCACAAGCTGCTTCTGTCAAGACACGAGTTGTATCTTGGAAAGAAGCTGCTGAAATAAAGGAATCTGTACTGAGCGAGGCTTTTGTAATACCCAAAAGAACTGGTGTTGCTTGTGCTGCTTTTCCACCCTCTTTTGTTACTTTAAGATTCTCTTGTTCAAATTCTTTCTTATCGACCTCTTCGCCATAAAGCAGGCTTGTATCACCTGGATCGATGACTCGCACCTTCTTCAACATCTGACGAACAATGATCTCAATATGTTTGTCGTTGATATCCACTCCTTGCAGACGATAGACTTCTTGGACTTGATTGACTAAATACTTTTGCAGTTCGCGTACGCCGCAAATCTCGAGGATTTCATGCGGAATCACCAGCCCATCAGTTAACTGCTGGCCTTTTACAACATGGTCTCCTCGTTGAACAATTAAGTGCTTGGTATGTGGAATCAAATGCTCCTCTTCCATTCCTGTCATTTCATCGCGCACGACAACAATACGCTTGTTCTTTTGAACCCCACGGAAATCAACCACTCCATCGATCTTAGCAATTTCAGCCGAATCTTTAGGTTTACGAGCTTCGAAAAGTTCAGCAACTCGTGGCAAACCACCCGTAATATCTTTTGTTTTAATCGCACCGCGAGGAAGTCGAGCTAACATTCGACCTGCTGTAGCATATTCCCCTTCTTCGACTGAGATAATCGCACCTGCTGGCAATGGATAAGTACCAACGAGCTCTTCACAGGCTTGATCTGCATAGATCGCAATCTGAGGATGCAATTCACCGCGATGTTGCTTCACAATAAACTCAGTCTGACCTGTCTGCTTATTCACATCGCGTTCAGTGGATAATCCTTCCACCAGGTCTTCATATCGGACATAACCGGGTCGATCGCAGATAATTGGAATATTATGCTGTTCCCATTCTGCAATTCGAACACCCTTTTTCACTCTTAGATCCATCTGCTAAAAGAATTTTTGTTCCCAATTCAACTGTAAAGGATTGAAGAGGTTCAATCGATTTTGTGCTTAAGAGCTTTTTATATTCTTCTAAAGTACGCCCTTCATCTCGCACCATATTCAGTCTTCCATTTTTATTGAACGCAACCCAATGACCTTCCTCTGTCTTTAACTGTACGCAAATCACTGTAAACTAAGAATTCCTTCATCTTCAGCGACAATTTCTGGACTGACTCCAGCAGAAGCAATACCACCCAAGTGGAAAGTTCGCATCGTGAGCTGTGTTCCTGGTTCACCGATGGACTGAGCAGCAATAATACCGACTGCTTCTCCCTGGCTAACAGGACGACCATTAGCCAAATTAATGCCATAGCATTTCGCACAAACACCTCGACGTGTTTCACATGTTAAGACAGAACGGATTCTGATGCTTTCAATACCAGAATCATCAATCGCTTCTGCTTGGATAATAGTTAAAATATCGCCCACTCTTTGCTAACAGCTTAGTGCTATCGCCAGGCTGATAAATATCATCACAAACAGTACGACCAAAGATACGGTCTTTTAAAGGAAGAAGCTCTTCTTGACCTTGTTTAATAGCTGAAACTTCAATGCCATTTAATGTACCACAATCTTCTTCTGTAATAATCACATCTTGAGCAACGTCAACCAAGACGGCGAGTGAGATAACCGGAGTCGGCAGTTTTTAAGGCTGTATCGGCCAAACCTTTACGCGCACCGTGAGAAGAAATCGAGAATTCAATAACTGTTAATCCTTCTCGGAAGTTGGATGTAATCGGCGATTCAATAATATCACCAGATGGTCTCGCCATCAAACCGCGCAAGGCACCTAACTGTCTAATCTGAGATTTGTTACCACGTGCACCTGAATCCATCATCAGATAAAGAGGATTCATTGCACCATCTTTGACTTCACTAATCAGCTTAAAGAGCTCTTCTGATAAAATATCAGAAACTTCTGTCCAAATGCTAATTGTCTTAGATTGACGCTCCCCTTCAGTGATAATTCCATCTTCATACTGCTTTCTTCACTAATGCTACGCGCTCATGAGCATCTTTAAGGATCTTTTGCTTAATTGGCTGGAATCTTGACATCGCAAACACCCATAGATAGGGCAGCTTTTGTTGCTTCAGCAAAGCCGAGCGTTTTCAAATTATCAAGAAAACGCACTGTTGCTTCAAGACCAACTTTCTTATAGCACTGCATGATCAGCTCACCCATTTTCTTCTTGGGCAAGCTATAGTTTTGGAATCCAAGCTCTTTAGGAACAATCGTATTGAATATAACACGCCCAGGTGTCGTTTCAATAATTCCATTTTCGGTACGCAATTTGATCTTTTCATGGATTCGCAAACCTCTGGAATAATAATTAGGGCTCTCTCCAATTTGATGACTTGAACTATCTTCATACCAGTTGTAACTTCCACTTGCCTGTAAGGCGAGCAGAACTTCTGCGGCATCACGGAAGACACGTGTTTTTTGACCATGATCTTCAGGGAATATAAAGCGGATCGAACATTAAGTAGTATAAGCCTAGCGTCATATCCTGCGAAGGAACAGCAACAGGCTTTCCGGATGAAGGCAAGAAGATGTTATCAGGAGCCATCATCAAAAGTTTAGCTTCAAGCTGAGCTTCAATGGAAAGAGGCACATAAACTGCCATCTGGTCACCGTCAAAGTCTGCGTTGAAAGCTGCGCAAACAAGAGGATGAATACGAATCGCCTTTCCTTCAATCAAAACAGGTTCAAAAGCTTGAATACCCAAACGGTGCAATGTAGGTGCACGGTTTAAGAGAACAGGATGACCTTTAATGATATCTTCTAAAACGTCCCAAACCTCTGGCGCATGCCGCTGAATCATTTTTTTAGCAGAACGGATAGTATAAACGTAACCCAGATCTTTTAAGCGTTTTACAATAAAAGGCTCGAATAACTCAAGCGCCATCAGTTTTGGCAAACCACATTGATTAAATTTCAATTCAGGGCCGACAATAATCACAGAACGACCAGAATAGTCGACACGTTTACCTAATAAGTTCTGACGGAAACGCCCTTGTTTACCTTTAAGCATTTCTGAAAGAGATTTAAGAGGACGATTGCCAGCTCCCATGACAGGATGACCATGACGGCCATTATCAAATAAAGCATCGACAGCTTCTTGCAACATACGCTTTTCATTGCGGACGATGACTTCAGGAGTTTTAAGCTTTAAGATCGCTTTTAAACGGTTATTTCTGTTGATCACGCGACGATAAAGATCATTTAAATCTGAAGTGGCAAAACGGCCTCCATCTAAAGGAACAAGTGGACGTAAATCAGGTGGAATGACCGGAACACAAGACATCACCATCCAATCTGGCTTATTATCCGAAGAAACAAAGCTTTCAATAATTTTCAAACGTTTTGCCAGCTTCATGCGCGCTTGCTGAGACTTTGTTTTACGCAATTTATCTTTCAGATCAACTAAGTTGAGATTGGAGATCTTCAGTTGCAAGAAATCTCGGATCGCTTCACCACCCATTTTAGCAACAAAGGCATCTCGCCCCCATTTCTCTTGGGCTTCTCGATATTCTGTATCATTGAGAAGTTGCTTTTTCTCAAGATCAGTTTGACCTGGATCAATGACAACATATTCTTCATAATAAATAATGCGTTCAAGATCGGCAGATGTCATTCCTAAGTACATTACCAATACGGGAAGGCATTGTTTTAAAGAACCAAATATGCACAACAGGAACTGCCAAATCAATATGAGCCATGCGTTCACGACGCACTTTTGACAAAGTCACTTCTACACCGCAGCGATCGCAGACAATCCCTTTGTGCTTGATTTTTTTATATTTTCCGCAAGCACATTCCCAATCACGTGTTGGACCAAAAATCTTTTCGCAGAATAGCCCCCCTTTTCAGGTTTAAATGTGCGGTAGTTGATTGTTTCAGGCTTTTTGATTTCTCCACGAGACCATTGATTACGTATGACATCATCAGAGGCAATCTTGATCGTTAACTTATCAAATTGCGCATCTTGCTGATTTTTTTCAGACATGTATGTCTCCTAAAAATAATTTAAATTTTAAGCTTGTCAAGGATGCATATCGTCAAAACATCGATAGATGTGAATGGCATCCTTATTTGAATTCTATTCGTCAACAACAGCTTCAGTATAGACATTTAGCCCAAGCCCTTGCATTTCTTTAATCAATACGTTAAAGGATTCCGGTGTTCCGGATTTCAGTAAGTTTTCACCTTTTACAATTGATTCGTAGATGCGTGTTCGGCCTGCAACGTCATCTGACTTCACAGTAAGAAGTTCTTGCAGTAGATGAGCAGCGCCATAAGCTTCTGCTGCCCAAACTTCCATCTCCCCAAAACGCTGACCACCCATCTGAGCTTTACCACCCAATGGCTGTTGGGTAACAAGAGAGTAAGGGCCAACAGCACGAGCGTGGATCTTATCTGCTACCAAGTGGCTGAGCTTCAGCATGTAGATATAACCAACAACGACAGTATTATCAAAGCGCTCACCTGTGCATCCATCATATAGAAAAAATTTACCATCTCCTGGTAAGCCTTGCTTGTTTCATCATTTCCCAAATTTTCTCTTCTGGGAACCTTCAAATACAGGACTCTTGACATAAATGCCTGCTCGTTGCAGCAATGCCAAGTGTGTTTCAAATAGCTGTCCCATGTTCATACGAGAAGGCACACCCAGTGGATTTAAAATAATCTCGATTGCTTGCCCATTTGACAAGATAAGGCATATCAGCTTCAGGAACAATTTTGGAAACAACCCCTTTATTTCCATGGCGTCCAGCCATCTTATCGCCCAACTTGCAACTTACGCTTTGAAGCCACATAGACTTTGACTTGGCGAATGACACCCGGATCAAGATCGGTATCCCCTTTACGCATGAATTCAAGTTCAGTTTTATACTGCGTCTCAACCGTTTGCAGAGCAATTTCATAATCATGCAATATTTGTTTTAGTGCATTGATAGATTTCATTTTCAGGCATCAAGAGATCTTCAACATTTTCTTTCTCTAAAGCTTCAATCAATATCTTGAGTAATAACTAAGTCCTTCTTCAATAATGATTTCTGCTGTTCGACGATGAATAATAGTGCCTGGAGCCTTTTCATTGAACAACAAGAGCTCCAATTCGTTCATGCCTCTCCAGTTCTGAGTTCTGCTTGTTTGGACTTTATATTCACGTTGGATATCTTTTAAGTTTCGAAGCCTCTTCGACTAATTCATCATCTGTTTTAGATAAGACGATCGCGACGGCTAAAGACTTTCACATCCATGACAATCCCTTCTGTTCCAGGAGGAGCAACTAAGGAAGCATCTTTTACATCAGCTGCTTTTTCACCAAAAATAGCGCGGAACAAGCCGCTCTTCTGGAGCTAAGTTCAGTTTCTGATTTAGGAGTGATTTTACCAACTAGAATATCGCCTGGTTTTACTTCAGCACCAATGCGGATAATTCCATCATCGCCTAAGTTACGCAAAGTTTCTTCAGATACATTTGGAATATCACGTGTGATCTCTTCTTTTCCAAGCTTTGTATCACGAGCTGTTAACTCAAATTCTTCAATATAAATAGATGTGTAATACATCTTCACGCAAAATTTTTCAGAGATGATGATCGCATCTTCATAGTTGTAACCAAACCAAGGCATAAAGGCGACGAGGACGTTTTTACCAAGAGCAACTTCCCCTTTATCAGTTGCAGGACCATCAGCAATCACATCACCAGCTTTGATTTTATCGCCAACATTGACAAAGAGGCTGCTGGTTGATGCATGTCCCTGCATTGGAGCGCATAAACTTCTTCAAATAATAAGTTTTCTTTTCTAAGTCGGTTATCTTTTGGAGAAATGACAATTTTTAAGCCATCCACATATTCTACAACCCCATCTTCTTGAGCAATGACTACAGCACCTGAATCGCGTGCAGCGCGCGCTTCAAGACCTGTTCCCACAATCGGAGCTTCAGGCTTTAACAAGGGAACCCCTTGACGTTGCATGTTAGATCCCATCAATGCACGGTTCGCATCATCATGTTCAAGGAACGGAATCAAGCCTGTCACAATCGAAACGAGCTGCTTAGGCGAAACATCCATATGCGTGACTTTCTTGATCTCAGTTTCAAATTGCTCACCATGATATCGTAGCCCAGCAAATCGGCTCTTTAAACATGTTATATTCATCAAGGGAGCGCGAAGCCTGAGCAATCACACATTGCTCTTCTTGATCAGCAGTCATGTATTCAATTTCATCCGTGACAACACCATCGCGCACAATGCGATAAGGTGTTTCGATAAATCCAAATTCATTGATTTTTGCAAAAGAAGAAAGAGAAGTGATCAAACCAATGTTTGGTCCTTCCGGTGTCTCAATCGGACAAATTCGTCCATAATGGCTTGGATGAACGTCACGAACTTCAAAACCAGCACGATCTCGGTTCAAACCGCCAGGCCCAAGAGAAGAAAGACGACGTTTGTGCGTCAGTTCTGCAACAGGATTTGTTTGGTCCATAAATTGAGAAAACTGAGAACGACCAAAGAAATCTTTTAGTACGCCTGAAAGCCCTTTAGCAGAAACAATTTTTCCTGGAGTTAATGTATCGGAAGAGAAATCAAATAGATTCATCCGCTCACGAATGATTTTTTCCATGCGAGCCAGGCCAATACGGCATTGGTTTTGAATAAGCTCTCCAACGGAACGAACGCGACGATTGCCTAAGTGGTCAATATCATCGATCGAGACATCTTCAGCTACCACTTCTTAAGCTGAATCAAATATTTCAATGCGCCAATGACATCTTCTTTATTCAAGGTGACCGTTTGCAATGTTTCATCATTAATTTCAAATCCCAAGTTTGCTATTAAGCTTATAACGACCAACTCGACCTAAATTATAACGTTTTGGATCAAAAAAGAGACGCATAATTGCAGAACGCGCATTGGATAAAGTAGCAGGTTCGCCTGGACGAATTTTGCGATAAAAATCTTTTAAAGCAGATTCATAAGAATCAGTTGGATCTTTTGCTAACATTTTGATGATAGGACTTGTTTCATCCGCATCTTCAGCAATGCGAATAGTATCAATTCCAGCATCCATCATACGCTTTAGCATAGCTGTCGTCAATTTTTCAGCCGCTTTACCAAAGACGAGACCCGTTTCTTCATCGATCACATCTTGCGCTAAGAATTTTTCCAACAAGCTTGGCAAATTCTTTTTCGTTTTTAATCTTGTATTTACGTGTGCTAAAAAATTCTTCGATAATATCAGCTATTTGTTGAATAACCCAAGAGCACGAATAAATGTTGTCGCCAAAATTTTGCGACGTCGTTTTTTGCGGTCGATGTAAATATGGATGAGATCATTTGTATCAAAAGCTCCTTCCAACCAGCTTCCACGATAAGGAATAATGCGGAAAGAATAAATGACATTGCCGCGTGAATGACGTTCTTGCTCAAAGCAAATACCTGGAGAACGATGTAACTGAGAAACAACAACGCGCTCAGCACCATTGATGATAAATGTTCCCTTATCCGTCATCACAGGAATTGTTCCCATGTAGACTTCTTCTTCTTTAATCCCTGTTTCATCTGTTAAGCGAAATTTCACTTTTAAAGTGACATTATATGTAATTCCACGTCGAATACATTCTTCGGGATTATACTTAGGAACACCTAGACTGTAAGAAAGAAATTCGAAAATTGTTTTTTCATCATAGGACTTAATCGGAAAAATCTCAGTAAACACTTCTTGCAAGCCAATATTTTCCCTCTCTTCTGGAAATTTATCAGCTTGCAAAAATTGATTGTATGACTTAACTTGAATTTCTATCAGATTCGGAAGATCAATAATTTCTTCCTTTTCAATAAAACTCACGCGATGCGGCGGCCTTTTCAACATTATGAAGGACTCCTACTATAGCTTTGCTTGAGAGAATAGATAATAATTGCACCTAATAACCTGAATATTGGGTTTATCTGCATGATTATCAGGTTAATAGCATTCATAACCGCAGACAAATAGCCGGTAAATCTGAAATAAAATAAATAAACGTAGGCACAAGCAACACAAACAGAGACCTCTTTCTCTATCAGCGTCATGTAGCTATAGATAAAATGATGACCTGACACGCCTTAAGCTTATACAATTCTCATGTACAATTCTTCGGCTCTTCTTCAAAGTTCAAGTTTATCTCATCTTTTCTACACTTTCTAGCCACTTAAGGCTTAAAAGTCAGCTACCTTGTTTATGCTGTTCTGCCTTTACTCCTGTTATCTACGATTATCTCTTGCTATAAGTGTTGCTTTGTTAAAGCATACTTTTGATTCAGTTAATAGTGGCATACTGAACTTTAGTTTAAACTAAATCATAAGAAGGTTACATTGACCCTACTGTTAGGATAACTTTAAATCAAACTAAAGTCAAGTATAAAATTATATCTTTTAATTATCTTTATAGAAGACATTTCTCAACTGTTATACTAAAAGGGGCCATACTCCCCATCTAAGACGGGGCCAGGCCCCGTCTTTTTATTTATTTAAAGCCCTTTCAAACTGACTTTACCACCAGCTTCTTCGACTTTTTTCTTGATACTTTCAGCTTCTTCTTTTGAAGCATTTGGCTTCAATTCTTTTGGAGCTGATTCAACTAATTCTTTTGCTTCTTTTAAGCCTAGGCCTGTAATTTCTCTAACGACTTTAATAATACCGATTTTCTTATCAGCTGAAGATTCCACTAACATAACTTGAAAATTAGTTGATTCTTCAGCTGCTTGCGGAGCTGCGCCAGCAGCGGGAGCCGCAGCAAATGCAACTGTTGGAGCTGCTGCCTTAACACCCCATTTTTGTTCTAAACGATCTTTTAAATCAGCCATCTCCAACACTGTTAATCCACTCAGTGCTTCGACTAACTCTTCTGTTGATAATTTATTAGCCACGTTATTACCTCTTAATTTTCTAAAACTTCTGTTAATGATTTCTATAAATGGGAGTTAAAGCTAGCTTCCACCCTCTTGACCTTCTGTTTCTTTCTTAATTTTATTATCTAAACAGTAGGCTACGCTTGCAAGAAGGGAATCCATCACAGCCAAAGTCTGGGCCATTGGAGCTTCAAATATGCTTAGCAATTGGGCACGCATTTCATCTTTACCTGGCAATTTAGATAATCTCTCAACATCTTCACCTTTATAGAGCTTGCCATCAAAATGACCACCAATGACTTCTATGATTTTCTCGCGATCTGAACTAAACTTAAATACTGTCTTTGTCGTTTCGATGGGATCTTGCCCTAAGAATACAAGGCCAATATGGCCATCTAAAGCTGTCAAATCGAGTTGGATCCCTGCATCTTCAGCGGCTCTAAACAAGACACGCTTACGCACAACTTCCACATCTCCACCCATTTTACCAATTTCGCGACGAAAATCGTTAGCAATGTTAGCTGTTAAACCAACATATCGCATGATAACGAAAGAACCATACTGGTCCATTTTGCCTTTAATCTCTTGTTTAAGGAGCTGTTTTTCGTCTCGCATGAATGATCTCCTCCCCTTATGTTAAATCCAATTCGCGTAGATCAATCTTCAAGCCGGGTCCCATTGTAGAGGAAACTACTAGAGACTGCATATAATGACCTTTCGCTGAAGCTGGCTTAGCTCGCAAAATAGCTACCAAAAAGGCTCGGATATTTTGAACAAGATTGTCAGGAGAAAATGATAATTTACCAACTCCATTATTGATGACACCATGGCGATCAAGCTTAAATTCGATCTTCCCCCCTTTCAATTCCTGGATAGCCTTTGCAATATCTATTGTAACGGTACCAGCCTTAGGAGTGGGCATGAGACCACGCGGGCCTAAGATTTTACCCAACTTGCCTACATCACGCATCATATCAGGAGTGGCAATAACCAGCATCAAAATCTGTCCACCCTCCGTTAACTTTTTCAAAAATTCCTCGTTGCCTGCATAATCAGCGCCAGCATTCTAAAGCTTCCTTTACTTTGTCACCTTTGGCAAAGACGAGGATTCGCATCGCTTTCCTGTTCCATTCGGTAATGAAACAGTTCCGCGGATAGGCTGATCTGATCTGCGAGGGTCAACGCCGAGTTTTAGAGAAACTTCCACTGATTGATCAAATTTAATCGGTGGACATTTCTTTAGTATATCGATAGCTTCCTGGAGGCTATATGTCTTGAGAACATCCAGGGATTTAGCTATCTCCCGAATTCTTTTACTTGGACGCGTCATATCTCTCTCTTATTCTTCTTTTATGAATTCTATTCCCATCGAGCGGGCTGTTCCTAAAACGAATTTGTCGCCATTTCTAAGTCCACAGCATTCATATCTTGCATTTTTTCTTCTGCAATCTTGCGCGCTTGCGAACGGTTAATCTTAGCCACTTTATCCCGGTTAGGAACACTAGATCCCTTCTCTATGCCTGTTAACTTTTTAAGGAGCTCAGGAACTGGAGGCTTCTTAGTAATAAATGTAAACGTTTTGTCTTGATACACAGTAATGACAGTCGGAAGCACATCCCCGGCCATGGACTGCGTTTCAGCATTAAATTTCTTACAAAAGTCCATAATATTCACACCAGCTGTACCTAAGGCAGGACCAATAGGGGGCGCTGGATTAGCTTTACCTGCAGTAATCTGCAGTTTAATGATCCTTATAACCTTTTTTGCCATGTTTCCTCTAATCTTTTAAATTACACAAACGATTGGCTACTCGTTTGCGTGCTAATAAACCGGATGCGATAAACACCTTGATAGAGGCTGTCACAGTGCAATCCCATACCGAAAATCTATGCTTATGATAGCTGATAAAATTCACCATAGAAATGATACATAAAAAAAACAAAGGATACAAGATAGGGAATTAAAAATCACCTAATTTTTAATTATTTTATTAACCCCCGCTTAAACAGGGGCTTAAACCTTCCTAATCATTTTTATAGCTCGATCGAGCATTATACCGCCTCAGTTTCTGAAATTTCCTCGACTTGGCTGAATTCCAAGTCATCTACCCGTGTGTCACGTCCAAAGATAGATACTAGTACACTTAGACGACCTTTATCATGAAAAACTTCTGACCACTGTCCCGATAAAGTTAACAAAAACTCCATCGACAATTTTTACCCGATCTCCTATTTCAAATTTATGCTTTTGCGTGATTTTTTGCCTTTTATCTTCTAAATCCCTTAAAATTTCATTAACTTCCGCATCTGTTAAAGGATTAGGCTTCTCTCCTCCTAAAAAATCAATGACCCCGTTCGTCCTCTTTACATAATGCCACGACTCATCTGTCAAATTCATCTTAATGAGTAGATATCCGGGCCATAAACGCTTTTCAACTACATGCTGTTGTCCTTTTTTAACTTCAGAGACATTTTCTGTAGGAAGCAGAATCTGCTCAATTTGATCGTTCATTCCTTTTAACTCGAGATGCTCTTCTAGAGCTTTCTTCACTTTTTTTTCGTGCGTGGATAGCACTTGTAGAACGTACCATTTATGCATGTATTACCTTATTTATCCTTTGCTGATATAAGTGAGAACGATACTTATCACTCACACAAGTTGCTTTTTCTCTGCTAACCAGCTATTAAATGCAGTAAGGAGCTCAATCCACTTAGAGTACCCTGGATTAAGAATCCATCATATAGATAGCCATTCCAAAAATAAATGTCGTGATCACAACAATTTTAGTATACATACGTAACTCTTCACGACTTGTCCAATCAATTTTATGAATTTCATTTTTGATATCTGCTACAAAATTCTGTGCCTTCTTCTTAGAGCTTACAGCAGCTTCTGTTGTAGATGTCTGTTGTGTTTTTTTCATGTCCATGAACTTGACTTCTGCACCCACGTTTACACCCTCTCTTGAGCTTTCTTGTTTAGTCGAGTGCGGAGGGATTCGAACCCCCGACCGACGGCTTTGGAGACCGTTGCTCTACCAACTGAGCTACACACCCAGATTAAAAGTAGAGACGGGTTAATTACCCGTCCTATACTTAAATATCCTATACCTTCTTTACTTAATGATTTCGGAAACAGTACCGGCACCAATTGTACGGCCGCCTTCACGAATCGCAAAACGCATCCCTTTTTCCATCGCAATAGGAGCAATCAAGTTTCACAGTGATTTCAACGTTATCACCAGGCATCACCATTTCAACTCCTGCAGGAAGTTCAACAGTTCCTGTCACGTCTGTTGTTCTGAAATAAAGCTGAGGGCGGTATCCTGTAGAAGAATGGCTTATGACGTCCACCTTCTTCTTTTGTTAAGACGTAAACAGGACCTTTAAATTCTGTATGAGGTGTACAAGTTCCAGGAGCCAGCTAGAACCATTCCACGCTCAATATCCGTTTTGTTTCAAGACCTCGTAAGAGAATACCAACGTTTTCACCAGCACGGGCTTCGTCCATGATCTTGTTAAACATTTCAAGACCAGTAGCCACTGTTTCGCGTGTATCGCCTAAACCAACGAGTTGCAAGTTTATCGTTTATCTTGACAATTCCACGCTCAACACGGCCTGTAGCTACTGTACCTCGTCCAGAGATAGAGAACACGTCTTCAACAGGCATTAGGAATGGTTTATCAATTTCACGCAGCAGGTGTTGGGATTTTTTCATCAACAGTTTTCATCAATTGTTTGATTGCTTCAACATACTTTGGATCGCCTTCAAGAGCTCTTAAGAGCAGAACCTCTAATGATTGGAGAATTATGATATCCTTTTGATTCGAAAAGTTCATGCAGTTCCATTTCAACGAGGTCGAGAAGCTCTGATCGCTTTCGCCAAGCATATCGACTTTGTTAAGGAATACAACGATTGCAGGAACTTGCATCTGACGAGCAAGCAGGATGTGCTCGCGTGTTTGAGGCATCGCACCATCTGTTGCAGCCACAACGAGGATAGCACCATCCATTTGAGCAGCACCTGTGATCATGTTTTTGACATAGTCGGCGTGGCCTGGGCAGTCGACGTGTGCATAGTGGCGATCTGTCTGTTTCATATTCAACGTGAGTAGAGTTGATTGTAATCCCACGTGCTTTTTCTTCTGGTGTATTATCAATCGAAGCATAATCTCTAAATTTTGCTCCACCTTTTTCGGCAAGAACTTTTGTGATTGCAGCAGTCAACGTTGTTTTACCATGGTCAACGTGACCAATGGTTCCGATGTTGACGTGTGGCTTTTTCCGCTGAAATGTTTCTTTTGCCATTTTTAACTTCCTCCGTTAAGCTCCAGTAACTATATTTTATTTGTTATTTATTCGTTCTGCCCAGAATAGGAATTGAACCTACGACCTCTTGCTTACCATGCAAGTGCTCTACCACTGAGCTATCTGGGCAAGCCATTTCTTTCGCATAGCATTCTCATGCGACTCAAAAGCTAATAAGTATAAAATGTCTTATAAAAAAAATCAACATCTATTTTCAATGCAGATCGCTTAGCGCTGTCGGAAAATAATTCTTGCTTTACTTAAATCATAAGGAGACATTTCTACAGTGACAATATCCCCAACTAAAACACGAATATTTTTCATTCGCATCTTTCCACATAGATGAGCAATCACTTTTAGTCCATTTTGAAGAGAGACTCGGAAATGCATGTTAGGCAGTAGCTCTTCCACCGTGCCTTCAATTTTAATTGTATCTTCTTTTGCCATGTTAGTTCGTTACTTTTTAATAAAGAGATCAAATTCTCGAAGAGAAACTTTCTATCCCTTCAAATGAAAGAGAATAGACCTCTCCGAAACAGTGACTAATAAGTTAACATTTTATAGATAAATGTCAATAAAAAAGGAAATCAATCGACTTTTTAACCAAAAAACTTAAACTTGGGGGGAAATTTTTTAAGAAGGAATTATATTTATAATACCAAACATGCAATTAAGTCCCGGTTGAGACGTCGTTTAAAAATGACCTATTAAACGACGTCTCAACCGGGAGTTAATTGCATGTTTGGTATAAATTATTTCTTTTCGAATCTACCAAATATCTCTTATTATCACTGCCATTTTAGAATAAAACATTGAATATTAATAAGCAACGTAATTTTTTCGGAAAGAGAAATATCAGGTGTGATCAAATCTATTCGTAGATGTTTCATAAATAACTTTTATAAACTCATTCAGATTTGTCTCTAGAATGAGTTATTAAGTTAAAAAATTTTATAAAACCAGGGGAAAAAGGCACTAGTACGCTGTTGGTAATCTCGATATGCATCTCCTTGAATGCGTAAAGCTCGAGCCTCTGCAGGAGGAATACCAAAGATTTGTAAAAGAAAATAAAGCATAAGAACAGGAGAGATAAAAGATAACCAACCCCAAGGAGAAGAAAGCGCCATGATAAAATAAGCAATCCAAATTATCCACTCAAAAAAATAATTGGGATGTCTAGAGTAATGCCATAATCCACCTTCATAGACATGATTTTGATTAACAGGATTTTGTTTAAACTGACTCATCTGATTATCCGCCACAGTTTCTCCTATCACTCCTCCCATCCAGATTAATAATCCAAAAACCTCATAAGAACTAAAGAAAGGGAGAATATTCTGAGTCATTAAAGCAAAAGGCAAAGATAGAATCACAATAACGGCTCCTTGTGATATAAATAAAGCTAAAGCTTTTAAGTGGCGATGATTTGTCCAGGACTGCCACAGCAACTCATAACGTGACCTTTCTTGATAAAGTTGGAATCTTGCGATTAAATAAAAGAGTAACCGTAAGGACCAGATGGAGACAATCAGTAAAACTAAAAGCTTACGCCAAAAGTACCCTTCACCGAGTACAAGATAGACCACAGAAGTTAAGATAAAGCCCAAAGCCCAGCCAACATCTGCGATTCCTATGTTTCTTTGAAAGAGATAAATAATCCATAATATAATCATTAAACCTAGGACAACGACTAAGCTTAGGCTTAACATTCCCAGTACATGTAACATATGGACTCCTTCTTGACTGAATTTTCTTTACCCATTTTCAGATTAAAAATCAAAGATCGATTTTTAGACTCCTCATAAAAACAGTAATAGATTAAACTTCTTTAAGGAACGATACCATTAGACTTCTTCGAGAGGTTTTATTCAAAAGAAATAAGTGCTATTTTCAGGAATAATAGGAAAAACATGTTTGATTCATGTTTAGCTAAGCAAAATTTAGTTAAAAGTCTTTTCAATGCTTGCCATACAGAAGAGGCCAAGTATCAGAAGATTATTGAATTGGGGAGACAGCTACAACCTCTGCAAGAGATCTATAAATGCCCTGAAAATATTGTGAAGGGATGCCAAAGCATTATGTATTTGCGTTCTTACTGGTCTGCAGAAGTGATTCAATTTGAAGTGGAGTCCGATGCTTTGATTTCGTTAGGTTTGGCAGCCATTCTCTTAAAAGTTTATAGTGGAGAAACGCCTGAGACTATTTTAAAGTGCCCCCCTATTTATTTAGAAGAGTTGGGAATAGGCGCTAGCTTAACACCTCATCGAGCAAACGGTTTATATAGTATTCATCTACGTATGAAGCAGGATGCCCTACAATTACTGATTAAGCAAAGAATGACTTAAAGAGTATTCGCTTTTAAATCCTTGTAATTGGTCACTGTGTGCCTCAAAAGTTTAATTGATGCACATAAAAGAAGGAATGGGTAAGCATTTGCTTCTAGCGCTAAAACAAGCAATCAAGTAATCAAGAATATTTCGGCTTTGAATTTTAATGGTTTCAATAACGGAGAGAATTCTTTCGACGAATTGCTCTCCTCTTGCGCTTTTGTTTCCGAAAGAGACTTTTCGCCAAAGAACGGCAGGCCTTAAGTTTCTCTCTGAAAGATTATTGGTAAGGTCGAGATTTTGATCTTCAATAAAAGCCCACAGCTTTTCTTCATCACTTAACATTCGTTCACAGAAACGGCCGGTTATTCCAAGCTTAAAATCGTGAGTATCAGCTCTTAGCGCGAGTTTAAAGAGATAATGAAATGCATCTTTTATTTCTTTAGCCTTCTCTATAAACTGTTCTTCGCTCATTTTGTCCTGCTCATGTACACATTTAAAGAGAAAAGAGCACAGAGTTCCCATTAATTTTCCAATCATTGATATAGGTCCGCTTCGTTGCTCGATCCTGTTAAAATCTCTTTTTAAATGAGCCCAGCAGTATTGGTGTAGACCATTTGTGTAATAAGATTTTAATCTATCTGTTACTAAATTTTGGACGACATCTTTGCCAAGAAGAGATTGAAAGGCTTTTTTACCACGGCTAGTAAAAATTTTAAAAATTACAACTTCTTTATCAGTTGCTTGCCATAACCATTTGGTTTTTCCTAAAGTTCTCCAACCTGTTTCATCTGCATAAACAGTATTGCTTTTTCTTAAGGTTTGCAAAGCCTCTTCATAAGGGTGTTGTAGCATCAATGCTGCTTGGTAATGGGTATTTATAACGCTTCCCTTGCTGATAGGTATGCCAAGAAGTGTCTCAAATAGTTCTTTGATTTTAGATTTGCTTAAATGAAATTTGCCAGATAGAACAGTACACCAAGCTTTAATTTTAGGACCAAATACAGAAGATGTGACTTCTTGTGGAAGATTAGCTCTCACTTGCTTACCACAATTTGCACATCTGCACTTCATTGCTTGATGCTCGGTAACTATTGGCTTAATAGGTGGAATCTCTATCGTCTGGCGAGCTTCTGCAACTTTTGCCTTTGGTAAGAAATGACTCCCACCACAACCATCACAATTTTGAGGATAATATTTAATGTATTCGCTTACATCTTCTTTTGGAAACCATTTCCTAAAAAATCCTTGGCTTCTTCTTCCTTTCTTATTTGAAGAATTGGGCTGCTTCTTAGGATAGCGATCAGATGATGGAGGCTTTGAAGAATTTTGAGAATTTAAACCCAGCTTCTCTTCTAGATCAGCGATTTTACGATTGAGTTCCTCGATGATCTTTCTTAATTCTTGATTTTCTTTTTTTAATTCTTCGTTCTCTTGTCTTAACTGAAGAATAATTGCATCTTTGTCTTCCATGTTAAAATTTATAACATATTGAGAATCAAGATGCAATTATCTTTTTGAGGCACACAGTGACCAATTACAAATCCTTAAACTTTTGGCTATTTCTTTTTTCTTTGTTATTATCGCGAATATCAAATTCTAATTTCCATTTACGCCCGTCCGGGGCTACACACCATAACTCTAGAACACCTAACTCCGTTATCCTTGATTTAAGCTTAATTCGTATCGTTTTGCCATCTAATTCCGTTTTATCTAAGATTGTCTCAATCGGATGCAGCTCAGTCAGCTCTTGCTTCCAATTCCTTACTATTGTTCCAATAGCCGGTTCTATCCCATTAGATAGCTTGGAGGTGGCATGGCTAAAGAAACGAAATGTTGCTTGTTCACCTAAAACTAGAGCAAACTCTTGATCTTTTAAATCTTTCTCTTCTCCTTCTTCCATTCCAAATGGAACAATGCAGATAGCACGCAAAATTGGACTAACTCCTGGAACAGCAGGAGTTGCTTCCTCAACTCCAATAAAGTAGCTACGACTCGTCCCCCCTCTGATCCGGATAGCACGACCTAAGCGTGCTATACCATAGTAAGTGGCTCCGTAACTAACAGCATAATCGTAATTTGCATCAGGAAGCTCTTGAATAAATGGCTTTTCCAATTTTTTTGCCCATTGATTAAGGAGAGTCATAAGTCTCTTACGCAAAGCAGGAGCCTTCATTGTCCCTCCATTAAACAAAACAGCGGTAGGTAAAATAAACTGCTCCATTTGAGAGCTCTCTGATTCTCCCATCATAGATAAGAATTTGGCTAATTGACACGAGATACGAGGATCTCGGACATAGGGAAGACCGATCTGTGCAATTCCTGAACGGCGCTCAATAGGTGATCGCTCCTCAGGATCTACCAATGGAGCAAAGCCATCTAATAGGAGATACTGAGCCTCTTCTTGTGTAATCTGTGTTTTAAGAGTATTTCCGATTAAGCGACTTCCTCTTCCCAGAATAGTTATATCAACACTTTTAGGTGCTTGCTCACTTAAGAGTTGCTCTTTAGCTTGACGGCATTGGTGAACTAATGCTTGCAATTGCCAGTTATCAATGTCATGACCTTGCTCTTCTAATTTCTGTTTAGCTAAATGCGCTAAGGCAAGATCGATATTATCTCCACCTAAGAGAAGATGCGCACCAACAGCCAATCTTTTTAAAGTAAGATTTCCTTCCTCTTCCTCAACTGCAATTAAACTAAAGTCGGTTGTGCCACCCCCAATATCGATGACGAGGATAGAATCCCCTACTTTTAACCGTTGACGCCAATCTTCCTGATGAGCATATAACCAAGCATAAAAAGCTGCTTGAGGCTCTTCTAGGAGGATAACTTCGGGGTATCCAGCTTGCTCAGCTGCTTCCTGAACTAATTGGCGAGCGCTAGGATCAAAGGAAGCAGGCACTGTAATGAGGATATGTTGATCGACAAAAAGCGTTTTAGGCATGTTATGATCCCAGGCCTCTCGGATATGAGATAAAATTTTTGAGCAAGCTTCTAGAGGGCTCATTTTTGTCGATACATCCTCAGAATCAAAAGGTAGTATTTTTTCACGACGATCAATACCCTGATGGCAAAGCCAAGACTTTGCTGACGCAATCATACGTGTAGGCAATTCCGATCCTCGATCTCTTGCAAAAGTCCCAATGGCATACGAACGTTGAAGATCCCATCCAATACTAGCCATTTTTGCGGATAATTCTTCAGGCAATGGATAGTAGATAAAAGAAGGGAGAGAGGGATGAACCCCTTGACTTCCTGCTGTGATTAATTGGGCTATAGACATTTGTTCAATGATAGGAGGGTTTTCTTCTAATTGAATAGGCGTATAAGCCATTGTACAATTTGTTGTTCCTAGATCAACACCAATAATATAAGAAGCTTTCTTTGTCATAGATAAATATTATTTAATTTCAACTTCAGCTGGGCAAATGATTTCAGCTATTTGCTGCCCTGTTTTTTTTGGCAAAGAACGTTTATGTGCCTTCCATCCCCGATGGACTAAAGTTCCATAGAAAGGTGGTTCTCCTTTTACATTTCCTATTATTTTAATCTCCGAAGGATCATAACCTTTTGGAACTTGGATTTTAGACCCCTCTTTTTCTTCTCTTAAAGGACGAATTGTAATAAGTTCTTCTAAGGCTCGTCCGCAGTCTTGATGAATCTTACGTACAGCAGCTCCTACTTGGGCATCACTAAAAGGCTTGATATCTTCTTGTAGAAAATCAACTAAACGCCCAGAGTGTTGTAAGTAGTAGAGAAGGCGTAAATGTGAGGCGTCAAATAGCTCAGGCTGTTTAGTAAGCTGAGTTTCTAAAAATTGTTGAGCTTTTTCGGGATTTCTAAAAGCTTTAAAAAAGGCTTTAAATGCTAAAATTAATCTTTTCATACGCTTTCCTATTCACCTGAATTTTAGACTTATACCAAACATACAAATGAGCGATCGATTTTGCCTGGCATCCAATTAAAGTCCATTCTGTCTACAGTAATCAAGAACAGAACAAATATAGCCGGTATGAACTAAAATCTCCAATCCTAATGAGAAGATAAAAAATAATAAAATGAGCAATAATAAAGGCCGCCCGCCTGGTACTCGATTCTCTGCTGGGAATTTAAGATAGTACCGCCCTATCCAGACCATCAAAACTGGCATAATTCCATTTAAAATAGAATCTCCAAAGCCTCCGGATGTATCTAAAGCTAATAAGAAAATACGCTCAAAATAGACAGCGAAGATAAATGTAGGAACAACAAGGAGGATGCCTAGTAAAAATTTTCCTGACCTTGTTTTCTTAATTTTTAAGCCGTCTGCTAGAAAGTCTATCAATCCCAAAGCAAGTCCTAAAAAAGATGTGACGACAGCAAAAAAAGCAAAATAATCAGCAATAGTAGCAACGTAATGACTACTAACATGATTGCGTAGAAACTGCGTAGCAGGCTCGCCTATCTCTAAGGCTTCCAATAAGCTATTAGGACCTCCAGCAGGAATAATGCCTAAAACAATCCCTTGCCAGATAGTATACACAATAAATGCAAGAGAAGTTCCTCCTATAATAGCCCAACGCAAAGCTTTAACATTCCTCTTCAGATAAGGAGTTAGACTAGGTAGCATTGTCTGAAAGCTAAAAGTTGTCAGTAATAAAGGAATGGCTAAGAAAGATGTGGGCCATCTACGGTGAACTAATAGATGAGTTTTTATTTCAGAGAATCCTGTTCCAACTAAAGCAAAATAGGCTAAAATCATGGCACAAAATAAGATAGTATTCACATGGCCAATAGTTTGGCTGCCTAAGTAGATAATTCCACCAAACACCATGATAAAGATAAAGCAACCAATCTCTTTAGATAGATGAAATCCCCATAAGTGATCAATTCCGCTAATTAATAATTCTCCACCTGCAGCCGTATAGGCTACAATAGAAGCATAGGAGATAAAAAGAAAGACACACCAACTGATCACCTTGCCTATGGGACCTAAGATAGTCGATGACATTGTGATGACATGAGCCCCTTCTTTCATCCATAAATTGACCTCTAATAATAAAAGAGCAGAAGCTGTCATTCCAAACCAACAAATCGCCATCATAGCCAAAGAAGGAATGAAGCCACTCACTCCTGTTGCTACAGGCAAAGCAAGCATTCCACCCCCAATACATGTCCCTGCTACCAAAAACAATGCAGAGATAAAATTCCATTTTTGTGTTGAATCAACTTTTTCCACATCTTTCCCCATATTCAACTAACATTTCATAAATGGCCAAGATTCAATCATAGAAAACGCACATATAAAATAAATAAATCTTAAACTTTTACGGAGCACTAGTGGTAAGACTATTTGTGCGAGAAAATTTATCCTAAAATTCCTAAAATTACTGAATTTAATTTATTTGAGTTTTGAGTCTATACTCCTTCTAGTTTTCAACTAGAAGGAGTATAGACTATTAAAGAATATAGAGAAACGCATTTATCTTCTACTCTAAGAAATTTTTCAACTGCCTACTTAGGAAGTGATTATTTTACTATACATATATTAATTTATGATATAGCTATTATAAATAGAATATTAATTTTTTAGAAGTATAGGAATGGATGTTTGTTAGCATTTTATGGATTGACATTTTTATTGGAAGTGGTAGCGAATTGTATTAACCTGAGTTTTGAGTTTATTTCCTTGATTCTTAGTAATCTTTCCTCTTATCTCTCGTCCTTTTCTTCTCGGAAATAGCCATTTGACTATTCCCTTCAAAGAAAATGACAAGATCTAAGATAAAATCTTTTCTAATAATCAAGGAAATAAACTCAAAACTCAGGTTATTAGTTAGCCATTCTGTCCTTTAGAGCAAGTTTGGCAATACCAATCTAGTTTTTGAGATTTTAGACATTTTAAATCTTGCGCTAATCAGCTATTTTTAGATAGTCACAACTTCTTGTTACTTTGTATTAACAAGTTAATCAAGGCCATTCTCCATAAGAATTAAGGCGGCTTCATTGCTCATAATTTGATCAAGAAACTTATATTGGAATTTAGCTATTTCGCGCGCATAAACAGGTTTGGCGTGTTCTATTGCCGTATAGTGCACTCCAATATAATCAATTCCATTGCTGGTTAACTTTTCCAGCTCTTCAACATTTTTTCTTTTATCGTCGATGAATACGATTTTTTTTGGTTTTTGGTTAATTATTGAGAGAAACGGCTCAAAAACATCGTTTTTCTTATTGTAGTCGCCTACAAATAAAATTCCTTGAGAGTACAAAGTAGGGGTTTTGGATGGCACTACGAAGCATTCTTTAGAAGGAGCTGTTGTTAAAAAATCAAAACCCAAAGAGGTTACCTGTCGGAAAGTTGAATCGGCAACTGATGGTTGTCGATGTGTCAACCCCATAATCACTATTCCCTTGTTCTGTAACATTAAAAGAATAGGTACAAAGTTGTTATCTAATGGTTTAATTCGACATGCTTTTTGAATCTTAATCCAATCAGGATAAGCTTCTCTTATTGCATCCTCTCGACTCATTCCTTTTTGCATTCTTTGCTGTAATTCGTCATAAAACCAGTTTGCATGTCCCAAGGCTTGTGCTGCTTCAAACAGACAATTATCCAAGTCGACTAAAAACCACGTATCCTCATCAATTAGCGGCAAAACATCTTCGATATGACTAGTCTCAACAATTTTAGCTTCGACTTCTAATAATGCAACGCAAAAGATTGCTATTGTTAAAGTAGTGCGCAGAAACATAAATAAATAGTTATTAATTCTGTCTCTCATAAATTTCCTTAGAAATTTTCAAAAATTTTAGATTAACAACTCACCTTACGCAAAAATAGCGGTATTTCGACTGAGCCAAAGCCCCATGGTTCAACGCCCGTCAGTCATCCTATATTTCCGTATATAGGGTGACTGACGGGCGTTGAACCATGGGAACTTTCGCTTCAGTCCAAATATCACTCTTTTTGCGTAAGGTGAGTTAATAATAAAGTCCAATTTAAAATCGAAATAAAAGAATAATTGGCATAGATAAATATACCCATTAAACTGAACTACCTTTTGTCAAAGATCCAATAACCTTAAAGTCTTCGCAAGGCAGCAATGCCAAGGTAGCTGAGGTCGGGGATATGGAGATTAATTTCGAGGCCACCTGAGGTGACAAAGACCTTATCAAAGTCTCTCGATGCGACAAAACCTCCAATAACTACTTGACAATCTTGAACATTCTCTTGACAGCGTGTATAAGTCCATGGATCATCGCTAAATAAGCGTGTTTTAGAACTAAAGTATTGTGACAAAATACAAACGGCTGCTTTTAATACCGGAGGAACTTCATAAGAGGCTAGAGCTTTTTTAGTAAGATTAGCAACAAGGGTTTGTTGGTCAGCATAACTTATCTTTGTGCTTTCTGGAAGAATCGTCTTTGTCATAAGCACCCAGCAAGATTTGTCTATTGATTGATCTCCTAGTTGGTTAACAATAGCTTTCCAAGCAATCTCATCCAAAATATCAATGTAACCAGTCTCACTTGATCGAAAATATTTTTTTGCAAGTTCTCCAAGACTATTTAAGGTAAGGGGTTGTCCATTAATGGTTTTAGGAATCCTCACTAGGATATGAGTATCTATTATTTTTTTTCCAGGAAATGCTTGACATGGACTTTTGAGGATCTCACCAATATTTGCAGGTAAAGATGAAAATTCTTCTTTATTGTCTTCATCTTTGACAATATCTTGCCCAAAGCATTGAGTCCATTTTTTATTGCTAAAAGCTATTTCTTGATAAATAGCTTTCTTCCATAGACTAGGTTCACTTAACAAACATTTCCATTCTTTGCTCACACGAAGACCTATTCCAAGTGTAGCGAGATTTAAGTAAGAAAAAAATTCCAATATAAGATCAACAGGAAGTTTGTTGATAGAGCTTATGTTCTCTTGATTGATAGAATAGGAATTAGAATCTATTTTTAAAGACATCATTCGTATAACAGAATAGGTTTTGACAGAAACTATAAAAAACCGGAGATTGTCTCAAGGCATAAACATCATCCTTAAGGCTGCTACATTCCTGTCCTGACCTGGTTCGGACTGTTTTATTCCATGAGGTCCCCGGTTAAACTGAATGAAATAAAATACTATCTTATAAGCAATCGATTATTTTTACAAGTCTATTATATTCAATTTAGCTATTTATAGTGTAAAAAATTCAATTCTTTTGAAACTTACCTTATTGGATTTTTTAGCGATTTGTTTAATATTTTTTGCTGATCTCTCCTTTGACATAACAAAGAAGAATCCAGCAGAAATATCACGCAAAGATAAAGTAGATAAAAGTCAACGTCTTTCTTTAACAAACCTTAGCTATTTTGTTGCTCCCAATTTCGATACTTTCTTTCTAGAATAGCTAGAAATTTTCTTAACGCCTGTTCTGCATCAAGCTTTTCACCACTACTCTTTGCTACTAAGCTGAATAAGGTAGCCCCCAAGCTCTCTTCGTCCTGTAAAGGATAAGTGATAGACATCAGAGAGGAATGGAAATCCGGATAGCCTGCTTTTTTCATCTTATTGAACATTTTTTGCGCACGCGCTAAAGAAGGAAGATTTTTAGGAATGGCATCTAAAGCACTTTGTTGAGCTTTCTTTCCTTTTTCCTCATTTTTAATTTTCTCCCACTGTTTTAATACTTCTTCTGAATCTTTTACTTTTGCATTTCCAAAAATATGGGGATGTCGTCTCACAAGTTTGGCTGAAATATGACGCCACACATCTTCTTTAGTAAAGCGTCCGTCTTTTTCTGCTAACTCGGATAGAAATAAGACATTAAAGAATAAATCCCCTAACTCTTCCTCAATTTTTTGATTATCGTTAAGATCAATAGCTTCAATGACTTCGCTGACCTCTTCTAACAAAGAGCTTCGCATGGATGATAAAGTTTGCTCCCGATCCCAAGGACAGCCATCAGGAGCAAGCAGACGCTTAATAATATGGATTAATATTTTAAATTCTTCCATTTTTTCCTCTGGTTGCGATTTAAAAACAAGTCAGCTAATCTGTTTGGTATTAAAATGACATTTAGGATTGATATGGTAATAAAAGAATTTACTGCAAGTGTCTATATTATTGAAAATCAAAAAGTATTATTGATTCATCATCGTAAATCGCAAAAATGGCAACCTCCTGGAGGTCATATGGAAGAGAATGAAACACCTCCTGAAGCTGCTCGTCGCGAGATTTTAGAAGAAATTGGCATGGAAATAGAATTTCTTACTCAAGAAAACACATGGATTAATTGTTGGAACGCTTGTAGTTTTGAGAGACCTTATTTATGTCTTCTAGAAGAAATTCCTGCCTATCAAAATATCCCTTCTCATCAACATATGGACCTAATTTATTTGGCACGACCCAAGACTTATTCTCCCTCTCAACTTTCCACTTATGAGCAATGGCGTTGGTTTAATTTAGAAGAATTAAAAACATTAAAGCCTGATGTTGAAATTTTTAATGAGACATTACAGGTCATTCATCATCTCTTTCAAGCTGTGACCATTATATGAACTAGCTAATTTATACAAGTAAGTTGAAAAATTGGCTTTTGCGTTGCCCAAAAGCCAATTTTTCAACTTACTTGTGTATAACTTCTATTACAAGAAATCTAATATAGGAGTGGATAAGAAATCAACTACTGGACTTGTTCGCCTATCCATTTGTTCTTAGCTCATTTGTAATTTCTCACGCGACTCCTTATTTTATCTAACAGTGAGTCCCATCTAAAGTCTTTAATTACTTTGATTAGAGAATTTCTTGCAGAAAAACTTCACTTAGCGCTTCATCCTAAAAAGCTGATTATCCGAAAGTTAAGCCAAGGAATCGATTTTGTAGGCTATGTCCTTTTTGAGAAATATACACTCGTGCGAACGAAACAACGTATGAAAAAAAGATTAAAAGAAACGTATGAATTTTATTTGATTAGTTTTCGTGATTTTTAACTCACCTTACGCAAAAATAGCGATATTTCGACTGAGCCAAAGCCCCATGGCTCAATGCTCGTCAGTCACCCTATATTTCCTTATATAGGGTGACTGACGAGCATTGAACCATGGGAACTTTCGCTTCAGTCCAAATGCCACTCTTTTTGCGTAAGGTGAGTTTTTAATACCAAATTCCAAGAAACAAAAATCAAGGCCCTTTTATCAAGAGCCAAGTTGCCAAGTCCCAATGACCTAAAAGAACTTCCGCAGGGGTGCCACGCCGACATGATTATCGCCAACGAAGCTGTCGACAGCGAGGCCATCGAGGGAAAAGCCACCAACAACTACCTGATAGCAAGCCTTTTCTTGACAGCGTGTAAAGTTCCACGGCTCGTCATTAAATAGACGCTCCCCAGAGCTAATATAGTGCATAAAAATACAAGTGGCTTTATCTAATACATTAGGAACTACATAAACAATTCCTGTTTGTTTGGCTAAAGCAGAAATAAGAGTTTGTTGATCCGTATAATTTTTATTTCTACTTCCAGGAATAACATCCTTTATCGTAAGCACCCAGTAAGATTTAGCAGGTGATTGATTGCCATATTCTTTAACAATCTCATCCCATATGTGTCGATACTGAGTGGCATGCCCCCCTTTAGGGGCTTTAACAAGCTCTCCTAAGGTTGTTAAATTGAAGAGCTTTCTATTAACAGTTTCTGGAATGAGGAGGAGCATATGAGTCTCTTCAACCCTTTTTCCCGGGAAAAAAGGACATGGGCTTTTAAGAATTTTATGAATATCTTTTGGAAGAGGTAGCTCTTTGCCAATATCTCCAAAATATGTTTCCCATTGATTTTTACCAAAGGCTTTTTCTCTTAAAATCACAACATTCCATAAATTCTCATCACTTGCTAATACTTTCCATGTTTTGTTCACTAGAAAGCATCTGGCAAGCTGGGTGCTATTCAAATAAGAAAAAATTTCAAGAATCACTTCTTGCGGAAGTAAATCCCAAGAATTAACTTTTGCCTCTTCGCTAACTTTAGGCTGCTGAAAATATTGGCTTCCTAAGCCACTTACAAATTCTCTGATATAATTAAACATTTCAAAACCAACTTTATTTATAAAGTTTATAATTTTTATATAGAAATTATATTATAAGATTTAAAAAAACAAAAATCAATAAAAAAAATGAATCATATTAGAACAAAATAGAAATTGCCGGTTTTCTCCAAATTAGAAATTGCCGCTTTTTCCAAAACTTATATCTTTTGGAAAAAGTGGAGGTTCTTTATGGAGGAGATCTTACAAATGTCTGAAAAAGAAGTAGATAGACATCATATTATTCAACAAGTTCTTGGTAAACAGATAACTCAAGTGAAAGCTGCTGAATTAATGGGTATTAAAGAGAGGCAAGTTAGAAACCTTGTTGTTGCATTTAAAAAGGAAGGAAGAAAAGGTTTAAGCTCTAAACATAGAGGGAAACCTAGCAATCGTACATATCAACAAAGATTTAAATCTCAGGTTATGGCTTTAGTTAGAGAAAGGTATCCAGATTTTGGACCCACATTTGCTGTTGAGAAATTGCAGGAATATCATTCAATTAAGATTTCAGACGAAACATTGCGTTCCTGGATGATTAAAGAGCATCTTTGGATTCCAAGAAAAAGTAGATTGCGCAAGCACCCCCCTAGATTAAGACGTGAATATTTTGGTGAACTCATACAAATTGATGCTTCTATTCATCTTTGGTTTGAAAATAGAGGGGCAAAATGTGCTTTGATTGTCTTTATTGATGATGCAACAAGTAAAGTCACTGCTTTGCAGTTTTGCCCTTCAGAGTGTTTAAGTGGTTATTTTAAAGCATTAGAAAAACATCTTATCAAATATGGAAGACCCAGAGGCCTTTATAGTGACCGGCATTCAATTTTTGGTGGAGGTGATCATATGCATCATGCTCAGTTCACAAGAGCTTTGAAGGAATTGGATATTGAAAGTCTACTAGCGAGGTCTCCACAAGCTAAAGGTCGTGTTGAAAGAGTAAACCGGACGCTTCAGGATCGTTTGATCAAAGAGATGCGTCTTAGGAATATCAACAATATTAATGATGCCAATGAGTATTTGAGGGAGTTCTTAGAGGAGTTTAATCGGAAATTTTCAAAAGAGCCGAGGGGCCAATTTGACGCCCATCGGCCTCTTGAATTAGGTACTGATCTCGAGCGTATTCTAACCCGTCTCGAGATGAGAACCGTCTCTAAAGATCTGTGCATTTCTATCCATAACACATATTATAAAATAAGGGAATCCCCTATTACCAATAAATTAGAGAAACAGAAGGTTGAGGTTAGGCAAAAATTGGATGGAAGTTTTAAGCTTTTCTTTAAGGATAAGGAACTTGAATATGTTCCTGCTGTAGAATATGAAGAGAAAAAAATTATCGATGCGAAAGATAAGTTGGTATGGAAGCCCAGCAATAAAGTTAATCCTAAATCCAACCATCCCTGGAAGAAATATGGCTACCAAGTGGAATTGAGTAATAAGATTAAAAAAATGAAAGCAAGAGTATAATAAATATTATGCGAAAACCGGCAATTTCTAATTTGTTAAACCGGCAATTTCTAAATTGGTTTAACATAAAAAAAATGAATCAAAAATTTTATAATTAATAGTCGGTTACATCAATTGTTAAGAACAGTCCAAATATCACTCTTTTTGCGTAAGGTGAGTTAAGAAGGCGTGTACAAATTCGTGAGCTGACCCCAATAAAATCTGAGTTGCTTTTGACTTTTATAGCAGTGACTTTTATGCCATATTTAAGAATGAAATCTACTTCCTTGGGTATAACCTGGACTTTAAATTTGCAACGTCACTGTATCCATCCATGTATACCCATCACGAGCCATCAATAATTCTGCGGATTCAGGTCCCCAGGTTCCTGCCTTGTAGTTCGGAAAATAACGAGGAGGAACCGATTCCCATACCTCCAAGACAGGTATCAAGATATTCCAGGCGGCCTCGATTTGATCGGCACGCATAAATAGAGTTGAATCGCTTCTCATTAGATCCCAAAGTAATGTTTCATAAGCATCAATTGAAGGCTTCTTGAAAATTTCCTGATAGCTGAAATGCATATCAACAGGACGTAGATATAGCTTAGGCCCTGGTTCTTTAGCTCGAAATTTTAAAATGATTTTTTCTTCTGGTTGAATGCAAATCACCAACTTAGGAGAGGGATACCAATCTAGAGCAGACTCAGGAGGAAAACAGCGATGAGGTACAGATCGAAAAAAAATTGAAATTTCTGAAACCTGTTTAGGAAGACGTTTGCCTGTTCTCAAGTAGAAGGGAACGCCTTGCCAACGCCAATTATCAATATATAATTTTAAAGCAGCAAATGTCTCTGTTATAGATTCGGGAGAAATCCCTTTTTCTTGGCGATAAGCAAGAACGGAATTCTCTCTAATATAACCAGAATCATATTGTCCACGTGCTGCATAAAGATGGACTTCATGTATAGGGATGGGCCTAACAGCTCGTAGTACATCTAACTTTTTATTTCGTAATTCATCCGCTAAAAATGAAATAGGAGGTTCCATTGCGATGGAACAGAGAAGCTGCATTAAGTGATTCTGAACCATATCACGCAAAGCTCCTGCATGCTCATAGTAAGAGCCTCTATTTTCTACTCCTACCTCCTCAGCCACTGTAATAGTGACATGATCGATATAGCGCCGATTCCAGATAGGTTCAAACATGGGATTCGCAAATCTAAAGGCCAAGATATTTTGTACGGTTTCTTTACCTAGATAATGATCTATACGAAAGATTTGAGATTCTGTAAAATCTTTAGAGAGGACCTGATTTAAAGAGCTAGCCGAGGCTAAATCATATCCAATTGGCTTTTCAATTACAATACGAGCATGTTCTCGATCAGAGCTAAGCCCAATTTGACCTAATAAACTACTAATTTTTCCAAAAAAAGAGGGAGGAGTTGCTAAATAGAAAATATGATCAGCCGGCACCTTCAACTCTTGGTTGAAAGACTTCAACTCTTCTGCCAAGGAAAAATAAGTTTTAAGATCAGTGAAATCTCCCTTATAAAAGCGAATATGCTCAGCAAAAGTTTTCCACTCCTCCTCCTTAACCGGTCCTCGGCGTGAAAAATGATTTACTCCATCCAATAAATGCTTGCTAAATTTTTCATCAGTGAAATCCCCCCGATCTATGGCTATAATTTTAAATTGTGTTGGTAAATTTCCATCTAAAAAAAGATTGTGAAGCGCTGGAATAAGCTTACGCATTGCGAGGTCCCCTGCCCCGCCGAAAATGATAAAGACGACTGTGGAGGGATGATGATTAGCGATCATGACGCTTCCTTGGCATTCAGGTTTTTGGCGAAGAAGGATTCCATTCTGTATGAAAAACTCCCTCTTGATCAATCCGTTTGTAAGTATGAGAACCAAAATGATCACGTTGAGCTTGAATTAAATTAGCAGGCAACCAGCTACTACGATAGGCATCGTAATATCCTAAAGAGGCCATTAATCCAGGCATAGGAATTCCCAATGCTATCCCCTCCCTAACGGCAGCGCGCAGGCCCTCTTGAGATTGAGATAACTCTTGACTGAAATAAGAATCAAGTAAGAGGGTAGGTAAATTTGATTGCTTTTGAAAAGCTGCTGCAATATCATTTAAAACGGCTGAATGGATAATGCATCCTCCTCTCCAAATTTGAGCAACTTTCTGTAAGCTTAACTGATAATGGTAGTGTTGCGAAGCCGCCTGCATGAGACTCATCCCTTGTGCATAAGTCAAGATGACTCCTGCATATAAAGCGTGATGCAATTGAGAGATCATTTCTGCTTGATTTCCTTGAAATTGATGGGAAGGTCCCTTTAAGATAGAGCTGGCTTTTAATCGAAGAGGTCTTAAAGTCGATAGATCTCGCATATTGACTGCTGCATCAATAGTAGGAAGAGGCTCACAGAGCTTCATTGCTTCTTCTGATGTCCAAGAGCCAGTTCCTTTTTGTTCAGCTATATCTAAAATCTCATCGACTAGGTACTGTTGTGTGTATGAATCGACAAATTGGAAAATATGCACTGTTATTTCAAGAAGAAAACTATGAAGTTTAGTTTTATTCCAATCCGAATAGAGGCGATATAAAATATTGTTATTCACCCCTAATCCTCTTTTTAAAAGATCATAAGTCTCAGAAATAAGCTGCATCAAACCATATTCGATTCCATTATGAACCATTTTCACATAATGGCCTGCTGCACCTGGACCCAAGTAAGCCACACAAGGTTCTCCATCTACATGGGCTGCAATTGATTCAAAAATAGAACGAATCTTTTCATAAGCCTGGGGATCTCCTCCCGGCATCATACAAGGTCCATGACGAGCTCCCTTCTCGCCCCCAGAAATTCCCACTCCCAGAAAGTCAATCCCCTTTTCAACAAGTGTTTTTTGACGCCGGTCTGTATCAATAAAATGTGAATTTCCTCCATCAATGAGAATATCTCCCGATCGCAGATAAGGAATTAAATCATTAATGACTGCATCAACGGGCCTTCCAGCTGGTACTAACAGCAGGATAAGATAAGGAGATTGAAGGGATTGGATAAATTTCTCAATAGTTTCTACTGCTTGAATATTCTTTCTATCAGAATACTTCTGCAAAGCCTGGACTTGCTCAAGATTTTTATCATAGCCAGCTACAGCATAGCCATGATCTGCTATATTTAGCACTAAATTGCATCCCATGACACCCAAGCCAATGACTCCAATTTGGCATTCTTGCTTACTCATTGGAGATATTCTCCTTTTCTTTTAAAAGAAGTGCTAGAGCTTTTTGTGTAGATACAACATTGTTATGATGAATTCCCCGCATCCCCATTTGATTAGCGATTTCAACAAGCATTAGACGGTCTTCAATATAAGCCACATCTGGAGGTTCCACTTGTGCAATTTCAAGAGCTAGGCGATAGATCTCTTCATCAGGCTTACGTAAATGGACAAAACAGGAAAAAATAAAAATGTCAACAAATTCTTTTAATTTAAATGTATGAACTCGATAGTTTGTCAATTCCCGCCCCTCATTACTGACTACAACGATTTTAAATCCATAGCGAATTTTAAGATGGCTGATGAGGCTAATCATCTCTAGATCAGGCTGTGATTGGGAAAACATAAAGGTCTTAAAGTCTTCCTTAGAAAAAGGTCTAGGCTGATAAAAGATGGTTCGACTTAAATAATCATCTAAGCTCAATTTCCCTATTTCATAGGTATCAAAAGTTAAGGCATGGCGTTGATTCATTTCGTCGTAATTTAAATGAAAAAATTCGGCTGCTTTTTGGCGCATATGATGATCCCATCCATTTGTCAATAAGACACCACCTACATCCAAAAATAAAGCTTTAATAGGTGTTAATACCATTGTTGCTCTCGTTTATAACTTAGCAAAAGCTTGCATAGCAAATGCAGCAGCTCCTACAACACCTGCATTGTGGTGCAGCTTTGATAGAAGAATTTGCAATGAAGCGGTAGCAGCCGATAAAGCTCTTTGACGTACACCTTGATCAATTCTTTGAAGGATATCGGGTAGGCCTTCGATGCAACCTCCACCTAAAATCAGTCGACAAGGATTGAAAGCGTTAACGATATTGGTGGCACCTACAATTAAAGCGTGTGTCACCTCTTCTGTGATGGAATTGGCCAACGTATCTCCATTTTGAGATGCTTGGAAAACAGTTTTAGCTTCAATCGATTCTAAATGGCCCCCAGCTAACTCTAATAAGTGAGCGCCTGCTTTACGATCATTTGAAGTAGCTTCTTGAGCACGTTTAGCTATAGCCCATCCACCCGCTAAAGCCTCTAAACATCCTCTATTGTTGCATGTACATAGAGGGCCATTTAGATCAATTGTCATATGACCGATCTCGCCAACAGTATTTGTGCAACCCATTAACATGTGGCCTCCACTGATAATACCGCCTCCGATTCCTGTCCCTACAAAGACGCATACAAGATCATTGCATCCTTGGCCAGCACCATAAAACCATTCTCCCCAAGCCGCCCCTCTGACATCGTTGATAACCATAATAGGCAATCCTAAGGCCTTGCCTAAATCATGCCTTAGAGGTATACGATGCCAATTCAAATTGGGAGCGAAATGGACAAGTCCATGAGCAGCATCGACTTGTCCTGCTACTCCGATTCCGACTCCTATTATTGAGACCTTAGCAGTGTTTTTTAAGTCACGAATTGCCTGGGCAATTTGGTCTTCAATAGCTTCTGGCCCCCCTTTAACATTAGTAGAAAGTCGCATCTGATGCAGGATGGTACCAGATGCATTGACCAGCGCGACTTCTATTTTTGTTCCACCTAAATCGACTCCAATTGTGTATAAGGGTTCGGACATCCTTTTCGCCTCCTGAATAAAGAAAAATATTTGATTTTAAAAATTTATTATCATTTTTATAGAAAAAAGAGTTCAGAAGATTTGCCTCATAAGGCGAGAAGAAAAGACAAAAGAATATTTTTCTAATTTATCAATAGCTAGAGGAGAAGTCATTGATTTTATGGGGTTTACTTCATCTGTCATGACATCGATAGAAAGCATGAGGCATAACACTGTTATAGTCACAAGTGAAAAAAGAAACATTTTATGAGCCCACAATTGATTATTATCACTTGTAAAGCCTTTTATACATAATCCAAGCCAAATTAAACCAAGCAAGACTGAAGCCGCTAGGTAAGCATATCCCGTATAACGAAATAACGTCAGCATTTGAGCAGCTATCATAAAAGCAATGATATAAATCAGCATATGTATCTTAGTCACATATATTCCTTTCTTAACTGGTAAAACAGGAATGGATGCAGCAACATAATCATCTAATCGATACATTGCAATCGCAAAAAAATGGGGCATTTGCCATAAGACAAGGATTAGAAATAAGATAAGGGCTCCCGCATCAAAGCGATTGCTGACGGCGCAATACCCTACAAGGGGGGGGACTCCCCCTGAAATACTTCCTATAATAGTGCCATGAATGGAACGGTATTTGCAAATAGCATATAATATTACATAAACGAAGAAGCCAGTTAGTGTAATCAATACTGTTAGGAGATTGGTGTAAAGAGCTAGGACTAGAAATCCGCATAGTCCAAGAAAAGTGGCGAATCTAATAGCATGTTGGTTTGTAATTAACCTTTTAACGAGCGGTCGATTCTTTGTCCTTTCCATCTTTTCATCACTATCTTGATCAAGATAATTATTGAATACACCAGCAGACGCAATGACAAAGGATAAACCAATAAGCGTAGTTAAAAGTAACCAGTAGTCGATATGTCCTTTTGACGCTAAGGCAAAACCACCAACAGTAGTGATGATATTGCCCATGATAATTCCTGGTTTGGTAAGCATATAATAAGTTTTGATCATATTGAAGATCCGCCTTTTATATTCCTTCTTAATGAAGGAGAATGATATTTACTGCTGGCATGACACGATTTTCTAAACTATACATAATCCAAAGTGAACCGCCCACTAAGAGGATAACAACTATGGTCATAAAGAGAAATGAAAGTAAATTCCAGCGTGGCTTAAATTCACTGCCTAAATGTAAGAAAAATAATAGCTGGATGACCATCTGTATAAGGCCAAGACCAATAATAACAAAAATTAAAACCCAATAAATGAGTGCCTGTTTAACTACAAGTAGATAAGCTGACAAAGTCAATATAAGTGAAAAGATGAATCCTGTGACATATGAAGTTATACTTCCATTTTTAGCTTTTGACTCTGTCTCAATCTTATCAAATTCATGACTCATGAGATAGCTCCCATTAGGTACACAATTGTGAATATAAAAATCCATATAATATCTAAGAAATGCCAAAACAAACTTAAACACATCAGCCTTTTAAGATGAACTAATGTAAGGCCGCTAAACAAAATTTGCGCCATCATCACGATGATCCATAATAGACCACTTGTAATATGCAATCCGTGTGTACCAATAAGAGTAAAGTAAGCCGACAGAAATGCACTTCTTTGCCAGCTATATCCTTCCTGAACTAGATGGATAAACTCATTGATTTCCAATACCAAAAAAGATATTCCCAGCAAGAATGTTATGCCAAACAAAGTGAATACTTTATAGAGGTGATGGCGACGAGCAAATAACATACCTAGTCCACAAGTAAAACTACTGGTCAATAGGATAAGAGTTTCTGTCAGAGCATACGGTAGATTAAATAAATCACGAGAAGTTGGCCCGCCATATGTATTGTTGTGCAGAACTGCATATGTTGCAAAGAGAGTGGCAAACAAAATACAATCGCTCATGAGATAGAGCCAAAAACCTAAGACTGTCTTTGCGTAAATCTCCTGATGATGCTTATCATGCTGAAGGGCTACAGACTTTGCCATGACTTTTATTTCCTATATAAAGCTTCTATTCTTTCTACTTCCGCAGCTGGGATGATGTATTCTGTATCCTCTTTTGATGTTTGGCTGATGAAGCATACAATCATCCCAAGAGTACCGAGTATAGCAAGCCACCACATGTGCCAAATGATAGCAAAGCCAAAAAGAAAGCTAAATGCGGCAATATATATTCCTGCGGAAGTATTTTTAGGCATATAGATATCCTGATACTGCGGATTTTTCGGTATTTTGGTTTTTTTCGTTGCCCAAAAAGAATCGCGTTGATCCACTTCAGGTATAATAGCAAAATTATAAGGTGGAGGGGGTGAAGGGATAGACCACTCCAGTGTTCTGCCATTCCAGGGATCTCCAGTGACATCTCTATTTTGTTTACGTTGTAAAATACTGACCAATAATTGTAAGTTTTGGAATACAATACCCCCGATAATAAATATCATGCCAATAGCGACAAGAATAAATAAGGGATGCCAACCTGTAGATGTATCATAGTGATCTAAACGTCTTGTTGCCCCCATGAAACCGAGAATGTATAGAGGCATAAATGCGATTAGGTAACCAATAAACCAAAACCAAAAAGCATATTGGCCAAGTCTTTCATTGAGTTTAAAACCCGTAATTTTGGGGAACCAGTAGCTGTAACCAGAAAAGAAACCAAACAAGACGCCACTAATAACCATAGCATGGAAGTGTGCAATCAAGAATAAACTATTATGTACTTGGAAGTCTGCAGCAGGAATTGACAGTAAAACACCGGCCGATCCACCTATACTAAAAGCAAATATAAAAGCTAGAAACCAAAGCATGGGTGTAGTAAAATGAACCCGTCCTCTAAACATAGTAAACAACCAGTTAAAAATTTTTACTCCAGTAGGAATGGCGATAATCGCTGTCATGATACCAAAAAAGGCATTGACTTTTGGCCCTGCTCCCATTGTAAAGAAATGGTGTACCCAAACAATATAAGAGTAAAAAGCAATTGCTAGTGTCGCCCAAACCATGGCCGTATAACCGAATAATCGTTTTTCTGAAAAAGTGGCAACTATTTCCGAAAAAATTCCAAATATGGGCAGGATAAGAATATAAACTTCTGGATGTCCCCATGCCCAAATAAGGTTAGTATACATCATAAAGTTTCCACCACCATCTGCTGTAAAGAAATGCATGCCAAGAAGGCGATCTAGTGATAACAAAAGGAGCGTAGCAGTTAAAATTGGAAAGGCAAAAATGACAAGAATTAAACTACCTAGAGAATTCCAAATAAAGAGGGGCATTTTCATAAGAGTCATTCCAGGACAGCGCATTTTAAGGATTGTCACTAAGAAGTTAATACCTGAAAGTAAGCTTCCAACCCCTGAAATTTGCACAATCCATATCCAATAATCGACTCCAACTCCCGGGCTATATTCTAGTTCTGAAAGCGGTGGATATGCTAACCATCCGGTTGCGGAAAATTCACCTATAAGCATAGAGGTATTGAGAAGTAATGCTCCAACAGCAAACAACCAAAAACTAAGGGAATTTAAAAAAGGAAAGGCCACATCACGTGCACCAATTTGCAGAGGTACAATTAAGTTCAGCATGCCAAAAAAGACTCCCATCGCGACAAAGAAGATCATGGTTGTGCCATGAGCAGAAAAAATCTGTTGAAAATGACTTGATGTCAAAAATCCCTGGGATTCACCAACAGCGAGAGCTTGTTGAACACGCATCATTGAAGCTTCGGTCACCCCCTTAAACAGCATCAAAAGAACAACCACAAGGTACATGATACCGATTTTTTTAGGATCAAGCGAAGTTAACCACTCATCCCAGAGCCATCGCCAAAGTTTAAAATAAGTTGTAACCGTGATAAGGGCAAAAGCAACAGCAATAATTGCGATTCCTACGCCGCTCTCAATCGGACCGCGCTTAAAAGCTTCCATAGTTAATCTTCCAAACATATTTTTTCTCTATTTAGAAGTTGTGGATGGCATCATATATTTCATTAGAATCCGATCAAATAGCCCTTCTTCTTTCAATAAGAAAGAAGTGGCTGAATTATTTTCGCTTGGTTTAGCTAATTGGTTATATTCTTCAAAATCAAGATTATTTGATGATTGTTTTACTGATTGTATCCATTGATGAAAATCAGCTTCTGAAGAGGCTTCAGCAATAAACGTCATCTTTGCAAACCCCGTTCCACTTAAATTTGCGGATAATCCTCGATAGCTGCCGGGTTCATTAGCTATAAGATGTA
Source organism: uncultured Parachlamydiaceae bacterium (assembly GCA_963838645.1). Lineage (GTDB taxonomy): Bacteria > Chlamydiota > Chlamydiia > Chlamydiales > Parachlamydiaceae > CAWIRV01. The sequence goes on along the minus strand of CAWIRV010000008.1, from coordinate 35,817 downwards.
TCTTCGTTTCCATTCCAGGCATCGCATAAATTTGCCCACCAAGTTGTGGAATCCAAAATGAATTCATAGGAGCATCCGCAGTGATCTTAAAAGTAATGGGAGTTTGCTCCGGAATATGCAAAAAATTAACAGTTGCAATCTTTTGTTCTGGGTACATAAATAACCATTTCCACTGCAAGGCTATCACTTGTATGGTGATTGGCTTTTTATTAGTTTCAAGCGGTACAAATGGATCTAATTCATGACTACTTTTCCAAATGATTATGGAAATGATGAGAGTAATAACAGCCGGAACACCCCACCAAATAGCCTCAGCTAATAGGCTATAATCCCAATTTGGAGTATATTTTGCTTGCGTATTACTGGCTCTATACTTCCACGCAAAAATAATGGTCATAATAAATACAGGAATCACGACAATTAACATAAGTGATATCGAAATGATAATGAGATTAAGCTCTTTTAGAGCTATTATTCCCTTTGGATTAAATACAGCAATTCTGTCACTGTACATAAAAATTAATGTTATTACGATTGTCGCGATTGCGAGCAAAACGAAAAATACGTATTTGTATATTTTGTCCATTTTGATTTCTTAAGAGAAAGAATAATTAAGCCAAGTTATCTTCCGGTAGAGTTCTAACCTTCGATAAATTATTTTAAAATTACTCTTTACACAAACGACACTTCATTGTCTAGAAGCAAATTTGAAAATGTCAATAAATTGCTAGGTAAGCTGTCAAATTAATTGAAGCCTCGTATAGATTGTTTGAAATGACTTGTCAAATCCAAAACAGAGCAGATTTAGGTCAATGCTTTGGGAGCTGAATCGATGTATAGCTGTAAAGAAGAAAAGAAAAAGTGGGGCAACATGGATTTGAACTAGGAACCGACGGATTATGAAGACGGTGGGCTGCCTTACTAACCGATATCATCTAACCGCTATAAGTAAGAACATAAAGGATTTCTAATCAAAAATGCTACTGGATTTTATTGAATCTTATTAATATCCTTGTTAAGTTATTGCACCGCTGTTGTACCATCAAATAAAATGAATCTCTATTTAAATAGGAGCAATAATAATTGAAATTTTTAAATAAAAGAAAATAATTTATGGACGTAAGAGTGCAAAGTATTCTTGTTTCAAACCATACGAATTGGGAGCTTACCTATAGAGACTCTCAATGCCCAAAAGAAACCCGTCTAAGCATGACGGCAGCTTTAATTGGATGTATAGTTGCCTGGCCTATTTTTCTTATTGGTGGTACTGTGATGTTAACCCTTCATTCCTTTAATTATTTTAAGACAAGATGGAACCAATATAAAGTAATCAAGGTTTTAACGAATAAAAAAAATCTTGAAAAATGCGCAGAAAAAAGAATCGAATGTTGTAAAAAACAGATTAAGGATTTGAAGTCCCATGCTATCTTTCTTATGGAAGGATGTTTAAAAAAACCCATGGAATTGAACCTTCCAATCCCTCAAAAAAAAGAAATTAAAGACTATCTTTCATCTCACTTACCAGAAAGTTATTGGAAGGATTTTCCTTGGGATGAATTTCTTAATAAGGATTTTTTCCAAGAATCAAATATTCCTGATAATCCTGATAAAAAGACTTTACAACACCTTGAGAAAGTCCGCATAAAGCTTAATCGTCTTTTTCATCAAGAGAAGATTTTATCGAATTTAAAGGGAAATGAAAGATTAAAAGCTGTTAAAAGAATTACAGAACTAAGTTTTGTGAAAAATGGATTTAAAAGACAAAAATCAAAAGAATGGGTTGTTCATGCCATTTTTTGGTTATTGCCCTCAGGAATGTTTTGGGATCTATATTTCAATTCGCCAAATAATGAACGGTTAACTTATGAGGGAAAAAGCCATTTTCTCCCCCAATCAACAAAGCTGCGAAAATACGCTGATTTTGTAGACGCTCACAATCAACTAGTTAGGAATCATGATTTTCTCGTGCCATATATTGAAAATACGATTATATAATTTTACTCATGTTCCTTTAAACAAGATGTGTGCTTTTGTGCAGTTACAAAAAAAATAGCTCTTTAAGACCGCTGTTCCTTAAGTTACCACGATCAATAAGATCCGCGGGAGAACGTCCTGGTACGGGGAATATTGAATTAGGGGCAGCCTTCATCAACATGTCAATAAATTAGACCTCTTTCGAAATTTGCTTTGTTTGAAAAAATGAATTGTTTTTGAGCAGATTGATTGCCAAATTTTGAAAGCATATGTGCACATATGGTTAAAAAATTTGGCAATCAAGATGCCGAAAAGAATCATTTTAGCAAACAAATGAAATTTCGAAAGAGGTCTATTGATCGGGGTATGCCCTCAATTCGGATGTTGGCCTTAGAGGGAATGGCTGGAGTTTTTGAAAGAACTGAATTCACCTACTGCACATTGAGTGAAATGGCAAAGAAGCATTGGCGATTCGAGTGCGATCAAGTAGAACAGTTTTTAACCGATGCTTGTGACCTTAGATCTAGTAGTCATGACATCTTTAAATCCTAGCGCATTGGAAGCGATTTTTAAGCAACCGGTTCAATCGAATGGTATCTGGAAAGATAATGCGACATTTGAATACAGAGATTACAGAAGGTGAAGGATCGCGAGTGCGGTTTGCATTATACTCATTTAACTTGAAAGTTGCAATTTGGGCAATGCGAAAGCTATCAGGCTTCAACGATCAAAAATAGGTCCATATACTCATATGGACCTATTTTTGATCGTTGAAGCCTGAGGCTTTGGCACAGCCGAAATTGCAACTTTCAAGTTAAATGAGTATAAATGGGGTACGCGCTACTTTTCATCGACCTCATCCTAAGAAGGAAACTGATAAGGGAGCTTTGGTCTCTGTGCGTCGTTTCTTAGAAAATGCAGGAGTAAAACCATGATGAAAGATGAGTATATTTGGGGATTGGTCCTATGCATAGATGTTTTATTCATGTGAGGCCATTTCCAACTGATCCACATCTAGATTGCAAATCAGCTTCAAGTGTTTATTGACTTTTTCTATGTTCCAATCCCACCAAGCGATTTTCTGCAACCGATCGATAGTCTTATCATCAAACCGCATCTTTACAACCTTAGCAGGGTTGCCTGCGACAATAGAGTAAGCTGGCACATCTTTGACGACTACCGCTCTAGCTGCAATGATCGCTCCGTTGCCTATCGTTACGCCATTCATCACTAGGGAGTCATATCCGAACCAAACGTCATGGCCGACAATAATGTCTCCTTTGACTGGTAGGTCATAAACATTGAAAACGGATTCCCAGCCATGACCAAAGATAGGAAAAGGATATGTGCTAATGGCATCAAGCTTATGGTCTCCTGTCATGATAAACCGAGTTTCTGCAGCAATAGCGCAGAACTTGCCGATGACGAGTTTAACTTTGGAAAAGTTGTAGTTGTACAGAACATTATACTCCTCAAACTTGTCTGGGCCATATCGACGATCATCAAAGTAAGTATAATCCCCAATAAAAATATTGTTAGCTTTGACAAAGTTTTTTAGGAAAATAAGCTTGTCGTAGTCTTTGATGGGACAAAGGATGTTGGGATCTGGACCTGTCACTTTTGCGCTCTCCAATTTTATAAATTACTCTTTATAATATTTTCCCCATAGCGAGGTCATGAATACTTGGCGGCTCTCCACCCGGATTTTTGAAAGGCATCTCTATGTAGCCGTTTTTGCGATAAAATTTTATCGCATCAGGTCTTGCTTCATCATAAAGAGATTTAACGCCTTGTTTTTTCAACCACTGTTCACATAAGTGTAGAAATTGACTGCCTAAGCCATGATTTCGATAGGATTCATCTATAACAATGATTCTTAAGGCTGCTCGGTTATCAGACCAAAACTAGATGTGAGCATATCCAATCATTGTATCGTCTTGGTAAAGGATGAAGTGAGCATGTTCTTCGTGGTCAAATGTCTATGTATAAGGATCTTTCATTGACAAAGGTTCAAACGCAGGCGCAAAATGAGCAGGAAATATTGCTCAATCAATATCATTCATGCCTATAAAGCCTATGAATTTTCAACCTTTTGCTAGGGAAACGGGCCACCAGCCCCAACCCCTTTCCTCAATCTTTGTCTGCATGCGCTTCACCATCTGCTCGCTTTCCTGCCGACTCAGAGTTGAAGGAAAATATTCCATTACTCGGGCGTCTGCATTGAGTGCTGCAAAGGGTTCAAGATCCTCCTCAAGCCACTGACGAAGGATAAGACGTTTCGTTTGAATGAGTAGATTCATAACTTTCAAGTGTCTAGGGCTTTTCATTCATTACATTAGATTCTACTAATAATTGTTTAACCCTTGGAATTCTTTGCGGAAGATTGATTTTATTTTCGCGGATGTTATAAGCGAATGGAAGGAAGTCATCTCCCTTTTCGATCCAACCAATGAACCAACCGAGTTCATTTTTGCCATCTGGCTTGCTTGTGGATCCACTCCAGCCAGTCTTTCCGAATAATTTCCACCCGTTAGGCAACTCCTCAATAAATATTAGCTGCCTTGTCATGTGAACAGCATAACAGGAAACCGGATGCTCTTCTTGGAGTATTTTTTGAATAAAAGCTACTTGTTCCCTGGGGGATATTTTTAAAGATGATGCTAACCAAGCATTTGTTAGCCCTCCGGAAGTGTCTTGATTACCATAATTCAAACCAGCTAAGTAAAACTGAAATTTTTGTATTCCTAGGTGTGCCGCTAATACTCTGGAGAACCATACACAAGAAGTTTTCATCCATGACTGAGGCGTTTGGGGGCTCTTCCATGATTCTAAAAAGTCATCATATCCTTCTTGAAACAACCAGACGGGATTATTTTCATCTTGTAAAATGCCGGAATCAAATCCCATTAAGCTCAAAGCAATTTTAAAGGTCGAACAAGGCGTCACGCCTTCGTCGACATGAGGTCCGATTTCCAGCACGTTTTCGCCAGATTTGCCATTTACCAAAAGAAAATTTTCTTCAGCAGAGAACACGAGTACAATTGAAAAAATGCATAGAAGAGATGAGATGAGAATTATACTTAGTAAACGAGTCATAGTGCACCTGAAAATTTTTGGCGTTATCGGGTTTTAATCATAACACACTGACACCTAAAATTCACTCTAAACCAGCCTGAGTAGGATTCAAATCATATGCTGGAGATAAGCGCCAACCAGATATTCCAGAATAAAGAAATGCGTGATTACGCAAATGATCATCCACATTAGAAATCAGAACATTAAAAACAATACGACGCCATAAAGCTTCTAGATCTTCTTTAGGGGAGGCACTCATTTGACGGATAGCATCTGCCATCTCAAGATAACTATGCATTTCATTATCTTTTGCCCCTAAAACACTCATGGCTGATAAAAATGGGATACGGATATTTTTTCTTCGATCAAATCTTCTAGATAAAAGGATCCGTCGACGACCTATTGATTCAAGGCGCCATTCTGGTACTGTAATTCCGGCCTTGCTTGCCAGCGAAAGAGCAACTGCTTCCCATGCAATAATATCTATTTCATCATCTTTGCGTGGAAATTTGGCAATGGCTAAATGACCATCTTTGTCTCTTACAGAGGATTTAGGTCTAGCTCCTCCTAATGAAGAACCAGGCGCAAGCAATAGTCGAAGGTCTTCTTCAGTATCAGATTCTTGCATTACATGGCTTGCAGCAGTGAGTAGTTTACCAACTGCAACTAAGGGGGGAATATGTTTTTGTCATAGGTAGTTAAAAAAGGACCTTGTTCATCCCTTTTAAAACGCAGTGCACCTTGTCTTCCTTCATCATCGACCATCAATAAAAAATCAATTTCCTTTAAAGCACGAGCTGTCCGCTTTTCATTTTCTGCTTTTTTCCTTTCGGAACGACGCATCAACAATCGACCCCAACGATCAGGTGCAGAATCATCAAGTGCTCCAAAAAGAGGTTTATCTGATGATGCATGAAAAGAACCGGCAACTAATTTTAAAGCTGGATCTAACGAAAATCGTTTGGGATGATTTAACCAGTTGCGGTCATATTCAAACGACATGCTTTCTCGTCCATTGCGAAAGCGATCCCAAAGCTGGCCTACTTTCATCGGAATGCCCATTAGATCTACATAAACCAAAATGGCCTGCTCCATTCACTCGTCCCCTTTTTCTTTTCGGGAAATGCGAATGCGCTTTGGTAAATTGTCAGCTTCTAATCCCAAACCTAATGAATCAAATGTTGGGTCGGCTAATTCGACCAGGCGTTCAATCATTCCTAAAACAAATAAAATTTTGGCATAAGCTCCTAAAGACACTCCTTCATCACCACTTTCAATTTTACTTAAGGTCGCGCGACTGATTGCTGCTCTTTCTGCAGCAAGCTGCATGGGGATGCGACGCCTTTTCCTAGCATCACGAAGATCTTGTCCAAGCTTTTTTAAAGCTCTTTTAACAGGAAGAGGGGTATTTTTAATGTCCATAATATTAGTCCATATATGCTTTATCGTATAAGATTACAGACATTAATTAAAATAATTTTCGGATTAAATCTTGAATTGAATCAGATTCTCTCCAGATTATCTTAATTCTTCTCGATAAGTATGTGTCATAGGATATCATATTCCCAACAATCGCTTTGCCGCCATTATTCACATTAACATGCTGTACAACGACCTTTTACAAATCAGTATCCTATTTGACCCATGTTATCCAAGAAAATCACCATCGCCCTTATTGCTTTGAGGAATTTTTAGCTGCTTTCAAGGTCGATTTAAGCCATGTTTCTCAAAAAGAACCACGCTTAGGCCCGGAGCACGATCTTATTTTAAAAACTTTACAAACAAGAAATATGCTTAGAAAACCCATCTCGAACAAGCCTAGCGGATGGGAAATCGTATGTCCTTGGGCTTCCTTCTCATACAACAAAAGATCACGGCACTCACTACTTTGAAGCTCACACAAATGGATACAAAAAGGCCGGCTTCCACTGTTTCCATGCACATTGTAAGGAGAAAAGTGTCGAACATCTCAAAAATTGGCTCAGTATTGATTGTCAATCAGGAATGAATAGTGAATGGGCAGCACCCATTCCCTTGCCAGAAAATTTACCTGACGTTGCAACATTCAATGAAAATCTCCTCCCAAATTCTTTAAAGGGCTGGATCATGGATATAGCCGAGCGCATGCAAATTCCTCCTGACTTTTCAGCAGCGGCTTTGTTTGTGATTCTTGGATCTTTAATGGGCAGAAAACTAGGCATCTATCCTAAGCAGAAGGATAACTGGATCGTTGTCCCCAATTTATGGGGAGCAGTTATTGGCCGACCTTCCCTTCTCAAATCGCCTGCCATTGCCGAAGTAATGAAACCTCTTGAACGATTAATTTTAGCATCAATGGAAGAGCATCAAATGCAACAGTCTTACTTTGAAAGGCAGAGTATGATTGCGGATGCTCAAAAGGCGGCCTTAAAAGAAAACCTCAAACGCGCTGCCAAAAAGGATAATGCCAGGCTCGAAGAAATGCTCAGTCAACATCATGAGTCAGTTCTGTTCAAAGAACCCATTCTAAAACGCTATAAGACTGAGGACAGCACCGTAGAAATGTTGGGACAAATCCTGTTGCAGAATCCTGAATGGATTTTAGTCCATCGAGATGAATTGACGGGCTGGTTGACATCCTTGAATCGCTACGGTAGAGAAGGTGATCGTTCATTCTATTTAGAATCCTGGAATGGGACTGGTAGCTTTACTGTCGATCGGATCGGAAGGGGTTCTTTGCATATTCCAGCTTTGTGCTTGTCTATTTTGGGCGGAATCCAGCCAGGACCTATTAGTTCTTATGTCTATCAGGCCACAGCAGGGGGTGCCGGTGATGATGGTCTTCTCCAACGTTTTCAAATGACGGTATGGCCTGATGCGCCCAAAACTTGGAAAAATATCGATCGTCTATCCGACAACCAGGCCGAATTACATGCTTATGAAATTTTTGAACTCTTAGACAAGCTCGTGGTTGATCATCATCGATTAGAAGAAGGTGAAATACCTGCTTTAAGGTTTTCTCTGGAAGGCCAAGAGATATTTAATACCTGGCGTACAGAGCTCGAATTGCGCTTAAGAAAAGGAGACTTACTTCCTGCTTTAGAAAGCCATCTTGCGAAATATCGCTCACTGATGCCGAGCATTGCCTTAATCTTTTATGCCGTGGAAGCATTGTCGAAAGGTCAACCCATTGTCTCCGTTAGCGGTGAAGCTGCCGGACAAGCCGTTTCATGGTGCAGTTATTTAGAAACTCATGCGAAACGTCTCTACTCCTCGGCCAGAGATCCGGCAATGGAAGCCGCACGTGCTTTATTAGATCGAATCAAAAAAGGCGATCTTCAGGACGGTTTTATAGCTCGTGATGTTTATCAAAAACAATGGTCGTATTTGAACTCTTCAGAGTTGGTTCATCAAGGAACTAAAATTTTAGTCGATTTCGGCTGGGTCAAGGAAGAACTAATAGACCAAAAAGGAAAGCTTTTTCGCATTCACCCCAGCATCAAGAGAAAATAATGAATATTTATAAGCCCCAGTCACAGGACTGACATCACTGACACGGTCTAATGTCAGTGATATCAGTCCCCTGACTCAAGCTTAAAAAAAATAAGAAATTTGGAGAGGACAAATGGCTAACCGAAAAGATATAGCTACCACAGACCAAATCGCTCTATTAGTTGAGGCGATCCATTGCGAAAACCAAGACACAGCCAGACTCTTGGTAAGACGGGCTTTGAATGTAGTGTATGACAACAAAAAATCTTCACGGTCTTTTGATGATCGAGCAGACATTAAAGTTGATAATGGCGAATTCGATGCCGTTGTGGCCTTAATTCGCAGTGTGAATCCAAGAGACTCTCTTGAAGCCATTTTGGCAGCACAATTTGTGGCTCTTCATCTTCAAGGAATGAATGCCTTAGCTAAGGATTGTGGAGCGACCAAAGGCCACGGCATGATGATGGTTCGTTTGAGTCATCAAGCATTAGAAGTCCTTCATCGATATCGTGAGAAGAGTCAATCAATCATCGAATTAAATTAAGAAACAAAAAAAGGAGAATACCCCATAGCGTTTGATTTTAGAAAGCTGCCGAGATGTGGCGCAAAAGCAAGAAGTAATCAGCATCAACCTTGTCGGCAAGCCGCAATGCCCAATGGAAAATGCTATTGGCATGGTGGATCAGTGTCAATAAAACATGGTCGCTGCACTAAGGAATCACATGCCAAGCGCATTGAGTGCCGACATTTGATCAATGATTTGAGAAAGTCCCTCTTATCTTTGAAGGGCTTCATTTATGTGGGATGATTTAAGATGCAACTGTGTTGAAACCCTAGCGGCTAGCGCAAGTTTGCGACGTCTGAGAGATCTGGGTCTTTTGGAGCAAAAAGGTCGAAGTAACGCTACCTATTATGTTCCTACGAATAAATTATTAACCGGTCCTATAAAATCTAACCTTCAGAGTTCAATCCTACCTAGTTCTGACCCAAACCTACCTAGTTTTAGCTCAAACCTACCTAGCTCTGGGCAAAACCTACCTAGTTTAGCTGGTCAGGTTGGAGGATTATCCCAAGACCTAAGCGCACTATCTTCGGACTTCGCTGCAATCCCTGACGATCTAAAACTTAAAATCGAAAACTTAAGAAAAAAATCAAATATTGAGGAGGTTAAATTTTTAATAGATCTCTTGCATAACCTTAGTGTTGTAGTTCCCAATTATGAATTCCAGCAATCAAATTAAACCTTAAAGAGAAGCGTTTTCTTCGATTTCTATAGCGATCAGCAATAATTTTAAATCGCTTCAATAAACCAATCACATTTTCGTTGATGACTCTTTCACTAGATAGCTTAGCGTTATTTTTCTTATCTTCTTTAGTTAATGGCTTTTTCTTACTTTTTTTCTTAGGCATCTGTGTCTTAGCATGAAGCTTTTGAAGTCCTAAATAGGCTGAATCAGTTAAAGCATTGATGTCTGGATGAATCTTTGATTCTTTAAATAATCGAAAATCATGCTTTTTACCATTAGAAAAAGCTGTGCAAATAATCTTTTGACTTTTCTTATCCACTACAACTTGAGTCTTTAAAGTATGTTTTTTCTTCTTTCCTGAGTAATAATGCTTTTGTTTTTTTTAGGCCTTTCAATAGGAGTCTCTGTTGCATCAATCAAAATAACATCATATTCTATATCGCTCTTTAAAAGAGCTTTGCGGCCTGGCAAAGCAAAATCTGGGTGTTTAATAAGTACATCTTCGATCCATCGAATATTGCGATAACAAGCACTCTCTGAAATCTTATAGGAGGCTGAAACGTGAAAATATGTTCTATACTCTCTGATGTATTCCAACGCCATTAATAATCGATCTTCCATTGCTAGCTTGTTCGGTTTACCTCCAAAAGTCTTTTTCGCTTTTTCGGCTTCTTTTAGAATCTCAATCATTTTTTCAAAAGTCGTTCGTTTGATTCCTGTTAACCGACGAAATTCTTCATCTTTAAATTCTTTCAAGTTGTCATATCTCATAGCTAAAACCTTTTTAATTTTTAGCTATTTTAACATTTATTCTAAGTTATGCAAGAGATCTAATAAAAGAACTTTGCTCTTTACGCCCTTTTCGAATTCAAGAACTTTCTAGTCTATTGCAACGGAATCCAAAATATATAAAAGAAGTGTATTTAAAAAGCATGATCGAATCAGGAACACTTGAATATCTATTTCCCCATCAATCAAGTCATCCCCAACAAGCGTATCGGACAAAAAAATAATGAAGGCTCTACTACTGGCTCGCGTTTCAAGCAAAGAACAAGAGGAAGAACAATCGATTCCAGCTCAGGAACGGCGTTTACATGAGTACGCCGATAGGAAGGGGCTCGTTGTTGACCAAGTTTTTAAAATCACTGAGTCATCCACTAAAGATACGCGTAAGGAATTTGAAAAAATTCTTGAGATCATTCGAAAATCCAAAGAAACCCTAGCTTTAGTGGCTGATACCATTGATCGGGTACAACGTAGCTTCAAGGAGTCTGTCGTTTTAGAAGAGCTCCTGAGTTTGACACTTCAAAAACTTAAAACGTTGATTATCAATACTCTAATTTTTTGAAAGTGCCAAAATTGCCACTACACCTATTTAGTCCAATTCAATACCATTTCTCCTGGGTATTTAAGCTTTAATGTTTGGAAAATTTCTTTTGATAGCCCTTTTATCGGTGCCCGAACTAATATACGCTCATTGTTCACTTCTAATACTGAAGCTTCTAGTTCTCCAATAGCCTCTCGTATTTTTTCAATTGTATGATCTGATCCTTTTCTAATTAGCTCAATTTCTAGGCTACGGTGAATAACAAAGGCAAGAAAGCAAAGCACAATATGTCCAATAATCCTTTCGGGACTAGACAAATAAATCGGTCTTATTTCTAATGAGTGTTTCATAACCCGAAAAGATTCCTCCATTTTCCATAATCGATGATGGCTGGAGAGTATCTCCTCTCTCTTCATACTATGCTTTGAAACCTGAATTCCGTAAAATCCATCCCATTTCTTATCATCATTAATCTTTTCTAGATCCAATCCTATTGATGATAATTCTCTCTTTTCATTTTTTAGATATCTTTTAGCGCCTTTTTTAGATTCCAGGGAGGCTGTGCCGTTATCTAGCATCTTTATTGCTTTCTGAATTAATCGCTCCCTATCTTTTCGGTCTTTTTCAGCTCTCTTCAAACTCCACGTGCAGATAATTCTTTCTTTTAAAATTTGCTTCTTCTTTTCATTGTTTTCCACATATTCTACAACATTATCAAACTCAATTTCTCGATATTGGGTATTTTTGACTAAAACCCCGAAATGTCAATTAGCGGCGGTTTACAAACGAAAAAATTGCATGTTAAGTGTGAATTTCAGTTATTTGAAATCTTGATCAAAGAAAGAAATGGAAAAGTTATACGTTAAGCCCTTAATAAAGATATTAAGGGCTTATTTTTTTAACCACTAAAGTTTTATGACGCAGTACGACGTCTAGCTACTAATCTGCCCAAAATAAGAATGGCTCCCCCGGCAATAATGCTCATAGTCAAGACTTTGGGCTTATTAAGCGCGCTTATTCTTTTAGGTTTTTCGCTATTCAAAGTTGCATATAATCGCTTTACATTTTCACTAGGAACCGCATCTAAGACTTCCTTGGGAGTTGGTTTAAATCTTGCTTCAACTCTTTCATCAAATATCATTCGTACTAACTCCATCTGAATCATTTCCTTCAATAATGGAATTTGCTCCGGTGTTAGCGGAACATTAATTCTGTCTTTTAAATTTGGAGGATTGTCTTTATCTTTGGGATCCAAAGTAAAAATATTTTTAAATGTGTGGTCAATATACGTGTTTCCAAATAATGTAATTGGTTTTTCGTAACGAGGCACTAGATGCCAATGATAATGATGATACTCTCGCTTAGATGTTGGCTTATTATCTTCATCTTTGTCTAAATTTCCAGCTTCAGCGAAATTATCACGTGTCATATTAAATAAGCGTTCATAAGCAATTTTTAAAATATTACGCCACCGATCTTTTGCATCATCCACTTCTGATGGAACCTCTCTGGAATCTGCATAATGTCTTTCTGCAAAAATCACTGTTCTTCCAATCCATCCTTTGCCTCCATGTTCATCTCTTCTTAAAACACCTCGACAAAAGCCTGACATATTAAATATCATTCTGTCGGCGTCTTTTTCAATGGGCATACACGAATGGCAATTTCTTGTAAAACGATCATCTATAGGATGATGAGTTAATGTAAGACTCATATGACTCCTTTTTAAGTATTGAATTCTAATGAATATATTATCAACTTAGGTATACTTGTACCCACATCTTTTTCTTAATACATCGCCTATCTTAAGAAGAGTTTATGGCAAACTTGCCATTAAAATAAAAATCGCTGTCTTCATTGCATAACTGAATTTAAAATGATCCAACATCCATCTGAGCGCTATTTTCAGCAGATCTTCTTAATATGCGATATACGGAAGCCTCCCCTAGCCCAAGCTGTTTAGCAATATTTGCTTTTGGTATACCTTCTGATATAAGGCGAATGACCTCTCGCTGTTTATCTATTGCTATTGGTTTGCGTCCTTTATATTTCCCCTCTGCTTTTGCTCTAGCCACACCTTCTCGCTGCCTCTCCAACATAATTTCTCGTTCAAATTGAGCAATTCCACCGAGAACTGTTAGCATGAGTTTACCTGTAGGAGTATCAGTATCAATTCCAAGATTGAGAATACGAAGTCCAACCCTCTTCTTCTCCAAACTTTTTATAATGGCCATTAAATCGGAAATGGATCTTGCAAGACGATCAATTTTCGTGACCACGAATACATCTCCTTCTCTAACAAATTCAATAGCAGATTCTAGCTGAATGCGGATCGCTATGGATGATACCTGCTCACGAAATATTTTCTCACAACCAGCATTTTGGAGTTCCATGATTTGAGATTCAAAACCTGAAACCTGCTCAATAGTCGAAGTTCTTGCATAGCCAATGATCATTTTTCATCACATGGTTCTAGAGTTTGTGATAGGACGTCTATCATAATTAATTATGGACTTTATTGATAGATTATTCATATGATTTCTTCATCAATCTTTAGAGCAGGGTCTATTGATAGAAATATTACTAAAAATCGATCGCCACCTTGTCGGAAAATCAAGCTCTTCATGAACCAACGATACAAAACCCGTTTAAAGATTTTAGAAGACCATGAAATTGAGGAATTGTATGGACTCCCTCATTTCGACCAGGTTGAGAAAGAGTATTACTTCTCCATAACGCAAGAAGAGCGAGATATTGCAGACAATCATCGATCAATTGAGAATCGAGTGCTATTCATCTTGCAGATTGGGTACTTCAAAGCCAAAACAATGTTTTTCTCGTTCGAATTCAATGAGGTACAGGATGATATTCAGCATATCCTACAACAACATTTCCCCCTTTCCTCAGGTTTTGACATGGCTGAACCGGTTATCCGACAGACCAAGCACGCCCAGCAACAAAAGATTTTGACTCTATATGGCTATCGTGCATGCAATGCAGCAGAACGAGCTTGCTTGATAGAAAAAGCGCGCCATGTGGTCAAGATATCGGCTAAACCGATCTATCTATTCCAAACGTTGATTCACTATCTTGAAACTCAACGGATTGTTGCACCTGGATATAGCTTCTTGCAAGATGTTGTCAGTCAGGCATTGGTCACAGAGCGCGAGCGGATCGCTGAAATTATCAATTGTTCGCTGGACAAGAAAACACGAATTGCACTTGATAATTTGTATACCAATCGAGATGGTGTTTATGCGATTACCGCGCTAAAACAGGAACCAAAGGATTTTTCTCTCAAGGAAATGAAATCCGAAATTGCAAGGTGCCGCTCATTAGTGGAATTGTATCAAACAGCGCATAAGTTATTGCCTGTGCTGGAGATTTCTAATGATAGTGTGGCTTACTATGCAACGTTAGTCGATTATTACACAGTGCAGAAGCTACAACAAATGCCCATCGGTATGGTATATCTATATTTGCTATGTTTCATCTTGCATCATTACCAAAAGCTCAATGACAATCTGATAAACGCTTTGATCTTCTATGTACGCAAGATTATTGACGCTGCCAAGGTTGCGGCAAAAGAAAAAATTTTTGCAGGGCAATTGGAAACTAAGAAGAGCATTCAACAAGTCAGCCAGATTCTTGGTTTATTCTTAGATGAATCCATTGCGGATGATGTGGCATTCAGCGAAGTTAAAGCTCTTGCCTTTAACATTTTAGAAAGAGATAAACTTACCCAAGTATCTCAATTTTTGAATAGCCAATCAGTTGAAGATGTTGTTTTAGAATGGGAATTCATTGCTGCCTTTGCTCCGGCTTTCAAGCAACATCTCCGTCCACTCCTCATGCAGGTATCATTTGCAAGTCATCGCAGTGATGACTTTCTAATAGAAGCCATTACATTTTTGAAAATAAGCTTCGAGAAGGGGAGATGCTTGAATCGATACAAGTTCGATAAAATTCCAAAAGGTTTTATCCCACAAGGCATGAAGGCCTACATATACGAAGAGGATAAGAATGGCAAAAAATGCATTCACCCAGATAAATACGAATTCTTGGTATATCGGTTATTGCGCAATCACCTTGAAGCTGGAGATATTTATGTTAGCGATTCCTTACGTTTCCGTAGTTTTGAGGAGGATCTGATTCCTCTCAAGACATGGAAGACCAACAAGGAAAACATTCTGAAAGAAATTGATATACCTGACCTATTCAAACCGATGACTGTATTGTTAGCAGAATTAGAAAAAGAGTTAGAGACTAAATATATCGATGTGAATCGACGCATCCTTTCTTCCGAGAATGCCCACATTAAACTCAATAAACGGCGCGGTCAAATGACTTGGAGCTTGCCTTATGTTAAAGACGAGGACATGGTCAATAATCCTTTCTTCGATAGCCTTCAGCAAATCAATATTGCGCATCTATTACAATTCGTTGATTCTCAATGTCAATGCTTGGATTCTTTCACTCATATTCTCAACCGCTACGTAAAGACACCGATGGATAAACAAGCAATCATCGCTTGTCTGGTTGCATATGGGACTAATGTTGGAATTGGCAAAATGGGTGAAATATCCGATCTAAATTACCAAACATTGTTTGCAGCCGCAAGCAGTTTCATACGTCTTGAAACATTACATGAATCCAATGACCGTGTGAGCAATGCAATAGCAAAATTGCCAATTTTCCGTTATTATGATATCGATGACACAATCCACTCATCGAGTGACGGACAGAGATTTGAAACGCAATTTTCAACTATCAGGGCACACCACTCTCCGAAATATTTTGGTTTAAAAAAAGGCATTAGCCAGTACACAATGGTTGCAAATCATGTACCGGTTAACGTTCGAATTTTCGGCGCAAACGACCATGAAAGCCATTATGTCTTTGATGTATTGTACAACAATACCACAGGTATTCAACCGACTATCCATTCCACAGATACACATGGTACTAATCAGGTGAATTTTGCCATCCTATCACCATTCGGTTATCAATTCGCACCACGCTACAGAGATATTCAGAGGAAGACAGGTACTTTATATGGTTTTAAAAATCCTAGCGATTACGATGAAAAATCTTTGTTGAAACCTACCAGCAAAGTCAACACTCGCTTGATCATGGAGGAAGAGGATAATATTCAGCACATATTTGCCTCGCTTGCCCTCAAAGTAACCAGTCAGAGCATCATTATTGGTAAGTTGAGTTCTTACGCAAGGAGAAATCACACGAAAAAGGCACTTTGGGAATTGGATAATATCTATCGAAGTTCCTACTTATTGACGTATGTCGACTCTCCGGCAATGCGCCACAATGTCCAAAGAGCGTTAAACCGAGGAGAATCCTATCACAAACTTCGACGTGCAGTGTCCTATGCATATTCTGGTCGGCTCCGAGTGAGAACAGAGCTAGAACAACAAGTCTGGGCTGATTGCTCTCGATTACTTGCTAATTGTGTCATTTACTACAATGCTTGCATACTATCTGAATTATTAGAGCGTGCGAACCGGAGAGGAGATCATGAGCAAGCAGATCGCATCAAACGCATTAGCCCTGTGAGCTGGAAGCATGTCAATTTTTATGGGCAATATAATTTTCTGAATGCCACTGGCAACATTGATCTTTCTGCAATTGTGGATTGTTTGGAGGAAAAAGAAACCGCTAATTGACATTTCGGGGTTTTAGTCAAAAATACCCACTATAAACAAGTTAAAGAATTTGAGTGGTCTGAAGAAGAACAAAAAAAAGGAATTCATTTTAGACGCTGGCCGCAGTTTAAACATTTGCAGCTTTTCCGCATTCAGGTTTCATCTAACCGAACGGATTATATCGTCACGAACGATTTAGCCCAGTTGGATGCAAATGCCACACAAAAAGAGTATGGCATTCGCTTTATGATTGAGCAGCTGCATAGAGAATTAAAGCAAACAACAGGGATTGATCAGTGTGAATGTAGAAAAGGAAGAATACAAAGAAACCATATTGCTTCCGCTTTTCTTGTTTGGATAAAACTCAAACAAATTGCTTACCAAACATGCCAAACTATTTATCAACTAAAAGAAGGACTTTTGAAAAATTATCTTATCGATCAACTCAAAAACCCATCTATTCCTATGAATTTCGCGTAAGTCCAGATCATTATAAGCCCATCATCTCTCCAGCGCTTTATCAGCAAGCACAAGATATTGCTGCTGGCTACCATAAAAAACCTTACAAGAGGATCTCAGAACCTTTCATTCTTCGAGGCTTGATTTCTTGTGCACATTGTGGATGTACTGTCCACCCCAGAGATCCATAAAAAGCGTTATATCTACTATAGCTGTACCAATGCTAAGGGAATTTGCAAGAAAGTTTATGTCCGCGAAGAGCCTTTGGTTGAGTCGCTATCCGAGTTCTTTGACCACATAGCCTTAAGTGAACAACAAATTGCCGAAGTCACAAGCTATTTGAAGAAGATTCATGAATCAGAAAGTACTTTTCACACGGACAGTCTAATAGCTTTGCGGAAGGAGCAAGACAAAATACAAAAGCGAATCAACCAAATGTACGATGATAAACTTGATGGACTCATTGATGAAAAGATGTATCTCGATAAAGTTAAAGACTACAAAGCTCGCCAGGTTGAAATCACAGAACAGATGGCCAGACATGAAAAGGGCGATCATAACTTCTATGTAACGGCCAATATGGTGATGAATTTAGCGGCTCGTGCTCGGGAAATCTTTGAGAGTTCTGAAGTAGATGAAAAACGACAACTTTTGAATTTTGTGTTTCAGAACTTGAAATTAGACGGTAAAAACTTATCTATACAGACCTGTGAACTGTTTACAACACTAGTGAACTATAAGAAACATCCAAAAGAATGGGGCAACCTGGATTTGAACCAGGGACCGACGGGTTATGAGGGAGGGAGAACACCGACATACCCGATATCAATCAGCCGCTATGAGCAATAGAGTAAGGGAATTAGTACTAAAAAGCTATTGGATTCTGTTGAATTTCGATGGGAAAATGCGTTCGTCAGTGAACCGCTAGTGAACCGCGCAACTACTTCCTTATGCTGTATAGGACAACAGGGGTATGGCCCCCACAGCTAGATAAGCTTCAATGTTAGGAAGGCCACAAAAAATTTATTAGAAAATTTCGTTATTTATGCCGCCGCCAATAGGTTGTTCTATCTGGCATTCGTGTTACTGCTATATATTATTTGATCAATCTAAATCGTTGGAGCACCTGACCTTCAAGTGTTATGCGCTCTAAAAACATGCCAAGAGGGCGCACCCATATATCGTTTTTTCCATACAAAGCTCGATAAACAACCATTTCTTCAAGCGATTCACTGTGACGCGCTATTCCAATAATCTTATACCGCAATCCTTTGTAATGTTCATAAGTACCGCCAATAACAATTGATTCCGCTAAGGTTGAAAAAACAGGCAAAGGTTGATCCATTATTAATCTCGCTTTGCTTTTTGCTGAATTTCATAAACAGGATAAATATCAATCCCTGGCTCTTCGTAGGGGTGGGCTTTTTTTACTTCTTCTACAACATGCTCTAGAACTTCGTAGGAGCAAACGGTTTCGATGCGTTCTTCTATGGCTTCCTCTACAATTCCTGACTTTCCAAGGTAGGGATTAGCACCTTCATTAGGCATAAACCGTCCAATCCCTTTTACTGAATAACTGCAATGGGAGTAATTTCCTACTTTACCTGCCCCTGCCCTTCCTAAGGCTTCTCTAATAGCATCGGCGTGAGTTTCTGGAACGGTGATGACAATCGTTACATAGTTAGATACAAGTGCAGGCAAATTATCCATTATTTTCTCTTCGTTTACTATGCAAGGTTGACCATTAAGGCTTATTGAGACTGATGTACAGGCCATTAAAATTCTACAGAACCTTCTTAATATTCTGTCTTGCAATGTCCAAAGTCGCTCGAAGATAATAATCTGCATCTTTTTCTGGGTGTTCATTCACTATCAATTTGGCTTGTTGATCTGAAATGATTTCTTTTCCAGGGGTTTTTAATTAGAAATTTTTGATAAAGAATTTGGTGACAATTTCTGTTAGATATTCTTCATTCCAGCCAGCTTTCTTTCGTCTTTCTAATAGTCCCTTTCCAGACCCTAACATGTTTAATGCTAATCTCCTAAATGTAGCCAAATTTTCAGCTGCATAACCGGTATTTGCAATACTATTGTCTTCAATAAAATTAAAATCTAACTGTCGATGCAAATGATTTTCAATCATCCAGTGTTTTCGAATAGCATTAGCAACTTTTAGAGCATGAGCTGGTAAGCTTGAGATATAATACCTTTTTTCAGTTGTTGGTACTTGGGTGGGCAACGAACGCTCACTCTTTACCATTATGATACTTTTGAGTTTTCGCCATTCATCTTTTTGTGGTAGCCAATCGATATCTTCTGTCACATATATTTCTCGTTTCTCTACACGTCCATGACCATTTTCCTTCCAACCAACAGCATCGCATTCTACACCTTCAAAATCAATAGCATCAGCTTGGATAAAATAATTTTCAACTTCATCTGCCAAAGATTCTTGATTGCCTTTTAACGCTAGTACATAGTCTGCGCCATTATCACAAATTTTTCCTGCAATATTTTTTTGACACCCCATAGCGTCTGATGTGACAATCGCCCCTTGAATATTGATTTGATCTAAAACCTTCGGTATAGCTGTTATCTCATTAGATTTATTCTCAACTGGTTGCTGAGCTACAATAATCCCTTTCTCTGCAACAAATAAAGATACAAGATGCAAAGTTGGATTAAGTGTAGCACTCTTTTGAGTCCCTCTTAAACATTTCCCATCAATGGCTAGAATTTGATTTTTTAATCCACTTGGAAGAGTTTCTAACCATTCAACTAAAAGGTGTCTTAAAGATTCTGGCTTGATTCGGACGAGTGTCCACCAAAAAATTCCATAGCTCGGAATAGTTTCTATTTCAATTAGCCGCTTAATCCACCGAGCTTTGGATTTAGCAAATATTGCAATTTGATTAATGCTATTTGCTCCTGCTAACATAGCAGAGAGAATGATGAAAAAAATATGCTCAAGTCTATAGGTTAAATTGTGCCCCTGTCGTGGGTCGGCAATAGCACTAAAATAATTCAAAATAGTTTCTTTAAACTCTTCAATATCAATTTCCTTTTCAAGATCCGTATATTCATTTCTATATGATTTTGAGACCATTTTTGCTCCTTTGGTAGTGATTACCAAAAGAGCTTGGCTAAATATGAAGTTTTCTATCAAGTATTTCTAATTAAAAGCCCCTGATTTCTTTTCCGTTAGACTTATAAAAATAATAAAGTTCTATGTTTGCAATCAAAGGATCAAATGAATTATTTTTTTCGTCCGTGGCAATATAGGTGTAACATTCATATGGAATTTTCAGTGTTTCTAAGGTATTGGCAACTGATTCAACCTGGGTCAACTTGTCATCAATAAAAACAACCTTGCTTGGAAGACGAGGGGTGTTTCGTAATAGATTTAACAAAAAATTGCCCTTAGGCTCTACATTTGCAAAGAAAATTCCTTCAAAATATTCTGGATCTCTCGACAAATAGGGATATGTTTTCTCTAGACTCTTATTGTTAAAATCCACATTCACGGAGCGCAATTGCTCAGTTGTCAATATGTCTACACCATTCTGAGCCATATCATACCAAAAGCTCCGTTCCCTTGACGTAAAGCCACAAACTGCATATCCCTTATTTTGCAATTCTTTTACGAATTCACTTGTCTCTGCTTCTACAAGCTGTAAGGGATACTTTTGCGCTAGTGAATAAGAAAAAATGTCATGCCAGTTTTCGCTATTATCAATTTTTCGGACAGCTTCGACAATATACCTTCTCCAAGCCTTAGATCCTAACATGTAAGGAGAATCAAATATTGTGTCGTCGATATCAAATAAAAAAAGAGTGTGTTCAGGCTGAGTTGTTGGAATTTGACAAAGCGATTCAACTTTAGAAACATGAGAAACTCTTTGCTCGGCTATAATAGGAGAGGATATCGCCAGAATCGCTGATGTGACTAAATTATAAAAACTCGATACATTAAAACTCATATAGACCTAAATTTACTATTGGAAAATTCTTAACAATCTTCAATAGCTGCCAAGATTACTCATGAATGCTTCCAGCTGCTGCTTGCGAATAATCAAACGACTATCCGAATCGATGATTGCTTTAGCTTGTTTAAAATATAACTGGCTTTCCTCTGGATTATCTGTTTTTAATAATTTAGCCAGTCTAAGATAAGCCCCGGAAACCCAAACATTAAATAAAAAAGAATCAATCTGAGAAGATCTCATTTTGATTATCTCTACGCCATTCAAGATTGTCTTGCGTCCCTCTTCTTTCTTTCCGTTTCTGTACATGGCATCCCCAAGATGAGCAATCCAATCTCCTTTTTCAGCATTCTCAACCGGGTATAGTTCGATTGCTTGATGGAACTCATTTTCAGCAGAAGGATAATCTTTTAATAAAATAGCGGAGGTCCCGTTTAAGAAATGAATTAGGTAAACTCTATCCATTAAATTATATGTTTTTGCCATTTCTAGCATTGCTTCAGCTTCTTTTTTAACAAAAATCGCATAAATTTTATCTTCTGTCTTGTAAAAGAGATGCTTCCAGGACAATAATCGACCAGTTAGAGTCCCTATCATACTTGAGTAATCTTTAGATTCTTGGTAGCTGACAATAGCTTGATTGTATAGGTCTATGGCTATCAGACTTTTTCCCTCTTCTCTAACCCTATCCGCCTCTTTTTGTAATTCCATACCCGAAGTTGCGTGCACAGATGTAGTGATGATAACGGACATGATTACTCCAAATAAAACTTTTAACGAATGACAAGCTAGCATAATTGATAATCCTTAAACCAAAGGTCCTTCGAAGGGGCAAGTATAGCTTACATTTCTCTTCGATTTCAAGGGACATTTCCATTAAAGTCGTTCATTCAGTGAGCCTATTCATATCCATGACCATGTGTTTAATGCGCCTTTGACCCTTTCCCTTAGGAGTCCACGCATAAGAAACATGAACATATCCTTGAGAATCTACAGCTGCCGATGGAAACTCGCCTGACTCTTCCTCAATATTGAAAAGTAAATTCCATGAGCTTCCGCCATCTTTAGACATAGCAACGCTTAGCGGATAACGGTTCGTATGAGAGTTGTTATAGATCAATAGAATATTTTCGTTAGGCAATGCGAGCACTTCAATTCCTGAATCTGGATTGGGCAAATTGGTTTTGGTTAGCTCAGACCATGTCTTTCCAGCATCTTTAGATTCAGCCGTCCATATCCATCCTTCAGCACCTACCCTGTTTGAACGATCACGGCATAACATTTTCAAAACCCCATCTGCTGTAAAAAACAAAGCTGGTTCAATGCATCCGAATTGTTTACCCGGAATTTCAAGAGGCCCATATTTTGACCATTGGTGACCGGATAAGATTTCAATCCAACAAGCAGTTGCTTTAAATTCATCTTCCGGAGCCCCTGATTCTAGCGAAGAACCGCATATCAGATTTCCTTCTTTATCTATGATGGGTTTAGATTTGGTAGGCCCAGTGATTCCAGCAGGTAAAATTTCCTCCGTTGACCAGCTTAGCCCATTATCAAAAGAGCGCTTTAGCAGGGAAATGGTATGACGAGGATCTATGCCAATGCGATAAAAAAGCACTAATTCCCCATTAATGCTTTTATGAAGAACAGGGGTCCAACATACAGAATTAGTCGATTGCACAATTTCCTTGGGTGGATTCCATTGCCCATCCTTGAAAAACGAAAGCCAAATACCCACGCCCTGCTTCATATCGATATTGCTCTTACCTTTTCCTTGTCCTCCTTTCCAAGCGATACACAGAACTCCAGGAGAAACCTCTACTAAAGACGAACTGTGACAATCAAAATCTTCAATATTGGGAGATATAATTTCTTCATTCACAATAACTTGATCTCTTTGAACAGCGAAAAGCGTCATTGGAAGGAGAAAAATTTTTAAGAATAGGAAGAATTTCTCTAAAATAGTCATGTGATCTCTGGGAATATTTATCTGATTGTCCATAGAATTCTACCATTCCATTACCCATTTGTCAGTAGTTTTGAGTTGCACTGATTTCTGTGTTTCTGTATAATGGAATTATGGAGGAAAGTATATGACTAATCCGCATAAATCTCGTTTAACATTAGACATGGATTCTGAAGAGCATGCCTATTTAAAGATGGCTTGCGCAAAACTTGGGGTCTCTATGCGACAGTTCATGCTTCTTGCCACTTTTGAAAAGATGGAGCAAATCGAAGATGACTGGTTAGCTGAAAAGGCTCATGAAACACTAAAGCGAATTGAGTCTGGTGAGGAAAAAACATCATCTTGGAAGAAGGCTAGGGAGCGTTTAATGTGAAATATGAAGTCGAAATCTCAGAAAGTGCCGAAAAATTCCTAGAGAAAGTCCCAAAAAAAGATCGCTTAAGAATCATGGAGAAGATTGACGCATTAGCAGACGATCAGATGCCTTCAGGAAGCATTAAGTTGCAGGGGCAAAAGCCTTCTCTATATCGCATACGTTCCGGTGATTATCGTGTTGTCTATTCAATCAAGAAGGATGTGTTAATCGTTTTGGTTGTTGAAATTGGGCATAGGCGAGAAGTCTACCGCTAGATTATAGGAAAAGCCAACAACACTTCGCATAAACTATTTTTTAATTTCATATGCTGTACAGGACAAGAGGGGTGCTGCCCCATGGTCAGTTAGTGTTCTCCCATGAGAATGGCATTGGGAAATTTTTCGCGAAATTCCGTGCAAAATCTATATGTAAAAGCTTGTAATAGGGTAATTTTCGTGTTAAAATGACAATAAATTAATTTAAATCTAAGAGGCGAACTGCTATGAAATGCGATGCTGAACTCAATCCCCGACAAAGAAAGATTATGACATACCTTCTTTGTTGCCGCACAGTCAAGGAAGCTTCACAGAAGGCAGGCATACGTCTAGCGACTGTTTTCAAGTGGCTAAAAGACCCCACATTCAAAGCTGAGCTAGAACGCTTAAGAGAAGAAGTTATTTCCGATGTTGTGGATAGGCTGAAGGTGCATTGCATGCAAGCAACCGATGTGCTCGTCGACTTGATGGAATCGGAGAATGAAACTATCCGCCGCGGTTCTGCCAATGACATACTCAACCATACCCATACTTTTGTTGAAATGCGCGAGTTGGCAATGCGACTTGATGCTGTAGAGAAGACTATAAAGGAGAGGAGTGAACCATGGCCATCAAAGGACAGCTTGCACGTCTTGAACGCCATCTAGCGAAGTCAGGACAAGGAATAGTTAGCTTTGTGATTCCTTATTGCCGCGATGGGAAAACTCAAGATAATCTAAAACATAGCCTACTCCTAAAGCATAATTTAACCAACCTTAGGGATCGCACAGTAGTTTTCGTAATAGACTATGCAACCACTTCCGCTGCTTGCGATCCTAAAGTAGGCAATTTTACAACTCCTGAAGCTTGCTAATTTTGCTAATCTGCTAACTTTAGCAAATTAGCAACTTTAGCAAGGGTCTCTATTCAAAATTTTTGGCTCTGATCCTCCAAGCTTCCCGATGTTTCTTCCCTTCTATCTCTATTCCCTGTGAGCAAGGTTCGACCCAACCAGGCTCTTGCAAAAGTCGCATGACGTCACGAGCCTTCTTTACCTGTCGAATAGCTGAAGGTCCCTTTTGATATGGCACTGTTAACAAATTAAATAAGGTGTGATATAACTTTCTCTCAATTAACAATAGGGAGAGTTTTAGATGAATAACCGCCTCTATCCATTTTCTGAAGACTATTTCAAAGAACACATTCATCCTCATATCCTTAGTTTTAAAGATGGTCGTGGAGGGCCAGCCAAGATCTCTGACTATCAATTTTTCTGTGCAGTTTTGTATGTGCTACGCACAGCAGTAGCATGGAGAGATTTACCAGGAGCCTATGGCTCTTGGCACACGATTTACACACGCTTTAAACGTTGGAGTGAATCAGGATGGTTTTGGAAACTCTTACAGAACCTTCAAGCGAAAAAGCTGATCAAAGCAGACTTTACATGGGTGGATAGTACAACCATTACTGTGCACCGGCACGGTTCAGGAGCTTTAAAAAAAAGGAAATCAATGGATTGGGCGTGGACGCAAAGGTTTGAGCACAAAAATTCATTTAGCCCTTTCCCCAAATAAGGTTCAAAGTGCTTGCTTATCCGAAGGACAGCGCCCAGATATGAAAATTTTTTCACAGTTATGGAAAAATGGAAAATGGGAAGGAATTCAGTACGTCATAGCTGACAAAGGGTATGATTATTTTGACGTACGCCATCCTATTAGAGAAGCTGAAAAAGTTCCAGTCATCCCAAGACGAGCAAACGCTACCGTACCAGGACTACAGGCACTTTATAAACCTTATTACCGTACTCGTTCTGCCATTGAGCGGTTCTTTGGTCGTCTTAAAGAAAATAAACGCTTGGCATTGAGATTCGATAAGCTTTCCACTACTTTCTTTTCTTTTTTTGCTTTAGCTTCCATTAAAGCTCTCGGTTTAATTTGTTAACAGTGCCATAATGACGGAGTTGTCCCAAGGTAAAGGGATAGTTGCAGTCTTGAATGAGCTGCCTGATAGTTTTGTATTCGTAGTTGGCCATATAACCTCCTTAGGTATAGTTGTGGCTAATACGAAACCAATTCTATCGGGTTTGTTCGGTAGTATCTTGGTGCTATGAGTGACAGCTTTTTGATTAGGGAGTTATAGAGAAGCGACCGGAATCTTCTGGCAACGTCTTCCTATTGCTAAATGTGGAGGACTTGCAAAGCTAAGAAAAGTTATTCTTCCTAAAGAATCACTTATGCCGGCTTTGGCTACTACTCGGTCGAAAAGGCGCCTTAAGCTTCTTAAATCAGACTTGAAGAAAGACAGGCGACGGTCAGAAGTGTACAAGGCATTGAAATATTCATATTGTAAGCGAGAAATTTCAACAGGGATATCCCCTAAGTATGTTTGAAGCTCTAGATAATACTTCGAGCCAAAAATTATATCGGCGTTCACATCGTTCTGCTCTTGGCGTAGCATATTGGATTCATAGAGCATACTCAATTCGGTTGGGAATCTGAGCCTGGAACTTGTCAAACACACCCAACAGAATGTCAGTGTTTCTGCAGCTGTTAATTGGGTGTCTAGTCTACCGTTTAGAACTTCATCGGCAATCCCTTCCAGAATTGCTGCAGCGGTACTGATATCTATTGCATGACCAGTAAGTGGGACTTTGCGCACAATGGCGGTTGGCGAAATATCTCCTTCGTCAGTTTTCTCCAGGATCAAGCCCATTTCATCAGGAAAGAGAATCTTAAGCCATCCCTGTTGATCAAATAGTATGCCACTCTCTTGGCTTCGAAAAAAATGTGTAAATCTGCGCAGAGACTTGAACCATATCGTTCGGCGCTCGTGATTAATCATTATTTCATTCCAGAGCCTTTGTAGATATGTATTAAGCGATTCTTCTTCTGTAGGACAAGGAATTATGTATTCGGGAAAAAGTTGAATATCAGAGCCTTTAGATAACCAAGCATTATAGAATGTAATAGCTTTTCTCAATAACGCCTTAGGTACTTCCTTAATAGGAGGCTCTACCGCTTCGATAAGATGATGGTCTGTGGTCGCATATATCCAAGAATAAGCAATCTCCTTGGCTAGGAAGTCATCCCTCTGCTTATCTTGATGGTCTCCAGATAAGTGGAAACCATCGTAGATCCTTCGCTTTTCTGCCAATTGCTGCTTAAATTCCGTTAAAAGTGCCTGTGCTTTCTTGAGTCTGTCTGTCATAAGTATCTACCTGTTCTAATTCCTTCTGTTTTTTTAGATTAAATTTCTTCACAATGCCCTCGGAATATTGTCTTGTCATTTCAGCTTGCATATGAGTATAGCGGTCTAGCATTTGCAAAGTACGGTGGCCCATTGCCGTCGATAATTCAATGGTTGTGGCTCCTTGCTTAGATGCTTTGGTTGAATAAGTGTGGCGTAAATCGTGAAAGTGGACATCACCCAGCCCTACTTTCTTCGCCGCCACTTGCCATGCTTTCTTAATGTCGATCTTTCCGAAGGCTGTTTTGCTTGCAAACACTAGCGGCTTGGCTAGGTTTCGGCATCCGTATAGCTTCTTCAATTCTTCAATGATTTCTAGCACCAAGGGAACGCTGCGCGGCCTGCCGTTCTTAGTTTCTTTGATATGGGCAATGTGGGCTTCTAGGTCGACATGATTCCACTCAAGCTTAAGAATTTCTCCCTGCCGCATACCAGTGGTTATAGCCATCAAGGTAATGCAATAAAGATATGGATTTTGACTCTCTCGACATGCTACTAACAAGCGTTCTGCCTCTTCCGCATTCAATGTACGATCGCGCCCCTTGGATTCCTTAAGTTTCATCAGGTTAAAACAAGGATTGTCGTCGATCCAGCGCAGTTGTTTGACAGCATAGCTTAAGCAAGAAGACAATGATGCCATGTAACGGTTAACGGTTGCGGCATCACGTTTATTTCCTTTTGAAGTAGGTGTCTCCACAAGTAAAGACCTCTCCTTGGAAAGCAAATCGGAATGTAAGTGGACAAGCGCATATGCCCCCAGGCGTTCCTTCCAATACTTAAGATGACGAAGAACATCCTTGGCTGACTTTAAGTGATCCAAGACGCCGTCAGCCTTATAACGATCCACCAATTCAAGAAAAGTACGCTGGTGATTTGCACGATCAAACTTATACTTGCCGGCCTTAATTTGCCGTTCGACAGCTTGCGCCCAGTCTTCAGCCTCTTTCTTGCGATCAAAGTGATTACAGACCGTGGGATAGCCCTTGAGACGAATTAGTACTCGCCAGTGAAATGTGCCGTTCTTATTGACGCGCTTTTGTATGGATGCCATTGCTCAAACCTCATGTGTTAATGGTTCGAGCGGCTGGTTGATGTGTGTTAAGATTGTTTTTTAGTGAACCGCTACTGAACCGCGACACCAAATCTTAACTTGAATATGCCGAGAAATCAAGCTTAATCGTGCTCACACGTAATGGAAAAAAGTGGGGCAACTTGGACTTGAACCAAGGACCAGCGGGTTATGAGTCCGCTGCTTCCCAATACTTTACAACACACATTCACTGATCACAGCAACATGATAGCAGGATCAGTCTCAACTTTTCAATTGTAATGTGATGAGGTTTGCTGACAAAAATAGGAAGGTACTGTGCCAAATTTGTGCCGAACTATCTAATGCTATGCAAGCGCTAAGATAAAATGCACTAACAGCACTAAGGCAAAAAAGAGAACGGGTATCATCCAATAAAAACGAACGACTTTGTAATAAGCTCTTGAATAACTGAAGTACATTAAAAAAAAGCTCAAGGGCATTGCAAAAATAGGCAAGAGAGTAATGAAAACAATCAGTTTTTTCGTGAAAGAGGCATTGATTGAATTCACTCCGACAAATGGAGCAAAAAAGAAAAATAAAAACGGAAAAAGAAATAAATAGGTAAGACCCCAAACGATCATGGTACACTTGGCTTTTTTCTGTGCAGGCGATGTTCTATCTTCTGTAATCATAATAAGGTTACGCTATAAAAATCGAATAATAGGATCTAGAGCCAATACAGCAATCAAGGTCAACCAAGGGACTGACCAGAAAAACAATGTTTTACCATATTCTTCACATGCATAGCTTGACCACATCAGATCTACGCTTACAGGCAACGAAAGGGGGATTAATGAAATGGTAAAAATAATGGATAACCCCTTTGGGATTGATAAATGAGGATCATCGAATATCATAGCTGAAAGCAATGCAAAATAAGATAACAGTGGAAAAAACAAAGAATAGATGATTGTCCAGGTGGTAGCACAAATCTTGGCTTTCTTTTTAAGATTTCGAATAGGTTCTGCCTTATTTTCACAGCTAGACATACAGAAGCTCCTCTGCTTTTTCTTCAATCATAGCTGCAAGCAAAAGACCTTTGTATTTTTCCACGATTCTCTTAACTTCCTTCTGATAGCATTCTCTACTGAATTGATGCTCAACATAACAGTTTGGATCTGGATCCAATATTGTTATATTGCCAATTTTTTTCAGGAGGCTTTCATAGTGACTAATGCGTTGTTTCATAAAGCTTTCAAAAACAAAAGCATCTACAGAATCAAGATACAACAATGCATCATCCAGAGCCCAACGTTGAATAATGGCTTCTTGGCTTAAGCCTTCTTTCATTCCGAGATATCTATGTATGGCTAAAGATCGAAAATAGGGTGATCCCATAGAGGAAACAAGATCGTTTTCGCTAGCATAATTGTGCGAGTCAGGATGACAAGTATCAACTTCAAGAAATGATCCTCCACCGAACGTGAAAATCCGAATTTTTTGTCTTTCGTTAGTGTTTAATAATTTTAAGGCGTGCTCTGAAATGATCGCTCCCTGGCTATGTGCAAATACGATAATTGGAGGTTGGGAATCTTCTTTGTTTGATAAAGCAAGAAGGTATCTGAAAAATTTAACAGCCCAAGAAACAATAGGAGTGTCAATTCCAATTTTTAAGGAAATGCATATGCCTACGTCTTTTGCTCCAAGAAGTAGAGAGTCATTTGGTAATGATAAAACTTCTTCTCCGTCTGTATAACCAGAGATCAAATCTGCAGACTCTAGTGCGCCTTCTCTTGAATTCAAAATGCCATTAATAAATCCCCAGATACATTGGCCAGATTTTTTCTTCCCTACAGTCCTTACTAGGGTTTCAATTTCACCTAGAGTTGGAGGAATTACTTCTTCAGGGATTTGCACATTCCAAATACAGTGACTAGGTCTTGAGCGTAAATGTTCAGAGCCATTTTTTTGATGAACGATTACTGCATCTAGTCGATCCGCTTTCACCCACTCCATAGCTTCTTTCTTTGATAAGACTAAATCAGTTCCTATCAAATAGGTGTCTTCCGCATCCCCATTTTCTATCTTTGCAGTAATCTTTGGTAAAACAGAGGCTTCTTCATTTCCTATCAATTCGTATCTGCATGATTTTTCAATAGCCTTTAACAATTTTTGAAATTCTATATTTGTAAAGGACTTGAGTTTTTTATCTATAGGTACTGGTATGACGCCACTTAACTTTATAGCAAAAGCATCAGCATTCTTGGGATGGTAATGTTCTGCTATCATCTGAATAGTTGAATTGTAATATTTCTTAGAATGAAGCCAAGCTGAAAGTGCCTTATGACCTTGTTCTGGATAGGAAAAAATTGCAAAACCTTGGCAAGAACCTATTGAACCGTTGCTTCTTGCATAGTGACTGTGACTTTTAACTAGGCCTGGATTATTT
Source organism: uncultured Parachlamydiaceae bacterium (assembly GCA_963838645.1). Taxonomy (GTDB): domain Bacteria; phylum Chlamydiota; class Chlamydiia; order Chlamydiales; family Parachlamydiaceae; genus CAWIRV01. Next base: position 5,321 of record CAWIRV010000008.1, on the reverse strand, counting down.
ATTCGCCAAGATAAGTTTCCGCTCTTACGAATATGCTTATTGCCGCTCTTGTCAAAATATACAATAGTATTTTCGTCTTGTGCATATGCCATTCGATACATTTTTTAGATCCAAGTAATTTGCAAGGAAAAGTTTTATGAGTCATGGAATGATTGTACCCGAATTCAATTAAAATCTAACGCAAAATATTGACTTTTCTCCTGAAGAATGCCAAAATCTTTTTCTTTCTTGAGAATGGAATTTCAATGTCAAAAAAACGCACAACTTCTTTAGTGAAAACTGATTCAACCGCCATTGCTATGACGGGTTACAATGAATTTTTAAACGAACTTAAAGAAAAAATTAGAAATACTCAACTGAAAGCAGCAATAGCCGCCAGCAGAGAATTGATTAATCTGTATTGGGAACTTGGTAAAAACATTATTGAAAAACAAGAGAAAGAAGGCTGGGGTAGCAAAGTCCTAGAAAGAGTAGCTAAAGATCTTCAGAATGAGTTCCCTGGAATAGAAGGGTTTTCAAGAACCAACATCTTTAGAATGAGGGCTTTTTATCTTGCATATGCAAATTGTCTAACAGCTGTTGGACAATTACAAGACAACTCGTTAGAACCATTCTTTAACATTCCTTGGGGACATAACTTTATTCTATTGGATAAGCTAAAAAGCTTTGAAGAAAGGTTATGGTATGCCAAAAAGGTCGTCGAACATGGTTGGAGCCGTAGCATGCTGACTATTTGGATTGAAAATAATCTATATCGAAGGGAAGGCAAAGCGATCACCAATTTTAAAACCACACTGCCGTCTGCTCAATCCGATTTAGCTCAGCAGACGCTTAAGGATCCTTATGTTTTTGATTTTTTGACCCTTCATAAAGAACATTTAGAAAAAGATCTAGAAGATGGTCTGGTCAATCACATCCAAAAATTTCTAATCGAATTAGGACAGGGTTTTGCTTTCATGGGTAGGCAATATCCCTTTACTGTAGGTGGAGAACAGTTCTATATCGATTTGCTTTTTTATCATGTGAAGCTTCGCTGTTTTGTCGTGGTTGAGTTAAAAGCGAAAGCTTTCAAGCCAGAAGATGCAGGGCAATTGAATTTTTATCTTTCAGCTGTGGATGATATGATTAAGCATCCCACGGATAATCCTACTATTGGGATTTTACTTTGCAAAGATAGAAATAAGGTCATTGCTGAATATGCTTTCAGAGGCATTGAAAGACCAATGGGTGTAGTAGAATATGAGACAATGCTGACTAAAGCTATACCAGATGAGTTAAAATCTAGTTTGCCGACAGTAAAAGAAATCGAAGCAGAGTTAAGCAATGACAAGGAAACTCAAAAACCACAGGCCAAGACAAGAAAATAGGCAGATAGATTCTGCAGTCATTGCCTGCAGTTTTTCATTCCTTTCGTAGGTAAGAAATTTTTAATCCTGAATCTTGCTTTTTATATTGCATGTATTTGGTCTCATAAGCGTACACCGAATTGATTTCCTGATTCATAACGCTTCAATCCACGATGAAAGACAACAAAAGCAAGGCAAAAGAAACCAATTGAAATTGTTAGTAAAGTAATGAGTTTAAACCAAGAAAAATTACGCAATAGTTCCACTGGCATGTATCCAATAATTCCAGCAGGAATCAGAGTGAACATGACTAGTTGAAGAACTCCAGAGTAAATATTCGTAGGATAGAGGGCGAAAAGAAACAAGGAATCGCAATAGTTCTTGGAGACTTTTTCAATTGATCCAAACCAAAAGACTAGGCTATGAGCAATGATTCCAACAGAAGTAAATACTAAACAACTGCAGATCATTCCTATTAAGATCAATGGAATTGAGGATGTCAGATTTCCTAGGATCACTAGGATGACTGTAGTCATCAAATGTCCCCAGCCTTTTGAAAACGATTTTGAGCCAGTCAAATGAATCAATAAGTTTTTAGGTTGTGTCATGAAAGGATCGAGTTCTCCATTGAGAATGATTCGGGAAATTTGTTTTACACCTCCAAAGCAGATTTGCATAAGGCCATAACCGCCCATGCCAATTGCGTTTAAGGCAATCATATCCGTCATTGTCCAACCAGAAACTTCCTTAAATTGTCTAAAGAAAATCCACCACATCAAAAGAAAAATAAGGTTGTTAGCCACCATTAAGGCAGATTCCAATAAGAAAGCACCCCGAAGACTTATAGAAGCCCTAATGCTCGTTCTAAGAAGAGATATAAAGAATCCAAATGTTTTAAAAATAGCCATCTATCCACCCTCAATATTCACAATCTTTAGTCCCTTACGATAGAGGATGATCAAACAGCAACTACCTAAAATTCCCCAAAATAATAAAATACTTGTGATGTTAAAGACATTATTCCAAGTAAAATCAATAGCAAGAGCGCTTCGATCTCCTAAAATTGCTGGAAAAGGAGTAAAACGAGCTATTTGTTGGAGCCATTGTGGATAAACAACAAGGGGAAGCATTAGTCCTCCCAATGTGAATAAGAGTTTCTCCCATATCCAATGAAAAGGCTCAACTTGTTGTACCCAAAATGCAGATACACCGACTAACATTTTGAAAATTACGCCAATACACCCAGCAAACAATCCAATAGCTATAGTAATTGGAAAAGCGCTCAAACTAAATGGAATATCTCCTGCTCGGATCCAGGTGAAGATAAAAGTGACTAATCCGAGTACCATTAGACGAGCGGACAATACCCCTAATCCTTCAACAAATATAGACCAAAGATAAGAGATGGGTCTTGGTAGAAGGTAGGCAAGTCGTCCACTCCTAAGGTCTTCTTCAATATCTTCTTGCACATCAGGCAGTGAAATGAGAACCCACTCATTAAAGGCAATGTACCACAAGAGTTGGTCTGGCTGAAGATCAATAGCTCCGATTTTTGCTGCAGCTACTTTCCAAAGATGGGCAAAAATTACCAAACATGTGATTAGAAAAATACTGAGTCCAATCAGTGCTTTATAATTACGCAAAGAATGAATGAAGGCAAATTTAAAAACTGTGAAGTATTTTTGTGTTTTAAGCATCTCGTACAGTTCCATACAATGCACGAATGATCTCTTCCATTGAAGGATCCTCGATTGTCACATCTTTTAAAGAAGTGAGTTTCAATGCTTCGTGAATTACCTTATCAATTGGCGTATCAGATAAATTTACTTCACAGATAAAATGATAATTTTCGTTCTTTAAAACCTGAATGCCAGGAAGTTCCAATGACAACTTTTCTTCATCTGTTACTAGATTTAAGATTTTTTTCTTTAAATACATCTTCTTCAGTTCTCGTAAAGAGCTATCTAATACGATTGTTCCTCTATCCAAAATAATGACTCTATCACATACCTGTTCAATATCAGCTGTGTCATGAGAGGTTAAGAAAAGGGTTATTCCATGGTCCGTTGATAATTTGTTGAGTAAACCTCGAATCTTGAGCTTTGCATTAACGTCAGTTCGATTTTCAATTAGCTCGTCATCAGTACTTTAAGCTCATTTTCGCGCAAATTTAGAGATGGCTTTTTAGGACGAAGGGTGTAAGCAATTAATCCCGACAACAAGTTGACTAAAAAGTTGGTCGGACTTCTATGCCTGGAATGCTCGATTTGTGAAATGTTTTTCAGCTGATCAATAATGGTTTCGACGATTCCCCTTTTACGAAGCATCAGCTTGTCTATCAGTGGCATCAGCTTATTTTTCATATTTGATTTTATTTTGGTGATCAGCTGCACCCCTTGTTGCATAAGCCTATCAAATAAATCTGAGGATATGTACCCTTTGTCGCCAAAAACCTTGCCAAAGACCTTTTGTACGAGCCCTGGAACAGGTTTTCTATCATCAATATTGCCAGCAGTGATCATATAAGCTAAAAGCTCTCCTGCATCATTCACTACGATATGCAGCTTAAAGCCATAAAAGTAACCAACAGAGGTCTTTCCCCATTTGGCAATCCCTTTGAATACTTTGTGGCTGTGGACACGCTTTGGGTGGCTAACTTCCAAAGACGCTGAATCGACAAATGAAATGCCGCTGCAACTTCCTAGACGTGTCATCAAATAACAATGCAGAGGAAAGACCAGTTGACTTTTCAATTCCACAAATCGATTATAGCTTGGAAGATTTGGAAATTCTCTTTTCAAATAGTTAATTACGTGGCTGTTATAAAAAGTCTTAAAATTCCTATAGCCGATTATATGAAATAAAATAATCAACGTCATGACTTCACTAGGGCAGAGGCACGGCTCTCTTTTTGGCTCTCGTTTGTTTTCAGCAAGTAATCTTTCGCTCCATAATTTCTCGAAATTTTTCCAAAAATCATCTATATTGCAAAATAGCTCGGTCAAATTAATCATTTTTTGCTTCCTTTTGGTTGTAAGCTTGTTGTGGAAAACAAACATTAACCAACGAGGAAGCTTTTTTTTCAAGCCTCTTTGTTTGCTAAAATCTAGATTTTAAAATCGAACTGACGTCAATTTAAGAATTTCACCCTGACGCATTCCGGTTGTGATTGCCAGTATAACAATTGGAAGCAAGTAAGGATTTTTGCTTTTTGCACAGGAAGCAAGGAGTCGATCGCATTCCTCTTTACTTAAGATGCGGTTACGTCCACGAGATTCTTTTAACTTCGATACTCGTAGCTAGGAGTTACGCACTTAATACATATTTAGGACATCTAAGATATGTTTTAACAGCTTCTCTAACAATACCTATCTTAGCCTCAAACCAAGTTAAACCTGTTCGAAAACAAAATCTTTCGATCAATTGAGACTTTTAAGGATCGAAAGATTTTGTTTTCGAACAGGTTTAGACTTGGTTTGAGGCTAAGATAGGTATTGTTGAGAGAAGCTGTTAAACATATCTTTAGATGTCCTAAATATGTATTAAGTGCGTAACTCCTAGTTTACGAGTATCGAAGTTAAAAGAATCTCGTGGACGTAACCGCATCTTAAGTAAAGAGGAATGCGATCGACTCCTTGCTTCCTGTGCAAAAAGCAAAAATCCTTACTGGCTTCCAATTGTTATACTGGCAATCACAACCGGAATCGTCAGGGTGAAATTATTTAAATTGACGTCAGTTCGATTTTAAAATCTAGATTTTAGCAAACAAAGAGGCTTGAAAAAAAAGCTTCCTCGTTGGTTAATGTTTGTTTTTCCGCGACAAGCTTACAACCAAAAGGAAAGTGCAAAAAATAAAAAAACCGACTATTTTGCAATATAGATGATTTTTGGAAAAATTTCGAGAAATTATGGAATAGCCGAAAGATTTCTTGCTGAAACAAACGAGAGCCAAAAGAGAGCCGTGCCTCTGCCCTA
>CAWIRV010000007.1:0-184923 GCA_963838645.1 uncultured Parachlamydiaceae bacterium | reverse complement strand
GAGATCGACGAGCATGCGATGGCCGAGATAGGCGTAGGGCGAAATCAGCGTGAAGTAATAGTCGATCGCGGGCATGCGCTACTCCTCAGCGATAGATCTCGCGTCGATGCCCGATCCGCAACACCAGGATTCGGATGAGCCTGTCCTCGATCGCCGCAACGACGCGCAGATCACCGACGCGATAGCTCCAGAGGCCAGCCAGGTCGCCGGTCAGCGCGTGGCCGAGCCGACGCGGATTCTTCATCCCGCCGGCGGGATTCGTTCGCCGAGGAAGCGCAGAACCCGTTTTCGATCGCCGGATGCGAGTTTTCTTAGGTCCCGCTCCGCCTCGCTGCTGAGTTCGACCTGCCACCTTCGTGCTGCCTTCATCTTCGAGTTCCGCGGCGAATTCGGCTTCGAGCTCTTCGAGCGTCACCGTCCGGCCGCCGGCGAGCAGCCGCTCGCGGGCAAGATAACCGTCCTCAAGTTCACCGAGATGCTCAAGAATTGCTTCGCGGGCGTAGTAGCTCTTGCTGCGCCCCGTCTTCGCTGCAAGCGCTTCAAGACGACGTTCGATCTCCGGCGGCAAGCGCAAGGCTAGCATGGGCATCTCCGCGTGTTGCTATACACGTATAGCAAGGTGTCCAATGCCGCAAGGCGGGCGCCGGGGCGGCTCTCGGGCCGCGCCCCGACAAGCGATTCGGAGCCTGTCCGTGCTTCAGCCGACGTTAAGCAGCGCCGTGCGGTGTAAACGCCGCGCCAGCGCCGGAATGGGGAGCGAGGCCGCCATGCCCGGCACCGGACTCGACCATCATCGGATGCGAATGGTCGTTGTAGTCGGCGGTCGACACCTCGCCGTTGGCGGTGTTCAGAAGGCAGTGGCCGAGTTCGTGCCAGCAGATGTCTACCGGATCGGCCGTGCCGGTCTTCGGGATCATCACGGTAAAGGGCAGGCCGGTCGCGGGCAGGTGTGAAGGTCGCTCCCCATGGCGTGACGCTGCCGGGGGAAAGGGCGCGAGGAAATAGAACGTGACGCGCGTCGGCGGGCCCGGGCGAAACGCCGCCAGCCGGCGCGCTTCCGGGGTGATCATCTCGACCGTCTGCCGCCTGACGACGCTCTGCACCACCCGCTATGCGGGCTGGCGCGGTTCGCCTCGAAGATTTGGCAGGCGGCCGGGCCCGCCTTGTGCGGGCCCCAGACCGCGCCGAGTTCGATCCCGACGCCGGCCCGATTGAACACATAGTTCGCCTCGCGCAGGATGCGTGGCACTCGGCTTTCCGGATAGCCGTCGGGAAAGATCACGAAATCGACCAGCATGGCGGTCATTTCGGTCGCCGGCGGTCGGGGAGGGGCAGCACCAGCCGGTCGAGCGCCGCAAGCGTTGCTTTGCCGACGATGGCGTCGCTCACGAGCGGAGCGCCGTTCGCATCGAAACTGCCGGCCTGGAAAGCTCTGACGGCATCGGCGGTCTCGCCCTTGAACGAGCCGTCGATTTCCGAATTTCGGCAGGAGGCGCACGGGCTCGCCCTTCTCGCGGCATCCCCAGTAGCGAAGAGCCCGCTGCAGGAGCGACACCGGCCCGCCCGGCCAGACTTGTCCTTGGCGCCGTCGGCGAGCAGCTCGCTGCCGGCGCGGACCTTTTGAAGCCAGTGTCGGCGAGCCACAGCATCGGCTCTGGAGGTGCGCTGTCGGTCCCGCCGCAGGGGTCGACGCCGCCAGACGCGCCGCGCATTGGCGAGCAGCACTGAAACATCACGGCTCCCCCGCAGACCGCGCCAGCTGCGCGCGGGTCGACTTATGTAGGCGCCCGCGCGGAACGGCTCAGGCCGCCTGTTTCTCCGCCTCTGCCGCGCAGCGGCCGTAGAACGTCTCGCCCTTCGCCGCCATGTCGCGGAGCAGCGCGGTTCGGGCGGAAGCGCGGCGCCGTGCTTCTCGCGCGAGCCGCTTCGCGAGCGCCACGAAATCCGCCGCGCCCATCCCGTCGATGTAGGAGAGCGTGCCGCCGGTGAACGGCGCGAAGCCGAAGCCGAGGATCGAGCCGACATCGGCCTCGCGCGGATCGGTGACGACGCCTTCCTCCACGGTGCGCGCCGCTTCCAGCGCCTGCACGGCGAGCAGCCGGTGCTTCAGCTCCGTCGACGTCGAATTCGTCGCCGCTCTTCGGCGGAGACGATCTCCGCGAGCCCCGGCCAGAGCGCCTTGTCGCGGCCGGCATAGTCGTAAAAGCCCTTGCCGTTCTTGCGCCCGAAGCGCTCGCGCTTCACGACCAGCTCTTCGAGCAGCCCTCCTGCGCCGGGTCGATCGGCTTCTCGCCGAGATCCTCCTTGGTCGCCTGCAGGATCTTCCAGGCGAGGTCGACGCCGATCTCGTCGTTGAGCGCCAGCGGCCCGACCGGCATGCCGGCCATGCGCGCCGCGTTCTCGATCATCGCCGGCGGCACGCCTTCGGCCAGCATCAGATGGCCTTCGAGCATGTAGGCGATGACGCAGCGATTGGCGTAGAAGCCGCGCGCAGTCGTTGACGACGATCGGCGTCTTCCTGATCGCGCGCACGTAGTCGAGCGCCGTGGCGAGCGCCGCGTCGCCGGTCTTCTTGCCGAGGATGATCTCGACCAGCATCATGCGGTCGACCGGCGAGAAGAAGTGGATGCCGATGAAGCGCTGTCGGGTCCTCGTAGGTCTTCGCCAGCGAGGTGATCGGCAGCGTCGAGGTGTTGGAGGCGAAGATCGCGTCGGCGCCCAGATGCGCCATCGGCCTTCGCCGTCGCCTCGGCCTTCACGCGCGCGGTCCTCGAACACGGCCTCGATGACGAGGTCGGCAGCCGGCGAGCTCGGCGTAGTCGGCGGTCGGCCGGATGCGCGCAAGCAGCGCCTCCTTCTCCTCCGGCGTCGTCGCGGCCGCGCTGCACGTCCTTGGCGATCAGCGCGTCGGAATGCGCCTTGCCCTTCTCGGCGGCGGCCAGGTCGCGGTCGATCAGCACGACCTCGATGCCGGCCTTCGCCGAGACATAGGCGATGCCGGCGCCCATGAAGCCGGCGCCGATCACGCCGAGCTTTTTGATCGGCCGCTTCGGCTCGCCCGGCGGCCGGCGCGCGCCCTTGTCGAGCTCCTGCTTGGAGACGAAGAGCGAGCGGATCATCGCCGCCGCCTCCTTCGTCTTCAGCACATGCGCGAAATAGCGGCTCTCGACGCGAAGCGCCGCGTCCATCGGCAGCTGCAGGCCCTCGAAGCACCGCTTGCAGCAGTGCGCGCGCGCCCGGATAATTGTCGTAGGTCTCCTTGCGGTAGAGCGCGTTCGCCGCCGGCCAGAGCTGGAACCCGGCCGGCGAAAAGACGCGCGCCGCGCCTTCCGGCTTCCAGCCCTTCTCGTCCCACGGCTTTACCGGCTTCAGCCCGCCGGCGATCATCGCCTTCGCCGCCTCGACCAGCTCTTCGCGCGGAGCGACCTTGTCGACGAGCTTCATCGACAGCGCCCTCTTGGCGTCGAGGCTCGAGCCCTTCAGCAGCATCTCCAGCCCGGCCTGCGCGTCGGCCATGCGCATGACGCGCTGCGTGCCGCCGGCGCCGGGAAAATGCCGATCTTCACCTCCGGCAGCGCGATCTTCGTCGCCCGTCGTCGGCCATGACGCGGCCGTGGCGGCGAGCGCCAGCTCGGTCGCGCCGCCCATGCAGGTGCCGTGGATCGCCGCGACGAACGGCTTTCCGCAGGTCTCCAGCCGCCGGTAGAGGCGCGACAGGCGGCTCGATTCCTCGAACAGCGCCTGCGTTGCGCCGCTGCCGGATCGCGCGCTCAGCGCTTCGCGAACGTCGCGGAGATGCCGCCGAGCATGGTGATGTCGGCGCCGCCGGAAAAATCCTTCTTGCCGGAGACGATGACCGCGCCCTTGATCGCGGCGTCGGCGGCGACCGGCTCGACGATCGCCTCCAGCTCGTCCATCACCGCGACGTGATGACGTTCATCGAGCGGCCCGGCATGTCCCAGGTGACGAGCGCGATGCCGTCGTCGCCGGTCTCGAAGCGGAAATTCTCGTAAGCCATCGTCTCCTCGCGGCCGCTCGGCGGCGGTAGGGTGTGCCGTCCTTGTGCAGGTAAGCGGTCGGCCCGCCGTCGTCGCGAACATCCATGTCGATGTCGGAATAGTGCGCCGCTCTCGTTCGCGGTCGCGGCGTGCCGATCTCCAGCATCAGCGCGTCGCGGCCCGAGCGGTTGACGAGGTGATGGCCGTTGGCGACGCCCGCCTTGAAGGCCGCCGCGTCGCCGGGGCGCAGCACGGTCTCGCCCTCGTCCTCGACGAGCACCACTCGCCTTCGAGCACGTAGACGAACTCGTCCTCCTTTTCGTGCCAGTGGCGCTGCGAGGAGGCGGAGCCCGGCTCCAGCCGGCAGAGGTTGACGCCGAATTGCGTGAGCCCGCCGGCGTCGCCGAGCCGCTTGCGGAAGCGGCCCTTGACCGATCTCGTGGAACGGCGCCGGATAGCCGCAGTGTTGCCTCGGGGATGGCGCGGCGATGTCGATCTTCGGCATTCACACCCGCTCGATGATCGTCGCCGTACCCATCCCGGCGCCGATGCACAGCGTGACCAGCGCGGTGAAGAGGTCGCGCCGCTCCAGTTCGTCGAGCGCGGTGCCCAGAATCATCGCGCCGGTCGCGCCGAGCGGGTGGCCCATGGCGATCGCGCCGCCGTTGACGTTCACCTTCTCCGGGTCGAGGTCGAGCGCCCGCAGTAGCGCAGCACGACGGAGGCGAACGCCTCGTTGATCTCGACCAGATCGATGTCGGCGAGCTCCATCCTCGCGCGCTTCAGGAGCTTTCGCGTCACGTCGATCGGGCCGGTCAGCATCAGCGCCGGGTCCGAGCCGATATTGGCGAAGGCCCGGATTTTCCCGCGCGGCGTAAGGCCCGCTGCTTTGCCGCCGCGCTTGTTGCCGACGAGCACCGCCGCGGCGCCGTCGACGATGCCGGACGAATTGCCGGCGTGGTGGACATGCCCACCTCTTCACGTCCGGATGCGCCTGGATGGCGACGGCGTCGAAGCCGCCCATCTGCGCCGAATCTCGAAGGACGGGTTTAGCGCGGCGAGCCCCTGCATGTTGGTGTCGGGGCGCGGATGCTCGTCGCGGGCGAGCATCGTCAGCCCGTTGATGTCGTTCGACAGGCACGACCGATTTCGCGAAGCGCCCTTCGTCCCAGGCCGCGCCGTGCGCTTCTGGCTTTCCACCGCATAGGCGTCACAGTCGTCGCGGCTGATGCCGTATTTTGTGGCGATCAGGTCGGCGGAGACGCCTTGCGGCATGAAGTAGGAGGGAACCGCCACTTCCGGTAACCAGAATTGCCCTGACTGGAAAAGAGAATCAAGACCGATGAGTTCTTGAATAGAAGGAGGGAGATTGCTTTGTGCCATGCAAGAAAATTTGAAGATAGCCTTATTTATCTCCTCTTTCGCCAGATGAATAGGTGTTTGGATGAATTGAGTCAATTTCTGCTCAGATTCTCGAATAAAATCTGCTCTTTTTTGTTCATCTGTTAAGAGAGGACTATTTTCAACTATCCAGGATAGAAAATGACGAATTTCTTGACTCGGAGCGATTTTAATCAAGTTCTCCAAAACCCCTCGTTTGACCCATCCCTCTAAATGATGACTAATAAATGTTGGAAGCCAGCGCACAAGTTGATCTGGTAAAGATCGAGAATCATCTCTCATCAAAGATTTGAGAAAACTGAGCTCATCAGTGGGCAGCTGATCGAGCTGTTTAGAGCCTTCCTGTATCAGTGTTTCGATAAACTTCTCTGGATCGGGCAGTTCTTTTTCCTTTAATACCCCTTGGATGAAAGCAGGCAGATCGTCTTGAGGGAGCAGGCGTAAGAAATCAAACAAGGTATGAAGAGAAGCAATCCTTTTGCCATAACTGCCACAAAACATCCAGCGCTTGCCCACTTCTAAGCTTCGCACGTGAGTCGATAGTCCCTGCGCCTCTTCCCTAAGTTTTCCTGGATCAATTTGCCTCGAAGCTTGTAATAAACGAGCTTCAAGTTGATGATTAAATGTTTGAGCCTCATTCAAAAGGGGTAGAATTTCACTCAGGCGTTGATTAGCGTGCTGAGGATGATGAAGTAAAAATTCCTCAAGATAAGGTAATAAGGAAGGGGTAATTTTTTCTTGATGATCAAAAAGCTTGGCAAAGTTTGCTGTCTCTAAATAAGATAAATTTTCTTCTCTCACCCGATCGCGTAAAATAGATAAATGATGATCCCTCTCAGCTTCCACTTTTGCCTTCTCTTGATTAACCTGCCAGAGATGCTGGAGTTCGGGAGAAAGAGTTTCCTGATGAATGTCGCCCTTTTGCTGGGAGCCATCCTTCTCTAACAAAAATTTATGTAATGGGATATAAGAAGATAAGGGAATGGATTGATAAGCTTTTTTATCACTATTTATAGTATGAAAAGCTTGCGTAAGAATAGTTTTAATCTTCCGCTCTGCTTCAGCCCGTCCTTCCTTTTTTTTGAGCCAGTGAGAGAGACGACCATGCAACGAATGTGGAAGTACAATCCCTTGTCCCCATAGAGAAGGAACAAAGAGATGGGGAAGCTGAGGGCTAATTGGTTTTTCCCAATCTAAGCCCTTCTCTAAATGAGTAATCAAATGATTGGCTAGCGAAATATTCATAGGAATCTATTAATTTACTGAAAATATTTCATTAATTTGATATTTTTTTATTATTATATACTTTAATAATAGTAAATTAATTAATGAAAATGTGTTATAATTTTTTTTCCTATAGTATCTCATATTTTATAAAATAGCAAGAAGAATAAATATTCGATGTCTCATCTACTGGCTCGTTAGCAATCTTTTAATTTTTGCAAATATTTTTTTATTTTTTGTCATAAATGATCTCTGTGTACCAAACATACCAATTAACTTCAAGTACCATTTAATATATCATTTTTAATTGGTTTTTCTCTTTCTGTAAAATCTCTTTATCTAAATAAGATTTGCTCGAATTCAAGACAACTAGGGCATGTTCTCAATTTGAGAACATGCCCTATATATCGACTTATATTAACCTGAGTTTTGAGTTTATTTCCTTGATTCTTAGGAATCTTTCCTCTTATCTCTCGTCCTTTTCTTCTCGGAAATAGCCATTTGACTATTCCCTTCAAAGAAAAGAACAAGATCTAAGAGAAAATCTTCTCTAAAAATCAAGGAAATAAACTCAAAATTCAGGTTATTATTGTAAAGATCGATAAATTATCTTAATTTTTCTAATAATTTATATAAAATATCAATTTTGTTAAAATAATAATAGAGATCTAATCATAAATTAGGATAATTCCTTAGAGGAGTTATATATGAATTGGCGTTCAATAGATTTTTTAGGTATTGTTTCTTTAGATCAACGAATTGTCAATCAGCTCAATCAATATCTTCAAGAGAAGGAATTTCGTTTAGCTTATCACATTTTAAATATCGTTTCTTTACCTGTTGAATCTTCAAGTTCTAGTTTAGCAAGCTCTACTGATCAACTTAAGTTAGCAGATGCAATTGAGGGATTTACAAAAAAGGTGCGACTTCTTAATAAAAAAAATTTAAATCAGATGACTGAAGATAATGAAATAAGAATGATTAACGAGCTTAATGCTGCATTGTGGGAATATACCGAGGTCTTGGAAGGTTGTGTTGTAGAACTATTTCAACAGATTAAACAAGTTCCTATTAATAAATGGCAGTTATCCTTCTCTGGCGTTGTACAAATGATTAAGGAATTATTGATTTATCGTCTAGAAGATATCATGTGGGCTATTCGTCGGCTTGAAAATCCCCTAAAGGAATATCGTTATAAATCTGATTTTAAATCAAAGGGATGGAAGAAATGGATAGGAAGATGGCGGTCTCACTTAGATCCTGCTCTTCTTATCCATTTATCTCAAAGTGAAAAGCTGCTTAAGACACAATACAATGCTTTTAATCAACGCTATGCTGAGTATATACGGCTGAGTCATCAAATTGAAGAAATTTTGCAAAAGATGAAGAAATATCCTATCTTGGCTCTTTTAGATCTTTCTGACCAAAATCATTACGTGGACGTCTTTCGTCTATTAAAGTTTTATGAATTTAATCCTCAAAAGAAAGGGGATTTGGCTTTTGAAACGATAAGATCATTAAGGTATTATTCTGGTATTGAAGAGGTTATGAGGGTATTTGAGATTTATTATGAGGGACTGCAGGAAGCCTTTTTTAATAGCAGCTTGGAGTTAAAAGCTTTAAAAAAAGAGAGCGATCGACCTACTGAGGGAATCAAAAGATTGCAAGAGAAAATTAAAGAATACCAGTATGAGTTACAGCAATTGATTGCCACAATGAGCTATTATCGAGAATTTATGCTGGCAACCAATTCAAACCCTTATATGAGATCTCGATGGGGCTTTACTGAATGGGTTGTAGGCCCTGAGCCTCCTAAAGCAAAAGAACTTCTCCATTTGGTTTATTCAGCTGAAGAATTGAAATCCTGGTATAATCGATTCTTAATCTCTTTCAATCATCAAGATCCTGTCATTCAACAAAAAAAAGCAAACCAAATTTATCAAGAAATTGAAACGCTTTTACATGAAATGGGACAGACTTTGATTTCTTACTCAATGATACGCAATCGTGCTGAACGTTTATTAAAGCGTATAAGAGAATGTAATGAAGTAGGTAGTCCTGATCCAGATATCATTCATTATATCCACTATGTTTTGGCGAAAGCAATGCGTGAAGATTGGAAGTATCATGTTTTGCATGAATTCCCTCTTTTCCATGAAGTGTATCATATTCATCAGGGCTTATATAGGGTCATTGAGGATCCCACTCATGCTTTTAGAATGGAAAGATTTTACTATTTATTCAATCAAATTGAGGAATGGGTACGAAAAGGAGATATTTACTCCCATGTACATGAAATTGAATTGGATATCAACGATATGAAGATCTATTTACAAGATTTTTTAGCTGCTATTCAAAGAATGGTGCGAGAAAAATCTTCTAATCCATTCTTAGAAGAAACTAGAAGGAAATTTCGACAGGAACTTTTAGAATATCGATATGTATTTGGTCAATTTTTTCTTAATATTATGACAAAAAATATAGAAGGACAGCAATTACGTAATCGATTCCTATTTGTCGATCAGTATTTCGAATCTGTCGAAATTTTATTACATGATATGGCAGAAAACTTGGAATGGAAGAGGAGTTTATAAAAAGGGGGGTGAAAAGGGGCCCCCTTTTAAGCTTGGCTTAATTGTGATGCGCATGGCTACTGTTGCAGCTGCGACGGTGTCCATGGTGATCATGGTGATGAGTTGTTGCGGCAATGACAACTCCTGCTACCACAAAAATTCCTAATGGAATTAGGGTAGATGATTGAGTAATGCCACAACTGTCATCAAAAGCACAAGGATCTTCATAGCAGTATTCAAGTGGCATTTCACATTCAGGTGGACAGTAGATTTCTTGACTATAACTTGAGCTGAATGGCATGGTTATAAGAGCGGTCAAAGCGATTAATTTTTGAATCATTTTCATATTATATCCTTTTGATACGTGTCACGTTGAGGCTTTATCTATTAAATTAACCATTCAGAAAATGGCACTAATATTTTTTTGATAACACCTCTAAAGCTTTACGGATCTCTTATGAACTAAAACTAAGATTTTGCGCAATATTTTTTTGTGTAGAAAAAGATGTAATTGAAAGTAGTGGTAATTTTTAATTTGCTAATCTTTGTAATTGCCAATAATCCTTCCCATAACCATTGAATCGATAGCGAGACCTCTTTACATTAGACCTCTTTCGAAATTTGCTTTGTTTGAAAAAATGAATTGTTTTTGAGCAGATTGATTGCCAAATTTTGAAAGCATATGTGCACATATGGTTAAAAAATTTGGCAATCAAGATGCCGAAAAGAATCATTTTAGCAAATAAATGAAATTTCGAAAGAGGTCTATTAAATGGCATGGAAAACAGTCTGTGCTGAACAAATGCATGCAGTGTATCAAGTGATGAAGATAATTTCAAAAAAATAGTTTCTAATTTCTTTAGTAACCTGAGTTTTAAATAGAGCTTTGAGATTGAATAATATCAAATTTTTCTCTTAAAAATTTTTGACGAGATAATAAAGCCTGCAAGCGTTTTTCAAGTTTAGGAAGTTCTTCTGTTTGATTTTTCTCAATTGTTAAAGGATAGGTTTGTAATAATACCCGATGCTGTTGGCGCATCACTTGCAATTCTAGAGCAAAATTTTTAGCTTTATTTAAGTTGGTTAATCCTTTTAAATGATCCTGAATAGCTCTCTTTAAATCTTCATCATTTGTCTCTTCAAGCATTGTTTGAAATGTCGTTATGGTCTGATTTAAGTCTATTGGATTTTTTTCTAAATGTTGACTTGTCATTTGCGCTATAGGCAGGGAATAATTTCGAACAATCATAATCGCCTGTTCTATACCTTGTATGGCATTCTTTAGGTGTGTAATTTTTTTAGGGAGCCCTTGTAATTCCTCTTGTTCCTTAACTTTTAATTGTCGATATGAGTTTATTGACTCATTTAGCTGGTGCTTACTAATACGTAAACCTAATAAGTTTAACACTATATTTATGACATGTTTAATTAATTTTGGTACATTAAAAATATGTGACCAATTTTGAAATTGTCTATTTTTAAAATTATTAAACAATTTATTTGATAAAATAGATTCACATCCCTTTAAATAAGGGCCTATCTTATCAAACATCTGATTAGTCATGCTATTCTTTAAAGCAAGCAAAGAAATTTTTCTTTGCTTTTGATTTAAATGTTTCAAAGAATCAATATTTTTATATTGATTTACCAATGTTTCAGCAATTTGTAAAGAATCATTATAATTTATTATCATTTAAACACCATAATTAATTTATAGTAGGTATTATAAGATATTATTCATAAATTGTCATCAAATAAATTATAAATTATATTAATTAACTCAATTTTGGTATGTTAAGCAAGGGTAAGAGGAGGAGGAATAAATTTAGGTAAACCATCAGGATAAGGCTTTAAAGCGAATAAATTTATAATATGATGTTGAGCTTGAAATTGTTAAAAGGCCTCCAGGAAGACGCCAAATTTATCATGAGAAATGGGAAGCAGAATGGGTTTTTCTTCTATTTATAAGTTTAGCAATTAAGTTATAACCTGAGTTTATAAGACAAGTTGGCTGAAAAAAGGGCGAATAAACGCCCTTTTTGAAGACTATTAATGATGGCTATGAGAAGAACTAGAAGAAGAATGATGGTGATGGTGATGATGATCTGTTGTAGCAATAATAATCCCTGCTATTACCAACGCGCCGACTGGAATAAGAATTGACCAATAGGAGGAAACATTACAGCTATCAGCATAAGCTGCAGGGCACTCATTAGAGTAACTTGGAGGGCATTCTTGGCTATACCCAAAGTTTGTTAGCATTGCCATTGCAGTTGTTAAAGCAAATAGTCTTTGAATTTTTTTCATACTAAATCCTTTTAATGCGTGTCAATTGAGATTCTATTCTTCATTATATTCATCACAGTTGAAATGGTGAATTTTTTAATTTACTTGTGTATTAACCTGAGTTTTGAGTTTATTTCCTTGATTCTTAGGAATCTTTCCTCTTTTCTTTCTTTTTCTTCTCGGAAATAGCCATTTGACTATTCCCTTCAAAGAAAAGGACAAGATCTAAGAGAAAATCTTCTCTAAGAATCAAGGAAATAAACTCAAAACTCAGGTTATTAAATTTAGTCCTTGTCGCTGACGTTAAAAAATTCGCTATTTCAACTGTGATAAATATAGAAAGTCGTAAAGTAAAAAACTTTAGTCCTTGTGACCCCTTTATTGCTTGAACTCAAAATTTTCTGCAATCAATTTTTTATATTCCTTACTTACCTTTACAAATTTGAGAATGCTCTGTACAGGTTTTATAATGAAAAGAAATGGATTTTCCTTCATTAATGGCTATGATAACCCCTAGATAAGCTGGATAAACCTGCCATCATCTTCGAGCATCCACAAGAAGAAATAGAGGAATGGTTTGAAGAAGGACTTGAATATGAGTAAGAACAAGAGTCACTCGAGTCACTAGAACAGGGAGAAAAGGAGTAGTCGCTACTACAACTATTACTACTATAGCTATAAAAATGGCTATAGCTACTCTTACTACTACTACAGCTGCTACTTCCATGACCATGGTCATCTGCTGTAGAAAGGAGTAAGGCTGCTGAAATAAGAGCGATGACAGGGATATAAGCAGACCAGCGAGTCGCTTGGCAGCCATCCTGATAAGCACATGCTTCATTATTGTTAATGGGCTGTGGTCTTTGATTTTCTTGAGTATAAATAGGCTGGGTAAGCATAACTGCTAGAGTGACCCAAGTAAATAATTGATGTCGTCGTTTCATAGTAAACCTCTTTAATAAAAATCTGATTGTTTGAGCTTTTTGCTATTGCCTATATACAAAATCTCAACTCACAGAAGAAATTTCTTTTTCTAATTAGGCAGATAAACTCAAAACCTAGGTTATTAGACTTATGACGTAAAGGAAGATTTAAGCCAAGATTTTTTCATTTCCTTTTGAAGAATTAAGTAATATACTCATTCCAGTTGAAAGCTGCAATTTGGGCAATGCGAAAGTTCTCGCGATTCAACGATCAAAAATGGGTCCATATACTCATATGAACCCATTTTTGATCGTTGAAGCCCGAGGCTTTGGCACAGCCGAAATTGCAGCTTTTAACTGGAATGAGTATAGGCAGTTAGCAATTTGAGAACACGCTCTATACTTAATTGATGATTTCTTCTTCAGCGATGGGAATGTTCAAAATCTTCTTGTAAAGATTTTTAAAGTTTGTTGGAACGATTTCGGTCTCCTGACGTCCAATTTGAATCTTAAAAGAACAATCGGCTAAAAGAAGCTTTATAAAATAGGCAGATATATCAGAGGGAAGGAGAAGACGTTGTCCCCCATTTAGAACATGGGGATAAATCGTCATCCGCTCTTCTCCTTCAATTAAAATATTGACTTCTGCTAGATTGGGATCAAGAGGATAGGGAGGAGCTTGAAACAAGAGAATATTGATGTACATTCTAAGGCCTGTGCGACTGCGATCTAACTCAAGTTCAAGATAACAAATTGTAGACTCGGGATACAAAACCATCCTACCTGAGTTAAAGCAGGGATCGATATCTGTTAAATCTTCTAATACCCATTGTCGGCAAGTAGGGGATGCGCAGGCGATTAAACAGAAAAGGACAAGAGTAATAAGCATCCCCTGATAAAAGTTCTTATGCATAAATCACGATCAATTGCTAAAACGAAGAACAGCTGCTACTGCTGCTACTACTACTGCAACTACTGCTATTAAAATGGCCACAATGACAATGAGATGTTGAGCTTGATGAGCTGCTATCATGAGAATTCTGAACAGCTACAGCAATAATCGCAACAATGATCACAGTTGATAAAGCAATAGCAGGCGCTAGATTCGTGACCGCGCGGCATTCATCGTACGCATAGCCACCTGCATCTGTCACATATGTGCAATCTGCCTTTACATGATGAATAGGTGCAGCTGTTAAGGCTAGTAGTGAGAGGGAAGTTATCAGCTTATTCAGTTTTTTCATCTACATTCTCCTATAAAATGAATGTTATTTTTCTCTAGTACAAGGAAATGTCAACCTACATATACTCATCCCAGTTCAAAGTGAGAATTTGGGCAATGCGAAAGCTCTCGCGATTCAACGATCAAAAATTGGTTCATATGAGTATATGGACCCATTTTTGATCGTTGAAGCCCGAGGCTTTGGCACAGCCGAAACTTCTCACTTTGAACTGGGATGAGTATATTTAATTGCACTCATCAAATAGATCGCCTTCTACTTTATGAAGTATCCATTTTTGCCATTCTGCACCCATATCCGTAAATTTTTGATCTATTGTCTCTTTAAAAGGAATCCAATGAGTTGTTTGAAAGGGTTCTCCATTAAAGAGAGTATTCTTTAAATCTTCAAGAGGAATTTCAGAATGTTCTTGGTGGTGTTGTATAAGGGCCGTTTTCCATTGATTTTTTAGATTTTGATAAGCATTTTTTAATTGAGTTCGACGTTGAGGGGAGGTAACCATTTCAAAGGCATCGTGACTGATCCGTAGTGAACACATGGCATTGAAAAATTGCTTGTACAGTTGAGAGAACTCGTCTTTTAACGCAGAAGCTGTTAAAATATAAATTTTTTCATTTTTAAGCAAAATGAGATGCATTAATCGTTCTTGACCCCATTCCATTTTTCGATCTACTTGAATGAGATTTCCATTTCCAGCTTCTGTTCGAAAAGAACCAAGGTCTTTCCATTCGACACCTTCTGCGTCATTCCTCGCTTTAATATTTTTTAGGTATTGCTTAAGTGTCCCTTGATAAGGTTGAATGGCTAGGTTTATAGAAGGAGGAAAGTTGTGTTTGCCTTTACCAATAATCAGGATTTTAATTGTAGGAAATAAAGCTGGATCCACCTTAGCTAAGTGCCAGCCTTCTGGCGGATTAAATAAAACAAGCTCTTCTTCACTTTTTTTAGGTATAAAAGACTGAGGAGCCGTTTGCTGAGAAGGAGCGGGTTCAGCAGCCATGACAAATAAAGGGATAAAATAAATTGTTCCGCTCAGAGCTAAGGCAAAAGAAAATTGTTTCATCATTAAGATCCCTTCAATAAAATCTGGTATAGTGCTTAACATGTTGGTGCATTTTTTTGCGATCTTTTTCTCTTTTTTCTTAGTCTGAGCCTCCTAAAATTCAGGAAAAATTTGCTATTTCAACCATGATGAATATAGTTTATTTATTATGAGAAATTAAATGATAAAATGCTTGAAAAAATAATACGATCAACGATTATACTATTAGAGGTGAAAGTAAAGCTAAGTTTAATTAATCATTTTTGAGTTAATAGGATGAAAACGTTAGAAAGGGGACAAGATAAGATCCAGAGAATTTGTGATAAGATACGTCATGAAACTTTGGAACCAGCTAAACAAGAGGCTCAAGCGGTTATTGCTGCAGCTAAAAAGAAAGCAGAGCATCTCGTAGCTGAGGCAGAGCATCAAGCAGAGCAATTAATCCAACATGCCAGAGCTCAAATTGAACAGGACCGCCATGTTTTTCTTTCTTCTCTTGAGCAAGCTGCTAAGCAGACGCTAGGGAGTTTGCGTCAAGATATTGAGCAAAGGTTTTTCAATGAAGGTCTTCAAGATCTTTTAGCAAAACAATTAGCGTCTCCACAGCTAATAGCTAATCTCATCAATGGCATAGTCAAAGCCTTAAAGAGAGATGGTATTGAGGCAGATTTAAAAGCTATTATACCTCACTCTGTTTCCCCCACTGATATCAGTTCTTTACTCTTAGATGAGGTATGCAAAAAATTAAAAGATAAGCCATTAGAGATAGGTGGGTTTGCTGGTGGAGCGCAAGTCAAACTTCAAGACAAGAAAATGACAATTGATTTAACAGATCAAGCTCTGAAAGAGCTTTTGGCTAATTATATGCGTAAAGATTTTCGTCAACTTATTTTTGGTCTTTAAGGAGCATGGTGAGATATTATTATCTTGAGGTCTCTCTACCCCCCCTTTCTTTTGATAGGTCGCCTGAACTCACATTTTCAGAATTTGACGATTTACTACATGATCATTTAACAGCAAAGGACTATCATAAGACGAAAATCATTCGAAGTTTATATGATATCTTGAATTTAAGATGGTTGTGGCTGGGTGAAAGATTAGATCCCCTTGGAAATCTAACAGCCAATGAACTTGAAGAGGCATTGCTGAATCGTAATGGGTTACCTGCTTATGTTTATGATTTTTTAGCTCAGTATGAGAAATTAGCGGACCGTTTACACCATTTTCCTTGGCTATTAGTCCGTTTTTTTCAAACTGTCACGAAAGGAATAAAGGGATTTCTATGGGAATACCTGACCTTTGAGAGGGAATGGCGTTTGGTCTTTGCTGGATTTAGGGCCAAAAAATTAGGGCGAGATTTAAGTGTAGAGTTGCAATATGAAAATCCTGAAGAGGAGTTAATCGCTCAAATGCTAGCTCAAAAAGATGCCAAGGTGTATGAACCTCCGGAAAAATATCGGGAATTGAAGATAATTTTTGAAGATGTTGGAGATGATCCATTAGCCCTTGAGAAAGCTTTAGATCAATATCGATTCAACTATATTGAACAGTTAGTTGGCATAATGGAACAGTTTTCTATGAGCCGTATTCTTGCTTATATGGCGGAGCTGATCCTTGTTGAAAAATGGTTTGAGCCAGATAAAAATAAAGGCATTAAAATTATTGATACCATTGTAAAAGGAACGTCATGAATCAAGAGTTAGAGTCAAGGGAACGCATTAATGCTCAGGGCAAAGTCGTTAAGGCCTATGGAAATCTCTTGCAAGTAGAATTTGAGGGGCATATTCGCCAAGGTGAGGTCTTAATGGTCCACACGAATGACACTCAGCTTAAAGCAGAGGTGATTGAAATTGCTGGCAACGAGGCCAAGATACAAGTTTATGAAGATACAAAGGGGATCAAGTTACATAGCCCTGTCTGGTTTAGTGGGGATCTTTTAGAAGCAGAATTAGGTCCTGGCCTACTCACATCTATTTTTGATGGATTACAAAATCCTTTGGTTAAAATCGCTGATACATCAGGGTTCTTTTTGCCACGAGGTGTCTATTTGCCAGCTATAGATCGCAAACGACGCTGGGCCTTTGATTCAGTAGCCAAAGTTGGGGATGTTGTACAAAGAGGAGATACCATCGGAACAACTTTAGAGGGTCGTTTTCCTCACCATATTATGGTGCCTTTTGCACTCTTTGGACGCTATACGCTGACATGGGTGATTCCCAATGGTTCGTATCCTATTGAAACTGTTGTGGCCAAGGCTGTGGATCACAAAGGGAAGGAATATCAGTTTACCATGGTTCAAAAGTGGCCAATCAAAAATCCTCTTATTCAAGGGGAAAAGATTAAGCCAGTTAAAATGATGGACACGGGTGAGAGGATTATTGATACTCAATTTCCTTTGTTAAAGGGAGGGACATTTTGCACACCGGGTCCTTTTGGAGCAGGAAAAACTGTTCTCCAACATCATCTATCTAAGTATGCCTCTGTTGACATTGTTGTATTTGTCGCTTGTGGTGAACGGGCTGGTGAAGTTGTCGAGGTTCTACGCGAATTTCCTCATTTGATTGATCCTCACACCGGTGATTCTTTAATCTCAAGAACGATCATCATCTGTAATACCTCCTCTATGCCAGTTGCAGCTCGTGAATCGTCCATTTATATGGGAATTACAGTTGCCGAATATTATCGTCAAATGGGATTAGACGTCTTAGTACTTGCTGATTCAACCTCTCGCTGGGCGCAAGCCTTGCGTGAGATGTCTGGTCGTTTAGAAGAAATTCCTGGTGAGGAGGCTTTCCCAGCTTACTTAGCTTCCCGTATTGCCGAGTTCTATGAGCGCTCAGGTGTGATTGCTTTGCGAGGTAATCAGCAAGGATCTGTGACAATCGGAGGAGCTGTATCTCCTGCTGGTGGAAATTTTGAAGAGCCTGTCACACAGGCAACTTTATTTGTCGTAGGTGCTTTTTTAGGATTATCACGAGCTCGTTCCGATTCTCGGCGTTATCCAGCTATCGATCCGCTTATCTCCTGGTCAAAGTATGTGGATACTGTGAGCAAGGAACTCGAACACCAAGTAGAGAATTGGGGATGGATGATTAAGAGAGCAGGCCGCCTTCTTTATGAAGGCAACGAAATTGGTAAACGGATGGAGGTTGTAGGGGAAGAGGGGATTGCCCTAGAAGATATCATCATCTATTTAAAAGCCGAACTTTATGATTTTTGCTATTTACAGCAAAATGCATTTGATAAAGAAGATGCCTATTGTCCTATTAAGCGCCAAATCGCTTTATTCCAATTAATTAATAAGATATTTGATGTTTCCTTTCATTTCCACACACATGATGAGGCTAGAGAATATTTCTTAGCTCTTCAGAATCAGATTAAAAATCTCAATTTTATAGCTTTTCAATCAGAACATTATAAGAAACAGCTAGCTAAAATTGAAGAGCTGCTTGAACAACATCGAGGATAAAGAGATGAGAATTACTTATGATAAAATTAATAGTATGCGTGGTAACCTCATTACAGTGACGGCTAAAGGGGTTGGGCTTGGAGAGTTAGCCTGTATTGATCTCCAAGACGGACGCTCTATTTATGCTTCTGTTCTTCGTATTGATGGAGATCAAGTGACTTTGCAGGTCTTCCAAAGCACCCGTGGAATCTCTACAGGAGACCGTGTCACCTTTTTAAATCGCCAGATGCAGGCAACCTATGGAAATGCTCTATTAGGACGTCGTCTAAACGGTGCTAGTATTCCTATTGATGGAGGTCCTCATATTATTGGAGAGGCTGTGAATATTGGTTCTACTTCTTTTAATCCTGTCAAACGAATTGTTCCTCGCGAGATTGTGCGCACGAATATTCCAATGATTGATGTTTTTAATTGTTTAGTAAAATCACAAAAAATCCCTATTTTTTCCGTTCCAGGTGAACCTTACAATGCCTTGTTAATGCGTATTGCTAATCAAACAGATGCCGATGTGGTAATTGTTGGAGGGATGGGATTAACTTTCAAAGAATATCAAGCCTTTATTGATAACGCTGAGATAGCGGGCTCTATGGATAAAACAGTCATGTTTATTCATCGAGCAACTGATCCAGCTGTTGAGTGTTTACTCGTTCCTGATATGGCTCTTGCCTGTGCAGAGAAATTTGCTATAGATGGAAAAAATGTTCTCGTCCTGTTGACTGATATGACGGCTTTTGCAGACGCGATTAAGGAGATTGCTGTCACAATGGATCAAGTACCTTCAAATAGAGGTTATCCAGGTTCTCTATACTCAGATTTAGCAGCTCGTTATGAAAAGGCTGTATCGATTGAAGGGAAAGGTTCTATTACCATTATTGGTGTGACCACAATGCCTGGTAATGACATCACCCATCCTGTACCTGATAATACAGGCTATATTACTGAGGGGCAATTTTACTTGCATGAAGGGCGCATTGATCCTTTTGGGTCTCTATCACGCTTAAAGCAATTGGTCATTGGAAAAGTCACACGCGAAGATCATGGTGATTTAGCTAATACTATGATTCGCTTGTATGCAGAGTCTAAGAAGGCTCGCGAAAGGCAAAGTATGGGCTTTAAGCTGTCCCGCTGGGATGAAAAGTTACTGCACTATGCTCGACTTTTTGAAGAGAGGATGATGAACTTGGATGTCAATTACACATTAGAGGAAGCATTAGACTTGGGATGGGAAGCTTTAGCAGAATGTTTCCAATCGGAAGAGATTGGGATTAAGCAATCTTTAGTGACTAAGTATTGGCCTCCCCAACAAGCAACGGCTTAAAAGGAGTAAAATAAGTGGCTGACATTAAACTCACGAAAACGGAATTGCGTGATCAACAGATGCGTCTTGCTCAATTGGAGAAGTATCTGCCAACTTTGAAGCTCAAGAAAGCTATGCTGCAAGCTGAAGTGCAAGAGATAAAGCAGGAAATTGATCGTCTGGAGCAGCTCCTTGTACAAAAGCGCAAACAAGCTGAGGAGTATAGCATTCTCTTAGCCACTAAAATCAGTATCGATCCTACGCAAGCTGTCAAAATCAAAAAAATCAATAAACACTATGAAAATATTGCAGGAGTTGAAGTTCCCTATTTTGAAGGACTTGAATTCGAGGATTTTTCTTATAGTCTTTTCGAAACTCCCCCTTGGATTGATGCAGCTATAGTAGGTCTGCGTGTTCTAGTAGAGGTCGGCGCACACATCAAAGTAATTGAAGAGCAAAAGCAAGCCTTGGAAAATGAACTACGTGAAGTATCCATTCGAGTAAATCTATTTGAAAAAATTTTGATTCCTCGAGCTCAACAGAATATTAAAAAAATCAAAGTCTTTTTAGGGGATCAACAACTAGCAGCAGTGTCTCAAGCTAAGGTGGCAAAAGCAAAGATTGATGCCAATAAGGAGGTCTACTTAGCTAGTCATCAGCAAGAGGAGACTCCCCATGCGCGTTGATGTCAAAAAGTTTTTATTTATTGGAGATAAAGATGAGAAAGAGCTCTTCTTTCGAAGAGCTCAAGAAGCGGGGATTGTGCACTTTATTAACACAAGCTCTAGCCCCAGCAAGGAGATCCCCTTAGATGTTCAGCAAGTGATCGCAGCGATTAAGGTCTTACGAGGTCTACCACTAGTGGAACAAGAGGAGAATGTTGCTTCCCTCAATGCTGATCATCTTGCTAAAATGATTTCACAACTTTACCATGAGAGCGAAAGTTTAACAGAGGAATTGCGTATTTTAGACTTAGAGATAGCGCGGATTGGGATATTTGGCGATTTTTCTCTGGATGACATTCACTATATTGAGAAAGAGGGAAAATGTAAGATTCAATTTTACTGTAGTAGATCGGGAATATTTAGGGATATACCAGAACCTGATGAGCTCATTTATGTAGGTTCTGATTACGGTCTAGACTATTATGTCGCTATTAATCCCGCTCCAATTGCTTATGAAAAGATGCTTGAGATTAAAATTGAGCGACCATTAGGGATGTTAAAAGCGCGCTATACAGCAGCTCAAAATGAGCACACTAATATTGAACACCAGCTAAGAGATTATGCTCACTATAACGACTTTTTACATACCACTCTAATAGCTAAGCTCAATCATTATCATCTTTATAATGTGCAAAATTATGTAGAATATGAAATGGATGGTGCTCTCTTTGCTATAGAGGGCTGGGTTCCTGTGAATAAGGTAGACGCTTTACATCGCTTGATAGAGAGAATGCGTGTATATGAGGAAGAGATTGCCATTGAATCTGTAGATCAGGTGCCGACTTATTTAGAGAATCAGGGATTTAGTCTTTTAGGAGAAGACCTTATTCGCATTTATGATACCCCTTCCGCATCTGATAAAGATCCTTCTCTTTGGGTCTTAGGTTTTTTTACATTATTTTTTGCCTTTATTATTGGGGATGCTGGTTATGGCCTTGTTTATCTAGCTATCGCTCTTTTCATACGCTATAAGTTTCCAGATTTAAAAGGTGTTAAAAGAAGAATATTAAATCTCTTTACTGTGCTATGCGTAGGATGTATTATTTGGGGCATCTTAACAACTTCTTTCTTTGGTATTCAACTTGATCCTGATAACCCTTTACGCCAGGTATCATTAGTTCAATGGCTAGCGGAGAAAAGGGTAGCCTATTCAATTGCTTATCAAGATAAACCTTACCAGGAGTGGGTTGCCAAGTATCCTGCCTTGGCAGAGATAAAAAGTCCCCACTCATTTATTAGCTATATCCCTCCCCATCAGCAGGAACAGGGGCCTGTGATTCTCAATCAGTTGAGTGACCAAGTCATGTTTGAGCTGGCTCTATTTATTGGCGTTATGCATCTTATGATCTCTTTTCTCCGTTATAGCAGGCGGCATTGGCAGAATTTTGGTTGGGTGGTATTTTTAGTTGGAGCTTACCTTTACTTTCCCTATTATTTAGGGGTGCCAAGCTTCCTGAACTATGTAGGTGGGATCCCTCTTATTCAGGGAGGGAAGGTTGGTTTGGAATTGATATTCGGTGGAGCAGCATTTGCTTGGGTAGGATCTATTGTGATTCATGGTTTGGGTGGTCTATTTGAGCCGATTACTGTTATACAAGTTTTTGCTGATACTCTATCTTATTTGCGTCTATACGCTTTAGCATTGGCTGGAGCCATTGTTTCTGCAACGATTAATCAGATGACGGCTAGAGTGCCTTTGGTTGTGGCTATACTCTTAGTCATCTTCGCTCATTTGGTTAATATTGTTTTAGGGGTCATGAGTGGTTTGATTCACGGTTTGCGTCTTAATTTCATTGAATGGTACCACTATTCCTTTGAAGGGGGAGGTAAAGAGTTTCAGCCATTGAAATTACTAAAAAGAGAATAGACTTTCTTTAAAAGTCTAATAAATTAAATTCAGGAGAGGAATTATGGCTTTGGATTTCAATATGGTAGGTCCTGCGATAGCACTTGGGCTAAGCTGTATAGGGTGTTGTGTTGGATCTTGGATTGCTGGTTCAGCTGCTCATGCAGCAATGAGCCGTACAGAAGAGGGACATGGAAGATTTATTGGCATGTCAGTGGCGCCTTCTTCTCAAGTGATTTATGGCTTCCTTTTAATGCTTCAGATGAGTCGAGCGATTTTAGCCGGTACACTCTCTCCCATTTCTGCGATTGCGATTGGGCTCTTTTCTGGAATGGCTTTTGTCTTTTCATCAATTTATCAAGGAAGGGTCTGTGCTACAGGTATTCAAGCCTCTCTTAAACAACCAGGTGTTTATGGAAAGTGTTGGGCAGCTATTGGAATCATTGAATCTTTTGCTCTGTTTGCCTTTGTCTTTGCTCTCTTAATTATCTAATAAAATTAAGGTTGCATGAGCACTTCATCTTATGATAGTTATTCTTTAACATTAGATGGTACCGTAAAATCTATGTTAAGGTTAGGTTATGGAAGATCGAGTTGAAACAGATGCTTTTGGTGAAGTCCACGTTCCAGCCCATTGTTATTATGGAGCGCAAACCAAGCGTGCTCAAGATAATTTTTCGATTGGAAAAGAGAAAATGCCTCTTGAGATGATTTATGCTCTTGCCATTATTAAAAAAGCTGCTGCGACTGTCAATCAGGAATTAGGACTATTACCTGCAGCAAAAAGTCAGCTTATCTGCGAGGTTTGTGATGAAATCTTAAATGGGAAATTAGATGATCACTTTCCTCTTTCTGTTTGGCAGACAGGATCTGGTACTCAGACCAATATGAACATGAATGAAGTGGTCAGCAATCGAGCCATTGAGAAGATGGGGGGACAACTAGGATCTAAAACACCTATTCATCCAAATGATGACGTCAATAAATCTCAATCATCGAACGATGTTTTCCCCTCAGCTATGCATATTGCAGTTAAAATAGAGATCTACAAGCAGCTCATTCCCCGTCTTAAAGCTCTAAGGAACGCTTGGCAAGCTAAATCAGAGGAGTTCAAAGATATTATCAAAATAGGGCGTACCCATTTAATGGACGCCACCCCTTTAACCTTAGGACAGGAATTTTCTGGTTATGTTAGTCAGTTGGACCATGGGCTTAAAGCAATTGAGAATACCTTACCTCATTTAGCTGAGTTAGCTTTAGGAGGCACTGCGGTAGGGACAGGGATTAACACGCATCCACGTTATGCGGATAGGGTGGCTGATGTGATTAGTGGATTGACAAGCTACCATTTTATATCGGCTCCTAATAAGTTTGAGGCTTTGGCCACCAATGATGCTCTTGTTGAGGTAAGTGGAGCTTTGAAAAGATTGGCTGTCTCACTCTATAAGATTGCTAACGATATCCGCTGGTTATCCTCAGGTCCTCGTGCTGGGATAGGGGAGATTTTATTGCCAGCTAATGAGCCCGGCTCTTCCATTATGCCTGGAAAGGTGAATCCCACACAGTGTGAAGCTATGATGATGGTTGCTTTGCAAACGATGGGTAATGATAATACAATCAGCTTTGCTGGTTCACAAGGAAATTTGGAGCTTAATGTTTATCGTCCTTTAATGATTTATAATTTGCTTCAATCGATTCGCCTGTTAAGTGATGGAATGCAAAGTTTTAATGATAAATGTGTGATAGGGATTCAAGCGAATCGAGTGCGCATTGCAGAACATTTAAATCATTCATTGATGTTAGCGACCGCTCTAACTAAAGAGATTGGCTATGATAAAGCAAGTCAGATTGTCAAGAAAGCTTATGAGGAAGAACTAACACTTAAAGAAGCCGCAATGAGATTAGGATTGCTAACAGCAGAACAATTTGATGAGATGGTTGATCCTCGCAAAATGTTGCATCCCAGTACGTAATCAAGAGCATGGTGAAGCCCATTTCCACTTCCCAGTGGTCTCTTACCGCCTTCTTCACATGAAATTTATGCCACAGGTTGTGGCATAAATAATTTTTCGGAGCAGAAACTCTTCAATTTTTAGCGCCAGAAAATCCTTCACTTCAGATAACTCTTGCTTTTGTAAGAAAAACAGGATACTCTTTCTTACATGTTTGATCGTTGAATTGCGAGAACTTTCGCATTGCCCAAATTGGGGTAGACCCAACGTTCGTGTCACCAGCCGCCACTTGGGCTAATGAAGCAGAATTCTGGAGTTCATATCGAGATCAAACCGACCATATGGGTTCACATGTTCCCAAATTAGTGGAGTTAATGCCGCCAAGTCTCTGGCCGTTAAACGATTCATCCAATGAGGTTCTGCAATCACTTGTTGCAACATCAATGTATTAATATAAACCATGCAATTCTGAAGTAAGTGTAAAGAAAGCATACTCACTTCATGATCTTCACGACGATTGCTGGTAAGTTCTCCTTTCCGTGCAAAGAATACAAAATCGGTAGCACCATTCCATTATTCGATCACATTTAGACCTTCATTAATCTCACGACGCAAAGCCTCATCATGTAGATAGCGGCATAAGAAAATTGTTTTTATCGCCTTTCCTAGTTCTGCTAAAGCCTTATAGGTAGGATGCTGAACATTATTACGCGTAAATCGACGCAGAATAGCCTCTGTTTCTGCCGTTCCAAGCCTTAAGGCTGTCGTGTATTTTACTATTTGATTGTATTGCTGGCGAATCAATTCCCAGTCAATCGGTTTACTCAGGATCAGCTGTAAATTTGGATAGTCCCCTGGTTTTCCAGATTCTGGTCGATAAAGCTTTTGAGAGTGAATGGCTTTAAGCCTTGGCAGCAATTGAAATCCAAGAAGTCGACAAAAGGCAAAGGCAATTGTGCTTTGTCCATGAGAATCAACATATTGACGATCAACTTCCATTTCCGTGCAATGATGGATGACGCCCTCAATCATGGAGGCCACCTCTGACGAGGATGGTGATTTAAGCTGTGAATGAATGCATAATGAATTGCGCTCAACATGCCAGTAAATCATGATGCCACGACCGCCATAACGAACATGCCATTGCGTTGTTAGATTTTGATCCCAAGCGCCGAAATGTTTGGAATCAGACGCACAAGCTGTTGTACCCTCACCCCAGATGGACGGATTGCGAGCTTTTGGTGTACCGTTGGACACAATTGCAATTGCCTGGCGTAAATTATCAGCACTGATATAACGATGCCTAATATAAGTGAGATCTTTTGCAGTTATTCCAGATTGAAGGCCTGCCATTCGTTGTAGGCCGGCATTGGTGCCAAGTCCGTGCATGCACAGCAAAAGACGCGGTTGCAGAATTTTTCGATCCATTGTCTCATGTGAAGTTGGACTTTTCAAAACATCAGTAAAGCCTAATCGTAGATCAGCTTCCTTGATTATATCGAGCAAACTTGTCATTGGCCATTTGGCTGTCAGCTCGGCTTTCAATGCGATCAAATTTGGTGGATTAGGCTTTGCATCGAGCGGTGTCAGGGTGATCCAACCACCACCTTTTTTGATGAGTTTAACCTTGAGGTTTTTTGGTAAACCTACATCTAATTTAGTCAGAGCTTGTCGCATTTCGGTTTGAAGTTCAGTAATAAAATTATCAGCCTCAACAGAGAGATTTAGTGCCTGATAGTAGGCTGAGCAATTTTCTTCGAAATCCGCTGGGAGATCTTCATCAGGATTGCGATAACGATTAGCGCCTACAACCCAGATTTCTTTACATCGCAATTTGGAGCGTAAAGCCTCTAGCACAGCAACTTCATAAGTAATGCGATTGACGCGAGAATGTCCATCAGCATCCTTTTCAACCACGGCTTTACGCCAAAGACCTCGCACAACACCATCAAGCGGCACATCCTCTTTAGATGGAAAGGTTTGTAATTGTGTTTCCGAATAACGTTTAATTAGATCAAGGGCTTGAATAACAGGTCGGTGGTGGCCATTATTTGAGCGGAAGTCCAGAATCTTCAAAAGTTTTGGCACCATACGCCGATAATGCCCTTTATAAGAGTTCCTGATAACAGTTCTTAAGGTCGTTCTGTAGGTAGGACCGGTTGCTTTCCACTCTTTCACAAGATTGCGCAGAGTTTCTTCCTGAACTACAGGAAAAACAACGTCTCGCACGATGCCATCGGGTTTTCCAAGCGCGGCATCAGCAAGCTCAAACAAGAGATTATGTTTACCGGTTACACGCTTGAGGTCATCCAGCAACTCACGTTCGACTTTCCGTTCTGCCCTAGCTCCTATATGATGAATGGTCTCAATCAATAAATCGACTAAACCGTCTGTTAAGCTACGACCTCTTAAATGTACAAATGCAGCCAATAATGTCATTCGTATGGGATTTGGATGTCGGCGCAGCTCAAATGGAGCCTCTACTTCAACCTGTCTACGGTAGCGCTCTAATTGATGTGTGGATACTTGCTCAAAAAGATCTCTTGGAAGATCGATCTTTTTGACTAATTCAAGCTTTGCTAACTCATCCAGAATACTAGCTAAATTTGGTCTTCCAGGGTTATTACGGAGCTGAAGAATTACTGCTGATGTGTTTATCGCTTTTTCTTCAGTAACCTCGTCGGTAACCTCTTTGTTTGATCTTAGGAGATCATCTAACTGGGTACATGTGATAGGCGAAAGACGTCCATAAATGCGAGAATAGAACTTCTCATCATGCGCATTGATAGAAGCTCGCACAATGCGTTCGATTCTGTCGGCAGATGGCAGCTCAATAGCAAGTTCACGACATCTTAATTCAAATATTGCGAATAATTTTTCAAAATCACCAAAAGCATCAGCCACAGCATGATCGCGCAGCCAGTCAGTCAGCATATCAGCATCATTGACAGTAGCTTCTCGAAAGCCGAATCTCAATCGAATTTCGGCACGATAGCGTTCAGCAGTTCTGCCGTTAATTATCGTTGCATACTCTAATGCGCCATCAAGATTAAATCGGCTAGCAAATTCTTTTACCCAATTTCCATCAATCTCAGACTCAGTCCTAGGAAACCCGTCCTCGATCTCTAAAAAACATCAATAAAATAGCAAAGCTAAGTCTATTTGCATGGCTCTTTGCCGCTATAAGAGCTTCATCTACTGGTGTGAGTAACCAATAGTCTACGTGATCCAATCCATTCTTCAATTGCTTGGCCTTTATATCTATGTGTCAGGATTAGTGATCATTCAAAAAAATTAATGCAAATCCGAATTCAACTGCTAAAAAAACGCTCGTTTATTTAGCGATTGCAAAATGCCTACTCAACGAACTGAATAAACACAAAAAAACTCATTGAATAAACAATGCTAACTTTGGTAGTATACATCTAACTTTTTTAGCAGGCAAAAAGAAAATGCTCATCGGTTACATGAGAGTTTCTAAAAATGATGGTTCTCAAACACTCGATTTACAAAAAGATGCTCTCATAGCAGCTGGAGTAGATGAAGAGCGACTTTATCATGATTATGTTTCTAGTAAGAAGGATTCAAGACCTGGTCTAGAAGCTTGTTTTAAAGCCTTGCAGCCTGGGAATACTCTTATAGTGTGGAAACTAGACCGTTTAGGACACAGTTTAAAAGAGCTAGTCACAATGATTGATGAGTTGCGTCAACGAAAAATAGGTTTTAGAGTACTTGCAGGTCATGGAGCACAAATTGATACTACCACTCCGAATGGTCGCCTTGTATTTGGTTTATTTGCAGCATTGGCTGAATTTGAAAGGGAGTTGATTGTTGAGCGCACAAATGCAGGTTTAGCAGCAGCTAGAGCTAGAGGAAGAATGGGTGGACGTCCACGTAAAGTAGATGCTACTACATTGAGAATGGCAATGACAGCAATGTCTGATCCAAAATCAATAGCGAAAGAAGTAGCAAAAAAGCTCAACATAACTACTGCAACACTTTATGCTTATGTGAATAATGATGGTTCTCTCAAAGCTGCGGGTGCTAAATTACTAGAAGGCAGATCAGAAAATTAAAAAACATAGTTTAGCAAGATAGTTTTATGCAGATTAGAGCGAAACATTTTTAACTTGAAAAAGAATTAAATTTACTTTACAATAAATTATAATTAAAAGTTAATTAAAATTAAAAAAGGATAAAATGAGTGTTCATTTGCCAGTAAATCAAAGAAGAATGACGTTGTCAGCAGTCGAACAAATTTCATCACATTATCGTTTTATGGCTGAAGGTGTGGCTTCTGAAAAATCTGCAACGCGTTATTGCAATGTGTGGACTAAGGATTCAGCAACAAAAAAAATTGAATGGTTTGCTGAATACTTTAAATCTATGTTAGATGAGCAGAAATTTTATCACTCTTTGAATCATGAAGAAGGATTAAGAATTGCAGCTAAATTTGATGTTATTTGTAGCGAAGCCATTTCTCAATTAGAGGATAATAATTTGCGAGTTGACTTATTCAGTAAAATTGCTGGCATATTTAAAAAGTTGTTTGATGAAATCCTTTTCGAAAACTCCTCTATTATTCTACAGCCACCATTTTTACTTTCTGAAAAAGATTTTCAGACAGCGAAAATGCCTAACTACCAAGAATATACTGATAATAAGCGCCTTCCTGTTTGTTATGATTTTGCCTTCTACCAGCTTTATGAAGAAGAATCTTTTCCCTATATTTTCAATTCAGCGCTAGCTCAGTGGCCAGCTGATTTATTTAATGATACCATAAATTTTCTTGCTAAATGGGGTTATGACGAGGTAAAAGAACCCTCTTCGGGAGATTTAGTTGTTTATAGTCTTAAGGGGATTTCTCAGCATTTTGGGATTTGGGCAGATGACGGTAATGTAATATCCAAATTAGGAATGAATCATGTTGTAAAACATCCAATAGATGATGTTATTTTAGGTTATGGTGATGATGTCAGTTTTTTTCGCAAAATCAAAAAAGTCACATCCTAGATTTTAAATACCCTTACTGCGGATCCATTTATGGTTTTATCTCTAGATATTCTTAAGCTTAGAAAAGAATTGTGAATTTATTTTTAAAATATAACCATGAGAACTCATTGATTCTAATAATGAGCAGATTGTTTATCAGCGCGGCCAGAATAGACTGGTGGCATTAATTTTGGAAACATGTGGATCCATACGGTCGATTCGACCCTCGATATGAATGCCAGAATTTTGCCTCATTAGTCCAAGTGGCGGCTGGTGACACGAATGTTGGGTCTACCCCGAATTGGTGCGACTGAGATAGCTAAACAGAGTGGAATCGGAAGATCCACCGTTTACAAATTAATTGGTAAAATAAACTAGAACAAACTTTATAATCAAAAAAATGACTTGAATAAAAATCTGATGTTAATTTATTATCATTTAATAATCTAAATAATTTACAATTAAATTATTTTTGAAATTAAAGGCCCAATCAAAATGTTAGTCGAAAGCGTTAATAATTTTTTAATCAATAAAATCCCCAGAAAAATTGAAAAAGAGCTTGGTTATCTTCGGGATGAAGAAGAGAGTATAACCAAATGTGGATTTCTAATAATTCAAAATGGAACAGCTGATGAAACAGTCGGTTCTCTTGCTCAGGGACTCGATCGTCTAAAACAGCGTTGGATAGAACATGTCGACAAGTGTAAGCCAATAAATGCTATCATCAAAGAAAAGGAGTTGCAGCTTCAAGAGTGCGCCACCCTCTTAGACAGATTAAGAGATCTGGTTCTAAACCCACCACATCCTTCTTTTGAAGAAACCAAGACAATTGTTTTTTCTGAAAAAAAAGAAGATGTTTCTCCATTTCTCTCCGAAAAAGAAAGATGTCAGGCCATCGATAATGCATTAAAAAAATTGGAGGAAGTGCCAAAGGAAAGAGATTTGTGGGTAACACAGGGATCAAATTCGCTTTCCATGTGCAAATGTGAATCGAGCAAACAAGCTAGAGCTACAGACGAAAAGAAGTTTTTAACTGCCCTTATTGAAAGGTATCCTCCTCATCCTTCTTTTGAGTTATGTTTGATGAGTCTCGGCTCAGGAGAGTTAATGCAAGACTGGCTACTGCTACAGCAGCTTGTAAAAGTCGGATACTCTTCAATTAATCTTCATCTCATTGACTCTTGCACTACGGAAAGACATGTGGCTGCTCTCAAAGTTCTTATTTCTAAACATCTAAAAGCCCCTATTACGATTGTTCATACAGACGAAAATCTAGCATATGATGCCATTAAAGTCTGCCGTCCTTTTCACGCTGTCATGGCCTTTGATTTTGATTCAATTTTGCATTATCCAGATTCTGAAATGGCATGGGAAGCGATGATCGTGGCCACTGAATGCCTCAGAGAAAATGGGCTTCTTTTTTGTTCAGCCTTTTTATCAAACTACTGGTTTGATGCTCGAAATAAGCAATGGAATCTTCCGAATCGTGAACCAGTTGATTTGTCGGAACTCAGCAAAGGAAATCAAGAAAACCCTCTTATTGTTGGTGTAACTGATGCCAAATATTTTTGGCATCACACATTCTATTATCTTGCACAGTTAGCTACTCTCAGACGAGACATAGTTGTCAAGGTCATTAAACCAGTTGCCGATAATTCAAATGAGACTCTTTCAGAAACGATTAGTATTGCCAAAAGGATTCTTGTACCACATAACGAAGTCAATCTTGCAATGGAATTCTCTGATGTGACTGAGGATCTTCTCTATGATTTTTTCTATGTGAGCAACTATTTAATTGATGAACCATTTCTCAATAACTATCTTCCTAAGATTAGAGAAAAAGGAATTGTTATTCTTAACCCCCATTCATGCTATCAACGTGAACAAGACTACGATAAAAAAGCCATGTTAATTAAAGAGGTCCATAGAACAATCAAGTCAGTCCAAGACGTGGCTAAGACTCTCTCTCAAGCACGCTCACTGCAATTAAACATGTAGGTTCTGATTAATAAAGTTGGAAAACACTTTTAAGTGCTTTTATTTTAAGGCCTTTAGCGTACCTTGTCGAATCTGAAAAAGCCGTAACCGTTCACGGTGTGCATCAAAAGAATAATTGCATCTTGATTTTCAGTATGTTATAACATTTAACATGGAAGACAAAGATGCCATTATTCTTGATCTTAAAAAGGTCATTGAAGATCTCAAGCAAGAGATCACACAATTAAAAAAAGAGAATGCTGATTTAAAAGAGCAGCTTCGTCTCAATTCTCAAAATTCTTCTAAACCACCTTCATCTGATCGTTACCTTAAAAAAGAACCAAAGGCACCTTCAAAGGATCGCCCAAAAAGGCAAGGGTTTGCAAGGAAATGGTTTGCCAAAGAAGAGATCACAGAATTTAAACAATACTTTCCTTTACATTGTGATAAATGTGGATCAAATAACTTTTTACCAAGAAGTACTATTGTAGAAGCCCGTCAGATAATAGAACTTCCAAAGGTAAAGCCAATTGTTACAGAGCATCAAGCCTTAGCTTGCAGATGTGCAAGTTGTGGTAAAAAAGTGCGGGCTTTTCTGCCTTATGATGTGACAATAAGTACATTTGGTCCAAAAATTAAAGCTTTATCCTCTACGCTTTCTGGTAAATTCCATTTAAGCAAAAGAAATATTCAAGAGCTGTTTAAGACTTTATTTAACATTGATATTAGCTTAGGAAGCATTATCAATGTTGAAGCCCAAGCATCTGCTTTTTTAAAGGAACCTTATGAAGAAGCTTTAAAGCTTTTAAGAAAAAGTAAAACCGTTCATGCAGATGAAACTGGATGGAAGACTAAAGGGCAAGCTAAATGGCTATGGCAAGCAAGCGATAAACAAATTGTGATTTTTAAACTCTTCTCAAGTCGAGGTAAAAAAGCTTTTCAAAGCTTTCTAGGCAAGGATTGTATTCAAAATTTAGTCACAGATAGATTTAGGGTTTACTCGACATTGGGTTTACATCAATACTGCTGGGCACATTTAAAGAGAGATTTTAAAAGAATTGAACAAAGAGATGGACTAGTTTCTTGGATCGGAAAGCTTATGGGATCGCTATGCGGTCTTCTTTTTAGATGGTCACATGAAAAAGACAATTTAAGCGATGAAGAGTTCAAAGAAAAAATCAAAGGTTTAAAAGAAGACTTTCAT
The DNA here is from genome assembly GCA_963838645.1 of uncultured Parachlamydiaceae bacterium. Classification (GTDB taxonomy): domain Bacteria; phylum Chlamydiota; class Chlamydiia; order Chlamydiales; family Parachlamydiaceae; genus CAWIRV01. The sequence goes on along the minus strand of CAWIRV010000007.1, from coordinate 152,773 downwards.
TACCTGTTTAAGCTAGGACTTCGAGCAGATACCCATGATTTAAAGCTTGGTAAAACTGGAAGATTTTGTGAACGTCTTCTTTCTGAAGAAGAAAAGCTTTGGGCTTTTATAGAAGACTCAACCCTTGATCTTACAAATAACTTGTCAGAGAGAAATTTAAGGCCAGCTGTCCTTTGGCGTAAAGTTTCTTTTGGTAATCAAAGTGCTAAAGGCGAACAATTTGTTGAACGAATTCTTTCTGTTGTTGAAACCCTAAAGATTCAAAAACGAAACATCTTGGGTTATTTAACTCATTGCTTTAAGGCAAGATATCAGCTTCTATCTATTCCTTCTTTTGTGTGCATCAATTAGATTTTTGATGCACACCGTGAACGGTTACAAAAAGCCTATTAAAAGTCTCTAAATGTTTATTAGAGGCTTTTTTTTTATTTTCCAAAAGAGTTAAAATTTGCAAGAAATAGAATTAAACCCTTAAATTTCTGGCAAATTAATGAAACCAAAACCTATTCGGTGCTGGAATGGTTTAATGGTTTTTGCACAGATATTCCTTTTTTTCCAGTGAAACATCCAAAGAATAAAAATGAGCTTTGCTGAAGATAGATTTAGACCAGTCTTCTGAAAATTTTTCGAGAGCAAGCAAAGTAGGTTCATAGTCCTGCACAAATTCTGTAAAAATTTTTTCAGAAAGCGTAATAGCACAAATCCCAATTTCAATACATGCCGTAGCAATGGTTAATTCTCGTATACCTGCTCCCATTATTTTTCCATTGAAACCATAGTGTAATTTCATTGATTGCATCTGAGATATTACTTCAACAGGATTTTTTCCCGTATCAGCAATCCTCCCTAAGTAAGGCGCAAGATAACTAGCCCCCGCCTTAAATGCTAAGATAGCTTGCCTAAGTTCAAAAATAGCGGTTGCTAAAGTTGATATTCCTTCTTGACTAAGAGCGTAAATTGCACGAATTCCATTTTGCGTAACGGGTATCTTTACTAAAATTCTGTTAGATAATACTGAAAGAATTTTAGCTTGCGCACATATTTCTTTTACATTATCTGAAAGTACTTGAACAGCTACTAATCCTTGTTGTGCTTCAAGAAGCTCGTCTATTAGCTCCTTCGGGCAAATTTTTGATGACGAAAGAATTGTTGGATTTGTTGTAATGCCTTGCAAAATACCTAAGCCGTTAGCATGAACTACGAAATTAACATGAGATGTGTCTAACCAGATTTCCATTGAATCCTTCTCTAAAAACAATTTTCTCGTTTTAGAAATTGCCACTGGAGGAATAGCGAGTCTAAACCATGAAAGAATTTATTGCAATTCTTCGAGAATAAATTCATCGAGAACCCCACTACGATGTTCTTGATGTTAGCTGAATTAGTAACTCACCTTACGCAAAAATAGCGGTATTTCGACAGAGCCAAAGCCCCATGGTTAAACGCCCGTCAGTCACCCTATATTTCCTTATATAGGGTGACTGACGGGCGTTTAACCATGGGAGCTTTCGGGCTTCAACTCTTTTTGCGTAAGGTGAGTTTTTAAGGTGTTTTATTGACGGTTAACTTGCGCCAATACTCTTTCATAGGTTGGGAAAGACGGCGCGCTAACCCAGAATAGTGTAAAGGCCATCGATGATGATGTTCAGTATCGACAAAAGCCATTTTTCCATCCTTTGAAAATGGTGTATTACATGGATGGACAGAGTCTAATAGGCCTAATTCTTTTATAATAATAAAGAAAGTATCTAGAAATTCAGTTGTGATTTTTGTTTGATAAGCCTTTAAATTCTCTTGTTCATCTAGAATATCCATATCCTCAACAATTAAAATAAAATTTTTCTGGTTATAGAGAGGATCATTAGGGGGTAAAATCTCATTAGGAAGAGGATAAATCCATTTTTGAGGAACTTTAAACAACTTATCATATTTATGCTTTTGAATAAAATCTCGAATTACTCTTGCCCCTTCAATGCGTTTTAACCAGTTCTCCCAGTCTTTCAAGGCAGGTTGCGTATCTAGGTATGCCTTAACGATAAATCCTTTGAGATTAGGATTTTTACCTACGACAATATTTGTAGGCTTCCGCTCTTTGACTTTGCCAAAACCAGCCTCTTCAAATGTCTCCTTAGATAAAGTGGCACGTTGTTTATGAAAAATGCGGTCTAATTTGGCTTTAATGGGATGATTGGCTGGAAGAAAAAATGGCTCTAGCTTTTGCCAAACCTCAAGTGGCACAGATGGATTATAAGGATAGACTAAAGAGGTAGAAGCACCAGCAGACAAAACCTTGTTGAGATCATAACAAGTGGAAGCTAAAAAAGATAAATTCCTTCTTACTATCCAATCGTCTCTGTCTCTTTGTAAAGCAGTACGTGTTTGCTGCAAGTCTTTATCATAGACGTGAATAATAGAAGAGGGCACAGAAAGCTGTCCTCTATCACGTGCAATAACTCGATAATAGGCATACATGCTATCTACTTGAATAAAAGGGTGGGAAACGATGGCCACTAAGTTACAGTTAGGCTCTGAATCGATCATTTGGCCTTGATACAGAGCATGAATCTGCTTATCTGTATAGATTTCTGGTATAAAATCAAAGGCATTCGAACCAAAAACCATATACTCTATTGTGGGACTCATCTGATTTTCCCAACTAATCTGGTAGACATGAGAGGCCTTTTTTTCAAATTTCACTTCCCTAATAGCTTGGGGTTTACCCATTTGAAAAGCATAGGGAGAAGACCATTGGCTCGACTCTGTTCGGGCTCGAAAATAGTAGGTTTTGCCAGGATTTAAGAAGGTCTCAGCTATATCTGACAAAATAATGGTGTCTTGGTAAGAAGAGATCTCTTCTAAATTGGGATGGACTAGGCAAAAATGGGGATCATCGCAAATCTGCCACCATACTTTAGCAGGAGCTTCTTCTCCTTTCACCATTAAATGAAAGCAAAGTTTGCAGTAGTCAAAGAACGGCTGGGGATCAAGAAGGCTAACAGAAATATGTTCACTCTCAATAAAATCACTCTTCTCTTCAACCTCACTTCTTTCATCGATTAATGAATTTGCTATGTCTAAATCAGCCCATTTCTCAGAGGAGCGTTTAAAATCCATTTTTTCTGTTTGCTTCTGGCATTTTGTCCTTAATACTAAAAAAGGATCATCTAGAAGGTCTTCCACTGAAGCTGGAGTTTGATTATCTAAATGGAGATAAAAGCTTGCTGATAAGGCTTGTGATACGGTCATCAATAAAGTGAAAACTAAATACTGGAATCTCTTAAGCATTTAGGGTCCTCCTTGGTCAATTAATTTTTGCCAATAGGCCTGCATGGGATTAGAAAAATAACATTTAATGCCAAAGTAAGGTACAGGCCACTTATGATGATGTTCAGTATCTATAAAAGCCATTCTGCCATCTTTTGTAAAGGGAACATTAGCTGCATGCGTTGAATCCAGTAAACCAACTTCTTTTAAATTGAGGAAGAGAGCATCTAATATTTCAGGTGTAACTTCTGTTTTATAAGCATGTAAGCAATCTTTATGATCTAAAATATCCATATCCTCTACAATGAGAATGAAATTCTTTCTGTTATAGAGAGAATTATTAGGTGGTGAGGGCCAGATAGGTAGAGGATAAATCCATTTTTGAGGGACTTTAAATAACTTTGTATACCCACGCTGTTGAATAAAATCTCGGATGGCTTTCGCTCCTTGAATACGGTCTATCCAGTTCTCCCACTCTTTCAAAGCAGGCTGTGTATCTAAATATACTTTGATGATAAACCCTTTAAGCTCAGGATGATTACCCACGAAAATATTTGTAGGCTTCCGCTCTTTGACTTTGCCAAAACCAGCTTCTTCAAATGTCTCCTTGGATAAAGTCACACGCTGGCTATGAAAAATGCGGTCTAATTTGGCTTTAATGGGATGATTGGCTGGAAGAAAAAAAGGCTCTAGCTTTTGCCAAATCTCCAGAGGAACAAAAGGATTATAGGGATACTTATCGCGATATCTTTTAGGAGTGCCAAGAGATAAAACACTAGTGGGATCGTAATAAGCACAAGCTAAAGAGGGTAAATCCCGCCTCACTGTCCAATCGCCCCTGTCTTTTTGCAAGATAGTACGCGTTTGCTGTAAGCCTTTATCATAGATGTAAATCATAGAAGAAGGAACAGAAAGCTGTCCTCTATCACGTGCAATGACTCGATAATAGGCATACGTGCTATCTACCTGAATAAAAGGGTGGGAAACGATGGCCACTAAGTTACAGTTAGGCTCCGAATTAATCATTTCACCTTGATAAAGAGCATGAATCTGCTTATTTGTATAGATCTCTGGTATAAAATCAAAGGCGTTCGAGCCAAAAACCATATACTCTATTGTGGGACTCACCTGACCTTTCCAACTGATCTGGTAGACATGAGAAGCCTTTTTTATAAACTTTACTTCCCTAATAGCTTGGGGTTTACCCACTTGAAAAGCATAGGGAGAAGACCATTGGCTCGACTCTGTTCGGGCTCGAAAATAGTAGGTTTTGCCAGGATTTAAGAAGGTCTCAGCTATATCTGACAAAATAATGGTGTCTTGGTAAGAAGAGATCTCTTCTAAATTGGGATGGACTAGGCAAAAATGGGGATTAGCGCAAATCTGCCACCATACTTTAGCAGGAGTTTCTTCTCCTTTCACCATTAAATGAAAGCAAGGTTTGCAGTAGTCAAAGAACGGCTGGGGATCAAGAAGACTAATAGAAATATGTTCACTTTCAATAAAATCAGTCTTTTCTTCATCTAAAGTCCCCTCGTCTATTGAGAGATTTATAAGGCTTAAATCAGCCCATTTCTCACAAGAATGATTGAAATCCATTTTCTCTGTCCGCTTCTGGCATTTTGTCCTTAATACCAAAAAAGGATCATCTAAAAGGTCTTGCATTGAAGCTGGAGTGTGATTATCTAAATGAAGATAAAAATTTGCCGATAAGGCTTGCGATAAAGCTATCAATAAAGTCAAAGCGAGATACTGGAATTTCTTAAGCATATTGCATCCTCTAAAAATAAACCGCAGAAGAATGGTAAGCACAGATTGTTCTTCATCTGTACCCTTATATTCATCTGCGGTATTGATATGACAAATTAGTATTTAGGGCCTTTGTTGGCAATCAAATATTTCCAGTATTTAGCCATATGGGAAGAAAAATATTTATTTAATTTATAGAAAGGAACAGGCCAACGGTGATGGTGTTCTGTATCAACAAAAGCGAGTTTGCCATCTTTAGAAAAAGGAACATTAAAAGCATAGACAGAATCAAAAAGTCCTTCCTCTTGAAGAATTGTATAAAGGTTATTCAACAACTCAGTTGTCATTTTTGTCTTATATCTTTTTTTATTGCTTTCCTGATCGTAAATTTTCATATCTTCTGCCACTAAAATAAAATTTTTGCGTAAACATTGATTTGAATGAGGAGGTGATGGCTCAGGTGGTAGCGGATAAATCCATTTATTCGGTACCTTAAATTTAGCTTGATACCCATGACGCTCGATACACTTGCGAATGGAATGAGCTCCCTGGATGCGAATGATCCACTTCTTCCAATCCTCCTTAATCTTTAAATCTGTATCAGCAAATGCTTTAATATAATAGCCAAGAAGCTCCGGATGATTAGATGCCATGACATGACTCACTCTACCTATCCTAGATCTAGGAAATCCTGCTCTCTTAAAAGTTCGTGAAGACAATGTGACTCGACGAGCAGAGAACATACGATCCAATTTGGGTTTAACGGGATGATTTTCAGGTAGAAGGTAAGGACGTACTTCATTCCAAATAGACTCAGTCACATAGGGACTAGGAGTATAGGGCTTTGTACTCTCGAGAGATTTCATGTGAGCAGAAAATGGAAGATTCGCAATTGCCTTTACAACTATATCACTGACTACTGGTAACGAGCTGGAATAATCAGCCGCTTCTAGCCAGGCATAGCTATTAGTAGGAAATTCTGCTCTTTTGGCAATAGTATGTTGGTCATCTTTCTCAATTAACTGAAGAACCGTTCTTGTTTGAGAAAGATCTTGATCATAAATATGAGTAAGCGGGGAAGGAACAGATAATTGCTCCCTATGCCTAGCGATAATGCGATAATAAGCTAAGGAGCCATCAACAGTGAACTTTGTCTCGGATGTGATTGCTACTAAATTTTGATTAGGTTCTTCTTCTATTACCTCACCATCTACTAAAGCATTAATCTGTATATCACAATAAACAGAGGGGATAAAATCGAGCGAATTAGATCCAAAGATCAGATAGTCTGTTGCATCACCATGATCTTCCCAGCTCATTTGATACTGTCCTTGATCCAACTTAGCCAGTTCAATATCTGTAATGGGTTGAGGTTTCTTCACACTAAAAGCAAAAGGTTCTGACCATTCTCCCCAAACCTCTTTTGTACAACCTTTCACTCGGAAAAAGTATGTCTCACCTGGATTAAAAAAGGTATCCGTAATAGCTGGTAGAGTCACAGATGAGGTGAAAGGTTGAACTTGCTCAAAGTTAGAAGGAACAAGATCAAATTCAGAGTGAGGGGAAATTTGCCACCAAATCGATTCAATATCTCGATTTGTCGTTTCTTCTAGCAGAAATAAAGGAGTACTATGATCAAAAACAGGTGAATGATTGACCACTTTTAAAGTGCAAACAGGCAAAATCTCCATCTCTTCATTTAGTTCATATGTCACTCGAACTGTTGTAGGATTATCTTCCGTCCCTAGGTGAATAAGATTAGTGCCTCTCGATAATTTTGGAAATAAATTCCAAGAACAGGTACTCGAAATAGCAATATAGCCTGATGAATGGACATGGCTTAGACTCATGTCTAAATTCAAAATATCGCTATCCAAAAGAGCCAGGGTCTCACCTGGTTGTACAAAGTAATCTTGTGCTTTAAGAAGCACTGGACTTGATGTACCATTATAAATCGTTCGAATGGGAAAAGGAGAGGAATAACTTAATTGTGTTTCTTCCTGTCTTGCTTGAGGATCAACAAGATGTTGAATAGAGCACTGAGAGGGGAGAAGGTCTTGATAAAGATGAGTACCTTGATAAATCAATTTTTCACCAGGATACAAATCAAAGCCTATCACTTTATCGTCGCTGTCTTTAAAGAGCATGACATTTACCTCTTCTTCTAAGCAAGGGGTCAGAATCTCAAAATGAGCTAAATTCTCCCAAGCTTTCTTAAAATCGATAGAAGCTGCTTTGCGAGGATATTTTGTTCTAAGAGCTAAAAAGGGGTCATCCATGACCTCTTCAGATGAAGCTAAAGAGCGATTATTTAAAGAGAAGTAAAGTTGATTAGAGAATAAATCAAACAACTTCCACCCACTTTGATTAGAAAAATCATAATAGTCTTCTCCATAAATATTTGCAGGACGGGCTGACATTCCCATTAAAAGGCATAATTGCACAAAACCACTTGTGTACTGCTCTTTGTTGCTACATCCCATAACGTTGAGAAGGTACAAAGGATCTTTTTCTTCATCAGTGATAGACTCAGATAAGAAAATGGATTGATTCCATAAATGATAGAGAGCTAATAAAGGATCTTTTTCCTTTAAAATTTGTTGGCTAATTCCTTCTAAAGTATAAAGAGAAGCTTGTTGATTCACAAAAGGCATGCAGTTCTCTAAAACCTCATGCCCCCTATTTTCAATTGAGACTTCTTGGCAGTAATGCTGACTGATATTGTCTTGATGATGCCACGGACTTTCTAATAGATGATCATCGATAGGGGAATCTATCATCAGATTTTCTTGCATTGTCCCATTGAAATACAACTCGACTTGTTTAGCGTTTGATATAAATGGCATTCCCAAAAAAGAAAGGAAGGCAAATATTTTACCGATACATTTCACGTTTTTTCCTTGGATTAAATTGTTTAATTGATTTGAAGCCTGATAAAAGAGAGCTGATATTAAATCTTTCTTGCTATTTTCTGCAAAAAAGTTCTAATAGTCTTAATTAAAATCTATAGCCAACTTCTTGCGAAGCTTTCCTTCTTGTGGACTTCTTTAGAACTCACCTTACGCAAAAAGAGCGAGCAAAGTGACAAAATAAGAGGAATTTATCAAGAAATCTCATGATAACCATGAAAAAATATCTTCTATTCTTCCTGGCTTTAACTTTATTTATTATCCTAGCTATTGCGATCACAAGCAAACTCTCACAAGAAGAGTTGCTTTATCCAAATAAGAATGATCTTCATCATGAATTTGTGATAGCACAAGCTCATCTATTAACAGGATTTGATCTAGTTGATCCTGAGCAAGCTCCTCCTGAAATTCGAAAAAGTGTGTTAAGAGGATATCAGATAATCAGTAATACCTCTTCTTACGCACCAAATTATGTAAAGGGACCTACCTCTTGCACAAATTGTCATTTCACGGAAGGGGATACTTTAGGGGGTAGAGATAATGGCTTTTCCCTTGTAGGAGTGACAACCCAATATCCCCGTTATTCGAAGAGGACAAAAAAAATCATTTCATTAGAGGAGCGAGTTAATTATTGTTTTGAACGTAGCTTAAACGGCTTAGCATTGCCTCTAAATTCTCAAGAAATGGAAGATATCATTAATTATTTAAAATGGATTTCTCATGAAGTCCAACACATAAACAATATTCCATGGCTAGGATACATTCCTTTGAAAAGTAAACATCAACCCAACCTTCAACAGGGAGCCATTGTTTATCAAATGTATTGTGCTCTTTGTCATCATACGCATGGGCAAGGTGGAGGTGTTCTTCCTAATACTGGTAAAACAATTCCTCCTCTCTGGGGACCCTATTCTTTTAATGATGGAGCTGGCATGAGTCGATTATCTACACTCTCAGCATTTGTCTATTGGAATATGCCTTATCAATATTCTTTTTTAACAGAAGAACAGGCTATTGATGTCAGCGCCTTTATTTTAAATCAACCACGTCCACATTTTATCGAGGAAGCTCCTCATACCACACAGACAAATTAAATTCCGCAGGTTCATAGGCCATCTTCAAGCGATTCTTTCCCAGTCATCTGGCTATAACTTGTTTTTAAAGAAATTTAACATTTTTTTTAAGGTGAGATTCAAGCAATAGGTAAGGCCTCTTGTCTGAATTTTTCTGATCATATATTGACCTACAAACTTAGGAAAAGCTCTAAAACTTTTGTTGTATCTATCAACGGAGGGTAAATGAGTTAAATCATGAATCATGGTTCGCATAGGCTCTGTCACAGATTCCCAGCAAAACTGCTTTTGCATAGAAGCCAAGTTATTTTTAATAGACTTTATCTGTTGGGGATTATCTACAAGTGAACTAATGGCTTGAGCAAGAGCTCTCTCATTTTGGTAAGGAACGACAATTCCCAAATGATGACGTTCGATGAGCTCTGCAAAAGAGTCTCCTGTTGTTGCTAAAATGGGTAACTGAGCCCAGATATAATCTAGCATACGGGTGCGAAAGGCATAACGGGTTTCTAAATGATCAGAATGAGTGGATACTCCAATGTCGGCATCAAGTAAAAAATTTTGCCTCTCTTCATAAGGGACCCAGTCAGGGTTGAAGAAAACAGCCTTATTCATTAAACGCAGATCTTGAGCTAATCGAATAGCTTGGTTACACATTTCCATCTCTGGAATGGTCTGCTCAGGATTTTTAATTCCCATAAATACAAGTTTAATATCTGCTCTGTCAGGGTTTAAAAGGTGAATGGCTTTGATTAAAGAAATAGGATCAAACCAGTTCCAAATGCCCCCTCCCCACAGGAGGACTTTATCTGTTGGACGAAATCCATATTTTTCTCTTAAACCGGGACCTGTTTTTTTAGGGGGGATAGAGGATAAGCCAAAGGGAACAACATTAATTAAATTTCTTAGGCTATTGTCTCGATCATAGATAGTGGGTGTAATGCGTCCTTGCCCCATTAACAACCCTAACCACAAATCTCGTTGCTTCTCACATGAACACAGAATTCCATCTGCCATCTCAAAGTTAAAAGCCAATCGTAACAAAGAGAGTCTATTTTGTTCATTGCGTAATTTAATAGGATGTTTTTTAAAAAATTCTAAAAATTCTAAAGGAATAGGATCATAGGCATCTAAAATAATTTTAGTATCATTATATTTAGCTTTAAAAGCTAAACATACACCCAATGTTTGGGTAATCATAATATCTACATTTTTAATCTGTCTCTTTTTAGCAGGATCCTTTTGATAAAGAAGAGCAAAATCCTTTCCTTTTAGATCCGATTGATTAGGGGAAAGCAGTACGACTTCATGTTCTTGACTTAAGACTTTAGCAAATTCCCAAGCGCGAATCGCAGGGCCAGTCATCGATTTGCCGATGACATTATGGGCATAGATAGCGATTTTGGCCATTTAATTTGGACCTCATTAATCAAGTAAAAATGCTTTCATATTATGCAGCAAGCCATTTTTAAAGAATCTAAATTTCAGCATTTGCTTTTTTCTCTCAAAATAGGAGAGATATCTGAGTGAGGCATAAGTGTGGAGAATTGCCTTTTGATGAGAATGAAGTAAGTGGGCATATTGTTGTAAAAAAACCTGTGCTTGTTCATAGGTTCGATATAGGCAAGAATAATGGCTGGAAGATCTCTTTATTTTTCTTTTTAAGAAATACCAAAGGCTATATTTTTCCGCTCCTAGGCTATTTGCATTGTGCTGCCGATAAAGAATTGTCGGTTGATTAACACAGCCAATGTGTCCTAAGGCAGAAGCAACCAATGCAATCCACCAATCGTGCATAATAGCTTCACTAGGGATTGGCCATGCTAAATTAAGAAGAGAACGGTTAACCATCATCGTACATCCTGTCACAATATTCTGTGTCAAAATACGGTTAAGGGCGGTCGAATGGGGATTGAGATGTGCATAACGCCAAAGAGAATCTGATATTTCTGACATATCAGCTCGAACCACTTTTAAATCTGTATGAACTAAAAGAGGAGCCTGGTGTCCATACTCTTTTTCCATCTTCTTGATTACGTTCAAACTCCACTCTACTTTATCAGGTAACCATCTATCGTCTTGATCTGAAAATAAAATATAATCCGCTTTGGCATATTTCATTAACTCAGAAAAGTTACCTTTGGCCCCTAAATTTTGAATAGCTGGAATAAGAGAAATCTGATTAGGATAGGCTTCAACCATTTGGCGGAGAATGGATTCTGTCTGATCTGAAGAACCATCATCTCGTACCCAAATATGAAGATCAGAATAGCTTTGATTAAGAATAGATTGAATCTGTTCTTGAAGATAATGCTCGCCTTGGTAAGTTGCTAATAAAACATCTACTTTTTCTGTCATTTTCATTAAAATTCCTTAGAGAAAAAAGGGAACTGATGCCGATTTCTTAATAATAGCTGGTGAAGCCAAAGAGAATTTTCATAATCTTCTATCACTTCTTTGCGCGAAATGCTTTCATGATGAGTACCCACTGCATAAGGCGTATAAAAGCATTTTAGTCCAATTAAACTAAGCCTGATTGCTAAATTGGTATCACTATAAGCAATAGGATACCAAATTTCATCAAATCCACCCATTTCCAGAAAAATCTGACGTTTAATCAGAGCACATGCGGCTGTTACAGCCGGCACAATCCCCAGTTTTTTCGTCAGCTTCATAGAGGGAAATGAATGTATTTTTTCTGCATGATTCCATTGCATATTATAAGGAAGCCGATCATGATACTGAGTATAGTCTAGATAGACTCCTCCATGCTGTAGACGTCCATCTGGATAATGTAAACGACAACCAACCATGCCAATTTGAGGTTGATCTATCCAACGCAGCATCTCAATGAGCGCTCCCTCTTCCAAATCCACATCATTATTTAAAAATAGCAATATCTCACAATTTGATGCTGTTTTGGTACAGTTGACAGCTAAATTATTCAAACGTGAATAATTAAACGGCTCATTGATTGTCAAGACTTCTGCACCTAAAGAACAAATTTCTTGACTGATAGAAACATCTGTACTGGCATTATCCACAGCTGTCAGTTTAATATTGACTTCTTTTTGTTTTAAGACATGTTGGATACAACTAAGAGTCAAAGCTTTTTGATCTTTAAAAGGGACAATGACTTGAATCGTATTATGTTGCTGAATAGAGGGGATAGCACGTATAGTGTGATCATATCCTAAACTCCATGTCCAATCCAAGCCTTTAGCCTTTGTATAGTCGGTTAAAGATCGCATAAGCATTTCTTGCGATTTCTCTTCTATTTGATGAGTTTTTCCAGGAATCATACGTTGAGAATATAAACAAACTGGAATCAATTGAAACACTGCGCCAGCTGTTTCTAAACGCAAAATCAAATCTTCACCCTTAGCTTCTTGATAAGCCGAACGTAGCCCCCCTATTTTATTCCATAAACATTTAGGGACCATTAATCCACGCTCACTAAAATTTCCAAAAAAGAAAGGAAAATGGAGGAGAGGCTTATGAATCTCAGTCATGGGAATTACCTCATCCTTTTCGGTAATTTTGTTCTCATGACAATAAAGGACTGTCCATTGAGGATGGGGAAGAGCTCGTAAGGTTTGCTCATAGCGAAATAAAAGATCAGGCCGTATCCAATCGTTTTCTTCTAATATAAATAAGAAATTTCCATTAGCCCTTTTAGCTAACTCATTTTGAGGAAGATCTGTTAATGAATGAAAATGAAATTCTCGTATTTTATTGGGAAAGCTCTGTTTTAACTCTTCTAAAATTTGATAAATTAAAGCAGATTGTTTTCTCTCAAAACCAATGAGTATTTCTAAAGAGGGGGCTGTTTGATCTAAGGCGGATTGTAAGCTCTTTCTAAAATAGGAAGGATGCGAGTGTTTAACAGGGATTAAAATCGAGTAAGTAAAAAGGGGGTCGGTTGGTAAGAGAAGATGTAGACCGGCAGATATTTTTTTAAGCCTCTGAACTTTTTCTGCGTTGATAGATTGGATACGATTTCTTTTCACATAATCTAAAGCTTGGCGAAATCTATTCAAATTAAATAAGAGGATTTCACAACAAGATTTGAGATAATAAGAGAATAAACGAGATTTCCAGCCGAGTCGAAGATAGGTTATAATATCCCTAAGAAACCCATATCCTTTTAATTTAAATTTTCTCATTTTTCCAAACAGATCTGATAGCCATTTTAAATAACATTATAATAGAATTGAGGTCATGAAAAAGTCAAATGAAACCAAGAGCTCTTTATCTTTATACATTTCGTGTATATTTAAAAAGATTCTTCAAGCGAGATGCGAAATAATAAGCATAAGACTTTAATGTTTTTTGGAAACGATAACGAAAAATGACATCCATGATCTCTTCATTACTCATATGGCTAAAGTAGCGCACAGCTTGATCCATTAATCCATCGTGGGTAGATTTAAATAAGCTGCTCATGAATAACTCGGAGAGAAACCACTTCCAGCCAAAGTATCTATTCATGGCTTGATTATAACTATTAAAATAGCTAATCTCTCCGTTTAGAAACCTATCTACTTCTATAGCAGCCTGACGACCGCTCACTAAAGCATGTCGAATTCCTTCACAACCCAAAGGATTAATTGAAGAGATCGCATCTCCTATAGCTAAAATGGGACCTTGATGGCGCTGATCTTTTTGACCCCATGTATAATAAATAGTTTTACCATGCTTATCGAGAACTCGAGCTGGTCCGCATAAAGTCAACATCTGATTCAAATAAAAATCATAAGAAGGTTCATAAGGAATATAAGATTTATTTTTAAAATAACGGATAACCCCTATTTTCAGTTGACAGGGAGACATCGGAAAGATCCATGCATACCCCTGTGGCATCCAGTGATGACCTAAGAAAAAATTCAGCGAGCATGCAAAAGATTCATAGATAGCTGGCTCAACTTGAATATGATATTCAATTCCTGTGGCAGCCATCGCTTGGTCTTTATCATAATTATGCTGACTTAAAACTCGACGTTCGCTTCCTGTTGCATCTATGAGGACTTTTGTTTGCAAGCAAATCTCCTCTTGTGTAGCTTGATTTCTGATCTGAACATCAATGTTGTGAGAGGAGAGGCGATGGGACTGGTAACGATATCCTAACTGAAAGTCTCCTCCATTTTTCACAGTCTCTTCGGAAAGAAAAGCACGCAACTTATCAAAATCGATAATCGGTCCAAAAGGAAAAGGAGAGTACCAGACAGACTTCTCTTTAGTCGAACGAATTGTCAGCTTGTTCCAGTAAGTCCCGACAATAGAAGAGGGAAGTTCAAAGTCGTTCATAACCTCTAGAGGAGCTCCCCCGCTTGAATAATTATTTTCTAAAAAACCTTTTGCTTTATCAATAAGCAAAACTCTTCTACTTTTGCGAGCTAAGTCCCTCGCGCATTGGCCACCAGCTGGTCCTGCTCCGACAACAATCGCATCATACATGCTAATGCTCCGTAACATTAATCTTGTATTCTTATTCTTAAAATTTAGGAGGAGATGGGGGAGAAGAGCGAGGCAAACTCAAATCTTGCGGCAGAGCCTCGTATTCTCCTCCTTCAATAGCGGCTATCCTCTTTTCAAGAGGAGGATGGGTGGCAAATAAACGTGCCCAAAAAGAGGGATGTTCGTTGAAGTAAAGGTGAGAATAAGCCTGGCCACTTCTAGGCATATCAGCTGCTATAAAGGTCGAAATTTTTCTTAAAGCTCCTGCGATCCCCAAGGGATTCCGTGTGTATTGAACAGAGCAAGCATCTGCCAAGTATTCCCGTTGGCGACTCACCATGGCTTGCAAAATAGAGCCAAAAAACCATGTTAAAGAGCCTATTATCAGAAGGATGATAGCTGCTATTGCGACAGGATTGCCACCTCTTCGCTCTCCATTGCCATTTCCTCGCCTATCTTCGCCACTAGATAGATAAAAAGACCCTTGTAAAAGACGCAAACCCACATACGAAGCAATGAAAAATCCCATGATCATAGCAGCCACACGCATGCCAATTTTCATATCACCATTATAAATATGTCCAAACTCATGAGCAAGAACACCTTGAAGCTCATCTCGATTTAACAGATCTAATGTGCCTCTTGTCACAGTAATGGCAGCGTTATCGGGAGATGTCCCAGCAGCAAAAGCATTGATTTCTCGTGCTTCTAAAATATAAACAGGGGGAGTGGGTAGAGAAGTCGCTAATGCGATCTCTTCTACAATATTCAAGAGCTGCCTCTCCTTGGGATTGCGAGTATAAGGATTGACCTGCTTAGCATTCATCGATTCAGCTACATAGCTTCCTCCTAATCCTCGATAATTCATATAATTAAAGCCCGCAACGGCAAAGGTAATCCCTAAAAAAACAAGTCCCACATAAGGGAGATGAGGGTTATAATTACCCCCAGCAAAAAGGCGCATCGCCCATTCCGCTAACACAGCAGCGGTCAATGTTAAAAGAATGAAAGTAAATAAATATAGGGTTGTTCTAGCCTTTGCATGTCTTTGAGCTTCCCAAAAATTCATGACCATAGATTAACCTTGACTTCTCAATTGGTATAACCTGAGCTTTAAGGTTATTTGTTTGAAAACATAGTTCTAAGAAAAAGAGACTTTTGGCGCTTTTTTCACTTGCTGATCTTCTACCTGGAAAAGTTCAACAGGATGGTGCCCAAATGCTCCTGTTAATAACACAGCTGGAAACTGTTGTTGAGTAATATTATAACGCATCACATTATCGTTATAAGCTTGACGTGCAAAAGCGATTTTATTTTCTGTTGAGCTCAATTCCTCTTGAAGTTGCTGCATATTTTCACTAGCTCTCAGTTGCGGATAATTCTCAGCAAGAGCCATCACATTTGTCATCGCCCCTTGTAAGGCCGCCTCAGCTCCTATTAAATCTTTAATGGAACTTGCTGTTGGCCCCCCACCTTGTTCCACCCGATTACGAGCTGCTTGTGCTTGATTTCTCGCATTAATGACAGCCTCCAAAGTATTTCGCTCATAGGTCATATAACCCTTTACAGCTTCTACTAAATTGGGAATTAGATCATAACGACGTTGAAGTTGGACATCAATCTGGCTCCATGCATTATTCACTTGATTACGTAATTGAATAAGTCGGTTATAAAGACCTATCCCCCATAACACCAACAAGATAATGATGACAACAATACTGATGATTAACCAAAACATAACATTTTCCATAGGGTGAGTACCTCTTTATTAAGCGGCTAGATCTTCATTTTATGCTTTTAAATATTTCTTGTGAAGGGTGAAAGGCGGCATGCAGAGAGGAGGCAGATAATATTCAATCCGAAAATATGAAGTAATTATTCTAAAAACACAAACATAATATTTTTATTATCAATAACTTAAGATGTTAAATTTTAAATATAGCTTTTTTATTTAAGGTAATAGTAGGATGCGACTTAAAATTGGAGTATTTATGAAGCAACTATCTCTTTCTCTTTATAAGTTTGTTTGTATGGGTTTACTATGGGTCTATCTTTTTCAATGCTCTTCTTTAGAAGCCTTTGCAGGAGCTAAAGCTTTGGGAATGGGCATTACAGGAGTAGCTTACCCTCAAGATTCTTTTACTACTATTTACAATCCAGCCGGTATGGCGGAAATAGGGGATCGGTTTGATGTAGAAGCTAGTTATGTTCGAACGAGAGGTCGAGGAGAAATTAGGAACAATGCTAACCCTTTGTTCAATGGGAGCTTTAATGCAATGCATAAAAAGGATTTTCCCGGTGGTAGTTTTTCTGTAAATAAACAATTCCTTAGAAATTTTTCTATAGGATTAACAACTTATGGGGTAGCGGTTCAAAAAACAACTTATAGACCAGCTCTTCTTATTTTTGGACAAGGAAAAAAAACAGGTTTTGATTATGCTCATTTGGTTCTTGCTACAACCTTAGCAATGAAAGTCCATCCTTGTCATTCATTTGGAATATCATTCGATTATAGGCTGCACCGTCTGAAATCTGATGGCTTACAAAATGCTGATACACCAGAAGTAACGGCCTTTCCAGGGCATGTGACAAACCGTGGCTATAATTATGCATCTGGTATTGGAGTCTCCTTTGGTTGGTTAGGACATTTTACCCGCTACTTATCTCTTGGCATTTTTTATACTCCTAAAACATATATGGACAATTTTAATAAGTATAAAGGATCTTTGGCAGATAAGGCTAGATTTCATTTTCCGAGTATTGCTAGGCTTGGCATTGCTTTCACACCTCTATCAAATTTAGCATTCACCTTTGATTTCGAACATATTTACTGGAGGAATGCTAACAGAGCTGTACGCAATCCCGTTTTTCCTAATACCTTTTTATATAAACTTGGAACCAAAAATGCTCCCGGATTTGGCTGGCGTGACCAAAATATTTATCGTTTTGGCGTAGCCTATGGGATAAATGATCAGTGGACCCTTCGGGCTGGCTATGATTATGGTCGTAGTCCAACAACCAAAAAAAATGCTTTTCCCAATTTGCTTGTGCTCTACATTATTGAGCATATTGCGACCCTAGGCACGACATATGCATGGGATTGCAAAGAGTTATCATTTTATTTCCAACATGGGTTCGAAAACAAACTCCACGGACGTCGTAGCATCCCCACAACAGTGGGAGGAGGAGACGCTAAATTGAAAGCATCAATCAATTTCTTTGGAATCACCTATGGTCAATATTTTTAATCCATAGACCTCCTGCGAGCTTCTCTTGTTTTGCAAGAAGTTTACTGAGCAAAGAACTGAGAAGAGATAGTTGAATTCAAGAAAATAAACCCAAAAATCATTTAATATAATTTTTTTTCATCTACTTTAATACTTATTTAATTTAGTATTGTAATACTGAATTAACTAAACAGGAAAGATATATGAGAAAAATAATTTTATCTTTAATTGCTATTTATTTTCTATCATCATGTTCAGTGATAATGGCAGCTAAAAAAGAAGGGGTTGGAATAGAGAAGATTCAGGCCTGTTATACACGTGGCCAATTGATCGCTACAGGGGCCACAGTAATGAGCGGGGAGAGATTGGAAACAGGAGAGCTTGTGGAAATATATCGAGCTCAAAAAGAAACTGGATCAGCATCTCGGGCTTTTATGCATGGAGTTCTCGATGTCGGTACTGGTGGGATTTGGGAGGTTGTTGGAACACCTATTGAAGTCTATTCAAACCAAAAAGAATTTTACTTTATTCGCGCTGTTTACGATGAAAATGAACATATTAAGAGATTAGAGTTGCTTTAATGTTATATTCATTAAAGTTGTAAATTTGAGTGTTGTAGGAATTAAAATCTTAATATATATATAAGTTTATAAATGAAAAGCTGCTTTTTGATCTTTGTTTTGGCGTGGTGGCCTTTAAAGAGAGAAATGATTCATATCTAAATTTAAATGAAATAAGGATTGGGCTATGACAAAAACAATCATTTTCATCGTTTTGGCTACCTTGTTAATAGGGGTAATTTTAGTTAGCACACGAACCATAAACACAGATAAAAATTTATCTAGAACAAAAGCGGGTCAAGCAGCAGCTCCTGTTTATCTCAATTGGAGGGAGTTTATAGATCAATCTAGGAAATTTAAAATCCTTCTTCCTTCAACACCCCAATATATTAAAGAAACTCTGGAAATTCCTAAGAGTGACAAGAAAAGAAGATATGAGATATATGTATCAGAGGGACTGAATGGATCTGTCTTTATGATTAACTTGATCACCTATCCTTCTGATGTAGATACTTCTAACATAGATCAGATTCTTCACGATACCGTTTATGAAATAATTTCTACACATCCTAGTAATCAATTAAAAGAGCTTACAGAGACAATTTATCAAAATCAACAGGCTGTCGATTTTCATGTTATTAATCAAAATTTTGATGTACAAGGAAAAGCTTTTATGGTTGAGAAAACTATTTATCTTCTCACCTATATTGCTAAAGCATCCGATGTAGATATGGATGAATATCAGCACTTCTTGAACTCTTTCCAACTCTTATCTAAGATGGCAAAAGCATCCTTACAGTATGTAGTGGATAATAATACAATATCTGTTAATTAACTAAGCTTATCTTGTATTCACATCTTCTTTCCGGTGCTATTTTTGAACTACAGGAAGTGGTTGCAAATTTTTGTCTCTTTAAAATAATTTAATTTTTTAGTTATATTTTAACTCAATGGTAATTTTATTTATTATTTGAGGTTTTTCTATGGGTCTTTCAATAGTATCAAATTTTAATTGGAAAAAAGAGTTACAACAAGCAGAAGCAAAATTGCTACACGAAAAAAGGCAGTATACGCTAATCGCCCATCAATTAGATGAAAAAAATGTGTTAGGTCTCGCTGAAAAAGATTCATGGCGTGCTGTAGAACTTATCGTGCAAATATTGGAAGCCAATCAAGAAATTTTTACTCAAACATGTAACAAAGGAGTTAAAATTGATCGAAAAGGGATCTCATTTCAAAATAAACTTTATAAATATAATGAAAAAGCGACAAGGTATTACGATGAGCTTGAAAATATTTTTCTTAATCCAAAGAAAAATCAGGAAGATATAGTAGAGCAAGTTAAACAGAAAGAAGAAAAATTGGCAGATTTAAAAAAACAGCTTGAAGAAGCCATACAAATAAAAGAAAAGCTTAAACATGAACTTGATCAAGCCAAACAGGAAATTGAATCACAGGAAAGAAAAATTCAAACAGCTGATCAGAACTTTCAACAGGATAAACAAGAAATGGAAAAGCTCATTCAGTCTCAAGGAAAAGAGCTTTTATCTTTGCAGGAATCATATTTATCCCAGAGACAATTGCAAGAAGAGTGGAAAAAACTAGAAAAAGAGCAAAAAGAATTAAGTGCACAACAACGGACACTGCGTTGCGGCAATAAGAGAGATTCTAATCAACTCGAAACTCAAAGAAAGGAAATTGTCTTACTTGAAGAGGATTTAGAAGAGCGGCTGGGCAAAGAGCAAAAAAAATTAGGGGCTCAGCAAGGGAAGCTAGAACACAAGCAGCAAAAACTCACGGATGAAACTCTCAGGCTCCGTGATAAAGAGACAAATCTTCTGGCTAGAGAACAAACTATTGAGATTCATGAGCGAGATTTAAGGAATCAAAACACTCGGCTTGAAGCAAAACAAGCAGAAATAGTCAAAAAAGAACAGAAGATAGAACAAGAAAAAGAGGGTCTAACAGAAAATCAAAAGAGGTTAAAAGAGGGGAGGACAAAGTTAGAAGAGGAGCAAAAAATATTAAATGAGAGAGAAAAGGAAATCAAAAATAAAGAAATTCTATTTCGGGCAAGTGAGAGAAGGTTGCAACAACTAGAAGAAGAGAATGCAAATTTAAAAATATCTCAACAGTCTCAAGAAAATCAAATAGAAAATGAAAGGAAGCTAAGCGAAAAGAGGCTGAAAAATCTACAAGAAGAACTAGAGAGTGTTTATAGAATTAAGGCACAACATGAAAGAGATATTGAATCTATTAAAAAAACTCTAAAAAATGATTTAGAACAAATTCATAAATGTCAATTTCTTGAAAATCAATTAAAAAATACTCAACAAGCTAATCAAATTTTACAAAGCCAAATTAATGACCTGCAAAGTAAATTGATAAATATTCAAAAAGATGAGCAAGATTTAAGAGCATTACAAAACCAATTCGAAAAAGAAAGGCAGCAATTAGCAGATGAGAAACAGTTATTTCTCATGGATCAAGAAGTCATAAAAGAACAGGGAACCCAAATAATAGGATCAAAAGATCCGATCATTTTTAATCCTCAACTAAAAAATCAAATCGAAAGATTAAAACAGGAAAATGATGATTTAGAGTTGCTAGTACGCCAAATAAAGCAGGCATCTCAAGAAGAGATAAATAAATTCAAAACAGAAATACAAACATTGCATAATCAAATTATAGAATTAAAAGAGAAAAATAAAGATTTAAACCAACAAAAGAGCCATGCAAAGAAGACGATTCAGTCATTTCAAGAAAGGATCAAAGAGGTTAAAAAAGAGAGCACAACTTTTGAAATAGATCAAAATTTAAAAGAAAAGTTATCCCAGGATGTAAAATCTTCTCCGATCATAAAATCTCCAAGGGGAGAAAAAACATCAAACTCTCCCTCTCCCAGAAGCGACTTTTCTAAAAAGATAGATTTGGAACAAGTGCAAGTGAATGAAAATGGATTGGAAGATGCAGAGGAAATGTTTTCGCCTCGCCGAATTAAAGTCCAGCCTCAACTTAATGCTTTAAAAAGAAAGCTAGATGAACAAGCTAGGTTGCTTCAAGATCAAGAGGAGAAAATTCAAGAATTGCAAGCCTTACTTCAACGGTATAAATATAATGACAGTCCGAGCAAAAAATTAAAAGCATTAGAGCAAGAATTAGAGAAGCATGAAAAAACTTCGGAAAATATTTTATCTCTCTTAGGTCAATTACAAAATATAAACACAACAAATGGAGAATGTATAATACAGTTATTAACTCAAAAGGGTCAATTCTCTTTGCCTGTTCGAAATAAATTAAAAGAGCTATCGGAACAGGACGCAACAAAAAATGAAAACGTTTCATCAAGATTGGATAAAGCTCTAAGAACAAGTCAGATTTTAGGAGAGTTGTTAGGCTTCTTGCAAAATTAAAAGCATTAGTTGCGAAAATTTGAGAAATGAAGTAGGAATACCAAACAGACAAATTATATACTCATTCCAGTTGAAAGCTGGTTTTTCAATCGACTTATGTATAACTGGGCTCTGTTTAACGAGTGAAATTTTACTTAATGATAGGAGAGAAAGATGCCAATGAATTGTCGTGCTGTTTCTTATCTTTTAAGTCTCATTTTTTCATCTATTCTTATCTTCTTTATGGAAATTTTAGAAGCAGAGATTATTCCAAGCCCTTCACCTATTTATACGCCTAGTTATCCTATTCCGAATTTTCAAGGAATACCTACTAAATCTCCAACATCTAAATTAATCACAAAATTTCCAAGACCATATGTTCCGATTCAACAATTTTCACCATCAAGAAGACCTATATTGCCATTACAATTGATGCCTGAAAAGGCTTCTTATTTTCACCCAGGAGCTCTTATTTTGAGAGGAAGGCAATGGGATGGAGGAGATCACTTATTCAATTTAACTAATAATATTGGAATCTATGTTGAGATTATTAGGCCTCCTCATGACACGCTTTACTTAAATGAAGAAGCGATCCGAAATGGAGTTGAATCTATCTTTAGCAGAGGAGGAATTACTCCTGTCACATTGGTACAAAGTGGCACTCCCCCTCTTCCTTTTTTTCATATTCAAATTCTTTTACATCCTATTACTAATGGGTATGCCATCTGTTGCGAAGGGAGATTATTTGAATCGGTTCTCTTAAGGCGGGTGGTTTTTGATCCTGGAGTAGCTTTCCAGGCTATTACATGGGAAAAAACAAGTTTGCTAGTAGAGCCATTAAAGACTACAGTTGAGACACTGGAAAGAAGCGTGACCGATATTACTGAAGCCTTTATTGAACGTTTTCATAGCTATGAGCACCGCCAAAGAGAACCCTTATTAAGATAGCATTAGTAACTCACCTTACGCAAAAATAGCGTTATTTCGACTGAGCCAAAGCCCCATGGTTCAATGCTCGTCAGTCACCCTATATTTCCTTATATAGGGTGACTGACGAGCATTGAACCAGGGGAACTTTCGCTTCAGTCCAAATGCCACTCTTTTTGCGTAAGGTGAGTTAGTAAGGAAATAATGGTACAACACCAATGAAAAATCGTAACCGTTCACGGTGTGCATCAAAAGAATAATTGCATCTTGATTTTCAGTATGTTATAACATTTAACATGGAAGACAAAGATGCCATTATTCTTGATCTTAAAAAGGTCATTGAAGATCTCAAGCAAGAGATCACACAATTAAAAAAAGAGAATGCTGATTTAAAAGAGCAGCTTCGTCTCAATTCTCAAAATTCTTCTAAACCACCTTCATCTGATCGTTACCCTAAAAAAGAACCAAAGGCACCTTCAAAGGATCGCCCAAAAAGGCAAGGGTTTGCAAGGAAATGGTTTGCCAAAGAAGAGATCACAGAATTTAAACAATACTTTCCTTTACATTGTGATAAATGTGGATCAAATAACTTTTTACCAAGAAGTACTATTGTAGAAGCCCGTCAGACAATAGAACTTCCAAAGGTAAAGCCAATTGTTACAGAGCATCAAGCCTTAGCTTGCAGATGTGCAAGTTGTGGTAAAAAAGTGCGGGCTTTTCTGCCTTATGATGTGACAATAAGTACATTTGGTCCAAAAATTAAAGCTTTATCCTCTACGCTTTCTGGTAAATTCCATTTAAGCAAAAGAAATATTCAAGAGCTGTTTAAGACTTTATTTAACATTGATATTAGCTTAGGAAGCATTATCAATGTTGAAGCCCAAGCATCTGCTTTTTTAAAGGAACCTTATGAAGAAGCTTTAAAGCTTTTAAGAAAAAGTAAAACCGTTCATGCAGATGAAACTGGATGGAAGACTAAAGGGCAAGCTAAATGGCTATGGCAAGCAAGCGATAAACAAATTGTGATTTTTAAACTCTTCTCAAGTCGAGGTAAAAAAGCTTTTCAAAGCTTTCTAGGCAAGGATTGTATTCAAAATTTAGTCACAGATAGATTTAGGGTTTACTCGACATTGGGTTTACATCAATACTGCTGGGCACATTTAAAGAGAGATTTTAAAAGAATTGAACAAAGAGATGGACTAGTTTCTTGGATCGGAAAGCTTATGGGATCGCTATGCGGTCTTCTTTTTAGATGGTCACATGAAAAAGACAATTTAAGCGATGAAGAGTTCAAAGAAAAAATCAAAGGTTTAAAAGAAGACTTTCATTACCTGTTTAAGCTAGGACTTCGAGCAGATACCCATGATTTAAAGCTTGGTAAAACTGGAAGATTTTGTGAACGTCTTCTTTCTGAAGAAGAAAAGCTTTGGGCTTTTATAGAAGACTCAACCCTTGATCTTACAAATAACTTGTCAGAGAGAAATTTAAGGCCAGCTGTCCTTTGGCGTAAAGTTTCTTTTGGTAATCAAAGTGCTAAAGGCGAACAATTTGTTGAACGAATTCTTTCTGTTGTTGAAACCCTAAAGATTCAAAAACGAAACATCTTGGGTTATTTAACTCATTGCTTTAAGGCAAGATATCAGCTTCTATCTATTCCTTCTTTTGTGTGCATCAATTAGATTTTTGATGCACACCGTGAACGGTTACGAAAAATCAGATAACTTAGTGTCAGAATTACTAAACGATATCTTCAAGAGGATTTTTTTAACTCTTGTACTTTCTCTGTGACGCGATTTATATAATCATCTATTTCTTCTTCTGTTATTAAAGTAGTAAAAATGATTTTTGGTAATGTCCTATTAATAACTCACCTTAC
Source organism: uncultured Parachlamydiaceae bacterium (assembly GCA_963838645.1). Classification (GTDB taxonomy): domain Bacteria; phylum Chlamydiota; class Chlamydiia; order Chlamydiales; family Parachlamydiaceae; genus CAWIRV01. Next base: position 128,339 of record CAWIRV010000007.1, on the reverse strand, counting down.
GCAAAAATAGCGTTATTTCGACTGAGCCAAAGCCCCATGGTTCAACGCCCGTCTTCCGCATAATAAAACATTTTATTTGTCATTAGACTTCAGCTATGGCTGAAAGATCAATTATCGCCTTTCTAACATGGACAAAAAGTGACAGGAAATTAAATTTTTCAGCATCATTAAGTAATGATTTTTTTAATTTTATTAATTTCTTAATAGAAGTACATTCTTTTAGCTTCTTCTCATATTCATATTCAAAGATCTTCTCTTTGTGAAGATTTTTACACATTTCTAGAATTTGTCCCCATTGCTGAACTACTTGTCTCCATTCCTGTCGTGTTGTAGTTAGATTTAAACTAGTTTCTATTGGGGCATTTTGCAAATCTTCCTCTAATTGCTTTTGAAATTTATTCCGGAGGAATAGTTCAGTGGCAATGTCTAGACGCAGTAATTCTTGATTCAGCAATACATTAGTACTAATAAAATGTTCTCCTCTGCAGAAATGAACGCATTTTTCAAAAAATCTAGACCAGAACCATTTGGGTCGAGCTGCGCTTGTTTGCATGATCGTATAGCATTTTTTTAAGTCTTCAAGATTCTCTAAAGAAAAAAGTTTATTTTCAAGAAAACAGCGAGAAACTTGAACAATCTTGTCAATATTTAAATTGGAAGGCTGAGGAGAAGGAGATACCAGAATTTTTTCGCCAGCTCTGTAAAGAAAACCATGTCTTTTAGGGTCTACTAACCCAGCAGGGAAGGCTGTTTTTAAGCAAGTCATCCATTCCTCATTAGTAACTGAAAAATTATCCATATGAAGTGGTGTCATTATTTAACCTCTTTTTTCTATCAATCACAAAATTTCATTAATATAGTTAAGCATAGGAGATTATATACAATTAAGTTGAAAAATTGACTTTTGGGCAAGACGAAAGTCAATTTTTCGACTTAATTGTATGTAAACCTATCCATAGATAATAAACCAGATTCTATTATAAAATAATAATAAAATTCAATGTAAAATAACAGATTTCTCGCTTAAAATTTATTTAATTAAATAATTTTATATTCCTAATCAAACAAAAATGTTGGCGCCTTCTATAATCTGAATTACCCTAACCAACTCCACAAACCTGGGCTGACAGAGGCCTTCTTATATTGAGTTTCTAAGTTTTTTAATGCTGCTTGAGGAGTTGCACAAAAATCTGATAATTCATCTTGAACATCCAGATGAGGAAATGCTTCTTCTTTAGTTAATACGTCGGGTTTCTGACTCCATTCATTTCTGGAGCAAGTAACAGTGCGCTTGATCGCTGTATATCCCATACGCAATCCACCTTCTTCGTATTCAGATAATAGAGGGTCTTGAAACAAAAAAGTAAGAGAGAATGTGCTGCTTATATTTTTTGGATCGATTTTCATATCAAATTTGATTTCTCCTCCTCTGTATCCTTTTTCCTCATGAATAGTAAAGAAAGCTGACTGGGGAAATGGGTTAACCTTGAGTGTCAATTGACGACAAATATCAGCTACAAAGGACTGATTAGCGATCATCGCTAACCTCTTAAAACAAACTTGAATTTCCTCAGGAGAAGCATCAGAATTTAATTGAAGCGCATCTAGAATCCCTTGTACAATATGACCACGTTGTATCTTTTGTGATGCTTCATCTTCTCCTTTTTTTCCTAACTCAAATAAAATTTTTCCATTTACAGAGATTGAATTCAGGCGAATGGCATCCAGGAGAAATTGAGCGGGCACCTCAATGACTGTTCCATTCGGAAGAGCTAATGGACTTGTTCTGCCTAATACTTTTTCATCAGTGGCAAGGTCTCGTATCGTCACTTTACTCTCTTCAATAGCTCCCGGTTGTGCAACTTCCTTTTTAAAGATAGCCACCGTATTTTTAAGCATTCCAATCTCTTGTCTCCTGCGCTCTTTAATCTCTTCTGGCAATCTCTCTATTCTAGTCGACTCGGCATAAATTTCCACTGCATTCGCGATAATTTTTTGATAAACTTTTTGCTCTTCCTTTGAATCTTCGCTATTGAGATAAGTTAGTAAACCCAATAAGGCACCTGCTAAGATTGTCTCTGGAAATTCGATATGGTGCTTTTCTACCCATATTTTTATTTTTTCAATAAGCTGATTGAGAGAGGAAAACTCCATTTTTTTAATCATTTCATGAACTTCAGTAGAATTCTTCTTAGTGGAATAAGAGCAAAGAGTCTTGAAAAATTCAATCATTTCCTCTATCTGCAGCTCTTTCTCCTCTACTCCTTTCTCTAATCTGACATTTGCCAAATGATTTTCAGGTTTATTCCACTTGATTTGCTGTTGAACTAGGCCAGTGGCAACGTCTAGACGCAGTTGAAGGCGCTCCTGTAAATTAGCAGTTAAGCTGTTATTTTCTTTTTCCCATTGGCAAATTAATTCCTTAACATGACTATCCATAGTTGGATGATCAGCAATCAATTTTTTTAAATTTGCTTTATATTCCTGGATCTTTTCCTCTCTTTCAATTTTCTTTAATTCTTGATTTAGCAATGCATGAGTACTAATAAAACGTCAGTTCGATTTTCAATTAGCTCGTCATCAGTACTTTAAGCTCATTTTCGCGCAAATTTAGAGATGGCTTTTTAGGACGAAGGGTGTAAGCAATTAATCCCGACAACAAGTTGACTAAAAAGTTGGTCGGACTTCTATGCCTGGAATGCTCGATTTGTGAAATGTTTTTCAGCTGATCAATAATGGTTTCGACGATTCCCCTTTTACGAAGCATCTGCTTGTCTATCAGTGGCATCAGCTTATTTTTCATATTTGATTTTATTTTGGTGATCAGCTGCACCCCTTGTTGCATAAGCCTATCAAATAAATCTGAGGATATGTACCCTTTGTCGCCAAAAACCTTGCCAAAGACCTTTTGTACGAGCCCTGGAACAGGTTTTCTATCATCAATATTGCCAGCAGTGATCATATAAGCTAAAAGCTCTCCTGCATCATTCACTACGATATGCAGCTTAAAGCCATAAAAGTAACCAACAGAGGTCTTTCCCCATTTGGCAATCCCTTTGAATACTTTGTGGCTGTGGACACGCTTTGGGTGGCTAACTTCCAAAGACGCTGAATCGACAAATGAAATGCCGCTGCAACTTCCTAGACGTGTCATCAAATAACAATGCAGAGGAAAGACCAGTTGACTTTTCAATTCCACAAATCGATTATAGCTTGGAAGATTTGGAAATTCTCTTTTCAAATAGTTAATTACGTGGCTGTTATAAAAAGTCTTAAAATTCCTATAGCCGATTATATGAAATAAAATAATCAACGTCATGACTTCACTAGGGCAGAGGCACGGCTCTCTTTTTGGCTCTCGTTTGTTTTCAGCAAGTAATCTTTCGCTCCATAATTTCTCGAAATTTTTCCAAAAATCATCTATATTGCAAAATAGCTCGGTCAAATTAATCATTTTTTGCTTCCTTTTGGTTGTAAGCTTGTTGTGGAAAACAAACATTAACCAACGAGGAAGCTTTTTTTTCAAGCCTCTTTGTTTGCTAAAATCTAGATTTTAAAATCGAACTGACGTTAATAAAATGTTCTCCTCTGCAGAAATGAACGCATTTTTCAAAAAATCTAGACCAGAACCATTTGGGTCGAGCTGCGCTTGTTTGCATGATCGTATAGCATTTTTTTAAGTCTCTAAGATCCTCTAAAGAAAAACGTTTATTTTGAAGAAAATAGCGAGAAATTTGAACAATCTTGTCAATATTTAAATTGGAAGGATGAGGAGAAGAAGATACCTGAATTTTTTCGCCAGCCTTGTAAAGAAAACCATGTCTTTTAGGATCTACTAACTCAGCAGGGAAGGCTGTTTTTAAGCAAAACATCCATTCCTGATTAGAAACTGAAATATTACCCATATAAATTTATATTTAATATATTGTTTTATTGATTATTAAAACTGAATTATATTATAAAATAATAATAAAAGTCAATTTTAAAAAAACGGGCTTTTTTGATGAAATAAATTTGATAGTTGCGCAATAAATAGTAAGAACTTTGCAGATTCTATTAAGGCAGTTTTTGCAGATTTTCCCGATCTCAGACAAAGAGGTAAAGTTATTTATCCAATAGAACGCCTTGTTAAGACTACCTAAAATAATGATCACAATCAATCTAATAACACATTATTTAGTTAACATATTTTATACTCTCAGTCAAATAAAAATCTTGTCGTCTACTATAAGCAGCTAGTAATCCTGTAGACACTAAACACAAGAGACTTCCTATACCCATTACAATAAAAGAGTTTGATGTAGATAAAAATAGGCTCCCTAAAACCGGAATAAAGCAACCACGCAAACCGACGGCAATCACATTGATACTACTGAAAGTAGAACTATCCTCTTCCTTAGCAAAAATAGGCCCGGACATATTCCAATTAAGCTCACTCCCTGCTTGCATAATGCCATAACCTAAATAGCCTAAATAAAGCCAAAAAAGGTGGAATTTAGCTAATATCAGACAGAGTGGAAATAAACAGGCTAATCCCGCAATCCAACTACTAAAACGATAGATATCTACATCATGGATCCATTTAGGCCAGAGGGGAGAAGCAATAGCAAAGCCAATTCCCTTACATAAAGTAAGGGCAATTGCTAGCTCTGTATAAGATAAATTTAATACATCCACAAAGAAAACCGGAAGAGAAGGCTGTATCATCATTAAGCCACATCCCATGATCATAAAACCAATTTGAAATTTCCTGAAATCTAAACGCTTGCTAATTAACTCCCAGGCTAGTTTCCAAGGTTTGAAGAATAGATAAAAGGGCGTCGTTGCAGAAAAAGACACTGGATTCAGTTCTGGTGCTTGAGATGGATCAGTTGGGATGAGAATCCGATACTGAAAAAAGAAGGAGAAGAGGGCTAAGAAAGCTGTTAAGGGAAATATCCAACGCCAAGCTTCAAAATAACCATCCAATATCCATCCTAGAATAAAGGGTAAAAGGCCTCCTCCCATATAGCCAAAAGCCTGTGTATAAGAAAAGACCCGCTCGCGAGCTTTTCTTGGAATATTAAGCTTGAGAATCTCCATCCAAGCTGGAACAATGCCAACCGCAAGCATCATATATAACCCAAATGACGCAATAAAAAACCAGATGTGATCAATAAAAGGAAAAAAGAAAAAAGGTAAATATCCTAACCATCTAGCCCATAGGATATTAGCAATAAGCCGATCGCTTCGCTTATTGATAGCAACACTCCAATACATAGATAAAAGAGAGACTAATGGTTTAAGAGCGACAAGAACAGCTAATTGAGTGGGAGTTGCCTGCAAATCCTTATATAAAATAAAAGGCAGCATATTATAAATAGCCCAAAAAGGAGTATCTAAAACACGAGTCACTATATAGGCTAAACGGGTCCGTTTAAAATAAAGGTGAGAATCAATATCAGTTGGGTTCATTATTTTTTAATTTTGTAAATGATCTCATGTCTCTCTTCTGACAAGAAGGGCAAATATGTGTGCTTCTTTGAGTAACCATTAGCCGTTCGATCAAATGGCCACACCGGTGGCATGGTTTTCCTGTCCGTCGAAAAACATTCAGCAATAGTTGATGACCCCCTTGCTTTCCATTCAAACGGTAAAAATTTGCTCGGCCTGTCCCTAAAGTTGTTCCTTGGCTAGCAATTCCCCGTTTAAGGACACGTTGAATAGCATGATAAAGATTTTGCGCTTCCTTATCTGTTAAAGTATTAGCTGGTTGCAAAGGATGGAGCTGAGCTTCCCAAAGAGCTTCATCTACGTAAATATTGCCTAGGCCTGCAATGAATGTCTGATCTAATAATAAAGGTTTAAGTGCACGTTGTCGGTTTTTAAGGCTTGAGAGAAAGGAATCACTAGAAAAAGAGGAACTCAAAGGTTCTGGACCCATTTTCTCAAAAAGAGTATGTGAACGATGCACCAGGTACCATCGCCCAAATTTGCGTGTATCATGAAAGAGAAGCTGTTGATGGTGATTTTTTAATTCCAAAACCAGACGTACATAAGGCGATAGGGGAGTCTTCTCTGATACAAGAAGTAGATGCCCTGTCATACGTAAATGGACAAGAAGATCATAATCTTCAGAAAGATGGAAAATTAAATATTTTCCTCGTCGGCTAATCCCTTGAATTTGTTTTTCTACAAGAATGTGTCGAAATATAGATAGATCAGGGGTAGAAACTGTGTTTGCCCAGTAAACATGAACATATTGAATGACCTGCCCAACAAGGCCTTCTCGTTGTAGATCATCGATAATCGTTTGGACCTCTGGAAGCTCTGGCATAATTTTATTCATCAGGATAAATTTAAGAAATTATACCAGATCTTTCTTTTATTGTAAGGCAATTATAGAATTTTACGAATTTCAACATTAAATATATACTTCTTCCAGTTGAAAGCTGGAATTTCGGCTGCGCCAAAGCCTCGGGCTTCAACGATCAAAGATGAGCCTATATACTTCCATATAGGCTCATCTTTGATCGTTGAATCGCGAGAGCTTTCGCGTTGCCCAAATTTCCAGCTTTTAACTGGAATGAGTATGTCCCTCATTATCAATATCTTTCGATATCCGAAACTTTTTTTAACATTCTACTAGACTTAAATGGAAATTATGTTACAATAAGGTTGACTACATAAGTTGAGGTAATGTTTATTTCACGGAAAAAGTACATGCCCTTTACGTATACATAATGGTGTAGCGCAAAGAGGTTGATAAGTATGTATTTTGAGACTTACAGGATTAAGTTAGCGAATTAATGTTGAGAACGTTGTAAAGCCTTCTCTAACTGGTCTTCTCTAAATCGTAATGAGTTTAAGCTCAAAGTTAAATACCTTGTTTCCCCTTGCTCCATCACCCATCATGAGTCAACGTATTTATTTATGGTTAAGCATAGAAGGATTCTTGCTTTAGATTTCGTTTTTGTTACTACGTCTAAGTTCGTAACCATAAAAGGACGAAGATTGTCCCTGTCCAGTGCCGAAGGGGAGCTGAATGGGTGCAAAATAGGCCCCTTGTTAACTTAATCCAATTATGGAGAAATTTATGAAAAAAATATTTGTTGGTAATTTATCTTGGAGAACAACTGAAGATCAACTAAAAGAACATTTCGAGAAATTTGGTGAGGTGGTTAGTGCCAAGATTGTTACTGATCAAATGACAGGAAAATCCAAAGGATTTGGATTTGTCGAAATGAAGAGTGCTGAATCAGCAACAGCAGCTATTCGTGAGCTTAATGAGAAGCCATTGCTAGAGAGAAATCTTCGTGTTAGCTTGGCTCAGGAACGGGGAGACCGTGGAGATCGTGGGGATCGAGGCCACAGAGGTGATCGTGGTGGAGATCATGGCGATCGCGAAGAACGAAGAGACTATCGTAGCGATTCCATGGGTGCAAGATCTGGTGGTTATCGTCGTTAATTCTATTTATATAGAGGTTGATAAGCTTCTACAAATTTAAGTTTATTGGTCAGGCAAGAGTTTAGCGATACTTTCAAAGTACCGTTAATTTTCTTGCCTTTTTTATGTAATTGGTCACTGTGTGCCTCAAAAGTTTAATTGATGCACATAAAAGAAGGAATGGGTAAGCATTTGCTTCTAGCGCTAAAACAAGCAATCAAGTAATCAAGAATATTTCGGCTTTGAATTTTAATGGTTTCAATAACGGAGAGAATTCTTTCGACGAATTGCTCTCCTCTTGCGCTTTTGTTTCCGAAAGAGACTTTTCGCCAAAGAACGGCAGGCCTTAAGTTTCTCTCTGAAAGATTATTGGTAAGGTCGAGATTTTGATCTTCAATAAAAGCCCACAGCTTTTCTTCATCACTTAACATTCGTTCACAGAAACGGCCGGTTATTCCAAGCTTAAAATCGTGAGTATCAGCTCTTAGCGCGAGTTTAAAGAGATAATGAAATGCATCTTTTATTTCTTTAGCCTTCTCTATAAACTGTTCTTCGCTCATTTTGTCCTGCTCATGTACACATTTAAAGAGAAAAGAGCACAGAGTTCCCATTAATTTTCCAATCATTGATATAGGTCCGCTTCGTTGCTCGATCCTGTTAAAATCTCTTTTTAAATGAGCCCAGCAGTATTGGTGTAGACCATTTGTGTAATAAGATTTTAATCTATCTGTTACTAAATTTTGGACGACATCTTTGCCAAGAAGAGATTGAAAGGCTTTTTTACCACGGCTAGTAAAAATTTTAAAAATTACAACTTCTTTATCAGTTGCTTGCCATAACCATTTGGTTTTTCCTAAAGTTCTCCAACCTGTTTCATCTGCATAAACAGTATTGCTCTTTCTTAAGGTTTGCAAAGCCTCTTCATAAGGGTGTTGTAGCATCAATGCTGCTTGGTAATGGGTATTTATAACGCTTCCCTTGCTGATAGGTATGCCAAGAAGTGTCTCAAATAGTTCTTTGATTTTAGATTTGCTTAAATGAAATTTGCCAGATAGAACAGTACACCAAGCTTTAATTTTAGGACCAAATACAGAAGATGTGACTTCTTGTGGAAGATTAGCTCTCACTTGCTTACCACAATTTGCACATCTGCACTTCATTGCTTGATGCTCGGTAACTATTGGCTTAATAGGTGGAATCTCTATCGTCTGGCGAGCTTCTGCAACTTTTGCCTTTGGTAAGAAATGACTCCCACCACAACCATCACAATTTTGAGGATAATATTTAATGTATTCGCTTACATCTTCTTTTGGAAACCATTTCCTAAAAAATCCTTGGCTCCTGACTTCCGCGGTTTTGTTTAAGAGATTCCTAAAAATCAATGACTTAGTATTTTTTTAGTACACTACATTTTTCTCGTAATCGAACACTTTTTGCGGATAACGAATACGAGATATGCCAAAAGATTTGTATATTTGTTTTGCCTCCTTACTCATACTTGAAGGTAATTTATAACGCTTTCCCGTTAACTCATCTTCCATAATGCTGGCTTGCACATCAAGTAAAGCTTCTCTCATCCGTTCTAAACTAATGCCATCATCAATAAATGCACTGACTTGATGTATAGCGTACTTCGATAACGCAAATGCAAGATAGCAAATTAAAATGTGGGCTTTTACTCTATTAGGCTTAAAGTGGTATATGGGCCTCATTTCCAAGCTGGATTTATTGATTTTGAAAGATTCTTCAATGACCCACAACCGCCTATATTGACTTAGGATTTCTTTCGTTGAGGTGTTTTTTTTACTTGTAATCACTCCATGTAACCCATCCCAAAGAGCTTCCTCTGCTATCTTATCTTCGTTTAAAGTTATATTTCCTTCTTGCTTATCATTTATAAACTTAAGATAGCCTTTGTTTGTTATTAACTTCTTTGGATTTGCCTCATTCTTCTTTCCTAATTTGACTTTCAGTTTTTTTATTAATCTTTCTCTATCTACACGATCTTTCTTAGCTCGACTTTCACTAAAACTCACTAATAGTCGCCTTCCTTTATATTCGTGCTCCTGAACTTCCATTATTTCATTTTCTTGAATCTCTACTGATGTCTCTTGCCTTCGTTTCAAAATAGTTTGTTTTAATTTGCCTGGAAGACTTTTTAACTTTGCAGCAACTATATAATCCAATTCCGCTGCATCCATCTTTTTTAGATTATCCTCTGACATCATAGCTCGATCAGCTATCACTGTTACATTTCTTATTTTGAATGTTTTTTTCCATTCCTCTAAGCATACTAATAAAGTATCTACCTCCGCAGTATTTCCTGAAAATAAGGTGTAACCAACCGGAAGACCTGTTGAAGTTGTCGCTAATGCTAGCACAACTTGAACTTCTCCAATTTTATGAGCTTTGGAATAGCCTAGATTTCTCAAATCATCAGCTTTTTGACTTTCAAAATGAAGAGTGGTTACATCGAAAAAAAGAAGATCTAGTTCTTGGTTTGGACACAAGCTCTTAGAAAATTCAAAAATTTTTGTTTTAATTTCTGTTTCATATTCCAAAACAGCATCCATCATCCGATAAATTCTGTCTTCAGTGATAGGTCTTTGATAATTCTTTTTAAGAATTTTTGCTGTATGAACCTTGCTTCCTGGTTGGGCAATGCGAGCAGTAACCACATTCTTTAGTTGATTATAACGATACTTAGAAAATAACTCTGAAATCCCAATTCGGTCGCATAATGTGTTAAAAACAGCTTGAAATCCCTCATTTATCCGATATTTTTCAACTAAGCCTGCCAGTTGTACCCCATCGCAATCATCATATTCGGGGTCGGTGTTTTTTCGTGTATTATCAATCTTAGATAATACTCTTAGTTCGCTTTGAGCGACTTGCATAAGAATATTATACTGATTCTCATCACGGGCAACACCTATGTATTTAATTATTTTTTGTTTGACCTTTTTTCCTTCCCGAAAGGATTTGCAGATCATTAAGGTACGACGTTTGCTATTGGAGTGTTTTTGGCATCTTATAAACATGGTTTTAAATTACATTTTTGTAATTTAAATATCAAATAAATTTATACACTACATTATTTTTACTGACAATTCATTCTCTAAAACATATCTTAAATAACGCTCTACAAATTAAAAACCGCGGAAGTCAGGATAAACTGTTCTTCGCTCATTTTGTCCTGCTCATGTACACATTTAAAGAGAAAAGAGCACAGAGTTCCCATTAATTTTCCAATCATTGATATAGGTCCGCTTCGTTGCTCGATCCTGTTAAAATCTCTTTTTAAATGAGCCCAGCAGTATTGGTGTAGACCATTTGTGTAATAAGATTTTAATCTATCTGTTACTAAATTTTGGACGACATCTTTGCCAAGAAGAGATTGAAAGGCTTTTTTACCACGGCTAGTAAAAATTTTAAAAATTACAACTTCTTTATCAGTTGCTTGCCATAACCATTTGGTTTTTCCTAAAGTTCTCCAACCTGTTTCATCTGCATAAACAGTATTGCTCTTTCTTAAGGTTTGCAAAGCCTCTTCATAAGGGTGTTGTAGCATCAATGCTGCTTGGTAATGGGTATTTATAACGCTTCCCTTGCTGATAGGTATGCCAAGAAGTGTCTCAAATAGTTCTTTGATTTTAGATTTGCTTAAATGAAATTTGCCAGATAGAACAGTACACCAAGCTTTAATTTTAGGACCAAATACAGAAGATGTGACTTCTTGTGGAAGATTAGCTCTCACTTGCTTACCACAATTTGCACATCTGCACTTCATTGCTTGATGCTCGGTAACTATTGGCTTAATAGGTGGAATCTCTATCGTCTGGCGAGCTTCTGCAACTTTTGCCTTTGGTAAGAAATGACTCCCACCACAACCATCACAATTTTGAGGATAATATTTAATGTATTCGCTTACATCTTCTTTTGGAAACCATTTCCTAAAAAATCCTTGGCTTCTTCTTCCTTTCTTATTTGAAGAATTGGGCTGCTTCTTAGGATAGCGATCAGATGATGGAGGCTTTGAAGAATTTTGAGAATTTAAACACAGCTTCTCTTCTAGATCAGCGATTTTACGATTGAGTTCCTCGATGATCTTTCTTAATTCTTGATTTTCTTTTTTTAATTCTTCGTTCTCTTGTCTTAACTGAAGAATAATTGCATCTTTGTCTTCCATGTTAAAATTTATAACATATTGAGAATCAAGATGCAATTATCTTTTTGAGGCACACAGTGACCAATTACTTTTTTATTGTGCTCGATATTAACAAATATCGATCGACTTAGGATCATTCAAGCCTACGGCTTTGGCGCAGCCGAAAACCGATTTTTCAACTTACTTGTGTATAAGGTCGAGCAATATAGAGGAGGCCTTCTTTTCTATCTCTTTTATCAAATCGTCTGATCTCTGTTTGTGCTTTTTTGTCGTTTTCTTTTCAGAATTTTGTTCGATTATCTGAGGAATGGACTCTGTATTGTCTTTAAGTTGAACAGATTGCCAAGGAAAAGGTTGTGTTATAGGAGCTGGCGGTTTTGAATCGTCATGACTAGCTAGCTTAAGAATGCTTCCTATCAGCTTACCCTCTTTGCTTTCCTGTGCTTGGGCAACCACAGCACTTAGGCGTGCTGTAGCTTTCTTCTTATCAATTTTAATCTTTCCTTTTTTACCTTTAATGGGAATTTGCAACATATCATCAGGGCTTAAACCTGAAATATTAAAGGCTTCATGAAGAGATTGTCCGCTTAAGCCTAAAATCATATCTAGTTTATAAGAATTTAAATCCATTTTTCCCCAGCTAGCTAAGTGATAAGTATTCGCTACTAACATATCTAGACGCTGAAGTATAAATTTTCCTTGAGCAATGTTAAAATGAAGCGGTGTAAACCAAATGGTAAAGGCTTGGCTTGAAATGGGTTTAAGCCAATTTAGAATTGTTTTTATTTCTCCTTCATTACGAAAATGAATTTTACCTAAGTGAATTATTCCTTTTTCAAGATGAATGTCTTTAGAATTAAAAGGAATGAGGGGAAAAGAGAAGTCTTGAGGATCAATAATTATCCGAATAGGCTTTTCAGAAGCAAAAGCAGTACTAAAAAAAGGAACATTTTTGCTTAAAAATGCTTGGCTTAGCTCTGGAGTGAGATAGCCTTCCCATATTAAGGGATGATTTAATACTAAAACCCCTTTATTCAATTGGCTATCCAAAGAAATATGACCTCGTGAACCCTGCATTTGGCCTGCAAGACTTCCATCCAGATGATGTAATTGAATGTAAGCTTGTGTATTCAAATAATCGCCAATAAAGGCAGAGAGATAACGAGAATAAGAGGAATCTGATGGATGAAAAAGATGGATTAATGCGATGGGAAATTGTTGAGTTTCTAATTTAGCATCTAAACTGGCTTGTTTCAAATTAACCTGCTGGGTTTGATCCAGCCAATGGGAAATCAAACCATTTAATAAGAGAATAGGCTTCTCTTCTGATCTCATTTCTACACGAAAAGAGAGGTGATCAATTAAGTTCTTACTTTGTAAGGAGGTTATCATCTTAAGCGAGTGAACCATTGAGGAATTAACCGATTCTTTCCATTTGGTCTCATTTGTTATAAAATCAGCATCAAATGATCCTCCATCAAGCCAAGAATCTTTATTCTTGAGAGGAATATAGAGGTGAGATAATAACCCTTTAAGGACCACTGGTTCTAAGAGCACAGGATAATGGGAAGATGAGGAGCCAAGTTTAAGCAATTGGTATCCTTCCGGAGTCAGGGTCCAGCGAAATTCTGCTGAATAATTGGGCGATTCATATAAGGTCAAAGCTTCATCAAATTTTATACGCGCCTTAGCATGAAGAAGAGAGCTATCAATATTCATATCCCAATAACCAGGGGACTGTTGTTGACGGTCAACTAAAGTTTTTAATTCAATATCAATAGTCGGACCTAAAAAAGGCGCTAAATCCTGAGAAGTTACAACACTCATCAAAGAGGTTGGAATACCAATTAAATGGGTAATAGCTTCCATTTTCACATGAGTAAGATCATATTTTCCTTGATTTAACCAAGATTGAATCAAGAAGTGGGCCGATAATTGACTAGATTTAGACCGCTGATTTGTACTCGTGTAGGCAATTCCACTTAAGTCAATTTGCAAAACATTCTGAGGAGTATCCATAGTATAAAGGATCTCAATTTGCTCAATAGTCGATAAATGATTCAAAGCATCTTTTAAATCTAAACAATCAATCGTGATCATTCCTTTGAAAGCAAGGGTCTCTAAATCTATTTCTTTTAATTTTAATTGAAAAGGCTCAGTACTAAAATAAATACGGGGAGAATTGTGTAGTTTTAATTGATGTTGATTAATGATATTCCATGTCTCTAAAATTTTTGGTTGGAGTTGATAGCGAATTTCCAAAGGAGCGGTTAAAATAAGTTGATTATCTGGAGTAATTTTACCAACTAAACTGATTTCAGCTTCAGGTGTTTTGCATTCTGTCTTAAATTGAGAAATTTCAAGTCCATGTTGGAGATTGATATTCAGCTGAGAAGAAAGATTTAAATCGATTTGATTGCCTAAGATAGAGAGGGGATATCCTTTTGGATCTGTTAATGTTGCTTGTGTGGATAGCCGAGCTGTAAGTAAATCTAATAGTGGCTGCCCTTTTAGCTGAAGCTGAAGGTTCTGCAATTGAGCTAAATTTTGAGAGACAAGGTCAGAAATCTGAATATGCTGAGCACTTAAATGAGCCTGTATACTGCCTTTTAAAGGATTAGCAAGAGGAAAATGAAGCTCCTGAACCTGTATCCATAAAGAACAAGGCTGCTGAAGAACGAAATTTTCTGATCCTATTAAATATTTCAGTATAAGAGGAGACACAAGATATTCTGCAGTGAAAGGATCCCCTTCTATGGCTTTTGCACCTATTTTGAAGTGAGCTTGATCCATTTTTACATGAGGAGTCTCTAAGCTAACAACCAGATCAAAGGCATCAGATTCTATGTGTTTAGCCATTACCTCAAAGTTAGCGTGAGATCCTATTACAAGCTCATTAAGCTGATCTTTTGAGTAGAAATTAAGAACTTTTAAAGGAAAATGATGGGCTTTTAATGAAAATTCTCCTCCATTCTTTATCTGCTCTAAAAGATTTTTTGAACGAGAGGGCTTACCTAACTTAGAATCGAAACAAAAATCGAAAAGATTTTGGTCTTGTTGAGCCTGGCCTTGAATTTGCACCATCAGGGTTTTAGCATGAGCAGAAGAGTCAAAAAAGACTTTTAGATCTAGAACTTCCATTTTGCCTGAAGAGGGTAGGATCATAGAGGCAGATGGCATATAGGTTTGTGCTTTGAGCTCAAATTTAGAGAGGTCATCCTGAGATTGAATAGAGTTTAAAAAAGCTAGAGGAAATGAGAATTTTTCAAGAGTGAAATTTAAACGAGTTGGTTCTAGAAGTTGGAGATGGTGATCAGTAAGAGTATTTACTAAAGAAGGGATGAAATTAAAATAAAAAGTAGCTGGCTCACGCAATGAAAATTGCCCTTGTGAAATTTCTCCTCTGGCATTCCCTTGCAGAAGAGGAGCCAAGAGTGATATCTGAAAACCCACTCCTTCTTCACTAGGTTCTTTGTCAATTGTTAAGTTAATTTTATCTCCCAAAAAGGTATGAAAGATTCGATTGAAGTTAGGTTTTTTTAAAGCCAGTAAACAATCCAATAAATCGACGGGAAAATTGATAATCTTAGCCTGAAGCTTCACATCTTTGCTCCCTTCAATACTTAGAAGATTTTGAGCTGCTTGACCTAATTCTTCCCAGTGATTAGAAGTTAGCTCTTTTAAAGAGGCTTCTATCTTAAAAGATCCGGTTAAATCCCCTTGATGTGTAAAACCTGTAATATGAATAGAGAATGGCTCTTGCTTTGTAAATAAATAGCTATCCACATTGATGTCGGAAAGTAAGATAGTCGAAGAAGAAATAGCACAGCTACTCTCTTCAGTTGCTAGTCCCAAAGCGTATTGTAGATTGCTTATCCCTTTTTCATCCGTTACAATGGAGGCATTCAAATCAAGAAGCTGAACATGTCCTAAATGGGTACTTCTGTTTAAAAGCTGCCAGAGAGTTGCTTCTGTAAAGAACTTATCAAAACCCAAAACAGGATTTCCTTGAGGGTCATATAACAAGACTCCTTCTATACTTTGTCCTTTTCTCCATTTAAGATTAAGCTTTCTAATTTCTAATCGACCAGGAATAGAAAAATTAATTAAAGCATTCAGTTGACGTTTACCCCAGTCTGTACTTGCTAAAGTAGGAAGTAGAAGCACTAATAGGACTAGGAATAGACAAAAGCCGGTTATCAGAATACATAAACGCGAAGAGAAAAAAGATTTCATGTTCAACCCTTCGATAATAAAAGATGGAAGTTAAATAATAGATAATTCAGAAAAAAATGTCAATTTTTCTTTTAAAAATCAGTTTAATATCTATTTAGATTTTATTAAGATATAATAGATATTAACTAAGGTGAACTGGACCGTTATAACTTCTTGAAGGTTGAACAGATAAGAGAATTTTGCTGAAATGAAAATGCACTAAAAAAACAGAGCGAACTACTCATCTAGTGTTGACTTCTTCATTGCCAATAGCTGAAGCTATTGACTTTTCAGAATTCAAACTCTATTGGGTAGTTCGCTCTTCTTAGGAAATTTTATAATCTTTTTTATCTATTTGTTTCTTTTCTGAAATCAAATTGATTTTATCAAAAATAAAATTACAACTACTTAAGTTGGTCTAGTAGTTTTTTATTACCAATATAGGGCCACCATTAGTAGGAGGAAGTCCTGAACCTCCGGGGGTTCCACTTCCACCAGCACCGCCACCTGCTCCACCTGAACCTGCGCCGCTTGTACCATCAATACCGGCATTTATTTTTCTCAATTCTTTTTTTGTTAATTTTTTCATATGATATCCTACTTATAAAATTAATTGATATAATGATTAATTATAATACAGAGAAGCTGTAATTTAATTAACAACTTTCCTTCTATTAATTATAAACATTATTTTATTATTTTGCTAATCTTTTTTTTAATTTATTAGAACAAAATAGAAATTGCCGGTTTTCTCCAAATTAGAAATTGCCGCTTTTTCCAAAACTTATATCTTTTGGAAAAAGTGGAGGTTCTTTATGGAGGAGATCTTACAAATGTCTGAAAAAGAAGTAGATAGACATCATATTATTCAACAAGTTCTTGGTAAACAGATAACTCAAGTGAAAGCTGCTGAATTAATGGGTATTAAAGAGAGGCAAGTTAGAAACCTTGTTGTTGCATTTAAAAAGGAAGGAAGAAAAGGTTTAAGCTCTAAACATAGAGGGAAACCTAGCAATCGTACATATCAACAAAGATTTAAATCTCAGGTTATGGCTTTAGTTAGAGAAAGGTATCCAGATTTTGGACCCACATTTGCTGTTGAGAAATTGCAGGAATATCATTCAATTAAGATTTCAGACGAAACATTGCGTTCCTGGATGATTAAAGAGCATCTTTGGATTCCAAGAAAAAGTAGATTGCGCAAGCACCCCCCTAGATTAAGACGTGAATATTTTGGTGAACTCATACAAATTGATGCTTCTATTCATCTTTGGTTTGAAAATAGAGGGGCAAAATGTGCTTTGATTGTCTTTATTGATGATGCAACAAGTAAAGTCACTGCTTTGCAGTTTTGCCCTTCAGAGTGTTTAAGTGGTTATTTTAAAGCATTAGAAAAACATCTTATCAAATATGGAAGACCCAGAGGCCTTTATAGTGACCGGCATTCAATTTTTGGTGGAGGTGATCATATGCATCATGCTCAGTTCACAAGAGCTTTGAAGGAATTGGATATTGAAAGTCTACTAGCGAGGTCTCCACAAGCTAAAGGTCGTGTTGAAAGAGTAAACCGGACGCTTCAGGATCGTTTGATCAAAGAGATGCGTCTTAGGAATATCAACAATATTAATGATGCCAATGAGTATTTGAGGGAGTTCTTAGAGGAGTTTAATCGGAAATTTTCAAAAGAGCCGAGGGGCCAATTTGACGCCCATCGGCCTCTTGAATTAGGTACTGATCTCGAGCGTATTCTAACCCGTCTCGAGATGAGAACCGTCTCTAAAGATCTGTGCATTTCTATCCATAACACATATTATAAAATAAGGGAATCCCCTATTACCAATAAATTAGAGAAACAGAAGGTTGAGGTTAGGCAAAAATTGGATGGAAGTTTTAAGCTTTTCTTTAAGGATAAGGAACTTGAATATGTTCCTGCTGTAGAATATGAAGAGAAAAAAATTATCGATGCGAAAGATAAGTTGGTATGGAAGCCCAGCAATAAAGTTAATCCTAAATCCAACCATCCCTGGAAGAAATATGGCTACCAAGTGGAATTGAGTAATAAGATTAAAAAAATGAAAGCAAGAGTATAATAAATATTATGCGAAAACCGGCAATTTCTAATTTGTTAAACCGGCAATTTCTAAATTGGTTTAACAATCTTTTTTTTAATTTTAATAAATAATTAAATATTATGATCTAAATCCTTTTCCGTCTCTGTGGTTTGGCAACATAGTCTGAGTGTTTTTTTGAACTTATTCGAGTAGTTTGTGCTCTGTAATTTTTTGAGTTCTTTTTTAACAGATTAGATTTAATAGATATTAACTAAGGTGAAGTTGACCGCTATAACTTCTTGAAGGTTGAACAGATCCTTCTTCATATAAGAGAATTTTGCTGAAATGAAAATGCACTAAAAAAACAGAGCGAACTACTCATCTAGTGTTGACTTCTTCATTGCCAATAGCTGAAGCTATTGACTTTTCAGAATTCAAACTCTATTGGGTAGTTCGCTCTTCTTAGGAAATTTTATAATCTTTTTTATCTATTTGTTTCTTTTCTGAAATCAAATTGATTTTATCAAAAATAAAATTACAACTACTTAAGTTGGTCTAATAGTTTTTTATTACCAATATGGGGCCACCATTAGTAGGAGGAAGTCCTGAACCTCCGGGGGTTCCACTTCCACCAGCACCGCCACCTGCTCCACCTGAACCTGCGCCGCTTGTACCATCAATACCGGCATTTATTTTTCTCAATTCTTTTTTTGTTAATTTTTTCATATGATATCCTACTTATAAAATTAATTGATATAATGATTAATTATAATACAGAGAAGCTGTAATTTAATTAACAACTTTCCTTCTATTAATTATAAACATTATTTTATTATTTTGCTAATCTTTTTTTTAATTTTAATAAATAATTAAATATTATGATCTAAATCCTTTTCCGTCTCTGTGGTTTGGCAACATAGTCTGAGTGTTTTTTTGAACTTATTCGAGTAGTTTGTGCTCTGTAATTTTTTGAGTTCTTTTTTAACAGAAAGGTTTTCGAGATGGATCTATTCTGTACTTTAGCACAACAGAATTGACCCTAAAAAACAATAATTATATTAGGATTTACGCAAATAAAAATAAGATTAATATAATAAATTTTATGTTATATTACTAATTATGTATTATACTTAAAAAAAGTATAGTAATGACATTTAGTCATAAACAAAGGTTATCATTCTTTACTCGAAAGAGTTTCTCCGGAAGGCATTTATCGTATTTTTGAAGTTAGCATGCCTTGGCTTTTAGAGTTTATAAAGCAAGTCTTTGCAAGTTTGCCTGATCATTTAAATTAGAGAAAAATGAAGAAGTCGGAGCGTTAGAGCTAGATAAGCTCCATAGCTTTGTAGGTAGAAAAGCAAATGTTGGCTGGTCATGCATAGAAAAACAAGGCAAATTTTGGCTTTTCATGTAGGAAAAAGGGATAAGCAATCAGCAGTAGCACTTCTTGCAAAGCTCTACCAGGAGATTTAAAAAAAAGCCGAGTTTTACTCAGATAAATTCAATGTTTACTTCCAATCCTTTGGCTGGCATAGGCCATGCAATAAACAGTATTGTCTTTTTTGATGCGATTCACTACAAAGTTAAAGACGAGGGTAAAGTTGTCTCAAAAGCAGCTTATACATGCTTGGGAATAGACGGGAAATAGGCTTTTTTAGCAGTTCGAGACGTTTCTAAAAAGTGGACCATGCCTATTCGAGAGTAGAAGACAGTCATGTCCCATCAACAGCTGCAAAAGCTTCATGCCAAAACCCGAATGCCTAGAAAAAAAGTAAGAAAAGGCCCTTGTCTCTAGAAAAAAATAATGCCAAGCTATCTAGTGAGCGAGTGAAAATGTAATCAGCTTGCTGAAGCGGTTTAAGATTATCGCTGACGGCTATAGAAATCGAAGAAAACGCTTTTCTTTAAGATTTAATTTGATTGCCGGAATTTATAACTGGGAACTACAGCATCAAGGTTATACAAGAGGTTCAATAAAAGATAGAAATTAACTAAGGTGAACTGGGCCACTATAACTTCTTTAAGCTTGAACAGATCTTTCTTCATAAAAGAGAATTTTGCTGAAATGAAAATGCACTAAAAAACAGAGCGAACTACTCATCTAGTGCTGGCTTCTTCATTGTCACTATTGACTTTTCAGAAGTTAAACTCTATTGGGTAGTTCGCTCTTCTTAGGAAATTTTATACTCTTTTTTAATCTATTTATTTCTTTTCTGAAATCAAATTGATTTTATCAAAAATAAAATTGTAACTACTTAAGTTGGTCTATTTTTTTATTACAAAGATAGGGCCACCATCAGCAGGAGGAAGTCCTGAGCCTCCGGGAGTTCCGCTTCCACCAGTACCTCCACTAGTACCACCTGAACCTGTGCCACTTGCACCATCAGTACCAGCATTTATTTTTTTCAATTCTTTTTTTCTTAACTTTTTCATATGATACCCTATTTATAAAATTAAGTAATATAACTAGTAATTATAATACAGAGAAGTTGTAATTTAATTAACAACTTTCCTTCTATAATTATAAGTATATTTTAAATTATTTTTCTAATATTTTTTTATTTTGTTATTATTAATTAAAAATTTTCGCTTTTGGTAAATGATTTCCTTATACAAAGGGAGTCCAAATGGAGAAGATTGTAAAATGTTTAACAAGGAACTAGAACGTTTGAGGATTTTACAAAAAACGCTCGAGAAATAATTAACTCAAAAACAAGCTACAAATCTTTTAAATCTAACAGATAGACAAATAAGAAAGTTTTAAGAAAGAAGGGGTAAAAGCTTTAACATCTAAAAAGCAAGGCTGTCCTAGCAATAGACAAAAAGAAGCAAAGCTTAAAGCACGAGTGTTAAAGATAATAAAAACCTGAATTTTGAGTTTATTTCCTTGATTCTTAGAGAAGATCTTCTCTAAGAATCAAGGAAATAAACTCAAAATTCAGGTTAAAAGAGAAATATGAGGATTTTGGTCAAACTCTCATCCGAGAAAAACTTAGTGAGAATCATCAAATTATACTTGGAACTGAAACAATTAGGCAGTGGATGAGTCAAAGTCTACTTTGAATTCCTAAGCAAAAAAAGATTAAAATGCATCCTTTGATTTATGATTGGCTGCCACAGTTATCCCACTGACCAAAATTGAAATCCTTGATAGAAGTGAGGTCCAAACGCAATGAACAGTCTGAAATATGCTACTATTTTACTAGTCGAAAAGGCTCTGCTAAAGATTTTAATAATTGAATTCGCTATAGAAAATTTGAATTGGGTTCTAGATGTCATTTTTAAAGAAGATTCCTGTTTAGCCAATATGGGTTATTTAGCTGAGAATCAAGAGATTTTAAAGAGATTTGCTATCAATATCATCAAGACAGTAGATCCTAAGCGTGTGGATTTTCGGCAGCTCGCAGAGTTTATATACTCATTCCAGTTCAAATTGAGAATTTGGGCAATGCGAAAGCTCTCGAGCTTCAACGATCAAAAATTGGTTCATATACTCATATGAACCAATTTTTGATCGTTGAAGCTCGAGGCTTTGGCGCAGCCGAAACTTCTCACTTTGAACTGGGATGAGTATATGTATAAATCAAATTACTTGAAAGGCTTACTTGGAAAATTGTTTGTTAAATAATTTTTATCAGAAAGCCCTGGGTTGAACAGATCCTTTCTCATATAAGAGAATTTTGCTGAAATGAAAATGCATTAAAAAAAGAGCGAACTACTCATCTAGTACTGTTTTCTTCATTGCCAATAGCTGAAGCTATTGACTTTTTAGAAATCAACTCTAGTGGTTAGTTCGCTCTGCTTAGGACTTTTTATAATCTTTTTAAGCTATTTATTTTTTTATTAAATTAAATAAAAGTTTTGCATAAATAAGATTATAATTAATTATAATTAACCATTATCTTATTGCTGGTATGATATAAGAAGGAGGAAGAGGGGGAGGTGTACCTGATCCACCTGCGCCTCCACCTGCTCCACCTGAACCTCCGCCGCTTGCACCATCTGTACCAGCATTAATTTTTCTCAATTCTTCTTTTGTTAACTTTTTCATATGATATCCTACTTATAAAATTAATTGATATAACTAGTAATTATAATAATACATAGAAGCTGTAATTTAATTAACAAACTTCTTTTAGAATTATAAACATTATTTACATTATTTTGCTAATCTTTTTTTTAATTTTCAACAACTAATTGGTCAATCTATAGAATTAATTAAATAAACTATAGACTAGAGAGGAGAAGTTATAGTTAACAACCTCTCTTCTATAGATTATAAATATTATTTATATTATTTTACTAATCTTTTTTTTAATTTTTTAATAAATAATTAAATATTATGATCTAAATCCATACTTTTAGCAATCTTAGACCAATCTATCTATGGTTTAGCAATATAGTTTGAGTGCTTTTTTGAACTTATTCGAGTAGTTTGTATTCTGTAGTTTCTTGAGTCCTTTTTTAACGAAAGGGTTGTCATATGGATCTATTCTGTACTTTAGCACAAGAGGATTGACCCTAAAAAAAACAATAACTATATATTGAATTTTTGATAAAGTAGATGAATTTTTTTGACCTTTAGGTATTTTAAGTGGAAATGAACGACAACAATACGAATAAGTCACAAAATAAGGATAAGGATAAGGAAACTGAACAGCCTCCAGAGTATTCGTTACAGCGTTTCTTTTCCTCAGAAGAGTTAGATCAAATGCTTCATGTAGTCAATCCTCGTTTATGGGTTGCGTATATGATCCTTCTATTTTTGATTGTGGCTGTTCTTTTATGGGCCTTTTTAGGTTCTATTCCTATTAAAGTGGAGGGGAGAGGCGTATTTGTCAGTCCCCAAGGGCTTTTTAGTATCGAAGCTAAAGTATCTGGCATCGTACAAAATTTGCGTATACAACCTGGTAAGTTTATACGCCAGGGTGATCCTCTCGCTGATGTTTTTGATCCCCATGAGCAGTTACGTTTAGAGCTAGCAATAGCTAAAACAGAAATGCTGGAACGAGACCTTAATCGACTCAAAAACGAAATAGAGTCTGAACGGATACAGGAAAAACAAGGCATCATGGCTGAAATTAATTCACATCGTTACAATATTGAACAGTATGAACGGCAAATTAATGACTTAAAAAATGAAGTCGCCAAGAAAAAACAATGGTTTAGTCAAGGGCTTATTCCTCAAACAACATTGCGAGATGCAGAAAAAGAATTAGATCAAAAGCAAATCAACTTAGAAATACAAAGAGCCGAATTGGCTGTTCTTAATGCTAATTTACATAAGAGTTATCGCACCGAGGAGTATAAGGCTAAAGAACAACAGTTACTGGATGCTAGACAAGAGAAAGATTTATTGCAAATGACTAAAGATTATGCCCGTATCTATAGCCCTTTTGAAGGCTATGTCATTGAAATTTTACATAATGAAGGGGAACGTGTAGTAGCTGGGGAACCCTTGATTCTCTTAGAACATTCGAGAAGCGATAATAAAAATTTAATTGTATATGGATTTGTTTCCATTGATGTTGGAAAACGTATTAAAGCCGGCATGCCAGTGCAGATGAGAGTTTCTACAATCAGGCGAGAAGAATTTGGTAAGATGCTTGGAAAAGTTCAAGAGGTTTCAGAATTTGCAGTTTCTCCAGAGCGCTTGATGACGCTTATTCCTAATAAAAACCTCATCGAATATTTAATGGGGGGAAATGCAGCTGTTATCCAACTCACTATTCATCCTGAATTAGACTCTCGTACTCCAAGTGGCTATCGTTGGAGTTCTGGACAAGGACCACCAACGCAAATTACGGCTGGAACGGTATGCACAGTGGATGCTATTATTGAAAGGGTGAGACCATTTTATTATGTGCTTCCTCTCGAAACCTTTAGAGCTATTAGATTTTCTGAAAATTCCCATTAGGGTGTGTATTCGAATTCAGTTATTTGATTGATAGGGATCACTCATGAACCAACAGGATCTTAAAGAGCATTTAAGAACAAGCTCTCTCTCTAAAAGAGTTAGAACTCCAACTGTTATTCAAATGGAAGCGGTAGAATGTGGTGCTGCAGCTTTATCTATTATTCTGGGATACCACGGACGCTTTGTGCCATTAGAGGAATTGCGCTATCAATGTGGTGTCTCTCGCGATGGTTGCGATGCCTTTAATTTGGTTGAAGCAGCTAAATCTTATGATTTAGATGGACATGGATACCGTATCTCATTAGAAAATCTTCCTGAAGTAACACTTCCTTGTATTCTTTATTGGCAAGATAATCATTTTGTTGTTTTAGAGGGTTGTGGGTCTCAATTTGTCTACATCAACGATCCTGCAGTCGGACCTGTCCAGATTCCTTATCCTAATTTTTTCAAGAGCTACAGTGAAGTCGCCTTTGTTTTGCAACCGACTACGATGTTTCGGAAAGGGGGAGTACCCCCTCGTTTTTGGAACTTAATTCAAAGGCGTTTATCGACAGTACAATTTGCTACCATCCTTTTCTTAATTTTAATTCAATTGATTTTAATTGTATTAGGATTGATTCCTCCTGCTCTATCACGTATCTTCATGGACCAAATCATCTCTCAGCGCATGTTATCTTGGAAATGGTTTTTTCTCAATTTCATGGCTTTTACAATTGTTCTGCAAACCATAGCTAGTATTATGCGTAGCAATGTGACTAATCGCTTATCTCGCAAACTAGCTATCGTATTCTCAGTTGACTTTTTATGGCATGTGCTTCGCCTACCACTCCTATTCTTTACTCAACGCTTTGGTGGTGAAATCATTAATCGGATGAATCTCAATACGACTGTTGCCGATTTTATTATCAATCATATCTCGTTAATCACCATTAATTTGCTACTCATTTCCATTTATGGCATTGTCATGTTTCAATATGATCCTCTGATTGCTAGTATTGGTATATTGACTGCCTTGCTTAGCATAGGACTATTGGCATTTATTACCAGAGCCCGTGCTAATGCTTATAGTCGTTTGCAACAGGAGTTAGCCAAAAGTGTTGGCATTGAGATGGATGCTTTGCAAAGCATGGAATTTATTAAAGCCACAGGAACTGAATCTTTTTGCTTTTCTCGCGTGATAGGCTATCAGATTAAAAATCTCAATAATTTTCAGAATATTGGGCGAAAAGATATCTGGCTCAATACGATTGCTGGGTTTTTTAATCAAATGGCAGGGATTTTACTTTTATCTGTTGGAGCTTTACGTGTCATGGAAGGGCACTTAAGTATTGGAATGCTTCTAGCTTTGCAAATGCTCATGACAGGATTTTTATTTCCCATTAATCAACTAATAGGCTCTAGCATGCAGATTCAGACGCTCACCATCGATATGCTTCGTTTAGATGATGTGGTGAAAAACCCTGTAGACCCTTTGCTTCTTAAGCCTATCCATTTAGAAGCTTTACCTCCCGCTCAACTCAAAGGGAAAATTACTCTTGAAAGAGTCACTTTTGGATATAGTCCATTAGATGATCCTCTTGTTACTAATTTGAGTTTAAACATTGAACCAGGACAAAAGATTGCTTTAGTCGGGCGCACAGGATCAGGAAAATCAACTGTGGCTAGAATCCTCACTGGATTATTTCAGCCTTGGTCAGGCTTTGTGAAGTATGATGATATCCCTATTCAGGAGTTATCTAGAGAGCACTTTAGACATTCTTTAGCTTGGATCGATCAAGATATTATGCTTTTCAGCGGCAGTATTCGAAATAATTTGACTCTCTGGAAAAGAGATATTAATGATCAAATGCTTGATCAAGCCACACAAGATGCTAAAATCTGGGAAGCCATTAAAAAGAGAGATTATGGATATGATGCACAATTAATGGAGAATGGGGCTAACTTCAGTCAAGGAGAAAAACAACGCTTAGAAATTGCGCGTGCTTTGCTTTTCAATCCTACTATTCTTATTTTAGATGAAGCAACTAGTGCTTTAGATTCTCAAACTGAAGCTGAGATTTTACAGAATGTCCAGAGGCGTAAGTGTACATGCGTTATTGTTACCCATCGTTTAAGCACAATCAAAACATGCGATAGGATTTATGTACTTGATCAGGGAAAACTTGTCCAAGAGGGAACCCATGAAGAGCTTAAAGCTGTTCCTGGTATTTATCAAGAATTGGTCCGATCAGACGTTCCTCAAGAACATCCTCCTATAGGTTGATCACATATGGCGGATCATTCTTTTCAACATCCTCATTTGAAAGAGGAACGGTTAATTAAGCATAAAATGATAAAAATGGCTCTTAGTACCGGATCAGAGCCTATATTCTTTATTGACGAAGATGCTGATATTCTTTTTTTAGCTTGCCAGATTATTGGACACTACACTGATATTAGATTTGTAGAGCCACCTAAAGGGCAAACAGAGAACATGATTGGGGCTACACGATTAGAGGAAATTTGCCGCTATTCGCATGTGCGTTTTAGGCAAATCAAGCTGGAGGAAGGTTGGTGGAAAAAAGATGGGCTTCCCATTTTAGGCTTCTTGAAATCTAATCATGAACCAATTGTCTTGCTCAATCTTCGAGGAAGTCAATACATTGTCATAGACCCTCTCACAAATAAACGTAAAAAGATCGATCAAGAAAACTCTCAACATATTTTCCCTCTTGCTTATACATTCTATGCCCCATTACCTGAAAAAGTGACAGCACGCTCTCTTTTACGTATCTTCTATCGTCAGAATCAACGCATGATTTGGGAGATGATTTTAAGAGGATCAGTAGGAGCGGGCATCGGCCTTTTTAGCCCTTTTATAACCAAATCACTATTTGATCAAGTGATCCCTGATAACGATTATGAAACTTTATACCAGATCGTTTTTGGATTAGTGATAATGGCCATTAATAGCTTTGCCTTCCAAGCAACCCGCTCTTTTATTTTATTGCGTCTATCAACCCTTTTCCAAAATAAGACAAATGCAATGATTTGGGATCATTTGCTGCGTGTATCGCTTAACTTCTTTCGTCGCTATGGAATAGGGGATCTTATCCAGCGGGTAGCTTTTATCAATTATTTCACCAGAAATCTGAGTGAAAATGTGATCAATGCTATTTTTTCAGCATTTTTCTCTATTATCTACCTTGTGCCGATGTTCATTTATAGCTGGCAAATGACTATCATTGGACTACTGACAATCGCCATCTCTTTTACGATTACCTTGATTTGTTTTTATTATCAAATGCAAATTCAAAGCAAATTATTAGAGCTTGGAGCACAGATCAATTTGTTTTTGATTCAAGTCATCAATGGAATTTCTAAAATTCGAGTCGATGGAGCTGAGCGTCGGATTTTTAGACGTTGGGGTGAAAAATTCTCATCTGCGCAATCTTTAGGCTATCGATCACGTAAGATTCAGATTTTTGTCGATGTGGTGACAACAACGCTATCCTCCTTATTTATGCTAGGAATTTATGCCATCGGCATTTATTTGCTAGAAAATCCGATGATTGAAGCTTTTACCATTGGAACCTTTATGGCATTTACCACTGCCTATACCCCTTTTGTTCAAGCTGTCTCTAATTTCTTGAGTATTCTTATCTCTTTATCGGACGTTAGACCTTATTGGCAGAGAACACAAGTAATCTTTCAAGAGCCAATCGAAACAAGCATGGTTAAACTGCGGCCTGGGCAGTTAACTGGTGAAATTTGGGTTGAACACCTTTACTTTCGCTATCATCGAGAAGCTTCTTTAATTTTACGCGATATTAATATGCGTATCAAACCAGGAGAATTTATTGGAATTGTCGGTTTCTCAGGATGTGGTAAATCAACTTTACTTAGGCTATTAATGGGGTTTGAACAGCCTGAAAGGGGCTATATTTCTTATAATCAAAAGGACCTGTCAACTTTAGATGTTGAAGAGTTAAGAAGAAGCATTGGAGTTGTTCTTCAGGGGACTTCGATTATTGCGGGAACTCTCTATGATAATATTGTCTGCGGTAGAAAATGTACGCCGGATCAAGTCCAGCGGGCCATCTTTTTAAGTGGTCTCCACGAGGTATTAAAAAATCTTCCTATGGGACTGCATACGGTTCTAACAACGGGTGGGAACACTCTATCTGGTGGACAAAAACAGCGGATTGCTTTGGCTCGAGCCCTTTTAACTGATCCTAAGATTCTTCTCTTGGATGAAGCAACTAGCGCTTTGGATGCCAAAACGCAAGAGCAACTCACCCTCAATCTTGACTCATTGAAGATCACACGTATTGTGGTAGCTCATCGCCTAAGTACCATTCTCAAAGCAGATCGGATCTTTGTCATGGATCAGGGACAAATCGTTGATACGGGTACATATGCTGAACTTGCAAGCCGTAAAGAGGGCCTTTTTAGAACTCTGGTCGAACAACAACATCTATAGCTTCTCATTATCGCATAGACAATCTAAGTCACCCCAGCTTCCTCCTAACGCCCTAATAAGAGTAACTGTATCAAGATAACGTTGAGCCAAAGTAATCGCAACATTTTGTTCATTTATCAAAACGTTTCGCTGAACATCAAAAACCTCTAGATAATTAACAAGTCCTTGAGTATAGCGTAGTTGTGTTAAATTAAGAGTAATTCTAGACGCTCTAACAGCTACTTTTAGTTGTTCTTCTCGTAGGGCTTGCTGTTTTAGATTAATCAAAGCATCTTCTGTCTCTTGAAAGGCAATGAGTACTTGTTGTTCATAATTATTAAGCGCTTCTCGATATCTAGAAAGAAAATTAAGCAGGTTAGCACTATTAAGTCCTGCATTAAAAATTGTCTGCATGATATTGAAACCGAAATCCCATAACCGAGCACTCCATGTAAACAAGGAGGAGGTATTAGGGCTTGCAAGACCTAAAGTTGCTACCAATCTTAACGAGGGATAAAAAGCTGCATCAGCCACACGTATATCGGCATGTGCTGCCGCTAAATTGCGTTCTGCTTGCGCAATGTTAGGTCGACGATAAAGGAGCTCTGAAGGCAGGCCGAGTGGAATAACAGGAGGGGTAGATTCAAGTGGAATCGGATTAAAATCTAAAGAAAAGATCGATGCAGGTACACCAACTAAAAGAGCAATAAGATCTTCTTGTAAACCACGTAGACGAGCGATATTTGCACTATCAGCTTTAGCAAGTGCCAATTGCTCTTCGGCCTGGGTAACATCAGAATAAATGACCAAACCTGCTCTAAAACGAGCTGTGTTAATAGTAAGAGCTTGTTCTCTGATTTGGATATTCTCCTGCAGCACCACTTGTTGAGTATCCAACCCACGCAGTTGAAAATAATTCGCGGCAATATCAGCGGTCAGTGAAAGAAGAACATTAAGATACTCTTCTAATGCCACATCGGCCCGGAGGAGAGAGGCTAAATAGGTATTAGTGATCCGGTTCCATAAATCGACTTCATAACTAAAATTAAAAGGTAATTGATAAGACGGACTTTGTACACGAATTTCTGTTGGAGGTAATGGGATTTCTGCTGGAAACATGTTAGCGATATCCGGCGGTAAATCTGAAAGTGAAATCGGACTCGCACTGATCCCTTGAACAGGCCTACCTGCTCCAGCTTCACTGACAATAAGCCTGCCATTTCTAGTAAAAGAGGGATTAAACGTAATAAGAGGCCAACGTTCAGCTGCATCAATTCTAGCTAAAGCTCGAGCTTGAGTGATGCGCTCAATAGCAGACAAAATTGTATAGCTAGAAGAGATAGCCTGCTCTTCTAATCGATTTAATACAGGATCATTAAAAATCTCCCACCATCTATCAATTTTATCTCTTGGACATGGCTGTTGCCAACAACAGGTCGTGCCAGATGGTGAATCAGATTCTGGACAAGCCTCATTCGGGCTATTTTCCCAGTTCGGACTTGTCTTCCAAGTATGAGGCACCTCAGCATAGGGTCGATGATAGGGATCACCAAGCTGACAACCACTTACTAATAGAGCTAAAGGAAGAAATCTTACGATACAGAAAGAAATTTTCTGATGAAAAAGACAGAATGACATTAGGGTTCCTTAGTAACCTGAGTTTTGGGTTTATTTCCCTGATTCTTAGTGTGGGTTTTCTATGGCTTGTTGGTTTTCTGTAGACGGCTGCTCTTCTTCTTTGGATGGCTGCAGCTCTTCTTTTAATGGCTCTTGTTCAGCTAGTTGTTGGTTCTCTTTAGGTTGCTGTTTCTCCACGTTTTTTCTTTCAATAAAGACATCAACTTGTTGTCCAACATAGATAGGAAAATCTTTAGGAGGATCAAATAAGTAGAGCACTTGCAACACGCGTGTATCGACTCTCTCTTCGCTTGATCCTGTTAAAGACCGCTTAGGAATGATATAAGGTTCGATACAGTCAAAACGTAAGGGAATAGCAATGGTTGTACAATTTTTAGGAAACGCGACAGCAGGGACATGAGGAACAAAATGAGAAGCATTCTGCTCATCGATATCTACCCTTACTTGCAGATGATCGAGATTGCCAAGTAACATGGCAGGTATATTAGCTGCAGCAGAAAAAAATTCTCCAACTCGGATATTATTTTGTAAGATGGTTCCTGCTATGGGGGCGCATACTGTTAGGCGTCTGATCAATATCTTAGTCTGCTTCGCTTGTGACTGGGTTGCCATTAATTGTGCTTCTGCAACCATGACATCTTTGCGACGTGTCTTAAGCTCATCTTGGCTAATAGCACGCATGTCTTCAATTGATTCTAAGCGAGACAATTGATCCTTTAGACGATCAAGTGTGGCCTCTGCAACACTCATTTGAGCTTTCTGAAAAAGGAGTAAGGCTTGTAGTTCGCGATCGTCAATTTGAAAGAGGGGCTGCCCCTCGATCACAAGATCTCCAATACGAGCAAATACACCAATGATAAGCCCCGATTGAGGGGCTCCGATGGCAATGTTTCTATCCATCGCCTCTACAATGCCACAAGCAGCAATGGCATTTTCATAGGGGTTAACGGCAGGTTCTGCAACTGGGGTGGCTAAAGGGGGAGGTGCGCTTAACTTCTGAATTAATAAAACAACTGCAATCACACCCGCTAAAGCTAGATAAATAGCAAATCCGCGAAAAATAGCCATATCATTCCTCATTTGAGCATATATACTCATTCCAGTTGAAAGCTGGAATGAATATAGGATAGAAGACAATCCTATCCTTCTTTTTGCGCTTTTCCGTTTTCTGTCATGCTTAGTATTTGTCCATCATCCATATTAGCCATTCGGTCTGCATACTTAAAGATTCGGCTATCGTGCGTCACGACAATCACACAACGGCAGGCATTCTTTGAAATTTCAACCATCAAATCCATAATACGAGCACCTGTTTCTGCATCAAGGGCCGCAGTTGGCTCATCACAGATAACTAGGCGTGGCTCATGCACAAGAGCACGTGCAATAGCGACTCTTTGTTGCTGTCCACCTGATAGTTTAAGAGGATAGGTTTTTTCCCGTCCTTTTAAACCCACTTTCTCTAAAGCTTTCGCCGCACGCTCCTCAGTCACCGATCTTTTCTCTCCATTTAAAAGCAGGGGAATGCTAACATTTTCAAGGCAATTGAGTGTACGAATCAGATGGTATTGTTGAAAGATAAATCCTACATTTTGACGTCTGAAGGCTGTCACTTTCGTGTCATTTAGTGCGTGCAGAGGTGTATTAAATACTTCCAGTTCCCCTTTATCAACTTTCAGGGTCCCAGCAATAATGCTAAGAAGGGTGGTCTTTCCACAGCCAGAGGGGCCCACAATCATGAGAAGCTCATTTAGGCAAGCTTTAAAATGAATATTTTTTAAAGCATGAATCTGTTGAGTGCCTTGATTAAAGCTTTTCCAAACATGACGCACATGTACAGCAAATTGGTCGGGATTATCCACGAAATACCTCTGCGGCTTGAAGCTTACTGATTTTGCGGATGCCGATTAAGGCTGCAATAAAACAGATAAAAAGGACTAATACCCCTGTCATAATGAGGATTTGATAAGGCATGTAAAAAGGGGGTTCACCACTTTTTAAAGTAGCAAATCCAAATAAAGCTGCTAATCCTACACCAATGCCGTAACCGATCATTCCAACAATAAGAGCTTGCAAAAGCAACATGCGACATAAGAGGTTATTATTCGCTCCCATAGCTTTTAAAGCACCTAAGTTACCTAGATTTTCTAAAATAAAGGTATAAAAAGTTTGCCCTGAGACAGCAATGCCAACAATAAAACCTAAGAGGATAGTGGTACCAAAGGAGATAGGAATTCCCGTATTTCTAACAAACCACCAAATAGTATCCCAAAAAAATTTATCTTCACTTAAAGATTTCAGTCCTGTCTCTTTTGTAATGCGTGCAGCTAATTGATCAGGGTTGATACTTTTCATAGGTTGGACAAGAATAAAAGCTAAATTTTTTCGAGTTTTAGGAGACATCTCAATCGCACGATCATATGTTGTAAATACGTAGGGATAGCCGAAAAACGAATGTGCAGCCTCACAAATCCCTACAATGCGAGCTTCATGATCATTAATTTCAAAGATATCTCCAATATCTAAAGGCGAAGAGAGTCCTTCACTAAGTTTTTGGAGACCTACGCGATCAATAATGACAGCATGGGACTCGCTTAAATCGGAGACGCGCCCTTTCAGCATTATAGGAGGGGCTCCTATCAAGGTCATCGTATCTAGGCCAATAAGTTGAATCGACTTAAACTTGCCATCTAATAAGCGCGCTTGCTGAATTTTAAAATAAAAAGGTACAGCCCAAGCAACTCCAGAAACGGAACGTACTCGACTTAACTCAGTATCTCTTAACGGGGTCACCTCATTCACTTGCTCGACATGGGGATCCATCACCCAGACAGGAATATTTGTATTACGCAAAGTAGCAGTTGTCCAATGCATTAAGCCTATAAACACAGAGCTTTGCTGAGTCATTAAAAGCGAGGCAAAAGTAAGAGCACTGATTAACATCAGGTACTTAGCTCGATCTCCTATTAACATTTTAATGGCAATGCTATACATATACTCATTCCAGTTGAAAGCTGCAATTTGGGCAATGCGAAAGCCTCGCGATTCAACGATCAAAAATGGGTCCATATACTCATATGAACCAGTTTTTGATCGTTAAAGCCCGAGGCTTTGGCACAGCCGAAACTTCTCACTTTGAACTGGGATGAGTATATGTCTTATGACATTCGATAAAATTAGCAAAGATTAATACTATATGCTTTTTGTTATTACAAAACAAAAGAATTTATTTAGCGATGGCGCACTTCAATCACACACTTCTTAGTAGCTAACTCATCAATTAAAACGGATAGACGCTCTTGATTCTCTTTATCTAGATTCGCATCCCATTCATCTAAAAGCAACACATCCACATCATTGACCTTTTCTAAAATTTCTAATAATCGATTTTTTAAGGATTCACCGGTTGAATATTTATTAGTTTCGGATACGAAGCTTAATTGATTTTGCGTAGGCAAAAAGAATGCTTTATCGGAAAGGACATTCTTAATAAGCATTAATAAAGTCGATTTGCCCGCTCCATTTTCGCCGCGCAAAGTCAATCGACCTGCTTGCGCAGTTTGAACTAGAAGATCTTGATAAGAATTGATGCTTTGAGGTCCTGGCATGGATGTATAGTTTTGAGGAGCTATCGTAGAGTGAGTAAGATGAATCTTAGGCCATTTGACTTTTTTCTCCATAACAATATGGGAATCTGTAATGGGTTGAATAGCTTTATAAATAGCAATAAGCTTGCTACGATGCATCGCCCAACGGAATACCAAACTTAGGGTTTGGTATGTATAAGACAGAATAGTGAACAGAAGTGGAAGGATAACTAAAAACGAAGTTAAGCTTTCTACATGGTGTCGATGAACATAAACATAATAAATGACTACAATGAGAGAAGGCACCGAAGTTAATAAAGAGATAAAGATAGCTAAAAGCTGATCAAACCGTTCTAATCCAATATTTCTCTGTAAACAACGACTCAAGCGTTGATGAGTTCTATCTTCCCATAATTTGAAGTTATAACAGTTACCTAATAAGATATTGTCCCAAGCTGCTAAGAGAGATTGATAGAGGTCGATACGTGCTGTTAGAGCTTTTTGAGTCAAATGCCTTTGTTTACGGCGACTCATTTTCATGACAATGACTACAGTCAAGATACTGAGACTATAAGCAATGCCGAATAGAGGCTCTACCACAATAGAAAGAGCAAAGATGGTTAAGAAGACGCTTAATACATAACTGAATAAATCAAATACGTAGTCAATAAAAGCGTGGAGTGTATTAGGTCCTTCCACTGTTAAAATGGAAAGTTTTTCTTCTTTAATTCCTTTATTACTCCATTCTCCAATCTGATTACGGTTAGAAGTGACAAAAGCATTGATAAAAGAGCGTTGAGCCTCTTGTTTCCAAGAGATTTTAATAATATAAGCGATACATCCTGGTATATAAGGGACAACTAAAAAAAGAAGGTACAAATAGAGAAAAGGGAAAAAATTTTCCCCATTTGTAATTCTCTTCATCATTTTCACCAACCAAATTGTTGAAGTGGCTTCTATAATTTGTTGGAAGGTAAGTAAAGCGAAACAACTGAGAGCCCAACGATTGGTGACAAGACCCCAAAATTGTTTTTGAATCTTTGACGAAGATGTATTAAACATAAAATGTGAGGATAGCCTCTTATTATAAATTCGTAATACCAAAAACTAATGTAACGAAGCACTAGAGGAAAAAGCGATTTCTAAATAGATAAAATTCTATCTTACCTTCTGTGAATTTTGCAAGATTCTAATTTCAAATAAGAATAAAAACGAAGAGCTTTTAATTTCAATGATTTTTAAAAAATTCTAAATAAAAAAGAATTTTATTTCTAATTAGGAAGAGATTTAGATCCTTCTATAGGATAAACAATAAGATTATATGGGGGATCTGTTAAAGTTTGATTTATTTTTTTTAAGTAAGCTTGAATATACTGCATTTCTGGCGAATCTTTAAAAGAAGCTGGAATATTATAGCTTTTATCAATGGCATCACAGACTTTTTGCATAGTAATATTTTGAATATTTTGAGCAGGTTGATAGCCAGAGGTTCCATTATTGAAAGAGGAAACGGCCGATAAAATCCGTTCTTTTTGAAGGGCATCCGAAAAGGATTGAATACGATTTAAAGAAATGCCGAGCTCTTGTGCAAGGGCATGATCTGTTATGGGAGGTTTTCCTTGAGCAAAGGCTTCAATACAACGATAAGTCATAAATAAAGCGGCTGCTTTATTTGACAAAGGCCGAGGAATACGCATAGGGATAAATAAATCATTTTCCATCTCAACTTCTATTTCTGCTCCAGCTAAAAGAATGAGCCAACTAATTTGCAACCAAACAAGGAAAAGAGGGAGGGCAGCAAAGCTACCATAGATGGCTCCATAGCTTGCCACGCCAATTTGAAATTTAATGTAAATCCATTGCCAAATCTGAAAGGCTGTTCCAGCTAAAATACCAGCAAGGAGGGCTGTTCTAAAGTAAACTTTAGTGTTGGGCATAAAAAGATAAACAAATGTGAAGAGGATCCAACTCAAAAAGAAGGGGAATAGTCTTAGAATAAACAAAATAAAAGGACTTGCTACTTGCATTAGTGGATGATCATGGGTCATTCTTGTCAGGTAAGCCGTAATAAACACATTCAGACTACTAACAGCGACTAAAAAAATAGGGCATATAACAAGAAAAGCTAAATAGTCATTAATCTTGCGACTATAGGAGCGGGCATATTTTGTTTTCCATATAGCATTGAGAGCGGTTTCAATATTATTTAAAAGACCTAAAACGGACCAAAGTAATACAGCAGTACCAACCCCAGCAATCACTCCTCCTCGAGTATTTTCAAGCCAGGAATAGGCAAATTGGATGAGTTTTTCTGTTAACTCGCGTTGCTCAAAAAAACCTTCTCTAATGTCAGTTTCTAGGGTTCTTTCGAATCCAAATCCACTGGCAATACCAAATAAGACAGCTAGAAAAGGCACGATAGACAAAAGAGAGTAAAAAGTTAACGCTGATGCCTTCGAATAGCAATCATCATTAATAAATCCGTGAGTAGCGTCAATAAAAACACGTAGACATCTTTTTATTAAAGAGAAAAGATTTTTAGAAAATTCTCTTAGGATGTCTGTCATAGTTAAATCTTCTTAAAAGGGAAGTTTCGAAAAAATCTAATATACTTTTACAAGATCTTATTCAAGAAGTACAAGATAAAAATTAGTGCCTTGATGAGGTTTATTATGAAATCATTGAAAATGACCTCAAATGAGGCTTGTATATAGATGGTATTCCATATCGCTTGCCCCAGAGGTATCTGTCATAATTTCAGTTGGATTTAGGCTGGTCTGCTGTTCTAATAAGCCTTCTAAAACAAAGATGGAGTCTCTTATGGTTTCTGGAATACCAATACCATGAAATCCAGAGTATTGATCGGATCCGAAGTTATAAATTGGTAGACATCATAATCTCCTCGCAATAGAATGTCTATAAAATCGTATTTTGCCTCATTAATAGACAACCGATTTCAGTAGTTGCATAGAATAATTAAAGTATTTTATTTAATTTATTAAAGAGGAATAAAAAATGTCTTATTATACCTCAAGCTTCATGGTCAATTATTCTACATTACTAACGGACTCTTATTATTTGAATCCTCCAAATGAAGGACAATCGAAACTTTCAATTTATGCAGGGAAACCGGTTCGATTTGTTGCTCGTTTAGTGGCGTTAGTGGCTATTGCAACGATTTTTGCTCCTATAGGAGCTTGTTATAATGGAGTCATGGCATTAGTCGATTATCCAGAGGGTAGAGTAGAACAATGCAAAAAACATGCTTATGCGGCTCTTAATGATGCTAGTTATGGCCACATGGCTCTTGTTTCTTTAGCTTTTTCTTATTTTCTTTCTGCTCATATCTTTTTAGGTCTTACTATTTCAATAGTTTTTCTTCCTCCTGCTCTTTCAAGCAGTTCCCGCATAGAGTTACTTGGTCGTTTCTTGCCAGATGATCATTTATTAAGTCCTTTTTCATGCGATTTTTATTTAGAAAGACTCAAAGAAAGGTCTCAAACTTAATTATATTGAAATGATTAAAATCAAAATTAATGAAATTATAAAACAATTATGAATCAAAACAATTCCGAATGAGAACCAAATCTGGTTAAAAACAAAGTATCATCCTCAATTTTGTAAATTAACAAAACATCGTTTCTTACGTGACATTCTCGGTGGTTGATCCAATTACCGGTCAAATTGTGATCTCGATGCTTCGTTGGCAAACTACTTTTTTTAATCAGAAGTTCAATAATTTTCTGTAACTCAAGAAGAACTTCTTTTTGATGCTTATATTTTTTTAAATCTTTCTTGATTGCATTGGTTAATTCGATTTTAAGCATTGGGGTCAATCCCTATAACTTTCCAAAATTCTTCAATAGAGTTACAGTGAGTCAGATTTTTTCTCTCATCTACTTCACGCATAGCTTTTTGAGTTTCGGCATTGGGCTCATCATGAGGAATGTTTGGTCTGACATAGGACATGATAAACTCACTGATGGTCATTTTTTTCTTGGTTGCCAACATTTTGATATAAGTTCTCTCATCTTCAGAAACGTCAATAGTCACTTTTACTCTATGAGAATGTGATTGGGCGGACATATATACCTCCTTAGGTTCATAATTTCATTGTACCAAAAAGGAATATTATAGGCAATCCTAAAACTAGGGAAGTAGAACTTCCTAATGGCAATCAATCTGAGCAAATTGTGTCAATTTTGTTAACACTTGTTGACGCATTATTCTATCTTGAGATCTCATCCTTCCAACTGGCACAGAAAAGGCTCTGCTGTTGCGATTTTTAGTACACAGAAAGGAAAAGCATCGAATGCTTTAAATAATTCGCACAGCCTATTAAGAGAAACGCCAAGGAAATCAATAGATAGGCGCAAAGCATTTAAAATCCATGGTTTAAATTCAACGTGATTCTTGGATTAGTGGGGGATTTATGGACTTAAAGAATTCGAGTCAATCAGATACACAAACAACGTCTGATAATATCAATTATGTTGCATTAGTCGAATCTGAAAAAGCCTAAAATAGACTTAAACCCTTAAATTTCTGGCAAATTGATGAAACCTAAACCTATGATAAAGGCTATAAAGGGCATCTTGATTAAAAGAAGCATTTTTGATGCAAATTCTTTAATAAAAGCGGAAGTGGCGCAAAAAGGACCTTTTAATCAAAATTTTAAATTCGTAGACAGGCTCTTAGATCATCCGTTCTCGCTTTTATTTTTTTCTAGCCTACGCCTTACTTTTTATGATGACTTTCTCAATTTCATAGATAATCTCTTCTCTTTTTAAGATTCAATAACACTCAAATACTTGATCATAAATTAATTTTAATTAAAATTCGCCCTATTTAAAGAGTGAGCAAAGACAAAATATAATGATTCGCAGCAAGGTTCTGGCAAGGATAAAATCTAATTTTAAAAATTTGTTGACAATGGTTATTTTTTAAATTATTTTAAAATTAATCATATAATAAGGAAATTTATGAATACAAGCGAGATTTCTTATGATTCTACAAAAGGTGTCGTGTTTCTCCATTTCTTTCCTCCTCACACTACTTCCCTCGAAGATTTTTCAACCTGCATTCACAAAGAGCTTATCGATGCGCTCGATGCACGTCAGTTAGAAAACTGGCTTACAGATCAAGAGATGGCAAAAATATTTAATGAAAGCCAAGAATATGCTGAAGTCATTAAATATAGTTCTAGATTGGTAACCGAAAAATCATTCATTAGTAAAAAACTGACAATCATCAATGATATCAGTTCAATAGAATTTTACAGATATGCTCAAAAATATTTTGAAATACGAAAAGAACTGACTCCTGCGATGCAAGATTTTCTGAAAACTAGCTATGCAGGGACTGATTCAGGCCTTCAAGAACGCCGTGAACATTATCGAGTAAATAAAAATTATCCAAAGGAATGCGAGAAAGTGAACCAACTATGGCTTGCAATCACATTGCCAGGACTTAGGAATAAAGCTTTAGAATCCTTTTATGCTAGCAGACCTTGGTATGAACGCATGATAATGACAAGTGAACGTGCATCTGATAAAGCAAGTAGAATTTTCTCGAGGCTACCAAGGTCATTAGTTATGAGTTTAGCTATAACTACTTGGGTTGCACTAAAATTTTTTTTTCACAAGCGATACTCCTAAACTTGATTAAAAAAATATTTTCAAGATCAATTATAATGAAATGGTTAGAAAAAATATGATTTATACAACACTAGCTTTGTACAAACAATAGCAAAAAGGGTTGGTGCCAAGTAAAAATTTCAAGCAAAAAGAGATGCTTGATAGTCAGTCTGATAAATTCAAAAATCAAGTTCATAATAAAGGATTGAAGACATGATTCAGAGAACAAGCTTAATACCTTTGGCAGAACAAGAAAAAATTATCGATATATATTTAGCAAAAGGATCGTGCAACCGAGTTAAGCGTCTTATAAAATCATTAAAAGATCAAAGAATTCAAGAAATAGCCATCTTACACTTAAAAAATGAAGTGCCATCTTGTGCAGCAGAAGGCGCTATCATAGGCGGAGTGATTGGCGCTGTTATAGCCAATATTCCAGGATCTATTGGAGGCGCTTTGATTGGGGCTTCAATAGGAACAGCTATTGGCATTAAATATACTATAGTTAAAGTAGAACAAGAGGACCATTTTAGAAATTGGCTGGGTCAAGCAATTAATGATAACACTTATTGCTTTTTTGAAGAATTTGTAGAGCAAGATGAGGACATGCGAGATTTAGTCGATCAATATTTCACTTTTGACTACCCTAAATATCCTGTCCTAGCTCCAGATCAACAGATATATGAAAAAGAAGAAATTGAAAAATGGCTTAAAAGCAAGCCTGAAGAAGCTTTTAATTCCCCTATTCGTGGTATAAATTTTGAGGTTAAAGATTTGACCTATTATCCTCAACAATTTTTAAGGATCATTAATCGTATGAAGGAAATTCGCAAACGCAAGCTACTCACAATGAGTCCCACTGATATACGTGCACGAGGTTTTGAAGCTCTACATAAAGAAGTATGCATAAAATTTTGTAACATACTTGGCTCTAGTATTAAATGTACTACGATACAAGGATATAGCCAAAATATGGGTGGTCAGCAAATTAAGCAAAGGGTACTCAATCTTATTGAACAGATACCGTTTCCGGATTCTTTAGTCGAAGACATTCCTTATCTAGGTAACTTCTAAATATCTACTCAAACATCAAATTTGCCTGTTTGAGATGATCTTATCTAGATCACTTACCATGTCTGAGAATGATCTGCTTAGCTACTTCTGCTTGTTGTTTGAGATCAGCATACTTCTCTAAGTCATTTGCTGTTTCAATAGCAAGATCCAATGCTTGCAGTGCATTCTCTCGATCATGAATGGCAAATAAACATTTAGCTAGATAAAAGTAAGGAACCGGATTGGCAATATCAGCAATAGCCGCTAGTTCATAGGCGTCAATAGCCGCTTCATAATCTTGGCACATTTGAGTGGCCATCCCTAATCCTAGCCAATAATCATGATTATGCGGGTTTAAGGTAGCCAGAAAAAAAAAGCATTCCTAGCATCTTGGTAGCGCCTGTGCTCAAATAATTGATAAGCAGC
Organism: uncultured Parachlamydiaceae bacterium; assembly: GCA_963838645.1. Taxonomy (GTDB): domain Bacteria; phylum Chlamydiota; class Chlamydiia; order Chlamydiales; family Parachlamydiaceae; genus CAWIRV01. The sequence continues at coordinate 87,784 of CAWIRV010000007.1, read as the reverse complement.
TCCATAAAATTTAGCCATCGTCACGTCGGAAAATTCGATAATCTCTTGAGCTGTCTTCCCTTCTGCTAATTCTTTCTTAAGTTGCTTTTTATCTCTTAATTTCTTCTTAATTTTTGCTGATAATTCAAATTCATTTAAACCCTCTTCCATGTTTACACCTTCATCTTGAGTGTTGAGTGCTGACGCGGATGGAAAGCTTGAAAAGCTTCATGTAAATGATTACAGCTGACATGCGTATAACGATCTGTACTGCTAATATTTGCATGACCTAATAACTCTTGTATCACGCGTAAGTCTGCTCCATTATCTAAAAGATGAGTAGCAAAAGAGTGTCGCAATGTATGAGGAGAGATAGTTTTATGAATTTCTGCCTGCTTTGCATATTCCTTGATCATCCTCCAGATGCTAATCCGATTCAGAGGACGATTACCCCTAGTGACAAATAGGAATTGTTCTCGTTCCCCTTTTGCTAAATCGTGATAGGATAGGTAATGATCAACAGCCAGGAGAGCTTTTCTTCCAATCGGAACTAACCTCTCCTTGCCCCCCTTTCCTTGAATGCGGACATAGACATCTGTCACATCATAAATTTTTAATTGGCAGAGCTCTGACACCCGTAATCCACTGGCATAGAGGACTTCTAAAATAGCTCGGTCTCTTGCCCCTTTTTTCGTTTGAGAATCCGTTTGCTGGATGAGTTTTTCTACTTCTTCAGGGCTTAAAATATCAGGAATGAGTTGCCATAATTTTGGTGTTTCCAGATGAATAGTGATATTGATAGGAATCATCCCCTCTCTTTGCAAAAAGCGAAAAAAGACCTTAATGGCAATGAGCGCTCGACAAAGAGAAGCAGAGGCATAATGCCGTGCTTTTTTTTCTGCTAAGAAATCAATGATTTGCTCTTGTTTAACTTGAGCCCACTGTGTAGCTAAAGAATGAGATTGTAAGAAAGCGAGAAATGCTTGGATATCCCTTCGATAAGCTTCAAGGGTATTAAGAGCTAAACCTTTCTCTGAAGAGAGATAAATGATAAAATCTTCTAAATCTTGTTGCATAACTCCCGTTCCTATTGAGAAAAGTTAAGGGCAAAAGCTTAATTTTTCAGCCAATACACACTGAAGTTCCTCAATTTTGAGATGAGGCAATGCAACTTTTTTAATCATGAGATATTCATTCTCATTTGCTACCTCATACAACGTATATCGTCCTCCATCTTGTTCAATCTCTTGGCGTGCAGTGAGACGCCGTGAATGGGCAAGAAAAAGGGCTAGTACAAATACTTCATTTTCATCTCGATCAGGATCAGCTAAGAGACTCTTCAATAGAGACAGAGCACGTGTCGTCCGAGAACACTGCTTAGAAATCAACGGCTCTTGTTTTAATCCAATGTGAGATTTCCAATAAATTCGATCATGTATCACAGTGGTTTGAGCAATGGAATCTCTCCAACAAGAAGGACAAAAGTCCCGTCTAATAATGTGTTGATTTTCATCTTTTAAAAGGAGTGAATGATAATCTGTCCCAGGTAGGAGGCGCTCCCCTCCCTTAAAGCAAGAAGCGCTGCGCTTAGGAATGACGATTTGAGATAAAGAATACACGATTATGACTCCAAACTATTCAAATGCTTTAAGAAAGCCTCACCTAAGGAATAAACAGCCGCCTCTTCGCGAACTTTTCCTCTTTGTCTAGCAAAACGGCTAATAATTTTATTAGCCAATACTTTACCTAATTGAACACCCTCTTGATCGAAAGAATTAATATCCCAAATGAAACCCTCAAAAACAATTTGATGTTCATAAAATGCTAATAAAGCCCCTAATGTAAAAGGAGTTAGTCGATGGCCTAATAAAATATTTGCCGGCCGATTACCAGGAAAGCATTGATTGGGATTATCAGATTTTTGTCCTGTGGCTAAAGCTAGCGCTTGAGCGAATAAGTTCGCTAAAAGCTTTTCTTGTGAAGTTGTCCCCTCAAATTCTATATCTTGCCCGCTCTGATTCTCCTTAAATCCAACCATGCTGACTGGCACTATTAAGGTCCCTTGGTGAAGAAGTTGGAAAAAAGAATGTTGAGCATCTGTTCCTGGTTCTCCCCAAATAATAGGAGCAGTTTCGAAATGAATGGGATATCCTTGTCGATCAATACTCTTACCATTAGATTCCATGGCAACTTGTTGAATATGAGCTGGATAACGTGAAAGAGCTTGAGAATAAGGGATCAAAGCCACCGTAGGATAATTTAGGAAATTACGATTCCAAATTCCTAATAAAGCGGCTAATAAAGGTAAGTTCTTTCTACTATCAGGCTGTAGGGCAACCTTATCCATTGCGTTAGCACCGCAAAGAAATTCCCAAAACACTTCAAAACTAAAGGCGAATGAGAGCATGACAGCCCCCACCATTGATGTGGTGGAGAATCTCCCTCCTATCCAATCCCACATATAGAAAACTTTTAAATATTTCTCTGGATTGTCCATGGGAGTTCCTGGACAAGTTACGCAGATCAAATGATCTTTCGGATTCAGCTTTTCTGCTCTAAATCTTTCTCGTACGAATTCTTCATTCGTTGTGGTTTCTAAAGTTGTTCCTGATTTAGATACTACAAGGACAAGACTTTTTTTAAGATTGGCACGGCTTAAGATTAAGGCTGCTTCATCAGGATCAATATTGGCAATAAAATGTACTTGGCGATAAGGATGTTTAATAAATTGAAGGGCTTTATAATTAGCTAAAGGGCCAAGATAAGATCCTCCAATTGCGATGACAATCATTTCATTAAACCGATTATCGACATCTATTTTGGCTATAAAAGAACGCAGCTTATCTATCTCTCGATGAGCAACAAGAGCGGCTTCTTTGGTCTTTTTTGAAGGGTTAGGATGTTCAAAGAGATCGCGTGTAGCCGTGTGAAGAGCGGCTCGGTTCTCAGATGAATAGTTATGAATCTGATTGATGACCTCCCCGTCTTGCATGCGCTTCATCTTTTCGACAGCTTTGGCCTCAATAGCTAGATGATTTAAAGCTTGCATAATCTCATCTGTGACCTTTTCAGTTCCATATAGAAGTTTAAACCCACAGGCTTCCCCATAATATTTTTCAATACGTTCAGGAGTCAATTGATCGGGTTGGGAAAGATCTATAGGCTGCTTAGCTAACTGGCTTAAGTGTTGTACGGATCGATAACTTAAAAAGGCTGGCTTTTCTTGAGCTGCAGCTGCCTGATCCTCTTTAGTCAAAGTCATAAGGCCTCCATCGAATTGAGTGAATCAAACTTAAACATGAACGTTCGGTCGATTTTTATCAATAGACCTATTGTATTAAAAGTCAAAAAAACTTCTTTGATCGCCAAGAAAATTTAACACCCATCAGTTAAAGCAACTTTGCGCCGCTCTCAATTATGATGCTAGAAAAGAAATAAACCCAAAACTTAGGTTAATCATTCCTCATAAAATCAAATAAGGAAACTTCATAAGGCAATCCTAATTTAGTGCTTAAAGTGATCACAGTGCCGCCAGCTGCGCAAAAACCTTGTAATTTGCGTTTACCTTGTGGACTTAAACCTGCTGGCACATAAAGCAGCTCATTAAGTCCATCCCATTCTGACGTTAAATGATTTTCGGAAATTAAGCGGAATGGAAGGTTTTTGGCTAACAAGTACCTTAGAGCTTCTTCTAATCCTTCATATTGACTAGGACGGCACATCTCCATAGAAGGCAAGCAAACCCCTATTGTCGCCTCTTGATGAAACGGGATAGGAATCGATTCAGATGCGATTATTCCATAAGGAGAAGAACTTCGCCATCCCATTGCTTGCAAGGGAAGGAAAGATCCTTTGACTGCTAAGTTCAGTTTTTCAAAACATTCTGGATGAAGAAGTTGAACTTGCCATAAAGGATTATCAATCAAACTGACATCTAATAACATATAGCAAGGAAGCGCATCAGGCAAACGACTTGCTAATAAAGAGATATACTCTACTGTCACATCACGACAAAATAAACGGACAAGATGCTTACCTATCTCTGATTGTAAAAGGAAAGAAAGCTCTATCTCATCAAAGTTAGAAATAGTGAGTTGGGTTTCGCATGTAAAAATATCTTTATTTAAAAATCGATCTCGTAACCAATCCCGCAAGTTATCCATCTGCTGCTTATCCCATGGAAAACTTTGACTTAAATCGGCCTGACCCCGATATAGAACCAATCCCAGACTGTGATGCTTAAATTCTTTCCATAAGGTATCCCGAAAGTAATCCAAAGATAACCCTAAGGAGAGATATTGGGTTTGATTCACAAGAGGCATAGAAAGATCGGAAAAAAAACCCATCTCTATTTCCCAAAAAAGGGCATACCCCTGTTCAACTAAGCTTATCGCTAGCTCTCTTTCTGCTTTCCAATTTAAATGGGATTGTAACTGTCCATTGATTGTCACTTTAACAGCATTAAATCCCCTAGAAGGAGGATATTCATCAGCGATGAGCGGAATCCATTTTTGAGAATTAAAATAGTAAAAGGGTCTATCCCAACTCATTTGACTTGAAGGGATTTGCTTTTCCATATTGTTGACTATTTCATACATTTTTTTTGCGGAATTGATGGTAGCGAATTTGTTTTCCCTTTCCTCTCCACAACTCTTCAAAATAAGAGGTGCCATAATCAGGTAGTTCACATACAAAATAAGGGGCTGCAAAACAGGATTCGAAACCTGTATGCTGATGCATCTCTTCAATCATCAGAGAAGAGTAGTCAGCATCATCTGTAACAAACGTTAAAATTCCTTCTTTTTGAAGAATTCTCTCTATCTCTTGGATAAAAGCTGATTGAATAATGCGATGTTTGGCATGCCTTCTTTTCGACCAAGGATCGGGAAAATTAATGAAAACATCTTTAACACTTGCTGTAGGGAAATAATGATGAGTGACTGTATAACCCTCTCCGCAAATGACTAAGAGATTATTGAGTTGATGATTTTTAAGCTTGGACCAAATTTTACGGGCACGCACAAACTGCTGCTCCACTGCAACCCAATTAGTGGTCGAATCTCGCATGGCTTGAGCCGCAATCCAAGCTCCATTACCACTGCAATACTCCACCTTAATAGGTTGTGGATAGGCAAATGTATTGGAATGCTGCCATCCAGAAAAGGTAAAATTTTCATATTGATCATAATACTCAGGCACGTACCAGACATGATCGCGAATAACCACATGCCTATCTTGCCAAGAAAATGGTGACTTTAAATCTTCGGGTTTCATATAATTTAATTAAAAAGATAACGGAAAAATTCTCAGAATAAATTATAATAGCAAACGGAATTATAGTATATGGGATTTAAGATTTTCGACTATCTTTCATTTAAGATGATCTTCAAAATATCATTTCAAATTAAAGAGTGAAGGGATAGTTAACAGGTTCTTAATCCTATTTATAAGAAGAAGATATGATTGGTCGCAATGATCCTTGCTGGTGTGGAAGTGGGAATAAATGGAAAAAATGTCATTTTCCTCAATTAGGAGATTTCTCCAAACCAAAGTCAAGTGATACGATTCGAGAAGAATATTTTAAAAATTATCAAATTATTCTAAAAGATGAGAAGCAGATTCAAGGCATTCGAGCTTCCTGTCAATTAGCTTCTCGCATTTTAGATGCTACTTGTGCTATGGCTAAAGTTGGTGTAACGACCCAAGAATTGAATGATTATGCCCATCAATTACATTTAGAAGCTGGAGCCATTCCTGCACCTCTCAATTATGGCTATCCTCCTTTTCCAAGAAGTATTTGTACCTCCCTTAATGAAGTCATTTGTCATGGTATTCCTGATCAAATACCCCTTCAAGAAGGGGATATTATTAATATCGATATCACTTGCATCTTGCAAGGCTACTATGGAGACTGCAGCCGTATGGTGACAATAGGAAAAGTAAATCCAGAACGTCAGTTGGTTGTAGATGTCTCCTATGAGTGTTTAATGCGAGCTATTACTATCCTTAAGCCTGATATTCCCATCTCTGATATCGGAGAAGTCATTGAATCTTATGCAACATCAAAGGGATGCTCGGTCGTGAATCAATTTGTTGGACATGGTATAGGGATAGATTTTCATGAAGGCCCTCAAGTACCCCATTGTCTTAACAGGATTAAAACTCGGCTTGTCCCTGGTATGACTTTTACTATCGAACCTATGATTAATGCGGGTGTTAGAGAAGCAGTTATTGATCCTACGAACCACTGGACCGCGCGTACAAAAGATAACAGAGCTAGTGCTCAATGGGAACACACTGTTCTCATTACAGAACAGGGATATGAAGTGCTTACAACATGGAAACGCTAACATTAGGAAATTCTCCTAACAGCAAAAAATAAAGGAAGTGAAAGCAACTGGGCTATCATAGAAAATCCAACAAGATAGATCGGTGCAATATCATACAAGACACCCATCATAGCGCTTCCTAAAAACCAACTAATTCCAAAGCACATATTCATTACTCCATAAGCTGAACCTCTCCTATTAATATCCACTAAATCGGCTATGAGTGCACGCATGATAGATTCCTGAACCCCTAAGCCCATGCCCCATAACATCATACCAATAATAGCTAACAAGGATCCCCCCATAAATACTGTAGGGACAAATAAGGCTGCTATAGCTGTGATAATAATTAAAACAATGATTCCTTTTAAATCAAATAAACGTCCAAATACTAAAGCAGCCAAACCATCGACTCCCATTGCTACAGCATAAAAAATGGGAATCCAAATCGGTGAAATAATATCTACCTTTTGGAAATGGTAAGCTATAAGAGGAAAATCGACATAACCTAACGTCAGTTCGATTTTAAAATCTAGATTTTAGCAAACAAAGAGGCTTGAAAAAAAAGCTTCCTCGTTGGTTAATGTTTGTTTTCCACAACAAGCTTACAACCAAAAGGAAGCAAAAAATGATTAATTTGACCGAGCTATTTTGCAATATAGATGATTTTTGGAAAAATTTCGAGAAATTATGGAGCGAAAGATTACTTGCTGAAAACAAACGAGAGCCAAAAAGAGAGCCGTGCCTCTGCCCTAGTGAAGTCATGACGTTGATTATTTTATTTCATATAATCGGCTATAGGAATTTTAAGACTTTTTATAACAGCCACGTAATTAACTATTTGAAAAGAGAATTTCCAAATCTTCCAAGCTATAATCGATTTGTGGAATTGAAAAGTCAACTGGTCTTTCCTCTGCATTGTTATTTGATGACACGTCTAGGAAGTTGCAGCGGCATTTCATTTGTCGATTCAGCGTCTTTGGAAGTTAGCCACCCAAAGCGTGTCCACAGCCACAAAGTATTCAAAGGGATTGCCAAATGGGGAAAGACCTCTGTTGGTTACTTTTATGGCTTTAAGCTGCATATCGTAGTGAATGATGCAGGAGAGCTTTTAGCTTATATGATCACTGCTGGCAATATTGATGATAGAAAACCTGTTCCAGGGCTCGTACAAAAGGTCTTTGGCAAGGTTTTTGGCGACAAAGGGTACATATCCTCAGATTTATTTGATAGGCTTATGCAACAAGGGGTGCAGCTGATCACCAAAATAAAATCAAATATGAAAAATAAGCTGATGCCACTGATAGACAAGCAGATGCTTCGTAAAAGGGGAATCGTCGAAACCATTATTGATCAGCTGAAAAACATTTCACAAATCGAGCATTCCAGGCATAGAAGTCCGACCAACTTTTTAGTCAACTTGTTGTCGGGATTAATTGCTTACACCCTTCGTCCTAAAAAGCCATCTCTAAATTTGCGCGAAAATGAGCTTAAAGTACTGATGACGAGCTAATTGAAAATCGAACTGACGTTAACCTAATGCAACACAAGAAACTGCTGCTACATAAAGCCAATATTTCTTAGTAAATCCTTTTGTCTTAAATGTTTGTATATGGACTTCTAACTGCTCAGGCTGTGGAAAGCGCCACCGTGCTAAGGCCAAAACACTCCAAGCGACCAAAGCTGGTATCAAGAGAATCGCAAAACCTATTCGGTAGTCTCCTCCAAGATACAGAACAGCTGTCATGATGAGTGGTCCAGAAATAGCGCCAACTTGATCTAAAGCCTTATGAATACCAAACCCCCAACCCCTACCAATTTCTTTCGTGGCATAGGAGAGCAAGGCATCTCTTGCAGGGTTGCGAATAGCTTTCCCTAGCCTTTCCACAACAATCAAAATGGAGGCTGTTTGCCAACTGCCCGCTAATGCCAACAAGGGCACAGCTGATAGATTAATGAGATATCCTAAGATGGTGATTGACCAATATTTTTTTGTCCGATCACTTAAATACCCAGAAATGAACCGAATACCATACCCAACGAGCTCACCTAATCCAGCTACAACCCCCACCACAGTGGCATTAGCTCCTAATAGCAGTAAAAAAGGCCCAATAATACTTCTAGCCCCTTCATAAGCGATATCGGCAAATAAACTGATCATTCCTAAGAGGATAATGAATTGTAAAGAAACACTCATACGTTTTGATGACTGATTATTATAACTCACTTCCCCTCTTCATTTAAGTCTTATTAAAAAGATCTCCTACTAAGCTATACAGCATTTCTAATTCCTCACGATCTCTTATTTGGATAGATTCGAACTCTTTAATTAATCGGTTAAGTTCTTTTTGTAGAAGAATTTCCTCTTCACGAGACTCAACATATTGCTCTTCCTCTTTTTCCCTTTGAAGGCTCAATACCTGTTCTTGAGTATAAAAGAGTTGACGACGCGTGGCAGCTAAAACTAAGGATTTTTCTTGAAATTGTTCTTGTAATTGGAGATACATAACTTCAATTTTTCGAGTATTACCAGGTGCATAAGGCAATCTTACCTCTTTTTGGCTCGATTTCAAGGCAGATTGCATTAGCTCTTCTTTAATTTGTAGTTGAGATAACTCCTCAGCTTGTTTGCGGTAAACCTCTATATCCTGTCGAACTTGCTCCAACTGCTGGCATATGTGATCATATTCAGATTTAACCTGTTGCATGCACGCCTCTTTTTCGGCTAACTCTACTTGTAAACAATGGTTAGCTTCAAGATGTTGTGAGAGGATTAGTTCTTGTTGAATATAGCTCTGTTGAAGCTGATGTTCTCGTGCCCGAGTTTGCTCTAAATCTTGAATAATCAGTCGTTTTTCTTGTTCTATTCCTATGTATTGTCTCTCTCTCATATGTGCTTGATTTAAATCTTCAGCATCTTTCATAATTTGTTGATGGCAAGCTTCTAGATCTCGTTGAACCTGCTCTAAATCTATCGTGATTAGCTCTTTTTCCTGTGTGATTTGTTGAAGTTGGTTTTCGATTGAATTCTGTTGAGCTTTTAATTGATCCAACTCAACTTGATGGTTAGCGACTAGAGAAGCAGTCCATTTCTGAAGTAACTGTTCGGTCTCTCCATTAATGAGTTCTTGAAGCGTTGCCTCCGTTTCTTCAGTCCTCTCCTTCAATTGGGCAATCTGTTGTTTCTTCTGCGCTAAATCCTCTAACAGACGTTCATATTGGGTACGTAGAGTAATGAGTTCCTCTTTAGCAAGTTGGGTTAATTTTTGTAGGAATTGCTTGTCCTCTTGAGTCTGTGTGTAGTCTAGGGTCAAAGCTTGGATCTGAGATTGTAAAACCCCCTTTTCTACCGACCATTCTTGTTCGGCTGCTTTCATCTTTTCATTTAAATACAGAAAATTGTCTAAACGACCTTGAGACTCTCGTTGCAATTGATTGATAAGACTTCCAAATTCTTCTAAAGCAAGGGTTAACACAGCAAGTGAAAAGGCCATCGCCAATCCCATTCCAATGTGCCAATATCTCTCCTCCATCTCCCATCTAGAATAAAATATTACCATGATAGCTAAGAGAACGGCTATAGCAACGACTAAACCTCTCATTCTCCATTTCATACATAAAGGAATTCCCATGAGAACACAGACAGGAAGATACCAATGGGAGGACACTTTAAATAATAGAATGGTGAGCGATAATAGAATAATAAAAGGCCCTAAGAGCGACCAGAATTGCATCTGATTTTCGATTTTTCTTTCTAGAATATTCACAATTGCTTCCTTCTATTTATTCTTCTGGAATCAGATTTATGGAGAAATTTTTACGAATTTTAAGATTTAAACTGAGTTAGACAGGTTTTAACCCTATCTACAAAGATGGAATCAGATAGGTGTCATAAAAATTCGCAATTTCAACTGTCATGATATAATAAGGAAAGAAAAAACAGAATAACGAAGAATGTTACAGAATTATTTCAAAACCTCAAATACCTCTAGGAAAAATTCATCGAAAATTTCAAGCAAATTCTAAAGACTCCAAAATAAAAAGGATTTAGAAACTCACCTTACATAAAAAGAGCGGTATTTCGACTGAGCCAAAGCCGTTAAATGCTCGTCAGTCATCCTATAGTGATTTAAATTTGATTTTTAATATATTTTCATGTACAAATCTTTCATGGTTTACTCAATCGACTTAAGACAAAGAGCTTTAAATTATATTGCAAACGGCGGAAGTCGCTTGGAAGCAAGCAAGATTTTTGGCGTTACTGTTCCAACTTTAGGAAACTGGCTTTCTAGACAAAGACAGCAAGATTTGGCCCCTAAAATGAATGGGTCAAAACCGAGTAAAATTGACAGTGAAAAACTTAAAAAATATATTGAAGAACATCCTGACAGCTATCTGAGAGAAATAGCAGAGAAGTTCAATTCAACTTTACAAGCAGTATTTTATGCTTGTAAAAGGCTCAAAATTACTTTAAAAAAAAGACCTCATACTACAAGGAAAGGGATGAGAAGAAACGAGCGGTCTTTAAACAAGAGTTAGAGAAAATTTCCGAGCAGGACCGCGTTTATGTAGATGAAAGTGGCATTAATAAATATCTTATCAGAGAATATGCTCGGGCAACTAGAGGTGAGCAGATTCCGGGAGCCATTTCAGGTTTAAGATATTCTAGAGAAAGCTTTATAGCAGCAAAAATAGAATCTCGTATTTTAGCCCCTTTTTGTTACAAAGGGACGTGTGATACTCAGCTGTTTAACATGTGGCTGAAAGACTTTTTAATTCCAGAGCTCAAGGTTGGTCAAGTTGTGATTATGGATAACGCAACTTTTCATAAGTCAGAAGAATCACGAAAATTAATAGAAAAAGCTGGTTGTAGAATTTTATTTCTTCCAGCCTATTCGCCAGACTTAAATCCGATCGAGATTTTTTGGGCAAATTTCAAAAAAATGGTTCGTTCCAAATTAGAGAAGGTTAAAACTTTAGCAGAAGCCATTGATTTTTCTTTTTTGAGTTTAAATTATGAATAAAAAATCAAATTTAAATCACTATATATAAGGTGAGTTAGAAAGAAGTCTATAAAAAAGTCCTTCGTTTTATTTATCATATCCCATAATAAAAAATAGAAATTCCTTAAAATTGTAATCCTTATATCTATGCATTCTAATAATTCAAAACAGGGACCTGATCCCATTTATCATCAGACTCTTCCCAGAATCATTGATCCCCACATATTGGCAACAAAGCGAGGAATGCTAGCTGTTATATGGTCATTCGTTGGACTCATCATGATCACATTTGCACAGGCTTTAGTTGTTTATTTTTCTCAAAGTGTTGCCTTATTAGGAGATACGATTCATAACTTAGGAGATGCCTTCACAGCAATCCCTTTAGGCTTTGCTTTTATCTTTGGCCAGCGACAACCAACTAAACGATTTACATATGGATATGGACGTTTAGAAGATTTAGCCGGCATTTTTGTCATCTTAACCGTCTTAGGAAGTGCTATTTTTGCTGGATATGCCTCTATTGAGAGATTTTTTAATCCTCAACAGATTGAATATATATGGGCAGTAGGAATAGCAGCCATTATTGGCTTTTTGGGTAATGAAAGTGTAGCCATCCTTCGTATAAAGATTGGTCAAGAGATTGGAAGTGCGGCTCTTGTCGCAGATGGTCACCATGCTAGAATCGATGGGTTAGTCAGCTTAGGCGTATTAGTCAGTGTTGTGGGTGAGCAACTGGGCTATCCATTAGCGGATCCTATCATGGGAATAGTCATTACTCTTATGATTATGAAAATTGTATGGGAAACATCCGTGTCAGTATTGACTCGTTTACTGGATGGGATTGATCCACATATAGTAGATCAAATTCACGAAGTTGCTTGTTGTATTAGAGAGGTCAAAGAGGTAAATGATGTACGAGCTCGTTGGATTGGCCATCGTCTTCATGCAGAAATCAATATTACTGTCGACCAAAACATGTCCGTAGAAGAGGGGCATGAGATAGCCAATCAGGTACGATACGCGCTATTTGATCGTTTACGATTTCTGTCTTATGTCACCATCCATGTTGATCCACCTCATATATCTAAGAAAGAATGAAATTGACTATAATATTCATTTACATTATGCTGATATTTTAAAGCATAGGTCAATATAAATATGTCTCCTTTGTTGGTTGCCTTATCTTATTTCTGCAAGATCTGTTTCGTGATGATGCCCCCAGCCGGGCATATTTAATCCTTTGTTCCCTCATTCTTCTTTCATTACTGTTCTAGAAAACCTAGAGTCCTAACCATTTGATCGTTTACTTATCTTAAAACTTGGAATTTTTTTATGCGTGAGACTTATATTGAAGTCAAAAAACTAACCAAACGTTTTAATTACTCAGGGCGTGGTTCAAAGAGCTATTGTGCCTTAAACCAAATCAATTTACGCATTTATAAAGGTGATATTTATGGAATTATTGGGATGAGTGGGGCTGGCAAATCAACTCTCATCCGCTGCTTAACAGCTTTGGAACGGCCTTGTGAAGGATCGATCATGATTCAAGGTGAAGATATGACCCAGAAAAATCAACAAGAGCTTAACCACATCCGTCAAAACATTGGCATGATTTTCCAGCATCTCCACTTATTCTCTTCCCGTACAGTAGCTAAAAATATTACCTATCCGATGGAGATCCAGAAGGTTCCTGTACGTCAGCAAGAAAAAAGGTTAATGGAACTTCTTTCTTTAGTTGCTTTAGAAGAAAAAAAGGATTCTTACCCTTCACAGCTTAGCGGAGGAGAGAAGCAACGGGTGGGTATTGCTCGCGCTCTTGCTAATCATCCCCCTTTATTGTTTTGCGATGAACCCACATCGGCCTTAGATCCACAAACAACACAATCCATTCTACAACTATTATCTCATCTTAATCAGACACTGGGTTTGACCATGATTATCATTACTCACCAATTAGAAGTAGTCAAACAAATTTGCAACCGAGTAGCTGTTTTATCAAATGGGGAAGTCATCGAAGAGGGAGATGTCAAAGAGGTTTTTACGAATCCACTCCATCCTATCACGCAAAGCTTACTCATCCATGTAAACGGAAGGACGATATGATAGAAGAAAACATTCAGCTAGCATTTACTCTTATTCCCTTGGAGTTATGGAATACGCTTTATATGGTATTTTGTTCCACTCTGCTCGCCGTTCTCTTTGGTACTCCATTAGGAATCATCTTAACCATTTCAGATAAGGGACATTTAAAAGAGAATTTTTTCATTCATACTATTTTAGGATGGCTTATCAATACAGGGCGCTCTTTCCCTTTTGCGATTTTAATGGTTGCTATTATCCCTTTTACCCGGTTGATTGTAGGAACAAGCTTAGGAACGACGGCAGCTATTATTCCTTTGGCAGTGGCAGCTATTCCGTTTGTTGCCCGAATAGTTGAGGCCTCTTTCAAGGAAATTGATAAAGGAATTATCGAAGCAGCCCTTGTCATGGGGTCATCTAATTGGCAAATCATCACCAAAATCCTGTTCCCAGAAGCTCTTCCTTCTCTTCTCTTAGGGCTCACTACAACAATCATTCATCTTGTTGGGTACAGTGCCATGGCAGGTATGATGGGAGGAGGTGGATTGGGCAAAATAGCCATTCAATATGGTTATCAACGTTTTAATGTTTTTCTAATCATTGTGACTGTGTTGCTATTAATCGGAATTGTTCAAGGCCTACAATGTTTAGGCAATCTGGCAGTCAAAAAAATTAATAGAAAAAGGGGAAAAGGATTTATCAAATGAAAAATTTATTTTATAACCTTATAGCACTTGTGCTAGGCTTATTCTATTTAACAAGCTGTCAAAATTTATCTAAGCCGACATTAAAGATAGCTGCTACATCTGTTCCCCATGCAGAAATATTGGAACAAATCAGACCAGCAATGAAAAAAAGAGGGATTGAATTAGAGATCATTGTCATGGAAGATTATCATACACCAAATCGAGCTTTAAGTGATCAGGAAGTGGATGCCAATTTTTTTCAACATAGCCCTTTTTTAGAGCTGCAAAAGAAGGAATTTGGCTATTCTTTTGAAAGTTTAGCTGTCATTCATTTGGAACCCATGGGTTTATATTCCAAAAAAATAGCGAGCTTAGGAGAACTACAGGCGAGAAGTCTTGTTGCTGTGCCTAGTGATCCCACCAATCAAGCACGTGCTTTATGCCTACTTGAAAATCAGAATTTGATAAAATTGAATCGGCGCGATTCCAAAGCCTCTATGCTGAATATTACAGAAAATCCGACTGGCCTTCAGTTAATTGAAGTAGACTCCCCTCTTCTTTGCCGCACTTTAGAAGATGCCGATCTTGCTGTCATCCCAGCAAATTTTGCTTTGCAGGCCCATCTTTCACCAAAAGAAAAAGCTTTAGCTATTGAAGATGCCTATTCACTCTTTGTCAACATTTTAGTCATCCGTACAGGCGAGGCCGATAGACCCGATCTTCAGGCTTTAAAAGAGGAATTAGTGTCCGATAGGACAAGGCTTTTTATTGAAAATCGTTACCAAGGAGCTGTGATTCCTGCTTTTTAATGCAAATTTTGCTTATCTTACTTCAAGATCCGTTATGAATAATAATAAAATTATCTTAAAAAAAGTTCGTGTCCATAATCTTAAATCCGTTAATTTAACTCTGGATAAAAACGAGCTCATTATTTTTACAGGTGTTTCTGGATCAGGCAAATCTTCCTTAGCTTTTGACACCATTTATATGGAAGGGCAAAGGCGCTATGTCGAGTCTCTCTCGACCTTTGCACGGCGTCAGTTAGGAGAATTATCAAAACCAGATCTAGAACATGCAAGCGGCATTACCCCTACAATCTCAATCGAGCAAAAAACAGCAGGTCGTAATCCTCGGTCAACTGTAGGAACAACAACAGAAATCTATGACTTCTTACGCGTTCTATATGCGCGTGTGGGTATTCCGCATTGTCCCGTCAGTGGAGAGCCCGTCACCTCACAAAGCCGAGAACGGATTATTCATTCTGTTCAGAGCCTACCTCTTCATAAAAAGATTCTAATCTTGGCCCCTTATGCCCGAGGCAAAAAAGCCGAATTTCGTGAAGATTTTCAAGAATTAATTCGTAAAGGGTTTACTCGATCTCGCGTGGATGGAAATTTTATTAATCTAACAGATGAACTCACTCTTGATAGAAATCTTGCCCATGATGTTGATATCGTCATTGATCGCCTTATTATTGAACCTAAGACCCATTCACGTCTTGCCGATTCTCTAACTCAAGCTC
Source organism: uncultured Parachlamydiaceae bacterium (assembly GCA_963838645.1). Lineage (GTDB taxonomy): Bacteria > Chlamydiota > Chlamydiia > Chlamydiales > Parachlamydiaceae > CAWIRV01. The sequence goes on along the minus strand of CAWIRV010000007.1, from coordinate 72,186 downwards.
TACAATTTGGGCAAGGGGTTTGCAGTCTATTAGATCTTGATACACAAGAAGAACAATTATTCTCTATGCATGCCTACTCTTCCAAATCAGGGCTCTCTTATGGTGCTTTAGAGCCTCAAGATTTCTCTTTTAATAGTCCTTCAGGTATGTGTCCGCGTTGCCATGGAATGGGATCCATTCAAGAATTCAACCTTGATCTCATTATCAATCCTGAGCTAAGTATTGCAGACGACTGCTGTTCTATTGCTAGCTCTTATCATACTGTTCGCTACAGTAATATTTATAACCAATTAGCTGAACAGTACCACTTTAGTATTTACACTCCTTGGAAACAGTTACCAGACCACGCTAAAAAGATTTTTCTATTTGGAACTGATAAAAAATGGACACGCATCCATTTTACTCACCCTATCACAGGTGCCCGCTGGGTGGATTATATTCAATGGAAAGGAGTTCTTCATGATGCTCATATCCGATTTGCCGAAGCAAAAAGTGAGAGTTACCGCAAAAATATGCAAAAGCTCATGAACATGCAAACATGCTTAAATTGCCAAGGCGAACGCTTAAAGCCCTATCCAGCAGCCACTCTTCTACAAGGTATGAGGATAAGTGCCTTAACAGCCATGACAATAGCAGAATGTCTGGAATTCTTTCACCATTTATCCTTATCTGCCCAAGAAATGCGGATTGCTGAAGAACTCTTAAAGGAGATTAGTCAAAGACTTCAATTTTTAATGGAAGTGGGTTTGCATTATCTGACACTCGATCGTACAGCCCCTACCCTATCAGGAGGAGAAGCTCAACGTGTTCGTCTAGCTTCTCAAATTGGATCAGGCTTAGTCGGCATTACCTATGTTCTTGATGAACCTTCAATTGGTTTGCATCCTAGAGATAATAAGAAGCTCATTCAAACACTCAAACATTTGCGCAATATGGGCAATACAGTGATTGTGGTTGAACACGATGAAGAGACCATTTGGGAGGCAGACCATATCGTTGACTTTGGACCTGGTGCTGGTATGAAAGGGGGTGAAATTCTTGTTAATGGAGACTTGAAGGATCTGATTCAAAATCCTCGGTCTTTAACAGGTGCTTATTTGACAGGTAAGCTGACGATCCCCATCCCCACCGAACGTCGCCAACTGAAAAGAGATTACCTCGAAATCAAAGGAGCTAAGCACCATAATTTGAAAAATATCGACGTCCACATTCCATTAGGAGTCTTTATTGCGATTACAGGTGTGTCAGGTTCAGGAAAATCTTCTTTAGTCATCGATATCCTTTATCCCGCTTTATCTAATTTCCTACAGGGCACCGACCATGTTGTCGGTAATCATCAGGTCATCCTTGGCATCGATTCAATCGATAAAGTGATAGCCATTGACCAATCTCCTATTGGGCGGAATCCTCGATCAAATCCTGCCACTTATATCAAATTATTCGATGAAATTCGGGATCTATTTAGTCAGTTGCCTGAAAGTCAAGCGCGCGGCTACAAACCTGGCCGTTTCAGCTTTAATGTTAAAGAAGGCTCTTGCCCTCAATGTGAAGGGATGGGAATGACTAAAATCGATATGGACTTTATGGAGGATGCCTGGGTTGATTGTTCACTTTGTCAAACAAAGCGTTTCGATGCTGAAACATTATCAATTTTATATAAAGAAAAAAATATCTATGACATCCTGGAAATGGACGTCAACGAAGCCTATGAATTCTTTGCCTCCTTTCCTTCTATCAAACATAAATTGGAGACGCTGCAACAAGTAGGGATGGGATACATTAAACTAGGCCAATCTTCCACTACTCTCTCAGGAGGAGAAGCTCAACGCATCAAGCTAGCAAAGGAGCTTGTTCGACCTTCAACAGGTCGCACGTTATATATCTTAGATGAGCCTACTACCGGACTTCACTTTCACGACATCAAGCATTTATTACAGGTTCTACATGCTTTAATTGACAAAGGAAATACAGTGATTGTTATTGAACATCATATGGATATCGTCAAAACGGCTGATTGGATCATTGATATGGGACCTGAGGGAGGTGAAAGCGGTGGCCAAATTATAGCGACTGGAACCCCAGAACAAATAGCGATTTTAGACACTCCAACAGGACAGGCACTTAAGAATACCTTAACACACGATATTACACAAAAAATGGCATCCGCCTTAGACGCCCCTTCTTACCGGCAACAAAAAAAAGAGAAAGAAAAAAGTTTGGTTCATGATATCACAATTATCGGAGCAGAACAAAATAATCTTAAACATCTCTCGGTGACAATTCCACGGGGAAAAATAACCATTTGTACAGGGCCCTCTGGATCAGGAAAAAGTTCCTTAGCTTTTGAAACGATTTATGCCGAAGGACAAAGGCGGTATGTTGAATCTCTTTCCCCTTATGCCCGCCAATTTGTCAAACAAATGCCTAAACCCAAAGTGGGTTATGTGGGAGGGCTCTCCCCTGCCATCGCCATCGAACAGAAATCTCATGCAGGAAATCCACGTAGTACTGTCGGAACAATGACAGAGATTTATGACTACTTGCGCATCTTATTTGCTCGTGTTGGTATTCCCCATTGCCCAGAGACAGGTGAAGTGATCCAGGCAATCAGTAAGGAATATGTCATTGATCGTATTCTCACTTATCCTGCCGGAGAACGGCTCCATATCTTAGCGCCGTTAGAATTGAATAAAAATGAAAGATTCGAGGAGCTCATAGCCCGTTTTCGACGCCAAGGATTTTTACGCATTCGCTTGAACGGTGAATTTTATAGTTTAGAAAATGTGGGCGAAGAAGTGTCTATCCCCTTTGACCGCAAGCGAAAGAATGAACTGTATTTGGTAGTCGATAGACTCAAAGTAGATTCTTCGACTAAAAATCGGTTATATGAGGCAGTCGAAAATGCTTCTGTCATTGGAAATCACAAGCTTGTTGTAATGCGCGAAAAAGGGGAAGATATCCTTTTTAACTTGGCCTTTGCTGTGGAGAGTACAGGAAAATCCTATCCGGAAATTACCCCTCATACCTTTGCTTTTAATATTCCTGAAGGGATGTGCCCTGATTGCCAGGGGCTAGGCTACCAGTATAGGGCTAACTTAATGTATCATGCTGATCTTTTATCTCTGTCCGCTGTAGGCTTAGTCCGTTATCTCTGGCAGAAGCGGTTTAGCCAATCTGCTTTAGCATTTGTTGAGCAGTTTTTAGAATTAGAGAACATTGATCCCTATATACCTTTATACCAGCTTTCTATCGAAAAATTACAAATGATTATGCAAGGAGTTGCTGAAGACCAATGGTTAACCACATCTAAAGGGTTGAGATTTCGCTGGATTGGAATCAATCACGTCTTGGCTAAGGCCGGCAAGAGTGCTACAACCGCTTTAAGAGAAGCTATCCTTCCTCTCTTGCAAGAGCAAACCTGCTTATCTTGTCAAGGTGCACGCTTGAACCCTCTTGCTCGCCATGTCACCATCCAAGGATTAGGTATTCAAGATATCTGTCGCTTACCCATTGAACAAGCTTTAACTTTTATTCAGAATCTTCTCTTAAAGCCATCAGATGCTAAACTTTTAGAAGAAGTACAAACTCAATTGTTCAATCGCCTACGCTTTTTATGCGAGGTAGGCCTGCACTATTTGACGCTTGAACGCCGTGCCCCCTCTCTTAGTGGTGGTGAAGTACAGCGCATCCGTTTAGCCCGTCAATTAGGAAGTGGATTGACGGGGATCCTATATATCTTAGATGAACCTACAATTGGATTACATTCTCATGACAATGAACGTCTTAATCGCGCTTTAAAACAATTAAAAGAGTTAGGCAATACGCTAATCCTTGTCGAACATGACCCCTTAACAATTGAAACAGCCGATTATATTTTAGATTTTGGCCCACAAGCAGGTGAAGACGGTGGCTATATTACAGCCCATGGAACGCTTAAACAGATCAAAAGAAGTGCACACTCTTTGACAGGTGCTTATCTATCAGGTAAAAGATCGATCCCAATCCCTCCTAAGAGACGACCTTTGGGTCCACATCGTTTAATCATCCGTCACGCAACTAAAAATAATCTTAAAAATATCACAATTGAATTTCCCGTTGGAGCTCTGACTTGCTTAACCGGTGTTTCTGGATCAGGTAAATCGACCTTATTGCAGCAAATCCTTCTTCCAGCTATTGAAAAGCACGTAGCTGATCAGGAATCGGTCACGCTTGATGAAGCTATCGTATCCGGACTTTGTTATTTTGATAAAGTCATTTCGATCGATCAAAATCCTCTAGGGCATACTGTGAGATCTGATGTAGGAACTTATGTAGAGGTTTTAACACGCATGCGTGATTTTTTTGTCACTTTACCTGCAGCGCGCATAAAAGGATTACAGCCCAAGCATTTTAGTTTTAATCATCATAAAGGCATGTGTACAGCTTGTTCGGGGTTAGGTTATCGGCGCATCGAAATGCAATTCCTTCCACCTATCAAAGTTGTTTGTGAAGAATGTCAAGGACTACGACTCAATCCCGTGAGTTTAGAGGTTTCATATGCAGGAAAAAATTTTGGGCAATACTTAGAGACAACTGTTGATAAAACACGTCTAGCTTTTCAACACCACCCTCGCATTACTCGCATTTTAGATACACTCATAGCAGTCGGATTAGGCTATCTCAAACTAGGCCAAGAGATCGCTAGCTTATCCGGAGGCGAAGCTCAGAGAATCAAGTTAAGTCGAGAACTAGCAAAACGTTCTACAGGACGTACTTTATATCTGTTAGATGAACCCACGATAGGACTACATAGTGAGGACATTCAAAAGTTACTGCCTATCCTCCAGCAATTAGTCAATAAAGGGAATACAGTAGTTATGATTGAGCATCAAATGGATATGATTAAAAATGCCGATTATGTCATTGATCTAGGCCCTGAAGCAGGTGAGAAAGGTGGCTATGTGGTTTGCACGGGAACACCCGAGGAGATTGCTCAAGTTCCGCAATCTTGGACTGGTTATTACTTAAGAGAAATTCTCGAGCATATAAACCATTGATCCTTTTGATATCTGTCTTTAGGTAGGTTCTCAAATAAGCTCTATTTGAGAACGCCTTCAGAGTCTCAATGCATTTGTTTAATAGACCTCTTTCGAACTTTGCTTTGTTTGAAAAAATGAATTGTTTTTGAGCAGATTGATTGCCAAATTTTTTAACCATATGTGCACATATGCTTTCAAAATTTGGCAATCAAGATGCCGAAAAGAATCATTTTAGCAAACAAATGAAATTTCGAAAGAGGTCTAATGGCTCATATATGGCACTGTTAACAAATTAAATAAGGTGTGATATAACTTTCTCTCAATTAACAATAGGGAGAGTTTTAGATGAATAACCGCCTCTATCCATTTTCTGAAGACTATTTCAAAGAACACATTCATCCTCATATCCTTAGTTTTAAAGATGGTCGTGGAAGGCCAGCCAAGATCTCTGACTATCAATTTTTCTGTGCAGTTTTGTATGTGCTACGCACAGCAGTAGCATGGAGAGATTTACCAGGAGCCTCTTGGCACACGATTTACACACGCTTTAAACGTTGGAGTGAATCAGGATGGTTTTGGAAACTCTTACAGAACCTTCAAGCGAAAAAGCTGATCAAAGCAGACTTTACATGGGTGGATAGTACAACAAGGGGGCAATTCCATAAGGTACATGTTGATACCATTTATGATTTGGAAATAGATACACACCAAGCAACCGTTAGCGAAAACATCGAAAAAATTATGTTTCTTGCCTTACGCCCTTTCAATCTCATAGAGCCTGTAGCGAAGAAAATGGACATTAATCTCTGTAAAGCCACTAAGGAAAAGGCATCGGACACATTGCAGCGGAGCAAGTCTTCAACCGTATGGGAAACCTCTCAAATACCAGAAAATACAGCAGCAGTAGAATTTTGGAATAAGGTTGTCGGTCGATATTCACATGGCCAATTTGAGAAAAGGCTTAAGACCGTCCCCGAACCAAAACCGCATCCCATGATTATTTTAAAATTTACCTCTCAAGGACGTCCATGAACATAACTATTCGAAAAGCCGAAGTAAAAGATGCTTCATGTATTGTGGAAGCCGAGAGAGAAATTGCTCAAACACCAGGATTTTTTTGTTCTCAACCATCCGAATTGGATGGGCAAGCTGTTAAACAAACCATCCAATCCCCTCAGAATATTTACTTGGTTGCTGAATATGAAGGTCAAGTCGTAGCTCATGCTTTTTTAGATTCTTGCACTTTGCAATCATTACGCCATGTTGCTGATTTAAACATTGTTGTTCATCTAGGTTGGCAAGGCAAAGGAATAGGCAAAAAACTACTTGAACAAATTATTAAATCGGCAAGAAGCACCTCTATCATAGAGAAGATTCAGTTAAACGTCAGAGCCTCAAATATTGTAGCGATCTCACTCTACAAAAAAATGGGATTTCAAGAGGAAGGAAGATTAAAAAATAAAGTTAAAGTTAAAGATCGTTATATTGATGACATTGTGATGGGTCTAGAGTTGAAGAGAAACGAGGAAATTGAAAATCTTCTAATCCACCCCATAAAGGCCAATGACATCCCCAAAATAGTCAATCGTTATTCCTTTCCCTGGTCCACACCTGAAAAGACAAAGACTCTTTGGGAGACGTATTATCAGGAGCAGGAAGACAAAGTTCGTACAATCGCGCTGATAGAAAAGGACAGTGAAATCCTAGGTTATGGCAGCTTGCTTCGAAAACCAGAGAGTCCTTTCTTTGCGCAAAGGAATATTCCTGAGATCAATGCCATTTGGATCGATGAAGATCATAGAAGAAAAGGTCTTGGTACAGCATTGATTAAGTGGCTTGAAAATCTTGCAAGCCAAGAAGGTTACAATCAAATAGGGATTGGGGTTGGGCTATATCACGATTATGGTCCAGCACAACAGCTATATTTTCAACTCGGCTACATTCCAGATGGCAATGGCATTACTTACAAAGGACACCCTACCGTTGCTGGACAATCTTATCCGCTAGACGATGATCTTATCCTGTGGTTGACAAAGGCGTTACCATAATGCGGAGAGAGCTAGAATTGCGAAGAGCTGTCCACTCAGATGGATCGAATAGAGGAGAATTATGAGTCAGAAAATGGTCTCATATAAGGAATTAATCGGTTTCTTTTGGAAATTCATCCGAAAGCAAAAATGGACATTCTTTTCTATTTTCATCCAAGACTGCATAAATTGTTTGGACTCTCTTTTATGGCCATTTATCTTGCGTTGGGTGATTGATATTTTCAGTCAAAATGAAGTGAACCGTGCATTGGCATGGGAGTCTCTTCAAATACCAATTATCGTAAGCATCTGTCTCATTGTTTTTATCGAAATCAATTCTCGTGCCATGGGTTTTCTCATGGCAAAAGCTATTCCAAAACTACAAGCTGATATTCGCATGACGATGTTTGATCATGTTCAGGAACACTCTCCACACTATTTCAATGAACGGTTTGCTGGGAGTTTAGCGAATAAAATTACAGACATGACCACCGCGGTTGAATCGATTCTCCAACAGCTGTTTTGGCCTATTGTTTCCTCTATTGCTATGTCCCTATTTGGTGCGCTTTTTCTGTGGTTTGTCCACCCAATCCTCTCGGGAATCTTGATTTTATGGATTATTGTCCATTTGAGTATCTGTTTAATGTTTAGTAGGACATGTGACTTATATGAACATCGACATGGGGAATCGCGTAGTACATTGCTTGGGAAAATCGTCGATAGCCTGACCAACTATTTTGCCGTCAATCTATTCTATCGGTTTAGATTCGAAAAAAGCGCATTAGTTCCATGTCAGGACGAAGAAGAGAGAACAAATGTTTTAGCCAGAAGATATGTCGAAAAAATGCGTAGTGTCACATCGTTCTTTTATGCCACTATCTGCTTCTTGGGAATCAACGGTTTTGTCATTTATTTATGGCTTCAGCACCAAATCACTACGGGTGAAGTTGCTCAAGTTTTCGGCACAATGTGGAATATAGCAGCAGTCATGTGGGCAGTCGGTGGGGCTTTACCTGCTTTTTTCCAGTCATTTGGTATAGCAAAACAAGCCTATTCTGTAATGCTTGATCCTCAAGATATGGGAGACAAATCCGATGCTAAAGAATTAAAGATTCAAGCTGGCGAAATTATTTTTGACAATGTGTCATTCCATTATGGAGAGAAAAAACTGTTTTCCAATAAGCATGTTCACATTCGCGGTGGAGAAAAGGTTGGGCTGGTTGGATTTACAGGAGCGGGAAAGTCGACCTTTGTTAGTCTTATTCTACGATTTTTTCCTCTACACAGTGGCAAGATCCTCATCGATGATCAGGACATAGCAGATGTCACTTTAGAGTCGTTACGGCGCCAAATTGCATTGATTCCTCAAGATCCCGTCTTGTTTCACAGAACTCTACGTGAAAACATATCCTATGGAAAGCCAGAAGCAACTGAAGCAGAGATCTTTGCTGCGGCTAGATTGTCATATTGTGATGAATTTATTCACAATATTCCGTCTAGCTATGAAGCGAAGGTCGGTGAAAGAGGAACCAAACTATCAGGAGGGGAAAAGCAAAGAATTGCGATTGCGAGAGCTATCCTGGTCAACGCCCCCATTCTCATTTTAGATGAGGCTACTTCGTCTTTGGATTCAGTCACAGAAAAATATATCCAAGAGAGCTTAGACAAGCTTATGCAAAACCGAACTACCATTGTGATTGCACATCGCCTCTCAACACTTTCCCGGATGGATCGCATCTTAGTTTTCGATAAAGGAAAGATTGTGGAGGAAGGCACTCATGCTGCTTTAATGAGCAAAGATGGGCTATATGCCAAAATGTGGAATATGCAAGTCGGAGGCTTTTTACCTGAGGCACTTGTATGAAAGTTAACTTAGAGTCAATCAGTGAAAGGAATGGGATAGATTTCCTTTGTCCGACAGATAAAAAGATTTATAGCGTTGGGATTTCTATTGGAGGATTGGCAGAAATTAAGATGACCCAATCTGACAGGCAGAGACATATCATTGCGACAACTATTGACTTAGCAGGTGCTGAACGCATCCGAGAATCAGGGCTGTCTGATGAGATTGAAGTCAAAATCGAAGATGTAAGCCAACCTCTTCCCTATCCTAACTGTCATTTTGATTATATCTATGCCCGGCTGGTTTTGCACTATCTAGCTAAGGATGCATTGACTTCTGCTTTGGCAGAGCTATATCGAATATTACGTACAGAAGGGAAAATATTTATTGTAGTTCGTTCTGTTGATTGCTTGGAAGCTAGCGATAAAGCAGCTCAGGGCATCTAAGGGGTTTACATTTGTCGCTTTTGCCTTTTGTATGATGGCAAAAATACCTTCGGGACCTAAGCGTTGATAATGCTTAGTTTTGAGTAGAGATTCAACGAGCATACGAGTCTCTTGAATGTCATCGATCATCATTTTTATCGGCGGTTTATGGGCTAATTGTGTCATATACTCATTTCTAGCCAACACAAAAGTGTCATTTGATGCAAAAAGCGTTGTCTTTAACATAAAAAAAAGTACAATCAATCCTAAAAAAGTGGAGTGTTGTTAATGGATTTGGATGAGTATTTATTTCGTAAAAAAATTTCACAGACTGACTTTGCCAATGAGTTAGGGATTTCGCGCAATCATTTAGGTGAAATTCTGCGTGGTAGGCGATCGCCTAGCGTAAAGCTAGCCAAAAAAATTGAAGAATTGACTAAAGGAAAAGTGACTAAAGAAGAGGCTATGTTTCCTAAGGGCAGGGAGTCATAATGCGATTAGAAGAACTACAAAAATTGTTTGTAAAAGGCGAATCTGAGAGCTTGGAATTTAAAAAGACAACAGGACAACGGTCAGAAGCCACTAAAACTGTGTGTGCTATGCTCAATGGTTTAGGGGGCTTTGTACTTTTTGGAGTTTCCGATAGGGGTGAAATAGTTGGTCAGCAAGTAACGGCTAAGACACTTGAAGACATTGCACAAGAACTGCGCAAAATTGAACCGCCCGCTTTCCCTGAAATTGAAACTGTGGCTATTGGAAATGATAAAGCAGTTATTCTTATCAGAATCTCTGGGAAATTAGGTACCTATTGCTACGATGGTCGCCCCTATATTCGACATGGCCCCACAACTCAAATCATGCCTCGTGGAGAATATGAGAAACGCGTTTTAGTAAAGTTTCATGCTCATCGACGATGGGAAAATGAGCTTGCTCCTGATTGGGTAACGATACAGGATCTTGATGAAGATGAGATTCAATCAACCCTCCAGAATGCTATCTCATTGGGTCGCATGAAAAAGCCAACCCATACCGATTCAGAATCTATTCTAAGAGGATTGGGTCTTTTTGATGATGGACATCTCATTAATGCAGCCGTTGCATTATATGGAAAGAGTGAAAGGCTTTTTGCAAGCTATCCTCAGCTATCTATCAGACTGGCTAGATTTAGAGGGACTGATCGATTAGGCGGTTTTATGGACAATCGCAATTACTGGGGGAATGGTTTTGATCTTTCACAACGCGGTGAGTCGTTTCTGCTAGATCATGTCCCTATCTCTGGACGTGTTGTACCCGGAAAAATGATTCGGGAAGATTACCCTCTTTATCCACCTCTTGCCATAAGAGAGGCTTTAGCAAATGCAATTTGCCACAGGGACTACACAACTCCGGGGGGCGCAGTTGCAATTGCCATGTATGATGACCATTTGGAGATTATCAACCCCGGCATTTTGCATTTCGATATGACCCCAGAGAAATTGAGCCGACCGCACGAATCAAAGCCTTGGAATCCTATTATCGCAAGTGTATTTTACCGAGCAGGAGTAATTGAAAAGTGGGGAATGGGTACGCTCAACATAATCGATTGGTGTAAAGAAAATGGAAATCCCAAACCAACCTGGGAAGTACGTGCTGAGTCAGTTGTGATAACCTTTTTGCCATCCTCATTCTTTTCCACAGGCAAAAGACCTGAAGAGCAGGCAGACAAAGCCGAAAAAGCAAGGCCCGAGTCAAGGCCCGAGTCAAGGCCCGAGTCAAGGCCCGAGTCGCTGGAGGATGAGATACTAAACCTGCTTAAAGATGGACCCTTATCTAAGGGAGAAATATCTCAAGCTTTAGGTCATAAGCATATTTCTGGAGGGCTAAAAAAAGCGCTCACTTCTCTGCTTAATCAGGGGAAAATTGCCTACACCTTACCTGAAAAGCGAAATAGTAGACTGCAAAAATACAGGCTAAATTAGATGATAGGAGATAGATTTATCATTAGATCTCTTGCATAACTTAGAATAAATGTTAAAATAGCTAAAAATTAAAAAGGTTTTAGCTATCAGATATGACAACTTGAAAGAATTTAAAGATGAAGAATTTCGTCGGTTAACAGGAATTAAACGAACGACTTTTGAAAAAATGGTTGGGATTCTAAAAGAAGCCGAAAAAGAAAAAAGACTTTTGGAGGTAAACCGAACAAGCTAGCAATCGATTATTAATGGAATACATCAGAGAGTATAGAACATATTTTCACGTTTCAGCCTCCTATAAGATTTCAGAGAGTGCTTGTTATCGCAACATTCGGAAGATGTACTTATTAAACACCCAGATTTTGCTTTGCCAGGCCGCAAAGCTCTTTTAAAGAGCGATATAGAATATGATGTTATTTTGATTGATGCAACGATTCATCCAGACATCAATGCTTTAACTGATTCAGCCTATTTAGGACTTCAAAAGCTTCATGCTAAGACACAGATGCCTAAGAAAAAAAGTAAGAAAAAGCCATTAACTAAAGAAGATAAGAAAAATAACGCTAAGCTATACTCATTTCACTTGAAAGTTGCAATTTCGGCTGGAATGAGTATATATGTATGATTTTTCAATTTCTTTTGTTCTGATTTGTCTAGATTGAATTTGTTTCTTAATCTCATGATTAAAGATTTCTTGTTCTATCTCTTGATTTTTGAGAAGCCGATTCTTTCTCTTCATTTCTTTGTCCTTCTTATCGTCCAATCTCTTTTCCTCAGCTATCGATTCGGCCCATTTTCTTAATAACTTATTCTTCATATCATTGGAAAGGTTAACCATTTCGCTAATGATCACAGCAATTTGAATATCTTTTACTATTAAATCATGGGCATTAGAAGCAAAAAAACTTTGACTTAAAGCTTTAGCAGAATAATTCTTTTGTTTTTCTTCCCCACTGTCTTCATCTTTAGAACCATTAAAAGCTAGACTAATTTTAGCTAAGTCTTCATATTGTCCCGCACTTAACTCGATAATCTTAACTTGGCTATTCTCTTTTCCATCAATCTTCAATCTCTGTTGAGATTGATTTAATGTTCTTGCTACTTCAGGGCTAACAAACGCACTATAAACTCCTTGCCCCTTTTCAACAATAGCAACGAAACGCTGTTCTTCCGACCAGGACTTTAACTTATTCTTCTTATTTTTTAACTGATCTAGATCAATTTCTTTGACAACCAAGGTCTTTTTTGAAAAACAGTAAAGAGCAACTCTACTTTTATTTCCTTCCAACCCATTAAAACTTGCTGCTTTAATAAATTCCTGAATAGAATCTAGATCTAGATAAACAGTCATAAATTCCCTAATCTAATATTTTTATATATAAAATTAGTATTATACTAATTTAATTGTTTTATGGCAAGAGATTTGGTTCTTATGATTCATATACTTTTAAAAAATTTCCTTTCTAAAAAAATAAGATGTCTACTATTCTTGAGATGTCTACTATTCTAGTGATAAACTTTTAAAATATTATTAAAATTTAAGAGAGCGAGGACTATGAGCACTATTACACTTCCTTCAACTCATGCTTATTACCAGGATTTAGAGGAAAACTTTGAGATCAATGTGTCTAATTTGTATAACAACGCTTTAATAGAAAATGCTGAAAAAATAGATAAACTCAGACTAGAAAATTATCTAAAAGGGGTTCAATATGATCAATTAAAGGTTTCACTGGATTGCTATGTCAAGAAAATTTATAATCATAATATAAAGCAAAGTTTACAACAACTAAATATTTTTGAAAACCACATCACTAGTTTTATTAATCAATCCTCTCTTGAAATTAATAAACAAAATCAGCAAATTAATTATATTAAAATCATAATTACTCATCTAAAGACTCGCTATCTTTTAGAAGAAAACCGAGAAATTCTCAAAACAACTCGTGAGCTGCGGGCTGTTCTAAGAGAAACAATTAATTAAGAAAAAGATGGATAAATTAATTCATATTGCACGTATCAAAGAACAGGGCATTGGTAGTGTCTATCTTTTTCTACGTCAAGTTGATCCCCATTCTTATACCTGGTTCAAAGAAGAAAAGCCAGGTAAAGAGATAAAAACCTCTATCTCAGGCCCCACAGTGGAGGAAGCTATCCGCTTGGCTCGTCAAGCATGGAAAACAGATTTCTTTCGAACCCTTCACTGTGGTTTCCGTTATCATCTTCCCGCACGAGATGAACATGGTCAGAACGCCCTCTTTCATCAAATGATCGCTTCTTATTCTTCTATGAATGGGATTTATTTCGATAATGAAATAGGCCATAACTGTATCGTTTCTTTTGCCTCCATCGAAGCCTTTACCTTATGGAAAAGACTCAACAAACGACTTAATTTTAACAAATCAGTTGGCTTCATCCTAATTTTTATTAAGAAATAATTAATTTAAAGTTAATTATTAATAAATAAAGTGTTTATAATTGAATTTTATATCAATTAATCTTATTATTAATTTTAGTATTAATTAATTTTTGAGGTTTATATGAATCTTAATTCATCACGCATTGATCCCTTCTTATCATCTGTTCCAAAGGAATCCAACTGGATTGAAAATAAAGATAAAACGCTTCTAGAATCAAAAGGGATTAGAGCTGTGGCAGATTCAGATGGAAAAAGTGGTCTTATTTATGTTGGCCAAGTTGGTAGTTATCGTACTTATAAAGTGAGCTTGATTAACAGCCAACCTTTAAAGCCAGAGGAGGAATTGCAGTGGGAAGCTATTGCCTATAAAGTTGCTCTAATATTAGCCAAGAAAAATCTTTTAGGTTCGCTAACATTATTTCAAGGAGCCACAATGGATTCTACGGGTATTACCCCTTTGGGAGAAGAAACGATTCCTCATCCTTCTATAAAACCAGAGCATATGATTGATAGCACTCAAACTGATTTTCAACAACTCATAGACAAAATAAAAACAATTACTAAAATACCAATAACGAATAACAAAGGAAAACAGAAGAAAGAGATTCAATCTCAAGATGATGATGATCTGGACAAGAAAGAAGAGGACAATCTGCACAATTCAAAGCAAGCAAAAGCTTCCTCTTCAAGAAGTACGAAAGCACAACTGGAAATAAAAATAGAAGAGGTACAAGAAATAAATGAGGTACAAGAAATAAATATAGAAAAAGAGAAAGAAGGTAACGAAGAAAAAATCTTATTAGAACAATTATCTCAAATAGATGATTGAGAAAAAAGTGAAAATAGCAAAAAAACTAAAGAGGCAAAAACTAGAGAAGAATTATTCACTATAAACTTAGAATCGGAAAACGAAGAAGAAATCGAAAATATAACAGACACAAAATCAACGAGTTCTTGGTTCAGTTATTTTTTTAATTGGGGGAAACAAACACCCAAAAAGTAAGTTAACGACAGAAACTCCATCGATACTTCTCTATTAAAACACCTTTTATCTAAACGATTCTAAGAAAATCTCTTTCTTTATTTTGATTAAAAAATCATAATCTTTTTTACAAAAAATAGTTGATATGCCGAATGAATCTGCTTCCTATCCATTTACTTGTCCACAGTGCCAAACTCATTACAACATCCTTGCTCAGCAAAAACCTCGCTTTTGTCCTTTTTGTAGCGTCCTTCTTCCTGTAGAAGCTATTCCCTCTACAGATCCCTTCTTTGAAGATCCAAAAGTGATTGGATCTTATCAACTTATCAATAGTATTGGTAAAGGCGGAATGGGTGAAGTTTTTTTAGCCTATGATACCTCGTGTGGTAGATATATCGCTCTAAAAAAAATTCGATCTGATCTTAAAACACATCCACAGATTTATGAACGATTCCTCAAAGAGGCCCGTATCACCTGCCAGCTGACTCACCCTGCGATTATTCCCATTTATACGATTCATGGTCAGAATGATTTCATTTACTATACCATGCCTTTTGTAGAGGGAGAGACTTTAAAGCAAATCATCCGCAAAACACGCCAACAAGAGAAAAAAGGAGAAAAACTGGATCATATTGGAGGATCAATTCCTGCCCTCATGCGGATTTTTATTACCATCTGCCAGGCCGTTGCTTATGCCCATTCTAGAGGCATTCTTCATCGCGATCTTAAACTAGAAAATATTATCATTGGAAAATACGGAGAAGTCCTCATTCTAGATTGGGGATTAGCCAAATCTATTGATAGCCCGCATGATGAGGGAGAAGAAAAATTTAATCTCTCTTATAATTCTCTTTCTAGAAACAAACAGGCAGAAATTACTTATAACGGCAAAGTCGTCGGAACCATTGCCTATATGGCTCCAGAAAGAGCTCTTGGCCATCCAGCTACCATCCAAACCGATATTTATTCTTTAGGCGTTATCTTATATCAACTACTCACTCTAAGAAGCCCATTCAAACGGGGCTCCTTAGAAGAGTTTCGCAAGACAATGAAGAAGGAAGAGTTTATTGATCCTATCCTAGTTGCCCCCTATCGAGATGTTCCCCGCATCCTTTCTCGTATTACAGAAAAATGTCTAGCTACTGATATCAAACACCGCTATCCAACTGTTGATGAATTAATCCATGATATAGAAAATTATATAGAAGGTCGCTCGGAATGGTTTCAGATCGCACAACTGAATATTAAAAATAAGCAAGATTGGGAATTTCAAGAAAACGTCTTAATTGCTGAACACATGGCTATCACAAGAGTGACTGAAGAAGCGGAGTGGGTAAGTCTTATGATTTCTCGCTCCTCTTTTACAGGAAACACCAAAATAGAGGCTGATGTCTGCCTAGGTGAAAATAGTCATGGAGTCGGTTTTCTTCTCAGTATTCCTGAGGCAGATGAAAGACGTTACATCAATGATGGCTATTGCCTCTGGTTAGGATCGGATGTTAATCGATCAACTAAACTCTTGCAATCCAACATTGAAGTCATTTTAGCTCCTGATATCTTTCTGCGAAGGCATCAAAAGTATCGGATACGGATTGATCAAATTGAAAAGACTATTCATGTCTATATGGACGATATCTTGCAGTTTTCTTACATCGCTCACATTCCCCTTATTGGTACACACGTGGGTTTTTTATCGCGCGATGCAGATTTTGAGATCAGTCCCCTTAATCTCTATGTCGGTAGCCTCAATATCATGGTGAATTGCTTAGCCGTACCTGATGCTTTTTTAGCTCATCATGATTATGTACAAGCTCTAAGTGAATATAAGAGAATTGCTTACTCTTTTCCAGATCGTGCTGAAGGTAGAGAGGCTATTTTTCGTGCAGGCCTGACACTTATTGAACAGGCTAAAGAAAGTTCGAATAAACAAGAGTTTCTTGATCAAGCCTTTATAGAATTTGAAAAACTACATGGAACTCCAGGAGCTCCTCTAGAATACTTAGGAAAAGCATTAATTTATCAGTTCTTAGGCGATAATGAAGAAGAGATTAAATGTTTTGAGTTGGCTTATCGTCGCTATCCTAGACACCCTTTACTTCTTGTCTTACAAGATCAAATTCTCTCACGCATGCATGAGTTAGCTCGCCATCAAAGGATTACAACCTATCACTTTATCTTCTTAACCGTTCGTCATTTACCTATTTCCACAACAGATACACATACACGCAAGCTATTCGCAAGTTTACAGAAACATTGGGAGCGTTTACCTTTCATTGAAGAAAATCCAACTAAAGATAAATCTTTGCAACATTTGCATTTTGCCATTCAGCTTGCCTTTTGGCTGGCTAAGCCTTATAGCTTAGGCGAGATGATTGAACAGCTTGGTCGAGAAGAGAGCCCCTCATTTTGCGAATTAGGCAATGCTTTATTTTCCCTCATTGAATTGGGGGCTTGGAATTATGCCAAACATCAAATAGCTCTTTTAAAAAACAAATCAGCTTTACAGGCCTTTCCCCAATGGACCCTATTAGAACAGACAATTGCTTGCCATGAATACCCTATAGATGAAGTTTATCATACTTTTATTCAGCATCTAGAGAAAAACATAGATATGCCAAAATTGCGCTGTTTGTGCTATATTTTGGACTGTGCGCTAAAACAACATCGCACAGACTTAATTTATGCGAGCCTAGAGAGGCTTAAACATTGTGACATCTCTTCGGACCACTATTTGCGCATTCACTTTCGTGCCATTATTTCTTACTTCATAGATAAGAATTGGCAAAAAGCAGGAGAACTCATTTATTCTTATCCTCTTGAGCTTTTGAATAAGGAATCCACCGCTTTACATTTCTTATATGGTTGCTGGCTGCAGGCAACAGAAGGAAAAGAAATGGCTGATATTCATTTTACGGGGCTCTTAAATGTCTTGTATCCCCGCTCTTGGGCACTTGCTAGCCATTATTTAATTGGGAATTTTTCTTTACATAGCACCTGGTTTAATCAAGCTTTCTTATGGGAAAAAAGACAGCTTTATTGGCAGCTTTGCCTTTATTATTATTGTGCTGGTGATGAAGATAAAGTAAATTATTTTAATAACCTTTATCAACAACAGTTTATTTATGTGGAGCCCTGATCAAAATTTGATTATTCCTCAAGTTAAAAAAAGCCAAATCATTTTTGAAGAGTCTATTATTAAGATTCGATGTGACTCTTTATATCTGCCGCCTGATAGCTATTATCGCTATTACACCCTATTGACGAAGCCCTCTTCCGTTATTATTTTGGCATTGACCTCAGAGGGGCGGTATATATTAACTGAAGAATATCGACATCCAACAGGTAAAATTCTTTTGAGCTGTCCTGGAGGCTTTATTGATGGAGAAGAATCTCCACTAGAGGCTGCCAAGCGTGAGCTGCTTGAGGAAACAGGCTTTCAAGCAGAATCGTTAGAAGTAATGGGAAGTGCTTTTCCTTATGCAGGAATTAGCGGACAGAAAACATTTTATATTAAGGCGATAGGAGCAAGACAAGTCTCTTCACCACATTTAGAAGTATCCGAAATTATCAGGACAGTCCTAAAATCAAAGCAAGAATTGAACCAATTCATCGATCAAGATGCAGAACTAGATGGTACATTATGTACCGCTTTGTTTTTTGATTCTCGTCAATCTTAAACTACACAAACAACTTAAGAAACCGAGGAGTCCTTAAACCATTGGTTTTTCGGCTACGCCAAAGCCTCGGGCTTGAATGATCCTGAATCGATCGATATTCGTTAATATTGATCGATTTAGGATTATTCTTGCGTTGCTGAAAAGCCAATTTTTCAATTGACTTGTGCATGGGCCTTCTAGTTCTTAAATTAAATAGGGAATACTATTAACCTGAGTTTTGAGTTTATTTCCTTGATTATTAGAGAAGATTTTCTCTTAGATCTTGTCCTTTTCTTTGAAGGGAATAGTCAAATGGCTATTTCCGGGAAGAAAAGGACGATAGATAAGAGGAAATATTCCTAAGAATCAAGGAAATAAACTCAAAACTCAGGTTATCTCTGTACAGGACAAAAATTGAAAAGGCTCGCCTAAGAGCTTATAATGTTCTTTCTTCAAGGAGAGAACATATGAAACAAATAGACAAGCTAAGAGGTGTTTTAAGTAAATATCTGAATTGGAATAAGGCCAGGTTAACTTGTTTTTGCCAAATGGTCTTTACTCTTTTTATGGTTAGAAGCGTTAATCTTACTCAAATAGCTACGGCGTTTCAAGGAAAAGTAAATTTAGATTCTCATTATAAAAGACTGCAACGTTTTTTTCGAGAATTTAAATTTGATATGACATGTGTCTTTGGAATTATCTTACACATGTTTCCAATTAAGGGGAAAGTTTGGTTAATTATCGATAGAACAAATTGGGTTGTAAAGATATTAATATTTTAACTTTTGCTATTGCTTATAAAGGAATAGCTATTCCTCTTGCTTGGTTTGTTATGAATAAAGCAGGGAACTCTTTTATGGATGGTCGGATTAAACTCTTGGAAAAAGCCATTTCTATGATAGGAAGTTCAAAAATAAAAGGACTTATAGCGGATAGAGAATTTATTGGAAGTAAATGGTTTGATTATCTTATTAAAAATAAAATTACTTTTTACATTCGAATTAAAGAAGACACCTTAGCTGAAGGAGTAAGAAATGGGTATGCAGTGCCTCTAAAAGAGGCCTTTCGTCATGTTAAGAAAGGTAGAAAGAAAGTTTTAAACTATCCTTTGCAAATGCTTGGACATTCTTTTAAAGTGAGAAATAGAAACCCTATTCGCTTACCTCAAAACTCGTGGATTTTGTTTTGAAGATACTCACTTGATCCATCCAGAAAGAATTGAGAAGCTTATTTTTGTTTTGTGTATTGCCTTTTGTATAGATTGGGAGATGTGATAGAAGAGGTAAAACCGATTAAAATTAAGAAACATGGAAGAAAAGCTAAAAGTTTATTTCGATATGGAATGGATAAAATAAGAAAAATTTTATTTAAAATACATAAATGTTTTAATAGTTTTCTTTGGCTGTTAAAAGTCTTTGATCGAATATTGGTTTCAGATATCCCTAAGATGGTTTTTTTATGAAAAATTCTTTTTTTTGTCCTGTACAGAGGGTTATTAAGAAGAGCAAAATTTAGCCGCATAATTTGCCAATAACTTTAATGACACCCCTACTCAAGTTTACTAGATAATTCTTCTTGCTTATGTATAATAATTTTGATATCAACAGTAGATTTAATTTGTCTTGTAAAAATTAAAGTGATCTAAGTTCTAAGTCTAAGTACCATACAAGCATACACATGGCAAAATGTGAATGAGGTTTACACAACAAGGAGTGTTTCAATGGATAACAACATATATTCAATTGGCAGGAGTCTATCTAATATAGTCACGCAAGCAGTTAATCAAAGCGTTCAATGGAAAAGCCATATTTTGACATCCATGAAATCTGTAGGTTCTGCTATGCAAGAAAATCAACCCTGGGCAATAGGTGTTACTCTAGGAGCAGGCCTAACAATTTTTATTGTGGCTTATAAGATAGCTCTTAAGTCGGAGCAATGGTTATTTCGAAATCATAATCCTCGTCTTGAATTTTACTCTATTAAGAGAGCTGTTGAAATTATTCCATTAGGTACTACTCTGAGCCTCGGAATATACGGATTGTTTAAATTAATTCATGTTCCTTTAAACAACAAAGCCTTTGCCTTTACTACTTGTACTGCAATGCTTATTAAGTCTTTATACCGTGGTTTTAAAGACGGAGATCTAAATGTGAATAATGATAATGTGGATGAAGGCGATGATAATGAAGATAGTAATATTGCACCACCTATCTTACCGAATGAGAGTAGTCAAGCAGTAGAGTTACAAACAACAGATCTAAAACAAGATAACAGTATAATAGAAAACGGTGATCACGGAGATCTAAATGTGAATAATAGTAACATGGATGATAACGAAGATAGTAGTAATGAAAGCATTGCACGTATCTTACCGAATGAGAATAATCAAGCAATAGAGTTACAAACAAGAAATCTAAACCAAGATAACAGTATAATAGAAGACAGTGATCAAAGTGAAGATGAAGGCGAGGGTAAAAGTCTCTTGCGGAAATGGCATAAAGATAGCGAAGAATTAGATGCTAGTTTTGTGGATAATGGTAACATGGATGATAACGAAGATAGTAGTAATGAAAGCATTGCACGTATCTTACCGAATGAGAATAATCAAGCAATAGAGTTACAAACAAGAAATCTAAACCAAGATAACAGTATAATAGAAGACAGTGATCAAAGTGAAGATGAAGGCGAGGGTAAAAGTCTCTTGCGGAAATGGCATAAAGATAGCGAAGAATTAGATGCTAGTTTTGTGGATAATGGTAACATGGATGATAACGAAGATAGTAGTAATGAAAGCATTGCACGTATCTTACCGAATGAGAATAATCAAGCAATAGAGTTACAAACAAGAAATCTAAACCAAGATAACAGTATAATAGAAGACAGTGATCAAAGTGAAGATGAAGGCAAGGGTAAAAGGCGAAGAATTAGATCTACCTGCTCCAGGTGATATCGATAGCTAAGAGGCAGTAAATAGCTAAAAAGAGAAAATCGGGTATAAAGGTTGAATTTGGATTTAGAAAATTCCAAGATTTAAGTTGTTGAGTATACACCTCTTGATAAACATTAAAGATATTAGACGTCTTGCGAAACCTCCCTTGCTTTGCCTACATTTATTTTTGCTCGATCTTTTTGATGACTTCTCTCTTACTAACTTGAAGGGATGGGAAAAGGTCATCAAAAATCTCAGTCAATTCTAAAGAATCTCTTATAAGGAAGGTTTCCCAAGAAGTCTATTAAAAGCTGGGTATTTATTAAATATTATTAATAATCTAAGATTTACCTTTCATTTAAATACTTATTTTCTTATAATTTTCTATATTTAATAAAAAGGAGACTAATAATGTCATTCTTAATTGATAATAACAACCGCCCTATAGAAAAACTATTTTACTCAGTGCCAACATGCCTCCGTAATACTTTTATTGGACACGTCTGGGGACATGTAACACATGGAGATCATATAAAGGGAATTGCTGTAGCTGCTATTACTTCAGCAGCCTTTGCTTACCTATTTGCCTGCTCTAATCCTATTACTGGCGCTATTTTTGGATGTGTAAACTATATAATTGCAGCAACCATTATTCAGTCTGGTCAGAAAAAGGAAGAAAATAATGATGCTCTTCTCAACCCTGCAACCTGTCGCGCTGGACTTTTAGCTCTTAGTTGTGTAGTGACTAAAGCTTTCGTCCAAACAATATTAAAAACTCAATTGCCCTATCTAGCAGCTATTATCCTCGCGATTGGAGCTTATGCAGGTCAGGCTGTTAGAAGTCCTATTGAATTTGGATTTTCTCCCAATGACAATGGCGAATGTATCTGCCCAACATGTATGTAAATTTTAACAATGCATGGATAGGAGCCGTGGGTGCTTAAACCCACGGTAAGCTATCAAATCACTTCAGCCACGTCTGTGGCATAGCAATCATAAAGTTAATTTATCTGTTTGATATTATTTGGCTCTTTAGCTTATAGCCTCAATATGCTAAACTATACTCCTTACAGTTCAGAGTGAGACCCCCCCTTCCTCAGGAGCAGCATGTTCGAATTACCTAAAGCATATGAAGCGAAAGCAATTGATGCCAAATGGTATCAGTTTTGGGAAAGCCAGCAGTATTTTAAAGCTAATCCCCTTTCCTCAAAACCGGCGTATTGCATCGTTATTCCTCCTCCTAATGTGACAGGTGTGTTACACATGGGACACGCCTTAGTCAATACGTTACAAGACATCCTCATTCGCTGGAAACGGATGCTTGGCTTTGAGACGCTATGGGTGCCTGGTACCGACCATGCAGGCATTGCGACCCAAACTGTTGTTGAACGCTATCTCATGAAAACACAAGGAAAAAAACGAAGCGAGTTTTCTCGTGAAGAATTCCTGAACTATGTGTGGAAATGGAAAGAGACAAGTGAATCTCGCATCATTGAGCAGCTTAAACGGTTAGGAAGCTCTTGTGATTGGTCACGTTTGCGCTTCACCATGGATGAAGCTAATAACCGAACCGTTCGAGTCATGTTTAAGAAACTTTATGATGCCAATCTTATTTACCGTGGAGACTATCTTGTTAACTGGGACCCTGTCACTCAAACAGCCTTAGCTGATGATGAGGTAGAACATGAAGATCGGCAATCCTTTCTCTGGTACTTTAAATATCCTTTAGCAAATAGTTCAGGCTATATTTCAATTGCCACAACTCGCCCTGAGACTATGCTAGGAGATACAGCCGTAGCTGTCTCTCCTAAAGATGAACGTTATACCTCCTTGATTGGTCAGACAATCCTCCTACCCCTCATGGATCGTCCCATCCCCATTATAGCGGATTATCTAATCGATCCCTTATTTGGAACAGGTGCTGTTAAAGTCACACCAGCCCACGATCTTAATGATTACCAAATAGCCCTTACTCATAAGCTCCCTTTGATTAATATCATGACACCAGATGGGAAAATCAACTCCAACGGTGGAACTTTTGAAGGGTTATCTATGTCTGCAGCACGCGAAGCTGTTGTCACTCAAATGCGCGAAAAAGGGTTGCTTGAGAAGATTGAACCTCATATTCATCGCGTAGGGGTCTCTTATCGCTCTAAGGCAACGATCGAGCCCTATCTTTCCAAACAATGGTTTATTCAGATGGATGACTTTGCTATCCATTTAGGCAACGCTGTCAAACAAAACAAAATACGGCTCATCCCAGCTCATTGGGAAAATACCTATTTCCATTGGATCGATCACCTTCGAGACTGGTGCATAAGTCGTCAACTATGGTGGGGACATCGTATTCCTGTTTGGTACCATCAAACAGATCCCAATCGAATTATCTGCTATGATGGTCCTGCTATCCCAGATGAGGTCCAAGCTGCTCCTAATGAATGGGTCCAAGATCCTGATGTATTAGATACATGGTTCTCTTCAGCCCTCTGGCCTTTTGCCACACTAGGATGGCCAGACCAAACACCTGAATTGGCCAAATTTTATCCTAATTCGACCCTTGTTACAGGACACGATATTCTTTTCTTCTGGGTTGCGCGCATGATTATGATGGGACAATATGCCATGGGCCAAGAGCCCTTTCCTGAGTGTTTTTTACATGGATTAATCTATGGTAAATCATATTGGCATAACCGTCCTGATGGCGGGATTAGCTATATCAGTGATCAAGAACGTCTTGCCTATGATCTCGGCAAACCCATTCCTAAAGAGGTGATATCTAAATGGGAAAAGATGTCTAAGTCCAAAGGAAATATTATTGATCCTTTGGAGATCATTGATCAATACGGAACAGATGCCATGCGAATGGCACTTTGTGCTAGCACAACTCAAGCTAGACAAATTGATCTGGACAGACGTCGATTTGAGGAATTCAAAAATTTTGCGAATAAAATCTGGAATGGCGCTCGCTTTGTCTTGATTAATCTAGATGGAGATGAAACACAAGAATCAACTCCTTTAACAGCACAAGAGTTCTCTCAAGGCTTTGATGAGAGGTTTTTGTCTCTAGAAGATCGGTGGATTTTATCAATTCTCAACCGTACAATCAAGAGTGTGAATCATCGATTAGAATCGTACGCCTTTGACCAGGCCGCTTTAGAAGCCTATGACTTTTTTTGGAAGGAATTTTGTGCTTATTATGTAGAAATTGCCAAACCAATCCTATTCAGAAAGATAGGGACACCACAAGGGCGAAAAAATAAACAAAAGCTGCTTGTGATTGTTCTTTGTCAAGCTCTTCGTTTAATCCATCCCATCGCACCTTTTATCACAGAAGAAATTTTTCATCTTTTGAAACAACGATTAAATGGGATTGTACAAGTTCCAAACAATGATCTTTACACAAAGGAATGTATCCTAGCTTTAAGTAGTCCAGCTTGCATCGTTGCCCCTTACCCACAGGTCATAAATGAAGAGGATATTAATCCAGAAATTGAACGTACATTTACCTTAATAGAAGAAGTCATTTATACAATTCGCAATATTCGAGGAGAGATGAAGATCCATCCTGGTACGGCAACCGATGTCTATATCATCGGACAAAGTCAAGATCCAGAATTACAAATTATGGAAAATCAGTCAGCCATTATTTCTGCTTTGGTTCGTACCAATCAAGTTAAAATCTCTACTCAAGAACCGGCAATGGGCTTTGTTTGCATAGGTATTTGTCATGCTCTGAAAATCCTGCTGCCTCTACCAGAAGAGATGATTAAGCAAGAAACAGTACGTTTAAGAAAGGAAAAAGAGAAATTGGAACTACTACTAGAAAAAATGCGTGGACAATTAACTAACACTGATTTTGTAAGCCGTGCACCAGCCCCCTTGATCGAGAAGCAACGCCACCAGCTTACTCAAACAGAGAGGGAGCTTAATGAAATTTGCCTTAAATTAGAAAAACACTCAAATAGCGCCTCTTAAAAGCTCTCCTTCTCGTTTTGTTGGCAGGTTAAATAACAGAATTTTTGAAGTCATTTTGTTTTATGGCTATCATCAACTTCCAAAAATTCTAGGCGTGAACCGTGCCTGCAATTGAGCAAATCCTCCTTTCAATAGTGAAAGGAATAAAATTATATAATCACTGTTCCGAAAATTGGAGTTTTCTGAGTGCTAAGTGTAAAGATATAAAATGGAATAGTTGTAAAAAAAGTTGCTTTATTGTTTAGAGCCAAACCGAGAACATGTCCGAGATAGAGAGTTCCTCCAAATATCAGCAACATAGCACAATGTCTTCCTTCAGAGTCGATTGGTGTAAGAGGTTTATTGAAACGATTGCTCAAATAAATATTAAAATTTCTCATTAGAGTCATGCATGTAACGTGAATAGTTGTTGCAATAACAGCAAGAGCGCCTCCTGTGAGGCCGGATATGGGATTGCCACCAGAAAAAAGAGTGCTTACTGCAAACGAGTAAACAAAATTTTTAACAGTAGTTTTAACAAAGTCTTGAGAAATCTCGGGAATATACGACTCAAAAAAATCCTGGCAATAATTACAAGGACGTTCGTAAAGGCTGTAAAAGAAAGTCGTCATTTTTTCCTGAGTTTGACACATTAAATTTATAAGTTATTTATTTTAAGTTAGATAAGTTTTTTTTCAAAATTCGTAGTGGCAACATTTTTTCAAAAAAAATTGACTATTAAAAGATTAAATGTAAAATGTGAGTATGTTTATAAAAAAAACTCGCTCAAAAAATTTTATTTACCTCAGTTTGGTTGAGACTTTTCGTGAAAATGGGAAAGTTAAACATCGAACCATTGCTCAACTGGGAAGATTGGACCAACTTCTTCAGAAAGGAGAACTTCATCGTTTTTCCAAATCATTACAAGCTATTGGAGTAGCTTCAACGGATATTCCTAAAATTGGAGAAGTAGATCGGATCAATTGGGGTGCAGAATTTGTCTATAGACATATTTGGAAGCAGTACGGAATGGATGCAATCTTAGATACTGTTTTTGGATCAACCAAAGTAGAATTTGATTACAAAGAAGTTATTTTTCTGGAAACCATTTCAAGATTAATGGCTCCTTCTAGCAAACTTCAAGTATATCTCAAGCAGAATCATTTTTTGGGAATCAATGAAGTTCCTCTTCATCATATCTACAGGGTTTTAGATTATCTTTCATCATTTCAAAAAGAAATTGAAAATCTAATTTTTTTGAAACATGTCGATCGTTTTGGCATGAAGGTAGACGTTGTATTTTATGATGTAACTACTCTTTATTTCGAAGGAGCTTTGCCAGATAATTTAAGGGACTTTGGATTCAGTAAGGATGCCAAGTTTGGCGAAGTGCAAGTCGTTGTAGGAATGCTTGTAGATCAAGAAGGTCGTCCAATTGCTTTAGGAGTATTTCCGGGAAATACATTTGAAAGTAAAACGCTAGAAGATGCTCTCATAACATTGCAAGAAAGGTTTAAAATTCAGCACGTCGTCGTAGTTGCCGATAGGGGAATTAATTCAAAATTAAATCTAAAGAGAATTAAAGATAGAGAGTATGATTATCTAGTTGGATGTAGATTAAAGAGCTTAAATAAAAATTTGCAGAAGCAAGTTTTAGATATTGAGAAATATGAAACTATTCATGAATCAGATGGGAATCTTTTGAAATATCGAGAAATTGAGTTTGATAATGTTGTAGAATATGTGGAAAACAATGAAAAGAAGAAGCAAATTTTAAAAGAAAGAATTATCTGCACGTGGAGTTTGAAGAGAGCTGAAAAAGACCGAAAAGATAGGGAGCGATTAATTCAGAAAGCAATAAAGATGCTAGATAACGGCACAGCCTCCCTGGAATCTAAAAAAGGCGCTAAAAGATATCTAAAAAATGAAAAGAGAGAATTATCATCAATAGGATTGGATCTAGAAAAGATTAATGATGATAAGAAATGGGATGGATTTTACGGAATTCAGGTTTCAAAGCATAGTATGAAGAGAGAGGAGATACTCTCCAGCCATCATCGATTATGGAAAATGGAGGAATCTTTTCGGGTTATGAAACACTCATTAGAAATAAGACCGATTTATTTGTCTAGTCCCGAAAGGATTATTGGACATATTGTGCTTTGCTTTCTTGCCTTTGTTATTCACCGTAGCCTAGAAATTGAGCTAATTAGAAAAGGATCAGATCATACAATTGAAAAAATACGAGAGGCTATTGGAGAACTAGAAGCTTCAGTATTAGAAGTGAACAATGAGCGTATATTAGTTCGGGCACCGATAAAAGGGCTATCAAAAGAAATTTTCCAAACATTAAAGCTTAAATACCCAGGAGAAATGGTATTGAATTGGACTAAATAGGTGTAGTGGCAATTTTGGCACTTTCAAAAAATTAGAGTATTGATAATCAACGTTTTAAGTTTTTGAAGTGTCAAACTCAGGAGGACGTTCGTAAAGGCTGTAAAAGAAAGTCGTCATTTTTTCATTCCTTACAAAAATTTTAAAATTAAAGTCCCATTAAATAGAATGGATACGTCACTATAAGGTATATCCTACTCTGATGTCAGGGTACCTCATACTGATCCATTTGCTGTTATTGAATGTATTTTACCTTGGGACCAATTCATAGAAAGCGTTGATGAAGCTCAAAAACTCTCTCAAGGAGAAGATTTTGATTTTTTTAGCTTTGATAGAAAAAAGCTATTCAATTGTTCGTCGTTATACACCGAATTTCGCTGCTTATGATTTAATATAAGCAATTAAAATATTAAAAAACGTTAAATCAGGAAAATCAACGTAAAATTCCCCTAAATGCTCCTATTAGCTTTATTAGAAAGAGATGGGATAGTAACCGTTCACGGTGTGCATCAAAAATCTAATTGATGCACACAAAAGAAGGAATAGATAGAAGCTGATATCTTGCCTTAAAGCAATGAGTTAAATAACCCAAGATGTTTCGTTTTTGAATCTTTAGGGTTTCAACAACAGAAAGAATTCGTTCAACAAATTGTTCGCCTTTAGCACTTTGATTACCAAAAGAAACTTTACGCCAAAGGACAGCTGGCCTTAAATTTCTCTCTGACAAGTTATTTGTAAGATCAAGGGTTGAGTCTTCTATAAAAGCCCAAAGCTTTTCTTCTTCAGAAAGAAGACGTTCACAAAATCTTCCAGTTTTACCAAGCTTTAAATCATGGGTATCTGCTCGAAGTCCTAGCTTAAACAGGTAATGAAAGTCTTCTTTTAAACCTTTGATTTTTTCTTTGAACTCTTCATCGCTTAAATTGTCTTTTTCATGTGACCATCTAAAAAGAAGACCGCATAGCGATCCCATAAGCTTTCCGATCCAAGAAACTAGTCCATCTCTTTGTTCAATTCTTTTAAAATCTCTCTTTAAATGTGCCCAGCAGTATTGATGTAAACCCAATGTCGAGTAAACCCTAAATCTATCTGTGACTAAATTTTGAATACAATCCTTGCCTAGAAAGCTTTGAAAAGCTTTTTTACCTCGACTTGAGAAGAGTTTAAAAATCACAATTTGTTTATCGCTTGCTTGCCATAGCCATTTAGCTTGCCCTTTAGTCTTCCATCCAGTTTCATCTGCATGAACGGTTTTACTTTTTCTTAAAAGCTTTAAAGCTTCTTCATAAGGTTCCTTTAAAAAAGCAGATGCTTGGGCTTCAACATTGATAATGCTTCCTAAGCTAATATCAATGTTAAATAAAGTCTTAAACAGCTCTTGAATATTTCTTTTGCTTAAATGGAATTTACCAGAAAGCGTAGAGGATAAAGCTTTAATTTTTGGACCAAATGTACTTATTGTCACATCATAAGGCAGAAAAGCCCGCACTTTTTTACCACAACTTGCACATCTGCAAGCTAAGGCTTGATGCTCTGTAACAATTGGCTTTACCTTTGGAAGTTCTATTGTCTGACGGGCTTCTACAATAGTACTTCTTGGTAAAAAGTTATTTGATCCACATTTATCACAATGTAAAGGAAAGTATTGTTTAAATTCTGTGATCTCTTCTTTGGCAAACCATTTCCTTGCAAACCCTTGCCTTTTTGGGCGATCCTTTGAAGGTGCCTTTGGTTCTTTTTTAGGGTAACGATCAGATGAAGGTGGTTTAGAAGAATTTTGAGAATTGAGACGAAGCTGCTCTTTTAAATCAGCATTCTCTTTTTTTAATTGTGTGATCTCTTGCTTGAGATCTTCAATGACCTTTTTAAGATCAAGAATAATGGCATCTTTGTCTTCCATGTTAAATGTTATAACATACTGAAAATCAAAATGCAATTATTCTTTTGATGCACACCGTGAACGGTTACCAACAATCCATCTCTTTGGTAATACTTTGAAGCCGTTATCTATTAGTTTTGAAATATCTATCGCTTGACCTTCTATTACTCTAATCCAACGTCTAATTCTTGGACGTTTAACAATATCAAGATCAATTTGATAGCCATCTAAACATTTAATTTTTAAGTTACTGCTTTGATATCCCATATCTGCCTAAATCTTTTTAACACTTTGAAAACAAGCTTTGAACTTATCTAATAATGCGGCCGTCTTATCATTTATATTTGCTGCTCCTACATGACAATGTAGTACTAAATAACGCCTAAATCAGAAGCAGCCTCCTGTTGTTTAGCGCTTTCTTTTTCAGATTTTAAAACCTCTAAGAAAGAACGTGTTTCAGCAACCACAACACTAGAAAGAGCACAAAGTGCAATTAAGTTGGGGAAAGCCATTAATCCATTGAAAATATCTGAGATTTTCCAGACAATATCTAACTCTAAAACAGCTCCTGGAATAATGACAGCAATGAAAACGAGACGATAAAAGGGAATCGACTTTTCGCCAAATAAATATTCTACACACTTTTCCCCATAATAAGCCCACCCTAATAAAGTCGTGAATGCAAAGAGAATCAAACCAATCGTGACTACATAGCCTCCGCCAGAAAAAACCGATTCAAATGCTGCAACTGTCATTGAAGCACCATTCAGTAGCTTTCCGCTAGGATCTGTCATGCCAAATACTCCTGTTACACCCAACACCAATCCCGTCACTGAACACATGATAATGGTGGCTAAAAAGGAACCTGTCATTGAGACAAGAGCCTGGCGTCCTGGAACATCTGTCTTGGCTGCTGCTGCTGCAATAGAAGCGGTCCCTAATCCAGCCTCACTTGTCATTAAGCCACGGCTGATCCCCACTCTAAGGGCTAATAACATCGTTGAGCCCAAGAAGCCACCGAAAGCAGCTTGACCAGTAAAGGCATGTGTCACAATAGCCAGCAAAGCTCCTGGAATACGATCATAATACCACACCAGAATGACACTAGCCCCTAAAATATAAAAAATAGCCATAAAAGGAACTAGTAGACTAGCCACTTTGCCGATGCTTTTGATTCCACCTAATAAGGTTAATCCTGTCAACAAAGCCACAATAAGCCCAGACCACCAGGGGTTAAGATGAAACATAGTATGCATCACATCGGATACCGAGTTGGCTTGCAACATGTTTCCTCCTCCTAAGGCAGCAATAGCACCAAAAAGGGCAAAGCTAGAAGCTAATCCTTTCCAACCTAACCCTCTTTCAATAAAATACATGGGGCCCCCACACATCTCGCCTCGCTTATCAACTATCCGGTACTTTACAGCTAAGATGGCTTCAGCATACTTAGTCGCCATACCCAACAAGGCTGTCATCCACATCCAGAATAGAGCTCCTAATCCTCCTACTGCAATGGCTGTTGCCACTCCTGCAATATTGCCAATTCCAATTGTTGCTGCCAAGGCTGTCATTAAAGATTCGAAATGGCTAATATCTCCTTTACCTTCTATCCGAGGGTGAAGTTGACGAGATCCAAATACAAGCCGCAAAGCATAACCCAAATATCGAAATTGAAGCCCTTTAAGGGCTACTGTCAAATAAATCCCAATCCCAGTTAATAAGATAAGCAAAGGGACTCCCCATACCCAGCTATATAGGATATCCAGACTATATAACAACTTCTCTATCATGACATCTGACATCCTATTCTCCTACTCCTTTTCTAATACTAAATTTTGATTATTTTTCTTATGAATTACCTTTAAAAAAGCTTGGGTTTCTTTGACAAGAACACCAGATAGGCAAATAAGGGCAATTAAATTGGGGATCATCATTAATCCATTGCTAATATCAGCTAAGTACCAAGCAATCTCCATTTTTAAGGCAGCACCTGGAATAACCACTAAGGCGAACAACAACCGATAGGCAATAATGAAGCGCTCACCAAACAGATATTCATAACACTTCTCGCCATAATAAGACCATGCCAATACAGTCGTGTAAGCAAATAAAATTAATCCTATTGTGACAATATATTCTCCCCCCTTGATATGAGAACTAAAAGCAGCAATGGCCAAAGAAGCACCATCCAAGACTTGTCCCGAGGCGGATAAGGTCCCAATAACGTTCGTGACAGCTAAAACTAATCCAGTCATTGTACACACGATGACAGTAGAAATTAAAGCGCCCGTCATCGTGACAAGAGCCTGTCGACCTGGATTGTCTGTTTTAGCAGCAGCCGCCGCAACAGATGAAATCCCTAATCCTGCTTCATTAGAAAAAACACTACGAGCCGCTCCCATTTGAATCGCAGCCATGACAGTCATGCCAGCTGCTCCCCCTCCTATAGCTTGGTTACTCCAGGCACTGCGGATAATGAGCATAAAGGCCTCAGGAATACGAGAAATATTAAAAAAAAGAATGATCAAAGCTGTTCCTATGTATAAAAGAGCCATTAAAGGAACTAAAATGGTAGCCACCTGCCCAATACTCTTGACTCCACCAATAATCACAAGTGCTGTCAATAATCCTAATATTATCCCTGTGATCCAAGGATTTACATGCCAAACATGTTGAATTGCTTCAGCAATCGAATTTGTTTGCACAAGATTCCCTGTACTAAGGGCTGCAATCATTCCCAAAATGGCAAAAAGGGAAGCGACTTTCTTCCATCCTAAACCCTTTTCCATGTAGTACATAGGGCCACCAGCCATCTCGCCATGATGATCTAAACATCGGTATTTGACTGCCAGCAAAGATTCTGCATATTTAATTACCATAGCCAACAAAGCAGTCACCCACATCCAGAAAATTGACCCTAAACCTCCTACAGTAATCCCCGTAGCTACACCAACAATCGTGCCTGTTCCCAAAGCACCCGCTAAAGTCGTCATCAAAGCTGCAAACTGGCTAATATCTCCTTTCAAATTCCGTTCTTGTGGAGCAATTACCTGCCGAAAGGCAAAAATTAAGTAACGAAATTGTACACCTCTTAAGAGAAAGGTGAGATACATGCCAGTCCCTAACAAAAGAACGATCAAAGGCATTCCCCAGATCTCATTTCTTATCTCACTTAAAAAATGATCCGCTTGTCCCATGTATCATCCACAAAATGAATTATTTAAGGCTATTGATAAAAATAACAATAAGTACAAATTATAAAATATTCATTAAATAATAGCAGTTTTAAATTTTTGACTCAAGAAATAAATATAGAAATTCAATAAAGATAATAAAATAATGCGAGATATTAGTGACATGATTATAACAAAGTCCCTTCTAAAGCTTGAGTAGTTAATTTATTTTTAGAGGCATTTAGATAGGAGTTACGCAGTTGAATAAATTTTAGAGTTATTTTAATTTATTTGGTATGACTAATCCAAAATGCCAAGAAGAAGATTACATCAATTTTTTAATTGCAACACAAAAAGCTTATAGTTGTACAGAAGCTGCTCGCGTGCAACCAGATAAACCAGATCCCGCCTCTCATGATGCAATTCTTAGAGTTTTATATAGACTTGAGCCAACATCGGAATACTTGTGGCAGGAGGCTCATGCATTTGTAGATAAGTCAAGAGGCTGCTTAGTCATTGATCCTGACTTCCGCGGTTTTGTTTAAGAGATTCCTAAAAATCAATGACTTAGTATTTTTTTAGTACACTACATTTTTCTCGTAATCGAACACTTTTTGCGGATAACGAATACGAGATATGCCAAAAGATTTGTATATTTGTTTTGCCTCCTTACTCATACTTGAAGGTAATTTATAACGCTTTCCCGTTAACTCATCTTCCATAATGCTGGCTTGCACATCAAGTAAAGCTTCTCTCATCCGTTCTAAACTAATGCCATCATCAATAAATGCACTGACTTGATGTATAGCGTACTTCGATAACGCAAATGCAAGATAGCAAATTAAAATGTGGGCTTTTACTCTATTAGGCTTAAAGTGGTATATGGGCCTCATTTCCAAGCTGGATTTATTGATTTTGAAAGATTCTTCAATGACCCACAACCGCCTATATTGACTTAGGATTTCTTTCGTTGAGGTGTTTTTTTTACTTGTAATCACTCCATGTAACCCATCCCAAAGAGCTTCCTCTGCTATCTTATCTTCGTTTAAAGTTATATTTCCTTCTTGCTTATCATTTATAAACTTAAGATAGCCTTTGTTTGTTATTAACTTCTTTGGATTTGCCTCATTCTTCTTTCCTAATTTGACTTTCAGTTTTTTTATTAATCTTTCTCTATCTACACGATCTTTCTTAGCTCGACTTTCACTAAAACTCACTAATCCTGACTTCCGCGGTTTTGTTTAAGAGATTCCTAAAAATCAATGACTTAGTATTTTTTTAGTACACTACATTTTTCTCGTAATCGAACACTTTTTGCGGATAACGAATACGAGATATGCCAAAAGATTTGTATATTTGTTTTGCCTCCTTACTCATACTTGAAGGTAATTTATAACGCTTTCCCGTTAACTCATCTTCCATAATGCTGGCTTGCACATCAAGTAAAGCTTCTCTCATCCGTTCTAAACTAATGCCATCATCAATAAATGCACTGACTTGATGTATAGCGTACTTCGATAACGCAAATGCAAGATAGCAAATTAAAATGTGGGCTTTTACTCTATTAGGCTTAAAGTGGTATATGGGCCTCATTTCCAAGCTGGATTTATTGATTTTGAAAGATTCTTCAATGACCCACAACCGCCTATATTGACTTAGGATTTCTTTCGTTGAGGTGTTTTTTTTACTTGTAATCACTCCATGTAACCCATCCCAAAGAGCTTCCTCTGCTATCTTATCTTCGTTTAAAGTTATATTTCCTTCTTGCTTATCATTTATAAACTTAAGATAGCCTTTGTTTGTTATTAACTTCTTTGGATTTGCCTCATTCTTCTTTCCTAATTTGACTTTCAGTTTTTTTATTAATCTTTCTCTATCTACACGATCTTTCTTAGCTCGACTTTCACTAAAACTCACTAATAGTCGCCTTCCTTTATATTCGTGCTCCTGAACTTCCATTATTTCATTTTCTTGAATCTCTACTGATGTCTCTTGCCTTCGTTTCAAAATAGTTTGTTTTAATTTGCCTGGAAGACTTTTTAACTTTGCAGCAACTATATAATCCAATTCCGCTGCATCCATCTTTTTTAGATTATCCTCTGACATCATAGCTCGATCAGCTATCACTGTTACATTTCTTATTTTGAATGTTTTTTTCCATTCCTCTAAGCATACTAATAAAGTATCTACCTCCGCAGTATTTCCTGAAAATAAGGTGTAACCAACCGGAAGACCTGTTGAAGTTGTCGCTAATGCTAGCACAACTTGAACTTCTCCAATTTTATGAGCTTTGGAATAGCCTAGATTTCTCAAATCATCAGCTTTTTGACTTTCAAAATGAAGAGTGGTTACATCGAAAAAAAGAAGATCTAGTTCTTGGTTTGGACACAAGCTCTTAGAAAATTCAAAAATTTTTGTTTTAATTTCTGTTTCATATTCCAAAACAGCATCCATCATCCGATAAATTCTGTCTTCAGTGATAGGTCTTTGATAATTCTTTTTAAGAATTTTTGCTGTATGAACCTTGCTTCCTGGTTGGGCAATGCGAGCAGTAACCACATTCTTTAGTTGATTATAACGATACTTAGAAAATAACTCTGAAATCCCAATTCGGTCGCATAATGTGTTAAAAACAGCTTGAAATCCCTCATTTATCCGATATTTTTCAACTAAGCCTGCCAGTTGTACCCCATCGCAATCATCATATTCGGGGTCGGTGTTTTTTCGTGTATTATCAATCTTAGATAATACTCTTAGTTCGCTTTGAGCGACTTGCATAAGAATATTATACTGATTCTCATCACGGGCAACACCTATGTATTTAATTATTTTTTGTTTGACCTTTTTTCCTTCCCGAAAGGATTTGCAGATCATTAAGGTACGACGTTTGCTATTGGAGTGTTTTTGGCATCTTATAAACATGGTTTTAAATTACATTTTTGTAATTTAAATATCAAATAAATTTATACACTACATTATTTTTACTGACAATTCATTCTCTAAAACATATCTTAAATAACGCTCTACAAATTAAAAACCGCGGAAGTCAGGAGTTTTAAATTTTTGACTCAAGAAATAAATATAGAAATTCAATAAAGATAATAAAATAATGCGAGATATTAGTGACATGATTATAACAAAGTCCCTTCTAAAGCTTGAGTAGTTAATTTATTTTTAGAGGCATTTAGATAGGAGTTACGCAGTTGAATAAATTTTAGAGTTATTTTAATTTATTTGGTATGACTAATCCAAAATGCCAAGAAGAAGATTACATCAATTTTTTAATTGCAACACAAAAAGCTTATAGTTGTACAGAAGCTGCTCGCGTGCAACCAGATAAACCAGATCCCGCCTCTCATGATGCAATTCTTAGAGTTTTATATAGACTTGAGCCAACATCGGAATACTTGTGGCAGGAGGCTCATGCATTTGTAGATAAGTCAAGAGGCTGCTTAGTCATTGATGATACGACACTCGATAAACCTTATGCGAGTAAGATGGATCTTGTCTCTTATCACTGGTCAGGTAAACATCATCGAGTAGTCAAGGGAATTAACCTTCAAAGTTTAATTTGGACAGATGGTGATCAACTTATCCCTATAGATTATAGCCTTTATGATAAAGCAAAGACTGGAATGACTAAGAATGATCATTTTCGCGCTATGTTAGTTAAGGCTAAAGAAAGAGGATTTTGTCCTGAATGTGTTTTATTTGATTCTTGGTATTCAAGCCTTGATAAGTTGATCAGGAAGTTGGATTGGTTGTGGTTAACAAGACTTACTCCAACAGTTGATCCAGATGGTGATGGCAA
The DNA here is from genome assembly GCA_963838645.1 of uncultured Parachlamydiaceae bacterium. GTDB lineage: Bacteria > Chlamydiota > Chlamydiia > Chlamydiales > Parachlamydiaceae > CAWIRV01. Next base: position 35,721 of record CAWIRV010000007.1, on the reverse strand, counting down.
TCGTTGCCTTAGTGAAGTGAATATAGAAGAAAAAGGATCTTTAGTTCATTTAAAAGCTTATGGTTGGATTAAAGTATTTAAGCTAGTCTCTAAGGAAAAGGGCATTGAGGGCAACAAACAACCTTAAAATGAATGAATTAAATCGCCTTAGCTTATCAGAAAAAGGCTGGTTAATTGAAGATTATCATCGAGGAATCAAGCAATTTTGTGAAAAATGCCAAGCAAGGACAGAAAAAGCTCAAAGAAATCATATTCTTTTTTCACTCCGAGCTTTTTTAAGGATCGAAAGATTTTGTTTTCGAACAGGTTTAACTTGGTTTGAGGCTAAGATAGGTATTGTTAGAGAAGCTGTTAAAACATATCTTAGATGTCCTAAATATGTATTAAGTGCGTAACTCCTATTAGATTCAAAGGAAGAATACTTCCATTGTGTGAAACAAGCAGCCGGTCAAGGTCTTGCCCAAGCTCAATTTAATATAGGAATCTAACGTCAGTTCGATTTTAAAATCTAGATTTTAGCAAACAAAGAGGCTTGAAAAAAAAGCTTCCTCGTTGGTTAATGTTTGTTTTCCACAACAAGCTTACAACCAAAAGGAAGCAAAAAATGATTAATTTGACCGAGCTATTTTGCAATATAGATGATTTTTGGAAAAATTTCGAGAAATTATGGAGCGAAAGATTACTTGCTGAAAACAAACGAGAGCCAAAAAGAGAGCCGTGCCTCTGCCCTAGTGAAGTCATGACGTTGATTATTTTATTTCATATAATCGGCTATAGGAATTTTAAGACTTTTTATAACAGCCACGTAATTAACTATTTGAAAAGAGAATTTCCAAATCTTCCAAGCTATAATCGATTTGTGGAATTGAAAAGTCAACTGGTCTTTCCTCTGCATTGTTATTTGATGACACGTCTAGGAAGTTGCAGCGGCATTTCATTTGTCGATTCAGCGTCTTTGGAAGTTAGCCACCCAAAGCGTGTCCACAGCCACAAAGTATTCAAAGGGATTGCCAAATGGGGAAAGACCTCTGTTGGTTACTTTTATGGCTTTAAGCTGCATATCGTAGTGAATGATGCAGGAGAGCTTTTAGCTTATATGATCACTGCTGGCAATATTGATGATAGAAAACCTGTTCCAGGGCTCGTACAAAAGGTCTTTGGCAAGGTTTTTGGCGACAAAGGGTACATATCCTCAGATTTATTTGATAGGCTTATGCAACAAGGGGTGCAGCTGATCACCAAAATAAAATCAAATATGAAAAATAAGCTGATGCCACTGATAGACAAGCTGATGCTTCGTAAAAGGGGAATCGTCGAAACCATTATTGATCAGCTGAAAAACATTTCACAAATCGAGCATTCCAGGCATAGAAGTCCGACCAACTTTTTAGTCAACTTGTTGTCGGGATTAATTGCTTACACCCTTCGTCCTAAAAAGCCATCTCTAAATTTGCGCGAAAATGAGCTTAAAGTACTGATGACGAGCTAATTGAAAATCGAACTGACGTAGGAATCTATTAGGAAAAGGAATATAGATAAACCCAAAGCTTGGGTAGTTAATTTATTTTTAGAGGCATTTATGATTCAATTGAATTTACCTGGTTTTTTTTCATTGGCAAATCAGCAATTATCTCAATATACAAAAGACCAAATTGTTCAAGGCTACAAGGAAGAATGCTTCCATTGTATGAAACAAGCAGCCGATCAAGGTCTTACTCAAGCTCAATTTAATGTGGGAATCTATTACGAAAAGGGATTAGGAATCCAAGTTAATATGGAAGAAGCCTTTCGTTATATGAAACAAGCAGCTGATCAAGGTCTTGCCGAAGCTCAATTCAATATGGGAATCTATTACGAAAATGGATTAGGAATCCAAGTTAACATGGAAGAGGCCTTTCGTTATATGAAACAAGCAGCCGATCAAGGTCTTACTCAAGCTCAATTTAATGTGGGAATCTATTACGAAAAGGGATTAGGAATCCAAGTTAACATGGAAGAAGCCTTTCGTTATATGAAACAAGCAGCCGATCAAGGTCTTGCTCAAGCTCAATTTAATATGGGACTCTTTTATACAAAAGGTGTTCAAACTAATAATGAAAAGACCTTCTATTATATGAAACAAGCAGCCGATCAAGGTCTTACTCAAGCTCAACTTAATATAGGACTCTTTTATGCACAAGGCTTAGGAATCCAAGTTAACATGAAAGAGGCCTTTAGTTATATGGAACGAGCAGCGCATCAAGGTCTTGCCCAAGCTCAATATTATCTGGGATATTACTATATAAATGGCCAAGGTGTTCAAGACGACCCAGGAAGAGCTTTTTATTATATGGAAAAAGCAGCTAATCAACGTTTTGCCCTAGCTCAACTTAACATGGGAATCTACTATGAAAAAGGTATAGGTGTTCAAATTGATGCGCAAAAGGCCTTCTATTATATGGAAATGGCAGCCAATCAAGGCAATGCCCAAGCTCAATATTATTTGGGAATCTACTATGAAAAAGGTATAGGTGTTCAAATTGATGCGCAAAAGGCCTTCTATTATATGGAAATGGCAGCCAATCAAGGCAATGCCCAAGCTCAATATTATTTGGGAATCTACTATGAAAAAGGTATAGGTGTTCAAATTGATGCGCAAAAGGCCTTCTATTATATGGAAATGGCAGCGAATCAAGGTATTGCCGAGGCTCAATATTATATAGGAATCTACTATAAAAAAGGCCAAGGAGTCCAAGTCAATATGGAAGAATCCTTCCGTTATATGAAACAGGCAGCTGATCAAGGTATTGCCGAGGCTCAATATTATATAGGAGTCTACTATAAAAAAGGCCAAGGAGTCCAAGTCAATATGGAAGAATCCTTCCGCTATATGAAACAGGCAGCTGATCAAGGTATTGCCGAAGCTCAATATTATATAGGAGTCTACTATAAAAAAGGCCAAGGAGTCCAAGTCAATATGGAAGAATCCTTCCGCTATATGAAACAGGCAGCTGATCAAGACTTTGCTAAAGCTCAATATTATATAGGAGTCTACTATAAAAAAGGCCAAGGAGTCCAAGTCAATATGGAAGAATCCTTCCGTTATATGAAACAGGCAGCTGATCAAGACTTTGCCCAAGCTCAATATTGTATAGGAGTTTACTATGCAAACAAAGTCAGTGAAAAAGAATCTTTCCATTATATGAAACAGGCAGCAGACCAAGGTATTGCCGAAGCTCAATATCATGTGGGAACCTGTTATAGAAACGGCAAAGGAGTCCAAGCTAATCAGGAACAAGCTTTTTACTATATACAGCAGGCAGCAGATCGACATTTTTTCCCAGCTGAATATGTTGTAGAAAACTCCTTTGAAAGGCATAAACGAAGGCGATTATTGTAAGAAAAGCCATTCAAGTTATCCTCAGTATTTATTAACTGATCAACTCCTATTAACTTGATTTTGAGTTTATTTCCTTGATTCTTAGAAAAAATTTTCTCTAAGAATCAAGGAAATAAACTCAAAATCAAGTTAATAGCGCGCAATTTATCATCTCTATCGATGCGCTAAATTTACATCTATGCTAAGCTTGAAATTCAAATGAGGATTCTTCAAATAGGTCAATATGGAACTTTTGCCATCCTATCAAGAACTGAAAAGTCAGTTTCCGCTCACGACTTCTCAGCACTCTTTCATTGAGAGAAGTAGGCAAACGGTTCGTGATATCTTACGAGGAAGAGATCCCCGTTTATTACTCATTGTAGGTCCTTGTTCTATTCATGATGTCACTTCTGCTAAAGATTTTGCTGATCGATTAAAAAAGCTCTCGTCTGATATCGCTTCTCATGCTTTTATTGTCATGCGAGTCTACTGCGAAAAACCTCGCACATCATCAGGATGGAAGGGCTTTCTGTATGATCCTTTTTTAGATGGATCGCATTATATTAATAAGGGCTTAACAGAGACACGTCAGCTTCTTTTAGATCTAACAGAAATACAAGTACCAGCTGCAACGGAATTTTTGGATCCTTTAATAGCCTTTTATTATGATGATTTGATTACTTGGGGATCTATTGGCGCACGAACTTCCTCCTCACAGATTCATCGTCAATTAGCTTCTGGATTAAGCATGCCAGTAGGTATTAAAAATGGTGTTGCAGGTAATGTATCAGCTGCTATCAACGGGGTTGCAGCCGCTTCCATCCCACATACTTATGTGGGATTAAATGATAAGGGACAACTTGCCGTGCTACATACTCTAGGAAATCAAGATGCCCATATTGTCCTTCGAGGTGGAGAATCAGGACCTAATTACGATTCCTCAGCTGTTCGCGATGCTGTAAGACGCTTACGAGCAGCTCAACTTCCTCAACATTTATTGATTGATTGCTCTCATCATAATTCTAACAAGAGATATGATAAGCAACCTTTTGTATTTCAATCGGTCCTCAATCAAATGACAAAAGGATTAACAGCTATTCGAGGAGTATTATTAGAAAGCCATCTGCATGCCGGTAGCCAGTCTATCCCCCCTGCCGGACCTAGCCATTTAAAATATGGCATTTCCATTACAGATGCCTGTTTGGATTGGCCCTCTACAGAACGTCTCATTAGATGGGGAATTGATTATCTTGATCAGCAATTCATGGCAGTTGCCTTAACGAAATAATTTATCTAACGTAAAATTAACGAGGTATTTTTCAGATTTACCTCCAAGCATCTCCTCTAAAGCGGTATTCTAATGAAAAAATGGGTTAATTTGAAAACTTTACTTCCCCTTCTTTTAGTATTGAATGGGTGCGCATGTTATCCCCTCTCCGTGCAAGCGCAATATATCGGTCGAGAGAACTTAGCGAGTTACTATGTCAATACTCCTGATCCCCATCTAACTCATCCTGATATTGGACAACGTCTAGTGATCAATTGGTCTCTTCCTAAAGAGTACTTGGCCTATTCGGATCTTTATCTTTTTCTAAAAGTACGTTTTCGAAATCATGAGGAAGAAGAGAAAAACATTCCGATTAAAAAAGCGAGCGGGACTTATCTTTATTATGTATTGAATGAGAAATTTCACCAATCTGGGGGATTACTCACTTATAAAGTCGATATCATTGGAGACGGCTGCATCCTAGAAGAGTGGCAACATCAATTATGGACCGAATTGATCACATTTGATATTTCAGAATCTTAACCAGAAATTTCCAAACCTAAAATATTCAGTAAAAGGCGAACTTGGGAGATAGAAGGGTTGTCCCTTTTTGATATCGTACGATATATTCTTAGCCAATTCTAAAGGCCCTTTATTTGAATCAATGATCAATCTAAAATATTATCCATTAGAGTCTATTTTTGCTGAGAAGCTAGAAACCATTATTTATCGTGCTGCAGAAAATAGCCGGATGAAGGACTATCATGACCTTTTAAGTATAATACAAGGCACGGAAGTATTAGATATACAAAAATTAAAAACAGCGATTCAAGCTGTATTTAAACATCGCAAAACCTCTTTACAAGTGCCTATTCACTTTAAAACAACCGCTCTTCAAACGTTCCAAAACTATTGGCAGCGTTATCAACCAACTGTGGCAATACCTGTTAGTTTACCTTCTCAAATTGAACATTTGATTGATAATATTAACCTTTGGTTGATGGAACACAATATTTTATTTTCAACCTCTGAATAGAGTTAATTATTTTCCCAACTATAGTAATGATTAATAAATATCTTGACAGTCAGAAATATTGGTCCTCAATTGGAGTCTTGATAAATTAATTTATTCACTTGAGATAAAATTAAAATACTACTTAAGTTTTATTAAACAATAGTTTAAACATGCTTGTCGAATTAAAAAGTATTGAATTTTAATAGTTTTATTAGGAAAATCAACCTGCTTTTATTTAAAAAAGGAGAAGTATATGTCTTTTAGCCTAGAAAGATTTGATATGGGATTGGCAGATTCAAGAACGCCTTGGATGCCTAATGATGCTCTTTTACAAGCGTGTATGGAAGAACAATTTTCTTATCCATCCCCATATCCAAAAGAAATTACTCCATCGATAGCTCTTGGAAGAAATATTTCTATAGTATCTAGAGAAGGTTCTATTGACAATTCAAGCTCTATTATTCATTCTTTAGAAAAAGTTGAATGTGTAGCATTTGATACTATTAAAATTCATCTGGGCTCTGTGATTATAGGAAAAGAAATTTCTCTGAAAGCTCCTATAGTAAAAATATACGATGAAGATGATGAATGGCCAATTCGTACAACTTTAAGAGCTAAACAAAGATTTAGTATTGAAGCCGATCAAGTTATTATTGAAGAGGCAGATATTCCACCTCCTGAATCATATTCGATCAAAGCAAAGTCTATTTCTATAAAGAACGTTACAGCAAATACGCAATGGTTAATCGATCTTATTAAGGAATATAATAGCAATAAGTAATTGAGAGTAATTTATGAAAACGACAAATGTAAAATTTATATTTAATCTTTTTCTGTTCTTAGAGACTGTCTACGATTTTTTAATTTGATATAGTTATCGATTCCAAAAGGAGTTGATAAACTATGAAAGACAAAAAAAGAAAAACTTATACAAGCGATCTAACTGATAATGAATGGGATAGAATAAAGCATTTGATTAAGCAAGATAATTATTGTGGAGGCAAAGGTCGAACCAAATTTTCTAGAAAAGAAATGCTAAATGCAATCTTTTATATTCTAAAGACAGGATGTCAATGGAGAGACATGCCAAACGATTTACCTAGCCTAGACCCAACATTCATGTCACCAGCCGCCACTTAGGTTGTAACTCCTAAATTTTAATGATTTAGAATTAGCAATTTCAGCAGAGCTACGCATAGCTGACAAGGCTAGAACATCGGAAGGATTGCTTTTCTCAGCATCTCGACTAGTTGCCATGTCATGCAAAAATTTTGTAATTGGTCACTGTGTGCCTCAAAAGTTTAATTGATGCACATAAAAGAAGGAATGGGTAAGCATTTGCTTCTAGCGCTAAAACAAGCAATCAAGTAATCAAGAATATTTCGGCTTTGAATTTTAATGGTTTCAATAACGGAGAGAATTCTTTCGACGAATTGCTCTCCTCTTGCGCTTTTGTTTCCGAAAGAGACTTTTCGCCAAAGAACGGCAGGCCTTAAGTTTCTCTCTGAAAGATTATTGGTAAGGTCGAGATTTTGATCTTCAATAAAAGCCCACAGCTTTTCTTCATCACTTAACATTCGTTCACAGAAACGGCCGGTTATTCCAAGCTTAAAATCGTGAGTATCAGCTCTTAGCGCGAGTTTAAAGAGATAATGAAATGCATCTTTTATTTCTTTAGCCTTCTCTATAAACTGTTCTTCGCTCATTTTGTCCTGCTCATGTACACATTTAAAGAGAAAAGAGCACAGAGTTCCCATTAATTTTCCAATCATTGATATAGGTCCGCTTCGTTGCTCGATCCTGTTAAAATCTCTTTTTAAATGAGCCCAGCAGTATTGGTGTAGACCATTTGTGTAATAAGATTTTAATCTATCTGTTACTAAATTTTGGACGACATCTTTGCCAAGAAGAGATTGAAAGGCTTTTTTACCACGGCTAGTAAAAATTTTAAAAATTACAACTTCTTTATCAGTTGCTTGCCATAACCATTTGGTTTTTCCTAAAGTTCTCCAACCTGTTTCATCTGCATAAACAGTATTGCTTTTTCTTAAGGTTTGCAAAGCCTCTTCATAAGGGTGTTGTAGCATCAATGCTGCTTGGTAATGGGTATTTATAACGCTTCCCTTGCTGATAGGTATGCCAAGAAGTGTCTCAAATAGTTCTTTGATTTTAGATTTGCTTAAATGAAATTTGCCAGATAGAACAGTACACCAAGCTTTAATTTTAGGACCAAATACAGAAGATGTGACTTCTTGTGGAAGATTAGCTCTCACTTGCTTACCACAATTTGCACATCTGCACTTCATTGCTTGATGCTCGGTAACTATTGGCTTAATAGGTGGAATCTCTATCGTCTGGCGAGCTTCTGCAACTTTTGCCTTTGGTAAGAAATGACTCCCACCACAACCATCACAATTTTGAGGATAATATTTAATGTATTCGCTTACATCTTCTTTTGGAAACCATTTCCTAAAAAATCCTTGGCTTCTTCTTCCTTTCTTATTTGAAGAATTGGGCTGCTTCTTAGGATAGCGATCAGATGATGGAGGCTTTGAAGAATTTTGAGAATTTAAACACAGCTTCTCTTCTAGATCAGCGATTTTACGATTGAGTTCCTCGATGATCTTTCTTAATTCTTGATTTTCTTTTTTTAATTCTTCGTTCTCTTGTCTTAACTGAAGAATAATTGCATCTTTGTCTTCCATGTTAAAATTTATAACATATTGAGAATCAAGATGCAATTATCTTTTTGAGGCACACAGTGACCAATTACAAAATTTTTCTGGATACCGGGTATATACTCATTTAACTTGAAAGTTGCAATTTCGGCTGTGCCAAAGCCTCAGGCTTCAACGATCAAAAATAGGTCCATATGAGTATATGGACCTATTTTTGATCGTTGAAGCCTGATAGCTTTCGCATTGCCCAAATTGCAGCTTTCAAGTTAAATGAGTATAGTCCCAAAGGTTGCGAAGCTCCTCTCTAAAATCATAAATGCCAATGTATCTGTAATGATCGGGAGAACGCCAGATTATTTGCATATTCTTTGACCGATTCAATTGTTTCGCAGACTTGTTGGCATAGTCGACCTTTTTTCAAGGTATTGTCTTCTTTTCGCCAGCAGGAATGAGGATCTAAAATAATAATGCCTCTTTCTCTGATCTGTGGAATACATTGGTCTAAAAAGCTTTCATCAATAAGGCGCTTATATAAAAAAAGAACATCAAAGGGCGCATCTTCTTTTTCACTGCTGGAATACTCTACAGTAAAGTCAATTTCGCCGCGAGGAGAAAGAATTTTTTTGGCAAGAGCTACATCGATCGTTTCAATGACCGCAGATGCATCTGTTTTTATGATTTTGACAACAATATTTTTTTTAAGCTGAGATAATTTCGCGAGATAATATAGAGTTGACTGCCAAAAATATTCATCGTCTGTCACAGCGAATGAAAGAAGCTTATACCCGTCAAATTGTAGTTCAGATAAATCAATCTGGCTAAATCGGTTGGGTAATTTCCATTGACCATCTTGTGCGTCAAACCAACATTGCCCTGGAGCGAATGAGCAAAAAAAGTAACCCATGCTCCCTTAAGCACTCAGAAGCTAGAGTTAATGAATACCAAACTGCTTCTGCTTCAGGAAAGTCTGAAAGTGGATCCAAATCCATAGCGTAAATAGCATGAAAGGGACGACATTCTTCAATACGTTCAGGTTTGCACTGTGTATGAATAATTGTAACTGAATCTTTTAAATGAATAAAAATTAGAGAACCCAGAACAGCTACATCCCCTTCTGTTGTAAGAGGATCGACGAGATGGAGGTAAATTTTAGAGTATCCAATCTCAGCAAGTTGTTGTAGCAATACCCAATCTTGCAAAAGCTTTCCCGATCCGACACTCATCAAACATAGCTCAAAGGAAGGATGAGGAGGGTATCTTTTGATCAAGGTCCTCAAAAAATCTAACTCATTTTCAACTCTTTTTAGCTTTGATCTACACATGCACATTGAAAGCTTGTTACTTCCTTGCGCAATCCACAAATCCCTATTTGCAGCACTATCGTCCAATTTTTGCAATGCTTCTTTGGTTGCCTGTTGTTTTTGCTCCTCAGATGCAAAAAGAAAAATATCCTCACGACTCTCAGTGAGGGAAATTGATTTCTCTTTTTGAGGCTGAGGAATTGGAGGGTTTAGGAATAATTCTTTCAATTGATCAACTAACTTAGCACATTCCTGTAATTGCTGTTCCGGCTTCTTAACCGATTCAGACGAGGGTTTCTTTTTGCTTACATATTCAATCCATCGCTCTTTAAGGCGATCTAATCCGGCGCTAATATCATCAATTCTTCCCTCATATTCCCAACATAGATGTCCATCACGAAGCATATCCATCACGTCATCTTTAAGAAACTCAAGTTCCTTCTCTATTTTCCTTGGAATTTTTTGCAAAGAAAAATCATTAATAGCATCAATTAACATCTACATTTCCTTGAAATATATTGAAAAATATTATAGCAAACGATTTGATTCCCAGTCAAAACAGTATTTCTGGGAGGTGACATGAAAATCAATTTATGAATATCCATTGTACTCAGTTTTATTCTCCTAGTAATTTAGAACCGGCTATCTTTAGCGAACCGTCACTATTCACATAAGTATAAAGAGTTGCAGTTGTAATATTAAGCCTCTTTGCTACTTCCGTTGCTATTGATTTTGGATCTGACATAGCCGCAGTAGCATATGTTGCCACCTTCTTTTTAAACCTATTTAAAGGGAGATAAGATGAAAAATTACATTTTAAATGCATTACTTACGGGATGTCTCATTACAGTCAGTTTACATGCGACGGATAATCAGGGTGGAATGATGGGATCTAACATGATGATGCAACATATGAAAGAAGTTACAGAAAATGATCTTCTAAATTCTCTTAGTAATCAAGATCGAGACATTTATCAACAACTTAATTCTCAGCAGAAAGCTTTAGTTTTAAGAGCGGCTAACCAATTCTCTTGTAAAGCCCATATGCAAGAGATGCATCAAAAAATGATGCAGCAAGGCATGAATCAACAAGGAATGATGAATAGATAAAATCAAGGAGATTATTATGCCACACCAAGGAAATGGAGGAAGACATTCAGAGTTTCCTCAAACAGATTACCATGAATACCTGGGGAATCATTATCAATGGACTTATTACTATTTTACTTCTTTGGTGGGCAAGCAGACTATCCAAATAACTATGTTCATAACTGGCCTTTCTGAAGCCCTTGTTATACACATAGACAAGCACTGAGCTTGCATGTCCCGTAATAGACAATTTTTGTTTTTCAGAGCTAATCACACATCCTATTTATTGTTTTATATCTAACAAAAATCAACTTTACAAAATATATGCAAATACGTATATTCATATAATAATATGAAGCACAACCAAAACAAGGAATGTAAGCAATGGATTATTATCATCAACCACAGACTGAGTACGTTTATTATATGGCAGCCAATACTGTTAAAAACACCGAAGATTTCAAAAGAGAAGTGCGATCTGCTTATGGTGGAGTTGCAGAAGCTAATAATCAAAATAAGAGCTGTGGAAATTCTCGAAGCTGTTGCGGCGTTTCAGCTAAGCCAGATAGTGGATATTCACAAGAGTTAGGTTATTCGCAAGAGGAGTTAAATAGTGTTCCTGAAGGATGTAATATGGGTCTTGGATGTGGCAATCCTCAAGCAATAGCTTCTCTAAGACCTGGAGAAACAGTTCTAGACTTAGGGGCTGGTGGTGGTTTTGATGCCTTCTTAGTAGCCAAACGAGTAGGCCCAAGAGGAAAAGTATATGGAGTAGATATGACTCCAGAAATGGTAAGTAAAGCGAGAAACAATGCCGCTAAAAGTGGTTATCAAAATGTTGAGTTCCTTTTAGGTGAAATAGAACATTTGCCTCTGCCAAACAATAGTGTAGATGTCGTTATTTCAAACTGCGTTATTAACCTATCAACCAACAAAACAAATGTCTTTAATGAGTCTTTCCGAGTATTAAAAGAAGGCGGTAGATTGGCTATTTCTGATATGGTTGCTTACAAGCCATTGCCACCAGAAATGGTTAATAATAAAGAACTTTATTGCAATTGCATCTCAGGGGCCATTACAATTAGCGAGCTTAAAGGTATTTTAGCTAAAGCTGGATTCACTGATATTGTGATTGAACCTCAGGAGAACAGCCGTATGTTTATTAAAGACTGGGTGCCTGGTTCCGATGCAGAAAACTATGTCGTCTCAGCAAAAATAAAGGCTGTTAAACCAAGAGTAAGGCCATGATGACACCTAACGAGTTATTTTCTCTCTTATCCGATGAAACACGCTTACGCTGTCTAGTTCTCCTTCAAAAAGAAGGAGAGCTTTGTGTATGCGAAATTAGTCAGACAATGGAAAGCATTCAACCGAAAATTTCTCGCCATCTTGCTCTTATGCGCAAATCTGGACTTGTTTTAGACAAACGCAGAGGGCAGTGGGTGTATTATAGCCTCAATCCATCTCTACCTAATTGGGCAAAGAGAATTATTGAATCTACTTTAGAAAATCTTATGAAGGAAGAACCCTATCATTCTGACATAAAAAAGATAGGCTCCTTAAAAAAAGAGAATATTTGCAAACTATAGCAGATTAGTGGACTAAACTGAGATTAATGAAAATTAATTTAGCTTGTTCAGTCCACTTTGGTGAATATCTATAGGTTATAATAGGGTTTAACAAAAGTCCCGTAAAAGGATAGATCAGGCCAGCTGCAATAGGGATGCCTAACACGTTATAAATAAAGGCCAAAAATAGATTTTGTCGGATATTTTTCATCATGGCATGGCTTAAATGAATCGCTCGTACAATTCCCATTAAGTCGCCCTTGACTAATGTGACTTCGGCACTTTCCATTGCTACATCTGTACCTGTTCCCATGGCAATTCCAACATCTGCTACTGCTAAAGCAGGCGCATCATTGATTCCATCTCCTGCCATTGCCACAAATCCATCCTTGCCCTGCCCTTTATTGACCTTTTGCAACTTTTGATACTAACCTGGGGGTAGGGGTTCAAAAAGTCGAAATGGCTTTTGCAACTTTTGTTACTTGTTTGGGGGTAGGATCCTGAAAAATTGAAATGAGTATTACATAAAATGAAAAAGCAACAAAATGAAAGACCCAAAATTGGGTTTATTTGTTGCTTCGTGTTGGGAGCAATTGCACCAAATTTGTACCACGGAGCCAATTTTTCAATCGATGGCTCTAATGGGTTAATTAGTGAAAAAGCTTTAGAATATACTGTGAAAACGATAAAATGATGTAGCGGCAGCCGGACTTGAACCGACGACACACGGATTATGATTCCGTTGCTCTACCAACTGAGCTATACCGCCATAAGAAGTTAAAATAGCGGGGGAAGGATTCGAACCTCCGACCTTTGGGTTATGAGCCCAACGAGCTAACCCCTGCTCCACCCCGCGTCAAGATGCAAGCTAAACTTGCTGAAAGAAAATTAAAGATAGCAGTAAACATCATTTGCTACAACTTATTTTTGTTTTTTTTTCAAAAACTTCTCTTTTATATTTTTTATTATATGTTAAACTGCTTTTGCACTTCAAATAATAAGAGAGCACAAGCGTCTAGGGTACGCTTTGTTGATCCCCTTAAATCCTTAATAAGGATAGATCCTCTTTGTCCAACCTGGGTTCGTTCTGATAAATTTTGAAACCAATATTCTAGAGTTGGTCCTAATTCTTTATCATCCACTTGAGCCCCAGCTCCATATTGTTTAACTAACTGAGCTAACTCAACTTGACTATGCATAAAGGGTCCAAAAAGCACTGGTTTACTATACCAGCAGGGCTCTAAAATATTATGACCCCCTACTCTATTGGTATAGCTACCTCCTACTAATGCCACATCAGAAAGCTGATAGCACATTCTTAACATCCCCATGGCATCGATGAGTAAAACTTGTTCATGCCCTGTGCGTTGATGAATATTTGTAAAATTGATGGCATTCACTAGCTCTTTCTCTAAAAGGCGAGCGACTTCTTTAAATCTTTCAGGATGCCTAGGAACTAAGATAACTTTCAAATTGGGAATCTTTTTCCAAATTTGCTTAAGGATATGAAGAAATAATTGTTCTTCTGGATCATGAGAAGACCCTATTGTTAAAACAAAATCATCACAAGAAATTCCTAAACGATAACGCCACTGTTGAACCTCTTCAGGTGATAAGGATGGATAATATTCATCTAGCTTTAGGTTGCCCGTCACGATAAGTTTTTCAGCTAATGCCCCAGCTGTGATAAAACGTTGGCGATACATCTCATTTTGCAAACATAAAACATCAAATAGATTCAATAATGGCTTAGAAAAGAAAAGAATTTTACTAAAGCGTTGTGAAGAACGCTCAGACATCTTTCCATTGACTAATATAAGCGGGACTCCCCTCCCTTTGACTAAACGTAAGAAGTTATACCAAATATCAGATTCACATAAGATGACTAGATCGGGGGCTATTTTAGAAATCGTACGCTGCATGATCAAATAAAAATCAAAAGGCAAATAAATGTGATAATCAGCAAAAGGAAGGCTTCGTTTTGCCTCTGCATGGCCCGTTTCTGTTGTAGAAGAGATGAGTAATTGGCAGCCAGCTAACTGCTTCTTTAATTCATGCACTAAAGATACAATAGCCTTAGTCTCTCCCATGGAAACAGCGTGAATCCAAATTAAAGGGCCTTTACCCTTCTTAATAGGAGGACATTTAAAACCTAAACGAGCTAAAATACTTTTTCGATACTTCTTATAGATAAAAAACTGATATAACATCTTAGGGATTGATAATACAGCTATCATCCATAAAAAAGCTTCATAAACAATAATTAGTATTCGATTCACAGAATATCCACTTAATATTTACTTCACTTTTCTTCCTTCACCAGGCTCTAATACCCAAAATTGATCAGAAGAAAGCATTTGATCTATTAATTCTCTTTCTAGTTCTTTGGGAGCTTCTTGAAGATCCTCATCACCTAATTGAAAGGTACCAAAATGAATCGCTACACTTTTTTCGGATGCAAGGTCAATGTGTGCCTGCACTGCATCCTTAGGAGACATATGAATTGGTTTCATAAACCACTCAGGTTTAAAAGCACCTATAGGTAATAAAGATAACATTGGAGAGCCCAAATATTCTCGAATTTCTTTAAAATGGGGTCCATATCCAGTATCACCTGCAAAATACACCATCCCTGAAGGACCCTTTAAAACAAAACCAGCCCAAAGTGTTTTATCCCGATCAAATAAGCCACGTCCTGAAAAATGTTGAGCTGGCACACAAAAAAGCTGATGTTGTGAGGATAATAATACAGATTCCCACCAATCTAATTCTTCGACTTTTTTTAAACCTATCGATTCTAAAAGAGCTCGATTTCCTTTAGGTATATAAACCTTTGGGTGATGTGACTCATCTAATCTCTTTAAAGTTGCTAGGTCTAAATGATCATAATGGTTATGACTAATGAATACAAGATCAATAGGTGGTAAATCATCAAATGCTATTCCTGGTGAATAAACCCGCTTTGGACCTAATTTAGAAAAAGGACTGGCTCGTTCTGACCAAATGGGATCGGTCAAAATATTCCAACCATCTAATTGAATTAAAACAGTGGAATGATTGATGAATGTCACCCATAACTCTTCTGAAAAAACTCTTTGATTCCTAACTTTTTGGGGTTTAATCTCTCTAGAAGGCCAAGGCGTAACCTGACGGTTCCATAACCAATAAAGCAATTGCCGTATCCCTCTTTTGTTAAAATTGGGATTATAATATTTTTTGTTATTAAAATGATTTGTTACTGGAAACATATACTTCTTGTCATTTATCCTGATTTATTTTATCTTCTATTCATTATAATTTACTGATTTGATGTTGAAATGCTCCCTAAAGTTATTGGAATTATCCCCGTTCGTTACGGCAGCACTCGTTTTCCTGGCAAACCCCTTATTTCCATTATTGGTAAAACACTTCTTCAGCGGACCTATGAAAGAGCTCGCCAAGCTTCTTTACTAGAAACACTCATTGTAGCCACTGATGATCAACGTATTTTTGATCATGTACACGAGTTTGGAGGACAGGCTGTCATGACATCAGCCACTTGTCCAACGGGAACAGATCGTTTAGCAGAGGTTCTCACTCATTATCCAGAGTGGATGCAAGCTTCTGTGATTGTAAATATTCAAGGCGATGAGCCTTGTATTGATCCTCAAGCTATCGATCAAGTCGCCCAAGTTTTAATGCAAGATAAAACAGCCGTTATTTCCACAATTGCAGCTCGTTTAACATCTCAAGAAGAAGCCTTGAATCCTTCTTATGTTAAATGTGTCATTGATCAACAACAAAA
Organism: uncultured Parachlamydiaceae bacterium; assembly: GCA_963838645.1. Lineage (GTDB taxonomy): Bacteria > Chlamydiota > Chlamydiia > Chlamydiales > Parachlamydiaceae > CAWIRV01. Next base: position 19,661 of record CAWIRV010000007.1, on the reverse strand, counting down.
TGCTCTATATTTTAGTCGTACGTTGATTCCTTCCACTCGTGATAAGACCTCCCTCTCTCAGCATGTTTATCTCCGACATATTGGTCTTTATGGATACCGCCCTTCTTTCCTTTTGACTTATCAGAAGCTTCCTCCTACCCCCCTTCAGCTAGCAGAAGACTTGGAGCAATTAAAGGTTTTAGAGCATGGTTATCGTATTAAAGTCGCTATTGTAGAAAATGCCGGCATCGAAATCAATAATCCTGAAGATATTAATAAAGTTGAGCAATGGATATGCAAACAAAATACATTTTTATAACAGGTGGCGTTTGTTCGTCCTTGGGCAAAGGTTTAACCTCTGCAGCAATCGGGTTATTGTTAGAAAAGAAAGGTCTTAAGATTGCCATGTTGAAGTTAGATCCTTATCTTAACGTTGATCCTGGTACGATGAGCCCTTTCCAACACGGCGAAGTTTACGTCACAGATGATGGTGCTGAAACAGACTTAGATTTAGGCCACTACTATCGTTACACTAACTCTTTTCTCTCGCGTGCTTCTAATGCAACTTCAGGTCAGATCTATAACACAGTCATTCGTAGAGAAAGACATGGAGACTATTTAGGTAAGACTGTACAGGTGATTCCCCATATTACAGACGAGATTAAACAACGGATTTATCAATGTGGCAAGCAACAAGAAAATACAGATGTTGTCCTAGTCGAAATTGGGGGAACAGTAGGCGATATTGAATCTCTCCCTTTCCTTGAGGCTATTCGGCAATTGACTTATGAGCATCGCAAAGACTGTCTCAATATTCATCTGACCTATGTGCCTTATCTCAAAGCTGCTGATGAGGTTAAGACAAAGCCGTCTCAACACTCCGTACAAGTTTTAAGAGGAATTGGCATTTTTCCCGATGTGATTATTTGTCGTTGCGAATTTTCTTTATCTGACGAAGTCAAAGATAAAATTAGTCTATTTTGTACTGTCAAGCGCGAGGCTGTTGTTGAAGAGGTAGATGTTCAATTCAGCATTTATGAAGTTCCCATCAAGCTTCATGAGCAGCGTATTGATCACATGATCTGTCAAATGCTTGACTTGCCTAACCCAGCCATCGAATTAAAAGAATGGGAGCAAATTATCGAGACCATTCGCCATCCTAAAGGAGAAATTACAGTAGGCGTTGTTGGTAAGTACGTACAACATCAAGATGCTTATAAATCTGTTTTTGAATCCCTTTTTCATGGGGCCTTAGCAGCAGGCTACCAATTGCAAATTAAACGTTTTGAAGCTGATAAGTTGCCCCTTGATCCAGAAGGCTTACGTCAAGCTCTTCAAGGATGTGATGGCTACTTAGTACCTGGCGGGTTTGGGGAGCGTGGGTGGCAGGGAAAAATCAATACCGCCCGATATTGTCGCGAATCCAACATCCCTTATTTTGGCATTTGTTTGGGAATGCAAGTGATGGCAGTCGAATTTGCTAGGCATGCCGTTGGACTTGAAGATGCTAACTCAACTGAATTTGACTCGGATACTCAGCATCCTATTATTTCGCTTCTTAGTGAGCAACGGGGAGTACAAGATTTAGGCGGAACGATGCGTTTAGGAGCCTATTTCTGCGATTTGAAGCAGAATTCCAAAGCTTATCATGCTTATCAACAGACACCTATTTTTGAAAGACATCGTCATCGTTATGAATTTAATAATGCCTATAAAGAGATCATGGAAAAAGCCGGTTTTGTGGTCGTTGGCACATTGAAAGGGGAAAATCTCTGTGAAATAGCTGAAATTAAGGATCATCCGTGGATGCTAGGTGTGCAATTTCATCCTGAATTTAAATCTAAACCTACTGAGCCTCATCCTCTTTTTAGAGATTTTATTCGAGCTTTGATCGCTCACAAAGAAAAACAGCATGCAAACAATTAAACCTCTCAAGTCTTATCCTAAACGTATTTTAGGGATCGATTTTGGCTTAAGACGCTTAGGATTGGCTGTATCAGATGAGAGAAAAATTATTGCTATTCCGCTTATGACTTTTATAACAGAAAAGCGTTCCGATCAGACAGTGAATAAACTTTTAGAAATCTTGTCTGAACTACAAAAGAAACAGGGCTATGAAATTGAAGAAATTGTAGTGGGTCTTCCTTTATTGATGAGCGGCAAGGCTGGTTTTTTAGCTGATGAAGTCAAACATTTCATCCATCTTCTCAGTCAGTCAACAACCATTCCGATTCAAACCTGGGATGAAAGACTTACAACAGTACAAGCTGATCGCTCTTTACGTGAAGAAAATTTGACACGCAAGCAGCGCTCTAAACTTGTAGATACTGTCAGCGCTGTGATCATTTTACAAAGTTACTTAGACAATAAAAATTTCCTTTCTTCTAATAAGTCGATTGATATTAACAAATAGCGATTGATTTAGGATCATTTAATTGCAGCTTTCAAGTGGAATGAGTATATAAAAGAGAGATCTATTCTTTTACATAGATCGGGAAATAGAAATACGCTATGCTTTAACCAATCTTTAATATTCATTGACGAATTCTCGTTGAAATAACGATAGAATAATAGACCAAGTGACTATGCCAGGTTTATCCTTTTCTTTCTCTAATCCTTTGATTGAGCAACATCGCTCTGCCAAAATACCAGAGTCTTGTATTCTTGTTATTTTTGGTGCGACAGGAGATCTAACAGCTCGTAAACTCATTCCTGCCCTCTATCATTTGGCTCGGGACGGTCAATTACCTGCTCATTTTGCCTGTGTGGGGTTTGCACGACGCGAGAAGACTCATGAGATGTTTCGTGATGAAATGCTAGAAGCTGTCAAAAAATTTTCCCGTTCTAAACCTCTTGATGAAAGACTATGGAAATCATTTCGTGAGCAACTTTATTACCACCGATCTGAATTTGATCAAGATGCAGGTTATGAACTATTAAATAAATTTTTACAACAATTAGATATTCAACTAGGGACTAAAGGTAATCGCGTTTTTTATTTATCTACTCAACCTAGCTTCTTTCCCCTTATTGTGGAAAAACTTAGTCAACATCACTTACTCTATCATAACAGTCAAACACGTGATAAATGGTCTCGAGTCATTATAGAAAAACCTTTTGGTCATGATTTGGCATCGGCCCGTCACCTACAACATCAACTTGTCCGCTATTTGGATGAGAGTCAAATTTACCGTATCGATCATTATCTGGGAAAAGAAACTGTTCAAAACTTATTAGTCTTTCGTTTTGGCAATCCTATTTTTGAATCTGTTTGGAATAATCACCACATTGATAATATTCAAATTACCGTAGCAGAAGACATCGGCATTGGGAGCCGAGGCCGTTTTTGGGAAGAGGCGGGTATGCTACGAGATATTGTGCAAAATCATATGATGCAACTTTTATCTTTAGTGGCAATGGAGCCTCCAACCAACTTAAGTGCTGATGCTATACGTGATGAGAAAGTAAAAGTTCTCGAATCCATTCGCCCTATTCCTTATGAAGACATAGATCAAATAGCTATCCGGGGACAATATGGACCAGGTTTCATCAATGGTGACCCGGTTCAAGGATATAGAGAAGAAAATAATGTCGCTGCTGACTCTATTGTAGAAACTTATGCTGCTTTGCAACTATTTATTGATAATTGGAGATGGGCAGACGTACCTTTTTATCTAAGAGCTGGAAAAAGATTACCTAAACGGGCAACAGAAATTGCTATCATCTTTAAAAGAGCTCCTGGGTATCTCTTTCGTACAAGTGGCAAAGAAATTGAATCTAATGTTTTAGTTATTCGTATTCAACCAGATGAAGGGATTTCTTTAAGAATGAACTGCAAAGTCCCCTCTTTAAGTACAATTATTCAGCCTGTTAAAATGGATTTTCATTATGGGTCTTATTTTGGAGCAACACCTCCAGAAGCTTATGAGAGACTTATCTGCGATTGTATGGGAGGAGACAGTACTCTCTTTGCTCGGGGAGATGAGGTTTTGACCTCTTGGAAGCTTTTAACTCCTATCTTGGATTGGTGGAAAGAGCGACCTCTTGTTAAATTTCCTAACTATGTATCAGGAACATGGGGACCAGAAGAGGCAGAATGCATGATTCAGCGGCAAGGTCGTCAATGGAAGCTGATTTAAGTGGTTGTTAGAATGGATATGAACATGAAAATAAAAGAAAATGCTCCTTTGGTTGATAGAGAAACCGAACTCCAACGTCTTTCAAAGTTGGATTCTAATTTCAATAAACTAAAAGCTTGTCTATTTAATTTAGTTGTTTATACTAACGAGCCACAACGCATCTCTCATTTTAAAGAAATTGTACAGATGATCATGCAGACATTTCCTTGTCGCGTCATCTTTATTCAAGGAGATGCATCTGCCATAGATTCCTACCTACACATTCATCTCTCGACAGAAGGATTACCGAATAGTCAAGGTGTACTATGTGACCAGATTGTCATTGAAGCAGCCGGATCCTATTTATCCCGAGTTCCCTTTTTAATCCTTCCACGCTTTATTCCTGATTTGCCTATTTATCTACTATGGGGACTAGATCCGACAACAGAAACCACTCTTCTCCCCTATTTACAAAAATTTGCTACACGTTTAATTTTCGACTCAGAGAGCATAGATAACCTTCAATGCTTTAGCCACAGAATGTTAGATCATCTAGAATCCTCAAGAATGGAGATCGTAGATATGAATTGGGCTCGCATTGGAGGATGGCGAGAAGTATTAGCTCAAACATTTGATAACCAAGAGAGGATCCGGCAATTAAGTTCTTCTCGATATATTAAAATCTTATACAATGACCACTCTGAGCTTATTCTCTCTCATCCAGAAACACAAGCCCTTTATTTTCAAGCTTGGCTAGCTGCTCAATTAGGCTGGAAGTATGAAAGGATGGAACGACAAGACAATAAAATCCATCTTTGTTATCAATCCAAAGAACATCTTCATGACATCATCTTACAGTCTCAAAGAAAAGAGGATCTCCCTCCCGAAGAGATAATCGCTATAGAAATCTCCAATCAAGAAGATTATTTCTGTACTTTAAAAAGACAGGAAGGGACCCAAGTAATTATCTATTACTCTAATCAATATGAGTGTTTGCTTCCTTTTACCTTGATGTTTCCCAATCTTCGATCGGGTCGAAGCTTTATGCAAGAAGTCTTTTATCAAAAACCGAGTCAACAATATATTCGGATGCTTCGCTTAATTAGTCTCATAAAAGGAGATTAAAGATGGAACATTTTGACTGGGAAAAACTTATTCATTCTTTTGATGAACGACGCAATATGATCATTCCAGGTCAAGATGAAGAAACCGTGATATTCTGCGTTAAACAATTCTTGGAAATTGGCCAGGCAGCTATCCAAGATCACGATTTTTTTGCTGTTGCTCTTGCTGGAGGAAGTACCCCAAATGCCATTTACCAACAGCTCAGCTTACCACATTATGCTTCGCAGTTAGATTGGACAAAGGTTCTCTGTTTTTGGAGTGATGAAAGATGTGTTCCACCTAACCATTCTGAAAGTAATTTTCACATGGCTATGCAGGCAGGGTTAGCTTCTTTACCTATTCCAAAGGAACATATTTTTCGAATGGAAGCTGAAGGAGATATTGAAACAAATGCTCATCATTATGAGCAACAATTTTTTCACATGGTTCCTTCCCGGCAATTTGATTTAATGATGCTAGGAATGGGTGAAGATGGACATACCGCGTCCTTATTTCCTTGTACTCATGGTCTTCATACCAAAGATAAGTTCATTATAGCTAATTACATTCCGCAAAAACATACATGGCGCATGACTGTAACGTACGGATGTATTCATTCTTCACGTGTGATTTGTATTTATGTAGTAGGCAAAAAGAAAGCAGAGATGGTAGCCAAGATTTTTACGAGTCCTTATGATCCTGATAATCTCCCCGTACAACGGGTTGGCACTCCCAACCATAAGGCTTTATGGATTTTAGATCGTGAAGCGGCTTCTAAATTAGTGGACATCTTGGAATAGTATAAGTCATTAAAGCAGGTTTTGAAAAAAATCCCATGTTAGTTTTAGGTATTGAGAGCACATGTGATGAAACCGCTTGTGCGGTAGTGCGTGATGGCTATGAAATTTTATCCAATGTGATCTCTTCTCAAATTGATTTACACCGTGAATATGGTGGAGTTGTTCCCGAATTGGCCTGCCGCCGACACATTGATGTCATTATTCCTATTTTAGATGAGGCTCTTAAGCAAGCTCATCTCTCATTAGATCAGATTGATCTCATTGCCGTTGCGAAGGGGCCAGGTTTAATTGGAGCACTTTTAATTGGGCTTCATGTCGCGAAAGCCTTGGCTTTAGCTTGTCAAAAACCCTTTATTGGCATCAACCATGTTGAGGCACATTTGTATGCCGCTCTCATGTCCCATCCAGAATCTGTGACATTTCCTTGTTTAGGTGTAATATTATCCGGAGGCCATACAGCTATTGTTTTAATGAAAGATATTGGAACGTATGAGTTAATTGGCCAAACAGTTGATGACGCTATTGGTGAAGCATTTGATAAAGTTGCCAAAATGTTAAATCTTCCTTATCCAGGAGGGCCTCAGATTGAAACCCTTGCTCTAAAGGGAGATGCTAAACGTTATCCTTTTAAAGCGGGACATGTAAAAGGGAAACCTCTAGAATTTTCTTTTAGCGGATTAAAAACAGCTGTTCTCTATACAATTAAAGGACAAGATAGCCAACAAGATTCTATCCATCTTTCAGAACAAGAGAAAGCTGATTTAGCTGCTTCTTTTCAACAAGCAGCCTTTGGAGATATCGTTTCCAAAACACTTTTTGCAGCTTCACAATCTGGTATTAAAACTTTCGTTTTTGGTGGCGGTGTGACAAACAATCGTCGTTTAAGGCAATTATTTGCTGAAAAAAATCAGGGCGAATTTCACTACTTATGGCCTTCTATAGGCTTGAGTTTAGATAACGCGGCTATGATTGCTGGATTAGGCTATCAACATTATATCAAGCGAGGAAGAGGTGATCCTTTCGATCTAGAACCTCTCGTCCGTATCCCATTTTCAAACTAGTGTATCGCTCACTGCTTAGGCTTGAGTGAGTTGATAATACCGCCTACTAATAAAATTTCTAATTGTCTATGAGTTAATGCATGCATGACCTGATAGGTTTCTCCTTTTGTCTGATTCTGCACATCAAATTCATGCTTATGCTGCATCTTATCTCGTATATGAGTTAGAACTAACATATCGCCTTGATCAATTTTTGCATAATCATTTCGATTTACAAAAGTCAATGGTATGATGCCGAAATTAATCAGATTTTGCCAATGAATACGGGCAAAGCTTTTAGCAATGACAACCCTGACACCTAAAAAGCGACAGGTAATAGCTGCATGCTCACGGCTTGAGCCTTGTCCATAATTCAATCCTCCGACGATGAGATGCCCCATCGTTTGATAAGGAAGAGCGCGGCTATAATAGCTCTCATCAATCTGAGAGAACGTATACTTGCTAATTTCTGGAATATTACTACGATATGGCAAAACTTTTGTGCCGGCTGGCAAAATCTCATCCGTCGAAATATCATTGCCCACTTTAAGCAGGACAGGGCCCTCAATATAATCGACTAAGGGATCAAAATGGGGTAAAGGTTGGATATTAGGACCTTTCATTAAGACTACAGAACCAGGATCCTTAGCTGGTGCTAAAAGCATTTCTGGATTTAGAAGAGGATTATCCAAATCCTCTACCTTTGGATAGGGGATACCTAGATCCCTAGGATCTGTAATCACGCCTGTAATCGCTGCTGCCGCAGCTGTCTCTGGGCTACATAAATAAACAGCATCCTCTTTTGTGCCAGATCGACCAGGAAAATTACGAGGCACTGTTCGAAGACTAATGCGATCTGTGGCAGGAGCCTGTCCCATCCCAATGCAGCCATTACAACCTGCTTGATGAATACGTCCTCCCGCACGAATAAGTTTTTCTAAGTATCCTGTGACAGATAAGTTCTCTAGTATTTGACGAGAAGTCGGATTGATATCAAATGAAATTCTTTCATGAGCTTGCTTCCCATCTACAATAGCTGCTGTTATAGCAAAATCACGAAAACCTGGATTTGCCGAAGAGCCCACCATAACCTGGTATACCTCCCTTCCCGCTACTTCTCTGACAGGAACGACATTATCAGGACTACTTGGACATGCGATTAAAGGCTCCAATTCCGATAAGTTGATCTCAGTATACTCATCATAAGTGGCATCTGGATCCGCTTTAAGCTCTAGCCAATCTTTTTCTCTTCCTTGTGCCTTGAGGAATCTTCTAATTGCTTCATCAGAAGGAAATACCGAAGTAGTCGCCCCTAATTCGGCTCCCATATTCGCAATAACATGACGATCCATGGCGGATAAGCTCTCGAGTCCAGGACCATAATACTCGATGATCCAACCTATTCCTCCTTCGACACCATGACGACGTAACATCTCTAAGATCACATCTTTGGCACTCACCCAATCAGGCAGCTTTCCAGTGATTTTAACACCCCAAATCTTAGGCATCTTAAAGTGAAAAGGCTCCCCTGCCATGCTCAATGCTACTTCAAGACCACCCGCTCCAATAGCAAGCATTCCCATAGACCCTGCAGCAGGTGTATGACTATCTGAGCCTACCAAAACTTTTCCTGGGATACCAAAATGCTCCATATGTACAGGATGGCTGACACCATTTCCTGGACGACTGTACCAAATCCCTAACTTCTGGCAAGCGCTTTGTAGAAATAGATGATCATCTGCATTTTTAAAATCAGTTTGAAGGACATTATGATCAATATATTGAGCAGAAAGCTCAGTTTTAACACGATCAATCTTCATGGCCTCCAACTCCAACATGACCATAGTACCTGTAGCATCTTGAGTAAGAGTTTGATCTACTTTAATGCTAATCTCTTCGTCAGGCTTCATTGAACCTGAAATGAGATGGCTTTCAATCAATTTTTGTGCAACATTCCTTCCCATCTTATCCCCCATTCTTTACTCAATTGAATTATGTATCATTGAGCATGTCCTCTACACCTATGATAGCTTCTATCTTTTTGACGATCTCATCATTCAAACGGTTTTTTATTTCAATCGCTTTGACATTCTCTCTTATTTGTTGTACATGTGTAGCTCCCGTAATGACAGAACTGACATGTGGATTTTGCAAACACCAAGCAATGGCTAGCTGTGCTAAAGTACAATTTAACTCACGGGCTACTCCAGCTAAGGCTTTAACTTTTTCAATTCTCTGAGGTGTTAAGAACCTCTGTAACCACTTTTGTTGAGCAAGACGAGTGCCAGAAGGAATTCCTTCATTATACTTACCTGTTAAAATTCCAGACGCGAGTGGACTCCATATTGTTAAACCCATGCCGTGTTGATCATACAAGGGCGCATATTCGTTCTGCACACGATGGCGATGAAAAAGATTGTATTCTGGTTGTTCCATTGACGGAGGAGTCGCATGAATGGCTTTAGCAATGCGATAAGCTTCTTCAATATCTTCCTTCTTCCATTCAGAGGTTCCCCAATAAAAAGCTAAGCCTGATCGAATGACAACATCCATCGCACGTACAGTCTCCTCTATTGGAGTATGAGGATCAGGTCGATGGCAAAATAGCAAATCAATATAGTCTAATCGCAAACGGCGTAAAGAGTTTTTGGTTCCCTCTAAAATTCTTTTCCACGATAAGCCTGTATCATTGGGCCCTTCCCCTCCCCAAAAAATCTTCGTCGAAATGACAAGGTCTTGTCGTCTAAAGTCTCTTAGAACTTCTCCCATTAATAGCTCAGAAACTCCATTGGCATAAGCCTCTGCATTATCAAAGAAATTGATGCCTTGATCAAATGCCGCATGCATGCATTGTCTCACACCATCCAAATCTAAACTGGATCCAAATGTTATCCAAGAACCAAACGAAATCTCACTTAATCTAATCCCTGCTTTACCTAGTTGTCGATAATCCATTTTACCTCTACATTTTTAAATTGCAGGTTAGCATATTTTTCTTTTAAAACAAGAGCAAACTATTTATAATTCTAACTAAAAGAAAAATTCCCTTAAACTTCAGACTACTTCTTTAAAATAAATAGTTGAATGACTATTTCTGAAAAAAAGGTAAGAGAAAAAAGACTCTTAAAGATTAGGAATTAAATCCAAAGCTCCAATTAATAGGCATGAGTATTGATTATGAATGAAACAACGCTTTCTGCTCTACATGCGACTTTTAATGATGCTTTTACAAAAGGTATCTATCTAAATACGGTTTCCGATGCAAGGATCCCTATAACCACTAGCCTAGATAAAAAGGTCTCTTTGCAACAGATATTTCAAGAGGCGACTCGTTGCATTCAGCAATATCCATTAACAGAACAGGGACTAAAGACCTTACAAGACGACAAAAGTAATCTTCAAAAGTTGCATGAAATTGGTAACCGTTTATATCAAGAAAGATATTGTAACTACAAGAAAATCAAGGTATTTCTACGTAAACTACTCATTATCTTGCATATCCATTTTCCTAAGCTATTTCCTAAAGACTGGTCTCGCATAGAGAAAGACACGGAGGAGGCATTTCTTTGTTACTCTCGCTTAGTCAATGAAAAACTGCTAGAAATTAAACAACAAACACAATTTATTCAACAGCAGCAGGAATTATACCAGGTTTGGAAACAAGCTTTTGCCAAAATTCAAGATAATTTAACAAGTTTGTGTTCACCGCATTTATCTCTTAGAACATTCAAAAGACTTCTAGGTAAATGCTTAGAAGAAATTAAGTGTCTTCCTGATGTGTCGTTGGATGTCAATATAGAAAGACAATCTCTGCATTTATTCATGACACAAAGCAAAGCGCTTGCGCAAGCCTTAGAAGAGAATAATGATAAGAACATTCAAACACTCCTTCAGAATACCCCTTTGGGAAATAATTTTTTACGTAGCCAAACACAGCCTCTTTTTGAACTACAATGTAGAAAGGTTAACGGCAATATGTTGATCCATAAAGAGCAAGAATTGAAGAACTTCCAAGGTGTGATTAGAATATCTTCTTACTCTGCAGAGATAAAGTATTTAAATGATTACTTGCAGTCATACTCAAGCTGTCAGCCTTGCTCATTGGAGATTAACTTTAAATCAGAACCCTTAATCGATTTTAAAGTCATCCAATCTCTTCTAGAATTGAGTGATAGGGTTCCTGATATTTATTTAGATAATTTGGAAAAAATCGATTTACAAAATGCAATTTTACCTCTTGAAGAAGAGCGACAATTCTTAAAATTACTTCTCAAAGGTGATTGCCCTCAATTAAAAGAATTAGTTTTAACTAATCAACCTAATAAACAACTCACCTCCAATCAATGCACCGCTCTATTAACTCTTAGTCCTACTCAACAACTTCTTAGACAATGTTGTCAATTATGCTTAAAACCTGAAGAAATCCCTCAATTGCCTTCATCCTTAATTATTCAACCAGATATTAATTTAGAAAGATGCTCCATTTCACAAGTAAAGTCTCTCATCCCTCAATTTTCAGCCATTCGTACACTCAATTTGAATGAAACTTCTATTACTGATCATGATATCAGTGAATGGATTAATAAAGGTTTATTTCAAAATTTACAGACACTTTATGTAGAAAAATGCCCTAATCTGACAACAGATGCCGTTGTTGATCTTATCCAAGTAGGTAATCTTTGGAAACTGTATTTAGATAAAGATCTTAGGCTTGGCGAAAGATCTTTCGAGAAGTTACCTCAGTTAAATAACCCCTTTAAAATCTATCACTTCTGTTTACAGCCTGCTATCTTAAGAGAGATGGCCTATAAAATGTATACAGGTCCTTGCAATTGGGCTGTTCTCTTTCAAATTCCTCTAGCCATGCAAGGAATAGGAGAAATCTTTCCACAAAGGCATAAAGTATTAGATCCTGATAGTGTTGTCTGTTGGCTTTACCAAGACAGTTTCAAGTATTTAAGGGAACCACAAACAGCTGTGGAGACAATCTTAGTTGATAATTGTCAATTAATAAATGATCAAAATCTTGTTCCCTTTATCCAAAAATTCCCTAACTTAATTCATTTAAGCCTGCGTAATTGCCTACATATTACAAATCAAGGCATTTTTGATTTAATTGATTATCTAGGACAAAAAGAGGTAAAATTGCGGAGCATTGATTTGACTAGCTGCCCCCTTACAGGGGATATTTTTTTATCCGAAATAGGAATTAAGAATCTTTGCAAGTTAGAAAAAATCATTTTATCTGATACTCAAATCAGTTTTGATAGTCTTAAAGAGACCTTAAATTATATGCAAACTGAAGTAGATAGAGCTTTAATTGAGCAACTGGAAAAGAGTATTATTTTAGAAGAAAGGACTTTATGTATTACTGATGAAGAGCTTGCAAAAACAAGTTTAGAAGCCATTCTGGCTTCAAAACAACTGAATAGACTCATTCGCATTAGTCTTGAGGGATGTACACAACTTACTAATGCAGATTTAGCCCACTTACTCAATTGCCTTGGGCTTCCATTAAATCATCTTTCTAGATTAAATATCAAAGCGCTTAATTTAACAGGATGTCATCAAATTACTCCTGAGGTTTTTAAAGTTGGAGAAAATGAGGAGGGAAACTGGTTTGTAAGACCTTTAGGTACACTCAATCAAATTGCCATTAAAGATACTGCTATCGCAATCAATCCAAAAGTCTTACAGAAATTGCAAGCTCATTATTCCTCTATTACTTTTCAAGAAGAGTATCAAAATCTTACAGACTCAGTCGATCTTGAATGTCAATTGCAGTTATGTCAAACTTATTACCAAGAAAAAAATCGGCATCAAACGCACGCAAATTTAACGCCTCTTCTATCGACTCTCATTAAGAATCGGATAGTTTTACAACTATTTGGCCATACAAGCGAAGATCAAGATGTCATTAATTGCATTGATGATATAAACCAAGTTCCTATTGATCCTTTATCCGATGAGTATAAAGATACTGTTATTCAATTTGATGATGACAAAGGAACAATTGTATCTATCCCAGTCCATGGCCATATCATTTACCGCTCACCAGGCTTTAAAGCTTTATTAGAACAAGGGTGGCATCCTTCTATTCCCATTCAAAACCAACTTTTGACAGCTAAAGCTAGCCAATATATTATCGACTTAATCTATGATAGCCAAGATGATATCTACACAATGAATTTAGATGAACTCACAGCTTACAACCTTGCACAGTTAACACAAAAAGAATACTTTGATTTTCCCTTACATTACTTACGACTTTTGGACCATGCACGTAAACAATTTACTTTAGATAAAGCTGACAAGATGTGTGAAGCTGCTTTTAAATGTCAAGATTGGGACGGGCTGCGCATCTATAAGGAGAATCTAGAAAGATTTTTAGAACATGCACCAAATTTGGCAAGCTCTATTAAAGTTATTGCGCATAACTTTGGATTTGAAGAGTTAAAGCAGAGGACTGTTATAGAGATGGCTCTACAGAGTAATATAGAACCTTTCGATATTTGATTTTAAGATATACTCCTTCTAGCAGAAAGCTGGAAAGAGTATATCCTCTCTATGATAAGGAATGTATATCTTTTAGAACATGCCTAAGAGCCATATCAAGAATTGGATAAGAGAATTTAAAATCAGATTTTTCTAAAACTTTTGGTTCCACACGCACACTATTTAATAATATCTCATTAGCCATCTCTCCAAATGCCCAACGGACAATAAAATTGGGCATTATCATGACAGTAGGCCGATGCAAAACTCGACCTAGAGTTTTTGTAAATTCTAGATTAGTGACAGAATATGGACTGACAGCATTCACAGGCCCTTTTAAAGTATCATTTTGTATTGCATAATCCATAATATCTAAGAGATCGTCTATGGTGACCCAGCTGATATATTGCTGGCCTGATCCTATTGTCCCACCTAATCCCCATTGAAAGGGAGTTAACATTTGTTTTAATCCCCCTCCTTTAGAGCTTAGAACCATGCCAATACGTAAATTCACAACACGTATTCCATTTTCTAGAGCTATTTGTGTAGCTGCTTCCCATTTTTCGCAGACATCTGCTAAAAACCCTTTTCCTTTAGGACTTTGTTCTGTCACGATCTGATCTCCTTGATTCCCGTAATAGCCGATAGCAGATGCACTCACTAAAACTTTCGGAAAGTGCTTCAAGCTAGCTAAGGCTTGGCACAACAAACGAGTGCCAATGACACGGCTATCTAAAATCCGACTCTTTTTTTCTTCTGTCCAACGACTACTTCCAATATTTTCACCGGCTAAATGAATAATGGCATCTAAACCTTCCAACGCTCTTGGGTCGAGTATTCCTCGATTGGGATCCCACGAGATTTCCTGAGAAGATAGAAGATGAGTAGGTGTTCTCACTAATTTAATGATCTGGTGGTTCTTTGCCATTAAAAAAGGAGTTAAAGCAGATCCAACAAGACCGGAAGCACCGCTTACAAGAATTTTCATTAGTTTTTCCTCCTTCTTTGTAATGGCTTTTTGTCATTTGAACTTTAGATTCATTTGCCTAATGTGAATTTTTTATTGTGCATAAGTGCGAATTTATACCAAACAGCCAAATTAACTATGGTACACAAGCCAACTTTTCAATTGGCTTGTGTACCATAGTTAATTTGGCTGTTTGGTCATAAACTTTGTTGCATATTTTTTCTCAGCTTATTATGATTGATGCAATCACTTCTTTCAAAATTTATTTTATTTTGGATTCTTTAGAGTTTAGTTGAGAGTATTGAGGAGATTCATGTCTAAATTAGATAAAGAGACCATTAAACATTTGACACACCTCTGCCGTATCGATTGTACTGAAGAAGAGCAGGAAGCGCTTTTGTATGATTTAAGGGAAATTCTCTCTTATATCGAGCAACTACGGCAAATTGATACAGAGAATGTCCTCCCCTGTAATCATGTACTAGAAGATATTCACAATGTCATGCGAGAAGATAGGATAGGGGATGTCCTGGACCGAGAAGTTTTCCTTGCTAATGCCCCTTCCCATATTGCAGGCATGATTCGTGTACCCCCTGTCATTAAACAATCACATTAAGGTCGAGATGAGGTCTCATGTATAAGCTTTCTGCTATTGAAATCCGGGATCAATTCTTGCATGGAGAATGTACAGCTGTATCGATTGTTGAATATTTTCTCCAGCGTATCGCTAAATATGAAGGAAAAATCGGAGCTTTTTTAAAAGTCTATGAAGATAAGGCTCTCTATCAAGCACAGGAATTAGATAAAAAGCGTAGGCTAGGTCAGACTTTAGGTAAATTGGCAGGTCTCCCTATTGCGATTAAAGATAATATTCTCGTTAAAGGAGAGATTGCCACTTGTGCTTCTAAGTTTTTAACTAATTATCGTGCCCCCTATAATGCCACAGTCATTGATCTTCTCCTCAACGAAGGAGCTATCCTTATTGGAAAGACAAATATGGATGAGTTTGCCATGGGCTCTTCTACTGAAAACTCAGCTCTTCAAAAGACTCATAATCCATGGAATCTCAGTTGTACTCCTGGAGGCTCTTCTGGAGGCTCTGCGGCTGCTGTGGCTGCACGCTTGTGTCCATTTGCTTTAGGAAGCGATACAGGAGGGTCTGTCCGTTTGCCCGCAGCATTCTGTGGTGTGGTAGGGTTTAAACCTACTTATGGAAGAGTTTCTCGTTATGGGCTTGTCGCTTATGGCTCTTCTTTAGACCAAATTGGACCTTTAGCAACTTGCACAACTGATGCTGCTCTTATGATGGAAGTGATTGGCTGCCACAGTGATAAGGATTCAACAAGTATTCCGAATGGGCCAGAAGATTATCTCAATCATTTGACAAAATCTTTAAATGGAACTAGAGTTGGCATTCCTTGGCAATTTCTCCATGACCTAGCAGATGAACCTAAGCACGTATTTCAGAAATCTATTCATGATATGGAAGAGTTAGGAGCTAAGATTGTAGAAATTGATCTTAGCATTTTGAAGTATTCAGTTGCTGTTTACTACATCTTAGCAACTGCTGAAGCCTCAACAAATCTAGCTCGCTTTGATGGCATTCGTTATGGACAGCGTTCTCCTCGTGCCAAGACATTAGAGGAAGTCTACGACTTTTCCAAAGAAGAGGGCTTTGGTTCAGAAGTTAAAAGACGCATTTTATTAGGAACATTCGTCCTATCTGCAGGCTATCAAGATGCTTATTATAAGAAAGCACAAAAAGTGCGTACACTGATTTTAAATAGCTACAAAGATGCCTTTTCTAAGTGTGATATCATTGCTACACCTGTTTCTCCTTTTGCAGCTTTTGAAATAGGATCCATTAAAGACCCGTTGCAAATGTACTTAGAAGATATTTATACAATTGGCATTAACTTAGCTGGTTTGCCAGCTGTCAGTATTCCCAATGGCTTTAGCCATGATGGTAAACCTATGGGATTGCAATTGATTGGTCCACAAAAGCAAGATAGGCTTGTTCTCCACATCGCTCACGCTTTAGAGCAGGCGCTTCCTCAACATAGCGCTATTCCAGAACTCGTTAAGGAGGAGAAATAATTATGGCTCATCCCCATCTTGAATCAGGCTCTAATTGGGAAGCTGTCATTGGTCTTGAGATTCACGTTGAATTGAATACTAAGTCAAAATTATTTAGCCATGCTCCTAATCGCTTCGGAGATGATCCTAATACAAACATTACAGAGATATGCACAGGCCAACCTGGAGCTCTTCCTGTTCTTAATAAAGAGGCTGTACGTAAAGCTGTTCAATTTGGATGTGCCATTCAAGGTCATGTTGCTCATTTTAGCAAATTTGATCGCAAATCCTATTTTTATCCTGATAGCCCCCGCAATTTCCAAATTACCCAGTATGATCAGCCCATTATAAAAAACGGAACAATTATAGCTGAGGTGGATGGAGAAGAAAAGGCTTTTGCTGTTAATCGTGTCCATCTTGAAGATGACGCAGGTATGCTAAAGCATTTTTCAACTTTTGCAGGAGTGGATTATAATCGGGCTGGTTCCCCTCTTATTGAAATTGTTTCCGAACCCTGTATGCATACCCCTAAGGAAGCTGTTGCTTACGCGATGACTATCAAAGCCATTTTACAATATATTGATGTGTCTGATTGCAATATGGAGGAGGGATCTCTGCGTATTGATACAAATATCTCTGTTCGGCCTAAAGGAGAGAAAACATTGCGCAATAAGATTGAAATTAAAAATATGAATTCCTTTGCCTTTATGGAGATGGCGATTAAATCTGAGATTAAAAGACAAGTCCATGAGTATATAAGCCACCCTCACCTACCTCCCCATCAAGTCATTGAACAAGCCACTTATCGTTGGGATCCCGATAAAAAAGAAACTATTCTCATGCGTCGTAAAGAGTCTGCTGATGATTACCGCTATTTTCCAGAGCCCGACCTTGTTCCCATTATTCTGACAGATACCTACATTGAAGAGATTCGCAGCAGTTTGCCTGAGCTCCCTTTACAGCGTGAACGTCGCTATGTGAAAGAATTAGGCCTTGCCCCTGACCTCGCCTTTATTCTGACAAGTGATAAGCCCTTAGCAGATTATTTTGAAGAGGCGTTAAAAAGTTGTTCCAATGCACGTCAGCTTTGCAATTGGATCATTATTGAGTTTGCAGGTCGTTTGAAAGATACAGGTGAAAACATCCTCTCCATCGGGATAAAAACTGAACATATGGCCTCTCTTATCAATCTTATTGATAAAGGGACGATTACAGGAAAAATTGCTAAGAGTGTAGCAGATGAGATGGTGAGTAAACCTGGAGTAGATCCAGAGAAAATTGTTGCTGCTAATCCTGATTATCAACCATTACATGATCAAGTTTTAATTGAACGTCTGATTGATCAAGTATTAGCAGAAAACCCGCAGCCTGTCTCTGATTATAAGAAGACAAAACAAAGTAAATTTTTTGCTTTCTTGGTGGGACAAGTAATGAAATTATGCCGAGGCAAGGCACTACCTCAACTTGTCAATGAATTGCTCAATCAAAAGCTTGAGAAAATGTAGTCACATTTACTTTAGGGGTAGATCCAACAGTCATGTCACCAGCCACCATGTAAAGGTAAATGCATGCTAAGACTTATATATCTTCATGGTAAGTCTTAATTATAAATGGGATTCAACCACGATAATAGTTACTCATTCTGTAAATTACCAAATTTAATGTTCGCTCCAACAATAACAACAGCAATAAGTCTTTGTAATGTCCTAGAATGACCAGCTTGATTTAGATGCGCCAAAAGTAAAATAACAGACAAACATAGATTATAACCGTTGGAATCTACGTCATCAGCAGGACTATCAACAAACCTAAAAATCAAACATGCTAAACATTCGACAAACCTTAATGGCCAACAAGAATCTACTACCCTTATAATCCTATCTTTCATTGGCGTTGAAATGGCTTTTTCTCCTAAATGAGAAAGAATTAATCCTGCTAATATACTAATGACAGCTAAGCGAGGTGATATACTTGATATCAGAAGGGTAGAGACAGTACCTACACCCAAATGGAATGTCGGATCAGATATGGTACTGTTAACAAATTAAATAAGGTGTGATATAACTTTCTCTCAATTAACAATAGGGAGAGTTTTAGATGAATAACCGCCTCTATCCATTTTCTGAAGACTATTTCAAAGAACACATTCATCCTCATATCCTTAGTTTTAAAGATGGTCGTGGAAGGCCAGCCAAGATCTCTGACTATCAATTTTTCTGTGCAGTTTTGTATGTGCTACGCACAGCAGTAGCATGGAGAGATTTACCAGGAGCCTCTTGGCACACGATTTACACACGCTTTAAACGTTGGAGTGAATCAGGATGGTTTTGGAAACTCTTACAGAACCTTCAAGCGAAAAAGCTGATCAAAGCAGACTTTACATGGGTGGATAGTACAACCATTACTGTGCACCGGCATGGTTCAGGAGCTTTAAAAAAAAGGAAATCAATGGATTGGGCGTGGACGCAAAGGTTTGAGCACAAAAATTCATTTTCCCCAAATAAGGTTCAAAGTGCTTGCTTATCCGAAGGACAGCGCCCAGATATGAAAATTTTTTCACAGTTATGGAAAAATGGAAAATGGGAAGGAATTCAGTACGTCATAGCTGACAAAGGGTATGATTATTTTGACGTACGCCATCCTATTAGAGAAGCTGAAAAAGTTCCAGTCATCCCAAGACGAGCAAACGCTACCGTACCAGGACTACAGGCACTTTATAAACCTTATTACCGTACTCGTGCGGTTCTTTGGTCGTCTTAAAGAAAATAAACGCTTGGCATTGAGATTCGATAAGCTTTCCACTACTTTCTTTTTTTGCTTTAGCTTCCATTAAAGCTCTCGGTTTAATTTGTTAACAGTGCCATAATACATATTTAGGACATCTAAGATATGTTTTAACAGCTTCTCTAACAATACCTATCTTAGCCTCAAACCAAGTTAAACCTGTTCGAAAACAAAATCTTTCGATCCTTAAAAAAGCTCGGAGTGAAAAAAGAATATGATTTCTTTGAGCTTTTTCTGTCCTTGCTTGGCATTTTTCACAAAATTGCTTGATCCCTCGATGATAATCTTCAATTAACCA